>CBDDPN010000031.1:0-275041 GCA_965232315.1 Longimicrobiales bacterium | reverse complement strand
CGAGTTTCCCGACCCGACCTTGACGGCAGGCCGGTCACTCACGGTTTCCGGTGTCGAGAGTCTGTTCCAGGACGACGATCCCCTGACGCTTACAGCGACATCCTCCGACACGACGGTCGTGGCGGTGTCCATGGTTCGCTTAGCTTAAGCTTGGGTGGAGTCACCATCCAACGGATGCCAGTGGCGCGAAGCGCCTGAGGAAGCCTGCCCCGGCCAGGGGCGACGTGCTAGTCGAGATCCTGGGCAGGGACCTCAACGCCGACGAGAAGCTGAGGCGTGAGCACCAACAAGAGCACGAAGTAAGGAAAAGCCCTCAATGATTCGAACCATGGCAGTCCTCCTCGCCGTGACGCTTGTGGCCCCACCTTTCGCCACCCAGGCCCAGGAAGCTCTCACCGCCGAGGACTACGCTCGTGCTGAGCGGCTCCTCTACACGGCCCCGAGGATGATGCATTGGTGGGTAACTCCGAACTGGCTGGACGACGACAGGTTCTGGTACCGGATCTCGACCCGGGAAGGGAGCGAGCACATGATGGTGGACCCGTCCGCCGGGATCCGCCGCGTCGCCTTCGATCACCCGCGGCTGGCCGCGGCACTGGAAGAGGCCTCCGGCATTGCCCCCGATCCCTTCGCCCTTCCCGTTCGGAGTCTCCGTTTCGAGCGCGATTCGGATTCAGCCCACCTACAACTGCGGGAAGGGTCGTATCGCTGCGACCTCCGAGCCTACCAGTGTCGGGGAGCGGCCGAACCCACCGCGGCACCCCCATCCCCACGGGGGCCCGAAGTGGCCTCACCCGACGGCCGCTTGGCCGCCTTCATCCGCGACCACAACCTCTGGGTCCGCAACCTGGAGACGGGCGATGAGACCCGGCTCACCACCGATGGTATCGAGGACTTCGGCTACGCCACCAACAACGCCGGCTGGGCGCGCAACCCGCGCCCGGTCCTCCGATGGTCGCCCGATTCGCGCCGGATCGCCACCTTCCAGCACGACGCGCGGGGCGTCGGGATGATGTACCTGGTGACCACGAATGTCGGGCATCCGAAGCTGGAAGCGTGGCGGTATCCCCTCCCAGGAGACAGCGTCATCTTCCGCATTGAGCGGGTCGTGATCAACGTGGACGGTCCCGACGGGCGCCGCGTCGTGCGGCTGCAGATGCCCCCCGACCCTCACCGCTCCTCGGTGTGCGACCACATCTTCTGCGGAGGGGCCTTTGCCGACGTCGAGTGGAGCGCCGATGGATCGCACCTCGTCTTCGTCTCCACCTCGCGTGACCACAAGGAAGCCACCGTCCGCGTCGCCGACCCCGAAACCGGAGAGGTGAGGGACCTTTTTGTCGAACGAGCCGAGACGTTCGTCAATACGGGCTTCCGGCAAGCCAACTGGCGCCTGCTCTCGGCGAGCAGCGAGATCCTCTGGTACTCCCAGCGGGACGACTGGGGGCATCTGTACCTCTACGATCTCGAAACCGGCAGTCGGAAAAATCGGGTCACCGGCGGGGAGTGGAACGTCCTCGACGTGTTGCGCGTGGACGAGGAAGAACGGGTCGTCTACTTCGTGGGCAACGGGCGTGAACCGGGCGACCCATACTTCGAGTACCTCTACCGTGTGCGAATGGACGGTTCAGGGATCAAGCTACTGACCGCCGACAGCGCCAATCACACCGTCACCGTCTCTCCTGGCGGCGACTACTTCATCGACCGGATCGAGACTCCGGTGGTACCCACGCGCACGGTGGTTCGGGATATGGAAGGCGACCTGGTGATGCCGCTTGAGGAAGCCGACATATCCCGGATCCTGGAGGTCGGGTGGCAGCCCCCGGTCCCGTTCTCGGTCAAGGCCCGGGACGGCGAGACGGATCTCTACGGACTGATGTGGCGGCCGAGCCACTTCGATCCCTCGAAGCAGTATCCCATCATCAACCACATCTACCCCGGGCCATCGACGGGGAGTGTCGGGAGTCGGCAGTTCTGGCCTCAAAAGTCCGAGCGGGCACTTGCGGAGCTGGGGTTCATCGTGGTGGCACTCGATGCCATGGGGACGCCGGAGCGCTCGAAGTCCTTTCACGAGGCATACTACGGGAACATGGGAGACAACGGGCTCCCCGATCATATCGCCGGCATGAAGCAGTTGGCGGAACGGCATCCATGGATCGACATCGACCGAGTAGGCGTCTACGGCGGTTCCGGTGGGGGATACGCGGCGGCGGACGCCATCCTTCGGTATCCGGACTTCTTCAGGGTCGCGGTGGCCCAATCGGGCAACCACGACAACCGCAGCTATGAGGACGACTGGGGGGAGAAATGGCACGGACTGCTGGAGGAGTACCCGGACGGCACTACGAACTACGACAACCAGGCGAACCAGTTACTGGCCGAAAACCTCAAGGGCAAGTTGCTGATTACGCACGGCATGCAGGACGACAACGTCCCGCCCTACGGAACCCTGCTTCTGGTGGACGCCCTGATCGCCGAGAACAAGGACTTCGATCTGATCCTCTACCCGAACGCTGGCCATGGGTTGTTTGGCGTCGCCTACAACTACATGACTCGGAGGAGGTGGGACTACTTCGTGAGGCACCTGCTCGGTGCTGAGCCGCCGAAGGAGTACAGGATGGGTGAGAGGTGAAATGGCCTCACGATTCCCTACGACCAGTACGTTGACCGGTGGAGACTTCCCAATTCTTGAATTCGTTGGCTATGGCTTCGAAGGTCGTTTCCCACCATGGGCGGCCGCGCGGCCTGGGAGGATGTGGCCGAGAGCCACCGCGACCTCGGCTCGCCGGGCGATACCCGCCGGTCAAACGAACCGACGTTCGAGCGAACGGATACTCCGCCGCCTCGAAGCGGCGCTCGGATCGCCTTCCCGCGCAGGGATCGCTGGCTGGGAGCGAACTACCTATTGATGTTTATTGAAGTCCCACGAGGTTCCAAGAACGCTTTTATTGCAATGATTTACCAGCGTTTCGTGTTCCGACAAGATCCGCTTTCACCCCTTGACAGCCGGGTATTTATTGGGGCATCATTCGGGGGCATACTTCCATAGCTCTTACAGGATGCCCCAACATGCCACTGACAGTCACCGCCATCCGCAAGGCCAAGCCCCGCGAGAAGCCGCGCAAGCTCTACGACAGCCGCGGCCTCTACCTCGAAATCGCACCGCGCGGCACCAAGGCGTGGCGCTTCAAGTACCGCTTCGCGGGCAAGGAAAAGCGGATCTCGATGGGGATCTTTCCCGAGGTCTCGCTGAAGCTCGCGCGGCAGCGCAGGGACGAGGCCCGCAAGCTGCTGGCGCGGGACATCGACCCGAGCGCCCACCGGAAGGCTCAGAAGCGGTCCCGGCGGCAAGGGGCCGAGGACAGCTTCGAGGCCGTGGCGACCGAATGGCTCGCCAAGCACTCGCCCAACTGGTCGACGAGGCACTCGAAGAGGCTGGAACGCGAGTTCCGGCACGATGTCTTCCCCTACATCGGTGCCACGGCGGTTGCCGAGATCACCGCGCCGGAACTGCTGGCCGTGGTGCGCAGCGTCGAGGAGCGCGGCCACCTGCCCATGGCCCACACGATCCTCCAGACCTGCGGGCGCGTGCTACGCTACGCTGTGGCGACGGGCCGTGCGGAGCGGGACGTGTCGTGGGACCTGCGGGGGGCGCTTCCGCCCGTGAAGATCAAACACTACGCCGCGATCACCGACCCCAAGGAGGTCGCCCCGCTGCTCCGGCTTCTGGACGGCTACTCGGGAACACTTCCCGTCCGCTGCGCGCTCCGCCTGTTGCCGCTGCTCTTCGTACGGCCCGGCGAGTTGCGGAAAGCCGAGTGGGCCGGCATCGATCTGGAGGGGGGCGAGTGGCGCTACACGGTCGGCAAGACCGGTACGCCGCACATCGTCCCGCTGGCTCGTCAGTCGGTCGGGATTCTGCGTGAGGTTCACACGCTGACCGGGCATCACCGCTTCGTCTTCCCGAACGCGCGCTATCCGAAGCGGGAGCGGACGATGAGCCACGCCACGCTGTTGGGCGCGTTCCGGGCGCTGGACATCCCGAGCGATCGGATGACCCTTCACGGATTCCGCGCGATGGCGCGCACGATTCTGGACGAGGTGCTGGGCTTCCGGCCCGACTTCATCGAGCACCAACTGGCACACCGCGTCAGGGACCCGAACGGCCGCGCCTACAACCGGACGAAGTTCCTGCCCGAGCGGCACGCGATGATGCAGGCTTGGGCCGACTATCTGGACCGGCTCCGGGCGGGGGAGACCGAGCCGGGGCCCCTCAAAGCACCGGAACTCGTCCGCAGCCCAACGTTACCCGGGATGTGGAAGGCCGACGCGCGGCCCGTCGCTTCCCGGTAGGCGAAGAAGCGCCAGGCGCGTGAGGCCGCATTCCTCCCACAGCCATCGGTGGGAAAATCGCACGCCGCGCTCCAACGGGCTCGGGCTGCTCCGCGCGGACAGCCGCCTCGACGGCCGCCGAATGTCACCGGAATAGGTCGCGTAAGAATGGCCGGGTCGCAGCAGTGAATGGCGGGAACCGCACCGGTGATGATGCCGACGCCCATCTTGAGGCACGCGTAGCTCCGTGAGGCCGTTCGGAATCGGCGCGGTCCGCCAGATAGCAGCCAACTCCTTGTGGCCCACTCCTGAGCTTTGGGCCTCGGCAATCGCTACTGCTCCGATTCCTCCTTCTCCTCCTCTGGATGCGGCGGCTTGCTGTTCTTGCTTGAGATGCCTCGACTCGCGAACCAATAGGTGATGACGCCTGTCGCGACGGGCAAGACGGTCATGTATATGTCTTTGGCCGCTTGCAGTTTGTCCGCATCCAGTTCCTCGATCCATAACGCCGCGACAAGGACAGCACTCCCCAAGAAGACCCAGCACGCAGCGGCTTTGGTTACCCACACGCGTACACGACTCTTGCGTTCCTCAATGGAGATCGTCCGACGCCAACGCCTCCGCTTTCGCGGCGCGGCGCTGGTCGAGCCGGTTCCGACATGCCCGCCGCTCACCGACCCTTTGGCTCCGGTGCTTCCGTCTACGTTCTTGGTCGGCTTCGTCACTTCTCTTCTCCTTTCTCAAGCCCGGATTCGCGTATCCTTCCCACCGTGTACACTCGGTTCCGCGCACCATTGATTGCGGAGTAACCGAAGCGAATCCTCGATTTCCTCGGGTAGGCCCAAGAGGCTCATGAGCACCGCTCGATCAAGATCCGCCCGCACCGGATCGCGATACGCCTCGTTGGCCGGCAGTAGCGGATGGTTCCGGAACTCCGCGAAAAGCTCCTGTGCCTTCTGGATCTGGCCTTCGCCGAGTTGGCGGGGATCAAGGACTGGCAACTCCGGCAAACGGCTCAACGTCATCGAAGCTCGCCCCTGATGCTGCCTGGACCCCTTCCACCAAAAGGACATGAGGCCGAGTGTAGAGTTGGCCCACAGTATGACAGGCATCTCCCACTCCGGGCGATCCATAAGAAAGCTGGGCCAAGCCCTCCCACCTATTACCGGTGCCGGTGTCAGGCATGCTGCCAAGCTTTGAGAGTTGATCCGGAAATCCCGATTGAAGTGAAGTTGGCTGGCCGCCGATTTCCACCTCTCAACCGCCGCTTCGTGACAACCCTCCCGAACACGGCCCGCACGATCCGGTTCCACTACCAAGCAGCGCTCCCTTGGGGCGTGATGTGCCCATAGGGAGGGGTAGGTTGGTGGCGTCTCGGCCTCGGTGTACCCTACCATGTCCCAAGGCCCCCGAGGTGAGCCTTGCGAGCCGCGGCCCACTAAGTCACGGTCGATTGGCCCACGGCTCCCGAGTGCGGATAGCGTCGCGATGGGAACATCGAGAGCGTCCTTCCGACGAGGCAGTTGAAGGACGCCGCTGCCCAGAGCCAGCATCGTGCTGGCCAGATCAGGGTTGCTGATCCCGGCCGCTCCGGTGGTGGAGAGCCTATCACGCACGTAGCTGCCAGCCACTGAACTGTCTCCCACCAACAGCCAGCCTGCCACCTCACCGTCGCGCGGCAGTTCGCGAATCGCGCGCGCCACGTCAGTGGCCTCGAGGAGGCTCTTCGGACGCCGCTTCAGATTTGCAAAAAGGGTGGAACGGCTCCCCGAGTCAGCGGCCATCCTCTTCTTGGCTACTAGGAGTACCTCAGCCATTCCTGTGTCAGCGGAAAACGCCCGGTCGGTGTTTCCGCTTGCCGCGATCGTCACGACCACGATGTCTTCGTATGCCGCTTCGACCAGTTCGCGTGCCGCTTCCCACGACCCTCCCTGCGCAAACGATGCGGGCAGCACCAAGGCGATCA
This sequence comes from Longimicrobiales bacterium, assembly GCA_965232315.1. Taxonomy (GTDB): domain Bacteria; phylum Gemmatimonadota; class Gemmatimonadetes; order Longimicrobiales; family Gaopeijiaceae; genus BD2-11. The sequence continues at coordinate 268,746 of CBDDPN010000031.1, read as the reverse complement.
CGCCACCCGGACGGGCTTTCGCGTGGGCAAGGTCCACGAAGTGCGAGGCCAGACCCGCGTTTCCATTACCGACGCGCGATTCCATGTAGCGTCCGATCTGACTCAGGCGCCTCGACATCGCCCGCTGTTCGGTCGTGCTCGTGTCGAAACCGGCGAACGACGGAACGGGCACCGTGGTCGACTCGTGATTGGTGGGACGGGTGAACGGCGGATTCATGATGGCCAAGTCAAGACACTGCGGAGGGATCTCCACGCGAGCATCGACACTCTCCTCGTCGTCTCTGTCCCCGCGCGCCTGCCGTTGGCCGGTTCCAAAGAGCGCCATCGACGCATGGCCCTCGTCCAAGAGGTCGAGCGACCCGATGGCGATTGGGAGTTCCTGTTCCTGAGGTTGTCGACCGTAAGGCATGGTGTATACGCACGTTCGCTCAAACGTGATCCCCGGGTGGGTCCCGGAGAGATTCGAGGCTGTCAGGTGCGTAGCCGCAGGCATGATGTCAGCAGCCACCAAGCCACGCTCCATCATCCGAGCGTGCAGCTCTGCGTCATCGCCCCCGGCATGTCGGTGCCGCGAAAGCACGCCCTGATAGGCCGCCAGCAGAAGGGTGCCGGTCCCACAAGCGAGGTCGCCCATCCGCAGCTTCTGGACTGCGGATGCATCTCCCCAATCCACATCAAGATCCGGTACCGCAAGTTCGGCCAGCAACGCGGCCGAATTGGGAAGGGTGTAGAACGTGGCGAGGAACTTGCGATCCACGATCAGGCGCTGAAACATCCGCCCGGAGAGATCGTTGAGGCTGGTCGCCCCGATCCTGGCAAGCTCGTGGGCGACATCGGCGAGCCGGTCCATGATGATCAAGGCCGGGGCATCGCGAATGGTCAGCAGGAGATCAATCGCGATCTTAAAGATCGGCCAGTAGTTGATTCGCAGGATATCCCGCCAGCACTGGAGCAGTCGTGGCCGAAGGATGCTGCCGGATGCCCCGCGCAGGCTATCCAGATGTGGGATGCCATGCAGGCCGGCCAGTGTGGTGTGGAAGGTCATCGCATTCGCGATGATCGCCATCGCCATACGCGATGTCTGCTCGCTGTCTTCCTGGTGCAGCAGGCGAGCGGTCGCTTCCAACCCTGTCCGAGATGTCTCAGCTGCATCGGCGCGGAGGATATGAGCAGCGTGCCGCACACCCTGTTCCAGAATCGTGAGACCCTCCGCAACCAAACGCTCCGAGAGGGAAACCTCCTCGATTGCACGGGCGAGATCGTCGATCCCCCCGCAGAGCCAACCTCGGTCCGGCCACCGCAGGGTGTGGTCGTCGTGGCCCGAAAGAACACACCACTCGACCCGCGTCGCCTCGACTGCGGCCGGAAGATTGCTGGCACGCCGGAGCACCGCGTCCAAGCGAACCGCGATAACCTGTTCGATTTTGAAGCCGGAGTCCTTCGTGAGTTTGCCCAACCGGGCATGGGCGTCCTCCTCGACGGTGGTCGCCGGTGAGAACTCCGTTTCCAAGATGATAGGTGGGGCACCTCCGAGCCTAACAACGATATCGGGTCGCAGTCCCCGGTGGTCGAAGACGTCAGATTGCTCGGCGGTCACCTGCCATCGCGGATGCCTTCTGTCCAGAGCATCGGCCAAGACGGCGTTCACCAACGGTTCCGTGTGTCGGGCCATTCGCTACTCTCGTCTCATGCAGGGGCAGTGTATCCAATCTAACCCTCTGGGGCCGCCGGGTTGAGGAATCAAGATACCAACATCGCGGCTCATCGCTCGAACCCTCCGCCGCCACGCTCGGGGCCTCTGGCCCGGCGAGGCCGGGGAATGGGGATGATGATGCTCTGGCCGTGCCGGATATCGTCGTCCGCGACGACCAGCGCCTCGTGGCCCTCCAGCCCCAGCGCCTCCAAGCTCCCGTCCACCGCGCGGCTCATCTCCCGTCGGTCGGGGGCCGCCTTCACGGTCGCGGCCATCAGCCGCGCGGCCCTCCCCTTCCGCCTCCCGTGTACGGCCCGGATCATCTCCCGGCGAGTGGGCGACGGGGGCGCCGCTGGCGGAGCCCGGCGCGCCTTCGGGACGGCTCTGGAAGTCATGGGAAGCCGCCTCGATTGGCGCGGTTGACACGGTTGGAACCGGGCCTCTCCGTATACGGTCATGGAGACTTCGCAGCCCCGGGAACCCCGCCGCCGGAGGTCGTTCGGCGCACGCGCCGGGGGGCTGGCTCACGCTCTTAAGGGGCGTCAGCCAGCCCACGCAGTGTTGAACACTGCGGTCTGGCAAGGGGGACGCTGCGCCCCCCTGGAACCCCCGGCCAACCGCGCCGCTGGGAGACCAGCGGTCGAGCGCGGGAGACCGCGCTCCGAACCTCGTCGCCGGTGCGCCCATGGCTGAACGCCGCACCGTGATGGTCGCCGCTCGGGTCACGCCCGCGAAGCACGCCGCCTGGCGGGCCAAGGCGGCCGCGGCGGGCGTCTCCCCCTCCGCGCTGCTCCGGGAGGCGATGGCGCGGACGCGGACATGGACCGCGCCCGCCATGGCCGTCGAGAGCGAGCGCATCCGCCAGATCGCGCGCATCGGAAACAACCTGAACCAACTCGTGCGCTGGGTTAACACCCACAAGACGGCCGCCGAGAGCGTCACCGTGATCGCGCACCTCGTGTCGTTCGAGCGGGTGTTGCGCAGAGTGGCCCGCACAGGCGGGGGCGTTGGCGATGCACCTTAAGTTTCTCCCCCACGGCAAAGGCTCGGCCCGGGCGGCGGTCGATTATCTCGTCGGCGAGCGGGACGCCGAGGGCAACAGACGCGAGGGAGTCGAAGTCGTCCGCGGTGATCCGGACATGGTGGCCGCCGTCGCCGACTCGCTCGACTTCGAGCGGAAGTACACATCGGCCGTCATCGCGTGGGGGCCGGAGGACCAGCCGACCGACGATCAGATCGAGGCGGTCCTGGACGAGTTCGAGAAGACGGCTTGGGCCGGGCTGGAGCCGGACCGCTACTCGTGGACGGCGGTCTTGCACCGCGAGCGCGGCGGCGGCGTCCACGCGCACATCCTCGCGGCGCAGTGCGATCTCGAAACGGGCCGCAGCCTGAACATCGCGCCGCCCGGTTGGCAACGGAGCTTCGATCCGCTTCGCGACGCCTTCAACCACGACAACGGCTGGAGCCGTCCGGACGATCCAGCGCGGGCGAGGACGCAGCAGCCGGGACACCGGGCCTACATCGAGGCGTCGAAGCTGCGGGCCGGACTCAAACGCGAGCCGAACCCGCGCGATCTGATCCGCGACTATCTGGCGCAGCGCGTCGCGCAGGGCGCGGTGCGGACCCGCCACGACGTGGTCTCCGCACTCGAGGAGGTCGGCCTCGACGTGCCGCGCCAAGGCATGGACTACCTGACCGCCCGCGATCCGGACACCGGCAAGCGGTGGCGGCTGAGAGGAGCGCTGTATGAGCACGACTTCCACCCCGAACGACTTGAACGCGCGGCTGCAGCGCCGGATGGAGACCGACCGGCGGCAGATCGAGGAGACGGCCGCGCGCGAGCTCGCGCGGCTTGGCGAGAACTTGAGCGCCGTCGCGAGCGACGCGCTGCGTTCCATCGAGGCCGATACGGCGGAGGCGACCGGGCGGATGCGCGAGCTACTGCTCAAGGCGTGGCTCAGGCCCCTGGTCGTCGGGGTGAGCCTCTTCCTCGGTATCTACGGCGGCGCTTGGGTGACGACGCACTGGCTGTCGAGGACCATCGATTCCCGGTTCGAGGAGCTGGGGGACGTGAATCTGCGGCTCTTGGGCGCGCGCGAGATGCTGGCGGAGATCGAGGAGACGACCTGGGGCGTGACGCTGCGGGAGGTGAACGGGGAGCGGTACGTGACGCTGCCCGCCGGAACGAGGGTCCGCACGGACTTCACCTTGGGCGAGCGGCCCTACGTGAAGCTGTCGAGAGAGTGAGGGAACTGTATGACAGGCTTGGAGCGGCAGTTGACGGAGGCTTTGGAGAAGTTGTCCGAGCAGTACGAGAGGGAACAGCGTTCGCACTCGGAGCAGGTCGAAGCCTTGCGGCGGCAAGGCGAGCGGCAGGCCGGGCAGATCGAAGCCTTGCGGCGGCAAGCCGAGCGGCAGGCCGAGCGGAGCAGGACCTTGCTGCGGCTGGTCGAGAGGTTGGGCGGGCAAGTGAAGCGCTTGGCCGACGACTAAGGAACCGGGTTTCGCACAACCCCGTCAGACGGGCGCTGGAGATGATGCGCCAGCGCGCGCGGGAACGCGATTCCGGCCCGAGCCGCTGACGATCATCCGGGGCGGGCGCGACGGGGCGGAACCGCCGTCATCCCGCGTCGCTTCGGCTCTCCGCGATCCGGTTGCGCATCCACTCGTCGATCTCCGACTCGATCCAGCCCACCGCGCGTCCGCCCAGCGAGACGGGCGGGGGAAAGCGGCCCTGATCCAGCCGCAAGTAGATCGTGCTCCGCGACAGCCCTGTGCGGGCGATCACCTCCGGCAGCCGCAGAAACCGCCCCGGCGCTCGCGTCTTGCTTTCGGTCACACTCGTCATCGCTCTGTTCTCCTTCCTTCACTGGTCGATCTTGGGATCATTCGGTTATTGGTTCTCGTGCTCCGGTGGGGACGGGGAACCCGGTCGGTCGTCGCCGGTCCGGGCGGACGGCTCTGCCCCCCGGTGTTCACGATGCCGAGAGGGCAACGAGGCCCTGCCGACGGTCGTTTGGGAGGCGGCCGTACGTTTGGGGCAACTCTGGGGGCATCCTTAGGCATACACCGATCCCTTCGCCAGTAACGACAACGAGTTAGGGCCATCGTAGATAGGCGGGAGCGACCCGAGGTGGTGGGGCCGGGGTGCGCAAACGCGCACCGCCCCGAACCCGTAGCAGGCCCTTGGACTGCCGGGTCGCTCCCAGCCCCGCCTTCGCTTTCCCTGCGGCCTCGGCTGCTCGGAAAGCAACGCGCAAGACCTTGGTGTGCAAGCACATCCGCCGCCTGGCCGGTGCGCACGTCTGGAGCGCCGGGGTGCGCATCGGCACCCCACGTCGTTTTCGCGGGCGTATACGGTCCTGACCCAAGGTACCGCCGGTGCGCAAACCCACTTGGTGGAGGACTCCTGGGAGAGCGCCGACGAAGCGGTTGGCCTTCTCATGATAACACCCGCTTGCGCTTGCGGTCCTAGCGCAGCCGCGACGGCTGATCGTCGCATCGCCGACCGCCGCCGGACGGCCAGCACGCCGAACGGCGACGAGGTTCTACGGGCGGCCCCCGTCCTCCGCCGCGCCGACTGTTACCGGGCATGTCAAGTTGCGGGATCGTGGGCATTGAAAATGTCAGGGTTGAGCCCCGTGGCGGGGGTTCGGCCATGGGATGTTGGGCGAAGGCGGGCGAGGGCCGAGAACGGGTTGGCTACCATCGCGTCTCCATTGAACGAAGGAGACGTGATGTTCGGAAGAGAGACGCGGGTGCTGTTGCGGCACTATCTGGAACAGGGACTGAGCAAGGCCGCGGTGGCGCGGCGTTGCGGGGTCAGCGAGCGGACGGTGTACCGCTGGATCGCGGCGGGGCGGCTGGACCGAGAGCTGGACGACGGGCCGGTCCGGTACGGGCCGAGGCGGCCCCGGCCTTCGCGGCTCGATCCCTACAAGGAGATCATCGAGACCCGTCTGGCCGGGTATCCGGATCTCAGCGCGGTGCGGCTGTTCGAGGAGATCCGGGAGGCGGGCTGCGAGGGCGGCTACGACCAGGTGAAGCGGCATGTGCGCGAGGTCCGGCCGCAGCCGGAGCCGGTGCGGCGCTTCGAGACCCCTCTGGGGCACCAAGGACAGGTGGACTTCGCCGACTTCCGGCTGCCGTGGGGCAAGCGGCACGCGCTGATCGTGGTGCTGGGCTGCTCGCGGCGGATGTGGCTGAAGTTCTACGAGCGCCAGACGATGCCGGTCGTGATGCGGGGGCTGGAGGCGTCGTTCGCCTACTTCGGCGGCGTGCCGTCGGAGTTGCTGTTCGACCAGATGAAGACGGTCGTCACCGGCGACAAGCGGGACGAGGGCGGACGGGGCTGATCGAGAACCCGGAGTTCCTGCGCTTCAGCCGCCACTGGAGCCTCCGGATCCGCGCGTGCCGTCCGTACCGGGCCCAGACGAAGGGGAAAGTCGAGCAGTCGGTCCGCTATATCCGGGACAACTTCTTCTACGGCCGGGAGTTCGTGTCCGACAACGACCTCAACGCGCGGATCCGGCTGTGGCTCGATGGCGTGGCGAACGTTCGGATCCACGGTACGCTGAAGGAGCGCGTGGCGGGAGCGCCAGTCCATCTCCACAGACACCTCCAGCAGGGCCTCGTACTCCGCCTGCGTGAGCAGCACCCGGTTCGGGTTGTTCTCCCTCGGCAGCCTGAGGCCCCTCAGCAGGTTGGACCGGAGCAGGAGCCGTCCTTCCCGAAGAATCCCAGGAACATCTCGATCGCGGTCCCGTCGTAGCTCCGCGACCGCCGACTCTTGGTCGGCGTCCACCTCCTTACCGTAGATTTCAAAGAGCATCTCCAGCGTGAGCGGCTCGAACACGCTTGCTGGTTTGTGGTCAGTTTGCATCGCTGCTCTCCCGAAGAATGCGACCGATGCTCGAACGCGACAGCCCGAAAGCATCGCCGATCGCCCGTTGCGACCGGCCCTCGGCGGCCATGCGGCGGATGCGCTCGTCCCGCTCCTCCCGCGATCCAGTCCGGAACGGCGACTCCAAGTAGAAACTCAACCCCTCAAGATCCGAGGGCAGCAACGACAATGGGCTCAACACCGCCGAGACCGTCTTCCAGGGAACATTCATCCTGCTGGCGATTTCGTGAACCGACAGCCCCTCGGAGGCCATCTTACGAATGAGCTCCATCCGCTTCTCTCTTCGAACTCGAGCCTCTCTCTTACGCCACTCCAACACCGCCATGGAATGCCCAGTGACCGCGCGGACGGTGGCGACCGCCGCATCGTCCCAAGGATGCTTGACCAGCTTCACTCCCCGCCGAGTACGCTTGAATAGTGTTCCATGGGCGTCCATGCGGGCCTCGGACATCGCCGTGCGCAGTAGCAGTGACGGCGCGGCCCGAATCCGATCCCTCCTGCACGAGGAGAAAAAGTTGAATAAATCGACACTGTCTGCCCCAACGATCCGCACGCCCCTGAGCCCCGCCGATGCGAGCGCCTCGCCCACCTCCCTGAGCCTCCGGCGGTTGCACTCTATGGACCCAGGGAGCCCGAAGCGTCTGCACGCCTCGCGGATCAGCGCCGCGTAGTCCATCGTTTGGCCCCCCAGCACGATCAGGGAGCCCTCATCGGATATGCGCGAGTAGGCGTCACCGACATCATCATCACGACCGCGCTGGCGCAGATCCGGCCGCGACGGGAACGCCGCGAAGGCCTCTAGTCGTCCCGTTGGCCACATCGCGGTTATTGCGCTCGATTCCGACGCGCCACCGAGCTCCACGCCCCATATCGGCCTGCCGTCGCGACCGGGCAGCGCGTTCGGCGGGGATTCCACCGCCATCCACTCCTCCGGCTTGATCAGGCGCGCCAGCTTGATGAGGTCCGCCTCCGGGGCGGCGTTTAGCCGCAACGCGCGAAAGTCGGCTAGGAGGGACGGGTTTGCCGCTGCCTGAGCGGCTTCGTAGGCGATCCGCTTGCGCAGCGATTCCATGTGATCGAGGGACGGGTTGGCCGCCGCCCAGACCTTCGGATCCGTCACGTCCGCCGACGGATCGGCGGCGAAGCAGAGCGAGGGACCCTCTCTCAGCATCAACTCGAACCAGTGTTCCCGATCATATGGTCGCGTCCCGAGCGCAACAAGGCGGCTCCCGGGCTGTTTCCCCAATGATGTTCGCAACGAGGCCAGCAACCGATCCCCGCTCGCTCGCTGCCAAGAGGCGGGCTCGTCGGCCAGCATCAACAGCGGCCGCAGCCCCGTTGCCCGGCGCGGGCTGCTCCCGATCACCTCCACCGATGCCCGAGACGGCCGATGATCCACCCGGCGCAGCTGATTACTGTCCCGCACCCGCCAGGTCGCATCGTTCCGCCTCGGTCGGCCATCGGGAAACAGCATCGCCAGCACGTCACCGTAGACGATCCCCGCTTGGCGGACACTGGAGGCGACGATGACCGTCTCGGCTCCCCGGACGTGCAGCGGCCCTTTGGGATGCACACACGCTGTTGCGATCGCTGCGGCTGTCGCCGTCTTTCCGTTGCCCCTCGCCACGCTCAATGCCAAGTCACCGGGCTCGCGCTCCACCATCCGGAAGAACCGCTCCTGCCACGGCAGGACCTCAAAGTACTCCCCGGCGCGTGGCCCGCTCGGCACCTTCAGCGCGGACATCCAGTTGGTCAAGTCAAGTCGCATGGTTGTCAGCCTCCCTGACCTCCCGCGAGCGCCCGCACCGGAGCACGGTTCGCCGGTGGGGCCGGGGACGGCGGATCGACCGGGGCTGGATCGGGGGCCGTCGCGTCGCCGGAGGCAGCCGCAAGACCCCCATCGGTTGCCCAGATCACTCAAAATCAGCGGTAGGGATTGGCTTCCTTCAGCTTCTCCCGTAAGGAGACACGTTCCTGCTTGCCTTCCAAAGGAAACAAGTGGATGTGTGTGATTCCGCGTTCCCGCGCCCCACGAACCTCTGGGGATATGGAGAAATAGCTATTGAAGTTTGAGGTCATGCCGATGTGGATCGGCGAAACGCCCCCGGGCATGTGATGGTGGGCGAGCACCACCAAGCCTCCGATTTCCGGCCAATCCTTCCTCGATTCCGAAAAAACGAAGAATTCGGGGGCTTCATCGAGGAACGGGCTCTCCCACAGGTGCGTGCCGACGCTAGATGAGCGTAGGCCAGCGACGATCTTTTCGTAGGGCGTCATGTGTTCTCCTTCGTGCGCGTGACCACGTTGCCTTGACGACCCGGACCAAGCAGCTCTCGGTTCCGGTCCTCCATGCGAGCGCCTTCCACGGTGCTGGCGCTTCTTCGGCGCTCCGTCGCACCGGGCCTTGCTCACCGGGTGGGAATCTTCGGGTAGGTACGGGCTCCGCAGTCTCAAGACTGCTCGAAACACATGCCTGCCGTTGTGGCCAATTCCGTCCAACAATCCCGACCGATAACGTATCCTACACAGGTGCCCCCGCAAGGCTGCAAAGAGCGCCGCCTGTCGCCGCCGGAAACCACGATAACGTAGAGAGTATGGAAGGGCCGGCCCCTGCCGGCTTACCGTGGGTTAGCGCCCCGGTGGTCGGAGGTGCGAGAGCCACATGCGACGTTTGAGTCGCAACCGGAACAGGAGACCGGCCCTATGAAGCAGAAGACGAAGGTGTTCGTCGGGATGGATGTCCACAAGGACAGCGTGATGATTGCGGTGTTGCCGGAGGGTGCGCGGGAGCCCACGCTCGTGAAGCGGTTGTCGCACGATCCGCGGGGACTCAGGCGGTTGCTGGATCGCTTGGGGCGGGAGCACGAGGTTCACGCCTGCTACGAGGCGAGCGGCGCGGGCTACGTGCTCGAGCGGACGATCCGGAGTTGGGGTTACGCGTGCGAGATCGTTGCTCCGTCGCTGATTCCCCGGCGCCCGGGGGAGCGGCGCAAGCACGACCGGAAGGATGCCGAGGAACTGGCGAGGCTGTACCGGGCGGGGGAGCTGGTGACGATCCGGGTTCCGACGGAGCGGGAGGAGCGGGTTCGGGATCTGGTACGCTGCCGGGAGGCGTTTCAGCGAGAGGCCCTGAAGTCGCGCCACTACATCCTGAAGTTCCTGGCACGGCGGGGTCTGGTGTACCGTGAGGGCCACAACTGGACGGAGAAGCACTTCGCGTGGCTGCGAGCGATCCAGCGGGACGCGGTTCTGGAGACCGAGGACCAGATGGTCTTCGGCGAGTATCTGGCACTGCTCGAGTACAAGCTGGACCGCCGTGACGAACTGGACCGGCAGATCGAGGTGCTGGCGCTGGAGCCGACCTATCGGGAGGCAGTGGGACGCCTCTGTTGCCTGAAGGGGATCTCCATCCAGGCGGCGATGGTGCTGGTGACCGAGATCGGAGACTTCCGGCGCTTCGAGCATCCGGGTGCCCGCAGAACATTCGAGCGGAGCAAGCCGACGCTGGGCTCCATCACGAAGGCGGGCAACAGCCGGGTTCGTCACGTGTTGGTGCAGGCGGCGTGGAGCTACCGCTTCCCGCCACGACGCGGGGAAGCGCTGAAGCGCCGGCAGGAGGGCCAGCCAGCGGGCGTTGTGGCGCATAGCTGGAAAGGGCAGCACCGTCTTCACAAGGTTCAAACGGCTGGTGGTTACGGAAGAAGAGTCAGATCGCGGCGGTGGCGGTGGCCAGGGAACTGGCCGGGTTTGTGTGGGCGCTCATGCAGGAGAGCGGTGTGGAGAACGAAGCAGGACGGCGCGCCGCCTGAGCAGTCATAGACGAGGACCGAATCGCAGATGCTGAACCGAGCCAGCTCCCGACGAATCCGAATTCTTGCCGCTCTGGCCGCAGGGCTAACCGGCGTATATCAGCAGATTCACCGTCGAAGCGAACCTCGGGCGACCTCTCCCCTCGGTCCATGCGAGACAACGTGACCCTCACTTGACAGATGGCCCCTCCATATCAGCGTCACCGCCATGATCAGGGCGCCCCTCGCTTTTCCCGACCGTTCCGTGGACATCGAGATCCGGGGCTTCGGCACCTTCAAGGTGCGACGCCGCAAAGCCCGCACGGCCCGTAACCCCAGAACAGGCGAGGCGGTCCAGGTTTCACCGCGTGTTGCGCCGGCCTTGAAGCCGTCGAGTCACCTCGGCAGCCGGGCGGACCGGGGATCTGGCGTGTCCGGGACGGAAGAGCCCTTCGAGGCCGCCGCCGCGCCATAGGCTTTGGTCCGGCGGGCCACGATGCGGCCCGCCGGTCGCTCCGCCGTGAAGACGGCGTTTTGCCTCTCCCGCGCGGAGAGGGGCGGTGGCATCGGTACCTGGTGGCGGATGGGGCGCATGAGCATCGTGCCGGATCGCCGTTCCCTGGCTATCGTCTTCCCTGTCGCAAGCGACGGTTAGAAGCGACGTAGGCTCCGTGAGCATCGAGAAGAAGCGACATAGCCGCAGCCGCAACGGCTCCGCCATTGCCGGGACGCTCGCTGCGGGTGCCCTAGGTGCGACCCAAGGCCCGACCGCAGCGACCTCGCTGGCGGTACCGGTATCGCGTGAACGGTCAGCTACCGTGAGTAACCAAATGGGAGGGAACGACATGAGCGAGATGTTATATGGGATCCTTAAGGTTCTGAGGGATTCAGCGGGCACGCTGGACGATATGGAGATGACGTGTCCTGACTGCGCCAGGCTGCAGACGTTCCTAGGTGGCCTGCTGGAACATCTGCGGCTGGCGGTTGAAGACGAAGGGGGGCAATCCCGCCGATGGGTGCAACGCCGGAAGGTGATCCGCTTCCGCCATCGGAGGAGGAACAGAGCGGGAAGGAAGAGATCATAGCGCTGACGGAATGGACGAGGGAGGTCGAGGGAGCCGTAATGGCTTGGAACCGTGATAACCTCATCGGAGTCGCCTCTTGCCTCGCCGAGATGAAGAAGCACCTAGCCAAAGCGCAGGTCCGCCTTTTACAGGCGGCTTCGAAAGCTGATGACGACTATGTGCTGATTCAAGTCGTTCGTAATCTCTTTGAGGGGCGTAGTTACCCGAGCCCATCATGAGCCACTATGCGTCCCCAACTCCCGGGCAATGGCCGTGTTCGTCATCCCTGACCTATCAGCACGCCGACCACTTCGGGATCGCCCGCGGCCGCCGTTGGCTGTTCGGCGTCGATGGCGTGCGTTTCCACCCACTTCAGGGCTCGATCCTCCAGCGCCGAGACGTCGAATCCCTTCGCCGGAAGCTCAAAACCGGGGATACTCCTACCCCTCCGGGGGGGGGCTGGTTCGCGCGTTACAGGCGATCCTGCGGCCTCGGATTCCGCCCAATCGCCCCCACGCTCACCCAGAATCGCCGTGAGAGCGGTTTTCCGGGCTCAGTGGGGCTCGAGCCTCGGCGACCGCCACCCAGTTGGCCAAGGGGTCCACCTCACGGGCGGAACTTCTCGGCTCTCGCCGGTCACGAGCAAGTCCCCGGCTGGCGGGTCGGGCGAGGATCACGTCGGCCGGATCGTCGGCCACGATGGGGCAGCGCTCCGCCGCAGTACCGACGACGGGGTTCGAGGGGCGGCGCACCCGCTCCGGTTTCGGGGCGGAAAGCCGGGGGTGGCTCATCCGTGCGCCAAGGGAGGGCCCAACCGTCGACCCGCGTTGATCTCGTCCGTTCGGCTCGGCTTCGGGGCGGGCTCTCGCCGACGTGACCATCAGCCTGCAGGGCATGGGAGCCGACGAATGCAGGCCAGGCATTGCAGGCGGCGCGAAGTCTGTCCCTGTCCGTGCGCTCCATCGGTTGGCAGCCTGCGATCCGTGCGTCATCCTGCCCGCTCAGCGAAAGCGAAATCGTGTGGCCCGCGAAGCCACGCCGTCAGTATACACAGTGCTCGCAGATCCCGGATTTGGACAGGCGCACCCAAAGGGCCTCACCCTCGTAGTTGACGGCATCGCCTCGGATGGGAATACGCCAATTCCTGTAGCAACCCAACCACTCCAGGCATGGGGGCGATTCCGTGTGTTCGAGTAGACCCTCGGTCGGCAGGTACGGAGCTCGGTAGAAGCCGACCCCCCAATGGATCTCCGGCTCAAGCAGCCATGACGCGGCACCCTCCGCCACGATATCGCCGTTCTGCCTGAGTGTAACGATGACGCTGATCCTGCCGGAATCAGGTACCCTGACTTGGCGCGTGGCCATGCCGCCTTGGAAAAGGAAGAAGTCGGTGGCGGAGACGCTGACCGTTTGCCCGATGCCAAGCACCTCGATCTCGATGCCAGCGAGCCCGAGCGGGTCCTCAAGCGATTGACGGATCTTCACCTGCTCTCCGCGCCACGCCATCGTTTCCACGGTGGGGTGGATCCAAAGGGACAGCCTCGCGTCGGGCACGGAACAGGCCGCGAGAGCGAGCGCCGCGACTACCGGCACCATCGTTCTCATCCCACATTCCTGCGCCATGTGCTGCGAATGTTACTCGCGCTCCAACCCGAAGGCTCGAAGGCCGATTCCCTCACGCTCCTGGGGGCCAGCCGGACGGGGCCGGGAACCGCACTTCTGTCCCCAACTCGTCCTCCGTCACCGACGCCGTCGCGGAGATGTCAGTTTTCGTCAGCCATGTCCGGGCAGTCCGGCCACGATGTGTCCTTGTCGTAATCGCACAGCACGGTGATCGAACCAACGGTTGCCGTGCCACGTGGAGCGGGGATGTAAACAACGACCCACACCCCGGGGAAGCGAGGGCTACGGGTCTTGCTCTGAATCGCTACGCCGCTCCCTCCACCGGCGTTGCCGCCTTGCCCACCGTTCTCGCCTTCCTCGTCTCTCTCACGGGCTCCCATGAAGCAACTAACGACTCGCTCGGCTACGCCTTCGTCGTACTCGCCGGCGTGATGTCGCGACTCGTGGACGATCGTGCCTATCTCCTCCCGCAACGTGCTGATCGGGTCCGATCCCAATTGGTCGGAAATGAGAACACGATGACCTCCGAAGTACTCTCCCATCAGGGTCTGGCCTGGAAGCGGCGTTGCGTAGTAGTAGGTGTCGGCCGACAGGGATGCATTCACGGCGGTGCGAACCCCATTGCAGCTGACATCGGGACGCCAGCTATACGGATCGGAAAAAACGGAACCGTGTGCCGTAAGGTCCATTCGGCTGATGGTCGTGGTGTCCCACACGGTCCCGTTCCACCCGGAACGGAACTGAGCGGATGCGCTGGCCGGAACCGGCCCGTAGATCGCCAGTAAGCTGGCCACAGCCCATGTACCTGTCCGACAAGTGCGGACGATCACCGGGGCACCTCCTCCCCGGTCATCATCTTCAGGGCCAATCCAGCCAAGGCATCCCTCTGCTCTTCGGTAGACGCTTCAGCGATCCGCTGTCTCCAGAACCTGGCTTGTCGCTCACGGCGGTCCGGGGCCAAGACCTGACCGGACTCGTCAACCGTGATCCCGTCCGTTTCCTGCACCGTCCTCAGGAGCGAGGCCAAGCGCTCCCCGTCCTGACACAACCTGCGGGAAGGGTCGTACTCTCCGACGTTCCGCCAGATGTCTTCCACGATCGCGCATCCATCGAGTCTGAGACCATGGACCCACTCAACGTCTTCGCGTGTCGTAATCAGTCCCGCTTCTTCCCTCGCTTCCGCCGCGGCTTCAAGGCCAACTAGGCCGGCGCCGTCGTCCGGGTCCTGCTCGCACGCCACGGCTGCGACCACCAACATCAGTGCGAGCCCCGCCCGCTGGGCGCCAAGTCCTGTCATCAACATCTCTCCTCCGCATTCGTGACGACCCGTTCCCCGACTACACCTGCATAGTCACTTTAGCCCCGCGTACGGATTCCCGCAAGGAATCACCTCACGGAAGGAAAGATGCCCGGACCACTGAAAGCATAGTCGGAAGAGCGCGATTCGGACAATGGGAAAGACAAGTCACTTCATGTGAAGGCCGCCGATGACAGCTTGCAGGTCGGTCAAGAACTGTGTGCGATTACACTCGCATTATGGTCGGGATATGGTCAGTCCTCAGATGACCACAAGTGTACTATCGGGATACTCCCCGAGCAGGGACCACCTCTGTTGGAACACGCTCACCCGCCCCCAAGGAGGCACACCATGAAGGCTTGGACACTCACCGCCGCCGCAATCGCCGCTACGCTCACCCTGGCCGGTTGCGCCGAAGACGGCCCCGGAAGCATGATCGAGGCCGGCGATCCCGGAGACCCGGCCATCTACGCCCCCGACGGTTGGCCGCTCCAGATCGGCGATTTCGTCCCCGATGGCGGGGGAGTGGGCTTGCTCCGACGCGAGTTTCCGAGCTATAGCGGAATCGTCGGAATGCACCTGGTCGGCGGTCAGGTCTACGGTGCCCGCTTCGAGCGCGTTAACCCGACTGAAAACGGGCGGGTCTACGAGGGGCATTTCCCGAAAGAGGCTCGTTGGGAGCCGGAACGTGGCCGGGCGGCAGCGGAAAAAGGTGGGTTCCGGAGCAATTCTGGGGCAAGATCGAGTACAGGGATCCGCCGTCGTTCGTAGGCTTCGACGAAGACGGGGAACCCTACGTCATCCGCGACTCGCTGACCGCAGTATGGCCCCATGTTCTGACCGACGCGGAGCGGGAAGAGCGGAGGAAGCAGCGGGAAGAAGAACGGAGGAAGCGATGAACGCCCGAGCAAGCGCGGGGCTCCTGTTCGCGTTTGGGGCCGCCGGGCTGTTTCTCGGGGCCGTCCACGTGCGCGCACCGGCGGCGGCGCTCCTCCAGTTGTCGTGTTCCAGTGCGCTTTCCATTGAGGCATGCTTCGACAAGTACTTCAACGAAGTGGAGGAGTTTGACGAGAAGGACAGCGAGAACCTGTTCGCCGCGCTGGACGCCGCCGACTGGTCGGGAGGGCTGGCGGGGACGAATGCGGCGTCCTGCCGCAAGGTTCTCAACGGGGTCAACGATGCGTATTACGGAGGCGCGGACGCGCTGTACACGGGGATTCTGGACCCCGCCGCCGTGACAACCGACGTGATCGGCGCCCACCATCCCAAACACGCCATCCTCTTCCATGCTGAGATGCTGGTATTCTCCCAATCCGCATTAGCGACGGCGCTTCACGAAGCGGCGCACCATGTGGGCATCGACCACGACGACGCGTTTTCGTCCGACGACGCAGAAGAATGCGCGGAGATCAAAAACGAAGAAGACGACGACCCGGACCCCGGCGGCGGGAACACGGGGACGACGGAGACGTGCACGGAGACGTTGAAGTGGGTTCTGCCGGAGACGGATGAGGAGTTCGTGAAGCCGGAGTCTTCGACAACGGAACAGGGACAGCCGTTGCCGGGGCCGGAGGGCGTCACGCCGACCTACCGGCTTCCCTCGGTTGTTGTGGACGGGGACAGCAAGGGGGAGTGGGTGGAGGTGGTGGTCAAGAAAGGCTACTGGGAGACGGTGAAGGAATGCACCCTGAACTAGAGAGGATCCGGACCATGAGGACGACGATGTTCGGAGGACTGTTCGCGCTGGCGCTGGCGCTTCCGGCGGCGGCCCAGGCGGCCCAGGAGCCGGGCGACACGCTGGTGGGGGCGGTGGGTACGCAAAGCTCGCGAATGCCGGTGTGGGTGGTGGTCGAGGACGTGGAGCGCGAGGCCGGGGCGCACCGGGTGCGCGCGGCGGTGGTCTGGGAGGACTGGCGGCTCGGCTTCCGGTTCTCCGACGAGGTGCTGCCGGGCGAGCTGGTGGTGACGATCCCGAAGACCGAGGGGGTGGTGAGCCTGGAGACGTGCGACTACGCGAACGCGCTGATGCCGCACGGATCGGATCCCTACCAGCCGATGGAGCGCGCGGACACGGACTGTCTCGCGCCGCCGGTCGAGTATCTGTCGTGGATCGCGGCGGAGCACCGGGGCTCGCCGATGGCCTGCAAGGAGGCGAGGCGGACGGACGGGATCGAGGATCCAACGATCCGGATCTACGCCTGCTACTTCGCACAGAAGCCCGGCGGGGGTTAGACTGCCGGTTGAGGGGCCGCCCCCGGCGCGCCTTCCGCCAAGCCTTCATCGGAGCGGAACGTGAACGGAAGGCGAGCCCCGGGGGTGCCTTGGCGTTCGGTGGCCCGAACCCGCTGGAGGTTCCTAGAAGACCGCGGCGGTTATTCGTCCTCCCTCGCCCGGACTTCGCCAACCGTGCCCTGCTTCCGGATCGAGACCCACACACATGAGGCACCAAGACGGTCTCAACGACCCCTCGGTCGACAGCGCCAATCCTGCCGCTCCCGGCGCAAGCCGCGGGGTACTCTTGCGCACCGGAACGGTCGCGTTCAGTCTAATGCCTCGAACGATACGCCAATTGCCTGACGAGACTCGGATCGTTGCTGTCCCCGCACTGTCCCACTCCCGCCGTTTTGGTACGATTTCCTCGCGATTCAGCAATGGCGACCTCGGACCGCGATTCACGGCAGGGGTGGCAGATCGTGCAGTCCATATTGGACTTACGTGATTTGCTGCCGTGATTCTCGACACCTGCACTCTGCCATTTTGGCAGACTTGCCGTCATCAGTCTGCCATTTTGGCATGAGGTCGTGAATCCTCGATCGCCCCCAAAACATCGGTTGCACACGATCCCGTTTGCTACTATCGGCGAGGCTCATCATCGATTGCGCGCCGCACCATTGCAGGCTCATGAGCCCATCTGGACGAAGGAAGGATTGCCCGCTACCATGATCAAGTTGCATCATGCGACCTTCCATGTAGGCAGGGCTCTTCCGAGCCTGAGGCGGAAACGGTAAGTCGCGCGGAACCTACGTTCAGGAGCAAGGCGAGACAGATGACATTTCGTTGTCCGATTGGCAGGATGATGCTCACGGCGGCCGTCGTCCTGGCCGCAGCCGCGCCGTTGCAGTCCCAACAGGTCCGCACCGTCTCCGACGACACCGCGATTCTACTGGATCCCGATCCCGAGAGCCCGATCATCGCCACGCTGCCCGCCGGCACGGATTTGAACTGGGTGGGAGAGTCGGGCGGTTGGTACACCGTGTCCTTCACTGGACCAGGTGGGGAGGACCTCCTCGGATACGTATTGTCCAGCGAGGTCCAGGTGGTGGGCGACCCGCCGAGTCCGGGGACCCCGCCGCCGGGAGCGCCCGGCCCCCTTTTGCCCGGGGGTTTGCCTTCCGGGCAGCTTGGCGCGATTCCCGATGTGGAACAGCAATATGCAAACGAACGTAACCGCCGATCGTCGGGTCTGAAGAAATTGATCTGGGGAGTTGCGCTGATCGGCGTATCCCACGGAGCCCTGGACATGATTCCGGCGCTCCAGGTACCGGAGCCCGAAGACTACGACACTGCGGACGATTATCAGTCGGCGCTGGATCGGCGGGACGCCGCGGAGACCGGGCGGAGCGTGGTCACCGGACTGGGCGGCGCCTTGATCGGATGGGGGGCCATACAGGTCGGTTGGGGCTGGCGCCGGATGACCATCCTCGAGGTGGACCTGCCGCGGCAGGGAGAGGCTCCGCTCGAAGTACAGTACGCCGAGGCGAACGAAAGGCGGACGTCCGGGCGCAGCAAGTTCTTTTGGGGCGCCTTTCTGATCGGCTCCTCCTACGCGGCGGTCGAGTGGATCCCCTACCTCGGCGTTCCGGATCAGGAGGAGTATGACGACCCTGACGACTACCAGGCGGCACTGGACCGGCGGGACCGGGCCGAGAGCATTCGGCAGTGGACCATGCTCGGGGGCGGGGCGCTGGGAGCGTGGGGTGGTGCACAATGGGTGAGGGGAGCACGCCGCATGGCGCAGATCGAAGCGACCGCGCGCATGGCGTCGCTGGATCTGCCCCTGGCCCCTGACGGCAGCGACCTGACGCCCGAACTCTTCGTGGACAGGGAGCGGGGGGGACGCACCAAGGTGGGACTTCAGTGGACCTGGTGATTCGGACTGCAGCCGATGGTGTGAGCGACTTGATCTGAGGCCCGGCTCGTGACAACCTCCGCGTTCGATGCCCTCCCCCCGGGTGCCCGACTGCTGGACGACCATGTGATCGAGCGCCGATTGGGCGCGGGTCCGTTCGGCATGACCTACCTGGCCCGCGATGTTCGCCTCGACCGCGAGGTCGTGATTCAGGAGTACCTGCCGGCCACTTGGGGCGTACGCGGTCCGGACGGCACGGTCGCTCCGGCTTCCGGGGAGGTGGCCGAGCAGTACGCCCGGGGCCTCGGGCGATTCCTGGCCGACGCCCGCGCGCTCGCCAGGGTGGACCACCATCAAGTGGTTCGGGTCCACGGGGTCGCGGAAGCGCACGGCACCGCCTACCTGATCATGGAACGGGTGCAGGGCCGAAGTCTGGAGCAGGTGGTGAAGGAGGATGGCCCGCTCCCCGAGGACGCCGTCCGGACCATGCTTGCCGGCCTGGCCGCGGGGCTCTCGGAAGTCCACGCCCTGGAGATGCTGCACCTGGACATCCGACCCGACCAGGTGATTCTCCGGTCGAGCGACTCAACGGCGGTGCTGATCGGCTTCGGATCGGCGCGCTCGCAGTTGGGCGGAGCCGCCAGGGACCTGTGGACGATGCCCACGCCCGGGTACGCCCCCATCGAACAGTACAGTCCGAGCGGGCAGCAGGGGGCGTGGACCGACATCTACGCCCTGGGGGCCGTGGCGTACTTTGCGATCACCGGCAGGACGCCGGTGGACGCCCCCGAGCGCCTTCGCCGGGACACTCTGCGGGATGTGCGCCGGACCGCGGCCCAACCCGTGTCCGCGTCCTTCGCTCGGGCGGTAACAGCCGCCATGCGGGTCGGGGAGGAGGACCGCCCGAACGACCTGGAGGGGTGGCGGGCGATGCTCGTCGGCGGCCCGGCCCGCGGCAAGCGCGCAGCTTGGGCCTGGAGCCGGCCGCGACCCGCCGCCGGCCCGGCATTCAGCCGGCGCCGTCTCTTCTACGGACTGGGCGTGGCCGCGATCGTGGCCGGGACGGCCGTGGTAGTCTTCGTGTCTCGCAATACGGCCATCACCCCGGAGGAGCGGGCATCGGCGGCCGAGACCCTGCTCGATCTGTCACCGGAGGTGATCGCCTCCGTGGAGGCCGGGTTGATCGCGGAGGGGTTCCACGCCGGAGACGCCGACGGCGTGCTGGAGGAAGTGGCTCGGGCGGGTCTGCGCGAGTGGCAGTCGTCCAACGGACTGCCCGCGACCGGCTACCTCGACCGCGCCAGCGTGGCGGAGCTGCTGCCGTTGGGGGAGGCAGCCGAGCGCCAGGCGGAGATCGCGCGTCTCGAGGCGGAGGAATCTGCCCGACAGGCGGAGGCAGCCGGGGCGGCGGCGCTGGAGGAGGCCCGGCGGCGGGCCGAAGAGGCGGAACGGCTGGCCGCACAACGGCTCGCGGAGGCACGAAGGCTCGCGGAAGCTCAGCAGCGTTCCGAAGTGGAGCGGCGCGAGGCGGAGATCCGGGCGGCGGAGTTGGAGCGCGAAGCGGAGGCCAGCCGCCTGGAGGCGGAGCGCCAGCGAGCCGAAGCGGTACGACTGGAGGCGGAACGCCTCGCGGAAGAAGAGCGCCTGGCCGAGGAGCGCCGCGCCGAGGAGGAGCGACGCGCGGAGGCCGAACGACGCGAGGCTGAACTGCTGGCCGAGGCTCAGCGCCTGGCGGAAGCCCAGCGGCAGGCCCAGGCGGAGGAGGCGCTTGGTCCCACCGGCCTGCTCATGATGTTCGGAAGTGCCCTTTCGGGGACAACCGGAAGACTCAACTGGCAGCAGAGCATAAACTGGGTGCGCTGGACGGGACTCAACTTCTCGGGCTCCCGCGTCACCGGGATCGACCTGGCCAACCAGGGGCTCAGCGGCACCATTCCTGCCATGGTCGCCCGTCTGCAGGATCTCGACTTTCTCCGCCTCAGTGGCAACTACCTGGCCGGAGTAATCCCCCGGGAGCTGGCCGACCTCCCGGCACTTGAAGTGCTCTATCTGGACGGCAACCAGCTCTCGGGTCCGATTCCCGGTGAACTCGGGCGGCTCGCCGCGCTGGAGGACCTCTTTCTGGACAACAACCGGCTGGTCGGCCCCATTCCCCCGGAACTGGGAAGCCTGCCGAACCTCGCCCGCTTGCGGCTCTCGCGGAACGGGCTGTCGGGAGAGATCCCCCCCGAACTGGGGGCTCTGCGAAACGTCGAAGTGCTCCTGCTCAACGACAACGAGTTGACCGGAGAGATCCCGCCGGCCCTCCAGCAGCTATCGAACCTCGACAGACTGTCGCTCAGCAACAATCGACTTTCCGGCTGTATCCCAAGGGGACTTTCCCGCTTCGAGTCGACCATCAACCCACAGCGGGACGGCGTTGTCCTGAGGACCTGCATCCTGCAATGAGCGCGACGACCGGACCGAACACGAAGGTCGATGACCGTATTCCCTTTCGGGCAGTCGCGTTCTTCGGTTCCCTCATGGCGGGCATCGTACTCGTAGGGGTGCTCTCCTATGTCTTTCCGGCGGGAGACGACAGCGTAGCCGCCGATCTGCTGATTGACCGCAACACCAACATCTTCCCGTATCCGTTCACGATCCAGAACATCATGTGGCTCGCCTTCTGCGTAGCCGCCGGAGAACTCGTGGTCCGCCACCTGGCGGGACAACGTGAACGCAGGCAGATGTTGCTCGGACTGTTGCCGGAAGAGGACGACACAGTCCTTCGACCGGCCGACCTGGCTCCGCTCCTGCGGCGTGTGCAGCAATCCGATCCGGAACGCCGGCACGTGCTTCAGCGGCTGCTGGCGGGCGCACTTCTTCAGTTCCGGAGCAGCGGCTCGATCGACCAGGTGCACTCGACGATCAACCTGTCCCTCGAGCTGTACCAGCACGAGGTCGAGATGCGCTACAACATGCTCCGCTACGTCGTCTGGCTCATTCCGACGCTCGGGTTCATGGGCACCGTGCTGGGGATCGCGTTCGCCATGCGGTCGGCGGGAATCATGTTCGCGGGGGCAGGCATCACCGGAGGGGGGATGGGGCCCGAGATGATGCAGCAGATCACCGGCGACCTGGGGGTAGCCTTCTACACGACGCTGCTCGCCCTCCTTCAATCGGCGGTACTGATGTTCGCGTTGCATGTGATGCAGGAGCGCGAGGAAGGCGCGCTCAACCAAGTGGGCCAGTACTGCCTGCTCAATCTGGTCACGCGGTTGCGCGAAGAAGGGAGGGCATAAGCGATGAAGCGACGGAATAGGGAACTCAGCGCCTTCGGAATGTCGTCCCTCGACCTCTTCGCATCGGCGCTCGGCGCCTTCATCCTGATTTCGGTCATCATCTTTCCCTATATCATGGGCGCCTCGCGGACCTCTGCGCCCGCCCCCACCCCCCCACCGCCGCAAATGGTTGCCGCCACGACACCCGAGGCGCCCTCGTGTCCCGTTTGTCCCTCCCTGGCGTCGATGGCGACCCTGGAGCCGCTGTCGTGTCCCGTTTGCCCGACGCTGCCCGCCGCCGGGGAACCGGTGGAGTGCCCGGTGCAGCCTCCCGTCCAGTGTCCGGTCTGCCCGATGCCGGAGCCATCGCCCGATCCGCCCGCGTGCCCGGCGGTCGCTCCACCCTCGATGTACCAGTTCCCCCACCTGGACCTGATCATCGTGCTGGACGTGACCAGCAGCATGGGTCGGCAGGTGGCGTCGCTCAAGACGGAGGTCGGACAGTTGAGCGACCTGTTGAGCCGGCTCTCGCCCAGCTTCGGCATCGGCATGGTAGCCTTCGGCGACCGGTCCTGGGAGCGGCCGCTGACCCTCTTTTCGCTCCGCCAGATCTCCGGACCGACCCTCAACCGAGCCGCGTTTCGTGGCTTCGTGAACGGCCTGGACGTGATGATGGGCATGGGAGGCGGGATGAACCTCGATCCCCAGGAAGCTTTCCTGCAGGCGCTCACGGCGGCGACCCGGATGCCGGCACGGCCGGAAGCCCAGCGCCGCGTGATCGTCATGGTGACGGACTACCCGGCCTACCCGGAGGAAGTCAACGCGTCCATCGCGACCGCGGCCAGCGTCGCACAGACGGGCCACCAGGTGTCGACGGTCTACATCAACACCACGGGCGCGCCGAATCCCGAGGCGGAGGCGTTTCTGCAGAGCGTGGCAACGGCAGGTGGAGGCCAGTACGTGCGGGACGTGGGGGGATCGCTGACCGTGAATCTGCTGCTGTCGTTGCTGTGAGGGTTGTCGTTGCTGCGAGGGTGAGACAAGGCTTGGCCTACGGCCTGTATTCTTGTGTTTGGGAGTAGCACAGTGTTTAGCCGCATGGCACGTCTAGCCCTAAGATGTCCAGCACGCTGGGCGGTTCTCCTCTGGCCGATGCTCTTGGCACTCACCTGGTCTCATCCTCTCCAGGCCCAGAACGACGAGCGCATCCTTCTCGCAGCCTGCATCGGCGAGCCGGGAAGCGGCGACACCCATGTCTCCGGCGTCGTTACCAACTCGGTTACCGGATCCCCCCTAACGGGTGCGCGCATCGAGGCGGTGTCGTCCGGCGGCACGATCCTCACCGAGACCCACGCGCAGATCGGAGGTGGATACCGCCTGTGCAAGCTGCCTTCCGCGTCGGGGCTGGCACTGCGCGCCGTCTTCGGCACCAACGAAGGCGCATCGGTGCCCCTCCCCGCTTCCGGCCCTCAGTTCATGGATCTGACGGTTCCGGTTTCCGATCCGGTCACCATCATGGGCACGGTGCTGGACAACGGTACGCAGCAGCCGCTGGAAGGAGTGTGGGTGGCCCTGTCGGGCACCCGCTTCTCAACCGTGACCAACGCGGAAGGCAAGTTCAGTTTTCTGGACGTGCCGCCCGGCAACCACGTTCTGGAGTCCAACCAGATCGGGTACGCTTTCCGCGCGGACTCGCTCACCCTCCTCCGGCACGCGCTCGGACTGCGCATCGCGCTCTCCGAACAAGCCATCGCGCTGGACCCGATCACCGTCACCGGAACGCGAGACAGGAATGCCCTCCGAGACGCGGAGATCGCGGAATATGGAAACAACTTCTCCAGCCGGTTCCTCGGCATGACGCCGTCGGAGGTAGACGCGGTCAGACACATGGCCTCCTCGGCCATAGACCTGGTCGCGCGCGCCAATCTGGCTCAGATCAGAGTCTATGATAATGTTCCAACCGTCCTGCGGAGCATCTTCCGACGTTGCGCGGGGCAAACACGACAACCGAGCGCCGGCTTCGCGGGGGTAACCGCCTCGAAATGCGCCGAGGTGTTCGTGGACGATGTTCACATTCCAGACTCGCCCGAATACCTGGAGTCCTTCTCAGCAGAGGAGGTGTCTCATTGGCAGTTCATTACCTCGCTCGAAGCGAGAACCCGCTATGGACGCCTGGGTGAGAACGGCGTGCTGTTGATCTACACCCGGCCCCGTTGAGCCGTCTCTTTCCCCACCCGCTACATGGATGTCGCGCCACCCCTTGGTCACTGCGAGAATGAGAGCATCAAGACCAGCGCCGAGCTGGCGTTGATTGGATCCCTGGTCGCGATTCCTGGCGCTCTCTTGATCCGTTCTTCCGGGCGAGACGATGGCGAGGACACCGGGACCGAGTTGCGCGTCGGACCGGATCGCTATTGGCCGGAAAGGGTCAGTCCAGACGGTCTGATGACTGACCGCCACTGTTCGCAGGCGGGGTTCGATCCGCTTCCGGGACGATATCCCCCGGCCGGGGTGGGACGCGAAGTCCACGGATGCTGTGAGGGCCGCGACGTCAGGGATGTGGTACTTGACCGACTACAATCAGGGGGACGGCGACGTGCCGATGAAGAACCCACCGCATCCGGGCCTGTTCCGTGTTCCATGACTGTCTGGAACCGCTGGGCTCCCCGTGACGGAGGCGGTGCGGAGACCTGGTCCCTTGGCGGACGGTCATTTGAAGAGTTCGGCGTGCGTGGCGGCGCGGACGAAGTTGGTGGAGCCCCCCGGCCTCGGCGAATCATCGACCTGATAGATCAGAAGGAAATCGCCACCGACATGGCATTCGCGGTGATGCGCGCAAGTGCCTTTCAAAGCGTGGTCCCGCCGTTCGGGACCGAGCGGGGCCTCGTTTCGTCCGCCCTGTCGAACCGAGCCGTTCCCCTTCTCATCCTTGCCTCCGACTCGGCCATGGCGCTGCGGGCCTGCGCGTTGGGCACCTGGTGGCATGCGGTCAACTCGGGTTCGCGCTTGCTCGTGGCCGCGCGGTCGGCTATGCCCCGAACAGCGGGATCTCGAACACCCGGGCGAAGATCAGCAGCACGCTCATCGCCGTGAAGACGATCAGGCTGAACCAGCCGAACCAGCGGGCGAAGGTCGAGGGGTAGAAGGCGCGGTCCTCCTTCGGGATCACGACCAGGCAGTAGTAGAAGTTGAGGAAGAAGATCACCGGGGCGATGAAGAAGGCGAGCGCCGAGGCCACCAGCACCAGGTACACCGGCCGCGGCAGCCCGGCGATCACGGCCACTGACCCGATCAGCGAGTAGATCATCGTGGCCCGGTAGAGGTTGTACTCCGAGTACCAGCCCTTGTGCTTTTTGTCGATGCCCGAAGTGCGCGCCGTGGCCGGGAACAGGTTGCGCGCGCAGGCCCCGACGATGCGCGGCCAGCCGTCGAAGTAGTTGAAGGCGGTCGAGAAGGTGGCCGCGAAGGCGCCAAACATGAAAAGCCCCATCATGCCCGGGCCCACCGAGTTGGTGAAGATGCCCGCGATCTCGCCCATCACCGCCTGGCCCTCGACCGCGCTGGGATAGAGCCACACCGCCGCCAGCAGCATGAACACGGCGGCCATCACGAAGGACACCACGTGCCCCAGGCGGAAGTCCCAGAGGCCGATCTGGAACCAGCGTCGGCAGTATTCCTGCGCATGCGCGGGGAGGCGGTCCGTGTGTACGCTCAGGTCGCGGAGGCGCGGCGCGAAAGGGTTGAAGGAGCGCGCGATCCCCAGCTCCTCCATGCGGTCTCGGATCTTGCTCATGCCAGCCTTCTTGGCCTTGCCCCACTCGGACGCCTGCAGCGAGACGTCCATGCCGGTGGGGAGGAGGCCGAGGAAGGCGGCGATCACCAGCCAGGAACCGTCGGGGATCTCCACCAGGAAGAAGGTGCCCATCTCGGAGAGGGGCGCGGGCTGGAAGAAGTAGACCGCCAGCGTGGACACCACCATGATGGCCGCGAGGATCTTGGCCGAGTTCTCCACCGCCTTGTAGCGGCCCATGAGCAGGATGCCTACCGACACGACCCCCAGCCCCACCGCCGCCCCGGTGAGGGTGACGGGCCAGCCGAGTACCTCGGAGGTCAGGTAGTAGACGACCGCGGCCGCCGCCACCAGGCGCCCCGCCTGGCCGATCGCGCACTGGATCAGCGTGGTGATCAGCACGTACCAGAGCGGCCACTTTCCCCGCGCCGTCGCGTAGGCCTCGATCAGGCTCTTTCCGGTCGCGTTGGTGAAGCGGAAGGCCATCTCGAAGCCGTAGTACTTGAAGATGTACGCCACCGGCAGGCACCAGAGCAGCGCGTAGGCGAAACGGCCGCCCGCGGTGGGAGCGGTGACCAGGTGGCTGGTGCCGATCCCGGTCATCATCAGGATGATCCCCGGTCCGAAGTGCCGGAGCAGCCCTCTTACCGAGCGGTCGGGCAGCTCGAGCTGGTCGAATTCGGAGGATTCCGCCTGCGTGCGGCCGGGATTCTGGGCCATGGGTTTCTCCGCTGCGGGTGGGAGCGCTGTATCCGGATGGGTGGTCGACCCGGTGACATTGGCATGCGGCCGAGGCTCTGCCCCGGGCGGGCTGGCCGCCCCGGATTCCGTCACCATGTTCGCGGGGCATAATGGGAGGCGCAGGGAGGAATCGCGAACCGCTTTCCCGGGCTCCGTCGAAAGGGTTAGCTTCGGCACCGGACCACCGGGGGCTCCGCGATGAGAATCCCGGCCCCGGGGGCTCCGCGATGAAGAACGCGGCAGGTGGCCCGGCCCGGACCTCAGCCGGTGCGGGCCCCGCCAGACTCCAACCGGTTTGCCGACTGCCATGAGCGAACGTCCCCTCTTGATGATTCCCGGGCCCGTGGAAGTGTCCCCCCAGGTGCTGCGGGCGTTCTCGACACCCCCGCCCGGGCACGGACAGCCGTTCGTGGTGCAGGCGTTCGGCGCCTCCCTTGGCCGCATGCGCCAGGTATGGAGGGCAGGGGAGGGCGCCCAGCCTTTCCTGATTGCAGGCAGCGGCACGCTGGCAATGGATATCGCGGCGGTGAACCTGCTGGATCCCGGCGACGAAGCCCTGCTCGTGGACACCGGGTACTTCGCCGACCGAATGCGGCTGGTGCTGCAACACCGCGGGGTGAAGGTCCACGTGGTTTCCAGCCCGCCGGGCGAGCGGCCCGGAGCTGGCGCAGGTGGAAGCCGCCCTGGACGCTTCGGCGGCGAAGGTCCTGTTCGCCACCCACGTGGACACGTCGACGGCCGTGCTCGTCGATCCGGCCGGTCTGGCCGCCCTCGCGCGCTCGCGCGGCGTGCTCTCCGTCTTTGACGGCGTGTGCGCCACCGGGGCGGAGGTCTTCGAGATGTCCGAGTGGGGCGCCGACCGTCTACTTCACCGCCTCACAGAAGGCGATGGGGCTCCCGCCCGGGCTCGCGCTCTTCGTGGCCGGCCCGCGCGCCATGGAGGCGAGCCGTGCGCGCCGCACCCCCTGCCCGCTGTACCTCGACTGGAACGTCTGGCTGCCCATCATGGAGACCCATGAGGCGGGGCGCATGAGTTACTTCGCCACCCCCGCGACCAACCTGCTGGTCGCGGCCGAGGTCGCACTGGGAGAAATCCTGTCCGACCGGCTCGACGGGCTCGAGGGCGTGGATGCCCGCATCGAGCGCCACGCACGCACGGGAAGGGCGATGCGCGCCGCCTGGACGCACATGGGGCTCGGCGTCGTGCCCGCCAGCGACGCCCACTGCGCCAATACCCTGAGCGCGGGTCCGCTACCCGGCAGGCGTGGACGCCTCGCTGGTGGGGCGCATCGTCGAGAAGGGCGTGATCGTCGCGGCGGGGCTCCATCCCGCGATGGCCGACCAGTACTTCCGGGTGGGCCACATGGGCTACGTCACCACCCGGCCGGACCTGCTCCGGCGCACCATCCGTGCGGTGGGCGATGCCCTGTGCGCGAGCGGATGCGCGGTCGACACCGCCGGCGCGGTGGAGGCCGCCATGGTGGCACTCGAGTCTCGCGCCGTCGCCGCATAGCTGACCAAGCCCACAACCTGCCAGGAAAGGAGACAACCCAGTGGTCTACACCTCCAGAGTTCGCATCGAGCGCAAGGCGGGCCCGCTTCGCCACGCGCATCTGCCCGCGACCCCGGGCCCGGTCCTGTTCGGCGTGCACAGCGAGATCGCCGGCCACTACGGCGTCGAGCCCGAGACGCCGGTGGCGACCACGCTCGACTACATCGTGGCGGCGGCGGGTGGCTGACTGACGGGAACCCTTGGAGGCGCGCTGGAGGCGCGCGGGATACCGGCAGGACAGGACCGTCTGATCGCCGAGGTCGAGGGAGGCATCGACAAGGAAGACGGCGTGCTCGTGATCCGCACCGTCCATGTGCGCTACCGCCTGCGCATGGAGGCGGGGAAGGAGGATCGCGCGCGGCGGGCGCACGAGATCCATCATCCGTATTGCCCGGTGTATCGCACCCTCGTCGGGTGTGTGGAGTTCTCCACGGAACTCGAAATCGAGATCGTTTCGTGAACGGCGGGCAGGAGTCTCGCGAGGCCGCGGTTGGAAGAGAAGCCGGCGATGGCCCGTGCGAGGGCGAGCACGCGGCCAAGGCCGGCTCTGGCCGGCGCCTCGCTCTCCCCGCCGGCAGTTTTGCGGCGCTCCTGGCCGCCGGCGGTGCGTCCGCGTTGCTGCCGGGCTGCCGCTCCGACACCGGCGCCGTGGATCCGGAGATCGAGACGGCATGGTTCAAGAATCCCGATCCCTTCATCCGCCATGCCACCAACCTGGAAACCCGTCTGGAACTGCTGGACGGGCTGATCACGCCCAACGATCTCTTTTTCGTGCGCAATCACGCGGCGACCCCGGCAATCGGGGCGGAGGAGTACCGGCTGCGCGTCACGGGCGACGGCGTCGAACGGACCCTCGAGCTCACCCTCGACGACCTGCGCGCCCTCCCGAGCCAGTCGGTGCTGGCCTACCTGGAGTGCGCCGGCAATTGGCGCGGCTTCTATGCGCGTGTGATGGGGCAGGCGGCCGAGGGGACGCAGTGGGGCACGGGGGGCGATCGGATGCGCGGCGTGGTCGGGACCGTCGCTGGCGTCGGTGCTCGCGGCGGCCGGGCTGCGGCCGGAGGCGGTGGCGGTGAATCTGGTTGGCCTCGACGACGGCGGTTTCAGCCGGCCCATGCCGGTGGACAAGGCGATGGACCCGGATACCCTGCTCGCGCTGTCGATGAACGGCGAGCCGCTGCCCCCCGACCACGGCTTCCCCGTACGAGGGATGGTCCCCGGTTGGGCGGGGAGTAACAGCATCAAGTGGGTCGGCGAGATTCAGGTTTCCACCGAGCCGATCTGGGTGCGCGCCAACACCAGCTCGTACGTTCTGGTCGGTCCCGACTGGCCGGCGGAGCAGTATGCGCCGGCGGACGGCGCTCCGGTGACGACCTTGCCGGTGAAGAGCGCGCTGGCTCTCCCCTGGCCGGCCGCGGTACCGGCGGGAGGCGCCCGGATCCGCGGTTTCGCCTACTCGAACGATGGCCCCATCGAGTCGGTGGAATGGAGCCCGGACGACGGTGCGAGCTGGGCGCCCGCACGCCTGGTCGGTCCCCGGCTGCGCTATGCCTGGGCGCGCTTCGAGTTCGAGTGGCAGGCCGCGCCCGGCTCCTACACGCTGCGGACGCGCGCCATCGACGCGGCCGGCAACACCCAGCCCGTGGAGGGCGTCTGGAACCAGAAGGGCTATCTGCTCAACCTTGCGCTTCCGCACCCGGTGGAGGTGAGCTGAGGTGGAGAGTGGCAGCGCGACGGATGCGACCAGCCGCACGGGGTCGAGGTGACTCGTTGGTTGGGGTTCGGGTGCCGATGCCGGTGACCGGCAGGGAGGGGTGGATGGCGATGGTGATCGGCCGGTCGGAGGTGGCGTCCGCATGGCGGTGACGCGCCCGGGACGGCGGGCGATCAGGCTCTCGCTGGCGGCCATCGCGCTTTCGCTCGTCGGGATGGGACTCGCCGCGACCGGGCTCGTGCTGACGCTCGGCAGTGGTGAGGAGGTCGACGGCGCCCTCGTCTACGCCCGGCGCTGCGCCTTCTGCCACGATGTCGAGGGCGCGGTCGGAGCCGAGATCACCGCGTCGACCCTGGCATCGCGTGGCGACGAGGAGACTCTGTACCGCTACCTTCGGCTGGCGATGCCCTACGAGGCTCCCGGCAGCATGACCGACGCGGAATACCGGGCAACCGCGCGCCACCTGCTGCAATCGCGCGGGCTGGCCGGCGGTTCCGGCGGAGGCAGCACGACCGGATCCGGCGCGGGCGCGACCAGCGACGACAGTCAAGGCGGAGGAGGACGATGAACCTTATCGTGCGGCGGACCCTGATCGGGTTCCTGACGGGCGCGGTCGCCTTCGGGGCGGGGAGCCTCTATCAGGCGATCAGCTCGGGGGTCGGGCTGGGCCGGACCCTCGGTCCGCTGGGATTCATGATGATCCTGGGCGGCACCATCGGCGGGCTGGCCGGACCGCTGGTGGGTGAGGCGGTGGCGCGCTCGCGGCGCCGGCGCGCGCGGAGGAAGAGATGAGCCCGATGCCGGCGATCAACCTCTCGTCCTTCGAGGTCCTCACCTTCGACTGCTACGGGACGCTCATCGACTGGGAGAGCGGGATTGTGGACGCGGTCCGGCGGGTGCTGGCCGCGCACGGCCGTGACCTCTCTTCCGCGGAAATCCTGCAGCACTTCGCGTGCTTCGAGTCGACCATCCAGGCCGGTCCCTACCGCACGTACCGCGATGTGCTCTCCCGTGTGGTGGGCGAATTCGGGCGCGAACTGGGCTTCGTGCCCACCGCGCAGGAGCGGGCCTCGCTCCCCGAGTCGATCGCGCGCTGGGCTCCCTTCGACGACACCGTCGCTGGCCTGCGGGTCCTCGCGTCGCGTTATCGGCTGGCGGTGATCTCCAACGTGGACGACGATCTCTTCGCCTTCTCCGAACGCCGTCTCGGGGTACGCTTCGACGAGGTCGTCACGGCGCAGCAGGTCGGCAGCTACAAGCCCGACTCGCGCAACTTCGAACTGGCTCTCGAGCGCCTCGGCCTGCCGATCGACGCCATTCTGCATGTCGCCCAAAGCCTCTTTCACGATGTAGCCCCGGCGAAGCGGCTCGGGTTGGCCACCGTACATGTGAACCGCCTCTCCCGTCATGGTGGATCGGGGGCTACGATGCCGGTGAGCGCCAGGCCGGATCTGGAAGTGCCGGATCTGGCGACGCTGGCCGGGATGGTTCTGGCGGAGGAGTGAGGGATGAGCGGGAAGGGGCCTGACATGGGACGAGGGCACGACTGCCGGACTGCCCGTGGGCGAGTCGGTGGGCGCTCGAGGCTCATGCGGATGAAGCCGGCGGCCTGGGTGGCGATGGCGGCGGCCTGGGGCGGCAGCGCCTGCTCCGGACCGCCGGTTGCGGACGATGCGGAGCTTGCCGGGCCCCTGGCCGTGGTGCAGGGACACATGGACGCCTTCAACCGGCACGACCCCGAGGATCTGCTCTCGTGGGTGTCGCCCGCCGTGGAGTGGCTGAATGTGCAGGGAGGGATCACCTCGGTCGAGGTGAGGGGCCGCGAGATGCTGCGGTCCTACATGGCGACCTACTTCGAAGCCCAGCCCGCGGTGCGGTCGGAGATCGAGGAGGCGGTCGTCACGGGCGAATTCGTCGCGGTGCGCGAGCGGGCCTCCTGGACGACGCCGGACGGAGAGGAGCGCTCGCAGGCCGCGCTCGCGGTCTACAACGTGCGGGACGGGCTCATCCAGCGGGTCTGGTACTATCCGGTCACGCCCTGAGGTATCATCCGATCACAATCGGATATCCGATGGCATGCTGTGGTACGGATGGAGGCTGCGCGGTGGCAGGAGTCGATGTCCGGGCCGGAGATGCCTATTTTCGTTTGCGCTTCACGTCCAGCATGGACCCCAGCACGATGCTTATGAACGAGATGACCAGGCTGCCGAGTAGGGCGGCGCCGAAGTCGTTGACCACCAGCGCGTCCGCCAGTGCGCCCGCGAGCATGAGCATGCCCGCGTTGATGACGAGCGTGAAGAGTCCGAGGGTGATGAGAATGACGGGAAAGGCGAAGAACCTGACCACGGGTTTGATGAAGACGTTGACCAGCGCGAAGATCGCCGCAACGACCACGACCTCTTCGAACTGGTCGCCGAGCCGGATGCCGTCGACAAGTTCCGCCGCGGCCCAGAGCGCGGCCGCGTTGATGCCGAGAGCGAGGAGGAGTTTGCGCAACGTTCTGTCCGGCCGTGGGTGGCGGAGTCCGGTTCGGCGTGGCCGGCCCGGCTACGAGCTTGTGCAGCCCCGGGCGCCAGGCCCGGAGCGGGTCGTCGGTCTGTTCACCGATACGCTCCTACCCGGAGGAGGATTCGCGCGTTCACCCGGGATGACGGTGGAGCGCGCGGGCGCAGGATGCTCCGCGACCGTGGGTCGCCCGCTCTCTTCGCCACGACGGGCAGGTCGCGAGGCGCCACGCCGCACTCGTCCCCGGCGAGGGCAGGTCCGCGAACCGGCCCGCCGACCGCGTCTTCGCGGTGGCGCCCAGGTTGGGTCCGGCTTTACGCGTGTGCGGGTCCCATGAGCGCTGCTGGCAGCCAGCCGGTCGCCCTCGTCACTGCGGCGGGCCGCGGGATGGGGGCCGCGTGCGCCGAGGTGCTGGCCGGGCGCGGCTACCGGGTGGCGCTCATGTCCCGCTCCGCGGAGGCGCGCGACCTGGCGGGGCGGCTGGGCGGGTGGGGCATCCGGGGGTCCGTCACCGAACCCGACGACCTGGCCCGCCTGGTGGACGGGGCGCTCGACCGCTTCGGCCGCCTGGACGGCGTGGTCAACAACACCGGGCACGCAGCGCGCGGCGACCTGCTCGCCCTGGACGACCGGGCGTGGCACGACGGCCTGGATCTGCTGCTCCTCAACGTCGTGCGCATGTGCCGGCTGGTCACGCCCGTGCTGCAGGCCGGCGGCGGCGGCTCCATCGTGAACATCTCGACCTTCGGGGCGAAGCAGCCGAGCGCGGCCTTCCCCATATCGTCGACGATCCGGGCCGGGCTGGGCGCGTATACGCGCATGTATGCCGCGCGCTACGCGGCCGACGGCATCCGCATGAACGACGTGCTGCCGGGCTACGTGGACAGCTACCCGGTCGACGAGGCCGCGCGCGCGACCATCCCGGCGGGCCGGCCGGCGCGCACCCGCGAGGTGGCCGAGGCGGTCGCCTTCCTGGTCTCGGATGCGGCGTCCTACGTCACCGGCGAGAGCCTGCTGGTGGACGGCGGGCTGTCGTAGGCGCCTCGCTCGGCCGAGACCCGTGATCCGGCGAGCCGGATCGTTTGGACCCGGGCATTGGCCGGCGGCGCGCCGGATCCGTCTCGCTATCTCGCCACCCGCTCGAAGATCAGGTCGCGCACCCGTGTGCCGGTGACCGTGAACGCCACCACCCGGCCCGCCCCGTCCCGCCTGAACCTCAGCTCCGGGAAGCGGCGCGGGTTGCCGGAGAAGGTGTCCTCCCCCGCAGGCGCCAGGACCGACGGGCCGGTGCGCCAGTGCCGGGCGACCAGCCCCCCGCCCTCGACCGCGATCTCGTAGGTCATGTCGATCTCGGGGCTCCGGTAGCGTCCGGCGTACTCGAGCAGCCGGGCTTCCGTCGGCACGGCCGGAGGGGCGTCCGTGATCTCGGCGCTCCCTGCCGGCTCGGGCGCCGGGCCCATCGACGCTCCGGCGAAGACCTCCGCCACCCGCAGCGCGCGCCCCGCAGGATCGCAGTCCGACACGTTGCAGAAGACCACGATGGAGAGGTCCTGCTCCGGGAAGCGCACGAAGTTGGTGCGGTATCCCGCCCACGAGCCTCCGTGGCCGAAGTTGGGAAGCCCGCGGTATTCGCCCACGTTCAGCCCGTGCGCGTAGGCCAGCGTGTCGCCGCTGGTCAGCACGCCCTGCTCGAGCATCGTGCGCACCATCTCCCGGCTCCCTGCCTGGCCTGTCTCGTAGTTGCGCATCCACAGGACGAAGTCGTCGATGGTGGTGTTGAGCGAACTCGAGGCCAGCGCGGTCAGCTGGTTGGGCTGTCGCACGAATCCCCCGTCCCCGTCCGGAGAATACGATTCCGCCCGTCCCGGGACCACTTCGAGATAGTCGTCCGAGAAGTGGGTGCGGCTCATTCCCAGAGGCTCGAAGATCCGCTGCTGCGTGTACTCGCGGAAGGTCATCCCCGATCCCGCCTCGATCACTCTTGCGAGCAGGTTGTAGCCGGTATTGGAGTACGCGTATTCGGCGCCGGGCGCGAAGTTGACCGCCTGCTGCTCGAAGAGCATGCGCAGGATCTTCTCGAACGAGATGACGTCGCTCCTCTCCACCCCGCTCAGGTCCATGACGTGCACCCAGTCGCGGATGCCGCTGGTGTGATGGATGAGATGCCGCGCCGTGATCCGGACCCCGAAGTCCGGGAGCTCGGGGACGTAGGCACGCACGTCCTCGTCCAGATCCAGCTTGCCTTCGGCTTCGAGCAGGAGCGCCGCCATGGCCCCGAACTGCTTGGAGATGGAGGCGATGTCGAACACCGTCTCCGGCGTGATGGCGACGCCGTGGTCGAGGTGCGCGATGCCGTAGCCCGCCCGATGCACGACTTCACCCCCGAGCAGCACGCCCACCGCTGCGCCCGGACCGTCCTGGTCCAGATCCGCGAACACGG
Source organism: Longimicrobiales bacterium (assembly GCA_965232315.1). GTDB lineage: Bacteria > Gemmatimonadota > Gemmatimonadetes > Longimicrobiales > Gaopeijiaceae > BD2-11. The sequence continues at coordinate 234,247 of CBDDPN010000031.1, read as the reverse complement.
CGTCGACGCCGGAATGGGAGGGTCCCCCGGAGCTGCTCGCCGGCAGATCCCCGGAGTTCGGCGCACAGGCCGGTCCGAGCAGGACGGGAAGCGCGGCCAGCATGACGACCGAAGCATGGCGGGAGCGATACATCATGCTACTCCTCTCTTCGGGAAGCGGTGCCCCCGCGCGGAACCCCACGGCCGAGGACCGGGACGGAGGAGCAGTCCTTGGCGGAGGTCCGAAGCCATAGGAAGATCGGCGGCCGCGTCCCGAAGCGTCAAGCGGCCCCTTGGGGCCGCGGCCGCCGATTTCCCAGGGGTCAAATCAGCCGGAGCCCCTGCCCGCAAGCGTGCCCAGCACCACACCAACCAACCCCGTCACCACCGCCGCGACGACGGCGGCCATGACGGCCGCTCCGATGTCGCCGCTCATGCCACCCAGGCTCATGAGTGCGCCTACGAGAGCCCCTGCCTTGAAGCCGTCCTGAGCGTTGGAAACGCCGCGCCAGCCAAGGACAAGGGTAAGAAATGCTCCGCTGAAGAGGAGGCCCAGAATTCCGTTAAGATCAAGGGTTGCCGCGTCTCCGAAGCCCGCCATGCTTGCGACGTAGTGAAGAACGAACAGTGCAACGGCGGCTGCAACGGTTCCAGTTGCGAAGTTTTTGTCCACATTGCCTCCTTCTTGGAGTAAACCTGCTGGAAAGCACACTTCACCCGGGGTGGCCAAGTGCACGCCAGACAAGCCGTGCGCTTCCCCCGGCGGGGCCGCTGGTCTGTGTCGGTAGCGGTAGGCGCGCAGGCAACTCCTGGGAAGGAAAGGACAACTGGCGGGAACTACGGCCGAGCGGCCGAGGGAAGACTCCCCCGCCATTGCGGGAAGGAGGCCCCGCAACACCGGACGGCAGGGACAGCTTGAGACAACGATCAGTCACAATGGGGATCCCGAAGGGGTTCACGCAAGTAACCCTTCCCGTGTGGCTCGAACATGAGCCTCAACGCCGGCTGGTGTGGCTCGCCCCATGACGGAGAGATCATGAACCGCTTCCTGTGCTGTGCGCCGAAGTTCCTTCTGGTGTTCCTGCTGTGGCCCGCGGGAGGTCTCCTTGCCCAGGGCGCGCTGGAAGGTCAGGTGCGCGATGGGGCGACCGGGCGGCCTCTGGCGGGCGCGCAGATCTTCCTGCCGCAGTTGGGCATGGGGGGCATCACCGACACGGAGGGCCACTACCAGCTGTCGGGCATCCCCGCCGGTCCGCGGGCGGTGGAGATCCGCCTCATCGGCTACCACACCGAACGGCGCGACGTCGTCATCACCGACGGCCAGACCACCCACCTCGACATGACCCTGAGCAGCGAGGTCATCGCCCTTGAGGGCGTGGTCGCCGTCGGCAGCCGGGCCCGACCCCGAACCGTCACCGAGTCCATGGTGCCCATCGACGCCATCCCGCCCGCGGATTTTGTCGACCAGGGCGACACCGACGTCGCCGACCTGCTGAGGACGGTGGTGCCGTCGTACAACATCAACCCGCAGGCCACCGGCGACGCGGCCAAGATCATCCGTCCCGCCAACCTGCGCGGGCTCGCGCCCGACCACACCCTGGTGCTGGTGAACGGCAAGCGGCGCCACCGGGCGGCGGCCATCCTGTGGATCGGCAACGGCGTCTCGGACGGCGCCCAGGGGCCGGACCTTTCGAGTATTCCGGCCATCGCCCTGCGCCAAGCCGAGGTCCTGCGCGACGGCGCTTCGGCCCAGTACGGCTCCGACGCCATCGCCGGGGTCATGAACTTCCAGCTGAAGAACGATCGTTCCGGCGGCGCCCTCGAAGCGCGCGGCGGAGGGTTCGCGGACGGCGGCGGCGAGGCCTACACCGTGGCCGGCAACATCGGCCTGCCGCTGGGAGAGTTCGGCTTCGCCAACCTGAGCGCCGAATACGGCGGCGCGGCCTCCACCAGCCGCAGCGTGCAGCGCTCGGACGCGGCCCTGCTGACCTCGGTGGGGAACAACCATGTTCGGGATCCGGCCCAGATCTGGGGCTCGCCGAAGATCGAGGACGACTTCAAGCTGTGGGGGAACTTCGGCCATCTGCTGCACGGCGGAACGCAGCTCTACGGGCACGCCAACTACGCCGGCGAGCGGGTCACCGGCGGCTTTTTCTTCCGCAATCCCAACACGCGCGCCGCCGTCTTCAGCATCGACGGGGGCGAGACGCTGCTCATCGGTGACGCGCTCGACGCCCGGGACGGAGTGGTGGACGGCTCGGCCGGCTGTCCGACGGTCCGGGTGAGCAACGGGCTCCCCGACCAGACGGCGCTTGCGCAGGTGTTCGCCGACCCGAACTGCTTTACCTACCAGGAGATGTTTCCCGGCGGTTTCACCCCCCAGTTCGGCGCGGACGTGACGGATGCCTCGCTGGTCGGCGGGGTGAAGGGCCAGACGGCGGGCGGCCTGCTGTGGGACGCGAGCGCGGGCTACGGCTCGAGCGAGGTGGACTTCTTCATCTTCAACACCGTCAACGCCTCGCTGGGCCCGGCCACCCCGGTCGAGTTCGATCCCGGTCTCTACCGGCAGCAGGAAGTCAACGTGAACGTCGATCTCGGCTACGCCGTGAACGACCGGGTCAACCTGGCCGGCGGAGCCGAGTGGCGGGACGAGCACTTCACCATCGGCCTGGGACAGGAAGAAGCGTGGGTCATCGGCCCCTACGCCGCCCAGGGCTTCAGCGCGGGATCCAACGGATTTCCGGGCTTCAGCCCGATCGCCGCGGGCGGCTGGCACCGCGTCAACTACGCCGTGTACGCGGACGCGGAGGTACTCGAGCCCGCCGACGGGCGCTGGAACCTGGGCGCAGCCCTCCGCTATGAGGACTTCGAGGATTTCGGTACCACGCTGAACGGCAAGCTCGCCGCGCGCTACGCACTCGTGGAGGGATTCGCCCTGCGCGGCAGTCTGAGCACCGGGTTCCGCGCGCCGACCCCGGGACAGCAGAACGCCTTCAACGTGTCGACCCAGTTCGACCGGGTACTCCGCGACCTTGTGAACAACGGGACCATCCCATCGACTTCGAGGGTTGCCCAACTGCGCGGCGGCCGGGCGCTCGACGCGGAGAAGTCGCGCAACCTGGCGTTTGGCGCAGTGGTTGCGACAGGACCCTTCCAGCTCACGGCGGACTACTTTCGCGTCGTCGTCTCCGACCGGCTGGCGCTGACGCAGTCGTTCGAGCTCACTCAGGCGGAACAGACCCAGCTGGTCGCCGAGGGCATCTCCAGCGCGACCAACCTCCAGAACTTCCGCTTCTTCACGAACGACTTTCAGACCCGGACGCAGGGCATCGACGTGGTCGCGACCTACGCGCCGCCCTCCTCCAGCGGCACCGGGATCAGCTTCGCCTTCAACCACACCGACACGCGGGTGACCGCCTACGACCCCGACGTGGTCAACGAGACCCGCATCCGGCAGCTGCAGGAGGGACTCCCGAGGTACCGTTGGCTGGTGACCGGCAAGCGCGCTCTCGGCGGGGTACGCCTGCTCGGCCGGCTCAGCTACTACGATGGCTGGTTCGACTCCAGGGACGACACCTCCTACGACGGCGACTATCTGGTCGACCTGGAGGCGTCATATGCACTGAGCGAGGCGGCGACCGTGACTATCGGGGGACAGAATGCCCTGAACCACTATCCGCAGGAGAACCCGGGCGCCGTCTTTTCGGGTAATCGGTATGGTCCCAACTCGCCATTCGGATCGAACGGAGGTTTCTACTACCTGAGACTCGGGTATCGATGGGACTAACACCGATGGACGGGATTGCTCCCATGGATGGGACTGGCAAACCCGACGCGCTGCGATAGAGGAGGGCATGAGGACCGTCCGGCTGGCTTCGCGCCTGCTGGTGGCCGCACGCCTACCCATGACAGAGCGATGTCACGATAATTGGTCCGGCCTGACACCTGGTCCGGCCCGGCACCAGTGGAACGCGCGATACCCGTGGAACGCACGATACGCGCACGCGCCCCGGATGGAATCCCGCGGCGAATCTCAAGACCTGGACGAAGGGTTTGAGTCGGATGAACGATCTGATCGATCTCGGGGGCAGGAATGCGCTCGTGACGGGCGCCTCACGCGGCGTCGGAAGGGCGGTCGCGCTGCACTTGGCGCGGGCGGGTGCCTCGGTGGGGATCGGGTACCGGAGCCGCCGCGACGAAGCCGAGGCGGTGGCCGACGAGGTGCGTCGCCACGGCGTTTGCGCATGGACGGAGGGCGGCGACCTGTCCCGGCGGGAGGGTGTCGACACGCTGTTCGCGCGGGCGGCGCGGGAGTTCGACGGCGGCCTGGACATCTTTGTCGGCAACCACGGCATCTGGCCGCCCGCCCACACTCCCGTGTCCGACATCAGCGATGAGCGCTGGCACGAGACCATGGCGGCCGACCTGCATTCGGTCTTCTACACCTGCCGGAGCGCCGCCCGCATCCTGCGGCTGGACGGCAGGCTGGTGCTCATCGGCAGCACGGCCGGGCAGCGGGGCGAGGCGTACCATGCCGACTACGCGGCGGCCAAGGGCGCGATGGGGTCGTTCGTGAAGAGCTTCTGCATCGAGCTCGCGTCCCGCGGCATCACGGTCAATTGCGTCGCGCCCGGCTGGGTGGACACGGAGATGTCGGCCACCGCCTACCGGAACGGCGGACGGGAGCGAATCGCCGCTTCGATCCCGATCGGGCGCATCGCCAGCGCCGACGACGTGGCGGGCCCCGTGGTCTTCCTGTGCTCCGAGCTGGGCCGGCACGTCACCGGCGAGATCCTGAACGTCAATGGCGGGGCGGTGTTGGCGGGGTAGCGAAGTGACGCCGTAATGCCGGTGTCGCTTGCAATACGCGACAGCTAACGGCATTATGCATGCATGCCCAAGACCATCACCATTCGGAGTGTGCCCGACGAGACCTGTCGGGAGCTCGCGTCGCGGGCGGCGGCGAACGGTCGCTCTCTCCAGTCCTATCTCAAAGCGGCGCTGATCGACCTGGCCGAGCGTCCGGATGTCGGTGAGGTGTTGGAGCGGATCCGGGAGCGCAAGGCGGTGACGGGTACGAGACTGTCGTCGGCAGCCATCCTCCGGTACCGGGACGCGGATCGCCGGTGACGCTGGTCGTCGACGCGACCGTCGTTGCGTCCGCCCTCATCGACGACGGGCCGGAAGGCGTCTGGGCGGTGGAACAGCTGGAAGCCGGGCCGCTCGTGGCTCCGCATCACATGCCGGTCGAAGTGGCCAGCGTCCTGCGCCGCGCGGTGCTGCGTGGAAGGATCTCCCAGAGCCTTGCAGCGCTCGCGCTCCGGGATTTCCTGGATCTGCGCATCGAGCTGGTGGCTTTTTCGCCTTTCGCCGGGCGAGCCTGGGCGCTTCGCGACAACGTCAGCCCCTACGATGCCTGGTACGTTGCTCTGGCCGAGTCGCTGGGCACCACCCTGGTGACTCTGGACGCGCGACTGACCCGCGCCCCCGGTTGCCGGTGCGCCTTCCGAACCCACGCGGACCGTAGGAAATAGCTGCTCGCAGCGTCGCGGGGCAGGCCGTCGAACCTATGACCGGGCCCGACGGTTGCTCTATCTTGGGTCCATGCCGTATCGACTGCGCACCATCATCTCCCGTCGGATTCCCAGGCGGGCGTCCGTCGAGCCGCGCCGCGTGGCTCGCGCGTCCGTCTGCCTCGCCGTTCTGCTGGTCTCCTGCGATGGCAGCCCCGCGGGACCGCCCCCGGGAACGCCTTCGACGCTCTCGGTTTCGCCCGAGAACGTGACGCTGGCGGCCATAGGCCGGAGCGAGCAGCTGCGGGCGGATGTCCGCGACCACTACGGCGACGTCGTGGCCGGTCTCAGCCTGGCCTGGGCGAGCGACAGGCCGGCCGTGGTGGAGGTCGATGGCAGCGGCCTGGTCACCGCGGTGTCGGCGGGAACGGCCACGGTTACCGCCACCTCCGGCACACTCAGCGCGAGGGTGCGGGTGACGGTGGCCCAGGAGCCGCGCGCCATCGAGAAGCTGTCGGGGGACGGCCACGCCGGCTTCATCGGCGAGCGCCTCCCGGTTCCGGTGAGCGTGAGGGTGCTGGACGCCAACGCCCACACCGCGGCGTTGGTGCGGGTGCAGTTCGCGGTGACCGCCGGTGGCGGCTCGGTGACGCCCGCCTCGTCGCTGACCGACGAGGACGGCATTGCCCAGGCGAACTGGGTGATGGGAACGGCCGCGCAGCAGACGCTGGCTGCCACGGCGGGCAGCGTCACCGCCGAGTTCCAGGCCACCGTGGAGAGACCCCCGCTCTCCATCGCGACGGACTCGCTCGCGCGGGCGCGGCTGACGCTCCCCTACCTCGCCCGCCTCGGCGCCAGGGGTGGAAGCACCCAGGGCTACCGCTGGAGCCTGGCCGAGGGAAGCAGCCTGCCCGCCGGGTTGGCGTTCGATTCCACCGGGGCGATCCGGGGGGTTCCCGTGGACACGGGCACCGTCGAGTTCGAGGTGCGGGTCGTGGATTCGGATGGCGGGGCAGCGACGCGCGCCCTGACGCTGCGCGTCTGCGAGGGGCCATTGGGCCTTGGCGTGGGGGAAGTCCGGGTCATGGAGGCGGACGCGATCGAGGGATGCGGTTTCTACCTGCGGGCTCCCGAGGCGGGCGCGTACTACCGGGTCACGCTGGCCGGGACCGACGGGACCGACTACGACCACGACGAAGGGAATGAGACGAGCGGCGTCATGCCGGTGGCTCTGCACGTCGAGGCCGATCCCGCCGCCGGGCGGGCGGCACACGCCGCGGTGATGCGGTCGGCCGCGCATCAGGCCTCCCCGGTGCGAGCGCTCCGCAGCAGCATTTCGGTCCGCGACCTGCGGGAGATCCAGGAAATCGAACGCGCCAACGCGACGCTGCACAAGGAAATCCGGCGGCAGGAGGAAGAATTGTTCGCGAGGCTGGCCGCCGAGGATCGGCTGGAGATCCTGCCCGACCGCCCGGTGGCGGCCGGAGGCGGAGTAGCGGCGGACACGAAGCCCAGCCCGCCGCAGTGGACCTTCCGCCTGTATGACCGCTCCGGGGCGTCCTCCCGCTGCGAGGTCGACCTGACGGTGACTGCGCGCCTGGTCACCGAGAACGAATACCTCGCGGTCTACCAGGACACCCTCGCGACCACGGGTATCTCCAAGGCGAGCGCCGACCGGATTCTCGCCTTCTACGCGGACTACGGGGCGCCGGTGATCGAGCGCTATTTCGGCGGCGTGAGCGACGTCAACGGCGATGGCCGCGTCGTCGTGCTGGTCGACCCGACGCTCGGGGGGGTGCGCGGTTTCGTGTGGTCCGGCGATCACACGCTCCCGCGGGAGACCTGCCCTGCTTCCAACGAGATGGAACTCGTGCACATGAGCGCGGGGGCCTTCGCCTTCGAGAGCGACCGCTACTGGGCCCTCGCCGGGCTCGTGCACGAGGTCAAGCACGTCAGCTCGCAATACAAGCGGGCGCGACATTCCCTGGGCGTGACGGGTGGGACGCGCCGGCGCTTCCATCCGATCTGGATCGAGGAGGGCACGGCCGAGATCGCCAAGGAAATGAGTTCGCGCCTCGCCTGGGAGGCTGCGGGTGGACCGGCTGCGAACGCGCGCGTCACCGGCGAGATGCTGCAGGCGGGCATGGAGAACGCGTATCCCCAGGTGTATGGCATCACCGCCAGCCTGCTGCGCCGAACCACGGAAGCCTTCAAGCCCGACCCCAGCACCTTCAATGCGCCCAATGCGGTCACCTTCGAACCAAGAGCGCTGGGTCACATCTACGGGAGCGGCTGGCATTTCCACCGCTTCCTGCGCGACTGGTATGGCGGAGCCGGGGGATCGACGGCCGCTGACCAGGCCCTGGTCACGGCGCTGAACGACTCCCTCACCGCAGCGGGTATCGAGGGCATCGAGAGCCTGACCGGCGAATCGTTCGATGACCTTCTGGAACAGCACGCGGTTGCCATGTCCGTCGCGGGAGCCGAGGACAGCCTGGGCGACGGTCTGCCGCGGTTCTCGTCGTACGATTTTCCGGAAGTCGGTGAACTCGTCAGCTATCCCGACCCGGTGGGACACTACCCCTGGCCCGCGACGACGACCGGCGGATTCGACGGTGCGGCGGTGCTCTGGGCGAATCTCTCGGCGAGCCGTCCCTTCCGGGGCGAACTGGGCGCCAGCGGGGTGCGCTTCCACGACTTCAGGGCGGCGGAGGCGGGCGCCAGCGCGACCATTCTGGTGGAGCTGCCGCGAGGGACCGAATCCTCCCGGGAGCGGTTCGGCGTGCGCGTGATCGTGGCGCGCATTCCGGATCCGGCGGGGTCGTGAGGCGGTCGGCTCAAGGCCGGATCAGGGGCGAAGCTGGTTTTGAGAATTGGAACCCGGCGCCGCTACCGGCGGCCGCCCGGCAGTAACCGGACGATCCTGGTGGGCGGGCCGTCGATGTCGCGGGTGGCGCCGTCGATGGCCAGGTAGATCAGACCACCGGGGCCCTGGCGTACATCGCGGATGCGGCCGGCGTCCTGAAGCAGCGTCTCTTCCCGCGTGACCCGCTGCCCTTCGAGGCGCAGCCGGACCAGGCGCTGTCCGCGCAGTCCCCCGACCAGCAGATCACCCTGCCATTCGGGAAACGCTTCGCCCGTGTAGAAGAGCATCCCCGATACGCCGATCGACGGCACCCAGATGTGGACCGGCGCCTGCATGTCCTCACGCTGCGTGCCCGCATGGATCCGGAGGCCGGTTCGGTAGTGGACGCCGTAGCCGACCACGGGCCAGCCGTAGTTGCGCCCGGCCTCGATCAGGTTGAGTTCGTCCCCGCCCTGCGGGCCATGCTCGTTCTGCCACAAGTCGCCGGTCTCGGGGTGGAAGGCCATCCCCTGGGCGTTCCGGTGGCCGTAGCTCCAGATCTCCGGGTGCGCGCCCTCGATGTCCGCGAACGGGTTGTCGGCGGGAATCCGGCCGTCGTCGTGAAGCCGGATCGTGGTGCCGTTGTGATTCGAGAGATCCTGGGCGGGATGCGCGGTCAAGTCGCCCTCGGCAGGCCATTGCCGATCTCCCAGCGTCATGAACAGGTACCCGTCGTGGTCGAACGCGAGCCGCCCTCCCCACATTGAGCTTCGATTGGTTCCGTTCCCCGATGCATCCGCGTGAAACAGTTCCTCGACCTCCGTCAGCCGGTCGTCGGCGAACCGGCCGCGAACGATCGCGGTGCTTCCCAGCGAGTCGGGGCCGGGCTTGGTGTAGCTGAGGTAGAGCAGGCGGTTCGAGGCGAAGTCCGGATGCAGGATGACGTCTCGCAGGCCGGCCTGTTCGAGGCCGTCCATGGATCGCGCCCCGCGTCCGAGCGCGCGTATCTCGGGCAATCCCTCCACCGGGTCGGGCAGCAGTCTTCCGTCTCGGACGATGCGGAGTCGGCCCGGACGCTCCGTTACCAGCAGATCACCCTCCGGCGTGAAGGCCATGGCAAAGGGGCGAACCAGCCCGTCGGCCACCTCCTCGATGCGGAAGTCGTGCAGGGCGGTCTGCACGATGGCCTGGTCGGCGGCGGGAGGCGCTTCCGATGACGGAGCGCAGGCGGTCAGCAGCCAGAGCAGAATGGCCGGTGTGGCGGGACGAACCATGACGGATACCTTTCCTGTGAGTCGCAGACCGGGACGCGCATTGAAGGCGGAGTGGATGGGGTACGACGAGGACCGACCGCGATACGACGAAGGCTGGCGCTCGAATGCGGAGGCGCTGCGGGAGTTCGGGCCCCGGCACATCCTCTTTCTCTGCGTGGCCAACTCGGCACGCAGCCAGATGGCCGAGGGAATCGCGCGGCATCTCGCGCCCGACGGCTTCACGGTGTCCTCCGCCGGATCGGAGCCTGCCACGGTGCGTGCGCAGGCGCTGGCCGTCCTCGGCGAGATCGGTATCGACATCTCCGCTCACTACTCCAAGGGAGTGGACGAAGTCGCGCGGCCGGTGGACGCCGTGGTGACGCTGTGCGAGGAGGAGGTGTGTCCGGCATGGTTGGGGGACGCGCACCGGGTGCACTGGGGCTTGCCGGATCCCGCGGCTGCCGCCGGGAGTCCGGAACGGCAGCTGGACGCATTCCGGGCCGTACGCGACGAGTTGCGCAGGCGGCTGGCGGTGGTGTTCGGCGTGCGGGAGCGCCCGTAGGCAGCCGTCGCGCGGGCCCGTGGAGCAGCGTGCCGGGTCGGCCGGACGCGATCAGGCTTCCGCGCGTCCCCGGTTCAGCACCGTGGCGATGACCGCGCCGCCGATCCCGTAGATGACCAGCGAGATCACCGTGTCGCCAAGGAGCGTGGCCATGGTGTGCATGCCTTCCATGGTGCCGTACATCATCAGGCCGAAGGCCAGACCCATCACGACGCCGATGGTGGCTCCCGCCTGAAAGCCCTCCTTCGCGTCGGCGACGCCCTTCCAGCCCAGGACGATGGTGAGGAAGGCCGCGGAGAGGAGCTGGCCGAGGGTCACCGCCCACATGATGGGCTGTTCGCTTACGGCGTCGTTGGCGAAGAAGTCCGCCAGCAGCACGCCGTAGATGAGGTAGCCCAGCACAAACAGGGTGACGCCGCCCGCGACGGTGGCCATGAGGAAGTTCTTGTTCACGAGGCCTCACAGGTTGGAAGGTCGGAGGTGGTTTGCCGCAAAACCGAAGACGGAAACGGGTTGCTGCAGAACCGGAATAGTGGGGAGCGCGAGGTCTGGCGGGCAACCCGGGGAACGTGGCCCGGACGCCATGGCAACGCGCCTCCCGCTGGTGGACGAGCGAACACGGGAGTGCGGCCGGCCGGGCGCTCAGGAAGCGCGCGAACCGATGATCCGGAGGTTGCGGGCCGTCAGGGACGCGATCGACTTCCGCTCCATCCAGGGCGGGGAGGACCGAGGAGCCGGAAGTTGTGGCCGGTCAGGTCGGGGAAAGCACGACGCGCGCGTCGACGGGCGCCGCACGGTCCTCGTACACGAAGAGGGGGTTGATCTCCACCTCGGCCACGTCCGGCCAGTTCGTGATGCAGCGGGCGACGGAGGCGACGGCGCTCGCGATGGCGTCCCGGCTTGCAGCCGGGTGGCCGCGGGCTCCCGTGAGCAAGGGACGCACCCGGAGTTCCCCGATCATCATCTCCACGTCCCGCTGCCGGATGGGAAGCACGCGGTGGGCGACATCTCGCAGGATCTCGACCCGGGTGCCGCCGCTGCCGAGGGTCAGCACGGGGCCGAGCTGGGGATCGCGGGACGCGCCGACCAGCAGTTCGGCGAGCGGGGGCGCGAACATGGGCGCCACCAGTACGGAATACGATTCGCTCGGGAACTCGCGGGCGCGGGCGAAGGCCCGGGCGCCGGCAGCGATCTCGTCGAAGGCGCGCGCGGCAGCGTCGCCATCTGCTACGTCCAGCACAACCCCGCCCGCGGCCGACTTGTGGGTGATGTGCTTCGACAGGAGCTTGACCGCCACCGGGAAGCCCAGCCGCTCGGCGGCCGTGGCTGCCGCGCGCGCCGAACCGGCGACGTGGGCGGCCGGAAAGGTCATCCCTGCCGCCGCCAGCAGGGTTCGGGACTCCGGTTCGGTGAGCGTGACCCGTCCTTCCGACCGGGCCGCCCGGATGACCGGGTGGGGTGTCTCCGCCGCGCCCGGGTCCGCATCGGGTGCGGGCTGCCAGCGGGCCGCGCGCGCCCGCCGCGACCTCCGGTCGAGCTCGACCGCCGCCCGGCAGGCCGCCTCCAGCGACTCGATGACCGGGATGCCGGCTTCGATGAACGCTGCCAGCGGTTGGCTCGCGTGGGTCGCGTACATGGAGTGGACGACCATGCCCTTGCCCAGGGCGCGCACCCGCGCCGCCATCGCCCGCGCGGCCTCCGTTTCGGGGGCGGTGAGGTGGTCGGAAAAGCGGATCCCGTAGCCCCCGAAGAGGCCCACCACCAGGACGATCCCCACGGCCGGGTCGGGGGCGAGCACGTCCAGGGCGCGCGTGAACGCGGCGGGGTCGGTGTCCGCCGCGCCCGCCACGTCCACCGGGTTGTCCACCGCGGCGGCCGGGCCGAGCACGGCTCTGAGCTCGTCGCGGGTGGCCGGCGCGAGCGATGCCAGTGGAACCCCCGCCTCCGTCAGCGCGTCCACCGCCAGGGTGTTCTGCCCGCCGCCGTCGGAGAGGATGGCGATCCCGCCGCCGGGAGGTGCGGCGGGCTGCGACGCCAGCGTGTGCGCCACCGCGACCAGCTGGTCGGTCCGGCCCACCTCGGTCACTCCCGCCTGTGCGAGCCCGGCGCGCAGTCGGTCGTACGGGCCCGCGACCGCCCCGGTGTGCGAGAGGGCGGTCCTGGCTCCCACGGCCGTGCGCCCCGACTTGATCACCACGACGGGCTTGGCGGGCGTCACCCGGGCGGCGGCCCGGAGGAACGCGCGCGCGTCCGTGAAGCCCTCCACGTGCGCGATCACCGCGCGTGTGTGGGCGTCGTCGCCCAGGTACTCGAGCACCTCGCCGAACCCGACGTCGACCTGGTTGCCGAGCCCGCAACAGACGGAGATTCCCTCCCGCGTGCGCGCGCCGATCTCGTTCATGAGACCCAGCGCGATGTTCCCCGACTGAACCAGCAGCGCGATGCCGCCCCGGCGCACCCCGCGCACGCCGATCAGGTTCACGCCCGCGTGCAGGTTCAGCATCCCGGAGGTGTTGGGGCCGATCACCCGCACGCCGTTGGCGCGCGCGGCTTCCCGCAGGCGCCCCTCGAGCTCCGTCCCGTGGCTCCCCGACTCGCCGAACCCCACCGCGAGCACGACCACCCCCCCGACGCCCCGTTCCCCGCAGGCGCGCACCAAGTCGGGCGCCATCTCCGCGCGCGTGCACAGGACGGCCAGGTCCACGCCGCGCGGAAGCGCGTCTACGGAGGGAAGCAGATCGTGGCCCAGAAGGCGCCCGCCGCGTGGGTTCACCGCGTGCACGTCACCCCGGTAGCCCGCCCTCGCGATCCCGCGCAGGATCTGGTGACCGCGCTTGCCAGGATCGGCGCTGGCCCCCACCACCGCGATCGAAGCGGGCTCGAAGATGCGCCGAAGGGTCATTTCATGATCCTGGGATGATGATCATCCCGCAAACGATGAGGACCATCGCGCGAACCGCTGACCATCGCGCGAGCCGCTATCGTCCCCGGTAGTTGGGCGCTCGTCCGGCGCGGAACGCCGCCACCCCTTCCGCCCAGTCCTCCGTCCGGAAGATCTCCTCCAGCGCGGCCCGCTCCCGCTCGAGCGCCTGCTCGCGGGATATCGTGCCCGCCGGTCCGATCAGGCGCTTGGCCTCGGCGAGAGGGATCGGCGCGCGCCGGGCGAGACGCTCGGCCAGCTGTCGCGCCGCGGGCAACACCTCGTCCGCGGGCAGTGCACGATTGACCACCCCCATGCGGGCGGCCTCCGCCCCCGAGAAGAAGTCGCCCAGGTACACGATCTCGCGCGCCTTGAGCACGCCCACCCGCTCGGCCAGGGTGTACACGACTCCGCCTCCCAGGAATGTTCCCAACGCGATTTCAGGAAGGCGAAGCTTCGCGTCCTCCGCGACCAGGGCGAAATCCGCCGACAGCGCCAGCTCGAGACCCGCCCCGATGGCGTGCCCGTTGACGGCCGCCACGGCCGGCGTGCCCATCTCCTGAATCAGGTGGTTGGCGCGCTGGGCGGTTTGCACGTACCGGGCCCGTTCCTCCTCCGGCATCGGGTGCTCGGCGTGTGCCTTCAGATCCGCCCCCGCGCAAAAGGCGCGTCCGCTCCCCGTCAGGATGACGCAACGGACGGCGCGGTCCGCGTCCGCCCTCTCCAGCTCCGCCACCAGCTTCTCGTAGAGCGGAAGATTCACCGCGTTCAGCCGATGCGGGCGATTGAGGGTCAGCGTCATCAGGGCGCCGTCACGCGAGGTCAGCACCTCGCGCCCCTTCGGTTCACGTGTCACGATGCGGATCTCCCCTCGGGTCTACGCCGGATATCTGCTCGCGCGAGGTCCCGTGCGCTCATCACGGCGCCCGCCCATCGTTGTACGCCCGCGCCTCCCCGGTCATCCGCCGTCTCGTCAGCCGCCCGTCCTGCGTCGGGAACCCCCGGCTCGAACACCGCCCCTCCGCGCACCAGCGCGCGTCCCGCCAGCGCCACCGTCGCCTCGCCGTCCCGGACGGCGAACGCGCCGTTCACGAGCACATGCACGGTGCCCTGCGCGTATTGGTGCGGGTCCTCGTAGGTGGCCATGTCCCGCACCCCGTCCAGCTCCAGCACGGTGATGTCGGCGAAATATCCCTCGCGCAGATAGCCCCGTTCGGGCCACCCCAGGAAGTCGGCCGCGAGTCCCGTCATCGAACGCACCGCGTGCGGCAGGGTGATGAGGCGCTCGTCGAGCACAAGCTCCCGGATCTTCTTCGAGAAAGACCCGAAGGCGCGAGGATGCGTGACGGGCCGGGTCGGCCCCGGATCACGCCCGTCGGTGCAGGTCATCATCCAGTCCAGCTGCGCCAGGTAGCGCACGTTGTCGATGTCGTAGAGGCCGAGGTTCATCACCGCGGCGTTGCCCTCGCGCAGGATGTGGCGGGCCGCGGCGGAAGGCTCCATGCCCAGCTCGTCGGCGACCTGCTGGAGCGTCCTGCCGTTCAGATCGGGGCGCTGGTCGGCGAACAGGAGGCGGTCGGCACCGCCCCGGATGGCGAGCATCTCGCGCGTCTGGCGGTCGATCACCTCTACCGTGTCGGGATCGTCGAAGCGGCGGAGCATCGCCGTGTCGCCCCCCGCCACGAACCAGCTCGGGATCGTGTAGGAGCGCAGGTTGGACTGGGTCGCGGTGTAGGAGTGATGCGCGCCGGCGACCCGGACCCCGCGGGCCCGCGCCGCCTCGATCAGGGCGGCTCCCTCGGGCGCTCGCCCGTAATTCTGCGCCCCCTGGGCGTTGAAATGGCTGAAAATGACCTTCGTGCCCGCCTCCTCGCCGATGCGGATGCCCTCCTCGATCGACTTCAGGTAGCCGAAGGGAGGGTAGGCGGCGCCGAGATCGCGGTCGTGCGTGTCGTAGATGGCTCCCGGGTACTCGGCGGCGACCCGGTTCAACTCGATCACCTCCTCCGTCTCGGCGTAGTTGCCGGGCAGGTAGAAGAGTCCCGAGGAGAGCCCGTGGGCGCCCTCCTCCATGCCCATGCGCACCAGGGCGCGCATCTCGTCCAGTTCGGCCGTGGTGGGCGCGCGGTCCGCCATCCCCAGCACCTGCCGCCGCACCCGGTTGTGGCCCACGAACAGGAAGCCGTTCACGCCGATGCCGTCCGCGGTCCACGCGGTCAGCCGGTCCGCGACCCGCGCCGACCCGCCCCCGTCCAGGCCGAGGGCGACCGAGGTGATGCCCTGGAAGAGGAAGGCGCGCGCGTCCCGGCCGTGATCGGTGTCGAGTTCGGCATGGGAGTGCATGTCGATGAAGCCGGGCGCGACCACCAGGCCGCGCGCGTCGACGGTATCGAGCGCCGTGATGCCCGCGCCGGCCGCATCGCCCACGAAGCGGATGCGGTCGCCGACAACCGCCACATCCGCGGCCACCGCCTCGCTCCCCGACCCGTCCACCACCGAACCGCCCAGGATGAGGATGTCGGCCGCGGGTCCCTCCTCCCCCGCACAGGCGGCCACCTGGACGGCGAAGAGCCACGAAGCGATGCGGAACAGGCGCGAAGTCATCGGCATGATCTCCACTGGCGAGTCCCGTATCGCCCATGCCCCGCCCGGGGTTGGCGGTTAGCTTGCGCGAGTTCGACCGACTTGCGGGGGGGCACGACCGGGATCGGTATTCGGCGGTCTGGTTGATATACGGGCGACCACACGATTAGGCTAGGCCCTCCGCCGGTCGGTTGTTGGCGCAACCACCGGCTTGCACCCACGCGACCACCAGCTTGCCGTCCGCGCGATCACCGGCTGGCCGTCCGCGAACCCCCAAAGAGCGAGGCGCGCTTGGAATTCCTGGGATTGAACCTCGAGTCGATCAATATCGGGGACCTGTGGCGGGCTGCGCTCGCCTTCGCGGCTCCGCGCTGGACTCCCAGCTTGCTCACGCTCGCATTCGCCACGGTGGGATACTACCTGGTCCGGTGGATTCTGGGCCGCGCCAAGAAGCGCTGGGTGACGCGCACCGAGACCCGGCTCGACGATCACTTCGTGGAGTTCCTGCTGAGTGCGGGGCTGTTCTCGATCATTGCCTGGGCCGCGTGGCGCCTCATCCACATCTGGTCCATCTCCAGCCCGACCGGGGATGCGCCGCTGGCCGCGAACTGGGTGCTCGCGATCTGGGTCGGACTCCTGTTCCTTCCGCTCAGCCGCTTCATCGGCGACATCCTGGACGTTGTGGAAACCCGGGTCGTCGCCCGGGGTGAAACGACGCTGGACGAGACCGCGTTCCCCCTCATCAACCGCACCGTTCGCTTCATCGTCCTGGCGCTGGGGGTGGTGCTCGCCCTGGATCTGCTGGGGCTGAACATCGCTCCGCTGCTGGCGGGGGCCGGTGTCATGGGCCTGGCGCTCTCCCTGGCGGCCAAGGACACGCTCTCCAACCTGATCGCCGGCGTCCTGCTCATCATGGATCGCCCCTTCAAGGTCGGGGACCGCATCGAACTCTGGACCGCGCCCAACGAGACCGGCACCTGGGGCGACGTGATCGAGATCGGCCTGCGCGCCACCAAGATCCGCAACCCGGACAACCTCGTGATCATCGTGCCCAACAGCCTGATCATGGTCCGCGACATCGTCAACTACACCATGTCCGGTGAGGACATTCGTCTGCGCATCCCCTTCTCGGTGGCCTACGAGTCCGACATCGACCGCGCCAAGGTGCTGCTGATCGAGGCCGCGAAGAAGGTGCAGGGGGTGAAGCTCGAGCCCGCGCCCATCGTCATCGTGCGCGGCTTCGGGCCCTCCGACGTCCAGATCCAGCTGCGCGTCTGGATCCTGGAGGCCCGCATGCGCCGCCGCATCGCCGACGAGATCACGGGCAAGGCGGTCGCCGCCTTCGCCGACGCCGGCGTGGAGATCCCGTATCCGAAGCGGGAGCTGATCATCCACGGGGAATCGGAGCAGACGCTCCCGGGGCTGCGCCGGCCGGGCTGAGCCTCAGGCTTCCAGCCAGTGCGCGACTGGTTGGGCCAGGAACTCTTCAACCGCGATGCCGCCGCTGCCCACCAGCAGTGCCCGCGTCGGTCGAAACGCCCCCGCGAAAGCCGCCATTCCCGGCATCGTGCCCCGGGACCGTCCGCTCTTTACCTCGATTGCCGTCACGCTCTCCCCGGATCGGACCACGAAGTCCACTTCCCGGTTGCGGTCACGCCAGTAGAAGAGTTCGCACGACCCGTCGGCGGCCGCGTTCGCCAGGTGAGCGCCCACCGAGGACTCGACGAGCCGTCCCCAGAATTCGTGGTCGGTGCGAGCCTGCTCCGGCGTGAGACGAGATCCTGCGGTCATGAGAGCCGTGTTGAGAACCTGGAACTTGGGACTTGAACCTCGTCGCCTCACCTCCGCGCCGGCGTACTTCTGCAGACCGGTCAACATGCCGGCGCCTGAGAGCAGGTCCAGATAATGCGCCAGCGTAGTCGTGTTTCCCGCGTCCTGAAGCTGTCCCAGCATCTTCGTATAGGAGAGGACCTGGCCGGAGTATGCGCACCCCAGATGAAACAGCCTGCGCAACAACGCCGGCTTGTCGACTCGGGAAAGCAGCAACACGTCGCGGGAAAGAGTTGTCTCGATGAGGGAGTCACGGATGTAGCGGGCCCAGCGTGCCGGCTGGTCCACCAGTGGAGCCGCGCCCGGATAGGCACCGTGGAACAGATATCGATCCAGTGACCAATCGAATGCCGTCCGCATCTCCGAAAAGCTCCAGTGCGGCAGATGCAGTCGCTCGAAGCGGCCGGCCAGGCTTTCGGTCAACCCCCTTTGGACCAGGAGGGGCGCTGACCCCAACACGACCACCTTCAGGTTGCTGCCACGACGCGAATCTTCATCCCAGTGGCGCTTTATGGATTCGGCCCAATTCGGTGCCTTCTGAGCCTCGTCCAGCACCAGGAGCGCGCCCTCGGGGCCGGCATCGCGGGCTCTCAATCGGCCGAGCTCCCACTGTTGCGCGATCCATGCCGGTCCCTGCAACGTGGGTTCATCGGCGCTCGCGTAGTGACAGGGCAAACCTGACAAACGGGCGACTTCGGTGGCCAGGGTGGTTTTGCCAACCTGGCGTGCTCCCGTAATGATCTGAATAAAGCGGCGGGGCTCCTGGAGGCGTTCGAGCAGTTCCCCCGCTTGCGGTCGCAGATATGACATTTTACTCAACATGATGAGTAATTTTACGCACACAAGTGAGTAAACGGAAGCAGAGGAGCATCCGATGAGACGTCCACGCACCGCCATCGCCGGCATCGCCGCTTTCTCCGTGGCGGGACTCGCCGCTCTCGCCACGGCCGCGCCCTCGGCTGCCCAGGAGCGGCTCGCCCTCACGCACTACCTGGACATGGAGAGCGTGTCCGATCCGCGCATCTCGCCCGACGGTGCGCGCATCGTCTACACGCGGGGCTGGGTCGACAAGCAGGCCGACCGGCGGGAATCGTCGCTATGGATCATGAACGCGGACGGCTCCCGCGCCCGGCACCTGATCGACGGCAGCGGGGCCCGCTGGTCCCCTGACGGCACGCGCATTCTGTTCACCGCGCGGGGCGAGCCCGACGGCTCCCAGCTCTTCGTCCGCTGGATGGACGACGAGGGCGCCGTGAGCCAGATCACCCGCCTGGAGAACGGGCCCTCAGGGGCGCGGTGGTCTCCCGACGGCGCATGGATCGCCTTCACCAGCCGGGTGCCCGACCGGGCCGACTTCGCAGGCGTCGAGTTGCCGCGCCGCCCGGAGGGCGCCCAGTGGGTGCGCGAGCCCAAGGTGGTGGAGCGGGCCGGCTACAAGCGCGACCGGGCCGGCTACGTGGACACCGGCTGGACCCACCTGTTCGTCGTCCCCGCCGAGGGAGGCACGGCGCGGCAGCTTACCGATGGCGACTGGAATCATTCGGGGATCCAGTGGAGCCCGGACGGCAGCGAGATCTATTTCACCTCCTACCGGGAAGAGGACTGGGACCGCCCCGAGCACTGGCAGGAGTCGGAGATCTACGCGGTGTCGGTGGCTGGCGGCGATATCCGGCGCCTGACCAACCGACGGGGTCCCGATGGCAGCCCCGTGCCGTCGCCCGATGGCTCCCTCATCGCCTACACGGGGATCGAGGCGCACCGCGATACCTACCGCAACCAGAAGATCCACCTGATGAACCGGGACGGATCCGGCTCACGCGTCATTTCAGGGGACTACGACCGGCAAATCGGGCCCATGAGCTGGGCGACCGACGGCAGCGGGCTCTACTTCAACGTGCGCCGCGAGGGCTACGGCCAGCTTCACTTCGTCTCGGCCGATGGAGGCGTGACGCAGCTTACGTCGGGCGAGCACCTCTTCGCCCTCTCGTCGTTCTCGGACGACGGCCTGGGCGTCGGGGTCATCTCCAGCGCCCACGAGCCGGGTGACGTCTACCGCTTCGACCTCGACAACCCGGGCGAGACCCGCCGCCTCACCGACGTCAACGGGGACGTGCTGAGCTTCGTGCAGCTGGGCGAAGTCGAAGAGGTCTGGTACGACTCCGAGGACGATTTCCGCATCCATGGCTGGATCGTGAAGCCCCCGGACTTCGACCCGTCCCGCCGCTACCCGCTGATGCTCGCCATCCACGGCGGTCCCCACGGCATGTACAACGGCGGCTTCAACTTCGCCTTCCAGGAGCATGCGGCGAACGACTACGTGGTGCTCTACACCAACCCGCGGGGAAGCACGGGCTACGGCACCGACTTCGCCAACGCCATCAACCACGACTATCCAGGCGCCGACTTCCCGGACCTCATGGGCGGCGTCGACGAGATGCTCGAGCGCGGCTACATCGACGACGACAACCTGTTCGTCTACGGCTGCTCCGGCGGCGGCATCCTCACGAGCTACATCGTGGGCAACACCGACCGCTTCACGGCCGCGTCGGCCAACTGCCCGATCGTGAACTGGATGTCGGCGATGGGCACCTCCGACGCCATCGGCTACACGCGCACCTTCGAGAAGCCCTTCTGGGAGGATCCTGCGGAATGGATCGACCGCTCATCCATCTTCTACGTCGGCAACGTGACCACCCCGACCATGCTGCTGACCGGAGAGATGGACCTGCGAACCCCGATGGGCCAGACCGAGGAGTTCTACCAGGCGCTCCAGTACGAGGGGGTGCCCACCGTCATGATCCGGTTCCAGGAGGAATGGCACGGCACCAGCTCGCGGCCCTCGAACTTCCTCCGCACCCAGCTATACCTGCGCAAGTGGTTCGAGAAGTGGGGGACCCACAAGGCGCCCATGACGACGGAGGAGGGGTAGGGGAGGAGGCCTGACCCACACCTCTCATCCCGAAGGCGCGTCAGATTCCTTGGTGAGGATCTGGATGACGCCGTTCTCGGCGCGCTCGCCGTACAAGTCCGCGGCGGCCGCCCCCTTGATGATCTCGATGCTCTCGATGTCGTCGGGATCAAGGGACCTGAAGAGCGCCCCGTCCTCATTCGCCACTTCGACGCCGTCGACGAAGATCAGCGGCTGGGGCCCGTCTCCGAGCGTGCTCCGGATTTGCACTGCTCCCGAAACCGGGTTGGCGGATCCGTCGGCTTCGGCTGCCGCTTCCGGGTTCGCCAACGCGTCGAGGGCGTCGTCGATGCCCGTGGGTGCGTCGGCATCGCAGGCGGTCGCCAGTGCCGCCAGGGTGAGACCCGCCAGCGTCACCGCCGGCAACGGGCTCCACTTCATCTTCTTCGCAGCCATAACCTCAGTCTCCGTTCAACGAATGCCTGGCCTCATGGGAAAGGCGCTATCGGGATTCCTTCAGATAAATATGGATGATTCCCTCTGCCGCTCGCGCGCCGTACAGGGCGGTCGCAGCTCCTCCCTTGATGACCTCGATTCGATCGATGTCGTCCGGGTTGAGTGATTGCAGTGGCGAATCGACGGAACTCGGAACCTCCACGTCGTCGATGAAGATCAGCGGTCTGGGTCCGTCTCCGAATGACGCACGGAGGTCCACGGTCGAGGAAGCGGGGTCAAATGACTGGTCCGCGGCACCCATATCGGTCGGCAACGGGGGCGCGAGCTTGCCGGGCGTGCCCTCCAGGCGGTCGCGGAACTCACGGAGTTCGAGTATACGGTCTCCCGCGTGGCCCGGAAACACCAACTCAAAGTTGTCGGCTGCCACGACAAAACCGAGTCCTGAACTGTTCGGCGGCGGCGTATCGCTCGCCGACGGCTCCAGAGGTTCTTTCGTAAAGATCTGGATGACGCCCTGCTCTCCGCGCTCGCCGTGCAACCCGACCGCTGCCTCTCCCTTGATGACCTCGATCCGGTCGATGTCGTCGGGGTTCAGGGAACTCAGTGGCGCGTATGGGTCGTCGTCCCCGGTCATGACCGTGTAGGTGCCGGCCTGGAGCAAGGCGTCCGAATTCGTCGCCTCCACGCCGTCGATGAAGATCAAAGGCCGCGGCTCGATTCCAAGGTCGCTGCTCCTGACCCGCACGACCTCGACCCGCTCGGCCAGGGAACGCGGGCTGACGGACCCGTCTGCGCTGGTCTCCGCCTCCGGGTTCGCGAGCGCGTCGAGAAGCGCGTCGTCGATGCCCGTGGGTGCGTCGGTATCGCAGGCGATCGCCAGGGCAGCCACGGCAACGCCGGCCAGCCCCGCCGCCCGCAGCGGGCTCCACTTCATCTTCTTCGCAGCCATGACCTTGAGCCTCCGCTCGAGAGAGTGTCTTGATTCCACAAGGGCGGGCGTGAACACCCACCGCCTTTGCTGCCCCACCCCGATGGCGAGCAGCAGTTGCCCGTAGTCGCCCGCCGGGATGCCGGAGGCGATGACGCGCTGGTCGCAGTCGATCTCGACCGCGTCCCGGAGGCCGCGGACCATCCACCAGACCGCCGGGCTCCAGGGGAAGACGGCCGCGATGAGCGCGCCGTACAGGAGCGTCAGGTGGTCCCCGGCGCGGGCGTGCTCACGTTCGTGCAGGATCGCGACGCTGCCGGCCCGCGCGCTCGCGCAGAACAGCCACTCGGGGATGACCACCGAGGGGCGGGTCACACCGATCAGTGCGGGCCCGAAGCCTTCCGAGACGTAGACCTCCTCGCCGTCCACCGACCGCCGGGGCCAGCGGTGGCGCGAGTGGGCCATGAGACCCAGGATGGTGCCGAAGAGGGCCAGGGTGGCCAGGGACGCGCCTCCCCACGCGACCAGCGCCGCGCGCTCCCATCCGGTCCCGGCGGCCGACGGCTCGGACGGGGCCGCCGCCACTACCACCGCCGTGATGGGAGACGGCGCCGGGGCGGTTGCCTCAGGCACCGGCTCGGGCGCCCGCGCCGAGAGAGGAATCACGACCGCCAGGGTCAGGGCCGCGATCCAAGGGAACCGGCGCGGCCAGCCCATGGTCTCGCACAGTCGCTCGCCTGCCCAGGCGCCGGCCGCCAGGAGCAGGCCGACCACCGCTGCGTACCCCATCCAGAAGATCATCTCTCTTCCTCCTTCGCCTGGGCCCGATCCAGAATCGAGCGCATGCGCTCGATCTCGTCGTCGCTGAATTCGCGGTTCTGCACCAGCGTAGCCAGGAGCAGTTCCGCGGAGCCATGGAAGATCTTGTTCATGACGCGCCGGAGCGCGTTCCCGCCGGCGGCCGCCGATTCGACCAGGGGGAAGTAGCGATGAGCCCGCCCCTCCTTCTCGTGGCGCACCGCGTTCTTGCCCTCGAGAATCTGGAGCATCTTCAGAACGGTGGTATAGCCGACGTTCTCGCCGAGAGCCTTACGGACCTCCGATACCGTGCCCGACCCGTGGCGCCAGAGGACGCTCATGATGTCCAGTTCGCGATGGGTGAACCGATCCGGTTCCAGGGCCGTTTCGCCTGTTTCGCGTCGTTGCGATCCCGATGTCGTCGTACGGTCGTTCATTCTGCACCCTATTGCCTGTCCGTTTGGACGTTTCCCGGTTTGCTCGAGGACAAACATCACATCCAGGCCGTTTCGACTGGTGACGAAGTTCTTCGTAGGACGACATGGTAACCTGCGATTTCCCGTTTGTCAACGAGGGCTTTCGTAGACGATGGCCGCCCATGACGCGGCGATTCGCGCCGGGGCTCGAGCACAAGCGGGCCCGGCCTCGAGCACAAGCGGGCCCGGGCCTTGGTTTGCCGCGTTTCTGACGCTGGAGCATCTTCGCGGTCCACCTTAACCGGAAAACACCTGTGCTTCGAGCCACGTCCGTTGTCCGATCCGTAGCCGTTCTGCCCCTGTTCTGCCTGTCCTCGTGCATGCCCGGGGATTCCGATGCACCGCTGGTCGTTCACCGCGACAGCGCCGGCGTCCAGATCGTCGAGGCGATGAGACCCGTCTGGGGCGATACCGGCGGGTGGCGAATCGAACCGGGTCCGCTTGTCGACCTGACCCTCTCCGGCAGCGGCACTACGCATGAGTTCTACCGCGTTCGCGACGTCAAGCAGCGTCCGGACGGATCGGTGGTGGTTGCCGACCGAGGCTCGCAGGAAGTGCGGCACTATTCGTCGAGTGGTGAACACCTGGGATCCGTCGGAGGCGCCGGAGACGGACCGGGCGAATTCCGGAATCTCTGGAAGCTGGAGCCGGCGGCAGAGGACATTCTCGCCCTCGACCAGCGCGGTCGAGTCACCGTGCTCACGCCCGATCTGGGGCCGACGCGCACCTTCGACGTTGCGGCACGCGCCTTCGACCTGCACGACCTGAGCGACGGCACCGTCGTTGTGGAAGCCTTCTCGTTCACGGAGATCGCGCCCGGAACCCAGATCATTCGACGTCCGCGTGCCCTGCTGCGCTACGATCTTTCTGGCGCTCGCATCGACAGCCTCGGCGAGATCGGTGGCGCGGAGGAGGTAGCTCGGATCATCGATGATGGACCCGTCATGGGTCCTCCGCTGTTCGGCGGCGAGGGACATCTGGCCGCGAACGGCGACGTGATTCTCCTGGGATCCGCGGATCTGATGGAGGTGCGGGAAATCTCCGTCACCGGAGACGTTGTACGCATCCTGCGCATCCCGGACTACCCGCTGAGCCTCACCGACGAAGAGGTCGCTGCAGAGCGAGAGGCCCAGTATGACGTGGAGTTGCCTCCCGGCGCGACGTTCCCCCCGCAAGTGCGCCAGTTCATCGAGGAGCTCCCGACCCCGGAGGCTCGCCCCGCCTACTCCGACATTCTCGTGGACCCCTCGGGCGCGATCTGGTTGGAGCTGTACCGGGGAAGAAGCGAGCAGGACCGGCCGCAGGCATGGCTGGTGCTGGACGCGGACGGCACCTGGCTTGGCACCGTCGACGTGCCGGACGGCTTTGCGGTGATGGACATCACCATGGACGCCGTGCTCGGCGTCCGGAGGGATGAACTGGGTGTGGAGCATCCCCAGGTTCTGACGCTCACGCGAAGCCTGGGTGAGGCTTAGCGGGGCCCTCCGATTCGCCCCATGCTCGCCTGCGGGACACCGGGCTCCAGCGCGAGGGAAGCGATGGGCACGACGTCGGCGTCGGTGGCTTCAGGCCTCGTTGCGTCGGCACTGCGGGCCGGCAACGCCTGCTCAAGGTCGGCGACCAGATCTCGCGCGGATTCGATGCCGACGGAGACGCGGAGCAGACCCTTGCCGATGCCCGCCCGTGCCTGCGCTGCCTCGTCCATGGCCGCGTGGGTCATGCTGGCCGGGTGGCAGATCAGGCTCTCGACCCCGCCGAGCGATTCCGCCAGCGTGAAGAGCTTGAGCCGTGACAGCAGTTTCTCCGCCGCGGGGCGTCCGCCTTCCAGCTCGAAGCTGAACAGGCTGCCGTACCCGGACTGCTGTCGGCGCGCCAGGTCGTGGCCGGGGTGGGACGCCAGCCCCGGGTAGTACACCCGGGCGACCGCGGGATGCGACGCGAGCAGATCGACCACCGCGCGCGTGTTTTCCTCGTGGATGCGGGTGCGGGCGAAGAGCGTGCGGACGCCCCGCAGCGCCAGGTAGCTGTCGAAGGGGCTCTGCGCCGCGCCGGTGGCGTTGGTCCACCAGGCGATCTCCTCGAAGAGTTCGTCGTTCGCCGCGATCACCGCGCCGCCCACGACGTCGCTGTGACCGTTGATGAACTTGGTGGTGGAGTGCACCGCCAGATCGAAGCCGAAGTCGAGCGGCTGCTGGAGAGCCGGCGAGAGGAAGGTGTTGTCCGTGACCGCGATCGCTCCGGCGAGCCGGGCCTCGCGGGCCACCGCCGCCAGGTCCGTGATGCGCAGCAGCGGGTTACTGGGCGTCTCGACCCAGATCATGCGCGGCTCCTGCTCGAGGCCGGCCGCGAGCGACGCCGGGTCGGTGAAGTCCACGAAGCGCACGCGCAGCCGCCCGGTGCGCCGCAACCCGACCAGCAGGCGATGGGTGCCGCCGTAGCAGTCGTGCGGGGCCAGCACCAGGTCGTCGGCATTCACGAGGTTGAGGCAGACGGCCACCGCGGACATCCCCGAGGAAGTCGCCACCGCGCCCGCTCCGCCTTCCAGTTGCGCCAGCGCCTCGGCGAGATGGGAGCGGGTCGGGTTGCCGGAGCGCGTGTAGTCGTATTCGGGCGCAGCCCCGAGGCCGGGGAAGCGGAAGTTGCTCGACAGGTAGAGGGGGGGCATCACCGCGCCGTAGGCGGAGTCGGCGGCGAGCCCGGCCTGAACGGCTCGGGTGGCGTGGGAGAGGGGCGACTTCGCATCGTCGGCGAGGAGCCGGGTCGCGCCGTCGTCGCGCCGGCGGTCCGTGTGGCGTTGCGTACAGTTCCCGTTCATAGCGGTCACACCTCCTGTCCCACGGAACGCCTGAGGCTCTCCCGCAGAGCGGTCTGGTATTCGGGTGCGTGGAGGAGAAAAGCGTCGTGGCCGCCGTCCGACCGCAGCACGCGAAGGTGCGCGCGAGTCCCGGTCCGGCGGTGCATTTCCTCGACGAGCCACAGCGGAACCGACCTGTCCTCCTGCCAGGCGATCGACCAGCACGGCACCGTCACCTCTTCCGGACGGAGGTCGCAGAGATCGATGGAGGCGCAGAGGGTCAGGAAGGTTCTCGCGTCGAACTGGCGGGCGAACTCGCGTCCGCGCTTCCACAGATAGTCGTCCACCGGATGGACAGGCTTGCCGCTCGCAAGGTCGGCCTCGAACGGGAAGCGCTCATCCAGTCCGGCACTGGTCTTGTAGGTGGTGAAGGCCAGCGCCCGCGCCATGGCCACGCCGTCCGCCTCCCGGCCGTGGTCGCGCCCGAACTCAACCATTGCCCGCTGTACGCTGCGCACCCCGGTGGCGAGCGGATGAGGGCGGTGGGCGGCCGCGATCATCACGATGCCGCCTGTGCGCTGCCCATACCGGATGCCGAGCGCGAGCGCCACGTTACCCCCGTAGGACGCCCCCACCACGCGGTGCGCGGATGCCTCGTCCAGGTGGTTCAGCACGGCCACCACCGCATCCGCCTGGTCGCCCGGCGTGATGTGGAACCGGTCGCGCGGCGCGGCCCCTTCGCCTGGCTCGATGGTGCCGGGCGCCCCGATGAAGTCGATGCCCAGGATCCGCCAGCGGCGCGGATCGATTGCGAGATCCGGTCCGACGATCTTCCGCCACCAGCCCGCTGAAGCATCCTCGGCGTTCGCCGAGACGTGCCGATTCGCCGATATGCCGCCCATCACGACGAGCAGAGGGGCATCCTCGGGTCCCATGACTTCGAACGGAATCCGGAAACGCGCGTCGAGTTCGGGCTCGAGTTCCGGTCTCCACTCCGGGGGCATGTACACGGCCCCGCGGCGGGCAGACGGCAGGACACGGACGCGAGGGGCCTCGCGAAGGTCCGGAACGTTCCCGTTGCGGGCGGGAGGATACGGGAGCGGATACCTCTGAAGTCGGGCCGTTGTCGCGTGCATCCTGGCTCTCCATGGCTGGTCTCGATGCCAACCCCTGGAAGCGCCTGGCGGCCAACGCCGACTGGCACTCATCTCTCGGATTCCACTGGCGGAACCCGCGGGAGTTGGCACCGCTGATCGCTTCTCCAGAAAGAAGCAACCCGGTTGCCCCGGCGTCACAGGGCCAGTCCCTCAGCCGGTCTCGATGAGTCGCGTCAGAATCGCATGCCCCGAGCGCGAAAGTCAAGGGGGGTGCGCAGAGAACCTGCCTTGGGAGAGAGGCTCGGCCCTGGTATGCGTCAGGGCTCGGCGTTGGCGTGCGAAAGGCGCGGTGCCGTTGCTCAGCGCCTGGGGTCCACCTCCGCGTAGACCTCGACGTTGCCCTCGCGGTCCCAGGAGAGAACCTGGTAGGGGCGCGCGCCGATGCCTTCCATCCCCGGGGATCCGATCGGCATGCCCGGAACGGCGATGCCCACGATGTCCGGCCGCTCGTCGAGCATACGCTTGACGTGCTCGGCCGGGATGTGCCCCTCGACTACGTAGCCGTCGATCAGCGCGGTGTGGCAGGAGGACATCCGCGGCGGCACGCCCGCGTCGATCTTCACCGGGATGAGGTCGTTCAGGTTGCGCGCGTCCACCTCGAAGCCGGCTTCGCGCAGGTGGTCGACCCACAGGTTGCAGCACCCGCAGGTGGGCGTCTTGTAGACGAGGGCGGTGGGGAGCTCCCCGTTGTCCGCGTCGGTTACAGCCGCTGCCGCGCTCGTGGCGGATGCGGCGACGTTCCCGGATGCAGCCAGCGCCGCTCCTCCGGATGCATTCGAGGCATAAGCGCCATCCGACGCGCGCGTGCCATCCGCATCACGTACCTCTCCCGTCCCGCAGGCAGCAACGAAGACCAGGAGAAGGCTGGGGAGGATGAGTCGGAGCTGAGTCATGGGAGCCTCGTCGTCAGAGAGCCAGAGAGCCAGAAAGCCAGAGAGCCAGAGAGCCAGAGAGTACCGATTCAGCGGAGCAGGTCCGCGCGTACATCATTCCAATCTAGCACGACGTCGCTCGAATCGCCGAGCCTGCCGCCGCACACGCCCACGTCGTCAACCTCCTCCATCCAACTCTCCAACGCTTCCCGAATGATGCTGCTCCGGCTTCGCTGTAATGTTTGCGCAGCGGCGTCCAACCTCTCGGCAAGCTCGTCGGGCACATCTGCCTTGATCCGATGCATGGGCATCCCTCGTGGTGGGTCGAGTCTCTACCCCTCGATCGCCTGATTCACGATCTCGCGGAAGCGGTCAAGCGGGTTCGGGCCCCGTGGCGTCTGGGTGAAGACCAGCACGATCAGGTTTTGCGAGGGATCCACGAAGGCGTCGGTCCCGTCCGAGCCGCCGTGCGAATACACGCCGTCCTCCGATACCGACCATCCGTACCCGTAGTAGCGGGCGGGTCCCTCGGAACCCGGATTGGTGCGGATCCTGGGCGAGGTCATCAGCTCCACGGTTTCTTCGGAGATGATCCGCTCACCATCGTAGACTCCGCCGTTCAGGAACATCTGGCAGAAGATCACATAGTCGTCAGCGGTCGAGATCATGCCCCCGGAAGCCCGCACGAAGGGGACCTGGGGCGGATCGCCGGGGGTCCATCCGGGCATCCAGCCGCCCTCGCCGTCGCGCTCGTAGTACACGACCCCCATCCGGTCCAGCTTGCCGTCCATCTTCTCGTCGACTTCGTGATGGTAGCTGTCGTGCATGCCGAGCGGGGTGTAGATCTCCTCGTCCAGGTACGCCTCCAGCGGCATCCCCGAGGCCATCTCGACGAGCGCGCCGAGGGTGTTGTAGCCGGGGTTGTTGTAGCTGTAGGTGGTGCCCGGGATGGCCTCCGCCCCGACGGCGCCGAAGCGGGCGGCTTCCAGCTGGAGCGTCGGCGCGTCCGGATGCTCGGCGCTCGGCTCCATGTACGGCTGCAGGAAGAGAGTCGGGATGCGGAGCCCGCTCGCGTGCGACAGCAGATGGCCGATGTTGATGAAACCGGCGCGGTAGTTGTCCCACATTGGCATGTGTTCGCGCACCAGATCCTCGTAGGCCAGCTTCCCGTCCTCCACCAGCATGGCGACGGCCGTCGCCACCGGCGGCTTGGTGTTGGAGGCCATGCGGAACATCGTGCCCGGCTCCATCGGGATGCCGCGCGCCTTGTCCCGCCACCCCAGTGCCTCGTGCAGCACGACCTTCCCGTCCCTGGCCACCAGGAGCACCGCGCCCACCAGGTCGCCGCGCTCGATGGCTTCGTCGTAGAGCGCTACGCCTCCCGCGAGGACGCCCGCGGACATGCCGGCTTCCGCCGGGGATGCGCGGGTGATGACGGTTTCCTGGGCCGTGACCGGAGCTGGAGCCAGGAAGGAGACGAGCCACAGGACGGTGGAGAGACGGGTCGCCGAGCGACGGGCGCCAGAAAGACGACGTGCGGAGGGGAGTGACTCGGAAAGTCGGCGGGGATGTCTCATGGCGAAGCGCCTCCAGTCGTCAGAATCAGATATTTCAGTGCAAATGAGCCGATCCAGTGGGATCCGGCGTAGTCGGCGTCGAACATCGTGTCGAAGCCGGTCCTGGCGTGATCGATGGCGAGCGCGCGCAGCTCGGAGACCCTGGGATCTTCGTTGGGCAGCGCCGAAGCGATGCGCAGCATGGCGTCCGCGCGCGTGAACGCGAGCCCGATCAGGTGGGAGTAAGTTCCGTAGGCGGACCGCAGGGAATCGTTGGTGATCACGGCGCCGCCCTCGGGAGGCGCTTCGTCCACCTCGCCCGCCGGATCAGTTTCCCTGAGCGGCTCGAACTCCTCGGAGTCCAGCGGTGGAAGAAAGCCGTCGAGCCACGCAGCGAAGGCCTCGGGCTCAAGCACCACACCCATGAGCGCAGCCTCCTCTAGGCAGGGCGAAAGGAAGTCGGAGCGGCCGGGCTCGTAGGCAACCGGGCAGTTGCGGTCGTCGCCGAACAAGCGCACGGCGGCCGCACGCAGCGCTTCCTCCAGCTCGGGGCGTTCCGCCATCTCCTCGGCCTGCAGGCTGGTGGCGAGGGCGAAGGCGGTGTTGGGGTGAACACCCGTGCGCACCGGTCTCTCGAGCTCTTCCAGGTAGCTGATGAGCCGGCCGCTCAGGTGGCTGACCACGGGCTCCAGGCGCACGGCCCAGCTGGCGGCGAAGGGGTCGTCCCAGGACGCCACCTCACCGTGCAACAGCAGCAGCCACGCCCAGCCGTAGGGCCGTTCGAAGGAGGGGTTTTCCGAGAGATACTCGAGTTCGCCCTCCAGAGCCGCCTCGGAGAGATGGTCGCGCAGCTTTTCGCGGATAAGGGGCGCCACCGGGAGCTCCGGGATCTCCTTCACCAGCCGCACCATCGCCCACGTCGAGTTCACCGCCGAGTGCCAGTCCCAGCACCCGTAGAAGGCGCGGTTCTGGTCGAAGTCGCGCCGCCGCGTATAGGCGATGTCATCCAGGTAGCCGGCCCGGTCCGGGCGGAGCGCGTGCGGGCGGTCCACGCAGGAGAGGGGCATCGCGGCGAGGGCCAGCGCTGTCTCCAGGTCGAGCGTCGGGCCGGAGTCGTCGGTCGGTCCTGGGCCTGGCGTCGCGTCGGCCGGACCAGCGGTCGCGGGTGCGTCGCCGGCTTCACTCGAGCGGCCGGGTATCTCCGCGGTGCAGGCTGTAGCGACGATGACCGCCGCCGCGGGGACGAGAGCGGGCCAGGACCACACGGCGTGGCGGAACCTGGGGGATGTGTAGGGGGATCCCGTCCCGTTCTGGGTGTCGCTCATCGATTCAATGTCCTGACCGGTGCGCCTGGATGCAGCTTGCCGACTTCGGTCGGTGATGCCTTCCCCGCCGGTAGCATTCAGGACCGATCAAGGAAGGTCAAGTTGACTGCGCCCTCCGACCTCCTCTCCAGGACTGGTCCAAAGCGGTTCTCCCAGGTAAAGTAAGGAATCCTTGTATAAAGGAGTTAGGGAATAATGGAAGGAGAAACCGATGCTCGCCAAGCTTACTTCAAAGAATCAGCTTACTCTTCCCAAGGCCGTCATCTCCACATTTCCCGACACCGAGTACTTCGATGTCACCAGGGAGCGCGGTCGTATCGTTCTGACACCCGTGCGGCTCACCAGGGCCGACGCGGTTCGTGCCAGACTCGCGGAACTCGGCTTGTCCGAGGCGGACGTGGACCGCGCCGTGGCGTGGGCGCGCCGGGGTGAATGAAGCCGCTACGGACGGTTCTCGATACCAATGTGCTGGTGTCGGCCTTGCTCTTCCCCGAGGGTAACGTGAGCTGGCTGCGCCGGATGTGGCGATCGAAGGCGATCCTTCCTCTGGTCAGCCGCGACACGGCGTCGGAGCTCATCAAGGTACTCGGCTATCCGAAGTTCCGCGTGACGAGACATGAGCAAGAGGATCTTCTCGCGGACTATCTTCCATACTGTGAGCCGGTGGTGGTGCGGGAACCGCTGGCGCTTCCCGACTGCCGGGATCCCTTTGACCGCCCGTTCCTTGCCCTGGCGATCGCCGGCGAGGCGGACGCACTTGTCACTGGTGATGCGGATCTGCTGGCGCTCGCGCCCGATCTTGCTGTCCCGATCATCACCCCGAGCGCCCTGAGGGAGCGTCTTGCCCGGCAACCGTGACCGGTGGAGCTCCCCGCGACACTGCTCAAGGGCGCTTCCCGCAGGCTCGTCCGGTGGACTGCCGCCCGCGCGCCCTTCACATTGCACGGAAGTCTCTCGCACCCGGAGGATCGAATGATTCCGCGTCCCGCGTCTTTCCTGCGCCGCTTCGCCCTTTCCGCGGCGTCCCTGTCGCTTCTCTCCCTCGGTCTCGGCGGTGTTCGTCCGCTGGCCACGGGACTGTTGGCTCAGGAGCGCAGGCCCGTCGAGCTCGAGGACTATTACCGGTTGCAGAACGCTTCGAGTCCGGCCATCTCGCCGGATGGGTCGCGGGTCGCGTTCGTGATCACCTCGGTTCTGGAGGAGGAGAACCGGAGCCACAGCGAAATCTGGCTCGCGGACGCAGGCGGAGCGGGAGAGCCCGTGCGCCTGACCAGCCCGAGCTTCAGTGCTTCCGGGCCGCAGTGGTCGCCGGACGGGAGCCTGCTCGCCTTCGCATCCGACCGTCCGGGGCCCGCTGGCCAGAGCGCCGGGGGCACCTGGTTCCTGCGCATGGACCAGCCCGCCGGGGAAGCCTTCCAGATCGAGGGACTGGGCGGGTCGCCGGTGTTCAGCCCGGACGGCGAGTGGATCGCGTTCACCCGGCCCACCCCGCCGGGGCCCGCCCCCGAGCCCGTGTTCGGGTCGGACTTCGAGCGCCGCACGGCCGAGCGCTTCGACGGGCGCATGTACGACTGGATGAACTACCGCTTCGACCGGCGCGGCTACCTGGCGGACCCCCGCGACCCCGCCGCCACCCCCCCGCGGGAGGTGTACCTGCTACCGGCCACCGGGGGTGAACCCCGCCGCCTGACCGACCTGGGTGTCGATGCCGCCGGGCTGGCGTGGAGCCCGGACAGTGGCCGCCTCGCCTTCACCACCGATGCGCACCAGCGCGAGGAGCGCAGCTATGAGCGGGCGGACCTCTGGACCGTCGACCTGGACGGCACCGTCACCCGGCTCACGGACGACGAGTACAGCTACTCCGCGCCCGCGTGGTCGGCAGACGGCCGCCGGATCGTGGCCCGCGGCAACGAGGGGCTGGACGTGATCATCCGCGAGGGGCGGGACCGCGGCGCCGCCAACGACCTGTTCGCATTCGACCCGGCCGGGGGTGGCCGGAGCAACCTCACCGCCGACTGGGACCTGATCCCGGGCGGGCCGGTCGCGTCGCCGGGCGGTGACGTCTACTTCTCGGCCGGTGTCAGCGGCAACACCCACCTCTTCCGGGTGGCCGTGGACGGCGGCGCGGTCGAGCAGGTCACCGAGGGCGACCGCCGGCTGGCGGGCTTCTCGTTCTCGGCCGACTTCGCCCGCATGGCCTACCGCGCCACCACCCCCACCGCGCCCGGCGACATCCACGTCGCGCCCCTCTCCGGCGGGTCGGAAACCCGTCTGAGCGAGGTGAACGGGGCGCTGGTCGCCCAGCTGGAGCTCTCCCGGCCCGAACGCCTCCTCTTCCGGAGCCCCGACGGCACAGAGGTGGAGGGCTGGATGCTCCCGGCGCGCGGCTACGAGGCGGGCGGCGGCGACTTCCCGATGATCCTCCAGATGCACGGCGGGCCGCACGGCATGTACGGCAACGACTTCTCCTTCGACCGCCAGCTCCTGGCCGCCCAGGGGTACATGGTGCTCTACACCAACCCGCGCGCCTCCACCGGCTACGGCGAGGACTTCCGCTGGGGCACCTGGGGCGGGTGGGGCTTCAACGACTACGACGACCTCATGGCGGGCGTCGACCACGCCATCGAGCGCTACCGCATCGACACCGGCCGCATGGGCGTGACCGGCTACTCCTACGGCGGCTATCTAACCAACTGGGTCATCACCCAGACCGACCGCTTCTCGGCCGCCATCGCCGGCGCCTCCATCTCAAACTGGGTCAGCGACTACGGCGTCGCCGACATCCCGCGCACCAAGGAAAGCGAGTTCTACGGGCCGCCGTGGGAGGAGCGCGGCCTGGAGAACCTGCTGCGCTCGTCGCCGATCATCCACGCCCAGGGGGTGACCACCCCGACCCTCTTCGTGCACGGCGAATACGACCACCGGGTCCCGATCGAAGAGGCCGAACAGATGTACGTCGCCCTCCACAAGCAGGGTGTGCCGGCGAAGTTCGTGCGCTATCCGGAGTCCTACCACGGCGGCTGGACCCCGTGGCGCACCGTCCACCGCACATGGGTCCAGCTCGACTGGTGGAAGCAGTGGCTGGACCGGCCGGCGATGTAGCCACGGGCTGGCCTCAACGAAGGCCGGGGTCGAGGGGCCGGCATAATCTAGCCAATCTGTCTAGCTATATGGCCATGGGATGGCCTCGGCGAGGCGAGGGGTGGAAACCTCGGGGAAATCTAGCCAAAAGATCTAGCCAGACTGCCGCACGCTGGCGCCTGGCACTCCTCCTCGCGGTGCTCGCGACCGGGTGCGGTGACGGGCCCACCTCCACCACGCCCGCCGACCCGTGGAGAACCGCCAGCCCGGACGAGGTCGGGCTGGACGCCGGCCAGCTTGAGGCGGCCCACATCCGCGCGGCCGGCAGCGAGTGGGTGAGGAGCCTGCTGGTGGTTCGGCAGGGTCTGCTGGCGTTCGAGCGCTACTACGGCGGCTTCAGCCCCGATTCCCTGGCCGATGTACGCTCGGTCACGAAGAGCGTCGTTTCGACCCTGGCCGGCATCGCGATCGCGCGCGGGCACATCCCCGGCCTCGACACACCGGTCTCCGACTTCGTGACTGCGGACGACTTCGGGGCTTCCCGGCTGGACGAAGCCATCACCTTTCGCCATCTCCTGACCATGACCGGAGGCTGGGACTGGGACGAATTCGACGGCGACGACTACCTCCACTGGGTCCGCTCCCTCGAACCCGTGCGCTTCCTCCTCGATCGGCCCATCGTCGATCCGCCCGGTACCCGGTTCGTCTACAACTCGGCGGCTGTGCACCTGTTGGGCATTGCTCTCGAGGAGGCTACGGGCCAGGCGCTCCCCGACCTCGCGGACGAGGTGCTGTTCGATCCTCTGGGCATCCCGGACCTCGCCTGGGAACCCCTGCCCGGCGACTTCGTCAACGGGGGCTCGGGCCTCGATCTGCGCCCTCGCGACCTCGCGCGCATCGGCCAGCTGTTCCTGAGGGGGGGCCGGTCGGGAGATCACGCGGTCGTACCCGGGGATTGGATCGAGATGGCCACGGATCCCGTTTTCGCCTGGGCCGGTCCGCGCTCCTACGGATTCCTGTGGTGGATCGATCTGGAGCGGGGCGGCTACTACGCAAACGGCTATGGAGGCCAGTACCTCTACGTCCTGCCGGGCCGCGATCTGGTGGTGGTCGTCACCACGGACTGGCGCGGCGCCGCCCGCGGTCCGGACTACCGGGATGCAATCCGGACGCTCGCGAGGCTCGCCTTCGACATCGTCGTCAACGAGGTGGTTCCGGCGGCGCGCTGAGCGCAACGTGCCAAGGGCATGCTTCCGAAGGCCGCGACCCGTCCACGGCCGCGACTCGTCCACGCCTCCGACTCGTCCACGGCCCCGGGCATCCGTCCACGGCCCCGACCCGCCCACGGCCCCGACTCGTCCACAGCCCCGACTCGTCCACGGCCCCGAGCATCCGTCCACGGCCGCCGGCATTTTGCCGCCGGCCCGGGAACCGGTAGATTTCCGGCCCCCCGGCGGTTACGGAATACGCTTCTCCGCTTCTACCGGGTAACACCGTGCGACTGGATGAGGACGATCCAGGCTCGATGAGGACGGTCCATGCTCACAGCGTACATCTTCAGTCTTGTCGTGGGCGGCGGCTTCCTGGCCCTCTCGCTCTTCGGCGATTTTCTGGCCGTCGACGCGGACGCCGACGCGGGCGTGGATCTCGATGTCGGGGACGCCGGCGATTTCGCGAAGCTCTTCTCGCTCCGGGCGATCGTCTACGCCCTCTTCGGGTTCGGCGCCGCGGGAAGCGTTCTGCACATGGTGTGGGGAGGTGCACGTCCCGAATTGACGGCCATCGTCGCCGCCCTCACGGGCCTGACCACCGGCGTGCTGGTCGGCGCGGCGTTCGGCTTCCTGAAGCGGGGGAGTTCGGGGGCCATGATCGGGGAGCGGTCCTTCGTCGGCCTGACCGCCGAGGTGTCGCTCGAGATCACGTCCGCGAGCCCAGGTTCGATACGGGTGGTGCGCGGCGACCGGCGCCACGGCATTCGCGCCCGGCTGGACGCGAGCTGTCGGCCCGAGGAGACGCTGATTCCGGGCCAGTCGGTCGTGGTGGTGGGCATGGAATCGGGCATCGCCACCGTGGTTCCGGTGGAGATGAAGCTGATCGACGACTGATGCCGATGACGATCCGGCATCCGGGCCCGCGCCCAGGGGCGCATCGCGATTTTGCGCTCCCACGGAGGGCAACGCGCGCAAATACATACAAGATAATACAAGATCCCATACAGGAATAATACAAGAGGAGGCACAATGCTGGAGTTTCTGGCCGCACCGCTGACCATGGCCCTCGTGGTCCTGGTGGCGGTGATCGTGTTCGTCATCACCATCAAGAGCCTGATCGTGATCGTGCCGCCCAACCAGGCCGCCGTGCTCACCGGGCGCAACCGTACCTCCTCCGATGGACAGTCAGTGGGATACCGCTCCATCTCCGGGGGCCGCACGCTACGGGTGCCCATCATCGAGACGGTGCAGCACATGAACCTCGAGACCATCCCCATCGAGGTCTCGGTCAACAACGCCTTCTCGAAGGGGAACATTCCCCTCAACGTGGAGGCGATCGCCAACGTGAAGATCGCTTCCGAGCCCGAGTGGGTCTTCAACAACGCAGTCGAACGTCTGCTGGGGAAGTCGGAGGATGAAGTGCGCGAACTGGCCCAGGACACGCTAACCGGCAACCTGCGCGGCGTCCTCGCGACCCTCACGCCCGAGGCCGTCAACGAAGACCGCCTGGGTTTCGCCAAGGCCCTGGCGGACGATGCGGGGGAGGATCTGGCTTCTTTGGGGTTCCACCTGGACGTCCTCAAGATCCAGAACGTGAGCGATGAGCGCGGCTACCTCGAGGCCATCGGGCGCGAGAAGTCGGCCGAGGCGATTCGCCAGGCCGAGATCGCCGAAGCGCAGGCCGAGGCGGATACCCGCGAAGCCCGCGCCGAGGCCCGCCGCCGCGCCCAGGTGCGCGAAGCGGCTGCCGCGATCAAGGTGGCTGAGGCTCAGAACGAACTGCGCGTCCGCAAGGCGGAGTTGCACCGCGCGGGCGAGACCGCCGAAAAGATTGCGCGCGTCAAGGCGCAGGAGGCCGAGGTCGAGGCCGAGAAGATCCTCGAGATGAGGCGCGTCGAGCGCGAGGAACAGCGTCTCCGGGCTGACGTGGTGGAGCCCGCCAAGGCCCAGAAGAGGGCCGCCTTCGCCCGCGCCCAGGCGGATGCGGCGCCGATCCTGGAGCGGGGAAAGGCCCAGGTGGAGGTGCTCCGGCGACTCTACGGGGAGGTCGGCGGCGGCGGGGACGCGGCCTTTGCCGTCTTCATGGCCGAGAAGCTGCCGGAGCTGTTGGAGATCGCGGTGGGCGCCGTCCGGGGCGTCGATATCGACCGCCTGGTGGTGATGGACGGCGGAGAGGGCGAGGGCGTGTCCAACGCGCTTAACCAACGGGTCCGGGGCGCCTACGGGACGCTCGAGGGGCTGGCGTCGGTGCTCGGCCTCGACATCCAGCAGGTGCTGCGGCGGGCGACGGGCGTGACGCCGGACGAGGCGCCCCGCGAACTGCCGTCGGGCGATGCGTAGCCGCAGGTCGCGTCGGGCGGCTGACGTCCCGAATCGGCGGTTTCCCCGGGGGCTTCATCGCGAGATGCATGGCGACTGCGACCGGGCCTCTCCGGGGAGCGCCAGCCGAAACGACCTGCCGGCCCTTGTCGTAACGAGGCGTATTCGCGTACCGTCCCAACGGAGTCAGTGCAAGGAGCCCGCATCATGATCTGGAAGCTGATCACCAAGAAGGGTGGCGTGTTCGACAAGCCTCGCGTCCAACACCCCGGGAAGCCGAAGCCGCCCACCGCCGAGAAGCCCGACAACCCCTTCCGTCTCCCGAAGCCGCCCGCCCCTCCGGGGCTGGGATGGCGGCGGCGAAAAGGCCGCTAGCACCCGCCCTTGAAGAGCATCCTCCTTCTCCGTCACGCCAAGTCCGACTGGAAGGACTACACGCTTGCGGATTTCGATCGGCCGCTCTCGGCCCGCGGACGCAAGGCCGCGCCCCGCGTCGCGGCCTGGATGCGGGACCACGATCTGCTGCCGGACCGGGTGCTCTGCTCCGCGGCGCGGCGCACCGTCGAAACCTGGGAGCACATGGCCCCGGCACTCGGCGAGGGTATCCGGGTCCTGCATCGCAGGGCCCTCTACCACGCCTCGACGCACGCGATCGTCAAGCAGCTGGTCAAACAGGATGACGAGGCGAACACCATCGCCGTGGTCGGGCACAATCCGGGCATCGCCGAGTTCGCCTACCGCTACGCCGTCTTCGGAAACCAGAAGAAGATCGAGCGCATTCGCCGAAAATATCCCACCGGCGCGCTGGCGGTCCTCTCGTTCCGCATCGACACATGGGCCGATCTTCCGGGGGCCAGCGGGACCCTGGAGTACTACGTGAGGCCGAAGCAGTTGAAGTAGCCGGCGCGCGAGGCCCGGGGGGAGCTGGGGGAGTAGGGGGGTGCGCGCTGGAGTTGGCCGCCGCTCGAAGGAATGACGTTAGGCCGTCCCCGCTGCCTTCCTCGCCCGTGCGATGAATTCCTCGGCCGTCTGGCATTCGAGGACTGCGTCGGCGACGGCCACGATGCGTTCCGGGTCGGAGAGAGGGTCGAGGACCGGGACAAGCCGCGCCGCCGTATCCGAACCAAACCTGCGGGCGACGAGTCGGTACACCAAGTCCCGCTCCCCCTCGATCCGCCCCTTCTCAACGCCTTCGCGCCGTCCTTGCTCGACGCCCTCCTTCAGCCACTGCTTTCTCTCCTCCTCACCCCACTTCCGCACCCGCTCGAGTAACGTTGTCACCTTTTCTTGCTCCTCCCGGCTGAAGTCGGGTTCCGGCGTTCCTTCCGCCATGCCGGTCCGTTGTTCCTCCAGCCGCGCCAGAGACCGCGCCTGTTCGAGGCTCGCGATCATCGACAGAACGTTCTCTGGCGGCAACACCGACGCATCGAGCGCCTGCAACTCGATGAGAAGATACCGATGCCGAGGCACGTATCCAACCAGTTGCTCTGGTGCCGGGGGGAACAGGTCGCGCATGTCCGTTGCCGCGTTCCAACGCCGGCCCCCGTTGTAGACCACGATGGGCAACACGAAAGGGAACTCCCCACCGGGGCCGAGATCATTCCTGTCGAGGCCCTGCAGCACACGGGCCGTGTAGTCCATCATGCGCAAGGCCATACGGCGGTCGACGGTGGACTGGAATTCCAGCAGGACCAGCAGGTAGAGCCAACCGCCTCCGGCAATCTGGACTCTCCACAGCATGTCGGCTTGACGTTGTCTCGGGTGCTCGGTGACGAAGCTGGCGGGGAGCCGCTCGAGCGTGGAGAAGTCGAGACTGGCGGCAAGGTCCCGGAGGGCACCGCGCAGTGTGTCCGCCACGGTGCGCCTGCTCGCGAAGAGGCTCTTGTACGCCGCGTCGTGCGGGTGTCTCCCGGGCTGCCTGGGGTTTCCGGGCATCGTACCCCGTGCCTCGCGTGAGAGGGAAGGTCCCGGCAAGGGTCCAGCGGGTCGGGCCATCGGACATTTCGATGGGCGACTGGCAACGGCAGAACGATGGAGAAGAATCGGGGGCGAAAGAATGGCTGGATGGGCGGGCCAGGGGAGCCGCTCGCTGGTGGGTCATGCCGCTCGCCAGGTCTCGGTCGGCGACAGAGTATGGGGTAGGTCGCTGACCCCGCTGCTCTCGTTAGTGTATTCGGCCCTCAAGCTGTCGCCAGCGCGTATTCGCGCACCAGCACATCAGCCGGAAGGCTCCATTCCGCAGCCAGCACCCGAATCATGGCCAGGGAGAGGGGCCGGCGGCGGCGGAGAACTTCGGATGCGTGGGACTGAGAGCCGATGAGTGCGGCCAAGTCCTTCTGCCGCAGGCCACGGGCCTCCATGACGTGATGGATCGCCGAAATGGGATCTGGAGCCGCGATGGCCCAGTGCTCCGATTCGTACCGTTCGACGAGGGTCACCAGGATTTCCAGCTTGTCGGCCTCTGGCGTATCGGGGACGGCCCCCATGAGGCGGTCAATCTCACCAAGTGCCTCGTCGTAGTCGGCTTCGCTTCTGATCGGTCTAATGGTCATCTTGGACTCCTACACCTGGGAGGCGTCGATCCTGTCGTACTCCGCATGGGTTCCCACGAATCGCACGAAGCCAATCCGGCGCGGGTAGTCGAACCGGATGATCAATCGATACCTGTTCCCGCCAATGTTGAACACCATCCTGTCTCCGGCGACGATGCTCGCGTTTCCGTACATCGCCTTGACGTCCGCTGGGGAGGTCCAGTCGGCTTTCCGGGCGGCTGCGAACCACGCCCTGAGGGGCTGTTCCGCCCACGGTTGTCTCTCCCAATAGGTCCGCAGCGTCCTCTTTGCGATGATCCGCATGACGTCCCCAAACTAGTTATCCCGAATCGGGATGTACAGGGCGGTGCCCGCCACCGCTCCTCAGGGTAAGACTACTCGATGGATGCCGGAGAACCATGGCAAGAAACCGGGGGCGAAAGAATGGCTGAATGGGAATTGACTCGCGACGATCGAGATGGGCAGCGACGTCGCAACCTCCTGCTTGAAGGTGCGGAGTCGCCGCCTCGGTCCGTGGAGGTCCTTCCTCCTGATCGCGGTAGCACTCGCATCCGCATCCGACGTTATAGGACCGCTTCTCTCTTTCTGGGGAGCCGGCCCCTGCCCGATGCACCGTGGCCATGTCGGCGTCGGTGCGATAGAGTGGAGCGCCAACCGAGTGGACACCAGGCGACTCATGCCGAGAAAGACAGCTCTCTCGAAAACCATGACCACGGCCCAAGCGGCCAGGCTCGCCCCGACGTTCAAGGAGCGATCCGGGGCTCGCTACCGATTGAACCGTTGGCGCG
Source organism: Longimicrobiales bacterium (assembly GCA_965232315.1). Taxonomy (GTDB): domain Bacteria; phylum Gemmatimonadota; class Gemmatimonadetes; order Longimicrobiales; family Gaopeijiaceae; genus BD2-11. Next base: position 193,541 of record CBDDPN010000031.1, on the reverse strand, counting down.
AGGAACAGTTGGCGAACGGCCGCCAACTGACCTACGGCGACCTGGTGCGCCGCTATGTGGAGCTGAGCCTCGGCGAGCAGCGCTACGACCGGATCCCTCACGCCCGCTACATCAACTTCATCGCGGACTACTTCGCTAACGAGGAGGATTCCGCCATGGCCGATGCGACGCGGGCGTGGAACCGGTTGAAAGCGCTGGACATCCCAAAGACCTACGCGGCCTGGAAGGCCCACGAAACGGGGCGCCGAGGGGACCATCAACCCTGACGTTACGGCGGAATCGGTTAGGATTCTATCTGTCGCGTTCACTTGATCTTATGGGATTGATGGGCTCGTTTCCCGCTACTTCATTCCCGCCGAATCAAGAGCCTCAGCCGCGAGGTCTCCGGCGGGCGTCCAGTGCCTTCCGAAGCTGTCCCTCGTCGGCTCTCTGATAGCACTGAAGGACCGTCTTGGCGGTCTTCCAGCCGCCCAACTCGCAGAGCACCTTGAGCGGCTGATCCATCAGGTCACTGGCGAACTTCCGCCTCAACGAGTGCCAGCCTCTCCCGCGCTTCGGTTCGAGCCCCGCGAGCGTCTGGGCTTTGTACCACCAAGCTCGCACCAATGACCGTCCCGCGCACCTCGACGGATCCGTCGGCGCGGGCAGCACCGGAGCGTCCTCATGCCCCGAACTCCTCTCCAGCGCCTCGTGCAGGACGGCCAACGCCTCGACCGTTACCGGCGTCCGGTGCTCGTAGCCGGTCTTCTCGTGTTCCGCGCGCCACCGCACCACCCCACCTTCGAGGTCGATGTCCGAGCACCTGAGTTGACGGATGGCCCCGATTCGGTGCCCCGTCTCGTGCGCGAGCACGAGCGCGATGTGAAACCGCCAATCCACCTGCCGGGAGACCCCGAGAAGCTCCTGGTACTCCTCCTCGGACAACACCACCCGCGTGGGGTTCTTCTCCGTGGGCGTCTTGAGACCCCGCAACGGATTCGCCACGAGTAGGAGCTTGCCCCGCCCGTCTCTGGACTTGGCGGCCCAGTTCAGCACGGCGATCAGGAACTTCAGGTCGTGCTCGATGGTCCGGTCGGACACCGGCCTTCCGCTCGGGCCGACCCTGCCCGCCCGGCGCTCCCGGATGAAGCGATCCCAGTCCCTTTGGGACAGGGTGGCCGGGTCGCGGTTCCGTCCGAAGAACCGGAGGAACATCCTCGTCGCCGCCCGGTCGGACTGTTGAGATGTCTCCGCCTTCGTGGGCGTCACCTCCTCACCGTAGATGTCAAGAAGCCTTCCCAGCGTGAGCGACTCGGCCTCCTTGTGGCCGTTCGGCTCCGGCTTTGCGAACCCGGCGGCGAACTCGTCCGCCTGCCGCTTCGCGCACCTCCAATCGCGGTGTTTGAGCGACCGGGTGAGCCTGCGACCGTTCTCGCGCCACTCGATCTGGTACAAGCCGGTTTTCGGGTCGGGGAACACCCTCACCCGGTTCCGGCCCCATTCTCCGGCGCCGTATGAGCGCCGGCTTCGTTTCGTGCGTGCCATCGTTCGATTCCTCTCTCGATGGACTGCACGATCTGCGCTCCTGAACTTCGCCGGGGGAAGCAGTGTCCGCCAGACCTGAGGCTCGGAGCGGTGGGGATTCTGTCGGCAATCGCCTCTATGGCGATGCGTTCAGCCGCCGTCCCGCAGCTTGCCGATCTTTGAGCGGGAGGCCATGATTCGGAGGCGGTGTTCGAGGTGCCCGATGGCGAGCCAGAGGCGCACATTGACATCAAGGTCGATGTGCATGAGAATCCGTTTCGGACGTGCACGGCAACGATTCCGCAAGTTGCTGGTGACCTTGGGGTTGCGATGTGTCCGTAGGAGCACCGATGCCGTGCGGGCCTTCAGGCCGTTGCCGGGAGCGACCCATCCCTTCGGGGTGCCTGATACGGCACGGCGACGGTTGGGATGTGCACGCCATCCCCACCCCCGCCCGGGGTCGCTCCCGGTCCATCAATCCCATGCGGGAAGGCTTCTCGTCGGCCGAGGCGGGCCGGTCAAGTCTGGCGCGCGTCTCACCGCGTCAGAAGTGGAGTTGGCGACCCATTCGGACGATCACGAGGACGCCGTCAACTCCTCCCGAGTGATGGACCGCGCCTCTTGGCCGCTCGAAGCCCTTACCCGACCGGAAGGGCCACGCCCGTCCGAAGCGTCAGGACACGTTGCCTCGGCCCGCTCCAGTACGAGTCTGCCCCTCCGACGGGGATGAGCCCGAGCGTGTAGAGCAGGTCGACGCTCACACCCGCCCGCTCCGTCACGCCGACCGCGATGCCTCCGCCCACGACGACCCCGAGGTCCATCGCGGCCTCCACTGCGTCGCGACCGCCCGCGTCACAACCGCCGCTCGCGGCGACCTGCTCCTTTCCGAGCCGAGCCGATGCGTGGAAATTGCAGTCGATTCGGCTCGCCAAGGTGGGACCGAGGAAGAATCGGACCGCGGAGCGATCCCACGACGACAAGGCGAACGTCGGCACGGCCAGCAGCGAGAACTCGAAATAGTCCAGCGCGATTTCCGTGGTGACGAAGGCGTCACCGTCCAGTCCGCGCAACCTGCCGCCCTTCTGCGAGTATGCTGACGCCAAGCTGTACTCCGAGATGCTCCGAGGCCGGGAAGGTCGCCGCCAACCCGAAGGACATTCTCGTGAGCGACTCGGAACGCCAGACGCCGCCGTCGGGAGGGTCGGCCCTCATGGCCGTCCGGTTGAGGCCGCCGGTCAGCGACAGCGTGGTCTGCGCCAGGGCCGGGGTGGCGGTGGCGTGAAGGAACAGGATGATGGGAAGAACGAGCGATGACCGTTTCATCGGGAAACCTCCTCATGGGTCGCGTGAACGAGATTCAGGGCTGCTACATCAGAAGCGGATGAAGCGGGGTCTACTACCTATCCCATCTGCTACGTTTCGCAATCAGGACGTCGGTCCCTTGCGGACGTGTGTCCTGAAACGGGGACGCTTGGCGCGTGGTACGAGCCAAGGGTTCTCCCCGCCTTGCTCGCCGATGGAGAGCCGTCCTATGACCGGGCGGTCGGGGAACGGGTGCTCCACCGTGTCGAAGCGGCGCTCGAACCGCCTTCCCGCGTAAGGGATTGCTGGGTCTGGGAGCGACCCGAGGGGGCGGGGCCGGGGTGCGCAAACGCGCACGGCCCCGAACCCGTAGCAGGCCCTCGGACTGGTGGGTCGCTCCCAGCCCCGCCTGCGCGTTCCCTGCGGCCCCGGCCCGTCCGGGACAACGAGGCGCAAAACCTTGGCGCGCTACGGCTTCCGCCGCCCCGCCGGTGCGCACGTCCGGAGCGCCGGGGTGCGCATCGGCACCCCACGTCGTTTTCGCGGGCGTATGCGGCCATCACCCACAACGCCGGAGGTGCGCAAATCGTCCGTCGCGGACTCCCGCGAGGCGAGTAGCCGCTACCCTCCGTGGCCACGCGCGCACGACAGGGGCGCCGCGATGGTCATCGCCGTGGCCTACCGCCGCTGGAACAGCCATTGGGCGCGGCTCCGGGCGAGGTTCTGGAAGCGGCCCCCGCCTTCCTGCGCGCCGACACTGGCGCGGGAGCCCAAGGGGTCTAAGGGGAGCGGAGCACTCCCCTTGCCACTCCGCAACGTTCAACGTTGCGTCGGCTGGCTCCCCGTCCCTCCCCGTCCTTGAGCGGCGTCCGACCAGCCCGTCCGCCGCAGGCGCGGACGATCATCCTGTCAATGGGCATGGGAAGTGTCCCGGTTCGTCGGCTGCCCCGCGTAGTGAGCGGAGCGAATCGGAGCGGGGCACCGGGCCGGGAGTGCGGTCGTCATGAGTGACCTTCTCCAGACGCCGGTGATTCGTCGTCTATTCGGTTCGCGAGCGGATGGATTGCTTTCGAGAGTTCGGCGTGGCGGCGCATCCGGTAGCCGTTGCCCCGGATGTTCACGATATGCCACCGGTGGAGCAGCCAGTCGAGCAGGGCGGCGGCGACAACATTCGTCGCCGAGGATGCGGCCCCACTCCTCGAAGCCCTTGTTGGACGTGAGCACGGTCGCGCCGTTGCCGTAGCACCGGACGGCGCTACATGTCTCGAACGACTGCAGGCAAGCCGAAGTGTCTTTCAGGTTTATCGGCCAACCGGCCATGCGATCCACGGCAAGTCACTGCGGCGTCGGTGGCAATCGAGTCTCGACAGGTGGGCCGAGATGCTTCTGAGTCCGGACTTGGCCGGCGACGGCCATCCGCTCGATGTTCCTTCCGGCGGCCTGGCTCGAGAACGCTCCGTCCGGTCCTGGTCGCCGATTGACACCGTTGGCCTCACGCGGACCAAGATCAGCCTCTTCTATTGTTTGGCGCCTGTAGGACGGGGCAGTTATCGTGAATGCGTCGGTCGGAGGCGAGGCGTTCCCGAAAAAGCACAGCGCGACTCGAAAGGACGAGCATGACCAAGCCCTTGCGTAGGGTCAGCGGGTTCTGTAGGCTCGCGGCAGGGAGCCGCCCAGCCGCCCAGCCGCCCAGCCGCCCAGCCGCCCAGCCGCCCAGCCGCCCAGCCGCCCAGCCGCCCAGCCGCCCAGCCGCCCAGCCGCCCAGCCGCCCAGCCGCCCAGCCGCCCAGCCGCCCAGCCGCCCAGCCGCCCAGCCGCCCAGCCGCCCAGCCGCCCAGCCGCCCAGCCGCCCAGCCGCCCAGCCGCCCAGCCGCCCAGCCGCCCATATATCAGTAAGCGCTGTCGCGCGCGAGGTTCGCGACCGGCGGGAACGAGGGGATGGCGGAGGGCCGCGCGGGCGGGTATTCGACCGAATCCGCGGGCGTTTCCCGGTGGCGGTTGAGCGACGCTTTTGCGTCCGGTCGGGTTATGGGCTGTCGGCGCTCCTGGCGAGCTTGCTGGCTGGCGCCTGTGAGAGCCCGGTTGCACCGGTCGCCTGCGGTCCGCTCCCGCAGGTGACGGTCAACGTCGGCGAGACCTCGAACGTCGCCGCCTGCTTCAACGACGCGAACGGCGATGTCCTGACCTACACGGCCACGTCGTCGAATCCTCGGATCGCTACGACCTTCCTCGCCGGCACGACGATCACCGTCACCGCGGTCGCGCCGGGCAACACGACGGTCATCGTCACGACCAGGGACCCCGGGGGGCTCCAGGGCCAGTCGAGCTTCGCGGTGATGGTCCCGAACCGTGCGCCGCAACCTCGCGGCACGATGTCGAGTATTACCGTGCGGGCGGGCCAGACCGCGACAGTGGACGCGTCCCAGCACTTCTCGGAGCCCGACAGGGAGGCGCTGACCTATGCGGCTGGCTCGTCGGACGCCGACGTGGGGAGCGTGCGTGTCGCGGGATCGACGATTACGGCTACGGCGGAAGCCAAGGGCGGTGCCACGATCGCCGTAACGGCGAGCGACCCGGGCGGGCTCTCGGCCACCCAGTCCTTCCGGCTCACGGTGCCGAACCGGTCCCCGGTGCCGGTGGGCGCGATCGACGCGCGGACGATCGAGGAAGGCCAATCGGTCACGCTCGACGTCGCGGGCTCGTTCACCGATCCCGATGGCGACGCCCTCGCATACGCGGCCGCCTCCCTGATCGCGGCGGTCGCCGGCGCAAGCGTTTCGGGCAGCGCGGTGACGATCACGGCGCGGGGACCGGGAACGACGACGGTCACGATCACGGCGAGGGACGACGAGCAGGCGACGGCGACCCAGCAGGTGAGCGTGACGGTGCCCCAGCCCAATCGCGCGCCGCGCCCCGTGGGGTCGATCCCGCCGCACGAGATCCGGACGGGTGAGACGGCGACGGTGGACGCCTCGACCTACTTCACCGACCCCGACGGGGATCCGCTGGCGTATTCGGCCTCGTCTTCGGACATCGGAATCGCATCGGTGCAGGTCTTCGGAGCGACGCTCGAGCTAACGGGGGTGCGCAAGGGCGTGGTGGACATCACCGTGACGGCGGCCGACCCGGATGGGCTGGGGGCTATCCAGTCGTTTCAGGTGACGGTGAGCGAAGAGGAGGAACCGCCGAGTTCCTTCCAGATCGACCTCCGCTTCGCCACCGCGATGACCGCCGCCCAGAAGACGGCATTCGAGAGCGCCCGCTTGCGCTGGATGGCGATACTGGCGGACACGGAGTTGCCGGACATGCCGGTTTCGGATGGTGTGGTTGAGGTCCGGATCGATGGCAGGACGTACCAGGAGAGCGTGAGCGTCGTCGACGACTTGATGATCATCGCGGCGGTTGCGGAGATCGACGGTGTTGACGGTACCCTGGGCCAGGCCGCACCCCGGGGGGTCCGTAGCGAGTCGCAGCTACCGTGGCTCGGCGCGATGGAGTTCGACGCTGCCGACTTGGCCGGGATGGAGGAGAATGGCACGCTCGAGTCCGTGATCCTCCACGAGATGGGCCATGTGCTCGGTATCGGCACCCTGTGGGGCTACCACGGACTCCTGCGCAATCCCTCGCTGACGGCGGAGCGCGAAGTGGACACGCACTTTGCGGGCGCGCAGGCGATCCGGGCGTTCGACGAGGTTGGCGGCGCTTCCTACACGGCGGGCGCGAAGGTTCCGGTCGCGAACAAGGGAACCCGCAGCGGGAGCGACGATTCGCACTGGCGAAAGAGCGTCTTCGGCGACGAACTGATGAGTCCCTCCATTGCGCCCGGATCGAGCCCTCTCAGCGCGGTGACGATCGCGTCGCTGGCGGACCTGGGCTATGCCGTGCGCACGGATATCGCCGACGCCTACCGCCTTCCCGGCGTTGCGGCGCTTCGCGCTCACCAGCGCCGCGCGATCGATCTCGGCAACGACGTGATCCGCAGCCCCGTCGAGGTGCGCGACAAGGACGGACGGGTGGTGAGGACAATCCGTCCGTGAACGTTCGAGCCCGCATCCCCGGTTCCGCCCGCAGTCCGAGCGCGCCCTTGCCGCGCCGCAATTCCATTCGACCGATTCCCACTACGTGAAGGAGTACTGGACCCATGACCCAGCGTTCCCCCTCTTGGCCCCATCCGGTTACAGGCGTTCGCCGCGTTCCGTGGCGCGTCTCGTCTCTCCTGATCGCACTGTGGGCGACCGCCTGCGAGAGCCCGGTTGCGCCGGCCGCGTGCGGCCCGCTGCCGCAGGTGACGGTCAACGTCGGCGAGACCTCGAGCGTCGCCGCCTGCTTCAACGACGCGAACGGCGACATGCTGAGCCACACGGCCGTGTCTTCGAACCCGTCGGTGGCCACCGCCTCGATTTCCGGCACCTCGATCACCGTCACCGGCGTCGCGCCCGGCAACACGACGGTCACGGTCACGGCCAGCGATCCCGGGGGGCTCCAGGGCCAGTCGAGTTTCGCCGTGATGGTTCCGAACCGTGCGCCGCAGCCCCGCGGCACGCCGCCGGACGTCACCGTGCAGGTGGGCGCCAATACGACGGTCGATGCGGCCCAGTACTTCTCGGAGCCCGACGGGGAGGCGCTCTCCTACACGGCGAGCTCGTCGGACGCCGAGGTGGCGGGCGCGAGTGTTTCCGGTTCCACGATCACGGTCACCGCCGAGGCCAAGGGCCGCGCCACCATCACCGTCACGGCGAGCGACCCGGGAGGGCTTTCGGCCACCCAGTCCTTCCGCCTGACGGTGCCCAACCGTCCGCCCGCGCCCGTGGGCGCGATCGGCGCGCAGACGATCGAGGTGGGCCAATCGATCACGCTTGACGTCGCGGGCTCGTTCACCGATCCCGACGGCGACGCGCTCACCTACACGGCCGCCTCGTCGATCGCCGCGGTCGTCCGCACGAGCACATCGGGCAGCATGGTTACGATCACCGCCGCCGGACCGGGCACGGCGACCGTTACGATCACGGCGAGCGACGACGATCGGGCGACGGCGACCCAGCAGCTGAGCGTGACGGTGCCCCAGCCGAACCGCGCGCCGCGCCGGGTGGGGTCGATTCCCTCGCGGACGATCACGGTTGGCGAACGCGCGACGGTGAATGCATCGCAGTACTTCAGCGATCCGGACGGCGACGTGCTGACCTATGCGGCCTCATCCTCGAACGGAGGGGTGGCAGGGGTGTCGGTGTCCGGCTCTACGGTGACCATCACGGGAGCGGGGGCGGGAAGCGCGACGATCACCGTGACCGCGAGGGATCCCGGAGGGCTCGGCGCCACCCAGCGGTTCAGTGCAACGGTGAGGTCGGCCGGAGCCCCGGATCTGGAGTTCACGAACGTCACGCCGACCTCGGTGACGGGAACGCCGGGCGGGACAGTGCAGGCGGATTTCACGGTCTCGAATACGGGGACCGCGATGGCTGCCGCGACCACGATGCGCATCTTCCTGTCGACCAACTCGACGATCTCGACCACGGACACGGAGGGCGGAAACGCCGCTTTTCGCAGCCTCGCGGTGGGTCAGAGCAGGACGATTACCGGGACGGTCAGGCTGCCGAGCCAGGATTCCGGAACCTTCTACTTCGGCATCTGCATCGACGCCGTGGCCGGCGAGTCCGACACGGGCAACAACTGCTCCCAAGGCGTCCGGGTGACCGTGGGAGGTTCCGGCGGCCCCGATCTGGTCGTGAGCGTTTCGAGGTCGAGCGCCACCGTGTCGCCGGGGGGCGAGTTCTCGTACGACATCACAGTGCGCAACGAGGGCAACGCCGTGGCAGCTGCGACCCGGGTTCGGACTTTTTCTTCGACAGACGCGAACATCTCCACGAACGACACTCAGATTGGTAGCGCCGCTTCGGTGCCTTCGCTTGGCCCGTCGCAGGAAGCCAGCGGCACCCGGACGATCACGGTGTCCGCAGGGGCTCCTGCCGGGACAGTCCATCTCGGGGAATGCGTTGACGCCGTCTCCGGCGAATCGGACACGAACAACAACTGCTCTTCGGCGATCACGGTCACCATTCAGACGGGCGGCGGCGGGAGCGACACGACGTACACGACCGGCCAGACGATCGAGACGCTGCCGACCGGCTTCTGGAGTCCGGACCAAACGGGTGGCGGAATCGTTTTCCAGTTCTCCAACGGCGTAGCGACGGTGCAGTTCAGCGGCACCAGTTCGTACATCGTCGAGAACAACATCCGGTACAGTTGCCTGAGCAGCGGCGGGTGCGAGATCGTCAACCGGCGGGTCACCAAGGGCAGCATTCGAGCCAGCAGGCAGTCGGGCGGCAGCCTGATCGCCGAACCGCAATGGGAAGGTCTGCTACGAGCGGTCGGCACCGACGGGGCGTTGATTCCCGTGCCATCCGGCGACGATCCGCCGCGAATCCGTGGGGTGGAGGGCACCCTCCGAGTCAAGCCGGGGGGCGAGTCCGATGCCGGGGCCGCCAGCCCAGCCCAGGGCGCGGCAATCGGCGCGACGATCCTCTTTGAGAAAAGGAAAGAACCATGAACCGCGTTCGACTCGCCGCGACGTTGATCGTCCTGGTTCTCGCGGGGTAGCGGCGTGCGCCGAAGTGACTGGCGCGTCCGGGTGGCAGTGCGACGTGACTGTCACCATGGACAACCGCACCGCGTCCGGCTCCGGCATGGGATCGACCCAGCAGGAGGCGCTGGACGCGGCACACGCCGCCGCGTGTGCGCAGCTCGGGCTCAGCGGCGACGCGCTCAGTCGCTGCGAGGCGGGCCAGAATCCGGGCGCGCTATCCTGGTCCACCGACTACGATTGTGAAACGACCTAGTAGTAGAGAGAGGCTCGCGTTGCCTCGGCCCGCGGCCTCCGCCTCGCCAATTTGGCGAAGAGCGGCGCTCGCGGCCGTAGTGGCCGCCGGTTGCGGCGACGGCGGAGGCACCGGCCCCGCCGCGAACCGGGCACCGAAGCCCGTCGGCGCGATCCCGGACCAGACGGTCCATGCCGGCGAGACGGCGACGTTCGATGTCTCGGCGCATTTCACGGATCCCGACGGGGACGCGCTCAGCTACGGCGCGTCGTCGTCGGACCCGTCGGTGGCCGCCGTCTCGGTGTCGGGCTCGACCCTCACCATCGCGGCACTCGCTCAGGGCTCCGCCACGATCACCGTGTCCGCCTCCGACCCCGCGGGGCTCACCGCCACCCAGACCCTGGAGGCCACCGTTCCCAACCGGGCGCCCGAACCGGTCGGCGCGATCCCGGACCGAACCATCCACGCAGGGGAAACCGCGACGCTCGACGTCTCGGCGCACTTCACGGATCCCGACGGGGACGCGCTCAGCTACGGCGCGTCGTCGTCGGACCCGTCGGTGGCCGCCGTCTCGGTGTCGGGCTCAACCCTCACCATCGCGGCACTCGCTCAGGGCTCCGCCACGATCACCGTGTCCGCCTCCGACCCCGCGGGGCTCACCGCCACCCAGACCCTGGAGGCCACCGTTCCCAACCGGGCGCCCGAACCGGTCGGCGCGATCCCGGACCGAACCATCCACGCAGGGGAAACCGCGACGCTCGACGTCTCGGCGCATTTCACGGATCCCGACGGGGACGCGCTCAGCTACGGCGCATCGTCGTCGGACCCGTCGGTGGCCGCCGTCTCGGTGTCGGGCTCGACCCTCACCATCGCGGCACTCGCTCAGGGCTCCGCCACGATCACCGTGTCCGCCTCCGACCCCGCGGGGCTCACCGCCACCCAGACCCTGGAGGCCACCGTTGTGACGCCTGGACCGGACCTCACACTCACGGAAGTGGCGCCAGTCTCCGCTACGCTGACGCCGGGCGAATCGATGACGTTCACCTTCCACGTCCGCAACCAAGGCACCATCGCGTCGGCGGAGACGCGGATCCGCGCCATGCGGTCCCCGAATCCGATCATCAGCGCCCGCGACACCGAGATCGGGTCGTACTCGTTTGCTCCGTTGGGCGCCAAGGAGGAACGTGCGTTCCCGCTAACGATCTCGGTCAACGCCGGCAGCGCGCCGGGCACCATCTACATCGGCCTGTGCGTCAATGCCGTGGCGGACGAATCCAACACGCGCAACAACTGCTCCAATGGCGCTCGGCTGACGATCGCCGCGCCCTTGGCCGGGCGCGGTTGGGCCGCTCGCGACCCGTCGGCCATCCGAATCCGCGCATACGGCCCGCTCGACGGAAAGCCTGGCGGAGACGGGTAAAGGACCGGAAGACATGAGAAGTCAACTTCAACTCCATCGCATTCAGCCGCAGCCGGCGCGGAGCGCGTGGCAAGCGAGCGTTCGGGCAGCCACGCTCCTGGCGGCTGCATGGGTTGCCGCCTGCGCGGACGAGCCGGTGGTCGGTCCGCCGACGGCAGCCGTGGCAACCGATGCCGCACCCGGCGCGATGGTGATGGCACGGGCCGGCGACCGCGACATCCTCGTCGCGTTCTACAACGCAACCGACGGGCCGAATTGGGTCAATGACACCAACTGGCTGACCGATGCGCCGCTCGGGGACTGGCACGGCGTGCGGACGGATGCGGCCGGACGGGTTACCGCACTCGAACTCGAAGAGAACGGGCTGTCGGGCAGCATGCCATCCGACTTGGGCAGGTTGGCTCAACTCGTCCGGCTTGATTTGGCCGACAACAACCTGTCCGGCCTCATCCCCGCCGAACTGGGTCGGCTGGCCAACTTGGGAACTCTTTGGCTCGCCCGCAACGAGTTGACGGGTTCCATCCCGCCGAGCTTAGGCGATCTGGCCAACGTCTTCCAGATGAGCCTCTCCGCCAACGAACTATCAGGCACCATCCCGGCAGAACTGGGGGGCATGGTCAACTTGGGGTACGCGCAACTCAGCGACAACGATCTCACTGGAACGATCCCGAGCGAGCTCGGCAACCTCACGGAAATGGTGGAGCTTTCCCTCGCCGGGAACCGGTTGACCGGCCTGATCCCGGAGAGCTTCTTGAAGCTGATTGGCCTCACCAGCTTCAGCTTTGCGCGGAATCACGGCCTATGCGCCCCAGGCAGCGCGCGGTTCGTTGCTTGGCTTCAGAGCATTCGGTATGTGCGGGGCCCATACTGCAACGAGGTGGACGCCCAAGCGCTCGCAGACCTGCATCGGACGGCCGGTGGCTCAAACTGGTCGACCTCGACCAGATGGCTGGGAGACGGTCCTCTCGGCGAGTGGTACGGCGTCGAGACCGATTCCATCGGTAGGGTGACCGTGCTCGATCTCGCTGAGAACGGGCTCGCCGGCCGCCTGCCCGCGAGCTTGGTCAACCTAGCTTCGATGACCCGTCTCCGTATCGGCGACAACCCGGCCCTTTCCGGTCGGCTGCCGACCGGGCTCTCCCGCACACCGCTCGAGGAGCTGCGCTATGCGAACACCGATCTGTGCGCGCCCAAGGACGGTTTTCAGGAGTGGCTTGCGACCCTTCCGCAACATGAGGGCACGGGTGTGCAATGCCCGCCGCTGTCCGACCGGGAGATCCTGACAGCCCTGTACGAAGTGACCGATGGAGCCAACTGGGAGGAATCGGCCAACTGGCTCACCAACGCTCCGCTTGGCGACTGGCACGGCGTGGAAACCAACACGGACGGTCGCGTCACGAATCTGGATCTTCGATGGAACGGGCTGCTCGGGACGATCCCGCCCGAGTTGGGCGGGTTGGCCGAGCTGGACACCCTGATCCTGTTCGGCAACCGGCTCTCGGGTCCGATCCCGCCCGAGTTGGGCAACTTGGCCGAGGCGAAGCTCGTCGTACTGGCGGCAAACGAGCTTTCTGGACCGATCCCACCGGAGTTGGGCGGGTTGGCCAGCGTGGAAGCACTGCATCTCAACGCAAACCGACTGACCTCCGCCCCCCCGGAGCTCGGTGGCCTGGCCACCCTGGAAGCTCTGTCGCTTGCCAACAACCAACTCACATCCATTCCTCTGGAACTGGGACGGTTGGCTGGCCTCGAAAGGCTTTGGCTGTACCGCAACCAGTTGACGTCCGTGCCCCCGGAGCTGGGCCGAATGAGCAACCTGGAGCTGTTGGACCTCACTAGGAACCGACTTGCCTCCATCCCGGCGGAACTGGGCCGAATCCAGAGCCTTGGGCTTCTCTGGCTGGAGTCAAACGAGCTAACGGCCATCCCGGCGGAGTTGGGCGGGCTGTCTTCGTTGTGGCTGCTGGTTCTGGAGGAGAACCGCCTGACCTCCATCACACATCGATCCGGAGGTTTCGCAGGTTTGCAAGTCCTGGATCTTTCCTCGAACGAGTTCACGTCCTTCCCGTGGGAGTTGGGGGGACTGGACAACCTCGAGGTTCTGGAACTCGACGGGAACCGGCTGACAAGCATTCCGTCGGGACTCGGCCGCGTAACCGGTGCGAAGCGGGTTGCCTCCCGCTCCGTCCGACCGCCGTCCTTCCCGGAGCGGTGGAGCGAATCGGGCGATCCCTGGCGGCTGGACTCCGATGAGAACCGGTTGACGTCCGTCTCGATGAAGCTGGAGCGGTTGGACGCCTTGCGGGCAAGGATGACGGACGACGCGAACCACTCGATGGGTGCGCGTGCGGGGGCCGGCGCATTTCCGAGTCTCGAGGTCCTCGATGTCTCGTCCAACGAGTTGAGCGGCCCGCTGCCGACGGGGCTGCTCGAGTTCACGGGCATTGCGAGTCTGGGCCTTGCCGACAACGCGGGCTTGGCCGGCCCCCTTCCCCTGGGCCTGACGGCGCTGGAGCATCTCGAGGACCTGCACACGACCGGGACCGGCCTGTGCGCGCCGGCGGACCCTGAGTTCCTCGACTGGCTCGAAGGGGTGACCCGCCAGCGGGTGGCGCATTGCGACCGCGGTGGGGGCGCGGCCGCCTATCTTACGCAGGCCGTCCAGTCCCGCGAGTTCCCGGTGCCGCTGGTCGCGGGCGAGTCCGCGCTGCTGCGCGTGTTCGTCACGGCGACGCAAGGAGCCGCCGCCATGCCCCCGGTGCGGGCCACCTTCTACCGGGACGGAGCCGTGACCCACGTGGCGGACATTCCCGGCGCGTCCGATCCCATCCCCGCGAAGATCGACGAGAGTTCCCTGTCGAAGTCCGTGAACGCGGAGATCCCCGGCCGGGTGATCCAGCCCGGCCTCGAGGTCGTGATCGAACCGGATCCGGACGGGACCCTCGATCCGGCGCTGGGCGTGGCGCGCCGGATCCCCGCCGCGGGCCGGATGGCGGTGGATGTGCGCGCGATGCCGGTCTTCGAGGTGACGCTGGTGCCCTTCATCTGGCGGGAGAGCCCGGATTCCTCGATCATCGCGACGGTCGCCGCCATGGCAGCCGACCCGGAGGGCCATGAGCTGTTCGAGCGCACGCACCTGCTGCTGCCGGTTTCCGAGATCGACGCGACCGCGCACCCGCCCGTCGCAACGTCCACAAACGACGGGTCCGAACTCCTCGCGGAGGCCGAGCTGATCCGGGTCGCCGAGGGCGGGCGCGGCCACTACCTGGCGGTCATGGCGGGACCCACGGGGCCGGGCGGTCTCCTCGGTGTGGCGAACGACATCGGAAGCTGGTCGAGCTTCTCGGTCCTCGACTCCGAAACCATCGCGCACGAGTTCGGCCACAACCGCAATCTCTACCACGCGCCATGCGGCGGAGCCGGCGGTCCAGACCGTTACTATCCCTACGTAATGGGTAACATCGGCGCGTGGGGCTACGACTTCGGCAGGGGCGAGTTGGTACCGCCGGGCCAGCCGGACTTCATGTCCTACTGCGAGCCCACCTGGACGAGCGACTACCAGTTCACCAACGCCGTCCGCTACCGCCTCGAGACCGAGACCGGCTCGATCCTGATCGCCGCCGCGGACGTTGCCCAGGCCGCTTCCGACCGCGCGCTGCTCGTATGGGGCGGTCTGGACGGCGAAGGAGCGCCGCGCCTCAGGCCCTCCTTCTTCATCGACGCCCCGCCCGCGCTGCCGGAAGCCGACGGTCCATGGTCGCTCACCGGGACGGACGACGCGGGCAGGGAGCTGTTCTCCCTAGCCTTCGCCATGTCGGAGTACACCGACACCGAGGACCAGCGTGCCGGGTTCTCGTTCGCGGTGCCGGTCACCTGGACGGAGGAGCTGGCCGCGATCACGGTGCAAGGCCCGGGAGGCTCCGTGATCCTCGACGGGGACACCGACCGTCCCATGACCATTCTGCGCGACCCGGCGACCGACCGGATCCGGGGCATCCTCGACGGTGCGCCGGACACGGCCCCCGGATTCCTCGCCGCCGCGGATGCGGCGGATGCCCAGGACTTGCAAATCATCTTCAGCCGGGGGATCCCCGATCCTTCGGATGCACGGCGGTGAGGATCGTGAATCCTCCCGACCGCACCAAGCGGAACCTGCCCCTCCCCGCAAGAATAGCGACCACCACGATGTTCCGATCCACGAAGCGTTACGGTCGGCAGCGCTGGCCGTCGCAATGTTGGTGCCGCTCTGGTCGGCGGCGTCCGCCCTCGCCCAGGAACCCCGCGCCCCGGAGGTCGCTGGGTCCGTTCCCGCCCGGACCGTCGCGCCGGGCCAGACCACGTCGCTCGACTTGTCGCCCTACTTTGCGGATGCCGACGGCGACGCGCTGGCCTACGCGGCCATCAGTTCGGATGCCGGGGTGGCGACGGTCTCCGTTTTCGGCACCGTCCTGACGATCTCGGGCGTGGCGCCGGGCACGACCGTACTGACCATCTTCGCCAGGGATCCTGTCGGCCACGCAGCGCACGCGGGTCTCGGTCGAAGCGCCCAACCGTGCACCGGAACCCGTCGGGACGGTCCCGGCCCAGACCCTCGCCCCGGGTCAATGGGTGTCCATCGGCGTGTCCTCCCATTTCGCCGATCCCGAGGTGGACGCCCTGAGTATCTCGGCGACCACGTCGAACGCGGCCACCGTGAGCGTGACCGTGTCGGGAGGCATCGTCACCATCGCACACGCGGGCACCGGCGCGGCCACCGTCAGCGTCGTGGCCCGCGACCCGGACGGCCTCTCGGCGCGGCAGAGCATTGGGGTCACCGCCCGCCCTGATGACGGCGCGCGGCTCCCCGCACAACCCGACACCGAACGGCCCCAGCAGTCGGAGCCCGCCCGGCCCGCCGACGAACTCCGGCAACCCGACCCATTCCCTCCCCGGTTGCTGGGCGGCTACGTCGAGTCGACGGGGCATACCCTCGCCGCGGGCCGGGGGCACGTTAGCGCGGGCTATCTGGGTGCCGTCCCGGCCGCGCAGTTCTTCGACTTCGGCGATCTGTGGCCCCTTGCGGGCCGGGCATCCTACGGTGTCACGGACGATCTTACTCTCACGGCGGGATCCGGCTTCGTCATCGACGCGCGCAGTCGCGACTCCGAGCTGCTACCCTATCTCGCACCCAAGTTCCGTGCATGGAGCAACGCGCGGGTCTCCGTCGCCGTCGGCGCCTACGCGGCTTGGTCGCTGCTCGCGGAGGAGACCGGCCCCTTCTACGGAAGCTCGGTCGCCGGCTCCGTCGCGGTGGCCGGCGGTTTGATCCTGCACGCCTCTGGCGGAATGGTCGGGTACTCGTTGGACTTCCGCGTAACGACGGAGTCGGCGCTCGCCGCCGAATTCCGGCGCGTCGGCATCGAACATGGAACGAACATCGTCACCGCTGGGCTGCGGTTCCGCTATCGGACCGTAGGCGGCGAAGCGGGCCTCGCCTACTACGTCGACGCGGAGGCGCAGATCCGCCCCATCGTCAGCGTCGCCTACCGGTTCTGACGAAAAGCAACGAGTCCGTGATCGCTGCTCGCAACGATCCCGTAATCCGCCGACCGTTTTCCCGGCGCGGCACGGGGTTCGAACCGCCACCCGGCAAGAATGGGCCGAACGTAGTACCCCTTGTTGCGTGTTTCCGCGACTATTCAGCGAAGTCGCGAGACGCGCAGCGTTCCCGCCAAACGGCACCGCAGCTCCCGCCCTCGGCACACGAGAGCACCGCTCCGCTATCATCGGCAAGAGTGGCAGATCATGCAGTCCTGATTGAACTTATGGATCTCTTGCCGTCATTCGCGGTTGGCGCGATCCGCCGTTACGTGAGGGTTGTTACCGCGTCTCCGCTACCGGATCCTGTAGGCCCACACCGAAATGAGGTCCGGAACGGGACCGCCGTCCTCCGATGTCACCTTGATGCTGGTGGGATCCAGCGCACCCTCGGGGGTCCAGTGGACGAACAGGGATGACCCTGCTCGAACACTCGCATTTACGCGGGGAGTGTTGGAGCTGGAGGGGTAGGGTCGGAGGTGTGCGTGGGCTGGAAACCGGCTGAAGATGTCGTAGAGGTCCCAGGAGCGCATGCCGGGGGCATCCAGCCCCGGCTGCAGATCCACCCACAGGGAGATGTAGAAGTCCGCGAGGATCCTCTCCCTCTGCCATGAACCGACTTCTTCCAGCCAGGCCAGACCTCGATTGGATGACTCGGTCTGGCGTCTCATCAGCGCCTGTTCACCGCCCGGGTATTCTTCGCCCCACCGATCCATGGCGTATCGGAAGAGCATCGACGGCATTCCATAGATCGCCGTCTGAGGAGAGATGCACGGACCGCTGTTCCCTTGCCTGTCCGTACCCATCCAGGTGCACTGTTCGGGCGCGTGCGGAATTCTCTCGTGAAAGCTCCCGCCGAAGAAGAAAAGCATCCCGTTGACCCATGGACGATACCAGCGCTCGGCGACCGCGAATTCCGCGTAGCCCAGGTTCTGTCGCGATCCATGTCCGAACAGATCCTGGGCGACCAGCTGCGCCGCCAGGGTCGCGCCCCCCTCCAGCTCCCAGGAACGCATGGCTTCGACGCCGCCGAGAACCACCGCGTTGCCCTGGATAATGTGGGCTATCTCATGCGCGAGCACTGAGGGATAGCTCTCCAATACCTGTTCCTTGCTGAAAGCGAAGGCGACGACACCCTCCGGATCAGGCACCCATCCATAAAAGATCTCGGCATGGTTGCTGGCAGGGCAGAGGCTCTTTGGAAGAAGATCGGCAAAAGATACGTAACCCGCGCTGCCATTGCGATTTACCTTTTCCGTCATCAGGACGAGGACCTTTCCGTTGTCATCCACATCCGACAGGTCACCAATGTACCTGTCGTGAACGTCCTTTATGTTCTCTGCATAGAAGGCATCCAGATCTTCGAGTTCGGAATCCGAAAAGGTCCCGCTGGGGTTGGCGAGGTCTTCCAGCCAGATGGTGTGGGACCCTACGAGTCGTATCAGCGCACTGACCGGGTCAACATCGGTGCACGTCGAGCCGGTTCGAGCGTCCAGCGTGATCGTATCGCCCACCTCGACGCGCCGCCGCCGACCGGCTGCCGCCATCGAGCGCGACACGGGTCCCAGCTCGTTCAGCAGAGCCTGGTTCCTCGCCATCCTCTCGTTGTGTGCCCCGACGCGGTCGATGCGAAGGGAATCCTGCACCGGGAAGAGCGCTCCCGGCGATGGACCCCCGGTCGCGGAGGCCCGGGTGCGCACGTCCCTTGCGGCGACGCCTCCGATGTGCCCCTGGTTCCTGGCCAGAGGCCTGAAGGCTCTCCCTGCTGACGCGAGGACGGCCTGGCTCGCCGTTGCCACGATGGTGGCGTCTCCGGGAATACCCTCCAGGATCACGGGCGTGAGAGACGCGGGATCCTCCGATATCGAGACCACTCCGAGCAGGTATTCGCCGCCGCCGGCACTACCGGGCAGGTTGACGCAGCCAGTGCCCGCGGGCGAGAAGCGGTAGGAGCCTTCGGGAAGCTGCAGATCCTCCTGGCTGAGTGGAGTCACCGGAAGAATGCGAGCATCACCCAGGTTGCCGACCGAGACCTCGAGTTCCGCTCTGCGCGGAGGCCGGCAATCGCTTGCGGGAACCACAATCGAAACACTCGTTTCGGTGGCGGAGGTCACTTCGGCGGCAAGCCCATCGACGAGCACCTGCGTGGGGACCAGGGGGGCAATGGAGAAGCCCGAACCCGTGATCGTCGCGGGTGCTTCCCCCACGAGCAACGCCGGCTCGACGGCCGCAATGGCCACCGGCTCCTGGGTCGCCGTCACTTCGAAACTCAGTTCGGCGCTGTCGCCTCCGGGGTCGGTGGCGGAAACGGTGATAACCGCGGTGTCCGGCGCCGCCGCCTGGATGCTGAGCTGGCCCTCCGTCTCCTGCGCCACGATGACCGACGCGCTCGAACTGGTTGCCGCGTAGGTGAGCGCATCGCCGTCCGGATCGCTGAAGTGGGACGACACGTCCACGGACAGCGGCCGCCCAACCAGGACCGACCGGTTCGCGAGCGTTCTCACGGCCACGGGTCCGCGGTTCGGGACGGTCACGGCGAAGGTTTGCTGCGCCTGCCCTCCCGCGGGATCACGAGCAGTGGCGGTGACCGTGGTCTCTCCCCAGGCGACCGCCCTTGTCGAGAGCACGCTGCCGGCAACGGAAACCGTAACCACGGCGGTGTTCCGGCTCGACGCTTCGTAGGTCAACGGGTTCCCGTCCGCGTCGCTGAAGTATTGGGCCACGTCGAGCGTAACGGTCTCTCCGACCGCTACGGTCTGACCCGGAATGGAGCCACTCAGCGCGGGTGGACGGTTGGGCTGGACGGGAGGGGGAGGCTCCGTGCCTCCATCGCCGCAGGCCACGGTCCACAGGGCTGCCAGGACTGCGCGTCTCGCGAAAACGAAACGCCGTTGCGATGTCGAATTCCGGAGCGCCTCCGTGTTGTGGCCGGAATTGGGTCGAGTTGAGCGTTTCCCGAAGACCGAGGGTAACATGAGTATTCCCGGGCGGTGGATGTCCTGGGCAGTAAGCCGGCGGGCAGGGTGAAGTGCCCCACAGGTAAGCGTTTCGGTACGATGCCCGTGATTGTAGCACGAGACCGTCGCGTAAGCGATTTGGTCGCATCATGCGATCGTTTTTGTCACCCACTTCGGCGGCGGCGTTCGTCGAGGCGCCGGCTTGACGGATCGCCGACGGGCCGCCAACCCTGACGTTACGTTGAGGGGTGGCGCTGTATGGTCAGGTGACGGGCACCCTCAGCGGGGTACAGGTCCGGCTGGACACCCCGTACACGGTCGTGCCGCTCCCGTACGACGTGGAGATCGAAACGGCCGGGTCGCTCACCGGAAGGAAGGCGGCAACCGCATCGACGGCGAGATCTCCCTGGAGGGATACGAGGCGCCGGTCGGCACGTATCCCGAGACCGGCCGGCCCATCGGCGTGAGAGTGAACGCTCTGACTGCTCCGATCACGCTGGTGAGGACAGTCCTATGAGAACCTTCCTTCCGATCGCGCTGGCACTCGCATCCGCATCTGGTGGCATAGGGCCGCTTCTCCCATTTTGGGGCGCCTGCCCCTGCCCGATGCGCCATGGCCATGTCGGCGTTGGTGCGATGGAGTGGATGGCCAACCCGAGTGGACACCAGGCGACTCATGCCGAGGAAGACGGCTCTCTCGAAGTCCATGACCACGGCCCAATTCGACCGGGGCTATTGGTACGCGACCGAGCTTGCGCAGTTTGCCGCGCAGATCGGCATTCCCCGTTCGACACGCTTGAGGAAGGATGAACTTGAAGCGGCCATTCGCACCTTCCTCGCAACAGGCCGGATCGTTTCGCCGCCAGGGAGGCCCAGACCGGCTTCGAAACGGCGGGATGTGGAAAAGGGACTGAGCCTCGATCTACCCGTCGTCAACTACGTCAACGACAGGGAAACAAAGCGGTTTCTCGTTACCGAAGCCGCCAAGCTCGCGCCGACGTTCAAGGAGCGATCCGGGGCTCGCTACCGATTGAACCGTTGGCGCGAGGAACAGCTGGCGAACGGCCGCCGACTGACCTACGGCGACCTGGTGCGCCGCTATGTGGAACTGAGCCTCGGCGGGCAGCCCTACGACCGGATTCCTCACGCGCGCTACATCAACTTCATCGCGGACTACTTCGCTACCGAGGAGGATGCCGTCATGGCGGATGCGACGCGGGCGTGGAACCGGTTGAAAGCGCTGGACACCCCAAAGACCTACGCGGCCTGGAAGGCCCACGAGGCAGCAAGCCGTGCGGGAAGGAACGCCGGTGGCAGACGGCCTCGAGAGTAGCCGGGTCTGCCCCCGAGGGAGCGCCGCTTCTCGTCAGTGGGTCGCCCCGGCGCGGCCCCATCCTCGACGGCGAACTCCGTGCCTTCGGCCGATCCAGATGACTGGTGGAACTGGCCCATTTCGATGGGCTTCGAGTCCTTGCAGCCGATGAGGCACCAGGCGATTCGGCGAGCGTTGAAGCGTCAACTTCATCCGGGGCATCGCGGATCATCCAGCGATACAATAAGGTGAACCAGGAAACGGGGTACGGCCCCATCGAGACCAGCCGAATCAGACAGGAACGAAGAGAAGATGAACCGCAAGGCGAGGACTGGGACGACGCGACCGAACGGAAGCGACATGACCGTCACGCGGGTCTCGGAAGTCGGCGTGACCATGCCCGTCCACCGCGACCTGCGCGTCGGCACCCTGAAAGCCGTCGTGAACGAGGTAGCGGAGTTCGCTGGCGAGTCCAGGCGAACCGTGAGAGAAACGCTCTTCGGATGATCGCAAGAAACGACGACCTCAAGCCCTTTCCCGAGATGCGTCGATCACGGAGATCGCCCAGTCTTCGATGGAAGCGGGGCGCCGAGGGGGCGCTCCGCGCGGGCCCCGACGCTCGCCGAGATGTAGGTCGGGATGAGATTCAAACTGCGGTCGGCGCTGGGCATTCGCGCCAGTTTGCTCGGGCCCTTGCAGTTGCCGTTGAAATCTCCAACGATTTGGGACCACCTCTAGACCTCGACTTGGCGCGGGAGGCTACCACAGCCCTGTGGACGGCAAGCTGACATCTCTGAACGAGTTCCTTTCGAGCAACCGGCTGTTCGAGATCCCCATCTACCAGCGCGGCTACGCTTGGGAAGACGAGAACCTCCGGGATCTGTGGGACGATGTCGACTACCTTGGCGACCGCGATCACTACTTCGGGACCATCCTGCTGAAGAAGGCGGAAAAGAAGACGAGGGTTGGTCTGCGGACCTTCGAGCACTTCGACGTGATCGACGGCCAGCAACGGCTGACGACAATCCTCATCCTGCTCCGCGAGTTGATCTCGCAGCTCAAGGATCTCGGCGACGCAGACATGAGCGGCGAGGCGACTAGGCTCGAAGAGAACTACATCGTCTATCAGGACCATTGCAAGCTGACCATCGGCAACGAAGACAGGTCCTTCTTCCACGACGCGATCCTGGCCGGGAGGTCCGCCACCGCCCCCAAGACCCGGGCCCAGGAGCGGCTTCGAAACGCTCAGACCTTCTTCCGCGAACAATTCGAACGGCGGCGGGAAGGTCAGGGGCGGGACGAGCACCTCGAATTCCTGATCGACTTCAAGAGCCGGATCGACCGGCTGCAGGTCATGCTGTACATCGTTCCGTCGACCGCCGAGGCGGTCCGCATGTTCGAGACGGTGAACGACCGTGGCCGCCCGCTGACCAATCTGGAGAAGACTAAGAGCATCCTGATGTACGCCTCGTACCTCGTCGTTGGCGACCGCACCAGACAGGACCGCACCAGACTGGACACGATGCTCTCCGGGCTGAACGACGACTTCTCCGAGATCTACAGGTGCTTCCAAGACATCGAGGCAGTGCTCAAACTTCGCGATGCCGGCGAGATCCAGCGCTATCACCACATCTTCTTCATGAGCGGGTGGAACGCGCACCGGCACATGACGGTGCTCAAGGATCTTCTCATGAGCAAGAGCCGGGAGGACCCGAAGGGCTGCGAACCCTTCATTCGCAGGTATTCCGTCAGCTTACGGCAGGCTTTCCAAACGATGCGGGATGTCGCGAACGAACGGAGGAGAGAGCGGAGTGAGCTCGGGCGCATAATCGATCGGCTATTCTTGGTCGGGCGCGTGGGCAACCTGTATCCACTCCTTATCGCGTCGTGGCAGGAGTTCAGGGAGGACCATCAGCGCGAGGAGATCCTCCGTCAGTTCGAAGCCTTCGTGTTCCGGGTCTACCGCGTCGTCAGACGGAGGAGCAACACAGGCGGGAGCCACATGAACTGGCTGGCCCACCAGGTCCACGGGGGCCACCTCGCCTTTGACGACCTCGTGCAGGAGTTGAGGAGCCTGACTCTGGAGTGGGCCAGCGTCGATAGGTTCCGCCAAGAATTGTCCGGAACGTACTGCTACGGGAGTCTCAGTACCAGGACGATCAAGTACCTGCTCGCACAGTACGAGGAGAAACTCCGGCGCGACGCGGGGGAACGGATGACGTTGCCGCTCGCGGATATCCTCTCATCCGAGTATGAGACGGAGCATATCCTGCCGCAGCACCCGGCGGGTGGCTTGGATGAGAAAGAGATGACCGCTCACCAGGAGATCGTCCATCGCTTGGGCAACCTGACAATCGCATCGAAGCAATGCAACCAGATCATTGGCAACCGGCCCTTCGAGGAGAAGCGAGATGGCCGGGGGGAGCCTGGCTACGAGAAGTGCTGTTACCGCAATTCGATTCTGCACGTCCAAAAGAACTTGGCGAAGTACGACGAATGGAACGAATCGACCATTCAGGGGCGCGGTTCCGCGATCATCGACTTCGCCATGGAGCGCTGGCGAATCGATCCCACGGCTGGCGCAGAGGCGAAGGGATCCGACTGAAGTGGAGCGAGGGTGCCGACCTTGACGACCTCTCCGCCTCCGCGTGGGTCTCTGGGGGTTCCAAGGGGCATGCCCCTCGCCAGCCCAGATGTTTTACTTGGGTATGCTGGCTTGACCACCTAAGCGTGGCTCAAGCCAGCCCCCGCGGACTCCGCGAAAACACTGCCGGGCACCGAAGTAATATATTGTGATGTAAGCGTTTATGATCTTTAATGATAGTTCCCGGTTGTGCTTGGATGACGTCTGCCACCGCCAACCCTGACGTTACCGGAGGGTTGGCGCTCCATCCACCACCAGCAACGTCAGCACCCGCCCGTAACTTCCCATCTCGACCGCGTCTTCCTCGACTTGGAGATGCGGGGACGCGCCATCGAACCACTCGCGGGCGGGCCCGACCGCGGACCGCGTCTCGCCACCGGACAGTCCCGGGAGGTCCCGGGCGAGGCTCAGGGTTGCGGTGCCCGGCGGGACGGGATCGCCCTCTCGCAGCGCGCGGGACCAGTCGTGGCGGGCGAGCCGGCGAGAGAAGAAGACCCATTCCACCCGGCCATCGCGGTAGAGGATCGAAGCCGTCGGCCGGTCGGTCAGCTCGGCGTGGCGGATGGCCATCATGGTGAGCGAGGTCCGGAATTCATCCGCCGGGGACTGAAGGGTGCCGATCGACGCGGGCTGCTCGTCGATGCGCGAACCGAGCTGCGATGCCGGCACCAGGAGCTCGGAGGCGAACCAGTCGGCCTCGCGCTCCAGCGGGCTCTTCCCGTGATGGTGGAACTCGCCCGCCGACTCGACCTGCTCGGTGTCGCCCGCAAACATGGCGTCCAGATGGCCGTCGATGTGGTAGTGCCCGAGTTCGTGCGCGAGGGAGAAGCGCCGGTGCCCCGGGGTCGGGCAGGCGTCGGAGACGATGATGCCGAAGCGGTTGCCCTTCTTCCAGAGCGCCCCGTAGACCCCGGAGGGAAGGGGCCCTTCCTCGACGGCGAGCCCCTGGCGGCGGGCGATCCGGACGGGATCGACCGGGATGGTGGCGACGCTCAGGTGGGAGAGGAGGTCGGTGGCGTATTGCCGGACCTCGCGCTCGCGCGGGCTCATTTCTTCTTCGGGTCGTCCCGGTCGAGGAGGGCCTCGACCACCCCGACCGCCTGGTCGATGGTGTCCGCGACCACGTCCAGCTACCGAACCGCCGGCAGCCGCTCGACTTGAATGTCGTCCGCATGCCTCATTGCCTGAGCCAGATCGTAGGCCGCCTGCAGACGATACCATGTGCCGGCTCCACCGCCGAATGCCTTATCCAGACGGATCGCCATCAACGGGGAGATACCGGACCGGCCATTGACGATTTCCGACAACTGTTTGCGGCTGACTCCGAGCCTCTTCGCGGCTTCCGTGACGGTCAGTCCCAGTGGTTTCAGGCAGTCGTATCGCACCGATAGTCCGGGATGGGGTGGGTCTGTCATGGGCATGTGCGTATTCCGACGAAGTCGTCCACCCATTCCGGGCGAAGCCGTCCGGCTGTTCCGGGCCAAGGCGTCCACCGATTCCGAGCCAAGTCGTCCGGGTTGAACGGTGATCCTGAAGGGGTGCTGGAACATGGATGGATCAGGTGTGATCGATGGGGCTTGGGGCCTCCTTGGTGGAGTCGTACAGCCGCCTCATGGAGCCACCCTTGAGGGTGATGCGGTGCGCGTTGTTGAGCAGGCGGTCGAGGATGGCGTCTCCGAAGGTGGGGTCACCGACAACGTCGTGCCAGTGCTCGACGGGGAGTTGGGAGGCGAGGATGGTTCCGCGACGGGCGTAGCGATCGTCGAGGATCTCGAGCAGATCGTGGCGGCCCTGGTCTGACAGAGAAGCGAGGCCCCAGTCGTCGAGGACGAGGAGCCAGGTCTTGGCGAGCCGCTGAACGAGTTTCGGGTATGAGCCATCGGCGCGGGCCAGGGCGAGTTGGTCGAGGAGCCGGGAGACGCGGTAGTAGCGGGTGGAGATGCCGTTGCGGCAGGCCTGGTGGCCGAGGGCACAAGCCAAGTAGGATTTGCCGGATCCCGTCGCTCCGGTGACCAGCACGGTTTGGCCATCCTTGATCCATTGTCCCGGCGCGAGGCGAAGGATGAGGGAGCGGTCGAGGCCGCGGGCCGCCTTGAAGTTGAGGTCCTCGATGGTAGCGTCGAGATGGAGCTTGGCGATCCCTTTGAGGCGCAGATAGCGGCGTTGTTCCCGTTCGGTCTTCTCGCGTTCGAGGAGCAGGGACACCCGGTCCTCGAAGGCGAGTTCGCCGATGTCGGGCATGGCGAGGTGCTCCTCGAAGGCCTGGGCCATGCCGGTCAGGCGCAGTTCGTGGAGCAGGTCGAGAGTGGGTTGGCGAAGCATGTTTGTCATGACTCCTTTCCGTTGCGGGAGTTGGCGTAGTAGTCCGGTCCGCGGACGTGGGCGTGATCGGCGGGCAGGGACAGCGCCCGCTGGTCGCCGTCATCGGCCTGGTCGAGGCCGGCGGACAGGATGGTCTTCACGGACTTGTAGCTGTGGGCGCCGATGCTCAGCGCACGGCGACAGGCGGCTTCCATCCGTGCGGTAGGATAGGCGCGGGCGAGGCGCATGAGGCCGAGGCAGCTGCGGTAGCCCTGCTCCGGGTGGGGCCGGCTCTCGAGGAGCTTCCTTGCGAAGGCCGCGGTCTCGGGCCCGGTCTTTCGCGCCCAGCGGACGAGGCGCGACGGGGTCCACTCGAGGTGGGCGCGGTGCGCGGCGGGCATATGGCCCGGATCGGTCGTGTATGCGCCCTTCTTGCGGCTGCGGATGTGAGCGGCCACGCGCCGGTGCCTGTGGAAGATCTCGACCGTGGTCGTGCCGAGCCGGACCTCGACCTCCCGGCGGGCCAGCGCGTGGGGGACGCTGTAGAAGCGGCCGTCGACCTGGATGTGGTAGTCGATGTTTACGCGCGCCTTGCGCCACTCCGCGTACTCGTAGCGCTCGGCCGGCAGCGGCTTGAGCGCCGGACGGTCCAGGTCCTCGAAGAGGCTGCGGCGGCTGCCCTCGATCTTCTGGAAGGGCCGCTCGTTTAGCGCCGCCAGCAGGGGCACGATCGCCTCGCGGGCCTCCGACAGCGAGAAGAACCGGTGGTTGCGCAGCGGTGCCAGAACCCAGCGCTCCACGTTCTGGACCGCCGCTTCCACCTTCGCCTTGTCCTGGGGCGAGCGCGGCCGGGCGGGCAGCACCGCCGTCCCGTAGTGAACCGCCAGGTCGTGGTAGGTCCGGTTGACGTCGGGTTCGTAGCGACTCGCCCGCCGCACCGCCGCCTTCTCGTTGTCCGGGATCAGGAGCTCCGGCACACCCCCCCAGAACTCGAACATCCGCACGTGCGACGCCGTCCAGTCCGGCAACGACCGGGTCAGCGTGAGGTCGACGAACGTGTGGTTCGAAGCCGCCAGCACGCCGACGAACACCTTCGCCTCATGGATCTCGCCGGTCCCGCGGTCCGTCACCTCGACCGTCGGGCCCGCGTAGTCCACGAACGCCTTCTCGTCCGCCCGATACACCTGCCGCAGCACCACGTCGAGGCGCCCGCGCCACTCCCGGTAACGGTCGCAGAACCGGCTGTACTGATACCCACCGGGGTGTGCTTCCCGGTACTCCAGCCACAGTAGCTGAAGCGTCACGCCCTTGTGCCGCGCCCGCTCCCGGTGCACCCGCGCCCAGTCCGGCTCCGGCCGCCGAACCTGCGACGGCGCCGTCGGCGGATACAGCGCCGCTTCCAGCCTCGCATCGTCCAGGTCGTCCGGCAGCGGCCAGGACACTCCTGCTTCCCGTGCCCGCCGGACATAGCTGCCGACCGTACTGTGGGAAATCCGGAGCATGACCCCGATCTCCCGCTGGCTTCGGCCGAGGCTGTACTTCAGCCGGAGAACATCTCGAATCTTGCGCATGGACAACCTCTTCCGAGCCACCGTCTTCCTCCTCGCTCAAGGATCTCTCGCGAGGTTGGAAGAACGGCCCTCTGCATCAGGTCATCCAGCACCCCTCCCTACCCGCCCGGGTCCAACGCGCTGGCATCTCAAGATGGCCGCGATTTGGGCGCATTCAGGTGGACGATTTGCGTCGGAATGGGTGGACGGCATGCGTCGGAACGAGTGGACGAAATGAATCGGAATCAGTGGACGGCATCCGTCGGAATGAGTGGACGGAATGCGTCGGAATCAGCAGCAGCGAGGTGACGACGAAGCGGGGGTTGGACTTGCCGGGCAGGTGCTCGGCCTTGACGACGACCCGGCGCTTGCGGGACCAGCTTGTGAGGGTGGCGTAGAGGAACTCGGTGAACCGTCGGGCCGACCGGCCCCGGCGCTCCGCTGACGCCGCGGCGTCAGCCAACTCCGGGCCGATCTTCTCGACGAGCCGCGAGTTCCGGGCCAGGCCGATTGCGTAGTCCACGCCGTTGTTCTCGCACCAGGCCAGGATCTCTTCGCGGGCATAGGCGGAATCGGCCCGAAGCAGGATCTGCAGTCCCGGCCACCGTTGCCGGAGCCGTTCGACGATGCGGTCGAGCGGCCCCCTCACGCCTCCGGCGGGATCCGCGTTGCCCGGCCTCAGCAGCGCGAAGAGCGGGCGGCCGCCGCAGGTGATGTACAGCGGCAGGAAGCAGTAGTGGTTGTAGTAGCCGTGGTAGAAGCCGCCCTCCTGGCGGCCGTGGACCTCGTCGTCGGTCGAGTCGATGTCCAGCACGAGCCGGGACGGCCGCCTGCCCCTCCAGGCGTCGATGAACGACTCGATCAGCACGGCCTGCAGCGCGTCCACATCGTGCTCGATCCTGTGATACCGCCCCGGCGCCCCGGCGGGAGGTGCATGCTCGAGGCGGTTCAGCGTGCTCTTGCCCGCCAGCGCCGCGCAGTTCCTGCGGCGGCCCTCGAGCTTCCCGGAAAACAGCGCCAGCAGCGGGTCGTGCCGCAGCTCGTCATGGTCGTTGAGATCCTCGTATCCCAGCGCAATGCCCATGATCCGCTGCGCCACCAGTGTCTCGACCGAGTGCTCTGTCAGGCGGGCAT
Source organism: Longimicrobiales bacterium (assembly GCA_965232315.1). Classification (GTDB taxonomy): domain Bacteria; phylum Gemmatimonadota; class Gemmatimonadetes; order Longimicrobiales; family Gaopeijiaceae; genus BD2-11. The sequence continues at coordinate 165,030 of CBDDPN010000031.1, read as the reverse complement.
CGCGGTGGTCTGTGAAGCACGCGGCCACCCGGTCGACGAGCCCAGTGGACCGGTCGGCCGCTCTGAGCAGCAGCGCTCCCCCGTTCGACGTAATCGATCCGCCGTCGAACGCCGCGGTCACCTTCCGGCCCTGGCACCCTTGAAATCCGAACGAAACGGGTCTACACTGTGTCGGCATGGTCCTCTGGTGTGGTGACTGTCAAGTTTGTGCGGCACATAAACTTAACAACCCCCGGAGGCCGATGCCATCTTATTGCTGTGAGAAATCCGGGCTAGGCAGGTCACGCTGGCCACAACATCGTTCAGACAGCATCCGAATATCCCCCACGACCGTGCAGCGAGGCTGGTATGGCTTGGATCCAACCGAAGTTCAGTAGGTCTGCGGTTAATCGTGCAGGTAAGACTCTAGTTTCAAACAACGATCCCGTTCGACGGGCTGAGGCTCGGCAAGCCCTCAGCAATTGGCGATCATCCCATGGCTACCCGCTCAACGGGCTTACCATGACTCTACGTCAACGAGCGCGGGTAGTCACGCCTGGCTTTCTTATCGCATCACGTCTGAAGAGGCTGGTATCGATCGAACGCAAACTGCTCAGAAGGCCGCAGGTACGTGCCACGCAGATCCAAGACATTGGTGGATGCCGTGTTGTACTCCCTTCAATGAAGGAAGTGCACGCGCTACATGAGATCTACCAGCATCGGTCGAGCAGAGTGTTCTTCCCCCTTCGGCTTGATGATTACATTGAACGACCAAAGCGCGATACTGGATATCGAAGCTTGCACTTGGTCTACAGATACGACAGTCCGAAGAAACCCGTCTATCGCAACATGCGGGTAGAAATTCAGATTCGTTCTCAGCTTCAGCACGCGTGGGCCAATGCAGTGGAAACTGTGGCGTTCTTCACAGGGCATGACCTGAAGGCCGGTGAAGGTGATCCCAAGTGGTTACGTTTCTTCGTCCTCATGTCTCACTATATCGCCGTTGAGGAAGAATGCAGCGGTGTGCCGGGAATCGAAACAAGGTATCTTGGTGAACTGAGCCAACTAACGACCGCCCTGGATGCGGAAGTCTACCTTAGTGGGCTGTCGCACGCCCTAGTGTGGATGGAAGATTTCCCTGACGCGTGGCGCTTTCTTATTCACTTGGACGCTCCCGGGCAAAGTTTGTTTCTTTACGACTTTAATCGCCAACAAGAACAGGAAGCATCCGAGAAATACTCGGAACTCGAAGGACTGCACCAAGACAACGAACTGCAACACGTAGTACTTGTCTCAGTGGATTCGGCCCAAGAGCTGAAGCGTGCCTACCCGGGCCTCTTCGCCGATACGCACACCTTTCTGAGCGCGCTACGACGTGCGCTTGGGCGATGATACTAAACTTTGGGGATTACATACAGATCTAGTATCCCGTTCTTACTCCACCCCATACACATACACAAGCCCCGACCTCTTGGCCGCGATGTCGAACTCAACCCTCGCCAGCGTCGCTCCCTGCTTTTGGGTCGACGCGGCGAACGGATGTGGCACTTGCGCGTCCGTCCGCACGAACCCAAGTCCGTGATCCAGGTGACAGCGCCATCTTACTCCATCCTCCCAGACGATGCGGCATTCGCGTGCGTGCGGAGCTCGCTTGATATCACGAAGAGTCACGTCGATCGACATCGACTTGGCGGAAAAGAGTCGTTCGATAGTCCTCTTCGCCTCTTGGCCAGTTGCCCAATCGTCCTGCACCCACCGCCTGTTTCTAGCCGGCCTGTCTGGCGGTGTCGTTACGATCCGCAGCCGCGTTCCTGACCTCGTGCCACCCGTGATCGCGACAAGTTTGCCAAAGAGTTCGGAAACGAGCCGAGCGACCAAAGGCGACCGGACGTACCTGTCCTGATAGATCACTTCCTGAATCGGCTGGCCTCGCGCGATTCGCTCTGCGAGACTTGGTGCAGCGGCGCACATTTCGTTCCAAAATGCCGAACCAAAAGCACTGACCGAGCCCTGCACGCCATGATTCAGGAGCACAGGATCTACCTTGCCGGGAGGAGGCCCGCGCAGGTCGGCGGGCTCAACCGGTGGGAGTTCCGCGGGCTCTGTTGCCAATACCCCTCGGACCACATGTGCGCTTTCTCCCGAAACGCCCCAGTTGTCTCCGGGAATGAGTGCCTCCCAAGACTGCGCGGCAAACGTGAGCGTCCGTCCGCCGCTGTGTAGTTCCGCAAGGAGCGGCCGCCGCCGCCGTGAAGGGCTGCCGCGGAGGAGCCGAACCGGCAACGTGGTTCCCCACATTGCCAAATGAACACGCTCCTCACGGGGTATTGCGTCTAGATTTCGAGGCAGCACCAACTCAACAGGTCGCCCCTCGTTCCTCCACCTCACGATATCTCGCCCCAGGACCCAGTCCTGCAATGACCAGCGCGCGGGATCCCCTCCCAAGTGCAGCCTGACCGTATCAGTCCCCCGCAGCGCTCTCTGGAGAGCCAGTGCGATTTGCTCGAACTCCATCTGCGTTTTCGGTCCGAACAGTCGATCCTCGACTGGGAGGTCGAGCGCCGCGAGAAATTGGTCGTTCAGAATCTCACGCGCCTGGCGGCGATCCAGCCTATCTGCATACCGGTGGGTGTCATAGGACAGAAGACAAGCGTGGCAAGCCCTATCACACCGTCGGGGGCACTCAAGTGTCTTGCGTGCCTGTCGAAGTAATTCCGGCAGGTGTTCACCGGCCTGTGCGACAAAGCCCGCCCCGCCCGTGGCATGGTCGTACAGCAGGATCGACGTGCCATCCTCCGCTCCTTCCATCCGGGCTGCTCCAATCGACCAGCCAATCTCTCGATCCTCGACGCCGATCTTGCCCGCCAAGGATTGTCGCAAGGCCACGGCAATCGAAGAGGCTGCCTCAGGGTTCAGAGGCTGCCTGCTTGCCAACGATCGCAGTTGCAACTCGAACACATCGGTTTCCTTGGACACTCCGAGCCACTCGTTGCGCCGGATCGTGTAGGCCCCGTCATTACCGTAGCAGAGTCCGTCCGGGCCCGTCGCCGAGCCACCCCGTAACGGCTTGTGGTTCTGCATCAGAGACGGCAACTCGCCTTCCTCTTCGGGTTCCGCCACTGCACGCCCACACTGCAAACAGACAGCGAACCCATGTCCGTGCTCTCCGTCCGTGTAGTGGAAAACCTGACCGCTGGCACTGTAGCGGAAGCGGCCCATAGCAGGTTGTGGGAGGCTTTGCCACTGCCCTCCACCCGCCGATATCCACGGACGCCGCACAGGGAGATACGAGAAACGGCTGAGATCATTGTTTAGCGAGTCACGGAAATCGACTGCGAATCCGGCGGGTTCCATATAGCTCTGGACCCGCAGGCGCGACTTGTGTCCCACACAGTAGTCGGATTCGCAGAATTCCGGCTTGCTAAGCGACACGCCAATTGAGCCGCAGTACCGACAGTACCACGCGTGACGAAGCGCCTGGATTTCACGCAGACCCTCGTCGTTCGCGGGAACTTTCCAGTTCAGAGTAAGACCGGATGACTTAAGGACTCTGCCGTCAATAACTACATCTGATCCAGGGGCGTATTCCCGGAGGGCTGCGGAGAGATCGCGGGTCGGGTACGCGCGCGCCCGCGAAAGGTTGTCCTCTCGACCTCCTCCGAGATCGCCCTTAGGCCGCGGACGTCGCAGGTCATCCATTGTCGTGGTTACCAACGGAACGACCTGAGTTGGGAACCCGTATCCTGGCAGAAAATTCCGCAACGCGAGTTCCCGCAAGAGGTACTCTTCGCTCAAGCGTTTGAGCTGCAATCCAATTGCGAGGCGAACCGGGTCATTCCTCGGTTGGCCATCGAGGTCATCTCTCTCTCTGGCCAACGGAGCAAACTCTGCGGTCCATCCGGACGCCGCCGCTCCGATCCCACTGTCAACCATTGACATGAGGCGCTCGGTGTCGATCCCTTCGAGGGCTGAGCGACGCAGGAGTCGGGTGACGCCCTTCAGGATCCAAGAGTCGCTAGGAGCTTTGTTGGTTAGCCACCACCGGAAGCGCTCGCATACGGATGACTCGCCGTCCGTACCTTCGAAGAACCACCCCGCAGTCAATCGGTGGAGTTCCTTTCCAATGTGTCGGGCAGCGAAGTAGCGTGTGAGAGCAAGAGCGTTGACGTGCCGTTGTACGATCCGTTCGCTATGGAGGCTCACTTGGGTCACGTGCAGCTTGGTTTGGAACGGCCACAACGGGTGACGGAAGACCCATTCTCCGTGCGGCGAGGTGTTGCACAGGGTCAGGCCAATCGCACGTGACTCCTGCCGGCGTCCAGAGCGGCCTGCGCGTTGAAGGTAGTTGGCGGGGCTCGGAGGGGCATTATTCATGGCCACGGCCGACAGGCCACCGATGTCCACCCCCATCTCCATCGTCGTTGAACAGCTTAGAACGTTGACGCGTCCCTTCCGAAACCGGCCCTCGAGTTCACGAAGACGGCTGGCGCCGATCTGAGCCGAGTGTTCGGCTACCTGGAAGTAGTCGACCTTAGCAAATATGCGGCGACTCCATCCCTGCCATACCCCGACGCGCTCAAGTTCGCCGATGTCCGGGTCGGATCGAAGCACATCGTCGATCTCCTCCCGACTGTACGGTGCATCTGTGGGTGTTCTCCAGAAAGGAGCCCTCAAGCGCGGCATCCGGATGGGCTTGGCCTCAAGCATCGCGCGGCTGAGTCCCGGTGCGACATAGGGGGTAAGGCCCATTACCGTGGTGTCCAGGACGCGACGGGTTATGGGACAGAGCCAAGCCTTACGTATTTCCTGGAGCGCAACCTGCTTCCGCAGGTTCAGTTGGCGCCCTTCTCCGGTGGTGTCCAATATCCGTCGCAATTGGCTCCACGCTCTGCGAAGGCAGGAGTTTATTGCGGATTCTCCCTCTCGATCAGTTGACGGTTCTACCCCCAGGACAAGGGCGAGAAGCTGTACCAGGCGGGATCGCCGCGTTCGAGGCGTTGAAAGCGGCCACGGTACCGATCCCTTGAAGCGCTCGGCATCGGGGCCGACCAGAGCGGTCGACCTGTGGGGGATACCCAGCCAGGGAATGAAGTCGCCTCGCACTTGGATCGAGCGTCGACCTCGAACCAGATGGTCCAGCGCGATCTTGAGGAAGTTCCTCCATTCACCGGCATTCAGTCCGCGAATCTTCCACGGATCGGGAGCATCGGAGTACTCGGGGAGACCGACGTAGTCGACCGCAACAAAGCCGAGGGTCTCCAGTGAATTCTGACGCTTCGGCCGTCGAGCGAACTCCCTAAGGAGGGCAATCTCGGCGAGATCGGCCGCCGGCAGATCGGATAGCGGGAGGTGGCGCCAGTGCTGTCGTAGCCACACCGCGATTTCGGTTTCGTGGGACAGCTTGTCGACTGCCGCCTCCCAGGTAAGGCGACCCGATTCTGGAGTCGCAAGCTTCACTAGTTGTCTCTTTAACCTGGCCACCGTCCTCTGCACTGCAGGAACCTTCCGAGCCACCGGCGTGAGGTTCCTGATTTCTTGCTTCAGGTTTGCGATCTCCTCAGGGTCGATCTCACGGTCCACACGAGCTGCGGCGACCAAGTGGTAGACCAGACTTCGAGTGAAATTGCGCTCGGAATCGAGTTGCGCGTCAAGCGCGAACCGCGCCGTGCCTTGGCGGCTGTCGGTGAAGGTGAGAAGGCGTCGGCCGCTAGACGGCAACCGCTCGTTACCGTCCGCTAGCGGAGGCGTGTAGTCAAGGACAATCGGGATGGTATTGCGAAGGATGAGGGAAGCTCCACCCCGAAAGGGCCTCAACAGCCAGTCGGGCCTCCGGCTGCTCCGGCATTCGGGACATCTCGGCAGCCCCGATCGCGTCAGGCCTACTTCGCCAAAGGGCATGGCATCTGCGCTCTCTGGCTCCACCCACCGGCCCGTCCTTCTATCCAGATGGACTGCGGTCAGTTCGGGCGTCGCAGGGTGCGCCAGGTATCGGATGAGGGAATTCTCAGCTACAGCCACCTCCTCGTCATCGTCATACTCATCGGCTCCGAGATCAACGAGTTCTGGAAAGTCCTCACTTTGATCCAGGACTCCGACGGCACGGGGCCTAAGGGTTTGACCCTCGTCGTCACTCCCCAGATGTCCGGTGAGGTACTCTTTGCCGCACTCGGTGCACAACACCAACGGTAGCACCATAGAGTCGCACTCATTCTCATCGCAGCGCTCGCGGCGCTCGAAAAAGAGCTTGCCAAAGGCCCACTCGAAGTCGTCCAGCGGCGTACCCTTCCGACCCGGACACCGGTTTGACACGCAAGCCCACACCCCCCCTTGGGTCCGATGAAAGAGGTGCCCCCGGACACGCAGGAACGGCTCTTCCGTCACCATGGCATCGGTAGCGAGATCGATGAGTTCAAGCGTTTTCTGGCGCTCGATGAGGGAATCCGCACCTCGCTTGGAACCTAGGCGGGCCTGGGTAAGCTGCGTCAGGGTGCAGGCCCCGTCGGAATGCAATAGTGCATGACGGACTCTCCGGGCCGCTCGTGAGGAGGCTAGTGCAGCTCCGCGCTCGTCGGGTGTCATGCGGCGCAGTTCGGCATCGGCGGGAAGCGACGCGTTGGCCGCGTCAGGAAAGGCCGCTGGCAACCGGGGGTGGCTTCGCTCACCCCTCACCACATGAACGTTCCCGCTCGGGACTCCGCTCAAGTCTGCAAGAAATCGTCGTAGCCGGGCTTCGCTCTCCGAGCTCTCGTCGCCGATCGTTGCGGAGGTGGCGACGAAACGTACTTGGGACGGCTTGACTCCGAAGGCGTAAAGTACCCGTCTGAGGAGCAACGCGATCTCGGCCGATCGCGACCCTTGATATGTGTGCGCTTCGTCCAAGACGATCCAGCGAAGGGCGCCTTGGGACTGATCAATGATCGGCCTGTCCTCCGCCCGGATGAGCATGTACTCGAGCATCGTCGCGTTGGTCACGAGGATCGGTGGTGTATCCTCCCTTAGCGTCTTTCGGTCGCCCACGAGTTCCGGTCCCAGCCTCTTCTTCTTTGCCGCGGACATGCTCCTTGGAGTGTCTCCCTTGTAGAGACAAAAACGAATGTCGCCTTTGAAGGGACGTGACCAAGCACTCAAGCGATCCCGTTGGCTGTTGATCAACGCGTTGAGGGGATAGAGGAACAGCGCTCTGACTCCGTTGAGTCGGCCGGCTTCGGCGCACTGTCGCGCCAAATCGTCCAGGATCGGCACCAGAAATCCCTCGGTCTTCCCTGATCCAGTGCCGCTGGTGATCAATACCGACTGCGGTCTTTCACGCTTGAGGTGTTTCCAAGCGGCGTACTGGTGGGTATATGGGTGCCGCTCCATCGGGAACTGGTATTCCGAAAGCGGTTCATCGTCAGCCTTCTTGTCCATGGCTTCGACCAGTTCCTCGGTGAGGAAGCGTTGCTCGGCAAGGTCGAGCATTGAGTGCTCCACCTGCTGCCAATCGAAAATCGCTTCAAAAACTGGATCTGCCAGAAAGCTGTCGGGATGCCCAGCAGGTCGCTGAAGAACCTGCGAGAGGAATGCACGTAACGGCTCTGTCCGTGGCCCGTAAATCCCGAGGAGTGAACTCGCTGACCTCTCGATGAGATCGCGGGTAAGGGACTCGAAGAAACGAGGTGATGCAGACTGTGGCATTCTAGGACAAGCTCCTCAGTTGTCTTGCGATCTTATCAGCCTCTCGGCTACCAAAGGCGATGAATTGTGCCAGCCGCAAGGCATTGTCAAACCAGCTTAGGTGGTTGGTGCGGAGTGCTCGCATGTCGTCCGCGAGTTCGACGGGTCCCTGTTCACCTGCGACGACCAAGGTAGCCGTCAGGGCAGGGGCATCGGCGAAATCCGCGTGTCTCCGCGTTCCAAAACGGCCGACTCGCTTGACGAAGAGTGAGGCACACCAGGGATGTTCGGCGGTGACCCTCTTGACCTCCCGCCGAAGGCCACGGAGCTCAGCAAGTGCAAGCGACGCTATCCCCAATGCTGGGCAGGATTCTCGGTGCTCATCATACTCGTTCTGCAACTGCTCCAACCTTTCCGATGTCACTATTCTTGATCCCTTGCCCGATAGCGTCCGGTTCGCAACACGGTCGCTCAGGAAAAGAAACGCGGCACGCAGGCCTTCCAGTTGCCCTGCCACGCGATCAATACTGCGGTCCGTTTCGTCTCGCAGCAGCTTCCACGCACGCTCCGTGTCTCCTATCACTTCCAATACTTTGTCCCAGTATTCTCCGTAGGCTTCGAACGCCTCCTCCCAAGTACTCAGCGGGATTTGCCACCAAGCGAAGGGGAATCGCTCCAGCCGCTCCCAGAGCAGTCGGAAATCCGCGGCGCTTGCGTGGGCTGCAGCCATCGCACAGACAACGGGATTTCGAATCAGAGCACGAAGCAGCGGAAAGGTCGCTACTGGAAGCGATGTTTGTCTCAAGTAACCGAACACCAATGGCCAGTCCGGATGGCCGGGGTCGCTTGCCAGTTGCATGACTACAGGCCCGAATGGTTCATCGCTGGACCGATGGGGCTGCTCTGATGCTATGCGGTAGGCTTGTGCCACTGTGGCAATGACCGACGAGTTGGCATCACCTGTTTCCTTGGGCCGCCCGAAGTACCAGGGCATCGGCTGTACTCGCTGCCAGTCCCCGTGGCGCCCCAGAACCAAGTAGGGACCGGGTTCCAACCGGTCCCTCGGGATGTGCCAGGCGTCGCGGTCGCATCGTTCCAGGGGAATTGGCTCTGAGTCGGGGTCAAGCAGTGGCAGGATCTCCACCGCTAGCGAATCCAAGTCTGCCGGCGAGATCGTCTGGCCGCGTAGATCTAGCCCTACCACCGTCGTTTCACCACCGCGATGCTCGAACCCGACATCGAACCTACTTACGGAAATGCTGGTGGATGCAAGCGAATCTCCAAGCTCAGCGCTTACAATCGTCAAGCGCACGGCCGCATCCGGGCTGTCGCTTAGTTCCAGCCGCTCCGCGATGCTGTGGTCCAGCTCGGCCAAGTCTAGCACATAGTGGCCAAGACTTACCGCCGGTATCTCGCGAGCGAACTTCCCGGAGCGAGGCCTGACGGCCGCCGCATCTCGGCCGGAATACTGGCCCTCGATTTCGAAGCGTGCGGTGCCGGGCACGATGACTTCGGCCCGAACGCCTGCTAGAGATCCCTGGGCAACGCTAGCGCCCGGAGGCATATGGTTGCCGTCTGCCGCAACAAAGACAGCCCGTCTCGCAGGAAAAGGTAACAGAAACTCGGCTCTCCCCTGCCCATGCCAGTCGGCTACGATGCCGACTTCGCGCGGGGGGTCGCCAACGTTGCTCAATGCTAAGCGGTATCCGCCGGGTTCGGCTTGGCCTTTGAACTCGAGGCCCGGGGTAGGTCGTGCGATCGCCACGGCGTCACCGAAGCCGGACAGCCTAACCTCCCCGAGTCGGGGGTCGGACGAGGGTAGGAGTTCTATGTCGGCGCCCTGGGGCAAAATACAGATCGATACGGCATGTTGTATCTCATCATTCTTGACGTATCGAAGCCAACCTGTTCCGCGAATCGAGCCAGATTCCACTGCGGCCGAGGAGTAAGTTTGCCACCGTCCCCCTGGGACCTTGGGTTTCCATTGTAGATGCCGCTCTCGAATGCGTGCGATGGGTTCGCCGTCGCGACGCAAATACATCGAGGGGCTACCCAAGAAAACTGGCATCGTGCTAGCGCCAAAACGTTCCTCACGTCCAAGCAAGTGATATTCGCCGTTGGTGGCATCGGATGCCGCCTCCGTTTCTACAACTGTCCGGGACCCGTCTTCCGCCCGAAAAACTACCCTTCCTCTTACCTCGTACACTATGCGCTCACGTTCATTGCGAAGCGACCCGATCCGCCTTGCTTCTCCCGCGTCGCCTTCGGGCAATATTGCGGCGTCCACCGCTACGAAAGCACAAGACTCCTTTACGTGGACCGTTCCCTGACCAATCAGTCGACAGGTCGGGCGTGCCGAGCCGCGAGACTCTCTGGGCACAAAGACCCATGCAGCCTCGCCAAGACCCGACGACCCCTGAAACCGATCTGTGGGGCATCTCTTGCTGTGGGTCCGTGCGAGCAGCCTCCGTGGACCCACCAACCCTGTGGTCTCGGCATTGTTAGCCGCAGGAAACGGCTCCAGTCGGAAACTTCGCCCATCGCCGTCCGTTCGCCTCTCCGTCCCCAACGCCAGAATGCGAAAACGTCCCGTCGGAGTCTGAACCCCCAGGTCGAAGCGCCGAGGAGATTGGGTTTGTGACCAGCAATCGAATAGGCGATTGAACGCCCCCCCGCTGATGGTCGCCGGGATGTGGAACGAGCCTCTGAGTTCCCAATCCCCGTTGGAAACAGGCGCAAGGTCCACATTCCACCGAACATCAATCCGCGCACGTCTTGCCACCTTGACGGCCTCGATGAGGAGGTCGTTGAGCAAGGTTCGCGCCACGTCGTCGCTGATTCGAACAGGGAATTCGTCACGCCAACCTGGTACCTTGCGGTCAAGATCCTGAACGGGTGTATCGGTCGGTCCCAACTCGTGTTGGAGCAACCAAACGGTTTCGATCATCTCGCCCGCAAGTTCGTACACGGGCTCTTGGCGCAGCGCTCTCGGAAGGCGGTGGCGGAGGCGTTCAGCCAAGTCGCGAGTGGGAGTCTCGGTCGCGCCAAAATGCTTGAACTCCTCAAGCACGCCCTTCAGGTAGTTGCGAAGAGGCGTTTGCTCCCGGAGGATGAGCTTCATGGGAAGCCCGCCTTCGCATGCAAGGGTTACCAGATAGCGCCGAGAGGGCCCCACTCTGTAGACGGAGCGGTCCCATGCGCCGAGGCCGCGGACCACAAGATCCTGAAGTTCTCCATATCGATGCCCACCAGGGGCGAACTCAGGTGTCCCGAGCGCCTTGACGAGGGGCATCCACTTCCATGCTCCCTTCTCGTAGTTGCGATGCCACCATTCCGATGCCCAGAGACAGAACGCCATTGCTCCTTTCGGTCCGATCCGACGGTGGCCATACTCGCGCACTCGGAGTTTTTCCGTGAGAACCCCTCCGATCTCGTCGAACTCCTCGGCTTCGATGCGGTAGCGGTACAGGGGTTGGCCATTTGGCTTGGGAAGACCTCTGGCGGCGAGGAAGTCTCTGATAAAGTCTCCAGCGGTATTCAATTCGGACACGGTACGAAGCTCAATGGTCGGGTGATGATGCGGGCACAGACTAGGCGTTCTGAGCCCGTGTGATAACTTTCAGGGCCCCCACAAATAGGGTGTGGGGGGCTTCGCAAGTAGCAGTGTGTGAAGAGTCTATTCCGTCCGCGTCGGAGTCCTGCCGCTGTGTCCTCCCGCCACCAGCGGGCCGGCGATTCGGGTGCGTGAGGACCCGAGGTCCCACATGGCGTGGGTCTAGATCGGGAATAATGGCGCGGGGCTCGTGTGTCCGCCAGCCATGGGCTCGTCTTGAAGGTAAGATATATGGCATATGGTAAATTGCGAGCGGGACGAAGGACTCCTTGTACCGGTCCGGGTTTTCCGGACAAGTGGACGGCTTAATCATCAGGCCGCCCTTCGGCTGAGCTTCTCGCGGGCGCGGGCCGGGGTCATGTACCCGTGCCGCTGGAGGAGCCAGCCGTTGTTGTAACGCTCGACGAAGGCCCCGATCACCGCTCTGGCCTCCTCGAGGATTTTGAAGTTGTGCAAGATGGATGCACTCCTCCTTGAACGTCCGGATGAAGCGCTCCGCGACGCCGGTGCTCTCCCGTCTACCGCACCCGTAGCGCCCACACGGAGATGTGATCGGGCAACCGTCCCCCGCCCGGCGACGTGACCTTGATGCTGGTTGGGCTGAGGGCGCCGGTCGGGGTCCAGTGGAAGTACAGGGACGATCCCGCCCGCACACGGCGGCCGGTCAGGCGGGGGGTGCGGGAGGAGGAGGGGTAGGGTTGGAGACGCCCGTTCTCCCGAACGTTGGTGAAGATGTCGTGCAGATCCCAGGTGGTCATGCCGAATGCTTCCCAGCCTTGCAGATCGAGCCAAAGGGTGATGTAGAAATCGGCGAGAATCAGCTCGGGTCGCCAGGATCCCTGAGGGCTGACATCGACCAGGGATGCGAAGCCCCGTGTTGGGGATTGTGTGAGGCGCTGCAGCAGGGCGCGCTCACCTCCGGGGTAATCGCCGCCCCAGCGGTCCATGGCGTAGCGAAGGACCATGGAGGGGATCCCGTAGACTTCTCGACCCTCCAGCAGGCAGGGGCCCGAGTTTCCTTCGTCTGGCCTGCCGACCCAACTGCACTCCTCTGGAGCACCGGAGATTCTTCGAGTGCCATCGCCCCGATGGTCCCATCCGAAGAACAGAGCCATATCGAAATACCAGTCCCCGTACCAATGGCGCCTCTCGTCCCATGGGGAAAACGCACTCCAGTCGAGTTCCTGGCCGGAGCCGTGTCCGAAGAGACGATAGCCGACGAGTTGCTCCGCAAGGGTGGCACCCCCTTCCAATTCCCAAGTAGTCAGACCGGAACCCCGATAGATCGCACCAAACTGAATGATGTGCGTGACTTCGTGGGCGATCAGTGCCGGGTAGGAGTCAAGCACATCCTGCTTGGTAAGCGTGTCCCCGACGGCACCTCGAGGGTCTGGTACCTTTCCGTAGAAGATCTCCGCCTGATTGCTGGTCGGGCAGTGTTGGTGTGAACCGAGGTCACCCCCCCAAACCCACCCCCCCAAGTCAGCGCGATTCGCCTCCTTGGTCATGAGCACCAGGAAGCGACTGTTGCCATCCACATCAGACAGGGCACCGAAATAATCGTCGTGCACACCTTTGATGTTGGCCGAATAGAAGGCATCCAGGTTCGCCAGCTCCGAGTCGGTGAAGGTCCCAGCGGGATTGTCGCGGTCTTCGAGCCAGATCGAACTGTTGCCGACCAAGCGCACCAGGGCGCGCACCTGCCCGGCGCTGCTGCATGTTACGTCATAGTCCGCGTAGAGCGTCAGCGTATCCCCCACCTGCAGATCGCGCCGCGCATCCGCGAGCGCGGGGCGAGTCGCCCGCCCCAGCCTCCGCAGCAGCGCCTCACTCCGCGCCATGATCTCGTTGTGTGCTCTCGCCCGCCGCGTCCGCAGGGTGTCGTCGGCGAGCGGCCATTCGTCAGGGTTGCTGCCCATCGAGGCCGCCGCCATCGAAAAAGTTGGCCCCCGGTTGACCGCCGCCGCTGACCCGAACGGTCCTTGAGCCAAAACCGACATCGCAGTCCGACTCGTTTCGTCGCTCTCCCCTTTCTCCGCCGCGACGATGATGCGACCGCCGTCCGCCCCCACGACGGTTGCGTCACCCGGAGTGCCGGTAAGTGCAACCGGGGTAAGGGAGGCGGCATCCTCCGACGTGGATACCACCCCGATCAGGTATTCTGCGCCCGCCACATCGGCTGGCAGGTAGACACAGCCGTTTCCGGCATATGTCGACCGATACCATCCAGGCTCCAACGCCATGTCTTCCTTACTGCGCGGCGTCACCCCAACGGTCCGCGCGTCGCTCTCGCCCCCAACCGCCACCCGCAGTTCCTCCCTGCGCGGCGGTAGGCAGTCGGCCTGTGGTACCGTGATGGTCAGGCTGTTCCCGGTCGCAGCGGTCACCCTCGCGCCACGTCCGCCCACGGACACCTGGTTCTGCGCGGCGGTGGCCGAGAACCCGGAGCCTGTGATCCTCGCCGACGCGCCCTCGACCAGCACGCCCGGCTCGACCCCCGAGATCACCACTTCCCCCTGCGTCCGCGTCTGCACCGTCACCCGGAAGCTCAACTGGGCGCTTAACCCTCCGGGGTTGCTGGCGGTCACCGTCACGAGCGCCGATCCGGCCGCCAGCGCAGCGATGCCGAACTCCCCACCCGACACCACGGCCAGGACAACCGCAGCGTTCGAGCTTCCCGCCGCGTAGGTCAGGGCATCGCCGTTGGGGTCGCGGAAGTGGCTGCTTCCCCGCCAAGTGCGCGCTTCATCGACGGTCAGGCTCAGATCGGGAATGGTCGACACAACTTCGGGAGCGTCATTGGCCGCCCGCACCGTCACGGAGAAACGCTGCTGTGCCGTCAACCCGCCCGGATCCGTGGCCGTGACGGTGATGCTCGCGGTCCCGACCGCCACTCCCGTCAGCGTCAGTGTAGCGCCAGCAACCGCGGCGGTCGCGACACCGCTGTTGGAACTCGCCGCGGCGTAGCTCAACGTCTGTCCGTCGGGATCGTTGAAGAACGGCGACACCTCGAGGGTGGCCGCCTGCCCGGGCTCCACCGCCTGCCCGGGGATGCTGCCGATCGCAATCGGTTCCCGATTAGGCACTGTGACAGCGAACATCTGTTGAATAGCCATCCCTGCAGGATCGGCAACCGTAACCGTCACCCTCGTGCTACCCGGCGCCCGCCCGGTGATCGTCAGGGTGCTGCCGACCGATTCAACGGAGGCCACCCCGGCGTTGGCGCTGGCGGCCGTGAAGGTCAGGGCATCTCCGTCCGGGTCGGTGAAGTAGCGCGCCAAGTCGAACTCCAGAGTATTCCCGGCCAGCAGGGTCCTGGATGGGATGGTGTCGAGAGCAGTCGGGGCCCGATTGGGTACCGTGACCGCGATGTCCTGCTCTGCCGACAGCCCGTCAGGATCGCGAGCAGTCACCGTCACCGTGGCCGTCCCCCGGGTGATCGCGGTCAGCGAAACCAGGCTCCCCTCGACCGACGCCGTTACTGCCGCCACGTTCGAACTCGCAACCGAATAGGCCAGCGCGTCTCCGTCTGGGTCGTTGAAGTACGCGGCCACGTCCACGGAAGCTGTTTCGCCGACGAAGACGGTTTGCGCCGGAACGGAGTCCACCGCGGTAGGTCCTTGGTTGGGCACCGTTACCGTGAGCGTCTGCTGAGCCGACAGGCCCCCAGGGTCGCTAGCGGTGACGGTGACCGAAACGACCCCCTTTTTGATCGCAGTTATGGTCAGCACGCTGCCGGCCACTGCTACCGATGCAGTCCCGCTGTTCGAACTCGATGCCACATAAGCCAAAGCGTCGCCGTCCGGGTCGTTGAAGTACTCGGCCGCGTTCAGCATGACGGATTCGCCCACGCCGAGACTCTCGGTCGGGATCGCACCGATGCGGACAGGTGGCTGATTCGGAGCGGGAGTGGGTCCCGTACCGCCATCGCCGCAAGCCGCAGCGGAAAGGACGATCAGCGTTACGACGGCGGGTACGAACCGGCGTTTCGGAGGGAATTGGCTCGCGGGTGCTCCTCGCGAGCGAGAGAAGGTCCGGGTGGCATATGATCCGGGGCGTCCGGCAGGAGACATTTACGTCCTGATGTTCAGGCTCATGGACCGGCGAGGATCGTGCGAGCATATGCGCCTGACGACCAATATGCAAAGGTCCCAGTCAGAGTTGTTATCCTGTTGACGTTTCGCTTGTGGCAAAACGGCGATATATCGACGAGATTGGAGGATATATAAGCGATATAGGGTCGGGCCAGCGCCCGCGGTCGTGTCTACAAAGCGAGACGCCATTGAATCGCTACGGAGGCGGAGCGAACTCGTCGGCTTAGGATAGAACCGGCCACGGATGGCCCACGGATTCCCGCCAAACGATGCGGTTTACCCGCTGCTTCGGTTCGATGGAGTTAGGTCTGGTCTCACGGCGACAATGGCAGATCGTGCAGTCCCATTTGAACTTACGTGGTCTCTCGTCGTGATTCGCGCCTCCGGCGCTCCGCCTGAGGACCGCCCCCACTCATCCACCGCGCGGCCTGCTCCCCGTCCCGCGCAGCTTCGCCATCTTGCTGAGAAGATCGAACCAGAAGGGAGCGCCAAGCGATACCGCCGCAGCTGTGAAGAACCACCCAAGAACGTGGGCGATCCAGGTCCCCGCACCCCAGCCCTGCATCCCTTCACGCAAACCGAATGGATCTTCGCCTTCCCACCCCAGCGGGAACGACTGGAGAATCGCGTCCGCGACCTGTGCGAAGTCCGCGCTCACGGTCTCGGAAGTCACGGCCACGCCTCCTGGGCGATCGCATACCGCAGCGCGTCATCCCGCCAGAGGTCCTGCACGACGTGCACGGTGCTCGCGTTGGGCGATACGGCCACGACGGCGCCGATCGCGAAGATGATCAGTGGGGTCTGCCGGCGATACCAACCGGAGACGCGGTTCATCCCCTCGTGGAACCAGCCCTCGGGAAAAGTTGATTGCTCCGTCCAAGTGCTTGCGCGGATCCTCACCCGTACATCCGCCGGAGCCGCCGGTTGACGGGCGTCCACGCTGAACTCGTCCGGATCGAAGTCTTCGCCCACCCACTCCGAGATATGCGTGTGATCCCTGTCCTTCAGATCCTGCAGGACCGAGAGCATGTGGTAATGGCCCCCCACGCCGCCACTATCTTCCGGCGGACACCGGCGTTTCCCCGAAATGCACGCGGGAAGACGCTGCCGGGGATTCTACGGCAGGATCTTCTGCAGCGTGATCCTGTGCTTTCAGTTGTCGCCGAAGTCATACGTGTAATCGATCCAGTCCTTTGCCCGCGTCAGGAGCTGGCCGATGCGGAATTCCCTGGCGTCCAGGTCCCTGGGCATTCCGGGCGGGGTCCACTCGTCGTGGTCGACGAGTGTCATGGTCGGGTCTATGAGGAAACGGCGCCAGATTGCTGGCTTGGCCCACTTGAGGGCGATTCTGAGTTGTTAGGTGGATCGTGGTGTCATGGCCCGTGGCTCCCTGGTCCGTTCCCGTCTTGGTCAGGCTGTCCAATATACGGGATGACTGCCACCTCCGTTGACCCCTGAAAGACACTGAAGATTGGCATCGCGCGCTACGACCAGATGAGAGGCGCGCACCATGGCCATTGCCCGTGGCGAGCACACGCCGGCGAAGGGTGAGCCCAAGGTCTGGTTCACCTCGATCGGGAATGCTGAGGGTCGCCGTGGAACGCCGGGGTCAAGATCACGCTCCATACCTTCCGGCCGGCGCCGCATAGGGCAAGGGCCGTGTTATCCGCCCCGGATGACGAGCGCGGTAGTGCGAGGGGTGGACGAGAACGTACGCCTTTCCTGTGAGGTGGTCGATGGCATTCATGATCGCGCCGAAGGAGGGATGCGCGAAGCGAGAGCTTTGCAGAATTACGATGTCTGGATCGAGGATTCTGATTTCGTCCAGGATCAGCTCTGCCTCCTTCGTCCGGTCCAGAAACCTCTGGGTGCTTTTCTGCTGAAAAGTTGTTTCGGCTCCGTGCCATACCCATTTGTAGATGTTGGAGAAGGCCAGGTAGGAGAGCGGGTTTTCCGAGGGCAGGCCCTCGCCCTTCCTTAGCAGAACCTGGCAGCTGTCCTTCGAATGCTTGAACCTCTCCCAGCCCCAATCGGGAGGGAATCCGTAGCGTATCATGGTGAAGTAGGTTCCGGCTATGTGAGGGTTGAAACCTGTCTGAACCTCCTCCTGAGGCTCCAGCCCTTCCCGCCATTCGTCGGTCGTCCAGATCCCTTCGGGATTCATGTCGTACCCGACGTTCAGACCGAAGACGAGGACGCGGTTTACTTCCGGGTCTGAGCCGTACTTCGTTCCGACATGGGGGTAGCAAGCGATCTTCCAGCCCGCCCGTCCCTTCAGCAAGCCGGTCGCGGGGTCTATTCCCATGTCCTCGAAGAACTCTGCGTAGCGCGTTTCCAACTGGTTGGCCAGCCCGTCGACCAGATCCATGCTCCTACCCTCGCTCTTGTTCAGCGCAGGCCCTTGCGGAGTTGTGAGGTGATGCTCGGCAGTAGGGCTCGTTGCAGTGAATCCTCCTACGTTGACTGCCTCCTCTGCTGTCGTTCGGCCAGGAGCGCCTTCGCCGAATCGGCTCACTGTGAAGGAGGCACCCGGATACCCCAGCTGCCTGAGGACCTCCCGGCACGACGCCTGAAGGTTGTCGCGCGTGACCCAGCGAACGTTCGCCCACAGGTCCGGGGCAAGCTGTAGGCGGTCTCGGTAGCGCCGCTTCAACGAAAAGTGCTTTCCGCCCCGCCAGATCAGCCAGGGGAACCGGTCAGACGCGGCACACCTGCGCAACGCTTCCGGGTTCATGCGGTTTAGCTCCGGGAGCACGTGTCTGAGCACGTCGCGTAGCTTGTCCCGGCTGTGGCGTTCGCCGAACAGGGTGTATTCGCAAGAGGTGACGGGCATCAGTCTGGCCGGTTGGGGTCAGGCGGGCGTCCCGGCGGCATGCGGGCGCCCCGCAGTTGTTTCGGTGGTCTTGGCGCATGGCGGGCCAAGGCGTTGGACGCTATCGCGCGGCACCGCCTCCCGGCAAGCACTGCGCCGGTGATTTGCCGCGATTCCGTCCCAAGACCGCCATTCGCTTGAATCGCCCGTGACCGTGCAACGGACCGCGACGCCACCATGGATGCGGCGCGAAAGCACACGCTTGGCGGGCAACACCCACATGGCCGTTGTGGCCAGACGAACTAACGTAAGCAAGATAGAATAAATACTCAGTGGATTACTGAGTGAGTACGCGATGGCCGAACGCCTTGCAACGTTCGTTGACGGGCCTTGGATCTGGATGACCCGGAAAGTGGACGATGAAGCGCTGGCTAAGCCTCTTGCGCCATGAGTCCCAATCCCCGCACCCCCCCCGTTCATCTACTCACGCCACCTCCGTCAGAGCAGGCCAGCGACCGGTACAGCCTCCCGTCCCGCCGCCCGGCCTGCCCCACCCCCCACCTCCCCGCCCATGACCGACCTCTCTTCCATCCGGCAGGAGCTCGAGAAGTCCCGCCGCGACGTCCTCGATCTCTCCCTCCGGAACCCGCTGCTCAACTTCCGTCCCACGAAGCGGCGCGGCATCGAGGTTGTGGACGAACGCTCGCGCGAGCTCTTCCGGATCCTCGTGGGCGGTCCCGTGCCCGCCGGGTCCTCGTCCCGGAGCCCACGGGTCATGTACTTCCGTCCCGCCCACGCGGAGACCGCGCGCCCGGCGCCCGGCGAACCGGCCGCGGACGACCTCGACGACGTCCCCTCCGAGCTCCTCGCCATGCTGGGTGAGCTCGACGACGACCCCGACGGAGCCGCCGCGCGCCACACCGACAACAGGCTCCAGACCGCGCTTCCCCGCGCCGCGCTCAATCTGCGCCTGCGCCAGACCTTCCGTCAGGCCCGCCTCTCGGGTCGAGGAACAGGGGGTCAACATCCTCTATCTCGCCCTCGGGATGCACACATGGTACGAGTCCGAGAGCAGCAGCACCGAGCGCCGCGCGCCGCTGATCCTGATCCCGGTTCAGCTCGACAGGTCCGGCGTGCGGGAGAGCTTCAAGTGTTCGGTTTGGCGCATGAATGGGGTGAACAGCGCGGTCCACGCCCGAAGATGCGAGATTGAGATGTTCGTTGGCGGCCTTGAATCTGGGTGACCCTGGAGGTGGACCATGAAACACCGGGTAGCGCTTGAAGAGTCCGAAGAGGGATTCTCCGTCTGGGTTCCAGGCCTTCCGGGTTGTGCATCCCAGGGGACGACGGAAGAGGCAGCCTTGGCGAACATCGCGGATGCCGTCCGCGAGTACAGCGAAGTGGCAGTCGAGAATGCCGCTGGCATGGTAGTCCGTAAGATCGAGGTCGCCGGATAGGCCGTGCCCAGGATACCCGGTGTCAACCACCTCCGGGCCGTGCGAGCGCCAATTCCTCCCGGAGAGGGTGAGCCAGACTCACGTCCCCTGGACAGGAGAGCGACCACATGCAGGACAGGTACGTCGGAGATATCGGAGACTATGTGAAGTACGCGCTTCTGCGGGCGATCCGCGGAACCAGGCGTCTCGGGGTCGCTTGGTACCTGCATCCCGACGCTGGACCTGCCGGGGACGGCAAGCACACTGCATACCTCCAGCATCCGCGCGAGTGGCGGCACCTTGACGCTGAGCTGTTCGACATGCTGAAGGAGCTGATCGGCGACCGGCGGTCAGTTGCGGACATCCAGCGGTCGGGGATTCTCGGCGATGCTGTCTTTGTCCCTGATGGCCTCGGGGTTGCCGACGTCAAGGCCCACGATCGCGAGCGCTGGCGGCACCGGTGGTTCAACCGGGTCAAGCGGCAGCTCGGCGGCTGCGATCTCGTCTTTGCCGACCCCGATAACGGCCTCGTGCCTGACGACCGTTTCAGGCCTGCGAGAAAGGTGGATGCGAAACGGATTCCACTCTCGGAAGCGATGGCACTGGCGGAAGGACGTACCGCCGTGATCTACCACCACAACACCAGACGCCGGGGTGGCCATCGCGCCGAGATCTTGTGGTGGAAGCACCAACTCCCGGACGGCACTTTGGCCTACTATTGGCGCCGGGTGAGCAACCGCACGTTTTTCATCATCAATCCGGGCGACGAACTCCGGCGCCGACTTCGTGAGTTCGAGAAGCGGTGGGGTGACCGGGGAGAGCTGGTCTGACCGACGGTCGGTCAGTGGCCTGCGCCCTCCCCGGTGTTGGCGGATGCCCCCGTCCTGTGCCTCACGTAGCTCTCCAGTACGCGGTTCATTCGCGTCTGGTAGCCCTTCCCCGGAGCCTTGAAATAGGCCAGCACGGAGCGTTTGACGCGCATGGTGATCTGGTCGGTGCGATCAGGCTCGACGAGTTCCGCCCGCTCCCAGAATTCCTCGTCCAGTTCCGGTATGTCGCTGAAATCGATGCTCTCGTCCTTCTCTGCCGCGATCTGCTCGGGCGTGAGGGGCCTATCGTAGCGTCCGCTCATGGTAGACTTTCCTTTCCTTGCGTGATGCCGGGCGGGCGGAGATCAGACGGATGCGCCCGCGACGCTCGGTGTGGGCAACCACGATCAGCGCTCCGGGCTCCACCCGGCCAATGCTGATGTGGCGGTCCTCGCCGTAGTCCCGGCGACGGTCGGGCGACGTTGCCACGGTCCCCTCGAAGATGCGCCTGGCTGTGTCGAATCCGATGCCGTGCTTGCGGATGTTTCGTCTGGTTCTTGGTCTCGTCCCACTCGAATTCCATCGATCGATTGTACATATAGATTGTAGTTACAGCAACGGCTGGGCGCAGCAAGTCGAACGAGCGCTCGCACGAACTCTTCCGGATCCTCGTGGGCGGTCCCGTGCCCGACGGATCCTCGTCCCGAAGCCCGCGGGTCATGTACTTACTTCCCGCCTCCGCCGCGCACCGCTGATCCTGATCCCCGTTCAGCTCACCAGGTCCAGCGTGCGGGAGAACTTCAAGCTCACGTGGACCGGGGACGAGGAAGTGGACCAGCTGCTTCGAGAGAGAGGATCGATTCCATGAAGACACTGAAGATCGGCATCGCCGGCTACGATCAGATGAAGGCGCGCACCATGGCCATTGCCCGTGGCGAGCACACGCCTGCGAAGGGTGAGCCCAAGGTCTGGTTCACCTCGATCGACAGCTTCGCGAAGTTGCTGTCCGAGCATAACCGGCATCTCCTGGAGCTGATTGCCCGTGAGCGACCGCGTTCGCTCACAGAGCTCGCGGTGCTGGCCGGGCGCCGCAAGTCGAACCTCTCGCGAACTCTGAAGACGATGTCCCAATACGGACTCGTGGAATTGCGGCCGGGCGCGCGTGGTACGCTGGTGCCGCGGGTTCCCTACGACCAGGTGAGGCTCGATCTCTCGTTGACGGGGACGAGTGGGTCGGTCGGTGTCAGCCCTTGAAGCTCCAGGCCTTGGCACCTGCCCGCGATCCTCCCCCGTCATCACCCCAACAACACCCACATGGCCATTTAGGCCAGATTCGTTCGTTGACGGCCCTGGATCTGGATGACTCTGGAGGTGGACGATGAAACGCTGACGAACCCTCTTGCGCCATGAGTCCCAATTCCCGCACCCTCCCCACCGGTCATCTCCTCACCTCACCCCTCTCAGAGCAAGGCGCCGCCCGGTGCAATCACCCGTCCCGCGAGCCGGATTGCCTCGAAGCGCAGGCCCCCGCCCATGACCGACCTCTCCTTCATCCGGCAGGAGCTTGAGAAATCCCGCCGCGATGTCCTCGATCTCTCCCTGAAGAACCCGCTGCTCAACTTCCGTCCCACGAAGCGGCGCGGCATCGAGGTTGTGGACGAGCGCTCGCGCGAGCTCTTCCGGATCCTCGTGGGCGGTCCCGTGCCCGACGGATCCTCGTCCCGAAGCCCGCGGGTCATGTACTTCCTTCCCGCCTCCGCGGAGACGGCGCTGGCGACCGGCGAACTGGCCACGGACGACCTCGACGCCACGGACGACCTCGACGACGTCCCCTCCGAGCTCCTCGCCATGCTGGGCGAGCCCGACGACGACCCCGACGGAGCCGCCGCCCGCCACACCGACAACAAGCTCCAGACCGCGCTTCCCCGCGCCGCGCTCAATCTGCGCCTGCGCGAGACCTTCCGTCAGGCCCGCCTCTCGATCGAGGAACAGGGGGTCAACATCCTCTATCTCGCCCTCGGGATGCTCCGCTGGTACGAGTCCGAGAGCAGCGGCACCGAGCGCCGCGCGCCGCTGATCCTGATCCCGGTTCAGTTCGACAGGTCCGGCGTGCGGGAGAGCTTCAAGCTCAGATGGACCGGGGACGACATCGAGGCGAACCTCTCGCTCGAGGCCAAGCTCAAGCAGGACTTCGGCATCCGGCTCCCGGAGATGCCGGCCGAGGAGGATCTCGACGTGGAGGACTATCTCCTCCGGGTCGGGAAGGCCGTCGCGAAGAGGGAGCGCTGGGCTGTCACGCACGACGAGGTCCACCTGAACTTCTTCTCGTTCAGCAAGCTGCTCATCTACAAGGACCTGGATGCGGAGACCTGGCCGGAAGGAGGCCAGCCGGCCGACCACCCGCTGGTGCAGCAGCTCTTCGGCGGCGACGGATTCGCGCCGGGGCCGCCCGACATCGGCGAGGACGAGCACATCGACGATGCCGAGGGGGTGGCGGGTCTCCATCCCGTGATGGACGCCGACAGCTCGCAGACGCTCGCGGTTCTGGACGCGATCCAGGGCCGCAACCTGGTGATCCAGGGGCCTCCGGGCACCGGGAAGTCGCAGACCATCACCAACCTGATCGGCGAGGCGCTGGCCGGCGGCCGCACGGTCCTCTTCGTGGCGGAGAAGATGGCCGCCCTGGAGGTCGTGAAACGGCGCCTGGACACGATCCACCTGGGCGATGCCTGCCTGGAGCTGCACAGCCACAAGACCAACAAGCGGGTCGTGCTGGACGAGCTGAAGCGCACGCTGGCGATGGGCCGGCCGAAGGTCGAGCGTGGGACGGAGGACGGGGTGCTGCTCGATGAGGCCCGCGGTCGCCTGAACGACTACGCCCGCGCGGTCAACTCGCCGGTGGGACGGAGCGGGCTGACCCCGCACGACCTGGTCGGCCGTCTGGCGCAGCTGAGGGAGGATGGGCTGGAGGTCGATGGTCCGGGGCTGCCGATCCGGGACTCGGTGTCGTGGAGCGACGAGCAGTTCATTCGCCGGCGCGAGGTGGCCCGCGAGCTCCAGGAGCTGGTGCGCGCGATCGGCGTCCCCTGCAGGCACCTGTGGTGGCCGTGCGGCCGGCTCCACTTCGTGCCCACCGACGAGCATGCCGTGCGCCACGTCCTGGAGGTCGCATCGGGGGCGTTGTGCCGCCTGGGACGGGAGGCGGAGGAGCTGATCGGGCGGCTCGGCCGCGACCGCACGTTCGGGGAGCAGAAGCCCGCGGACGTAAAGCGGATGATCCGCACCGCGCGCACGGCCCTGGAAGCTCCGGCACTCGGGGACGCCGATCACCGCAGTCAGGCCTGGATCGCTGAGGCTGCGCGCATCGAGAAGGTGGCGGAGACCGCGGGCTCCTTCGCCGGGATCCGCTCGCGGCACGATGCTGTCCTCATCCCCGAGGCCTGGAACGAGAACGTGCTGGCGGAGCGTCAAGCCCTGCGCGCGTACGGGAAGAAGTGGTGGCGCTTCCTGTCCGGTCCGTTCCGCGCCGCGCGCAGGAGGCTCGCGGGGCTCTGCCGAGGGGAGATGCCCGGCGCCGTCCGGGAGCAGCTCGAGCTGGTGGACGCCATCCTGGAGGCGGGGCGCCTGCGGCGGGAGGTCGAGGAAGCGGGGGACCTGATCGGCCGGTTGTGCCCGGGGCTGAGCCTGGGCGACCGGGCGGAGAAGCACCGAGCCTTCGCGGAAGCCGCGGCGTGGCTGGTGCAGCTTCACCGCGACGAGTCCGCGGGGCTCGTGGGAGACGAGGTGCACGACCTTCTGGACCGCCTCCATGGACGCTCCGGCGGGCCTCCCTCCGGGTACGCGTCGGGCCCGTCCTCCTCTGGTCCGTCCGGCCATGCGTCGGGCGCGTCCTCCTCTGATCTGTCCGGCCATCCTCCGGGCCCGTCCTCCTCTGGTCCCTCGGACCCGACCGAACTCCGCGCCGCCGCCGACGCCTGCGAACGCGCGATGGAGGCGCTGGCGGAGGCGCTGGACGCCCTCGCCGATGCGATGGAGTTGCGCCCGGAACGTCTGGAGCCCGGCGAGTCTTTCGAGGAGCGCGCCTACGGATCCTCGGACGCCTGGCTCCGCGCCGCCCTCGACCGCGTGTCCTCCATGCACGACGTGGTGCGCTTCAACCAGCTGGAGAAGCACGCCGCCGAAATGGGCATCCCCGAAGTGGCCGGAGCCGCAGCATCACGCCCGGACGCGGCGCGCCGGCTCACCGGCCTCTTCGAGCACGCCTGCTACGCCGCCTGGCTGGATGCGGCCTTCCGCGAACAGGAGGCCTTGGCCCGGTTCGACGGGGCGACCCACGGCGGCCTCATCGACCGCTTCCGCGAGCTGGACATGGCGCAGTTCCACCGCAACCGGGCGGTCATCGCCGAGCGCCACTGGGAGCAGCTTCCGCGCCAGCGCGGCGGCGGTCAGCTGGGCGTCCTCAGGCGGGAGTTCCAGAAGAAGTCCCGCCACCTGGCCGTCCGCCGGCTCATGCAGGAGGCGGGCCGGGCGGTCCAGAGCATCAAGCCGGTCTTCATGATGAGCCCGCTCTCGATCGCCAAGTACATTCCACCCGGGTCGGTCGACTTCGATCTGGTGGTGTTCGACGAGGCGAGCCAGGTGCGACCGGTCGAAGCCCTCGGGGCCATCATCCGGGGCAGGCAGGCGGTCGTGGTGGGCGACAGCAAGCAGCTGCCGCCGACCAGCTTCTTCGACCGCATGGCCGACGGCGGGGAAGAGGAGGCGAGCCGCACCGCCGACCTGGAGAGCATTCTGGGCATGTTCTGCGCCCAGGGGGCCCGCGAGAGGATGCTCCGCTGGCACTACCGGAGCCGCCACGAGTCGCTGATCGCGGTGTCGAACCACGAGTTCTACGACAACCGACTGGTGGTCTTCCCGAGCCCCGACGCCGGCAAGGTCGATACCGGCCTCCTCTTCCGGCACGATCCCGACGCCGACTACCAGCGCCGGGGCATCAACACCGCCGAGGCGAAGACGATCGCGCGGGCCGTCATGAAGCACGCCCACGACACCCCCGAGCTCACGCTGGGCGTCGCCGCCTTCAGCAACGTCCAGGCGCGCCGCATCGAAGACGAGGTCGACATCCTGCGCCGACGCGATCCCTCGCACGAGGAGTTCTTCGCGGCCCATCCCGAAGAGCCGTTCTTCGTCAAGAACCTGGAGAACGTCCAGGGAGACGAGCGCGACGTGATCCTGATCAGCATCGGCTACGGCAAGATCGACGGCGCATATCTGCCGATGAACTTCGGACCCCTCAACCGGGACGGCGGCGAGCGGCGCCTGAACGTGCTCATCACCCGGGCCCGCCGGCGCTGCATCGTGTACTGCAACTTCGTCGGCGCGGATCTGGACCTGAGGCGCTCCGGGGCCAGGGGCGTGCGGGCGCTCAAGACCTTCTTGGAGTACGCGCAACACGGAGTGATCGACGTCCCGACGGCCAGCGGCAAAGAGGCTGATTCCCCGTTCGAGGAAGCGGTTGCCGCCCGGCTGCGCGCCCTTGGGCACGATGTCGACCACCAAGTCGGATCGGCCGGGTTCTTCGTCGACCTGGCGGTGGTGGACCCCGAGCGGCCCGGACGCTACCTCCTGGGCATCGAATGCGACGGCGCCACCTACCACAGCTCCCGTTCCGCCCGCGACCGGGACCGCCTGAGGCAGCAGGTGCTGGAGGGGCTGGGATGGCGCATCCACCGCATCTGGAGCACCGACTGGTTCCGCAATCCGCACCAGGAAATCGAACGGGTCGCGGCCGCGGTCCGATCCGCGAAGATCAACGGGGTGCCACGGTCAGTGCGGAAGCCCTCGCCTCCGAAGCCCCTCGAAAGAGCGCCCGAGCCCGGACCGGAGATTCCCGCGCCTACGGCTTCCTACAGGATGGCCCGGCTTGGCATCGGCTACCTCGGCACGCCCCTCCACGAAGTGCCGGCCGATCGCCTGGCGCAGTGGATCGCCCGCGTGGTCGACGGGGAGAGCCCGGTTCACATTGACGAGGTGATTCTGCGGATCCGCAAGGGTGCCGGGGTGGGACGCGCCGGCTCCCGCATCCGTGCGCAGATGCGATTGGGCGTAACGGCGGGCGCGAGGCAGAGACTATACAGGATCGACAAGCACGACTTCCTCTGGCGGCTCGAGCACGCATCCGTTGAGGTACGGCGCCGGGACGGCGACATCCCCTCGTCCCTGCGCGGCCCCGCGCGCATCGCTTCCGAGGAAATCGCGACCGCCCTGGTGCACGCCGTCCGGGTGAGCTACGGCATCACGCCCGCCGACGCGGCCGGCGAGGCGATCCGCATCTTCGGCTTCAAGAGATCCGGCCCAAAGATCGTCAAACGCTTCCGGCAGGTACTGGACGAGCTGGTGAAGCAGGGTACAATCCTGCGCGAAGGATCTCTGCTGCGGGTGCCGGAAGACGCCGAGGCAGGGTCCCCAGTGCGCCTGGATGAGCAAGCCTGACGTAACGTGAGGGTCGGGAGTAGGTGAATCACGGCGAGGAATCGTCTAAGTTGAATCAGGACTGCACGATCTGCGTTTCTTGCCGTTGGATCGCATCTGATTCTACCGTACCGAAATCGCGGCAAAACCGCTTCAAAATGGCGGGAATCCGCGCGCTCCACCGACGGGCGCGGGCGGAGCTGTCCCAACATTTCGTAACATGCCCTGAAGTGAGGTTACCGTCTCCAAGCTGTCGCGCCAGGTATACCCCGGCTGAACAGCGTTTCCAGCCCTTGCCCGGCAGCCTGTCCCACCGCGTCCGCCGCCGTCTGGGTCGGGGGCGGCAGGTCCCGCAGGATGCCGCGCACCTGCCCGGTGCGGGGATCGCGCAGGATAGCCATCGGCAGATTGCTCTCGCCGTCCAGTGTGAACGATCCACCGGCACCGGCGAGGGTGATGCTCGCGAGATTCTCCTCCCACCCGGGCTGGACGGGCAAAGCAAACACAAAGGAGGAGCTTCCCTCCCCGTCTGCCATGCGCTTCATAGGAAATCGCAACGCGAAAAGTTCTTCCCCGGTAGCCGATCGTCCCATGAGTTGGTACTCGCCGACCGAGTCCGGCAAAGCCGGTGGAGCGTCCATGACGAAAGAGGGTTGCAGAAACAAGTCTCCTTCTGCGTTGACACCGCCCCACACCAGGAGCGACTTGTCGCGGGCTGCCACGGCTGACGAACTGCTTGCAGTCTCGTCAAACAGCCGGTAGCTCAGCGCATTCGTGAAATGGTAGTCGCCGGGCCACTCATAACCGCAATAGCCCATCACATCCGAGGTAGTCGGAGGCACCAACCGCCCACCGTCGCGGGAATCGTATCCCCAGACGCCGATCCGGCCACCGACATGCGGGTAGGAAGGGTCGGGGTTGTTGATTCCGGGCGGACACGGCGCGTGGAGCAGGTTGAAATTGTGCCCGATTTCATGTGCCATGAGGCCGGGGGAAGGACTCGCGAAACTCGATCTGCCGCCGAGATAGGCAGTCCCACCAACGAAGTAGGGCAGCATCCCCATGTAGTGGCCCGTGGCGCCCTCGGCGACTCTGATCAGTTCGGTCTGCGAAAGTAGTTCCCTCCTATTGTCGGTTGCCGTCGCAACCGGCGCGTGCGCGGTCACTTCCAGGTCGGCCACCGGCATCAGTTCGCGTATGCCCCAGAGCACCTCGTGGTTCCCCGGGTCCGCCACCATCGCTTCTGTCAGGTTGATAATCGAAGAGTCTGGATCGGTGGTCACGATAAACGGAACCAGTGTGAGGTCGAGGAGTGGAACATCCTGCACTTCGACCGCCATTCGGCCCGACGCCGGGATTCGCCGAGCGACTCCCAGATCCGCGTCGAGCGTGCCGTCGGGGTCGACTTCAACAATCATCTCCAGTCCGGGTGAGATTACCCATCCCGGTATTTCGACGTTCGCCGATTGCCGCAGAGATCCTTCATACAGCGCCGTTGACATTGGCCCTGGCTTCGGCGGAATGGTTACGGTGTATCTCTCCGTCCCGTTCCCAAAGAACGTTGCCCGAACCGGGGGGAAATCCGCGTTCGTCGTGATCCGGGACGTAACGAAGACGCGCAGAAGCGCCGGTTCCCCTGCGACAAGCGGTACCGGGAAGTCGCGAGACTGTACCGCCTGGACCAGGTAGGCGTCCGGCAATTCCTGGACGCAGGGAGAGATCCGGCGCTTGGGAACACTTTGGAGCCAATTCAGGAATTGTGCTTCGCCGGGGACACAGAGAGCGGTTCCGTCCGCCAAAAGCACTTCGAGTCCGCGCAGTTCCGTGAGTTGTTGCGGCAACGCACCAACCATCTCGGCATTGCCCGTAAGCCTCAGCTCTCTAAGATTCTCCACACCACCGAGTTGCATGGGCACCGGCCCCTCCAAGCCGGCGCGTTCCAACCACAAGTACTCCAACTCAGATAACCTTCCAATCGCCTGTGGAATGTTTCCAGCAAGTTGGTTGTCAGACAGATTCATATGGGACAGCCGGGTGAGACTGCCGATCCCGACCGGTATCGTTCCCGTCAGCGAGTTCTCTCTCAAATCCAGATGCAAGAGCCTGACAAGGTTGTCGAGGGTGCCGGGGATGTCCCCCGTCAGTTCGTTGGCACTCAGATCCAGACGGGTCATGCGCCCCAGATTGCCCAACTCGTCTGGGATTGGTCCCGTGAGTTCATTCTCGCTGAGGTCCAAGTTGTCAAGCTTCACTAGGTTGCCCAACTCATCCGGGATCGGCCCGGTCAGGGCACCTTCATCGACCGCGTTGCGACTGAGGCTCAGGTACTCCAGATTGGCCAGGCGACCTATTTCCGGTGGAATCGAACCGCGCAACCGTGCAAGGTCGAGGTCAAGGCGTCGGAGCCTCGTGAGGTTGCCGAGTTCGGGCGGAATGGTGGCCCTGAGATGGTTCCACCGGAGGTTCAGGTTTTCCAAGTTGCCAAGGTCGCCCAGTTCCGGCGGGATGGGACCTGTCAGTCCGCCGTTTCCCTCCAGTCGCAGAGAAACCAAGCTGGGTAGGCTGCCCAGGACCGGTGGAATAGCACCGCGGAGTTGGTTCTGGTATAGGTCCAGCGCGACGACCCGCCCCTGGTTGTTCACCTCTACGCCGTGCCAGTCTCTCAGGGGCGCGTCCGTTAACCACTTGTGGTTATTCGTCCATTCCGGTCCGCCCAGGGCGTCGTAGATCTCAACCAGAATGTCGCGCTCCGAGCGAGGCGGACAGGCGACGCCTGTGCCCGTGTGGGACTCGACGCCCCCCAGCCAACGGCGAAAAGACTCATCATCGGGATAGCATAAGCCGGTCTGGCCGTAGTGAAGTTCTCGCAAATCGAGTTTAGCCAGCGAATTAGGCAAGTTGCCGGTCAATTCGTTGCCGTTGACGCGCAACTCGGTCATGCGCGTCAGTGAACCCAATGTCGCGGGCAGTCTCCCAGACAGCCCGTTTCGAGAGAGGTTGAGGGAAACGACATGCCCGAGCGAGTCGGCCGTTACGCCGAACCATTCCGTGAGAACGAAACTGGTGTTCCACGCTTCCGAACTCGACCAGCCGTCACCGCGGGCGGTCTCATACAGTGACCGCAGCGCAGTGACATCGGAAGCGTTGCAATGTTCACCGAGATAATGGCCCACTTCCTGGATCCAATCCACGAAACTCCGCGTCCCAGGCGCACACAGGCCATCGTTCCGATCAAGATACAACACCTCGAGCGGGCGGAGATCGAGCAGTTCCCGCGGAACCGGTCCGCTGAGCTGATTGGAGCCCAGTGCCAGTACCGTTAGGTTCGTCAGGTTACCGAATTCTGCGGGTACGGGCCCCGTGAGCCGATTCGCTCCCAGCCAGAACTCAGTCAGTCTGGCGAGCTGTCCAAGTTGAGAAGGGATCGGGCCCGTTAGCCGGTTTTCTGACAGGTCCAAGATCTTGAGGCTGCGGAGATTACCGAGTTCCGAAGGAATCGGTCCGGTCAGTTGGTTGTCCGAAAGCGAGAGTATGGTGAGGTTGAGGAGGTTGCCGAGTTCCGGGGGAACCGGTCCCGAAAGCCGATTCGAGGGCAGCCATAGTTCTCTCAAGTGGACCAGGTTACCGAGTTCCGAGGGAATCGGTCCCGTGAGTTGATTGGACTCCAGTACCAGTATAGTGAGGTTCTCCAGGTTGCCGACCTCCGGGGAGAAGTTTCCCGTCAGGCCGTTCCCAGGTAGCCACAGGGCGGACACTCGTCCGTGTTCGTCGGTCCGTACGCCGTGCCACGTGCTAAGCGCCGCGTCCGTCAGCCAGTTGGTGTTGTCGAACCAGTTCGGGCCGTCCGTCGCGTTGTACAACGACACCAGCGCGGCCCGGTCGGGGTTGGTCACGGTGATCGCGGATGTTCCCGAAGCGTCTCCGACGGTGGCCGTGATCGTGGTCGTGCCTACCCCGACGCCTCGCACCAGCCCCGAGGAGTCCACCGTCGCCACTGCTGCGTTGCTTGACGACCAAGTGAACACCGCTCCCGCCACCACGTGGCCGCTCTCGTCGTACGCCTTCGCGACCAACCGTAGCGTATCGCCCAGCGCGATGGTGTCTGCGGGAGGTGTTACCGTGACAGAGTCGGCCGACTGCATTACCGTCACGAACGCGTCCCCAAAGGCCTCGCCCGCCCGGCCCGTGACCGTCGCCGCACCACCGCCCACCGCCGTGACCAGCCCGGCCGAACCGACCACCGCGACAGTCGTGTCGGCGCTCGACCAGGCAACCGGGATCCCATCCATCACACGCCCGAGTTGATCATGCACCTGGGCGGTGAGCTGCTCGGTCTGTCCAACTGCGGTCAGCACCACCGTGTCGGGGGTGACGGCAATGGTCGTGGGCACCGGAGCCACAACCGTCAGCTGCGCGCGGCCCGTGACCCCCGCCGCTGTGGCCGTCACCTGCGCCTGTCCCGCGCCGACCCCGGTCAGGAGCCCGGACGCGTCCACCACGGCCACCGCCGTGTCGCCCGACGCCCACGCAAACGCGACCCCGGTCACCACCTGTCCGTTCGCGTCGGTGGCGGTTGCCGCCAGCCGCAACGTGTCGCCCACCAAGACCGTGGCAGTATCCGGTGTCACCGCCACGGCGCTGACCTCTTGCGCCACGACTACGCTCGCAATCCCCGAGACCGATCCTGAGGTCGCCGTGATCGTGGCGCTTCCGTTGGCGACCGCCGTCACCAGCCCGGACGCGTCCACGGTCGCTACGGCGGAGTCACTGGACCCCCACGAGAACTCGGCGCCCACAACTGGCTGTCCGTTCGCGTCGAGCGCCTCGGCCGTCAGCCGCACCGTGTCGCCCAGAGCGGCAAGGCTCGCTTCCGTCCGCGTCACCGCCACCGTATTGACCTCCTGGTCCACCCTCACCGTCGCACTCGCCGAGGCGGATCCTGAGGTCGCCGTGATCGTGGCGCTTCCGTTGGCGACCGCCGTCACCAGCCCGGACGCGTCGACCGTCGCGACCGAGGCGTCACTGCTCGCCCACGCGACGGCCGCCCCCGTCATCACCTGCCCGCTCTGGTCGCGCACCTCGGCGGTGAACCGGGCCGTCTCGCCCAGGGCCGACAGTGCGGCCGAGCCCGGGTTGACCGCTACGGTGGTGGCCACGGGAGCCGGAGGAGGCGCCGGCTCGACGGCGCCATCGCCGCAGGACAGAAGCAGCATTGCGTTCCCGCCGACGGCCATGGCCGAGAGCGCGACGCCCGCGCTCAACCGCCCCGGTCCACCGCCTCCGCGCCACCGGCGAATGTGCCAACGGTGCATCCTTGCCCGACCACCTCCCGGGAGCTCTCTCGATTGCGTGTCCATATCTCCTCGCATGCCCGCTTCGGCATTCGGGCTTCCTTTCGCACCGACCGCGCGCCTGAAATGTCACGCGATACATAAGATCGTGCCGACTACGCGAGCACAACTCATATGCATGAGGGTACCGTGCCCGGAGAACAGCCAGCAAGTACGACCGACCGATCACCCTATCGCGTTCCGTTCCCTTGGCCGGGTCTCCAAGGAGCGCGACAGGGGCGTTCGGCCAGACGCTGGCGGCGGTGTCCAGCCGCCCGCATACCTTCTCGGCCAACATCGGACAACGGCGGACAACAGCCTCTTCCCTACGGGTTGACTTCCTTACGATCGGCTCTTCAGCGTTCCGGTTATGGAGACGCTGAAGCAGGAGCTCAGCTCGCACGGGAGCGAGGCCGTAGTTCACCTGAGGGGACGGGAGAGGGCACTCGGCACCGAGGACACCCGCCACCGGATCGAGAAGGGTATGCGGTGGGCAGCGCATAGGCGGCGGCGTGCGCGAGGGAAACCAAAACCGGGATCCCCGGTTCGCGTGAGCGCTTCGAAGCAGCCGACTTGCCGGGCTCGCACCGGAGCGCCTGCGACCGCGGAGGAGGGGCCTTTTGGTTACTCCCGGACCGGTCGCCATCGCTACGAACGAACTTGGTACACACCGCGACGACAAGGGTACAGGGGCCGGAACCGGGTCCGGGTGTTCCCCGATCCCAAGACCGGCTTGTACCAGATTGAGTGGCGCGAGAACGGTCGCAGGCTCACCCGGTCGCTGAAGCAACGGATCGCCACTGGCGCAAATCACGGCAGAGAATCGTCTAAAGTCATACAGGACTGCACGATCTGCGTTTTCTTCCGTTCAACTGCGTCGGCTCTGATCACCTGAAAACAACAGGTAAATCGCCCCAAACTGCGGGAATTGTCCTGTCCTTCCCGGAAACCGTTCGCGACATCGGCCCGAGCCCACCCGACGGTCTCCCATTGTCTGCCGAGCGTCCTTCCGCCCAATGGATTGTAGGTGGGCCGAATCCCGGCGGGAAGTCGTCTAAAGATTACAGGACTGCACGATTTGTGTTTCTTGCCGAGGCGCCGAGTCGCACTCGCTCGTGCCACGATGACGAGGCTGCGGCCGTGGCGCTGGGGGTGAGCGCGGAGACGGCGGCCGGATGGCGGGCCATGTTGGCGGCGGAGCCTATGGTGACGAACAGAAGGTGGGGAAGATGAGGGGTGTTGACATTGTCAGATCATTTGACTACGCTTGCTGACATATTCGGCGGAGTCACTCCCCACCAGAGGAGGAAGTACGTGAGCGATGGCCCGTGGAAGAGCCTGCCGCTCGGACCGCATTGGAAGCGGGTCGCGAAGCGATTGGAGACCGACGTCTTCACGCTCGCGGAACGTCGTGAGGCCTTGGAGAGCACGCTCGAGAAGGAGGCTGAGGTGCTCCCTCTGAAGGCCGTCCTCCGCATGGTGCCGAACGGCCAAGGCTACCTATTCGGGTTCAGCGAGATGATAGAGGTACTGCGGCCGGACCATCCTGGGTCGAAGATCGTGCAGACCTTCCTCACCTACATGAGCGCCACGGAGACCGGTGCCGCGTCGGGACGCGGACTCGTGGAATCCGCCGTAGCGGATGCGCTGAACGAGTGCCTGCTCGAAAACTCGCGCTCCATCGAGGAGCACTACATCAGGAAGAATCAGACCACTTGGGGGCCGGTTGAAGCGCGCTTCAGCGCCGTTCGCGAAGTGATCGATATCCGGGGGCTGGCGTCCCGGATCGTGGCCGATTCCGGTTCATCAGTTCGGATTCGCCATCCTCCCAAGCGTAGCGGGCTCGACGAGGGACCACAGCTGTGACCCCGTCGGCAACCCGCAGGAGGCTCCCCGGCGTGAACGTGGCTGTCTGCGAGTCGGGAGGTTCGTCGCCATGCGACTGGCTCAAGTGTGAGCTCGGAAAAGACATCCAGTTCACGATCGCGCACCTTGAGTCCTACGCGTGTTCAAGATGGGAGCCGGCGATCTTCGATGCGATGCTTGTAGCGGCTAGCGTCGAATTCGCGGACAGATCGTGTCGTCGGCCTCTTATGGGATGGGCACGTCGGCTAGCGATTCGTATCCCGGTAGATGATCCCGTCCGATGGAAGAGTCCAGCGGTAGCCGACGCCCTGCTGGACGCACTCAGGTGCGTTACGGGCGACCACTGGTCGGTCGAGTTTAGCCAGCGAGAGGACTCGTCTCCGGAACCGACGGGGGATCGCCTCTCCCTATTCGATCCGTCCGCAGCCGTCCTGGCCTATAGTGAAGGCATGGATTCGCTCGCCGTCGCAGGACTCGCTAAGTCATGTCTCGGCAACGATGTCGTACGTATACGTCTTGGTGGGAGAACGAGCGCAAGGAACGGCAACGGGGATCCTGACGTGTCGATTCCCTACCGGGTGCGTGTTGGGCGAAGCTACGAATCAAGCGCAAGGAGCCGGGGATTCACGTTTGCGACGGTTTCCGGAATCGCTGCGTACCTGACCCGCGCGAGCAGGGTCATCATCCCGGAGAGCGGACAAGGCAGCTTGGGGCCACCGCTCGTGACTGTGGGCCATGCTTACCCCGACTACCGCAACCACCCCGAGTTTACGCATCGTATGGAGCGTTTCTTTCGGGCACTCCTCGGTGCGCAGATTACCTACGAGTTCCCGCGCCTCTGGCACACCAAGGGGGAAACTCTCGCTCGCTACGTCGCCATCGCTGGCGACGAACTGTGGCGAACCACCAAGTCCTGTTGGAAAGACAATCGCTGGAGTTCCGTCGGAGGTTCGTGGCACCACTGCGGGGTCTGCGCTGCGTGCATGTTGAGGCGAGTCAGCGTTCACGCAGCCGGTCTCGACGAGGAGCCAGAGACCTATGTCTGCACCGACATGAGCGCGGCAACATTGGAATCCGCCGTACCCCGGGACTTCAAGCACGCGAACGGTGCCTACCGAGAGTACGCCATCGCAGGGGTCCTCCACATGCACCACCTTGCTGCCATGGCAGACCCCGGGGTCCGGCGGATCGTCAGATGCCACGCGCGCTCTCTCCGATCCCTACTCCGAACCGAAGTCGACGTAGAGGGGCGTTTGGTGCGCCTCCTTGAGAAGCACGCAGATGAGTGGCGCTACTACCGCAGGGCACTAAAGCCGAGTTCATTCGTCAATCAGTGGATTCGGAGAAGCTGATGACCGTGAACGCCGCGCGTCCCAGTGATCGCGAGATCGGCCAACGGCTCCGCATCGCCCGAAAGACGGCGCACCTCACCCAGGCTGAAGCGGCTGCGGCGATCGCGGTCGCGCGCACCACGCTTGTCGCCATTGAACAGGGGAAGCGGCGAGTCCGCACGCACGAGCTCCGGGGACTCGCGATCCGGTACGGAACGTCGGCGAACGCGATCCTGCGACGAGAGGCTGTCCACCTTGATCTTGTCCCCCAGTTCCGAAGCATGGAGCGCTGCTCGGGCGACGGCACCGAGAGGGCAGCCCGGCTGCTAACCGATCTCGTCGGCGCCGAGGTCGAGCTGGAGAATGCGCTAGGCGTTGCGCGGCGCCCGAACTTTCCTCGGACCAGACCCATTCTGCCCGGCGATATCAGGACCCAGGCGGAACAGGACGCCCAGGAGCTGCGCGTGTGGCTTGGGCTGGGACCCGGCCCAGTCAGGGACATCGTGTCGGTGATGGAACTGGACATCGGGATTCGCGTGCATGTGCGGCGTCTCGACAGCCGCATCTCGGGACTGTTCGCCTACAACGACGACGTTGGCGCTTGCGTGCTCCTGAACGCCAGTCACCCCGTAGCCCGGCGAAACTACACCGCCGCCCATGAGCTCGGGCACTTTACCTCAACCCGGCGAGAGCCCGGCGTGCTTAGGGCCGATGAAAGCCCCCGCTCGCGCGAAGAGCGATACGCGGATTCCTTCGCGCGCTCCCTGCTGACTCCGGCAAGGGCCGTGAAGCAGCGCTTTGACGAGCTGACCGCCGGTCACTCGCATCTGACCCGCCGCCACGTGATCCTCCTTGCCGACCGGTTCGCCGTATCGCGCGAAGCGATGGTGCGCCGTCTTGAGGAGCTAGGCCTGGCCCGAACCGGCACCTGGGACTGGTTTCAGTCAAACGGGGGCATCACCAACCGGCAAGCGGACCGAGTGCTGGGGACCTCGCACCACCCGGCCACCGACACTTCCGATGGGGACTGCGTCCCGAGAAGGCTGGGGTTGCTGGTGCGCGAGGCATGGAAACGCGGCTACTACAGCGAGGGGCAGCTCGCCGGATTGCTCAGGCTTCATCGGCTTGAAGTGCGTGAGCTCCTCGACGGAGTGGAGACCGAGAGATGCGAGGCGGATGAAGTCGTCCAGATTCCCCGGTGAACCGGACGTCCCGGTCGTGACCGATGCCAGTGTTATCATCAACCTCAACGCGACACGGGCGGCAGCCGCCATCATCGACGGTTTCCCGAACCGCTTCCTGGTGACGGAAACCGTTCGCCGGGAGCTGTTTGCGGGGGGATCCCGCAGACACGGATCCTGGGAGGGACTCGAAGCACTGATCCACGATGGTTCGATTGAGCTGGTGGAACTGGAGCCGGGCGACGCCCCCGTTTATCGGTCGCTGGTCGAAGGAGGATTCAAGGAGACCCTGGACGACGGCGAGGCCGCAACGATCGCCTATGCCGTCGGGCGCGGCGCCGTCGCTCTGATCGACGAACGCAAGGCAAGAATGATCTGCGCCGACCGCTTCCCTACACTGCGGCTTGCATCATCGGTCGATGTCCTTTGCCACGGCTTGGTGAAGAGGGCGCTCGGGGAATCCGGCCAGCGCGACGTGATCTTCCGCGCGTTGCGCGATGCAAGAATGCAGGTCGTGCCCCGCGACAGGCTCCGGGAAGTGGTCGAGCGGATCGGCGCAGATCGGGCGGCCAAGTGCCCAAGCCTGCCTCGTTGGGCGCGCACGATGCGGGGCGCTTGAGCCACGCAACGGCCGCAGATTGTGTCAAAGCGACCGCTCACCGCGTTAGAGCCCGGTTACGCCAGATCGCGACTTGGGTACGAGACCGGCAGCGGGCGACCTACTACATTGGAGGCATGGACCACCACCGGATGACGATTACTCCTTCCGCCGACCTGGGCGGCGGTGTGCGCTCTGTCTTCGAGCGATTCGACTTCGTGAATAGGGTCTCGAAGCTCGGAACTATGGTCCGGCGGTTCACCGATCCGGCGGTCCATCCCGCCCTGCATCTAGCGTCCCGGTCCACCTCCTGAGCACCCATGCCCCTACGCAAGTCCCACCTCTACGCGTCGCTCTGGCAGAGCTGCGACCAGCTGCGCGGCGGGATGGACGCGTCGCAGTACAAGGACTACGTCCTGACGCTGCTGTTCATGAAGTACGTCTCGGACAAGTACGCGGACATCGACGACCCGTATCCCGACATCGTGGCGCCACCGGGCGGCGGTTTCGCCGACATGGCCGCTCTCAAGGGCACGAAGGAGATCGGCGACGGGATCAACAAGGTCATCGGCAGGCTCGCCGAAGCCAACGGGTCCCTGCTCAGGGGCGTGATCGACCAAGCCGACTTCAACGACGAGAGCAGGCTGGGCCGGGGCCGGGAGATGACGGACCGTCTCACGAAGCTGGTCGGGATCTTCGAGGGGCTCGATTTCCGCGCCAACCGCGCCCACGGCGACGACCTCCTGGGCGACGCCTACGAGTACCTCATGCGGCACTTCGCGACCCAGTCGGGCAAGAGCAAGGGACAGTTCTACACACCGGCCGAGGTCTCGCGCATCATGGCCCGGGTGATCGGGATCGGGCCGAACACGGCCCGCGACCGATCCGTCTACGACCCCACCTGCGGCTCCGGGTCGCTACTCATCAAGGCTTCCGACGAAGCTCCACAGGGGCTGACCATCTTCGGGCAGGAGATGGATGTGGCAACGTGGACGATGGCGCGCATGAACATGATCCTGCACGGCCACACGGCGGCCGAGGTCGAACGGGGCAACACGCTTGCCGCGCCGCGCTTCACCGACACGCGCGGGCTCCTCCAACGATTCGACTTCGCCGTGGCCAATCCGCCCTTCTCGACGAAGGCCTGGTCGAACGGCCTCGATCCCGCGCACGACGCGTTTCGCCGCTTCGAATACGGCATCCCACCGGCGAAGAACGGCGACTACGCCTTCCTCCTCCATTTCGTCGCCTCGCTCAAGAGCACCGGCAAGGGCGCGATCATCCTCCCGCACGGTGTGCTCTTCCGGGGCAACCGCGAGGCGGCCGTCCGCCGCAATCTGGTCGGGCGCGGCCTGATCCAAGGGGTGATCGGACTCCCCGCCAACCTCTTCTACGGCACGGGGATCCCCGCTTGCATCGTCGTGCTCGACAAGCGAAACGCGGCCACGCGGGACGGCATCTTCATGATCGACGCCAGCCGCGGCTTCCGGAAGGACGGCGCGAAGAACCGGCTTCGGGAGCGCGATATCCACCGAATCGTGGACGTTTTCAACGAGCGGAGGGCCGTTCCCGGGTATGCGCGCACGGTGCCGATGGACGAGATCGCCAGCGAGGCCAACGACTACAACCTGAACATCCCCCGCTACATCGACTCCGGCGAGCCCGAGGACCTGCACGACCTGGGCGCGCACCTCCATGGAGGCATACCGAACCGGGACATCGACGCTCTCGGGCGCTTCTGGAAGGTGTTTCCGGGGCTGCGGGAGCGGTTGTTCGCACCGAGCGGCCGTGAAGGGTACAGCCGCGCGCGGGCTCCCGCGGACGAAGTTCGGGCGGTCGTCCACGGACATGATGAGTTCAAGATGTACGGCGACCGGACTTGCCGCGTCTTTGACGCTTGGCGGTGGGCGCACGCGCCCCGTCTTCTCGCACTCGGCGAGGGAGATTCTCCCAAAGTCCTGATCCGGGATCTGTCGGAGGATCTGTTGAACCGCTTCGCGGACCTTCCACTCCTCGACCGCTACGACGTGTACCAGTGCCTCATGGACTACTGGGACGAAGTCATGCAGGACGACGCATATCTGATCGTGACGGAGGGCTGGACCGAGGCGGCGCGGCCCCGTGTGCTGACGGGCAGGAAGGGGAAAGGGGCAACGGAGTCGCCGGACCTGACGGTGCGACGGACGAAGTACAAGATGGACCTGCTTCCGCCGGAGCTTGTGGTCGCGCGGTACTTCGCTGGCGAGCGCGGCGAGGTTGAGCGACTGCTGTCCGAAGAGGAGGTCATCGGGCGGGATGTGGCGGCGTTCGTTGAGGAGAATGCGGGCGAGGACGGTGCGCTGAGCGGCGCGACCACAGCGACGGGTAAGGTGACGCAAGCAGCCGTGAAGGCGCGGCTGCGGGTGGTTGGCGACGGCCCCAAGGACCGGGAGGAACGGCACGCGCTGGAGGTCTGCTTCGATCTGATGAAGACGCACGCCAAGGCGAAGAGGACCACGAAGGCCGCTCAGGCGAAGCTGGATGCGAAGGTGCTGGCGCGATACGCACCGCTTGGCGCGACCGAAGTCGCCGACATGGTGATCGGCGACAAGTGGATGGCGAGCATCGAGGACGCGATTCTGGCGGTGGTCGAGCGTCTGACGGGCGAGCTTGTGGATCGCGTGAGAGTGCTGGAGGAACGATACGCGGAGTCGCTGCCTGAGCTTGCACAGCAGGCGGAGGACCTTGAAGCCCGCGTAAGGTCGCACCTGCGAGCCATGGGGGTCGCTCGGTGATCGGGCGGCGGAGATTCAGCGGGGAGTGGGAGATGCGACGCCTCGGGGACATCGGACGCATCGGTAGTGGCAGCGGGTTTCCGGTGCGGTACCAGGGCCAAGGACAGGGAGAGTATCCGTTCTTCAAAGTCTCCGACATGAACCACGTCGGCAACGACATCTTTCTGACGGTAAGCAAGAATCGCATCGGGGACAGGACTCGACGGTTGCTCGGTGCGACTGGATTCCCGGCGGGATCAATTGTCTTTGCCAAGGTCGGCGCAGCCATCTTCCTTGAGCGTAAACGGATCCTTGGCCAGCCGAGTTGCCTGGACAACAACATGGCGGCATTCGTGCTCGCCGACCTATCTGTAGATCGGCGTTTCGCCTTCCATATGCTATCCAGCATTCGGCTCAGTGCGCTTGCTAGCGCGACGGCGCTGCCGTCTCTCGGTGGCGGGGTTCTAGCCAACATTTGCATCCCTCTCCCAGTCCTCCCTGAGCAGCGGGCGATCGCCGCCGTCCTCATGGACGTGGACGCCCTGATCGGGTCGTTGGAGGCGTTGATCGCGAAGAAGCGGGCGATCAAGCGCGCCGCGATGCAGCAACTCCTGACCGGTAGGACACGGCTACCGGGGTTCAGCGGGGGGTGGACTGGAATCGCCGTCGGACGGATCGCGGAGACCTACGGCGGTCTAGCGGGAAAGACCAAGGCAGATTTTGGGACCGGGTCCGCGAGGTACATCTCGTTTCTCGATGTCTTGGAGAACGTGACAATCACTCGACGCAGATTCGACCGAGTGCGGATAGCCCGCTCCGAGTCACAGCACCGCGTCCGGACGGGCGACGTGCTGTTCAACGGGACATCCGAGACGCCTGAAGACCTTGCGATGGGCGCGGTGGTAGCAGTCGATGCGGACGATCTGTACTTGAACAGCTTTTGCTTCGGCATTCGCATCCACGACCGCGGACAGTGCGATCCGTTGTTTCTCGCCTACCTGTCTCGGGGAGAGCCAGGTCGCACGGCAACGTATGCGTTGGCTCAGGGAGCCACGCGCTATAACCTCTCGAAACGACGGTTTCTCGCTTTGGAGCTTGCCCTGCCACCCCTCCCCGAGCAACGCGCCATCGCGGCAGTCCTAACCGACATGGACGCCGAGATCGCCGCGGTGGAACGCCGCTTGGACAAGACCCGCGCGATCAAGCAGGGCATGATGCAGCAGCTTCTCACTGGAGCGATCCGGCTTCCGATACCGGATGCCATCGCCGAGGACGGGCCGGGCCGATGACGCCGATCCGGATCTTCATCAGCAGCGTCCAGTCGGAGTTCGCACGGGAGAGGAGGCAACTGCGCGACTACCTGCGCGGTGATCCACTGATGCGGCGTTTCTTCGAGGTCTTCCTCTTCGAGGACGTGCCTGCTTCAGGCCGGCGGCCCGACGAGGTCTATCTGGATGAAGTCGAGCGGTGCGAGATCTACGTCGGCCTGTTCGGGACCGACTACGGGTTCGAGGACGCGGACGGAGTCTCGCCCACCGAGCGCGAATTCGACCGAGCCACCGAGTTGGAAAAGCACCGCTTGATCTTCCTGAAGGGCGGCGAGGGAGGCGACCGACACCCAAAGATGCGTGCGCTCATCGGCAGGGCGCAGGCCGGTCTGGTGAGAAAGCGTTTCGCTACATCTGCGGAATTGGTGTCGGGCCTGTACGCCGCACTCGTCCAGTACCTCGAAACGAGGCAGTTGTTGCGCTTTGGACCGTTCGACGCCGCCCACTGCTCAGGTGCCACGCTCGACGATCTGAATGTCGAGGGCATGTACCGTTTCATCCGCGTGGCGCGGAGATCCCGGCAGTTCCCCCTGCCGGAGGAGACTCCGCCGGCGGACCTGCTCAGGCACCTGAACCTGCTGAACAGGGGGCGGCTCACGAACGCCGCCATGAT
The DNA here is from genome assembly GCA_965232315.1 of Longimicrobiales bacterium. Taxonomy (GTDB): domain Bacteria; phylum Gemmatimonadota; class Gemmatimonadetes; order Longimicrobiales; family Gaopeijiaceae; genus BD2-11. Next base: position 123,163 of record CBDDPN010000031.1, on the reverse strand, counting down.
GCTTTTCGGCAAAGCCCCGCAACGCTTCCTGATCTCTTCGGAGGTCAAGTGCGCGCACTTCCATGGAACCGGGGTCGCCAAGCCGATCCCCTCCCACCAGGTGTACAAGGGCACGGTCTTCGAGCTTGTGGACCAAGCGGTGGACTTCGTGATGAGCAAGATCGCTCTGACCGTTGGAACGAGGGCGGAGACGGTCCAAGCACCTGTGGCCTACGAGGTCCCAAAGGAGGTCGTCACGGAGGCCATCGTCAACGCGGTGGCGCACCGGGACTACACCGACAACAGCAGCGTTCAGGTCATGCTCTTCGCGGACCGGCTGGAGGTCATGAATTCCGGCCGCTTGCCGCCGCCGCTCACGGTGGAGAAGCTGCGCGTGGCACACCAGTCGCTGCCTGCGAATCCGCTTATTGCCGAATCGATGTACCTGCTCCGCTACATCGAGAAGATGGGAACCGGGACGGTGGACATGATCCGGCGGTGCGCGGAGGCGGGTCTGCCGGAGCCAGAGTTCGAGGCGGGTGCGGGCTTCATGACACGGATCTGGCGGCCGACCGACAATGGTAGGCAGCTTGGCTCCGTTCGCGTGACTACCCAGGAAACTCAAGGCGAAACGCGAGAGACTACCCAAGAAGATCGCGAGACCACCCAACAACGCGCCGAGACTACCCAAGAAACCGGCGACGCTACCCAAGAAGGCGGCAGCAAGCCAGATTCGATACCTACCCGCGACCGCATCCTCGCTCACCTGAAAAGCGATCCGACTTTGACTCGGGCCGCCCTGGCCACCCTCGTAGGGGTCACGCCAGCGGGCGTCAAGTACCATCTCGACAAGCTCCGCAAGGCGGGCCGCATCCGTCATGTTGGACCGACCAAGAAGGGGCGCTGGGAAATCCTCGAATCCGAATCGACCCGGCCATGACCCGTGTAGGCGACCTTGAGGTCAAGACCCAGCGGCGCGTCATCGCGCTGTTCCGGGACCGGCTCGGTTACGAGTATCTCGGCGATTGGCGGGACCGGGACGACAACCGAAACATCGAGACGCGCCTGCTTGAGCGGTTCCTCGTCGGCCAAGGCCACCCTCCGGTCCTGATCGCCAAGGCAATGCGCGAGTTCGAGAAGGCCGCCGCGCTGGGCGGTGGCCGGAGCCTCTACGAGGCCAACCGGGAGGCCTACCGCCTGCTCCGCTACGGAGCGAAGGTCAAGCCCGGGGTCGAAGAGAACACCCAGACCATCCATCTGATCGACTGGAAGGATCCGGTCGCCAACCACTTCGCCATCGCCGAGGAGGTCACGGTCGCGGGCGAGCACAAGAAGCGGCCCGACCTGGTGCTCTACGTCAACGGGATCGCCATCGGCGTGATCGAACTCAAGCGTTCGACGGTTTCGGTCGGCGAGGGCATCCGGCAGAACCTCTCGAATCAGGAGCGCCACTTCATCCGGCCCTTCTTCACCACCGTCCAACTCGTGCTGGCGGGCAACGACAGCCAGGGACTTCGCTACGGCGTGATCGGCACTCCCGAGAAGTACTGGCTCCGCTGGAAGGAGCCGGGCGGCGGCGGCGACGGCGCAGACTCGCCGCTGCTTCGCGAACTTGTCCAACTCTGCACCCCCGAGCACCTGCTTGAATTGATCCACGATTTCGTGGCGTTCGACGCGGGCGTCAAGAAGATCTGCCGTCACAACCAGTACTTCGGCGTGAAGGCGGGCCAGTCGCACGTGAAGCGGCGCGAGGGCGGGATCATCTGGCACACCCAGGGCAGCGGCAAGAGCCTCACGATGGTTTGGCTGGCGAGGTGGATCCGTGAACTCAAGAACGTGGACGGCCGGGTCCTCATCGTCACCGACCGCACCGAGCTCGACGATCAGATCGAGAGTGTCTTCAAGGGGGTGGGGGAGGACATCCACAGGACCGCAAGCGGTGCCGATCTCGCCGAGGCGCTGGCCAATCCCAAAACGTCTCTGATCTGCTCGCTGGTCCAGAAGTTCGGCGCGTCGGGTGAAGGCGACGTCGACCGCTACGTGCGCGACCTCCGCTCCCAAGTGGCAGCCGGATTCCGCCCGGTGGGTGAGATCTGCGTCTTCGTGGACGAATGCCACCGCACGCAGTCCGGCAAGCTGCACCGCGCGATGAAGAAACTCCTGCCGGACGCCACGCTGATCGGATTCACGGGCACGCCGCTCCTGAAGTCGAACAAGGCGCGGAGCATCGAGACTTTCGGCCCCTACATCCACACCTACAAGTACGACGAGGCGATAGGCGACAAGGTCGTGCTGGACCTGCGCTACGAGGCGCGCGACATCGATCAGCACGTCACCTCCGAGGCGAAGATCGACCAGTGGTTCGATCTCAAGACCAAGGGGCTCAGCGACCTGGCCAAGGCTCAACTGCGCCGGCGCTGGGGCACGATGCGGAAGGTGACCAGTTCGCGGGACCGGATCGGCAAGATCGTCGACGACATCCTCCTCGACATGGAGACGAAGGACCGGCTCGAGAGCGGCCGGGGAAACGCCATGCTGGTCTCGGACAGCGTGTACGCTGCGTGCCGGTTCTTCCGGGCCTTCAGCGAGACGGACCTGAAGGGAAGGTGCGCCATCGTCACCTCGTACCGTCCGTCCGCGGGACACGTCGCGGGCGAGGAAACGGGAGAGGGCGTGACCGAGGCGCTGCTCAAGCACAAGGTCTACCGGCGGATGCTCGCGGACCACTTCGCCGAGCCCGAGGCCAAGGCCATGCACCGGACCGACGAGTTTGAGAAACAGGTCAAGAAGCGGTTCGTGAACGATCCGGGGCAAATGAAGCTCCTGATCGTGGTTGACAAGCTGCTGACGGGCTTCGACGCGCCGCCCGCGACGTACCTGTACATCGACAAGAAGATGCGGGACCACGGCCTCTTCCAAGCCATCTGCCGCGTGAACCGGCTGGACGGCGAGGACAAGGAGTACGGCTACGTCATCGACTACAAGGATCTGTTCCGTTCGCTCGCGGGCGCGATCAGCGACTACACCGGCGAGGCCTTCGACGGCTTCGACGAGGAGGATGTCAAGGGGCTCCTGAGCGACCGGCTCGAACAGGGCCGGGAACGGCTGAAGGAGACCCGGGAGGCGGTCAGGGCGTTATGCGAACCCGTCGAGCCGCCCCGCGACTCGGCCGCCTACCGCCGCTACTTCTGCCACGACGACCAAGGCGACAACGCCGAGGCCGTGCGGCAGCTGGCCGCCAACGAACGCAAGCGCCTCGACCTCTACCGCATGGTGGCGGCGTTCGTGCGGGCCTACGCCAATCTGGCCAACGAGATGCTGGAGGCCGGATACACGGAGGCGGAGCGGCTCGGCATCCGGGACGAGGTCGCCCACTTCGAGAACGTCCGGCGGGAGATCAAGCTGGCCAGCGGCGACGCCGTGGACCTCAAAGCCTTGGAGCCGGCGATGAGGCACCTGTTGGACAGCTACATCCGGGCCGACGACAGCAAGGAGCTATCGGGGTTCGACGACATGAAGCTCGTGGACCTGGTCGTCGCGCGCGGAGAGGATGCGGTCGATGCATTGCCGGACGGAATGAAGGAGGATCGCCGCGCCGTCGCCGAGACGATCGAGAACAACGTCCGCCGCCTGATCGTGGACGAGATGGCCGTGAACCCGAAGTACTACGAGCGGATGTCGAAGCTTCTCGACGAGTTGATTCGCCAGCGGCGCGAGGAGGTTATCGCATACGGCGAGTACCTGCAGAAGGTGACCGCGCTGGCAACGAAGGTGAAGCGCGGCGAAGGAGGGCCGTCGCGACCGGAGAGCATCGACTCTCCGGCGCTGCGCGCGATCTACGACAACCTTCCCGAGACGGGCGATGACACGGAGGACGAACCCGGACCCGACGCCCGCGAATCCGTCGCGCTGGCAATCGACCGCGCCGTCCGGGACGCGAAGATGGCTGGTTGGCGAGGCCACATGGTCAAGGAGCGGCAGGTCAAGAGCGCGATCTACAAGGCTGTCGGTCCGTGGAAGGCCCGTACGGAGGAGGTCTTCAAGATTGTGAAGGAGCAGGGTGAGTACTGACGCTGGCCTGTCTTCGCCGCCCTCCACCGCGTCCTCGGAGCGGGTCGCGACCGGTCGCCGCCTGGAGGTGGGAGGCATCTCCGTCGAGGTCGTCCGCAAGCGGATCAAGCATCTTCACCTGGGCGTCTACCCGCCCGAGGGACGGGTGCGCGTGGCCGCGCCCATGCGTCTCGACGACGACGCGGTGCGGGCGGCGGTGATTTCGCGGCTGGCATGGATACGGCGCAAGCGCGCCGAGTTCGCCCGGCAGGCCCGCCAGTCGCGGCGCGAGTTCGTCTCCGGCGAGAGCCACTACTTCGAGGGTCGGCGCTACCGGCTGGCCGTGGCCGAGTCCACCGGGCGGACGGGCATACGCCTGCGCAACAACGCCTGGTTGGAGATGCGCGTGCGCCCCGCGACCGGGCGGGACGCCCGCGAAGCCATGCTGTACCGTTGGTACCGGGCTCGTCTCCGCGACCGCGTCCCCGAAATCATCGCCGAGTGGGAACCCCGGATCGGAGTGCAAGTGGCCGACTGGCGCATCCGCCGAATGAAGACGCGGTGGGGGACATGCAACGCGGCGGTCCGCCGCATCTGGGTCAACTCCGAACTGGCCAAGAAGCCCCTGCCGTGCCTCGAATACGTTGTCGTCCACGAGATGGTCCACCTCGTCGAGCCGAGCCACAACGAGCGCTTCCGGGAGATCATGGACCGGGCGATGCCGGGTTGGACCCTTCGCGCCGATGAGTTGAACCGCTCGCACCTCCCCGATGAGCGGTGGGAGGCATCGCCGAACGGCGATTGAGCGCGGGAGCCTTGCAGGCCAGCTAAAGCCCTGCCTGGGGACTTCGCCCCGTCGCTGAAACACTTTGGCACGGTCCCCCGTATGGGGATGCCCGGTAGCGCAAACAGGCTCGCCAGACGCAGAAGGAGGAGGCGTTTTCGACAAGCCGCCGGCGGCGGCTTCCCGAGGCTCCCGTACGTTACCGGACATCCTCGAACGTTACCGGACAAGAGGAGGTTTCCGAAGGGTTGACTGCCTCAAGGACGGTTGTTCAACGTCTCGGGTATGGAGACGCTGACACAGCCGCTCAACAAGGAAGCTGGCGACAGGATCGCCCATCTTGACGGTCGCCAGGGTGCGCGCGGGTCCTGCGGCTTGACGGGACACAGGACCGAGTCGGTTGCGCTCGAATGCCGCCGGGGAGAGGCGTTCGCTCACGGCCGGAGTTCGCGGTTCATGGAACGCGGACTCCGAGACGCCGGGCAGCGCAAGAGCGCATCGGAGAGGCGGATGCCGCGGGTTGAGCCAGCCGGTTCACGGGCGTGCCCCACGGGGGCGTTGGTCGCTGTTAAGGCGTCGAGCCAGCCTACCCATTGTCATACAATGGGGCTGGCGAGGGGCTGGCTCCCGCCCCCCCTTCGAACCCCCCGCTGTTCGCCCTCCCGAGGAGGTCGCGCATGGGGGCGCCGCCCCCATTCCCCCGTGTCGGTGCGGCGTGATGCCTGAGCGCCGGACCGCCGTCGTCACCGCCCGCGTGTCGGCAGTCGAGTCCGCCGACTGGCGGGCCAAGGCGAAGGCCGCCGGCGTGCCGCTGTCCGCGCTGATCCGGCGGGCCATGGCCCGTACACGGACCTGGACCGCACGCGCGGCCGAGGTCGAGCGCGAGCGCACCCGGCAGGTGTCGCGGATCGGGAACAACCTCAACCAGATCGCCAAGTGGGCAAACACCCACAAGGGGGCGGCCGAGGCCGTCGAGGTCCTCGCCCGCCTTGTCGCCATCGAGCGGGCGCTCACGACGCTGGCTCGCTTCAAGAGTCCGGACTCCGATGCACATTAAGTTCTTGGCGCATGGGACCGGCTCGGCCGGCAAGGCGGCAGGCTACCTCCTCGGGGAGCGGGACGCGACCGGGAAGCTGCGCGAGGGCGTCGAGGTGTTGCGCGGGAACCCGGACATGGTGGCCGCAGTCGCCGACTCGCTCGAGTTCGAGCACAGGTACACCTCCGGCGTGATCGCCTGGGCGCCGGACGACCACCCCACCGACGAGCAGATCGAAGCTGTGCTCGACGAGTTCGAGAAGACGGCTTGGGCCGGGCTGGAGCCCGACCGCTACGCCTGGGCGGCCGTGCTGCACCGTGAGGAGGGCGGAGGCGCGCACGTCCATGTCCTCGCGGCCCGGTGCGACCTGGAGACCGGGCGGAGCCTCAACATCGCGCCTCCGGGTTGGCAGCGGGCGTTCGATCCGCTCCGAGACGCCTTCAACCACGAGCACGGCTGGAGCCGACCCGACGACCCGGAGCGGGCCAGAGTGCAACACCCCGGCCACCGCGCCTACATCGAGGCGACCCGGCTGCGGGCCGGACTACGGCTCGAATCCTCCCCCCGCGACCTGATCCGGGACTACCTGCTCCAGCGTGTCGAGCACGGTGCGGTCAAAGACCGCCACGATGTCGTCGCCGCGCTCCGTGAGGCCGGCCTTGAAGTGCCGCGCCAGGGCATGGATTACATCACCGCGCTGGACCCGGAGACCGGGGACCGGTGGCGACTGAAAGGAGAACTGTACGGAGTTGATTTCCAACGCGAACGATTTGACCGAACGGCTGCGGATGCGGCTGGAGAGCGAGCGCCGGGAGATCGAGGAGTTGACCGCGAACGAGCTCGAAAGGCTCGCCGAGCACTCGCGGCACGTCGCGAGGATCGCGGTGCGTACCATCGAGCGCGATATGGGGGAGGCGACCGGCAAGATGCGCGAGTTGCTGGTCAAGGCGTGGCTCCGGCCCTTCATCGTCGGCCTGAGTCTTTGGATCGGTATCTGCGCCGGAAGCTGGGCGACGATGCACTGGTTGGCGAGCAGCATCCAGGACCGGATCGAGACCCGCGACATGACGGACATCCAGATCGCGGGCGGGCGCGAAATGCTGGCCGAGATCGAGGAGACCACCTGGGGCGTGGGGCTGCGGGAAGTCAACGGGGTGCGGTACGTGACGCTGCCGGCCGGCACGCCGGTGCTTACGGCCTTCACCGTGGACGGACGGCCCTACTTGGAACTGTCGAGAGAGTGAGGGAGCTGTATGACCGCGTTGGAGGAGCAGTTGACGAGGGCCTTGCGGAGGTTGTCCGCGCAGTACGACGCGGAACAGCGGCGGCACTCGGAGCAAGTCGAAGTCTTGCAGCGGCAGGTCGAAGCCTTGCAAGGGCACATCGAGCGGCAGAGCGAGGAGAACGAAGCCTTGCAGGTGCGAATCAAGCGGCTCGACGTGCTGGCGACACGCTTGGCCGAGTATTCCGGGATATCCACCGGCGCGAGACGGCGCGGTCTCCGTATCTGATGCCCCGCCCGGGACCGGACCGCGATCAGGGTCCGAGCCGCTGATGGCTCAGGGCAGGGCTGGATCTGGCGCGAGCAACGCCGCAGCACGAAGTTTCGGACGTGCAGATCGTGCGGTCCATCGCGAGAGGAATCGAATGATGGCACGCACGAAGCGGGACCGGCGGAGCTACAGCGCCGGCGAGTGGGGCCGGAACCGGGTTAGGGTGTTTGCCGACCCGAAGACCGGCATTTTCCAGATCGAGTGGCGAGAGAACGGGCGCAGGCTCACTCAGTCCCTCAAACACCGGGATTGGAGGAGAGCGAAGCGGCAGGCCGACGAGGCCGCTGCGGGCCTCGCGACGTACGAGCCCAACGGCAAGGCCGAGACCGAACCCGAGCCGCTCACCCTGGAGAAGCTGTTTGAAATCTACGGTGAGGAGGTAACGCCCACCAAGGCCAAGCGGACGCAGGAGCGCGACAGGGTCGCGATGCGGATGTTCCTCGGGTTCCTCGGACCGAACCGAAGGCCGGAAACACTCTCCCAGCGGGACTGGGATCGGTTCATCCGGGAGCGCAGGGCGGGCAGGGTGGGTCCGAGCGGTAAGCCCGTGTCGAACCGCATGATCGAATGCGACCTGAGGTTTCTGGTCGCCATCCTGAACTGGGCCGCCCGGTCGAGAGACGAGCAAGGCCGCTTGCTCTTGGCATCGAATCCGCTGAAAGGCCTGAAGGCGCCCGTCGAGAAGAACCCCATTCGGGTCGTTCTATCCGACGAGGAATACCGAGCGCTTCTGAAGGTGTCCCCCCGGGTGGACTGGCGGTTCCATGTCGCGCTCGTGCTCGCGCACGAAACGGGACACCGGATCGGCGCGATCCGCAAGCTCCAGTGGAACGATATCGACATCGAGGGCAGGACCATCCGGTGGCGCGCGGAACACGAGAAGACCGGATACGAGCACCGGACGCCGATGACCGACGCGGCGATCGCCGCCCTCGAAGAGGCGCAGGACAGGAACTCCGCGAGAGGAAAGGCTCCGGTGCTGCCGTCCACGCAGGATCCCTCGATTTGCGTGAGGCGCTGGATGCTTGACGACAGGTGGCGGAGAGCCGAAAGGCTCGCCGGTCTTGAGCCGAAACGCGGACGGGGCTGGCACTCGCTGCGCCGCAAGTTCGCTTCGGATCTGATGGACCTGCCCCTCAAGGTCTTGTGCCAGCTTGGTGGCTGGAAGGACGCGCAGACGGTCCTCCGCTGCTATCAGCAGCCCGACGAGGTACAACTCAGGAAGGCCCTGGACAGCCGCCGGGGGGTTCAGACCTGAGAATCCCCGTTTAGCGGGAATCAAACAGCGAGAATCCGACCGGATGAACTTCTAAGTTCAACAGGCACAACAACATCGGAACCTGATGGAATCCGCTGAAGCACCGCGACTGGCGGCGCGCGAAGCGGCAGGCGGATGAAGCCGCCGCGGGCTTCGCGATGTACGAGCCCAACGGCAAGGCCGAAGCCGAGCCCGAGCCGCTCACGCTGGGACGGCTTCTTGACATCTACGGTGAGGAAGTGACGCCCACCAAGGCGGAGACGTCGCAGAGGTCCGATCGGGCCGCGACGAGGATGTTCCTCCGGTTCTTCGGCCCGGCCCGGAATCCCGCCACGCTATCTCGGCGGGACTGGGACCGGTTCATTAGGGCAAGACGGGCGGGCAGGATCGGCCCGAGCGGCAAGCCGGTGTCCGATCGAACGATCGAGTACGACCTGAAGTTCCTGCGGGCGGTCTTCAACTGGGCCGGCAACTCGAGGGACGAGCAGGGGCGTCTGCTCCTTGACCCGAATCCCCTGAGAGGCCTGAAGGCGCCCACGGCAAAGAACCCGACCCGCGTTATTCTGCCCGAGGAAGAATACCAGTTGCTGCCCGGAGTGTCCCGAAAGGTCGACTGGCGCTTCCACGTCGCGCTGGTGCTCGCGCACGAGACCGGACACCGGTGACGGCCGAGGCGTTGGCCGTCCTGGAGGAGGCGCGAGCGTGGAGTTTGGGGCTGGAGGACACTCCCGTGCTGCCCGCGTCCAGGGATGCCTCGAAATGCGCGGGCCGGACGCTGGTGCGCGCATGGTGGTACCGGGCCCAGACGTTGGTGGGGCTCGAACCCAAGCGGGGGAGAGGCTGGCACTCCTTGAGGCGGAAGTTTGCGTCCGACCGCCGGCGACGCCTCGCGATTACCGAAGTCAGGGCACGTGGCCGTGAGCAATGGTGAGTTCGAGAAGCGGCGGGGTGATCGGGGAGAGTTGGTGTGACCGGCGGTCCGCGGCTACTTCGGCCCAGTGGACCCCGCCGTCCCTCCTCCGACGGCGAAGCTCAGTCCGGCCCGCGTCGTCTCGATCGGCACGAACAGCGGCGCCGCGCTTCCCCTCTGGTATCCTACAAGGTAGGTCACCCCGGCCATATCGACTTCAAGAGCCAGGTCCCAGAGCGCATGGAAGTCGCCGCTGGCACCGTCCGGGCGGTTCCACAGCCCCGCGTGGTGGATGTTCAGCAGCATGTTGTCGGACACGGGGAGCCGCCACCAGGTCTCGTAGCCGACGCGCCGGAACGACGCCTCCGGAGTCGGAGCGGGCAGGGTGTGGGCGCTCGAGTCCGTTGGCTCGTCGGGGCGGACAAGTCCCCAGCCGTAGGCCGCAATCACATTGAGGCGGGGCGCCGCCGCGGGCCGGTAGGTGCCTGCCTGAAGGGTCGGATTGAAGGGCAGCACGTAGGCGAGCCGAGCTTCGGCGGACATGTCGACGGCGTCGAGCCCCTGGTCCGACTGCCCCTTTGCGCTGACGGTGAGGGGCAGCCAGTCACCGGACAGGAGGTTGAACGCCGCGCCGGCCTCCAGGGTCAGCCGGTTGAAGTTGGTTTCGGCCTGGGTGGCGACATCGCCCGACCATCTGGCCTGCGTGAGCCAGCGGCCGTGGGCCTGCTGCCGGTAGACGCCTCCGTCGAACGACAGGCTCAGGTCCCGGAACCCGCCGCCCGCGGACTCGTCGCGTGTGAAGGGGTTGGCGTTGAATCGCAGGAACGGCCGCTGTTCCAGGTACTGCCGCTCGACATCGGAGGGGGCAGGGAGGGGCACGACCAGTTCGGGCGAGTCCCGGATCACGGGGTTGCCGGCCGGGTCCCGCTTCGCGACCAGCGGTCCGTCGATGTCCTCGCACGCGCATCCGGTGAGTGTAAAGGCCCCGCGGGGGAGCGTGAGGCGCAGGAACTCGCCGTCCCAATCCATGTCCAGGGACGGCAGTTCGATCTCGACCCGGTCGCCCCAGCAGTCGGTCGCCGCGTCGCCGCATCCGCCGATGCTGATGGACGCCGGGGGATCCAGGGGATGGCAGACGGTGCCGCGGTCCACGACCCGGCAGCGTTCGACCCGCGCGCCCCCGGTCCCCGCGCCCCGGCGCACCGCGAACACCAGTTCCTCCGTCGACTTGTCGTCAGGGAGAATCACGTCGGCCACGAGATCCGAGACCTCCGGTACGCCTGCGTAGAAGTAGAGGTCGACGATCAGGTCCTCCCGGAAACCGGCGCCGCCGGCGAGCTCGGTCCTGGCTCCGACTCCGGGGGCGGGCTCGGAGTAGAAGACGTCCTGGCCGCTGGCCGGCCGGGGACCTGCCGCCGCCAGCGCCACGCCGAGGAGCAGCCCGGATATGCGGCCGGCGTGATGCCGGCACCAGCGCCGCCACGTCCAATCCTCGGTGCACAGCCGCTGGAGGTACACCCGGACGGTCTCGTATCCCTTCTCCCTGAGCGCGGCGACGTAGCGCGCCCGAAAGGTCATCAGGGTGTCGTTGTAGGGGGGCGAGACCGGGCAGCTGTCCGCGGACGCCTCCACGAGCTCGACGCATGGATGATCGAGGAAGCGGTCGCTGTCGGGGTCGGAGACGTGGGGGTAGAGCCCGACGCGGTGGCAGGCGAGCAGGGTACATTCGCGCACGTCGGATTGGCGGCTCATCGGGTACGGTCCTCGGGAAACTCGATCGCTCGGTGCAGGTGCTTGCGCAGATCCTCACCTGTACATCCGCCGCTGGTTTCGGCGGTCGCCGACGGAAGCTAGTGCGTCAGGATCAGCAGACCATCAGCGGGTCCGCTCAAGGAGGCCCGGGATCGCCTCCAGCGGCTGCCTTCATAGGCTCAGCGATAAGAGGCCGAGCCGGGAACCCCTGTCAGTGGCCTGCGCCCTCCCCGGTGTTGGCGGATGCCCCCGTCCTGTGCCTCACGTAGCTCTCCAGTACGCGGTTCATTCGCGTCTGGTAGCCCTTCCCCGGAGCCTTGAAATAGGCCAGCACGGAGCGTTTGACGCGCATGGTGATCTGGTCGGTGCGTTCAGGCTCGACGAGCTCCGCCCGCTCCCAGAATTCCTCGTCCAGTTCCGGTATGTCGCTGAAATCGATGCTCTCGTCCTTCTCTCCCGCGATCTGCTCGGGCGTGAGGGGCCTATCGTAGCGTCCGCTCATGGTAGACTTTCCTTTCCTTGCGTGATGCCGGGCGGGCGGAGATCAGACGGATGCGCCCGCGACGCTCGGTGTGGGCAACCACGATCAGCGCTCCGGGCTCCACCCGGCCAATGCTGATGTGGCGCTCCTCGCCGTAGTCTCGGCGACGGTTCGTATTGTTGGAGCACGCCGGGGCCAGCGCCCTCATAGGCCGTAAACGCAACCGATTCTCCTCGGCGGACCGTGACCTCCTTCAGCGGGCCCTCGAACAGAAGGTGGCCGGCGTTCTCGTAGAAGATGAACCGGACCGGCCGTTGCTTCTCTTGGAGCGAACGCACCCATGCCTCAATCGAAATGGGGGAATTCGGATACGTTCTCGTCCAGACGTAGTCGGTTGCCGACTGGCCGGCCCAGTTGTCTAGTGCCCCGAACGGGATGATCGTCGGGATCGACAAGTCACCAAGGACGGATCCGGTCGCTGCCGGGGCCTCCGAGATGATGCCTCTGATGCTCGAGTAGCTGAGCTCCGTACCGGCATGCAGGACCACGCGGCCGCCGTTGGATCCACCGTAAAGAAGGATGTTCTCAGCATCCCACGCCCCACCAGCCGCGGCGTGTTCTACGGCGCCCTGAAATACGCCCCAGATCATGTCCTGCTTGCCACCGTTGGTGATTCGCCTCGTCACGAACTCCCAGTCGGTGAACCCGTTCATCTCGTAGGAGTCGAACGAAATCGTGGCAAGACCGTTGCGCCGAAACATCTCCACTCGAGCCCGGTCGTCCTCGCGGTACCCGGCACCTCCGTGGGCATACACCATGATCGGAGCATCCGGAACCCCACTGGGCGTCCAGATATCTACCGACTCGTGATTCGGATCGAAGGGCGCAAATGGACCGGACAAAGCGAAGAATCCCCGGTCTCCGACCGTTCGCAGAGTCGGGATGATAGAGGCACTCGGCGGCGCTTCGCGCGGCTCGTCACGTGTTGGGGGCTCCACGCCCGGAGTTCCGGCCGACACTTGGCAGCCGGCGACTGAAAGACCGAGAAGCAAGAATCCGGTTACGCTTTGCATTTCCAAGCCTTGGATAGGAGTGTATGTACTTGAGTTGACGGGCGGCAACATGCCACCAAGATACCATGTTGGCCGGGCGGATTTCATTTCCGCTCTTCGCCTTGCCTGGCCCGATTTCTCACAGGATGAAGTAGGCACCGGCCGGATATGACCCCCGAATCTTGAACACCCCAGCATTGTGGAGTTGACCTCCGGGAACGACGCTGTTCAGGGTAGGACCTGGCAGACGCGAAGGAGGTGGACATGGCGAGGCGGAGGTACACACCAAAGCTGAAGGCGCAGGTGGTGCTGGAGGTGCTGGCGGGCGACAAGACGCCCGGCCAGGTGGCGAAGGCGTACGGGGTGCACCCGAATTCGGTCGGGCTCTGGAAGCGACGGTTCGTCGAGCGGGCTCCGGAGATCTTCGCGGATGAGACGACGGTCAACGAGTACGAGCGTCGCATTCGGGATCTCGAGCAGCTGCTGGGCAAGAAGGAGGTCGAGATCGCGCTCCTAAAAAATTTCTTGGGCGGGAGAGGCTGAGCGTGAAGGCGAGGGTGGCGCTCGTCTCGGGAGCGCGGGAGGCACACGGCCTGGCGGCGGCACTGCGGGCGGCCGGGCTGGCGCGCTCGACATGGTACTACCACACCCGGACCCGGGTGACGTACGCCGAGAAGTACGCGTACCTGGAGGCGCCGCTGAAGGCGATCGCCGAGGCGCACCCGGAGTACGGGTACCGGCGGGCCACCGCCGAGCTCAGGGAGACGTACGGGCAGCGCGTGAACCGCAAGGTGGTGGAGCGGCTGCACCGGCTGTGGGATCTGCCGCTGCGGCGCACCTTGCGGCCGAAACCGAGTGCGATCCGGCGGGCGATCGACACTGCGGGCCCGCGTGCAAACCTGTTGGCAAAACGTAAGAAGGCGGAGATCGGACCGCTCGAGGTCTTCTACACGGACTTCACTGAACTCCGCTTCGCTGGCGGGGCCCGGAAGGCATGGCTGATCCCGCTCCTCGATCACAGGACGAAGTACGTTGCCGGCTTCGCGGTCGGGAAACGGGCGAACTCCGAACTGGCGCTCACGGCCTGGCTTGCGGCACGGAAGGCTCTCACCCGCTTCCGCGACTCGATCGAGGGCGTGATCGTCCACCAGGACCAGGATCCCGTGTTCACCGGCTATGCCTGGACCGGCCAGCTGCTCTCGGTGGGCGGGCGGCTCTCCTACGCCCTTCGCGGGCCCGGAGACAACCCGGAGATGGAGAGCTTCTTCGGCCGCTTCAAGGTCGAGAACCGATCCCTGATCCTCGACGCCGAATCACTCACGGAACTCAACACAGTCGTCCGGGATCGGATCAGGTACTACAATCGGGTGCGCCGTCACTCCTCCCTCGGAGACCGGCCACCCTTGGCTATCATTCAGGAACTCTACCGCGAGGGCTGAACAGCACAATAGACCCAGAGGTCAGGTGTCCAACTTTTGGGGGTCACGTCAGCCTCCAGTAGTCGCTAAATTGTTATTCCCCAATAACATGGCGGCTACACAAAAGGAGGACCGGAGCCGACACAGCGTAAGCCCATCTCGTTCGCCCTTCAAGGCTGTCAGGAGCGTAAGTCACGGCTGCATTCAACGGCGGCACGATCACCTCCCACGCCGGGGCGCCGCTGCTCAGGGAGAGCGGGCGGGCGATGGGCCTCTTCGACCGCGTCGCCGCCTGCTTCACCGACCACCGCGATCCGCGGCTCACGGAGCACTCCGTCGCCACGCTGGTGGCCCAACGCATCGTGGCCCTCGCCCTCGGCTACGAGGACCTGAACGACCACGACCAGTTGCGACACGATCCTGTGCTGGGCCTTCTCGGCGACAAGACCGGGGCCACCCGGAAGGACTGCGCCGCCCTGGCCGGCAAGAGCACGCTCGACCGGCTCGAACACGCGCCCCAAGGTGGAGAGCCGGGCCGATACCACAGGATCAGCCACGACCCGCAGGCGATGCAGGCCCTCCTCACCGAGTTGTTCATCGAGTCACGGACCGGCCCGCTCCCCGCACGCCTGATCCTCGACATCGACTGCATCGACGACGAGACGCACGGAGGGCAGGAGGGCCACTTCTTCCACGGCTACTAGGGCCACTACTGCTACCTGCCGCTGTACGTCTTCTGCGGACACCGCCCGCTCGCCGCCGTCCTCCGGCCCGGCAACACAGATCCGGCCCGCGGCACCGTCGAGGAACTCGACCGCATCGTCACCCAACTCAGAGACCGCTGGCCCAACTGTCGAACTGCTCATCCGGGCCGACTCCGCATAGGCCCGCGAGGAGATCATGGCCTTCTGCGAGGCGCGGAACCTCCACTACGTCCTCGGCCTCGCCAGGAACGACCGCCTCGTAGTAAGGATCGGCCCCGAACTCCTCGCCGCCAAAGTCGAGTCCGAGGGCCGGCGACGTGAGGATGTCGAGATCACTCGGCGCCGAAAGCCGATAGCATCCCCGCCAGCTAAGGCGCTTTTCTTGAGCAGCGCCACAGTCCGAAGGTCCGATTCGATGCCCGGCGGCATCAACGGCTCGGACCTTGGTCCCGCTCCGGCCCGCGCCGCCTCGTCATTTCCACCAGCCGCCTCGTCATCTCCACCCGCCGCTTGGCCCTGCGCCGGAGGTGCCGGAGTATCTGGTCAAGTCCGTCACCTGCCCGCTCAGCCGCTTGACTTGCCGCTGCAAGGCCTCGACCTGCTGCCGCAAGGCTTCGACGTGCTCGGAGAGCCGCCGCTGTTCCCCTTCGTACTGCGCGGACCAGGCGCGCCGCATCGAGGACGAGGTCGACATCCTGCGCCGACGCGATCCCTCGCACGATGAGTTCTTCGCGGCCCATCCCGAGGAGCCGTTCTTCGTCAAGAACCTGGAGAACGTCCAGGGAGACGAGCGCGACGTGATCCTCATCAGCATCGGCTACGGCAAGATCGACGGCGCCTATCTTCCGATGAACTTCGGACCCCTCAACCGGGACGGCGGCGAGCGGCGCCTGAACGTGCTCATCACCCGCGCCCGCCGGCGCTGCATCGTGTACTGCAACTTCGTCGGCGCGGACCTGGACCTGAGGCGCTCCGGGGCCAGGGGCGTGCGGGCGCTCAAGACCTTCCTGGAGTACGCGCAGCACGGAGTGATCGACGTCCCGACGGCCAGCGGCAAAGAGGCTGTATCGGCCACGGCGGCCACTTGGTGGGGATCTCCCCTGAGCATTTCGACGCCCTCACGCGGCTTCCCGGCCGCGTCCCGCTCGCCGAGGACAGCGGCGAGCGCCAAGCGGCACGAGCTTCCTCCGAACCATGTGAGCATATGGAAGCGGCTGCTGCTCGAGGGGCTGCCGAAGGTGTTCGCCGGGGGCGCGGGCCGCAAGCTCGCCAAGGAGCACAAAGCGAAAGATCCGGGATCTGCACGCCAAGATCGGGGAGCTCGCCGTCGAGCGGGTTTTTTCGGGCGCGAACTCAAGCGCTGAGCCCGTGCGGAGCGTGGCAACCCCATCACCATTCGCTATGACCGCGCGGAACGCACCCACCCCCTCTCGACCCTCTACCGCTGCCCCGCCGGCCCTGCTAATTCTGAACCAGACGCAGGAAGCTCCAGCCTGCTGATATCGTACAAGTCTACGCCGCGGTCGGGATACCCGTCGACATCCTCCGGGCCGACCGGGCGATCCACCAGCACCGCCAGTGTAGAACCGCGCACGTCGAGCGCGTGCGCGTCGTGGCGAACGCGCACGGCACCCCGGTATTCACCCCCCGAAGAGTAGACGTCCAGATATGAAACCCCGTCGGCTCGACCCCGGTTGGTCACGACCCACAACCTGTTGCGGTCGTCCCACACCAGGGGCAGGCGTGGATATGGTTTCGCCATGCTCCGAAAAAAGCTCTCGTTTGCAAAGATACCGGCCGCCTCCATGTACTCGTCCACTTCTCGCTCGCTGGGAAACTGCAAAACATATCTAGGCGCTTGGACTAGCGTTCCGGAAGGATCGTCGCGACCGGTGAAGAAGATCAGATGCCCTTCACAAAGAGCGAACACCATGCTTCCTCGCGGGGAAACCGCTCCAAAATTGAGTCCTTCAGCGTCGAGTTGTTCTACGCATCCGGCGTCAGCCCTGAACCGGCGGCTGGGGAAGGTTCTCTCCCACACAATCTCGCCGGATTCTACATCCATCTCCACCTGACGATATGTAGGAAGGACCCCTCCTGCCGTGGAATCTCGTCGCATCGAGGAAAGGTTGGCGGTTAACACCACCGAAAAAGCGGAAGAGCCGGGTATGATGAATCCAGTGTTTGGCACCTGTACTTCAGATATCAACGTGCCTGCTAGATCGAAAACAGACATTCGCTTCATATCAGTGTCGATTACGCCAACGACACCGTCTGGCCCTCTCAGAAGGTAGAGGAAGCCCCGGAACTCACCGGGCCCTTCGCCCGCCCGGCCGAAGCGGCTGACTACAGCACCGGCAACATCCGTGCAGTACACCCGGCTATCGTATGACTCGATCGTGCAGACCGTCGTATCATTGGCCAACACGACACTTGTGTTCTCGCTAAGCGGAACACTCATTGCAGCATACGGGACCAAGGACAGATCTGCCCCTGGTTCTGGACCACCACAGGAAACGGCGGCACCGACGGAAGCCGTAACTGCGAAACGACGCCACGCTAATCGCAAAACAGGCTCATGCATTCGTCCGCAGCAACGATACCGGCGACCACGCTACTCGACCTCCACGACGAGACGCGGCTCGTGGACGACAAGGGCCACTGGGTGAAGTTCGTCGTGGTGCGAACCCAAGGTCACGCCCGAACGGCCGCACGGCCTCCGCCATTCTCTGACGCTGCTCGCGGATTTCTTGGCAGGAAGTGGACCAGCTGCTTCGGCAGAGAGGATCAATTCCATGAAGACACTGAAGATTGGCATCGCCGGCTACGACCAGATGAAGGCGCGCACCAGGGCCATTGCCCGTGGCGAGCACACGCCTGCGAAGGGTGAGCCCAGGGTCTGGTTCACCTCGATCGAGAGCTTCGCGAAGATACTGTCCGAGCACAACAGGCATCTCCTGGAGCTGATCGCCCGTGAACGACCGCGTTCGCTCACGGAGCTCGCGGCGCTGGCCGGGCGCAGCAAGTCGAACCTCTCGCGAACTCTGAAGACGATGTCCCAATACGGACTCGTGGAATTGCGGCCGAGCGCGCGTGGTACGCTGGTGCCTCGGGTGCCCTACGACCAGGTGAGGCTCGAGGTCTCGTTGACGGGGACGAGGAGTGGGTCGGTCGGTGTCAGCGCGTGAAGTCTCGACCGTTGCGTGGGGTCACCGTAGCCCCATCTCCCGCAAGAACTGAGATGCCCCCTTCAGATACCCGTAATACGTCCGCGATCTCGTCATCGTGAGCGTCTTGCGCGCACGCGTGATGGCCACGAAACAACTCCGGCGTTCCTCTTCCATTTCCTGGCTCGTCGGTCCCTTCTGCAAGGCTCGGAAGAAAGGGAAGACCTCCTGAGCCATGCCGATCAGGTAGACGTGCTCGAATTCGAGGCCCTTTGCGGCGTGTACCGTCATGCATCGAAGCACGTTGGATGCGGGTGGTGGCGTCTTTGACGACAGATCCAGTTGCTGCAGGTAGGTGTTCAAGGGTACACTCGCCCCGTACTCGCCTATGATCTCGTGGTGCAGTTCCTTCCAGGTCGTGACTTCCTCTTCGGTTAGCTCGGTGCGATCTGCGCCGTTCCACGATTGCCATCCTTGATCCAGGAAGGTCTCGACGATCCCGGGGAACGCCAGCCGATCCACGAGGCCGGTCCGGATTTGCTCGAGCGCGCTGTCGCCTCCGCTGCCGCTGGCTGCGGTCGCTGCGTCAACCCAGGCCCGCAGGAAGTCACCTCCCAGGAGCGCAGCTGCGGCACTGACGGCACTCGGTTCAATGGCTACGCCAGTCAACCCTTGCCATGCCAGACAGATCCTGCGAAGGATGACTCGGTCATGGCGGGAATTGGCCAGCCGCAGAGCCTCCACCAGAACGGCGAGCACGGGCGAGTCGAACTCGCTCTTCTTTCGAGGCACATACGCCTCGATGCCCCCTCTGCAGAGGGTTTCCGCAGCATTCTGGATCAGTTGGTTGGTTCGGCCGAGGACAACGCATTCGGAAGGCCGAAGTCCGCGTTCGGCGATGTCCTCTCCCACGAACGCCGCCTCCCGCTCGGGCGACGAGAGATTACCATGGCGCACCGTCCCATTGTATTCTCGTCCGGGATCATGTACGGACATGGCCTTCTTGGCGGTGATTCGCCGCGTGTTATGCGAAATCAGGCGGTTTGCGAGAGCGATGATCTCGGGTGGACAGCGATAACTCTCCGGTAGTTGAATGGTCTCCAGGTCATAGTCGCGGCGCAGGTCCTGGAACCGTCTTGGGCTCGCGCCGTTCCATTGGTAGATGATCTGATCGTCATCCGCGACGACGAAAAGATTGTGGTCCCTGGCGGGCGCGATCAGTCGGAGAAGATCGTATTGTGCCCTGTTGGTGTCCTGGAATTCGTCGACACAAATGTGTGTCCAGCCCAGGCGAACAACGCGCGCGACGGCCGGCTTCTCTCTCAGCAGCCGCGTCGCGAAGTAGAGCAAGCTCCCGAAGTCGAGCCGGTTGGCCTGGACGAGAGCACCGCAGTACCGCCGAAAGAGCCGAGGCAGCCATGCGGGAGTGGACGTCAACGAGGCAGACTCGCCTTGACCAGGGTATGACTCCGAGAATAGTCGGTCGATGAGCCGGAGGATGTTGTTGCGATCCGGTGGCAACTCCCACCCACCGCCCGGCAGATCGCGGATGACCTCCTCGAGGATGCCAATCCTGTCTTCGTCCCGCGTCAGCGGATGGAAGTTGGGCCGGATTCCCAAGTGACTTCCGTGCTGTCCGAGAACGTCGGCCGCAAAAGAGTGGAAGGTGCACAACTGCGCCCGGTCGCTGTGCTCGCCCAGGAGTTGGTCCACCCGCTCACGCATCTCTGCGGCGGCCTTGTTGGTGAACGTAAGGGCCAGGGCCGCCGCATCCTCGTCGTCTTCGAGCAGCCGCGCGACGCGTAGCGTCAGGACTCCGGTCTTGCCGGAACCGGGCCCGGCCAGCACGAGAAGCGGCCCGTCGTTCCGCTCCACGGCACGGCGCTGATTCTCGTTGAGGTCTTCAAAGGTGATCATTGCGAGCCAGCTCTCGCGAGAGAAACGACCTTGTCCAGCACGGCGTGCATCTCAGAGGTCACTCCCGCCTTGCCACGACGCTCCATCTCAATGGCCACCTCGGCGGCGGCTCTCGTCTTCTGCTTCTTCCGGTACCGTTGGTACACGTCGGCGTAGCCATTCGCTTTCAGGTGCTGCTCGATGTCGGGGTACGGAAACACGAGTCTGTCGGCCTCCGCAGCGCCCGCCAGATTCTGCAGCAGCTTGGGTTCGTCCCTCGCCCGGTTGTCGTCGTCATCTCCAACGCAATACCATGGTATGCCGAGTGCGTTGGCGACCTTCGTGAGCATGCCAACATCGGACTGCCTGTATTCTACCACTCGTACGCCTTCCCGGTGCAGATTCAAGTCGAGCGCCCGTGCGGCGGCCGGATACACCCAGCTTTCGGTCTCTCCCTCCACCAGCAGCCAGCACCGGGCAAAGAGCAGTTCGCCGCGAGCCTGACGGATGTGGTAGTTGAACTTTCGCGTCTCTTCGGGCGAGAGGAGGTCGCTGGGCACCCGGAATGCCTCGACCCCGTTCCGAGTTCGGGCCAGCCGACGTATGTCGAGGACATCCGTCTCCGCCAGAAGCTCGCCGCTATGCGTTGAGATCAGTTTCTGGCCCGTGAAGCCACCCACGAGTGCCCACAAGGCGCGGATCGCTGACGGATGCAGGTGCGCTTCAGGCTCCTCCAACGCCAGCACGGCGGCCCCCTCGGCTTGAGCCTCGAGGAAGGCCGAGAACAACATGAGCACCGCGAGGCTTTGCGTTCCTTCGCCGTGGCGGCTCAGTGGAATCTTGGCGCCTGTGGTCGTGCCAAGCTGAACCTGGGCCTTTGCAAGCATGTCGAACATGCGGCCGGGCACCGCTTCGATCGAGACTGCGTCTCCCGCGGCCAGGGGAACCACGGACTGCACCCGTCGAAGTCCGTCCTGCACCTGTTCGAAGCTGGAGTGCGAAGAAACGACGAGTTCGTTGACCTCGTGAAGCTTCGCTTCGATCTCGGCCTTCTTGTCCCGGGAGAGCTGCGAGTCCTGCAGAAAGGGCCTCCAGAAGGGCCCCTTGGCGTCAAAATGACGGGCAGCGTCACGGAGGGCTGTCAGATAGTAGTACCGGATCTCCTCTTGCAGTAGCGTGAGTGCCCGGGAGTGGGCGCGGCTCAGTGGGTCTCCCTGCAGGTCGATGAATGACCACTGGTGACCGAAGTCTCTCGAATCGCGGTCGTACACGCAGGTGACCCGAAGGCGGACGTGGTTTCGCTCGTCGTCATCTATCTGGAGAATCCGTGCTCGGTTCAAGCGACCCACCAACTCATCGTCCCATGCCTCGTCCGGGAGATCCGAGAACACTACCTCGATCTCGATTGGATCGGCGGAGGTTGGTTCCGACTGACCGTCGGGCAAGTGAAAATCCAGCCCGTCGAACACGAAGCGGCGCCGGGGACTAAGGTCACGAAGACAGAGCTTCAGCGCATCAAGCACCGAGGTTTTGCCGCTGTTGTTCTCACCGATCAACACCGTGACCCTGCCCAGCTCGATATCGAGATCCCGAATGCCCCGGAAGTTCCGGATCCGAACTTTGGTGATTTTCATGGTTGTCGGTCAGCTCGAGAAACGGTGACGCGGTTTGGCTCACTCGTTGTCGAACACAAGTCGCCGCCGGAAGCTAATAGGTCGGTCACAGCAGACCATCAGCGGGTCCGAGTGCTGTCGGGTCGGGTTCTCCGAGCGCTCCGGCGTCCAGCCCCGTCCGTTGCCATCGGCCAACGGCCGGGTGAAGTTGCGTCATGCGCAAGTTCAACACCGCGGGACCCGTTCGCGCCGCCAGGCACTACCTGATTCCCCCGCTCGAACGGCTGAACCTCGCCGAGGTGCTGACCCTGATCGCAGACGAGCGGTATTTCGTCCTGCACGCCCCGAGGCAGACCGGCAAGACATCGACCCTGGTGGCGCTACGCGACCTGCTGAACGGTGGGTTGGCGGGCGAGTACCGCTGCGTCTACGTGAACCTGGAGCCGGCGCAGACGGCCCGCGAGGACGTGGCGCGCGCGATGCGCAACATCCTCAATCGGATCGCCCGCCAGGCGCGGATGACGCTGGGGGACACGCGGGCGGGGGAGATCGCGGCGTCGCTCGATCCCGGCGGCGATCCCGACGGTGTGCTGGAGGAGTTCCTCACGCTCTGGTGCGAGGCCTACGCCCGGCCGCTGGTCCTGCTATTCGACGAGATCGACGCGCTGGTGGGCGACTCGCTGATCGCGGTGCTGCGGCAGCTTCGCTCCGGCTATCTCGACCGCCCAGGCCGGTTTCCGCAGAGCGTGGTGCTGTGCGGGGTGCGCGACGTCCGCGACTACCGGATTCACTCCAGCCTGGAGAAGCAGGTCATCGCAGGCGGCAGCGCATTCAACATCAAGGCCAAATCGCTGCGTCTCGGCGACTTCACCGAGACGGAGGTCCGGACGCTGCTCGGACAGCACACCGCCGAGACCGGGCAGGAGTTCGCGCCCGAAGCGCTCGCCGCGGTGTGGCGGCAGACCTGCGGCCAGCCGTGGCTGGTCAACGCGCTGGCCAGGGAGATGTGCTTCGAGCACGAGCAGATCCGCCGCCGCGCCCGGCCGCTTGCGAAGCGTGACGTCTTCGAAGCCCGTGAAGCGCTGATCCTGCGGCGCGAGACCCACTTGGACCAGTTGGCCGACAAGCTCCGCGAGCCGCGCGTGCGAAGGGTGATCGAGCCGCTCATGAGCGGGGGAGACGCCGAGTACTCGGACCGGGACCGGGACTACGTGCGGGATCTTGGGCTTGTGATGCCGGATCCGCCGCTGCGGATCGCCAACCCGATCTACGCCGAGGTGCTGCCCAGGGAGCTGACCTGGGTGCTGCAGGATGAGATGCGACAGGAGACGGCCTGGTACGTAGACGAGCACGGGGGCCTCGACATGGACGCGCTGCTGACCGCCTTCCAGGAGTTCTTCCGCGAGAACGCGGAGCACTGGATCGAGCGGGCGCAGTACAGGGAGGCCGGGCCGCATCTGGTGTTGCAGGCGTTCCTTCACCGGGTGGTGAACGCCACGGGCCGGATCGAGCGCGAGTACGCGCTGGGCAGCCGCCGGGTGGACCTGCTGGTCGTCTGGCCTCTGGACACAGGAAGGCCTGGCAGGTTCGTGGTGGAGTGCAAGCTGCTCCGAAGCGGCCGAGCCCGCACCCTCTTGAAGGGCCTCCAACAGACGGCGGCCTACATGGATCTGTGCGGGACCGAAGCGGGCCATCTGGTCGTCTTCGATGTGCGAGAGGGTCGAAGCTGGAAGGAGCGCATCTTCCGGGAGGAGCACACCCACGACGGCAAACGGATCACCGTCTGGGGGGTGTGACGGTTCCCGGCCACTCACCACATGAGGGGTGGACGAGAACGTAGCCCTTCCTGAGGCTCCAGCCCTTCCTGCCACAGGTAGTGTAAGCAATACAAGGAATTTACTCAGTGGATTACTAAGCGACAGGACCGCCGACCCGCAGAGCATCCTTGGCCTGTTCTGCGCCCAGTGAGCCCGCGAACGGATGTGAAGCAGGGGGCTTCGGTCGAGAACGGTCCGTGAGCGATCGCCGGCCACATGGACGGTCCCGTCCGGTCCGATAGCGGGAGACGACGAGATTCGGTCGAGGCCGTCCAGTATCCACCGAATGGATCCGTCGGGATCCACGGCGACGAGGCCGCCGCCGGAGACCAGGCGAGACGCGTCCGCGGGCAGCGCCGCCGGGCCGAGGGACCGGCCGGCGCGGCGCGCTCTCCGCCGCACCCGCCGATCGCGAGCGGCAGGAACGCGCTCGCGGTGGGCAGCATCCCCACCCCGCGGGGCCGGATCACATCCACGGACATCGGGTCTCCCAACTGCGGTAGCCCAGCTTCATGTGTAGCTTGCGGCCCGTGTCCCCGTAGAACACCTGCCGTTCACCACCCGCCCAGAGCTGAGCTGCCCCGGAGGAAGAAGCCGTACTTCGTTCCTTCGTGGGCCTTCCTGTTAGCCTCTCCCCCCATTTCCAGTCGGAAGTCAGGCAGCACATTCCGAAGTTTGTCGCCAGCGGCGAGCTGCAACTGGGTACCCAACTTCAGGCGCTGGCCGGCGCTCTCGTGGGTGAACTCGCCGAACGGTGCCGCAAGCCCGCCGCCGGGCCCGAGATTGGCGCCTGCCAGTCTCAGGGTCGCACCGTAGTCAGCTGCGCCGCCGGCCCGGGCCCGCTGCTCGCCAAGGAGCTCCAGCTTCAGCTGGCCGCCGTCGGCCGCGCCCGCGAGCTCGAGTGCCGTGCCCACCTGCAGGTGCCGCGAGCCGCCGCCCATCATCCGCATCCGTCCGAACGGCGTCAGCAGATCCGTCCCGTAGGACACCTGCATGTCCAGTCGGTCCGGTTGCCAGGCTTCCGCCGCGTTCTCGGGCCGAAGCCCGAACCCGAAGTCGCCCCGGCGCAGATTCCGGCCCTCCCAGAGTGCCGTGATCCCGCTCGCATCCTCACTCCACGCGGGTTCCACCGAGATCGACAGCCCACGGTTCGGGTTCGAGGGCATGCGCCGGATCGACATGTTCGCGCCCCACTCTCCAAAACGGTCGTCCCGGTGGACCGCAAGCCACCGTCCGCGCGCCGTTATGTCGAGGCCGAGCCGCGAGTTGCCGAAGGCCAGCCCGCCTCCCACCTCCATGCCGGGACCCGTTTCCACGTCGCCGCCGTCGGCGCGGGCGCCCACCTCGATACTGGGCGTCAGCCTGGAGGAGGACGACAGAGCCCAGGCCGTGCTCACGTCGAGCATCAGGCGTGCGCGCTGCGCCCGGCCGTCCGCTGCCTTGATGGTGCCCGCGACTTCGTCCGCCGTCATGCCGACCGTGAAGGCGTCCGCACGCACGGCCAGATCGACCGCGCCCAGGCTTCCCACGTCGCCGCGGAGCCCCATCGCGCCCATCCTGAGGCGGCCGTCGGTCCGGACGGAGCTGGAGCCGTCGTCAATCTCGATATCTCCGCCGCCCAGACCGAGCGTGCCCCAAACATCCAACTTCGGGTTGGGAGCCCAGCGCGCGTACGGATACACCGTCGTCAACCGTGCGTCCATGTCGCCCTTCCAGCTCGAATCGTGTTCCGCGTTCAGGCCGCCCTGGTTCCGTGCCACGGCCACTCCGAGGACCGCGTTGGAACCCAGGTGCCGGTCCACGCCCAGATACGCCGCGCCCATCCTTCCATCCACGGAGAAGTCTCCGGGATGGCCCGAGAAGCTTGTCCCCGCCCCGGTCGCCCACAGGGTCCACCCTCCTGCGCCCGATTCGTCGGCGTCAAAGGCGCGTGCGAGCAGGCCGCCGGTGCCGACACCCCGCCCGCCGGGGAGACCGGCGTGATTCCACGCGCCGCCGCCCGTCGTACCCGAACGGCTTGCGCCCAGGCCGCCGGGGACCGAATCGCGGGCATCCAGCCTCGGAAAGTCCACGCCGGCCGCCTGAAGGATTCCGGCGGCCGCGAACGGGTCGAGTTCGAATCGGTTGTCGGAAGCTGCGGCTTGCGAGAGACGTGAAGCCGCCTCGAAGCGTGCCCCGATCGCGTCCACAGCCTGCGTCGCGATGGTCCGACCGATTCCCGCGAGGCCGAGTTCCAGCGCCCCCGCGCGCTCCGGGGCCGTGTCGTCATCGGCCAGGGTCAGGAGCGCATCGTGGACCGCCAGGCCCACGGATGCACCGGACACTTCGATGGTCTCGTCGCCCTCAACGATGTCGTCATCCGCCGGGACAAGCGTGAACGTCCCTGTCCCGCTCGTCGCGCCCGCCGCGATCGTAACGGCGAAGTCCGGCGTCGCATCGTAGTCCATGCCGGATTCCGCGGTCCCGCCGCCCACGCGGACCATCACCGTCCTGTCGACAGGGAACGTCCCGCCGTTCGAAAAAGCCGCCCTCACCGTCACCAGGGTGGGCGCCGCCCCCTCGGCCACCTCCGCCGGGCTCGCCGACAGGGTCACCTCGTGGCGGTCGTTGTCCACCAGCGTCATGCTGGTTCCAGTCACAACCATGAGCGTGCCGGCGCCGGTCACCGAAATCGCCTCGTTCCTCTCAACAATCAGGTCATCCATCGGCACCAGCGTGAAGGTCGCCGTCGCGCTCGTTGCGTTCGCCGGGATCGTCACCGGGAAGTCGCTTACGGCCAGGTAGTCCGCGCCTCCGGTGGCCGTGCGATCGCCCACTGCCGTCGGTTCCGAGGTTGCGCCTTCGCCGTCGTCGTAGCTGTCCGCGGCCACGGCCATCGGGGTCGCGCCGTCGCCATAACCGCCCACCGCCACCGTCACTGTGCGCGAAGACGAACTCGTCGCCGCCGCCGTCGCTCTCACCGTCACGACGGTGGGCGACGCTCCTTCAGGCACTTCCGCCGGGATCGTCGACAGGCTCACGTGGTGGCCGTCATCGTTCCTGATCGTACCGGTGCCGGTGTCGGTAGACATCACCGACACACCCCGGGGCGAGCCGGACACCGCCAAGCCGACCGTGAAGGTTTCGTCGCCCTCGAACACGGCGTCTTCGATGGTCGAGACTCTGAGCGCATGCGTCTCGCCCGCGTTGCCGGTGAAGGTGAGCGCGGTGGTGTTCTCGGTGAAGTCCGTGCCGGAGGTCGCGGTGCCGTCGGTGAAGGAGGGCGTTGCGGTGAAGCCGCCGCCGACCGCCTTGTCGAGCGTGACGGTGAAGGTGAGCTCGTTGCCCTCGGCTGCGCTGGCATCCGCAATGGTGACGGTTGCGCCGCCGTCGTCGTTGCGGATGGTTCCGGTGGCGGTAGACGTGGCCGTCACGGTCTCCGAGGCCCCCGAGACGCTCAGGCCGACGACGAACGTCTCGTCGACTTCCACCACCTCGTCGTCGGTGGTCGCCACCGTGAAGGTCTGCGTCTCGCCCGCGGTGCCGGCGAAGGTGAGCGCGGCGGTGTTCTCGTTGTAGTCCGCGCCGGAGGTCGCCGTGCCGTCGGTGAAAGAGGGCGTTACCGCGAAGCCGCCCGCGACCGCTTGGTCCAACGTCACCGTGAAGGTGATTGCGTCGCCCTCGTCCGCGCTGGCGTCCGCAATGGTGACCGTTGCGTTGCCGGTCGTGCCGCCGTCGTCGTCGAGGATTGTTCCGGTGGCGGTAGACGTGGCCGTCACGGTCTCCGAGGCCCCCGAGACGCTCAGGCCGACGACGAACGTCTCGTCGGCTTCCACCACCTCGTCGTCGGTGGTCGCCACGGTGAAGGTCTGGGTCTCGCCCGCGGTGCCGGCGAAGGTGAGCGCGGCGGTGTTCTCCGTGTAGTCCGCGCCGGAGGTCGCCGTGCCGTCGGTGAAAGAGGGCGTTACCGCGAAGCCGCCCGCGACCGCTTGGTCCAACGTCACCGTGAAGGTGATTGCGTCGCCCTCGTCCGCGCTGGCGTCCGCGACGGTGACCGTTGCGCTGCTACCATTGTCACCGGTGGAGCCGCCGTCGCCGTCGAGGATGGTTCCCGTGGCGGTAGACGTGGCCGTCACGGTCTCCGAGGTCCCAGAGACGCTCAGGCCGACGATGAACGTCTCGTCGGCTTCCGCCACCGCGTCGTCGGTGGTCGCCACCGTGAAGGTCTGCGCCTCGCCCGCGGTGCCGGCGAAGGTGAGCGCGGCGGTGTTCTCGGTGTAGTCCGCGCCGGAGGTCGCCGTGCCGTCGGTGAAAGAGGGCGTTACCGCGAAGCCGCCCGCGACCGCTTGGTCCAACGTCACCGTGAAGATGATTGCGTCGCCCTCGTCCGCGCTGGCGTCCGCGACGGTGACCGTTGCGCTGCTACCATTGTCACCGGTGGAGCCGCCGTCGCCGTCGAGGATGGTTCCCGTGGCGGTAGACGTGGCCGTCACGGTCTCCGAGGTCCCAGAGACGCTCAGGCCGACGATGAACGTCTCGTCGGCTTCCGCCACCGCGTCGTCGGTGGTCGCCACCGTGAAGGTCTGCGCCTCGCCCGCGGTGCCGGCGAAGGTGAGCGCGGCGGTGTTCTCGGTGTAGTCCGCGCCGGAGGTCGCCGTGCCGTCGGTGAAAGAGGGCGTTACCGCGAAGCCGCCCGCGACGGCCTTGTCCAACGTCACCGTGAAGGTGATTGCGTCGCCCTCGTCCGCGCTGGCGTCCGCAATGGTGACTGCTGCGGCGTTGTCGTTCGTGTTCCCGTCGTCGTCGCGGATCGTCCCGGTGGCCGTGGACGTGGCCGTCACGGTTTCCGAGGTCCCCGCGACGCTCAGGCCGACGGTGAAGGTCTCGTCGTCCTCCTCGCCCGCATCCTCGGTCGTCGCCACGGTGAAGGTCTGCGTCTCGCCCGCCGTGCCCGCGAAGGTGAGGGGGGTGCTGTTCTCCACGTAGTCCGTGCTGGAGGTCGCGGTGCCGTCGGTGAAGGAGGGCGTCACCGTGAAGCCGCCGCCGACCGCGTTGTCCAGGGTCACCGTGAAGGTGATCTCGTCGCCCTCTTCTGCGCTGGCGTCCGCAATGGTGACTGTTGCGGCGTTGTCGTTCGTGTTCCCGTCGTCGTCGCGGATCGTCCCGGTGGCCGTGGACGTGGCCGTCACGGTCTCCGAGGTCCCCGAGACGGCCAGGCCGACGGTGAAGGTCTCGTCGTCCTCCTCGCCCGCATCCTCGGCGGTCGCCACGGTGAAGGTCTGGGTCTCGCCGGCCGTCCCGGCGAAGGTGAGCGCGGCGGTGTTCTCGGTGTAGTCCGTTCCCTTCGTCGCGGTCACGTCGGTAAAGGAAGGTGTCACGGTGAAGCCGCCCGCGACCGCCTTGTCCAAAGTGACCGTGAAGGTCAGGGAATCGCCCTCGGCGGCGCTTGCGTCCGCGATCGTGACTGCCGGCGCTTCATCGTCCAGGATCGTGCCCGTCGCCGTGGACGTCGCCGTCACCGTCTCCTGCGTCCCGGAGACGGCCAGGCCGACCGTGAACGTCTCGTCCGCCTCGGAGTCGTTGTCCTCGGTGGTGGCCACGTTGAAGGTCTGTGTCTCGCCCGCCGTCCCCGCGAAGGCCAGCGCCGTGGTGTTCTCCGTGTAGTCCGTGCCGCTCCTCGCCGTGCCGTCGGTGAAGCTTGGGGTCACCGTCAACCCGCCGGACACCGCCTTGCTCAGCGTCACCGTGAAGGTCAGCGAATCGCCTTCGCTGGCCGAGGCGTCGGCAATCGTCACCGCTGGCCCGTCGTCATCGACGATCGTCCCTGTGGCGGTGTCGGTCGCCGCTACCCGCTCCTGTGCCGTGGTGACGGTCAGGCCGACGGTGAAGGTCTCGTCGAGCTCTGCGTCGGTGTCCTCGGTCGTCGCCACGGTGAAGGTCTGCGTCTCGCCGGCCGTCCCGGCGAAGGTGAGCGCGGTGGTGTTCTCGGTGTAGTCCGTGCCCTTCGTCGCCGTGCCGTCGGTGAAGTTCGGCGCCACGGTCAAGCCCCCCGCCACCGCCTTGTCCAGCGTCACCGTGAAGGTGATCGAGTCGCCCTCACTGGCCGATGCGTCCGCGATGCTCAGGGCCGGCGACTCGTCGTCGACGATCGTCCCCGTCGCGGTGTCGGTCGCCGTCACCGTGTCCGTCTTCGAGAGTCCGGAGACGGCCAGACCGACGGTGAATGTCTCGTCCGTTTCCCCTTCGGTGTCCTCGGTCGTCGCCACCGTGAAGGTCTGCGTCTCGCCCGTGGTGCCGACGAAGGTGATGGCGGCCGTGTTCTCGGTATAGTCGGTGCCCTTCGTCGCAGTGCCGTCGGTGAAGCTCGGCGTCACGCTGAACCCGCCCGACACCCCCTTGCTCAGCGTCACCGTGAAGGTGATCGAGTCACCTTCGTCGGCCGAGGCGTCGGCCACCGACACCACCGCCGGGCTGCTACCCGGCCGGTCGGCGATGACAGTTCCGGTCGCCGTGTCGGACGCCACCGTCGCCGACGTGCCCGAGACGGTCAGGCTCACGGTGAACGTCTCGTCATCGGTGTCTTCGTCCTTGTTCGTCGCCACCGAGAAGGTCTGCTCCTCGCCGGCGGTGCCGGTAAAGGTGAGCGCGTCGGTGTTCTCGATGTAGTCGATGCCCTTCGTCGCGGTCTCGTCGGTGAAGGAAGGCGTCACTGTCAGCCCGCCGGACACCGCCTTGTCGAGGGTCACGGTGAAGGTGATCGAGTCGCCTTCGGGGGCAGACGCGTCCTCGATGGTAACGGCGGGCACGGCACCGTCGTCATTGGTGATGGTGCCGGTCGCCGTGGACGTCGCCGTCACCGTCGCCTGCGTCCCGGAGATGACCAGGTTCACGGTGAAGGTCTCGTCGAGCTCTGCGTCGGTGTCCTCGGTCGTCGCCACCGAGAAGGTCTGCGTCTCGCCCGCCGTCCCGGCGAAGGTGAGCGCGGCCGTGTTCTCGGTGTAGTCCGTCCCCTTCGTGGCGGTGACGTCGGTGAAGCCCGGCGTCACGCTGAAGCCGCCCGTCACCGGCTTGTCCAGCGTCACCGTGAACGTCAGCGAGTCGCCCTCCGCGGCGCTCGCGTCGGCGATCGTCACCGCCGGCGTATCGTCGTCGAGGATCGTGCCCGTCGCGGTGGACGTCGCCGTCACCGTCGCCGTCGTCCCGGAGATGACCAGGTTCACGGTGAAGGTCTCGTCGAGCTCTGCGTCGGTGTCCTCGGTCGTCGCCACCGAGAAGGTCTGTGTCTCGCCCGCCGTCCCGGCGAAGGTGAGCGCGGCCGTGTTCTCGGTGTAGTCCGTCCCCTTCGTGGCGGTGACGTCGGTGAAGCCCGGCGTCACGCTGAAGCCGCCCGTCACCGGCTTGTCCAGCGTCACCGTGAACGTCAGCGAGTCGCCCTCCGCGGCGCTCGCGTCGGCAATCGTCACCGCCGGCGCATCGTCGTCCAGGATCGTGCCGGTCGCCGTGGACGTCGCCGTCACCGTCGCCTGCGTCCCGGAAACTGTGAGGCTGACGGTGAACGTCTCACTCGCCTCGGCGTCGGCATCCTCGGTCGTAGCCACCGAGAAGGTTTGCGTCTCGCCTGCCGTCCCGGCGAAGGTGATCGCGGTGGTGTTCTCCGTGTAGTCCGTGCCGGAAGTCGCGGTCACGTCGGTGAAGCCCGGCGTCACGCTGAACCCGCCCGCCACCGCCATGTCCAGCGTCACCGTGAAGATGATCGAGTCGCCTTCGGCGGCCGAGGCGTCGGCGATCGTCACCGCCGGCGTATCGTCGTCGAGGATCGTGCCCGTCGCGGTGGACGTCGCCGTCACCGTTGCCTGCGTCCCGGAGACGGTCAGGCCGACGGTGAATGTCTCGTCCGCCTCGGAATCGGTGTCCTCGACGGTTGCCACGGTGAAGGTCTGTGTCTCACCCGCCGTGCCGGCGAAGCTGAGCGCCGCCGTGTTCTCGGCGTAGTCCCTGCCGTTCGTGGCGGTCACCTCTTCGAAGGAAGGTGTCACGGTGAAGCCGCTCGCCACCGCCTTGTCCAGCGTCACCGTGAACGTGATATCGTCGCCCTCTTCGGCCGACGCGTCGGCGATCGTGACCGCCGGTGCTTCATCGTCGAGGATCGTGCCGGTCGCCGTGGACGTCGCCGTCACCGTTGCCTGCGTCCCGGAGACGGTCAGGCCGACGGTGAATGTCTCGTCCACCTCGGAATCGGTGTCCTCGGTGGTCGCCACGGTGAACGTCTGGATCTCGCCCACCGTGCCGGCGAAGCTGAGCGCCGCCGTGTTCTCCGTGTAGTCCGTGCCCTTCGTGGCCGTACCGTCGGTGAAGGACGGCGTCACGGTGAAGCCGCCGGCCACCGCCTTGTCCAGGATCACACTGAACGTCAGCGAGTCGCCCTCCGCGGCGCTCACGTCGGCAATCGTCACCGCCGGCGCATCGTCGTCCAGGATCGTGCCGGTCGCCGTGGACGTCGCCGTCACCGTTGCCTGCGTCCCGGAGACGGTCAGGCCGACGGTGAACGTCTCACTCGCCTCGGCGTCGGCATCCTCGGTCGTCGCCACCGAGAAGGTCTGTGTCTCACCCGCCGTGCCGGCGAAGCTGAGCGCCGCCGTGTTCTCCGTGTAGTCCGTGCCCTTCGTGGCCGTACCGTCGGTGAAGGACGGCGTCACGGTGAAGCCGCCGGCCACCGCCTTGTCCAGGATCACACTGAACGTCAGCGAGTCGCCCTCCGCGGCGCTCACGTCGGCAATCGTCACCGCCGGCGCATCGTCGTCCAGGATCGTGCCGGTCGCCGTGGACGTCGCCGTCACCGTTGCCTGCGTCCCGGAGACGGTCAGGCCGACGGTGAACGTCTCACTCGCCTCGGCGTCGGCATCCTCGGTCGTCGCCACCGAGAAGGTCTGTGTCTCACCCGCCGTGCCGGCGAAGCTGAGCGCCGCCGTGTTCTCCGTGTAGTCCGTGCCCTTCGTGGCCGTACCGTCGGTGAAGGACGGCGTCACGGTGAAGCCGCCGGCCACCGCCTTGTCCAGGGTCACCGTGAAGGTCAGGGAATCGCCCTCGGCGGCGCTTGCGTCCTCGATCGTCACCGCCGGCGCGTCGTCGTCCAGGATCGTCCCTGTCGCGACATCAGTCGCCGCCACTGCCAACGTCGTTCCCGAGACGAGCAGGTTCACTACAAACGTCTCGTCGGCCTCGGAGTCGGCGTCCTCGGTCGTCGCGACCGTGAAACTCCCAGTCTCACCGGCCGTCCCGGCGAAGGTTAGCCCCGCAGTGTTCTCCGTGTAATCTGTGCCCGAAGTCGCCGTCACATCGTCGAAGCTCGGGGTCACCGTGAATCCCCCGGACACGGCCCTGTCGAGCGTGATTGTGAAGGTGATCTGGTCGCCCTCGGCGGCAGACGCGTCGGCTACCGTCACTTCCGCCACGGGCGTCGTCACCGTGATCGTGAACTCTTCCGTCACTGCCGCGTTCACGCCGTCGTCGGCAGTGATGGTCACGGTGTGATCGCCGAGCGCGGCATCCGTGCGTACGGTGCCGTTCACCTGCCCGAGGTCGCTGTCGTACGCCAAGCCGGCGGGCAGGCCCGTCAGCGTCACTTCGGGCGTCTCCTCGGCGTCGGACACCGCGATGGCGAAGGCGGGGATCGCCTGGCTCCGGGCGAAGGTCTTGTCGCCCGGATCGGTGATCACCGGCGGCGTGCTCACCGAGACGGTAACCGTCGCCGCGTTGCTGGTTTGGTCGTCGGCGTCCGTTACCGTGTAGGTGAAGCTGTCGGCGTGGTTCGACGAGCCGTCATGGCTATAGCTGAACGTGCCGTCCGCGTTCAGCGTAAACCCGCCCGTCGTCACATGCTGAGGGCTGTTTTCCACGGCCACCGTCAACTGACTCGTGGGCGTATCCGAATCGCTGTCGTTCGCCCGCACGCTGGCCGCGCCGTTCGCGAGCGCCGTAGCCGTACCGCCCTTGGCCACCCGGATGCGGTCGTCGACCGCCACGGGGTCGGACGAGCCGGCCGCGTCGAAGACCCGGATGTTGACGGCGTCCGAGAGGCTGGTGAGATCGTCGATGTCTGCCCCGCTGCCGCCGCTGAAGGTGATGCCGGTGAGCGTAAACACGGCGGTCTCGTTGTGTCCGTCGTCGTCCGCCGCTGCGGTCACGGCGATGGTCGCCTTGCCCTCGTTGTCGGAGATGGGGATGTCGATGGTCCCCGACGCGCTCAGGGCCGAGCCGGCCGCCGCTGCAGTGACGCCGTCGCCTGAGCTCTGGCCGTTGACGCCCCAGGTATAGGCCGCGAGGGCCTTGGCGACGCCGTCCTGCACCTTGTTCACGGTCAGGGTGATGGTGGCCTCGTCGTCGTCGTCATTGCCCTCGGTGATGTCGGCATCACCGCCCTGTTCAGAGCTTGCCGCAAGACTGTAGCCGGGGTCGTCGTCCTGGACATAGATGCTCTGGGGATTGCCCTGGATGCTGGCCGCGTTGCCGCGGCAACTGCCCATACTCACTCGCTCCAACTCCATCCGGATTTCTTCGTTGTCATCGTCGATGAAGTCATCGATGGCCTTGATGTGGACCCACATGGTGGCGCTTGTACCCAGATTGTTGTCCGTCCAAAAGCTCGACCGAGTTGAGCTCTTGAAGAAAGGCCCATCCCAACGGCCGCCGTTATCCACCGTCACCTTGTCGCCGTAAAAGTCGACGCCGAACTTGGCCGAGTTCGGAATGCGCCGTCCCGGGCGGTTGTGGAGGTGGTGGATGCGGAAACACAGCTTCGCGTATCCGGGCCCCTGTGGAATATTGTTGAAGTCGATCTGGAAGCCGCCCTCCGTGTCGCCGACCTCGGCGATGGTGGCGTCCCAAACGGACAGCGTCGCCGTGAATCTCGACGTGGTGGCCGTGCCCGAGTTCGACCAGGAGCCCGTTCCTCCTTCGTTGCTCGCCTGCACCTGCACTTCGTAGAGCGTCTCCTGTGCCAGGCCGTAGAGCGTCATGCTGGTGCCTGTGCCGTCGTAGCCCGCGTCGGTGAAACTACCGTTGTTCCCCGCCCGGTATTGGACGTTGTAGTCGGTGACCGTCGCCCCGCTCGGCGCCGTCCAGCTCACCGAGAGGCTGGTCGAGGAGTGCACCGTTACGGTCGGCGCGTCGGGCCTGCCGAGCTGTGTGTCGTCGTCGCGGATCGTACCCGTCGCCGTGTCGGTCGCTCTCACCGTCACCGTTTCGGAGACCCCGGAGGCACTCATGCTGACGGTGAAGGTCTCGTCCTCTTCCTCGTCGGTGTCCTCGGTCGTCGCCACCGTGAAGGTCTGCGTCTCGCCCGCCGTACCGGCGAAACGGAGGCTCTCTTCGTAGGCTGTGTAGTCCGTTCCCTCCGTCGCCGTCCCGTCGGTAAAGGTCAGATTTGCGTAGAACTCGTCGGAGGCCACCTTGTCCAGCGTCACCGTGAAGGTGATCGAGTCGCCCTCGGCGGCCGAGGCGTCCCCGATCGTCACCGCCGGCGTGTCGTCGTCGAGGATCGTCCCCGTTGCCGTATCGGTCGCCGTCACCGCATCCACCGCCGACGGCGGGCCATCAACGCTCAGGCTCACCGTGAAGGTCTCGTCCGACTCCTGGTCGGCATCCTCGGTCGTGGCCACTGTGAAAGTCTGCGACTCGCCCTTGGCACCGGCGAAACCGAGCTCCACCGTGTTCGCGGTGTAGTCGGTCCCTCCGGTTGCGGTGCCATCGGTGAAGGTGGCCAGCACCGACATGACGGTGGGCAACGCCTTGTCCAACGTCACCGTGAAGGTCATCTGGTCGCCTTCGCCCGCCGACGCGTCCTCGATTGTCAGCGTGGGTGCGCGGGTGTCCTCGAAGATCGTTCCCGTCGCCGTATCGGTCGCCGTCACCGTCTCTGTGGTCCCCGAGACGGCCAGACCGACGGTGAAGGTCTCGGCGGTTTCCGCGACATCATCACCGGTCGTCGCTACCGTGAAGGTCTTCGCCTCGCCCCGGGTGCCGGCGAAGGTGAGGGCCGCCGTGTTCGCGGTGTAGTCCGTGCCCTCCGTGGCCGTGCCGTCGGTGAAGCTCGGCGTCACGGTGAAGCCGCCGGATACCGCCTTGTCCAACGTCACCGTGAAGGTCATCTGGTCGCTCTCGATGGCCGCGGCGTCGGCGATCGTCACCGCTGGGGTGGCGGCGGCGTCGGTAATGGTCCCTGTCGCCGTGTCGGTCGCCGTTACCGTCCCCGCCGCGTTCGAGACGGTCAGGCCGACGGTGAAGGTCTTGCTCGATGAGTCGTCCGTGTCCTCGATCGTCGCCACCGTGAAGGTCTGCGTCTCGCCCACGGCGCCGGTGAAGTCGAGCGCGGTGGTGTTCTCCGTGTAGTCCGTGCCCTCGGCGGCCGTGCCGTCGGTGAAGTTCGGCGTCAGGGTGAAGCCGCCCTCCACCGCCTTGTCCACGATCACGGTGAAGGTGATCGAGTTGCCCTCCGTGGCCGACGCCTCATCGATCGTAACGGTCGCGGTGTCATTGTCGTGGATCGTGCCGGTGTAGGGGCCGGCGAGGGTCACGCCCTCCGGCACTCTCTTCGGTTGCAGGTGGATCTCGAAGGTCTCGGTTCCCTCGACGATGTCGTCGTCGACGATGGTCAACCAACACTCCGTGCAACTGACCTGCGCTTCGGCGCGGCCGTCGAATTGGAGCGACAGCGGGGTCACGATATAGTCCCTGCCCCTGCTGGCACTGCCGCTGTGGGGCACCACGTACGCTTCGACGCCGCCCTCTACCGCGTTGTCCAGCGCTCCGGTCAGGGTTATCTGCGAAGAGGACACGCCCTCCGAGTGTTCTACGTCGGTGACCGTCACGGTCGCCGTGTCATCGTTGGTGATCGTGCCGGTGGCCGTATCGGTTGCCTCGACCGTCTCCGTCGTCCCGGAGACGGCCAGGCCGACCGTGAAGGTCTCGCCGGGCTCCACCACCTGGTCCTCCGTGGTGGCCACCGTGAAGGTCTGCTGCTCGCCCGCCGTCCCGGCGAAGGTGAGCGCCGCGGTGTTCTCGGTGTAGTCCGTGCTCTCCGTGGGTCCCGTTGGTGAAGGAGGGCGTTACGGTGAAGCCACCCGACACCGCCCTGTTCAGCGTCACCGTGAAGGTGATCGAGTTGCCCTCGGCGGCCGAGGCGTCGGCCACCGTCACGGACACGGGGCCGTCGTCGTCGATGATCGTGCCCGCCGCCGTGTCGGTCACCGTCACCGTCTCCGTGGTCCCGGAGACGGCCAAGCTCACTGTGAAGGTCTCGTGCGATTCCTCGGTGGTGTCCTCGGTGGTGGCCACCGTCAGGGTCTGCGTCTCGCCCGCCGTGCCGCTGAAGGTGAGCGCCGCCGTGTTCTCCGTGTAGTCCGTGCCACTCGTCGCCGTGCCGTCGGTGAAGCTCGGCGTCACGGTGAAGCCACCCGACACCGCCCTGTTCAGCGTCACCGTGAAGGTGATCGAGTCGCCCTCGGCGGCCGAGGCGTCCTCGATCGTCACTTTCGGCGTACCCGGTGGGGTCACGGTGACCGTGAACGTATCCGTCACCGCGTCATGGGCCCGGTCGTCGGCGGTGATCGTGACCGTGTAGGCCTTGGCATCCGCGTCCGCAGCCACCGTCCCCTGCACCTGCCCCGACGCGTACGACAGACCCGACGGCAGACCCGTCACCGTGACCGTCGTGCTGCCCGGGTCGGTGACCTGGATTGCGAACGGCGCGATCGCCTCGCCCTGCTCATACGTCTTGTTGCCCGGCACCGTGATCTCCGGCGCGGGCCAAAACACCTGGTATTGGAAGATTCTGCTCACCGGCGCGGCCACGCCATCGTCCGCCGTAACGGTCACGTACCAAGCCCTGCTCGAGGAGCGCGCGATCCGGGGCTCGTTCGGCAGCGGCGTTCCTCGCACGGCGCCGTCCGAATAGGACAGCCCGGGCGGCAGATTCTCCAGGGTCAGCGTCAGCGAGTCGCCGTCGGCATCGCTTACGGGGATGGTCCACGGCTCAATCGCCTGGTACTGGAAAGCGCGGATGCCCTCCATCTGTGCGATCACCGGCGGGGAGTTGGGTCCCTTGGGCGC
Source organism: Longimicrobiales bacterium (assembly GCA_965232315.1). Classification (GTDB taxonomy): domain Bacteria; phylum Gemmatimonadota; class Gemmatimonadetes; order Longimicrobiales; family Gaopeijiaceae; genus BD2-11. The sequence goes on along the minus strand of CBDDPN010000031.1, from coordinate 85,608 downwards.
TGGCGGTTCCGGCGCTGCGGTGTCGAGGATCGTACCCGTCGCCGTGTCGGTCGCCTTCACCCACAGCGACGTGTTCGAGAGGCTCAGGCCCACCGTGAACGTCTTGTTCGATGTGTCCAGCGTGTCCGCAGTGGTCGCCACGTTGAAGGTCTGCCGCTCGCCCGCGGTTCCCGCGAAGGTGAGCGCCGCGGCGTTCCGAGTGTAGTCCGTGCCGCTCGCCGCCGTGCCGTCGGTGAAGCTCGGCGTCACGGTGAAGCCGCCCACGACCGCCCTGTCCACCGTCGCGGTGAAGGTGATCGTGTTCCCCTCCCTGGCTGACGCGTCGGCAATCGTCACGGCTGCACCGTCGTCGTCGGTGATGGTGCCGGTCGCGGTGTCGGTCGCCCTCACCCCCGGCGGCGCGCCGGACACTTCGAAGCCGATCGTGAAGGTCTCCGTCCCCTCGACGATCCTGTCGTTGAAGAGATTGAACGATACGGCAAAGCTCTCGGGCCGGCCGATCATGTTGTACTGCAGCGGGAGGTTGAAATAGTCGCTGCCCTTGGTGGCGGTGCCGCCGGTGACCACCGGTTTCAGGACGAAACCGCCCTGCACACTCTTGTCGATCCTCGCGCTGAAGGCCGCGGGCACCAACGACATGTAGGTCTCCGCCACGGTCACGTCATCGATCGTGATGGTCGCGAAGTCGTCGTTGGTAATCGTGCCGGTCGCTGTACCGGTCGCCGTTACGGTCTCCGACGTCCCTGAGACGGCCAGGCTCACCGTGAACGTCTCGTCGTATTCCACCACCTCGTCCTCGGTGGTGGCCACCGTGAAGGTGTGCTGCTCGCCCGCCGTCCCGGCGAAGCTGATGCCCGCCGTGTTCGCCGTGTAGTCCCCGCCCTTCGCCGCAGTCCCGCCGGCAAAGCCGGGCGTCACGGTGAAACCGCCCGACACCGCCTTGTTCAGCGTCACCGTGAACGTGAGGGAGGCGCCCTCGGCGGCCGATACATCGAGGACCGTCACGGACGTCGCGCCGTCGTCGTCGATGACCGTCCCCGTCGCAGTATCGGTCGCCTTCACCGTCGCCGTCGTCCCGGAGACGCTCAAGCTGACCGTGAAGGTCTCGTTGGCTTCCACCGCCGTATCCTCGGTGGTCGCCACGGTGAAGGTCTGCTTCTCGTCTGCCGTCCCGGCGAAGCTGATCCCCGCCGTGTTCTCGGTGTAGTCTGTGGTCTTGGAGGCCGTGCCGTCGGCGAAGGAGGGCGTCACGGTGAGGCCGCCCGACACCGCCTTGTCCAGCGCCACCGTGAACGTGAGCTGGTCGCCCTCGGCGGCCGAGGCGTCGGTCACGGTCAGGGCGGGAGCATCCAGGTCGGCCTGAACGCTGCATTGTTGCGCCGCCAGGTTACCGTAACCGTCACTGTCCGTAGCCACATTCGCCGGCACGTCAATCGTCACCGTCCCGGTGGCCGCTGGCGTGATGTAGACCGAGGCTCTTCCATTCGTCTCGGCCCACGCGGTCACCTGTCCGTTGCCCACCTGCAGATCCGACTTCGTGAACCCGGTCACCGACTCCGAGAAGGCGATCGGCGCGTGGAAGGCGCCCGTCTGCACACCGGTCGGACAACTGATGATCACCGTCGGCTCGCCCAGACTCGCCTCTACCAAATACTGGACCGCCGCCAGGTTGCCGTTGCCATTGCCATCCGTGGCCACACTCGCCGGCACGTCTATCGTCACTGTCCCGGTGGCCGCCGGCGTGATGATGACCGAGGCTCTGCCGTTCGTTTCGGCCCACCCGGTCACCCGTCCGTTGCCCACCGTCACATCCGCCTGCGCGAACCCGGTCACGGCGTGCGAGAAGGCGATGCTCACGGAGAACGCGCCCGTCTGAACACTGGCCGGACCACTGATGACCACCGTCGGCCGCGTCAGCGCCACCGGCACGGTGAATTGGCTCGCCGCCGTGTTTCGGTTGCCTGCTACGTCCGCGGCCACATTGCCGGCCACGTCCACCGTCAGCGTCCCATGGGCCGTCGGCGTGATCGTGGCCGTGTAGCTGGCCCCCGAACCGGACAAAGCCGTCACTGAGCCGCCTCCCACCGTCACGTCCGCCTGGTCGAATCCGGTCACCGATTCCGAGAAGGTGATCGTCACGTCGAACGATTCGCTCTGGCTCGCCGTCGGGCCGCTGATGCTCACCGTCGGCGCATCCACATCATATTCCACCGAGAACCGGGGCGCCGCTACGTTGCCGTAATCAGCCCCGTCCTTGACGACGTTCGCCGGCACGTCCACGGTCACCGTCCCCGTGGCCGCGGGGGTGATCGTGGCCGACCAGGAATCGTACGAACCGGAAAAAGATGTCACCGACCCGTTGCCCACCGTCAGATCTCCCTGCGTGAACCCGTACACCTCCTCCGAAAAGACGACGCTGATGTTGAACGCCGCCCTCTGACCACTGGTCGGACCCGAGATGTCCACCGTTGGACGATTCCAGTGCGGCGTGACCGTGATCGTGAACGTCGCCGTCACCGCCGGGTTCACCCCGTCGTCCGCCTCGATCGTCACGGTGTGGTCCTGTATGTCCGCGTTGACCGCCACCGTGCCCTGCACCTGGTCGTTCGTGTACGAGAGGCCCGACGGCAGGCCCGTCACCGTCACCGTCACCGTGTCGCCGTCGGCATCGGCCGCGGTTATGCCGAACGCCGTGATGCTATCGCCCTGCTCGTAGGTCTTGTCGCCCGGTGCCGTAATGATGGGCGCCGAGTTCGGGGAGCGGGTCACGCGGCGGTCATCGTTGCGGATCGTGCCGGTGGACGTGGCCGTCACGGTCTCCGAAGTCCCCGAGACGGCCAGCGCCACAGTGAACGTCTCGTCGGATTCCACGACGGGGTCCTCCGTCGTCGCGACCGTGAACGTCTGCGTCTCGCCCTTCGTGCCCGCGAAGCTGATCCCGGCCGTGTTCTCCGTGTAGTCCGCGCCTTCGGTCGCGGTCCCGTCCGTGAAGCTCGGCGTCACGGTGAACCCGCCCGCCACCGCATTGTCCAGCGTCACCGTGAAGGTGATGTCGTCGCCTTCCTCGGCCGACCCGTCGGCAATCGTCACCGCCGCGGGGGCAGTCTCGTTCGCGCCGCCGGCCACCCGGTGGTTCGGATCCGCGGCCAGCCCGCCATGGGCACGCGACACGTCCTGGCCATGGGAGTCCTTCAGCGTGGCGGCGCCCACCAGGTGCACGATGATGCCGTTCGGCGTCGGCTTCGGGAAGACGCCGTCGGTGTCCCGATCCCGCCCCCCTACCGCGTAGCGGAATACCAGCGACCGCGCCGTGCCGCTCGTCGCCCCGCCCGTCACCAGACGCGCCACCTTCGTGGTGTTCGACTGCCCCTCCACGTCCAGCCGCAGCCGCAGCTCCGAACCCGAGGCCGACGCGTCCCAGACCACGGCTCCCGCGTACGTCACCGTCACCTCGATGTTCTCCCGCCGGAGGTAGGTATCCGCGGTCCCGTCGCCGTCCGCATCGAACGACGGCGTCGAGGTGATCGCGACCGAGCTGATCGTGGGGGGAGGAGGTGGGGTCTCGTCGTCGTCGCGGATCGTGCCCGTCGCGGTTGACGTGGCGGTTACGGTGGCCCAGGTCCCCGACACGCTCAGTGCGACGGGTGAACGTCTCATCCGACTCCTCGTCGCTGTCTTCGGTGGTCGCGACTGTGAACGTCCGGGTCTCGCCCTTCGTGCCCGCGAAGCTGATCGGGGTGGTGCTCTCGGTATAGTCGGTGCCCTCCGTGGCCGAGCCCTCGGTCGAGGTCCCGTCCGTGAAGCTCGGCGTCACGGTGAACCCGCCCGCCACCGCCTGGTCCAGCGTCACCGTGAAGGTGATGTCGTCGCCTTCGTTGGCCGCAGCGTCGGCAACCGTCACCACCGCCGGTGCCGTCGCGTTCGGGCTGCCGTTCACCTGGTGCTTGGGGTCCGCGGACAGCCCGCCGTGGGCGCGCGACACGTCCTGGCCATGGGTGTCCTTCAGCGTGGCGCTGCCCACCAGGTGCACGATGATGCCGTTCGGCGTCGGCTTCGGGAAGACGCCGTTGGCGTCCCGGTCCCTCACCCCTACCGCGTAGCGGAATACCAGCGACCGCGCCGTGCCGGTCGTCGCGCCGCCCGTCACCAGACGCGCGACCTTCGTGGTGTTCGACTGCCCCTGCACGTCCAGCCGCAGCCGTAGCTCCGCACCCGAGGCCGACACGTCCCAGACCACGGCTTCCGCGTACGTCACCGTCACCTCGATGTTCTCCCGCCGGAGGTAGGTCTCCGCCGTCTCGTCGCCATCCGCATCGAACGACGGCGTCGAAGTGATCGCGACCGAGCTGATCACGGGGGGAGGTGGGGTTTCGTCGTCGTCGCGGATCGTGCCGGTGGCGCTGGAGGTGGCGGTCACGCTGGCCGAGGTTCCGGACACCCTCAGCCTCACCCTGAAGGTCTCGTCCGACTCTTCCTCCGAGTCCTCGGTGGTCGCGACCGTGAAGGTCCGCGTCTCGCCCCTCGTCCCGGAGAAGGAGATCCCGCTCGTGTTCTCGGTGTAGTCGGTCCCCTCCGTGGCCGTGCGGTCGGTGAAGGAGGGCGTCACGGTGAACCCGCCCGCGACCGCCCTGTCCAGCGTCACGGTGAAGGTGATGCTCTCGCCCTCGTCGGCGCTCGCATTCGCAATCTTGACCACGGCGGGCGTCTCGTCGTCGTCGCGGATCGTACCGGTGGCGCTGGAGGTGGCGGTCACGCTGGCCGAGGTTCCGGACACCCTCAGCCTCACCCTGAAGGTCTCGTCCGACTCTTCCTCCGAGTCCTCGGTGGTCGCGACCGTGAAGGTCCGCGTCTCGCCCCTCGTCCCGGAGAAGGAGATCCCGCTCGTGTTCTCGGTGTAGTCGGTCCCCTCGGTGGCCGTGCGGTCGGTGAAGGAGGGCGTGACCGTGAACCCGCCGCCGACCGCCCTGTCGAGCGTCACCGTGAAGGTGATGTCGTCGCCTTCCTCGGCGCTCGCATTCGCAATCTTGACCACGGCGGGCGTCTCGTCGTCGTCGCGGATCGTGCCGGTGGCGCTGGAGGTGGCGGTCACGCTGGCCGAGGTCCCGGACACCCTCAGCCTCACCCTGAAGGTCTCGTCCGATTCCTCCTCCGAGTCCTCGGTGGTCGTGACCGTGAAGGTCCGCGTCTCGCCCCTCGTCCCGGAGAAGGAGATCCCGCTCGTGTTCTCGGTGTAGTCGGTCCCCTCCGTGGCCGTCCCGTCCGTGAAGCTCGGCGTCACGGTGAACCCACCCGCGACCGCCCTGTCCAGCGTCACGGTGAAGGTGATGCTCTCGCCCTCTTCGGCGCTCGCATCCGCAATCGTCACTACCGCGGGCGCAGTCGCGTTTGCGCTGCCGCTCACCTGGTGCTTGGGGTCCGCGGACAGCCCGCCGTGGGCACGCGGCGCGTTCCGTCCACCGGAGTCCTGCAGCGTGGCGCCGCGCACCAGGTGCACGATGTTGCCGTTCCCCGCCGGTTTCGGGAAGACGCCGTTGGCGTCCCGGTCCCGCCCTCCTACCGCGTAGCGGAATACCAGCGACCGCGCCGTGCCGCTCGTCGCACCGCCCGTCACCAGGCGTGCGACCTTCGTGGTGTTCGACTGCCCCTCCACGTCCAGCCGCAGCCGTAGCTCCGCACCCGAGGCCGACACGTCCCAGACCACGGCTTCCGACCAGGTCACCGTGACCTCGATGCCCTCCCGACGAAGGTAGGTCTCCGCCGTCCCGTCGCCGTCCGCATCAAATGACGGGGTCGAAGTGATCGCCACCGAACTGATCGCAGGCGCAGCCGTGGTCGAGGCAAGTGTCACCACCGCCGTGTCGGCTCGGGGTGCGGCCTCGAAGGCCGACGCAGAGGGAGCCAACCCGTTTCTGGCGTAAACCTGCGATGGCAGGATGGCGATGAGGAGAACGCTCAGGAATGTCTTGGAACCGGTCGCGATTCTTGTGTTCATTGGCTGGGTGTCTTTTTCTCGAGAGCCCACTCTGGCTGGTGTCCAGCGGGAGCGTCAGAGACGTGTATGACGGGCACAACGGGACACCCTTAATGCACGAACCATGCCAATGGTATTGAACAGATAAGTTGTTTATTGACAACGATTTATATAACAATATGCGATCTGACCGCAAATGTGTCCAAATGCGACGGAAACATGAGCGCAGCCGACCACCGCGAAGGCAGTCTATGTCACATCACTACAACTGTTTGCCCACCTCAGCGGGCGCACGATTACTCCTGGCGTGCCCACAGTGTGGAGGGACTGGAACTGCTTGTCGGACAATGAATTGGAAGGCCGTCAATTCGGAAGTGGCGCGCATTGCGACACCGTTGCGATACGATACAGAGTCGGCAAGCCCCTGGATGAGGCTTTCGCAGTGCCAGTGCCGCTCGAACCCCGGGCGTGTGGACTTCCTGGAGGGGTCAGGGCGAGCGTTGGCTATGCGCGCCGGCCCGCGCCGAAGTTCGAAACCGTCCGCGGTGGGCCCTGATCAGCCTTCAGGTGTCTCGCGGAGGAGCTGGCCCGCGCCGAAGTGCGGGCTCATTCGCGGGGCCGAAGGCCGTGCCTCCTGAGCTTCCGATAGAGCGTGGATCGATTGATCCCCAGGGCACGCGCCGCCTTGGCCACATTGTTTCCCGAGATTGCCAGCGCATCGGCGAGCGCTTCACGTTCGATGGCGGCGAGGGTTCGGGACCTGGGGACCGTCTCGCGGTCCTGCCGGGTTGCGGACTCCCGGGCCTCGTTCAACCGCTCCGGAAGACTACTGGCCTGGATGACGCTCTCCGTCTCCAGCAGCACCGCGCGCTCAAAAACGTTCGCCAGCTCGCGGACGTTCCCCGGCCAATCGTACTGGAGCAACATCCGCATTGCGGCGGTGGACACGCCGTCGATGGACTTCCCGGCCCGCTGGGCTTGCGTCCTGAGGAAATGACCCGCGAGCAGGGGAATGTCCTCCCGGCGCTGCCGGAGAGGCGGTATGGTCACAGGGAACACGGAAAGGCGGTAGAACAGATCCTTCCTGAACAGGCCCGCCTCGACGTCGCGCTCCAGATCGCGGTTCGTGGCGGCGAGAACGCGCACGTCGGCTTTCCTCATCCTGGATCCGCCCACACGCTGAAACTCCCGCTCCTGGAGCACGCGAAGGAGCTTCGCCTGCGCGGACGCGTGCATGTCCCCGATCTCATCGAGGAACAGGGTTCCGCCCCTGGCGCGTTCGAAAGCGCCCCTTCTCGTTTCCTGGGCATCGGTAAAGGCTCCCCGATCGTGACCGAAGAGCTCACTCTCGACCAGGCCCTCGGGAATCCCGGCGCAGTTGACCGCGAGGAAGGGGCCGTCCCTGCGCGCGCTGTTCATATGGAAGGACTTGGCCACCAGCTCCTTGCCGGTACCGGTCTCGCCGCGAATCAGCACGGTCACGTCGCTGGCTGCCCCCTGTCGAATGAACCCGTACAGCTCCCGGATCTTGCGGCTGCCCCCGACCATCTCACCGAACGAGTGCGTCGCCTCCAGCTCACCGCGCAGGCGCATCACCTCGCTCTTCATCCTCTGCACCTCGATGTCCTTCGCCACGTCCCGATACACTTCGAGGCGTCCCATGACGGCGCCGCGTCCGTCCTTGACCGGTGCTTTCGACCGATAGAACAAACGTCCGAGTCCGGCCGACTCCGTGTGTTCGACCAGGGCGCCGGCTCCCTCCACGACGAATCCCGCCTCGACGTCAGCGGCGCGCGGCTCCTTGAACCGGTCCTTGAGCCTGTCTCCCAGCTCCTTTCTGGACATCGCGCTCAGCTCCCCCTGCGCAACACCGAACACCTGTTCGAAGTTGCGATTCGCGAGCACAAACCGTCCCGTCTCGTCGAACATCACCATCGCGTCCTCGGTCGCGTCGAGCACGGCCTCCAGCGCCCGATTGCTGGCAGCGATCTCCTGTGACCTGATGCCCAGTTCCTGCTCGACGTTCCACTTGCCCACCAGGCACATCGCGGTCTGCTGGATCTCCTCCCGGGTGAACGGTTTCCTCACGTAGAGCATCTTGTGCAACAGCTCGGTACGGCGAACGATGTCCCCCAGAGTGCGGTCGCTGTACGCGGTCATGATGACGATCTCGATGTCTCGATCGGTGCGCCGGATTCGCTGGATGGCTTCGATTCCATCCATGCCGGGAGGCATCCGCAGATCGACGAAGGCCAGCGCGAACGGCTTGCCCGCTCGATGCGCGTCCTCGACTCGTTCGCATGCCTGGAGTCCGTTGTGAGCGTGCGAGAGTTCGAAATCCGGCAGAACGGCCTCGTCGGATCCCGCGGCATCCAGTTCGCCCGCCGAGCTGCCGAAGGCCGCCGCCAGCTCGTCGGAAGCCCGATTCCGAGTAACGGGCATCAGCATCTCCAGCAGGTCTTCGTGAAGCTCCGGCTGGTCGTCAACGATGAGGATTCGCCTGTTCCAGTGCCGCCACGGGATCGACTCGGCGCGCGCTGAAGAACCGTGCGCACTCATCCGTCAGCTCCCTGTGATTCCTCGACGGGCCCGCGTCCCTGGCGGCCGCGGCTGGTCCGGGTCACCTGCCCGGTCGGGTATTCCGGAACGCCGAGCGTCGACAACTGCATTCTCACGCGAACCCTGGCCCCGCATCCGGCGCCCTCGCTCATCGCCCGGATACGCCCACCCGATCTTCCGAGGAAGGTGGCCGCGGAGTGGAGCCCCAATCCCGTGCCACCCGTCTTGGTCGAGAAGCCGGCGGCAAAAATGGCCCTGAGCTTTTCCTGCGGAATCCCGATTCCGTTGTCCTCTACATCGATCACCAGGCTTTTCCCGCAGACATAGGACCGGATCCGGATCCGTGGCGTCCAGTCGCGCTCCCCTGCCGCGGCGCGTGCCTTGACGGCATCAACCGCATTGCCGACCAGATTCACCAGCATCTGCTGAAAGCCGCTCTCGTCCGTATTGATGATCTCCGGCGTGCCCTCGCATTCAACGTCGACCTGCACGCCCGCGGCCTGGATGGCGTCTTCCAGGAGGCCGACCGCGTCCGTCAGGCTGTCGCGGAGGCCGACTTCCTTCTTCATCGTGCGCCGGTTCTTGAACGCTCCCTGGGTCCTGATGATGTCCGCGATGTGTTCGACGCGCTTCTCGGCCCGGCCGGCCGCGTTGCGCATCCTTGCGTCCCTTTCAATCAGATCCTTCCCCAGCGCGATCACCAGCGGCAGCGCCAACCTGCCCCGCGGATCGTTCTCGATGTAGTCGACCCAGTCTTCCCGGTGCTCCTCGAGCGCGTCCACCAGCGATTGCAGCCGCCGCTGGAGGGTGTCGTCCGCGAGGTGGCGGCCGATGGTGTTGATTCCCGTGGCGACGCTGTTAACCGCGTTGCCGATGTTGTGAAGGATGGTATCGATGATCTCGATCTTTCCCTGTGCGAACGCTTCCGCCAACGCCTCCTCCGCGCGCCGCGCATCGGTGACGTCGCGGAACACCGAGACCCCTCCCCGCGTTGACCCATCCGGACCCATCAGGGACCGCGCGTTGATGCGGATGATGATGCCTTCGTCGTACCCGATGTTGATCAGGAGGTAGTCTTCCTCGGTGACCATCTCACCCTTGAACGCGGCGCGAAAAATCGGAAGATCGCTGTAGTCCACGGGCGTAGAGCCATCCGGATGAAAGAGTTGGAATTTCTCGGACCACCTTTGGATCGGCAGACCCCTCTGTTCCATCTTCGTGATCAGGGCCCCGGCGCGATTGATCAGGGCAGCCTCGCCCCTTCGGTCCAGGACCACGATCCCCTCGGTGATGCTGTCGAACACGGCGTCCATCAATGCGGTCTGGTCGCGCAGCTTCCTCAATGCGCGCGCGCGGGCCTGGTCGGATTCCCTCTGCGTGGTCACGTCGCGAAAAACGACGACACCGCCGCCCTGTCCCGGCATGGGCTCGCCGTTGACCACGATGTAGATGCCGTCCGGCCGCTTCTCGTTGCGGACAAACATCTCCTGCTCCACCGTTCGCTTCCCTCCGATGGCCTTGACGAGCGGTACGTCCTCGGTCGGGAGACGAGTCTCTTCGTCCGTTTCGAAAAGGCCGTACCGTCCAGCCCACTGGTCGGGACTGGCATCCAGCATCCCGACCCCTATGATCCGCTCCGCCGCAGCGTTGAACAGAGTGAACTGGCCCGTTGCGTCGGCGGCGACGACGCCATCGCTCATGGATGCGAACACGGTCCGCATCAGCTCATCGTGTTCCTGGGTCTCGCGAAGCGTCCGCCGCAGCTTCAGATCCGACTCCTTTTGCTTCGTGATGTCGCGGATGATTGCCACGGCCCCGAAGACCTTGTTGTCGGTCCCGGGCCTCAGCGGCGTTGCGGACACGCTGACGTACCGGACATCCGGTCTCTGCTCGTCGCGGACGAAGAACTGCTCGTCGTCGGTCGATTCGCCGAGGAGCGCGCGGACAATCGGCAGCTCCTCCTGTTTGACCGGCGTCTGCCCGTCGGCATGGAACAATGCGTGCGGCCCGCACCACTGCGGGGAACCTGCCTCCAGGACGTGCCCGCCCACGATATCCTTGCCGCTCCTGTTGATATGGAGCAGCCGGCCCTCCTTGTTGATGACGACCACGCCTTCCGACATGCTGTCCAGGACCGTGCCGAGGAGCCTGGTCTGATCCTCCAGCGCACGAGTCGCCTCCTGGAGTTCCTTCTCGGTCTCCTTGATGCGTGTGATGTCGCGATAGATCACAACCGCTCCGGCGGAGCCGTCTCCGAACTCGGCGGGTCTGCCGGAGAGGCTCACGTGCACCCCTTCGGGTACCCAGCGGTTTTGCACGAAGATCTCGCAGTGCGTCTCCTCGCCCCGGAGGGCGCGGGGTATCGGCATCTCTGCGCGGGGTAGCGGCGTCTTCCGGTCCGGCCGGAAGATGCCGAATGCCGCGGTCCGCTGCTCCATGTCGATGTCCGGAATGCCTCCGCCCAGGGCCCGTTTTACGCTCTCATTGGCGAAGATGTAGTTGCCGTTCCCGTCGGCGGCGATGACGCCATCGGCGATGTGGTTCAGGATCGTCGACATCAGACTCTCGCGGGATCGCAGCTGCCCGATTCCCTGCTCCAACCCGCGTGCTGCCTCCGCCCGCTCCCGCTCCCGCCCGTGCAGCGCCAGGGCGGATTCGACGCTCAGGTGCAGCTGTGCCGTTCCCACGGGCCTGGCGAGAAAGCCGAACGGCCGCGTCTCCCGGGCACGCCGCAACATCTCCGGGTCGGCACCGCCGACGAGGTACACAAAGGGCACGCCGCCTTCGGTCCGCAGGCGCTCCGCCGCGTCGATGCCCGCGCGGCTCAGATCCACGAGCGCGAGATCGGGGGGCTTCCCGGCATTCTTCACGGCTTCGCGCGACACGGATGTGGACACGGCCCGAGCCGCGTAGCCTCCCTCGTTCAGCCGGACGACCAGATCCACGGCGTCCGGGCCATCGTCCGAGACCACCATGATCCTGGGCGGCAGAGCGGCGTCTTCGCTGCGCGATTCGGCGTCCGGGACCGGATTCGGAGGAGAATCCGGGTGCCGGACGCCGTGAACGTGGGTCTCATCGGTCATGTTTGGTCTCGTGGTTGAGGTGAAGGTGGCCTGAGCCGACAGCCGCCGCCTCAGCCCCGGCCAGACGCTGCCGGCTCGCTCCGCATCAGTAGCGCGCGCCGGTATCGTCATGATCTATCATCATGCGCGAACGTAATGCGACAAAAAGACGCAGAGCGCATGAGAATATCGTGATCAGCGAAGATCCTGCAACCGTTCCAGCCCTGCCGGTCGCGTTGCGCGCAGCGCCTGCCGACTTCGTTCAGGTCGACCCGGGCTCGGAGTCTGTCACGCAGGAGCGCGGTGGGGACTCCCTGTGGTCAACACCACCCACAGGGTCATCATGGCCGAATGTAAGCGATACGCAGAATGTACTCAGTGACTTACCATCACCTTCCTGACGCGTGACGGGATGCCTTCCGGCGTCGAGCGCGACATGTTGCACGCGCAGGCCCGACGGGCCACACCCGGCTTTCCCCATGCAGGAGCCTTGAGGAGCGGTGACCGGATATCTGTTCGTGGCGCTCGCAGTGCTCGTGGCCGTGGCCGGCTGGAGGGTCCGGCACCGGCTGCGTCACCAGACCCGGAGCCGGGTGACGGATGAGATCGTCAATCAGATCGAGACGCTCGGCCGCGTAGACAGGGAAGATGTCGAGCCGGTGGACCTGGAGCGAGTACGCGCCGAGGAGGACGAGTTCTGGGCCCAGACCTGGGACGAACCTGAAGAGGACTGGTAGGACAGGCAGGCACCATCACGACCCCGCGACCCTCATCCGCCCACCCCGGGAGACTTCCAATGCGACAGCGCTCTCCATTCTCGGAGCAAACCGAACGTGCGGTGATCGCCGTCATCTGCCTGGATCTGGTGCTCCAGACGGTGGAGACGGTGGACGCCATGGCCGGTGCGGCGACGTTTTTCTTCTGGGCCGGGGTGGGCGTCTGGTTGCTCTACGCGGTCGAGTGGTGTGTTCGTATCAGGCGGGTGGAGGACTGGAAGAAATACGCGTTCAGCTTCATGGGGATCGTGGACTTCCTGGCGATCCTGCCGCTGTGGGCGTTCACGGGATTCGATCTGAAGGCGCTTCGTGCCTTCCGCCTGTTTCGCCTCTTTGTCTCGACGGCGAAGCTGGCCACCCGCACCAACGCCGTGATCAAGCTCGCGAGGGCGTTCAGGTTCGCCATGGATGAGGCCGGTGTGCTGTTCGTGGGTACGTGCATCGTCGTGTTCACGGCCGGGTTCGGCATGTACCACCTCGAGCACGAAGTGCAGCCGGAGGTCTTCAGCTCCGTATACGATGGCCTGTGGTGGGCGGTGGTCACCCTGACGACGGTGGGGTACGGCGACATCCAGCCCGTGACGGCCGGCGGGAGGATCCTGGCCACGCTGGCGATGTTCGCCGGGATCGGGGTCATTGGCTCGGCGTGCGGGATCATGGCGGACGCGCTTCGGGAGGCTGGCGCTGGCGAGCAGGCACTACCTCCACCAACCTGACCGATGTCTGCGGCTCCGGAATGGGATCCCGCGGATCTCCTACACCTGCGTCAGCCAGCCGTACGGATCCTCCGCCCTCTGCTTGACGATGTCCATGAAGCGCCGCTGGATGCGCAGCGTGATCTCTCCCGCCTTGCCGGATCCCACCGGGATGCGGTCCACCTGGGTGATCGGCGTCACTTCGGTGGCGGTGCCGGAGAAGAAGAGTTCGTCGCAGGTGTAGAGCGTCTCGCGGGCGACCAGCTGTTCGCTCGACGGAATTCCCATTTCGCTTGCCAGCTTGAGCACCGTGTCGCGCGTGATGCCCTGGAGCGAGGTGCCGTCGAGGATGGGCGTGATAAGCTGGCCGTCCACGACCAGGAAGAGGTTCTGGCCGCTGCCCTCGCTGACCAGACCGTTGGGGCCTAGGGCGATGGCGTCGGCATAGCCGTCCGCGTGCGCCTCCATCTTCATGAGCATGGCGGCGTTGTAGTGGCCGGCCGCCTTGGCGCGCATGGGGAAGGTGTTGGGCTCCGCGCGCTGCCAGGAGGAGACCCGCACCGAGACGCCCTTCTCGAGCGCGCCCGCGCCCAGGTAGGTGTCCAGGGGCCAGCACGCCACGTACGATTCGATGGGGCTGGGCCGGGGATCGAGGGCCGCGGCGCCGTATCCGCGCAGCACCATGGGACGGATGTAGCAGCTTCCGAGCCCGTTCTTCGAGACGACGTCGACACAGGCCTGCGCGTACTCCTCCTGCGAATAGTCCGGCACCATGCGGTAGACGGTGCAGGAGTTGTAGAGCCTGCGGATGTGGGCCCCGAGTCGGAAGATGGCGCGCCCGTTCCCGGAGTCGTAGCAGCGGATCCCCTCGAAGAGGGAGACGCCGAACTGTACCGCCAGCGACAGCAGGTGGACCTGGGCGTCCTTCCAGGCGATGAACTCTCCGTCCTTCCAGATGAATTCGGATTCCTGCAGCTGAAGCGACATCGGGGTTCTCGGTCTCGGGGGTTCAGGTCGGGGTTGGGGCCGTGCCCATCATGGGCGTTGGGGGCGGGCCTTTCATAGGCGTTCGGGGCGAGCCCGTCATACCAGAGCGCGGATCCATCCGCCGTCCACGGGAATGGAAGTGCCGGTGATGTAGCTTGCGCGCTCCGAAGCGAGAAAGGTAACCAGAGCAGCGAATTCAGAGGGCTTTCCCACCCGTCCCGCGGGGATCTCGCTGGCCCAGCGGTCGAACGCGGCTTCCCGGTCGATGCCCTCGCGCGCGGCGATCTGGCCGGCGAGCCAGTCGAGGCGGGCGGTGCGGGTGTATCCGGGCATCACGTTGTTCACGGTGATGCCGTCGCGGGCAACTTCGTTCGCCAGGGTGCGGGCGAAGCCGGTCACGGCGGCGCGCACGCTGTTGGAGAGGATGAGTCCGTCGACGGGCTGCTTCACCGCGATCGAGGTCACGTTGATGATCCGGCCCCAGCCGTGCTCGCGCATCCCCGGGAGGACGGCGCGGGTGAGGTTGAGGACGCTCTCGAGGTTCTGGGCGACGGCGGTGCGCCAGGCCTCCGCGGTGTGCGCCTCGAAGGGGCCCGAGGGAGGGCCGCCGGTGTTGGTGACCAGGATGTCGACGGTTCCGAAGGCTTCGCTGGCGGCATCGGTGACGCGGCGCACGCCCTCGGGGTCGGTGAGGTCGGCGGCCACGGCCACGGGTTCGGCGCCTGAGGCGCGCGCGATGCGATCGCGTGTGCGGTGCAGATCGTCCGCGCCGCGGGCGCACATCACCAAGCGGGTCCCTTCGCGGGCGAGTTCCTCGGCGACGGCGCGGCCCAGCCCGCGGCTGGAGGCCGCCACCAGCGCAACCCTTCCGGTCAGTCCGAGATCCATGTCACCTCAGTGCGGTGGGCCGGAGTCCGGCGTCGCGGACGCACGTCATGACGACTCTCGCCTCCACCAACGCGACTCTCTCATCCGACAATACGACTCTCGCTTCCGATACCACCCCTCTCACCTCAGATACGCGTCGGTGCCGTCGAGCCAGTCCTCCCGGGGCGGGCAGAAGACGTCCACATCCAGCGTGTCCTCGAGCGCGACCGCCTTGTGCGGCAGCCACGAGGGAATGTGCAGGACCTCGCCCGCGCGCACGATCACTTCCTCGCTCTCGTCCTCTCCGAACCAGAAGTGGAGGGCGCCCTCGAGCACATAGGTGAGCTGCTCGTTGTCGTGCGAGTGCAGGGGGACGACGGCGCCCTTGTCGAGATAGATGTGCGCGAGCATCATGCGGTCGCCCGTGACCAGGCGTCTCCCCAGGCCTTCCTTCACCTTCTCGATCGGCATTTCGTCCCAGCGGAAGTGTCGCACGCGCTGCTCGGAGCTCATTGGTTTTCCTCTTTGATGGACCGGAACGAGGCCGGCACGGGGGCCGGGCGAACCCTCTCAATACCGTAACCGGGCGTCTCCGGCAAGGGGCCGGAGGCGGCGTGTCGGAAACCAGCGGCTGAAGGCGGCGACCCGGCGCGGATGCATCCCGTGCGTCCGAGGTTCACGCGGGTCATGGATCCCGAATCAGGGACGGATGCGATTCGTCACCTCAGGTAGCTGTCGGTGCCGTCCAGCCAGTCCTGGCGGGGCGGGCAGAAGACATCCGTCACCAGCGAATCCTCGAGCGCAAGCGACTTGTGCGGCAGCCCGGACGGGATGTAGAGGACCTCGCCGGTACGCACGATCACCTCCTCGCCCTCGCCCTCGTCCTCGTCCTCTCCGAGCCAGAGCTTGAGCGCGCCGTCCAGCACATGGGCGATCTGCTCGTTGTCGTGCGAGTGGAGCGGGACGACGGAGCCCTTCGTCATGTACCAGTGCGCAAGCATCATGCGCTCGCCGGTCACCACGCGTCTCCCCAGACCTTCCTTGACCTGTTCCATTGGCATATCGTCCCAGCGGACGTGTCGCGCGCGTTGTTGGGCGCTCATCGGCTCTCCCGTTGAAGTGGGCCCCCCAAAGGCCGGCTCGTGTGCCGGGCGAACCCTGTCAATACCGTGACCGGGCACATCCGGCAAGTGGCGCGGATGTTGCTCGGTAGTCGGACGGACGGGGCCAGAGGCCGTTGGGTGGCGTAGCGGACGGGCGACACATGGAACGGGGCGAAACAGGGGATGGCGCGATGGATCGCGGGTCCCGAGCAGGGGGAGAAGAGATCGTGTCGGAATCGACTTCCGGAGTCCCCGCCGGGCGCAGCCGGCGGCCGTGGCTGCTGGCGCTCGCGGCGGTGGCCGTGATCGCGCTGCTGGTGGTGGCGGGAAGGTCGCTGGCCGGGGCCATCCCGGCGCTGGCGGAGCGTATCGAGGGGTTGGGCGTGTGGGGACCGGTGGTGTTCGTGTGCGCATATGCCGCGGCAACGGTGGCCTTCGCGCCCGGCTCCATCCTCACGCTGGCCGCCGGGGCCATCTTCGGCATCGCGCGCGGGACGGCGATCGTGTTCGTGGGCGCCACGACGGGGGCCGCGCTGGCGTTCCTGGTGGCGCGCTACCTGGCGCGGTCCGCCATCGAGGGCAAGGTGGCCGGCTATCCGCGCTTCGCCGCCATCGACCGCGCCATCGGCGAGCAGGGACGCAAGATCGTGTTCCTGCTGCGCCTGTCGCCGATCTTTCCCTTCAACCTGCTCAACTATGCCCTGGGGCTGACCAGGGTTCGCTTCGTGGACTACGTGATCGCGTCGCTGGGGATGATTCCAGGGACGCTGTTGTACGTCTACTACGGTCAGGTCATCGGCGACGTCGCGGCGCTCGCGAGCGGGGTTGAGGTGGCGCGGGGCGCGGGCTACTACACGGTGCTCGGCGTCGGTCTGGCGGCGACCATCGTGGTGACGACCCTGGTGACGCGCATCGCGCGGCGGGCGCTGAAGGAGATTACGGGGGATTGAGAGGAGATTACGGGGGATTGAGGTTGGTGAGCGGCTGGAGATGCGTGCCGGGGCGGCGGGGTGGCGTGATGCGAATCCGGGTCGCCGGGGCGGCGGGATGCGAATCCGGGTCGCGTGGGCGGCGGGATGTGAATCCGGGTCGCGTGGGCGCGGGGATGAACCGATGAGACCCATAACGCAGAGGTAGACCGTGTCGGAAGAAAGAGTGGTGATCCTTCCCGACGACGTGCACAACCGCGAGCTGGTGGGGCATGTGCACCCGCCGGACTGGCGCAACCCCACGCCCCGGGACCGCTACCACCTGGTCGTGGTCGGGGCGGGGACGGGGGGGCTGGTGAGCGCCGCCATCGCGGCCGGGCTGGGCGCCAGGGTCGCGATGGTGGAGCGCCACCTCATGGGCGGCGACTGCCTCAACTTCGGGTGCGTCCCCTCCAAGGCGGTCATCAGTTCCGCCCGGCGGGTGCACGCGGCTCGCCCGGCGGGCACCAGCGGTGGTCTGGGGGCAGCCGCGTCGGCCGAAGCGGCTGCGGGCAACGGGGCAGGGGAGGTTGCGTCCGGCACCCGGGCGGAGAGCGAGTTCACCGCCGCCATGGAACGCATGCGTCGGCTGCGCGCCGGGATCAGCCCGATCGACGGCGCGTCCCGGTTCGCCGACCTCGGGGTGGACGTTTTCCTGGGCCACGGCGAGTTCGTCGCCCCCGACCGCCTGCGGGTGAACGGAGACGAGCTCCACTTTCGCCGCGCGATCATCGCCACCGGCGCCCGCGCCGCGCTCATCCCGGTGCCGGGTCTGGAGGCGTCGGGGGTCTACACCAACGAGACCATCTTCTCGCTCACCGAGCTGCCGCCGCGCGTGGTGGTGATCGGCGCCGGCCCCATCGGGGTGGAGCTCGCTCAGACCTTCGCGCGCTTCGGCAGCGAGGTCACGGTGGTGCACGCCGATCCCCATCCGCTGCCACGCGACGACAAGGACGCGGCCGCCATCATCACCCGGGCGATCGAGGCCGACGGCGTGCGGGTCGTGAACTCGGCGGCGGTACGGGCCGCGCGCCGCGAGGATGGCGTCACCCTGCTGGAAGTCGAGCACGGGGGGCAGCGGGAGGAGCTCGCGGCCGAGGTGGTGCTGGTGGCGGCCGGCCGCGCTCCCAACGTGAACGGGATGGGGCTCGAGGCCGCCGGCGTGGCCTACGACCGCACCGGCATCCAGGTGGACGACCAGCTGCGCACCACCGCGAAGGGCATCTATGCAGTGGGCGACGTGGCCTCGAAGCACCAGTTCACCCATGCCGCCGACCACCAGGCCCGCATCGCCGTGCAGAACGCGCTCTTCTTCGGCCGCGGCCGGGCCAGCCGCCTGGTCATCCCCTGGGCCACGTACACCGAACCGGAAGTCGCCCACGTCGGCCTCCACCGCGACGAGGCCATCGCGGCGCGCCACGACGTCGAGACCATCACGGTCCACTTCGACGACATCGACCGGGCCATCCTCGAGGGCGAGAAGGAAGGCTTCTTCCGCGTTCATCTGAAGAAGGGAAGCGACCGCATCCTGGGGGCGACGCTGGTGTCGGCGCACGCGGGCGACATGATCGGCGAGATCACGCTCGCCATGACGGCGGGCCTCGGTCTGGGCAAGCTCGGAAGCACCATCCATCCCTATCCCACGCGCAGCGACATCTTTGCGCGCGCCGCCAACGCCTGGCGCAAGCAGAAGCTGACGCCGAAGGTCGAGAAGGCGTTCCGCACCTTCTTCCGGATCATCAAGTAGGCCGACGATGGCCGGCATCGCCGACTCTCCCGGCCACGCGGCCGCGGTGCGCGTGTCCGCCCCCGCGACCATCGGCAACATCGCGTGCGGGTTCGACATCTTCGGCATGGCCATCGAGCGCCCCTGCGACGTCGTGGTCGCGCGCCGGGCGGCCGAGCCGGGGGTGACCATCGACCGCATCGCCGGCGAGGTGCGGCGCATACCCACCGATCCCGCCCGCAACAGTGCCGGGGCAGCGGCTCGGGCGGTGGCCGGGATGGCCGGGGCTGACGCGGTCGGATTGGCGCTCGAGCTCCACAAGGGCATTCCGCTCGCGGGAGGTATGGGTGGCAGCGCCTCGAGCGCGGTCGCGGGAGCGGTGGCGGCCGACCGGGTGCTCGGCGCCGGCCTCTCGCGCCGCGAACTCCTGCGCTGCGCGATCGCCGGCGAGCTGGCAGGCTCGGGCTCGCCCGCGGCCGACAACGTGGCGCCCGCCCTGTACGGCGGCATCGTGCTCGTGCTGCCCGGCAAGCGCCCGCGCGTCGTCGAGTTGCCGGTGCCGGATGAGATGTGGGTGGTCGTGGTTCGCCCGCACCTGGAAACCCGCACCCGGGACGCTCGTCGAGTCCTCGGCGACCATGTGCCCCTCGAGGCCGCGGTCACACAGTGGGGCAACACCGCGGCGTTCACCGCGGGGCTCTACGCCAGGGACTGGGACCTCATCTCCCGTTCCCTGAAGGATGTCGTGGCGGAGCCGCTACGCGCCGGGCGCGTTCCGGGCTTTGCCCGGGCCAGGGAGGCGGCAATGGCCCGCGGCGCCCTCGGCTTCTCCCTCTCCGGGTCCGGGCCTTCGGTTTTTGCGTTGTGCCGGGGACGCGAGACGGCGGAGGATGTGGCGGCGGGCATCCGGTGGGCCTTCTGCGAGACGGCCGCCCTCCAGTGCGAAGGCTACGTCTCGGCAGTCAACCGGAAGGGAGTTCGCGTGGAGGAAGTCGGACCGGAGGAAGATTGAGACTCGTCAGCACGTCGGGCCGCGCCGCGCCGGTGTCCTTCGGCGAGGCATTGTTCCAGGGACTGGCGCCCGATGGCGGACTCTTCATGCCGGAGACGCTGTCGCCCCTTGCCGCAGCCGAGATCGAGGGGCTGAAGGGCGCCGGGGCCGTCCGATGCGGCCTTGCCGTCGCCCGTCATCTTCTCGGCGAAGAAATCGAGGACGAGGTGCTCGAGTCGGCGGTGCGGGACGCGCTCGGGTTCCCGCTGCCGCTGGTTCCGCTTGGGCCGCGCACCCACGTCCTGGAGCTCTTCCACGGACCCACGCTCGCATTCAAGGATGTGGGCGCGCGCTTCATGGGCTGCCTGATGTCGAGGCTGCGCCGCTCGGAGCCTCCGCTGACGATCATGGTGGCGACCTCGGGAGACACCGGCGGGGCGGTCGCGCACGCCTTCCTGGGTCTCGCGGGAACGCGCGTGGTGGTCCTGTTCCCGGAGGGCCAGGTGAGCGAGCGGCAGCAGCGGCAGTTCACGACGCTGGGCGGCCAGGTGCTTGCGGTGGCGGTCACGGGGACCTTCGACGACTGCCAGCGTCTGGTCAAGGCGATGTTCCGAGACCCCGCCGCGAGGGAAGCTCTCGCCCTGACTTCCGCGAATTCGATCAACATCGGACGCCTGCTGCCCCAGAGCTTCTACTACTTCCACGCCTGGGCGCAGCTGAGCAGCCAGCCGCACGCGAGCTCTCACGCCCCGCTCATCTTCTCGGTGCCGTCCGGGAACTTCGGCAACCTGGCGGCCGGCCTCCTGGCCCGGGCGCTGGGGTTGCCCGCCGCCGGATTCGTGGTGGCGACCAACGCCAACGACGTCGTGCCGGAATACCTGAGCACGGGCCGCTACCAGCCGCGCGCGTCGGTGCGCACGCTCTCCAGCGCGATGGATGTAGGGGCGCCCTCGAACCTGGCCCGCATCCTGGCGCTATTCGATGGCGACCTGGGGCGTTTGCGGGGATGCCTGTCGGCGTCCGCGTGGAGCGATGGCGATACGCGCGGGGCGATGCGGAGGGTCTTCGACGAACACGGCTACATCATGGATCCGCACACCGCCGTTGGATGGCTGGCGCTGGAGCGCGAACTCGAGGCGAGGCCGGATGCCCGCGGCGTGGTGTTGGCCACCGCACATCCGGCCAAGTTTGGCGATATCGTGGAGGATGCGATCGGCTGTCCCGTGCCGGTACCCGAGGCCCTCGCGGCCGGGCTTGAGCGGGCTACGCGTTTCACGCGCATTGCCCCGGAGCTGGAGGAGTTGCGGCGCGTCGTGATGAGGTGGGCGGACGGGTAGCCGGGCCGGAATGCCGCGCCGCCCACCCGCCATCATCTGCATCTCCGCTCCCGTCGCTCGCCAATACCGTCGTGGGTCGCGAGAGTCACCCTTCTGGCACATGCCGCCGGGATTGACCATCTATAACAGGTCGCCGCGCGTCCAGGATGCTGCCCGCGGGCAGCCGACACCGATCCCGCCGCGAGAGATACCTCCATGAAAAAAAAGAACCTCATTGGGCTGGCCGTCGTCCTGTACCTGTTGGTCGGCGTTACCGGGTTTTTCCGGTTGCCGGCCATCTTCATGCTGGAAAGGACGGTCACGACCTACGTGGACGGTGACTCCGATCTTCAAGTTGCCAGGTCAAAGACCCGGTGCCGCGGGCTCCCGTTGGTCCTCGTGTCGTGCCGCACCACCATCGAGGCGCCAGGCGAGACACGCCCGTCGACATAAGACGGCCGCGTCGCGTAGAACCCACCGACGACGGCGGCGCGCCGGTCACCGCCGAGACGAGGGTCAGCGCCGCCGCCGAACCGCGTACACGATCCACGCCGGGACGCTGAGCACGCCGGCGTAGACCGCGATCGCGATCGGGCCGAGCAGGCCCGCGAACAGCGCCGCAAACGACGTGAGCGGCGCGAGGATCGCGAACGATGTCCAGGCTGCGCGCGTGGCCCCGGTCCGCCAGATCTTCCGGAAGGCCAGAGCGAGCGGAAGCCCGCACGGGGCCGTAACGGCAAGCGACAGGAGCGCCACGGGAAGCGTGAACAGCGTCTCGGGCGTTATCGGGGGTGTTACCCCCCGGGCCAGCGAGACCACGACGATCCCCGCGGGCAGCCAGAGCAGGGAAAGCCCCCAGAACCTGCGGGCCGAGCCGAACGGCTGGTCGCTCAAGATGATCTCCCGGTAGAGTTGCGCACGAGCGGCATCGGGCGCCGGCGGGAGTCGCGCAGTCTCAGTCGTCCCAGGCCGTCCACGGCTGCTGCGAACGCAGCACGCGGACGCCGTGGTCCATCACCGTCTGCGCAAAGACGACTCGGCCTGACGCGTCCACCAGCATGGCGGGGAAGCCGCTGGCGCGCGCGTTCGAGGAGGTTGCTACCTGGTGCGCGGGACCGAGGTTCCCGCCCGAGGCGGCGCTGCGGACGAACAGCTGCTCGTCTTCCAGCCAGGTGATCAGCGCCGTTCCCGCTTGCGGCATCACCGCCGCGACCCGTCCTACCGGGTTGCCCATGTCGATTGCGACCGGTGGGCCGAAGGTCGCTCCCGCGTCTCTTGAGAACGCCGCCCGCACCCGGGGCGTGTTGCCGGCGCCGGTGAACCAGGCCACCACCACCTCATCGCCGAACGCCGCCACCGAGGGCCCGTTCACCGGGCAGCCCGGGATCTCCCAGCCGTCGTCGTGCACGGACACCCCGCCCGTCCACTCGCCGTCCACGAAGCGCCCCACGGAGATGTCGCGCACCTCGTCCGGGGTGCGGTCGCGGTAGACGACCACCGGTCCGGCGGACGTCATCGCCGCGTCGGTCTGGCAGCAGTCGCAGATCCGGTCGTCGAGTTCCACCTCGGCGGTGCGGGTGCCGTCCGCGCCGGCCGTGCGGTAGCGCAGGGTCATGCGCGGTCTGGCCGCCCGCGAGCCGTCGGCCTCGAAGAAGCGCCGCCCGTCCAGCCAGACCATGCCCGCGCCCCCGTCCCCCAGCCCGAACACCGACACGAACCCGTGCTCGGAGGGCGTGCCGTCCTCGTGCGGCGTCCACGGCTCGCTCCAGGAACGCCCGTCATCGTTGGAAAAGGCGACCCGCACCCCGTAGTCATAGGTGGACGCCCCGCCCCGCTGGAGCCAGTGCGCGGCCAGCCGCCCGTCGGCCAGGGGCCATACCACCGGGAAGTCGGCCCAGTTGACGAAGAAGGACGTCCCGCCGCCGGAACGCGTCACCTCGAAGGGTTTGCCCACGGTGCCCTCCCGGTACGCGGCGCCCTTGAGCGCCCACACCTCCTCGCCCTCCTCCATGTGCGGCTCAAGCCAGCTAAGCACCACAGCATCGCCATGGCGCTCCAGCGAAGGGAACCGGGCTCCGGGCGCGGCGGCAACGGCCACTTCCTCCACGGGGAGTTCGGTGATCCCCGGCTCGGGGGCTGCGCACGCTGCGGCTCCGGCCACCAGGACGACGCCTGCGAACCGGGGCGTGTTCCGCGCGAGCGTTTCGCGGGCGGGGTGTTGGCGCTCTCCGCGGAGAGGAGAAGGAATGGGCTTGTTCAAGATCAACTCCTGGAGGGGAGGCCTGGCGAGCGTCCGGCCCGCCAGACAAACATGCCGCGAGCAGGTGGATGTCGAAAGGGAGGTTCCACCCAAGGGAGTTGCAGGTTGGTTGCCCGCCGGACGGGAGCATCGGAGTATTACACCAGTGGTTGCCGAGAGGGAGCCCCGCACGACCTCGTCTCACCCCCCGGCGGAGGATGACCGTATGACCCGTCCCATCCGATCCCTGCCTTCCTCGCGGCTCTTGTTTCCGGCCGCGACCGTCCTCGTACTGATCCTCGGCGCCTGCGCCGAAGGAACCGAACAGGCTCCCGAGATGGACGCCGCAACAAGCCAGGTCGCCGATGGCGTCTTCTGGTTCAACGCCGGCACGCACAACGCGTTCTTCGTCGACACCGATGACGGCGTGGTGGCCTTCGACCCCATCTCGATGGAGGCGGCCGCGGGCCTTGGGGCCGCCATCCGCGGGGCCGCCCCGGGCAAGCCGCTCGCGGCCATCGTGTACAGCCACAGCGACGCCGATCACGCCACCGGGGCGCCCGCGCTCCGAAGCGAGTTCGGCGACGATGTCCCGATCATCGCCCAGGAGAATGCCCTGCCGATCCTGATGGAGCGCGCGGATCCCGATCTGCCGCCTCCGGACCTGACCTTCTCCGACGAGATGACGCTCCGCTTCGGCGGCCGCGCCATCGAGCTTCACTACCTGGGGCCGAGCCACAGCGACAACATGCTGGTGGCGTTTCTCCCCGAAGATGGCGTCGCCTTCGCGGTGGACTTTGTCAGCAACGACCGGGTGGGCTTCCAGGGCCTGCCGGGGTGGCACTTCGACGACTTCTATGTCGCGCTCGACCGGCTGATGGAGATCCCCTTCGAGACCATGGTCTTCGGCCACGGAGCGGTGGGGGACCGGGCCACGATCGAACGCCAGCTCGCCTACTACGCGGATCTGCGGGACGCCGTCCAGACAGCGCTCGACGAGGGTCTGTCCGAAGAAGAGGCCACGGCGCAGGTGCGGCTGGATGGCTACGCGGACTGGGGCCAGTACGAGGACTGGTTCCCGCTCAACGTGGGCGCGATCTACCGCTGGCTGGCCGGGAGCTGAAGGGCCCCTACGGCTCAACGCGATCCGGGGTCTTCCTCGGAAACCGGCCGTGAAAGCGTGGGATACGTGATCCCCAACTGCTCCAGATACGTCTCGAAGCGGGTTTCGTCGTAATAGAATTGCTCGAGGAGCGGACGATAGGTGTCCATGATCTCCTCGTTGAGGTCGATGGGCGGCGGGTCGTCGGGACCGATGAAGGGGATGTACTCCCGGGCCGCCGTCTGTTCTTCCCGGAAGTAGGTCCAGGCCTCGTCGACCAGCTCCGGCTGGGCGAAGAGCTGGAGCGCGGTGCGGGCCATCACGCGGGCGCCCGCAACCGCGCCCTTGTGCGCGATGGGGGTGGCCATCGCCATGGCGCTCGACCAGTGGTGGCCCGGAAGCTCCGGCACGTTGGACGGGAAGCGCAGGGTCACCGTGGGGACGTTCCACGAGATGTCGCCGATGTCGTCGGATCCGCCGCTCCGGCGCGGGCCCGGCTCGCCGAGGGGCGACAGGGCGGTCGGCATCCCCGAGGGAACGCTCCCCACCGATTCCTGCACCGCGTTCGCGAAGTCGTGGTCGTCTTCGGTCCACTCCGGGAGCCCGACATCCTCGATGTGCGCGTACATGGTCTCGGCCACCACCTTGTTGAAGTGCCGCGGCCAGGCAGTTCCGATGATCCGGTACGACATCTCCGTATCGGTCATCAGGGCAGCGCCCTCGGCGATGCGAATGACCGTGTCGAAGTTGCGCCTGATGTCCTCGTAGTCCATCTCGCGGATGAAATACCATACCGAAGCACTCGGCGGCACCACGTTGGGTTGATCGCCACCGTCGGTGATCACGTAGTGTGAGCGCTGGTCGGGCCGCAGGTGCTCGCGGCGGAAATTCCAGGCGACGTTCATCAGCTCGACCGCGTCGAGCGCGCTGCGGCCCCGCCAGGGAGCGCCCGCGCCGTGCGCCGCCTCGCCCGCGAAGGTGAACTCCACGGATACGAGTCCCGTCCCGTTTGCCTGGCCCCAGCTCACCGACAGGTTGCTGCTGACGTGGGTGAACAGGGTGATGTCGATGTCATCCATGTACCCGTCGCGCACGAACCATGCCTTCGAGGCCACCTGCTCCTCGGAGACGCCCGGCCAGAGCACGAGCGTGCCTCCGATGCCCTCGGCCTCCATGACGTCCTTTAGCGCGAGCGCCGCCACCACGTTCACGGCCTGCCCGGAGTTGTGCCCCTCGCCGTGGCCGGGCGCCCCCGGGATCAGCGGGTCGTGATAGGCTACGCCCGGCTTCTGGTTGGCCTTCGGGATTCCGTCGATGTCGGACCCGAACGAGATGACCGGATCGCCGCTCCCCCAGCGTGCGAACCAGGCGGTCGGGATGCCGGCGGGTGCGTGCTCGATGGTGAAGCCGTTCTCTTCCAGGATGCCCGTGACGTAGGCCGAGGTCTCGATCTCCTGCTGGCCGAGCTCGGAGAACGAGAAGATCTTGTCGACCATGACCTGGGCCAGCTTCGCGCGCTCCAGTACGCCTTGTTCGACGCGGGCTGTGAGAGGCTCCAGCTCCTCGTCGGAAAGGCTCTGCGCGGCCGAGGCGATGGGGGTCGTGAGAAGGATGGCGAGTATCGCTGTGAGCATTCGTTCAGTCATGGACGCACCGGATGAACAGGATCTGAGGCAACAGGACCCCGCAACATAGGGGATGGCCGCCCGAGCCGGAAAGCGGGAGCGGATACGGGTGGGCGAGGCGCAATCGGCAACCGACGATCCCGTCTCTGGTCGGTCCTTGAGGGGCTGCTGAAACAGGCGCCTGCCGGGGTTAGCCGGTGTCGGTCCCGCGGCGCTCGAAGGCCGCGTCGAACGCTGCCTCGGAAGCGGGAAAGTCCAGCGACCGCACGAATGCGCACGCCTCCTCGGCGCCGTGCTCGCGGTCCATGCCCGTATCCTCCCATTCAATCGAGAGGGGGCCTTCGTAGCCGATGCGGGTGAGGGCGCGCACGATGTCCTCGAAGGGCACCTTGCCGCGTCCAGGGGAGCGGAAGTCCCAGGAGCGGTCGCGGTGGCCGAAGGGCAGGTGGCCGCCGAAAACCCCGCTGGGCATGGGTCGGTCGGACCACCATACGTCCTTCATGTGGGCGTGGTAGATGCGGTCCGGGAAGCGGTCGATGAACTCGACAACGTCGATGCCCTGGTAGGCGAGGTGGCTGGGATCGTAGTTGAGGCCGAAGGCCGCACGCCTGTCGATGGCTCCCAGCGCCCGGTCCGTGCTGGCGATGTCGAACGCGATTTCGGTGGGGTGCACCTCGAGCGCGAAACGGACACCCGCTTCGTCGAAGGCGTCCAGGATCGGGTGCCATCGCGCGGCAAAGTCGGCGAAGCCGGCCTCGATGGTGCTCTCCGGGACGGGTGGGAAGGGGTACAGCAGGTGCCAGATGGAACTGCCCGTGAAGCCGTTCACGACGCCGACGCCCAGGTTGGCGGCGGCCCGCGCGGTGGTCTTCATTTCCTCGGCGGCGCGGCGGCGCACGCCCTCGGGGTCGCCATCGCCCCACACGTGCGGCGGGAGGATGGCGCGGTGGCGCTCGTCGACCGGGTCGCACACCGCCTGGCCGACCAGGTGGTTGCTGATGGCCCACACCCCCAGGCCGTGGGCCTCCAGCAGCGCCCGCCGGTCGGCGCAGTAGCCGGGATCGGCAGCGGCGCGCAGCACGTCGAAGTGGTCGCCCCAGCACGCCAGCTCGAGGCCGTCGTAGCCCCAGGCGCTCGCCTTGGCGGCCAGCTCGGCCAGCGGCATGTCGGCCCACTGGCCGGTGAAGAGGGTGACGGGGCGGGTCACTTGCCCAGGGCCTCCGTCCCGAACCGTTCGACGGCCTCGAGCGTCTCCCGCACGTCATCCCAGGTAGTGGTGTGGTTGACGATGCACATCCTGAGTGAAAACGTGCCCTTGAGGTTGGTGGAAGATATGAAGGCCCGGTCGTCCCAGAAGAGGCGGGCGAGCACGTCTCGATTGATCTTGTCCACGAGGGTCTCGTCCAGGCCTGCGTCAGGGGTGTTTACCCGAAAGCACACGATGCCCAGCGAAGCCGGGTTGAGGATCTCCAGGAGTGGACTCCCGCGGATGTAGCGCTCGGCCCGGCTGGCCAGCTCCATTCCGAGTGAGACGGCGCGCCGGAACGCGGACATGCCGTAGGTCTGGACCGAAATCCAGATCTTCAGGGCCCGAAACGACCGGCTGTGTTGCAGCCCGCGGTCCGAGAAGTTGGGATGGTTCGCGCCCCAGATCGTGTCCTGCAGCATGTCGTGCGGCACCGCGAAGGCGTCTTCGAGAGTGGCCGCGTCCCTTACCAGGAGGCAGCCCGCCTCGTAGGGCTGGAAGAGCCACTTGTGGGCGTCCAACCCGATCGAGTCGGCCCGCTCGATTCCCTGCAGCAGCCTCCTGCCCTTCTCGGTGAGGGCCGCGAAGCCGCCGTACGCGGCGTCGACGTGGAGCCAGATGCCCTCGTCTTCACAGTAGCGCGCCATTTCTTCCAGAGGGTCGATTGCACCCGTGCTGCCGGCCCCGGCGTTGGCGCACACCGCGATGGGATTCAGTCCGGCGCCGCGGTCTTCGGTCACGGTGCGTGCGAGCGCTGCGAGATCCAGCCGGAAGCGTCCATCGCTTGCGACCCTGCGGATGTGCTCTGGTCGGACCCCGATGATCCTCGCTGCCCGAACCTGCGCGCTGTGGCTCTGGTCGCTCATGTACACGGTGGCCCGCTCGGGGTGGCCCGCTCCCTCCCGGGCCGCGACGAACGCATCGACCGCGGCTGCCGACCCACCGCTGGTCAGGAGCCCGCCGGCGGTGTTCGGATATCCCAGCCAGCGCCGGATCCAGTCGATGACCACCAGCTCGAGCTGGCTGGGGCCGCTCGCGACCAACCAGGTGATCGTGTTCGCGTTGTACCCTGCGGCAAGGAAATCGGCGACCACGCCCGCCCAGGTGGGCGCCGAGGGCACGAACCCGAAGCACCGGGGATGATCCAGCCGCAGCGTATAGGGCAGGATGGACTCGGCAACCTTGTCGAGCACTTCCCCGGCGGGGCGGCCGCGCTCGGGCGGGTCCCGCATCAGCTCCTTCTCGAGTCCCTGCTTGAACTCACCATCCCAGGCTCCCTGGGAAGGCAGATTCCCGATCCGCTCCACGAGCAGCTCCGCCGCCCGATTCGCCAGCTCGAGCATCTCGGCCGGCGCCATCTGGAGGTCGGAGCACGCGTCGCGGGCAACGTTTCCACTGCTGGAGGATGGCAAGGTGGATGAGACTCCGGGTCTGGGTGATGGGCTCCCGTTCGGCTTCGTACGAGATCGGCTCACGGCGGATCGTAGCGCGCGTCCACCCATGCGCCCGCCCGGTGGCTCCGGATCGCGGCCTCGATGAAGTGGATGCCGCGGGCGCCGTCGCGAACGGTCGGGAAGTCGGGCTGCGGGCCTTCCGGGTCGCCGCCCGGCGGGTCTTTCCCGTCGCTGCCCGTCGGGCCGTGATCCGCCGGACCACGCTCCGGGGCCGCATGGCCGCGCATACACGGATTCTTGCGCGCCCGCACCTCGCGCGCCACTTCCCGGTAGAGGTTGGCGAACGCTTCCACGAAGCCCTCCGGGTGGCCTCCGGGGAGGCGTGTCGCGGCCGTGGCGGCGGGCGAGCGGGTTCCCGCGCCGCGGTGCACCACCTCCGCCGACCCGTCGGGGCGCAGCAGTCGCAGGCGGTTGGGCTGCTCCTGCTTCCAGTCGGCGCCGCCCTCGCTCCCGTAGACCCGCAGGCGCAGGTGGTTGCGCTCGCCGGTGGCGATCTGCGAGGCCATTAGCACGCCGCGGACGCCGCCGTCAAGTTCCAGCAGCACCACCGCGTCGTCGTGCGCGGCGCGGCCCGCCACCACCGTGCCCAGGTGCGCGAACAGGCGCCGCACCTCCAGGCCGGTGACGTAGCGGAGCAGGTGGTGGGCGTGGGAGCCGATGTCGCCGAGCACGGCGGATGGCCCGCCGCGCGCGGGATCGGCCCGCCACTTCGCCTGCTTGTGGCCGTCGGCTTCCAGGAGCTCCGCCAGCCACCCCTGAGCGTACTCCACCACCACCTTGCGCACCTGGCCGATTTCGCCGCCCTGAACCCGCGCGCCCGCTTCCTTGACCAGCGGATACCCGGAATAGTTGTAGGTCACCGCGAAGACGAGGCCTGTCGCGGCAGCAACGCGGCAGAGGTCGTCGGCTTCCGCCACCGTCACCGCGAGCGGCTTGTCGCAGATGACGTGGATGCCTCTCTCCAGGAAGGCGCGCGCAACGGGATGGTGCAGATGATTCGGCGTGACGACCACGGCCGCCCGGATGCGCTCGCTGTCGGGGAGCGCGGCTTCGGCCCGCGCCATCTCCCCCCAGGACCCGTACACC
This sequence comes from Longimicrobiales bacterium, assembly GCA_965232315.1. GTDB lineage: Bacteria > Gemmatimonadota > Gemmatimonadetes > Longimicrobiales > Gaopeijiaceae > BD2-11. The sequence continues at coordinate 55,835 of CBDDPN010000031.1, read as the reverse complement.
CGACCGGGCGCCAGTCCGAGCCGCGCGCCGGTGCGCCGCGACTTGGCCGGATCGGCCGAGAACGCGCCCGCGCACAACCGCCATTCGCCGTCGAGGGCGGCCGCCATGCGGTGCACCGGGCCGATGAAGGCCTCGGGCCCGCCTCCGACCATGCCGTAGCGGAGGCTCAAGGCCTCACCCCGCATCCACGATCCGCCGCGCCCGGTATCCGCCCTGTTTTCGGGCGCGCAACGACATCAGGCCGAAGATCACCACGAGGAAGCCTCCGAAGCCGACCAGAATACGGAAGGACATCCGGCCGCCGTAGTTGTCCGCCGGCCCCAGAATCGCCTGCGCTTCACCGGTAAACGCCTCATCGCCCCCTGAATCGATGATCTGGCGGAGCGCATTGGCGGTGGCCGGAGAGGGCAAGCTTCCCGCGGAACGGTAGGCAACGACGACCTCGGCCGCGGCGGCGCCAGCGGCGCCGGCGTCCGGTCCCGGCACACCCGCGAGCTCCGCCTCGGCGCGCTCGAAGAGCGTCACGACCTCCGCAACGGGAAGTTGGTCGTGCGCGTGCTCGTCGGCGATCCGGCCCATCTGGGGGGCGGTGATCAGGCCGGTGGTCGCCATCCCGACCGCACCCATCAGCCCGAGGCCCAGCGCGCCGCTCTTCGGCACGCGCTCAGACACCACTCCCAGCATCGTGGGCCAGACGTAGCAGATGCCCACTGCGTAGACCGTGGCCGTCAGGAAAACGGCCGCCGCCCCCGACGCATAGCTGAAAGCCAGCAGCCCGACCATGGTGACGGCGGTGGAGACCAGCAGCACGCCGGGCGGAGAGAGGCGATGGACGACCGTTCCCGCCCGGTGGCGGAGGATCGCCATGAGCCCGTTGATCCACACCAGCACCAGAATGCCGGGGATGCCGCCCGACTCCAGCACCGCCGGGATCCAGCGCGTGGGCCCGATCTCGAGCGACGCGGTAATCGTCATCGCGAACAGCATGAGCAGCATGAACGGCGTGGTCAGCGCGGCGCGGAACATGTCGCCCACCGAAACGCCTGCCTGTACTCCCTCCGTGGGCGGGAACTTCTCCCGGAGCAACATGTGTCCGTAGACCAGGGTCGGGATGACGATCAGCGCGATCTTCACCCGCCACTCCCCGAGCATCTCCAGCCCCGCGGAAGACGCCGCCAGCTGATCGAGCCCGTACGCGGCCAGGCCCCCCAGCACGATCCCGCCCGGGAACCAGACGTGGAAGTTGTTGAGCTTGACGGTCTTGTTTCCCGGGTAGAGCGCCGCCACCAGCGGGTTGCACGCGGCTTCCACCAGCCCGTTCCCCATGGAGATGATCAGCGCGCCCGTGAAGAGAAAGGCGAAGCTCTCCCCGAACATGAGCGTGATGGTGCCGACCAGGTGCGCGGCGAACGCCGTGCGCAGCAGTGCCCGGAAGCCGAGCGAGTCGGCGAGGGGCGCGAACACGACCTGCGAGAGCGCGAAACCCCAGAGGGCCGCGCCACCGATCCACCCCACCTGTTCGTTGGTGAGCACGAACTCGTTCTTCAGGTCGAGCATCACGGCGCCCACCGTCGCGAAGGCGACCGATGTGGCGATGAGCGCGACGCAACTGCCGCGGAAGAGGCGCGCGGCGTTGGCAGGCGAGTGGGCGTCGGATGCTGCCATGGCGTGTTCCCGGGTGGAGGGGCTGTCTATGCCAGCCCGATGTGGCGGAGGACCTCCGGCGGTGGCGGATCCCACCGGATGAGCGGCGTGTTCCCGACGTAGCCGAGATCGTCCATGCCCTCCTCGGTGGTCCAGAAGGCGGTCAGCGTCAGATAGCGCACCCTGTCGAAGAACAGGGACGGCGCTTCGAAGCGGCTCCCTTCAGCCCGCTCGGGATCGCAGATGTCATCGCAGATGGCATGCTGCTGCTCGGCGTTGAGGTCGCGGAAGCGCACGCTGGAGGATGCGGCGTTGCCGCCGTAGCGCGTGTGAGCTTCGCGGTCGAGCCACACCAGGCCCCCCCGGATCAGCACACCTCCCTCCCGGGTGGCTTCGTAGGGCGCGCTGGCCCACTCGTCGATGAAGTCGTGCGCGCCGACCTCACTCGCGGCGGGGGATCGCTCGTCGGCGGGGAGGATCACGTCGCAGAGCGCGGCCAGCGACTGGAGCTCGTCCGCCTCCAGCTGCCGCTCCCAGGGGACCACGGGGGACAGGAGGTCGGGGTCCCAGAGATCGCCGCGCGCGTTGGGGTTGGAGATCTGGCCGGGGATGGCGCCGCCGGGGATGGCGCCGCCGGGGATGTCCGCAGTCCCGGTGGACGCGCCCGTGCTTCCGTCCCCGCGCGGTCCGGGGCTGCACGATGCAAGGCCGGGCGCGGCCGCTGCCAGCGCCATGACCTTGAGGGCGTGGCGGCGGTCCATGCCTCGCGCGTCCGCCGGCGGATGGGCCGGATCCCCGGCTCGCTCGCGCCGATTCTCCTCCGCGGGCTCCTCGCCGGCCATCGGCAGCGCCAGCTTGTGCCGACTCTCCTCCGCGCGCGCCTCTTTGGCCATCGGCTGCGCCCGGTCGCGCCGGCCCTTCACGGCGGATCCCTCTTCGCTCATCACAGGCTCCGGGTCCGCAACTGTTCCACGATGTAGTCGGACGCGCGCCAGGCCAGCGCGAGAATCGACAGGGTCGGGTTCTTGTCCGCGTTCGACACGAAGCCGCCCCCGTCGGTCACGAACAGGTTGTCGACCTCCCACGACTGGCAGAACTGGTTGAGCACGGACGTGTTCGGGTCGTCTCCCATCATCACGCCGCCCACTTCGTGGATGATCACGCCGGGCGCGGCGATGGCGCGGGCTCCGTCGTCATGCACGTCGCTCGTCACCCGGCCGCCCATCGTCTGGATGATGTCGGCGAAGGTGTGCTGCATGTGCCGGGCCTGGTTCAGCTCATGTGACGACCACTTCCAGTTGAACCGCAGGGTCGGGATCCCCCAGCGGTCCACCCCCTCGGGGTCGATCTCGCAGTAGGAGTCCTCGTTGGGGATCATCTCTCCGCGCCCGTCGAACCAGAGAAACGAGCCGTAGTAGCGGCGGCACTCGTCCTTCAGCCGCTGGCCGTAGCTGCCCCCGGTGAGTTCCGCCAGCCCGCCCATGAAGCCGAACCCTGGCATGCGCCGGCCTCCGCCGAACTCGATATGGTATCCGCGCGCGAAGTCGAGCTGCCCGCGCGCCTGCTCCTGGTACAGCCACCAGGGCATGTACAGGTGCATCGCCGAGGCGCCGTCCGCGTTGTGCGGGGGCATGTTTTCCAGGGAGGGGATCTGGCCGCCGACGCCCGCGCCCACCGTGTCCATGATGTACTTGCCGACCACGCCGCTCCCGTTGCCCAGCCCGTCCGGATGGAGGGAGCTCTTCGAGTTGAGGAGGATGCGCGCCGACTCGCAGGCGCTGGCAGCGAGCACCACCACGCGGGCGCCGGCATGCTCGTCCAGGCGCGTGTTCCTGTCGATGTAGTGCACGCCGTTGGCCCGTCCGCGGGCGTCGATGGTCACCTCGCGCACCATCGCGTCGGTGATGATGTCCAGGTTGCCGGTGGCCAGGGCGGGGGGGAGGAGCACCGTCGGGGTCTGGAAGTTGGCCTTGATCGAGCAGCCGCGGCCGCAGGGGGTCGCGTAGAAGCACGCCGCGCGCGCCGCCATGGACTCCTCGGTGACCCGCTGCGCGAGGGCGTTCCCCGGCCAGAGGGTGCGCGCGATGCGGGCGGCGTCCAGACGCTGCGTCAGGATCGCGAGGTGCGCCGGGATGACGGGGATGTCCAGGTCGCGGCAGTGATGCCGGGCCAGCAGCTCCTCGGCGCGGGGAGCCGGGGGCGGGAGGAGCACGCCCGGGGAGGAGTCGGGGGTGTTCTCCAGCCCTTCATTGGAGCCGTAGACCCCGATGAGAGCTTCGGTTTTGTCGTAATACGGTGCGAGATCGTCGTATGAGAGGGGCCAGTCGAAGCCCAGCCCGTCCCGGGAGTACGGCTTGAAGTCGTACTCGCCCATGCGCAGCGAGATGCGGCCCCAGTGGTTGGTGCGCCCGCCCAGCATGCGCGCCCGCCACCAGCGGAAGTCGGTCCCCTCGGCGCTCGAATAGGGTTCGCCCGGTACTTCCCAGCCCCCGTCCACGGTGGCGTCGTAGAAGCCGAAGGGCTTGTGCCGGGTGCCGGCCCCGCGCAGGGGCGCGTCGCGGGGCAGGTGGAACATGGGGGTCTCGGCGACCGGGTCGTAGTCCCGGCCCGCCTCGAGTATCAGCACCCTGAGCCCCGAACACGCGAGGACGTACGCGGTCATGCCACCCCCGGCCCCGGAGCCCACCACGATGGCGTCGTAGGTGTCCTGGGTGCGAAGCCTCACGTTACGTCAGGGTTGTGGGTTGGGTGCGGGGGCCGGGTGGGTGTGGCCAGGCCGGGCAGCGGGCGATCGCGCCCCCGGCCGCCGCCCCGGCCGGCGGGCCGCGAGAACGGGTCGCTGCCCGTTCCCGCGGGCACCATGGCCGCGAGCGCCCGGTAGCTGGCGCGCACGCACGCGATCGGGTCGCTTGGCTCGTCGTGCTCCACGTACTGGTGCAGGAGCCCCAGCTCGCCGGCGCGCGCCAGGACGGTGCGGAAGTCGATCACGCCCGCGCCCACGTCGACCATCCCGCCCGCGGCCGTGCGATCCTTCACGTGCACGCTGGTCACCCGGCCGGCGCGCGCGTCCAGCTCGGCCATGGGGTCGGCGCCGCCGTGCACCGTCCAGAAGATGTCCATCTGCCAGTCGACCAGGGCCGGGTCGGTGCGGTCGAGCAGCAGGTCCATGGGGCGCGCGCCGCCCGCCGCCGGGCGCATCTCCCAATCGTGGTTGTGGTAGCCGAAGCGGAGGCCGGCGGCGCGGGCGGCCTCACCCGCCCGGTTGAAGTCGTCCGCGATGCGTCGCAGCGCCTCCGGGTCGCGCTCGGCGACCGGGATGGACGGCACCACGATCAGGCTCTGGCCGAGCGCGACGGCGGCCTCCAGGGTCGCCTCCCAGCCGCCCCGCACCTCCTCCACGGACTGGTGGCTCGACGTGGCCGCCAGCCCGGCCGCGTCCAGCCGCGCTCTCATCTCCGTCGCGGACATCCCGTACAACCCTGCCAGCTCCACCTCCCGGTAGCCGATCGCGGCGATCGCGGCGAGGGTGCCGTCCGGGTCGGTGGCCATCACCGAGCGCACGGTGTAGAGCTGCACCCCGATCGCATCGGGCGGGCCCGAACTCACGCCGCTGGCCGGGTCATCCACCGGGCCGGCCCCCAACGCCCGGGAGGCGCCCGCATCTCCATCGCCGAGCCCCGCCGTCCCAGGCTTACATCCGTCCGCCCCGGACCCCCGACCCAGCCCCGCCATCGCACTGGCCGCCACGGTCGCCCCGGGAAGCGCGCCCAGGAAGCTCCTCCGGCCGATGGCGTTCCCCGCGTCGCTGGCGTTCCCCGCGTCGCTGGCGTTCCCCGCGTCGCTGGCGTTCCCCGCGTTGCCGACGTTCCCCGCGTTGCTGGCGTTCCCCGCGTCGCTGACGTTGCCCGCGTCGCTGGCCTTCCCCGCGTTGCTTGCGTTTCCCCCACCAGGCCGGGCTGGACGCCGCTCGACCGCGCTCATCGATCCCGACTCGCAGGCAGAGGTCTCCCGGGTGTTCCGGGCCGCCGCATCCGTGCGCCGTGCGCCGATCTCGCTCACGAAACCCCCCTCGGCATGGTCAGCAGCGCCGCGTACAGGTCGATCGCGTACCACAGGTTGGCGATGCGCAGGTTCTCGTCCGGGGCGTGTTGGTTGTTGTCGTGGTTGGCGATGGGCACGTTGATGGCCGGCTTGCCCGCGACATCGGTAAACAGGTAGAGCGGCAGCGTCCCGCCCATCCCCGGAGCCAGCACCAGCGAGCCCGGCCCGAAGGCCCGGTCAGCGGCCGCGGAGGCCGCCGCGATGATCTCCTGCACGAATGGATTTGCCATCTCCGTGCGCGCCGCCCGCGATCCGGTGCCCCCGGTCACCTTGGCGATGCGCGGGTAGCGCAGACGCGTCTCCATGTCCGGATCCTCGGACACCACGTGAAAGCCCTGCTTCTCGATGTGGTCGACGATCAGCTGACGCAGGTGGGCGCCCTCGTTGCCCTTCACCAGCCGGATCCCCAGCGCCGCCACCGCCGTGTTCGGGATGATGTTGCGGGCCAGCGCCCCGGTATTGCCGCTGGTGATGCCGCGCACGTTCAGCGCCGGCACCAGCAGCCGCTCCGGCAGCGTCTGCGGCTGCCCCTCGGTCCGGACCAGCCCCAGTTCGCGCTTCAGGTCGGCTTCGACGTCGGGCATGCCTTCGAGCGCGGCCCGCTCCTCGGGTCCGATCGGATCGGTGGTGTCGTACCATCCCTCCACCAGCACGTGTCCATCGTCGTCCTTCATCGAAGCGAGAAGGCGCGCCAGGATGTTGCCGGTGTCCGGGGTCCAGTTGCCGTAGTGCCCGGAGTGCAGGTTGCGGGTGGCGCCGTAGACCGTGACTTCCATCCCCATCGAGCCGCGCACCCCGAAGGTCAGCTGCGGGCGCCCGCTCTGGTGCGCCGGCCCGTCGAAGAAGAGCCAGATGTCCACCTGGTCGAACCCGGGACGCATCTCCATGTAACGGCCCAGATTGCGCGATCCCGCCTCTTCCTCGCCGTCGAAGAGGAAGATGAGGTTGGAGGTGGGCGAGATGCCGGCTTCGCGGAAGGCGTGGAGGACGGGAAGCACCGCGGCGATGGGCGCCTTGTCGTCGCCCGCCGAGCGGGCGTAGATGCGCCACTCCGGGTCGACCGCCTCACCGGGCGCGGGGAAGGGGATGGGCTCGCCGCCGGCTTCCATCGACGCCGAGTAGAGCGTCGGCTCGAAAGGCGGATGGGACCAGTTGGAGGGGTCGACGGGCTGGCCGTCGTAGTGCACGTAGATGCCGAGCGTGCGGGTCGCGCCGGGGATCATCAGCTCGCCGTAGACCGCGGGCGCCACCCCGTCGATGGAAAGCAGCTCCGACTCGGCCCCCGCCTCCCGCAGCCGGTCGCGGATGTAGGTGGCCGCCCGGGTTATGTCCTCGAGGTCGCGGGCGCGGTTCGGGTAGGTGAGCAGCTCCGCGAAGTCGCCCAGCAGCTCGGGCTCGCGGGCTTCCCGCCAGGCGCGCGCCACGTCGCCACCCGACTGCGCCGCCGCCGGGGCATGGATCAGTGCAACAGCCGCAAGCAGCGTCGACAGTCCGGTCTTCGCAAACGTCGCCGCCATCCGCCGGACGCGTCTCTGGCGTCCCGACGCGACGCGCCGGATCCGTAGCTCCGAGTGGGCGCTCGACCGCGCCGCGATTCCAGGGGTCGAAGCCGGCCCGAGCATCCTTCGCGCCCCCATCATCGAATCTCCCGCAGCTTGATGTTGCGGAACCACACCCGGTTCCCGTGATCCTGGAGACCGATGTGTCCCCTCGGCGCCTGCCCGTAGGCGGGCCATTCGACGAACTTGCTCCCCGCCACCTTCGCTTGCCAGTCGGCGCTGCCCAGCGCGTACTCGACCACCTTTTCGTCGTTCAGCCAGTGCTCGACATGCGACCCTTCGACCCGGATTCCGACCCGGTTCCACTCCTCCGCGGGATGCACGATGCCCCGGGGGACGCCGTCCAGTCCATAGTTGGCGCCGGCGCTGGTGAGCGGGCTGCGGCCGTCGGGGTGCCCTGCGTCGTCCAGCACCTGAAACTCCGGCGCGCTGTGGAAGATCTCCTCCTCGCCCGGTGCCGCGCGGTAGAAGATCCCCGAGTTCCCGCCGGGCTCCACCTTCCATTCCAGCGTCAGCTCGAAGTCCTCGAAGACGCCATCGGTGATGATGGAACGTCCTCCGCGCACATGCGCAAGCATCCCGTCCTCCACGACCCAGCCCCCCGTCATGGCCTCGCCGTCGTAGCGGCGCCAGCCCTCGAGCGACCGCCCATCGAAGAGCAGCTGCCACCCCGCCTCGCGTTCGGCGGCGCTGAGCGTGTTGTGTTCCTGGGCGGCGGAGACCGCCGGCGAGCCGGCGAGCGCGAGCACCACTGCGCCCACCGACAGGGAGACCGCTCCGAGGATCCTCGCCCGCGCAGCGCGCCGCGCGCGGCCCAAAGCCGGCATCCCACCGCGAGGTGCCCGAACCCCCGGATCCCCCGGAAGACGGCCGAAGTGCGGAATAACCATGCGGCAGCCGCGTACTCTCATCATCGCGCGCGCCTCCGCTGTCGGGGACATCGTCCGGCCAAACCCGGCGGGCTGCATCATATCCTCCATCCTTCCCGGTGCATCAGATGCTCCATCCTTCCCGGTACTCGCGCACCAGGTACTGGTTGGCCTTCTCGTGGTTGGTCACACGCATGTCGGCGACGTCGTATTCGATGCGCACGCCCTGGCCCGCCCGTAGCGCGACCAGCCCGAGCAGCATGGTCTCGGTAAGCGGCGCCGCGTAGGAGAACGGGGAGACCGCCTCGCCGATTCCCTTGCAGGCGTTGGCCCAGTTCATCTCGTGGGTGCCCTCCACCCGGGGGTAGGTGTGCGGAACCGCATCCGCCTCCTCCTGGAGCTCCACCGGATACACCTTCGGGTTGCGCCCGTAGGTCTCGTGTAGCAGCAGCCCCCGCTCGCCGACGAAGAGCACGCCGCCCCCCCGCTCCAGCGGCACGTTGTCCGGGAGCCAGGAATGTCGCCGCGGCATCAGCCCGCCGTCGTACCAGTGCATGTCCACGGGGGGAAGGAGGCCGCGCCGCCCGAACTCGTAGTGCACCTTGGTCGCGACCGGATACGACACCGGGTCGTCGGGCGGACCGCCCCAGGGGGTGGAGGTGGCCTCGATCGCGTGGGGCAGCCCGAGGTCGAGCGCCCAGAACGGGTGGTCGATCAGGTGCGCGCCCATGTCGCCCAGCGCCCCCACCCCGAAGTCGACCCAGCCGCGCCAGTGGAAGGGGTGGTACATGGGGTGGTAGGGCACTTCATGGGCGATGGGCCCCAGGTACAGGTCCCAGTCGAGGTGCCCGGGCGCCCTGAAGTCGGCCCAAAGTCCGTCCGCGACCGCTTCCAGCGCCGATCCGGGCCACCACGAGCGGTCCGGGTCGGTGAGGCTGGCATCGTCGGGGAAGGGGGCCGGGCGCGGCAGCCCCTGCATCCAGATCGGGCGGTTGGTCCAGACGTGAACTTCGCGCACGACGCCGATGACCCCCGCCTGCACCCACTCGTTGATGAGACGCGCCTCGTCGTTGGAGTGTCCCTGGTTGCCCATCTGGGTGACCACGCCGGCCGACGCGGCCAGCCGGCCGAGCTCACGCGCCTCGTGCACCGACCAGGTCAGCGGCTTCTGCACGTACACGTGCTTGCCCGCCCGCATGGCCGCGCCGGCGATGACGGCGTGCGTGTGGTCGGGCGTCGCGATCAGCACCGCGTCGACTTCGTCGTCCTGCTCCAGCATGACCCGGAAGTCGGTGTACTTGCGCGACGCCGCGTACTGCTCCTGCCACCGCACGCCCTGTTCGCGCGGGTTTCCGTCTCCGTCGACCGAGCGCTCCTCGACCTTGCCCGCCACCAGCCGGTGATCGACGTCGCACACCGCGACGATTCGCTCGCTCCCGAGTTCCTGCGCGTTTTCCGCGCCCATCCCGCCGGCGCCCACGATGGCGATGCCCAGGGTGTCGCTGGGGGCCTGCTGTCCCGGCCCGCCCAGGACATGGCGCGGAACCACGGTGGCGCCCATCGCCAGCGCGGTGGTTTCGGAAACGAAGTCTCTGCGTGTGATGTCGGCCATCGTGCTGGCTGCCGTGCTCGGAGTCGGAAGTGGCGGTGTCGTGAAATACTGCTCCGCCAAGATCGTTGACCCACCATCGATTCGCCACTTCGCATGTCATCCCCGCGCCTCTGACTCGCCGGTCCCGAGATGCGCACGCGTTCATCGCGGCTCACATTCGAGGTGTGGGGCCGGGCGGGTCCGGGTTGCCAATCCAGGGCATCGTCCCTAAGGATTCGCGGCACCATCCACAGGAGCCGAGGCATGAGCAGCCAGCCGTCATCAGAGGACTATCAGCGCATCGCGCGCGAAATCTCCAGCGATACCAGTCCGGTCGGCATCGACGCCCGGAAGACCCACGTGATGATCCTCTACAAGCTCGAGGAGATCGAACGGCGCCTCGCCGCGCTGGAGGCCCGCGCCAGGTGAGCGCCTCCCGCAGGGCCTTCACCCTGGACGAGGCCAATGCCCTCCTGCCCGCGCTCGAAGCCGTTCTCGGCGACATCGCGCGTTCGCGCGCCGACCTCGAGCGCCATGTCGAGCAGCTCAAGATCCTCGACGCCCTCTGGGGACGTCTGGTCATGGCCCCGACCAACCCGGATCACGCGGAGTTCCTCGAGCATCGCGCAGGCGCCGGACGCGCCGGTGCCCGTATCCGCCGCTCCGTCGAGAAGGAGATCCTGGAGAAAGGCATCCGATTCCCCGCGGGAGGACTCGAACACGGCCTTCTCGACTTTCCCACCACCTTCGAGGGGCGCTGGGTGTACCTGTGCTGGCGCCGCGGAGAGCCGCGCATCTCCCAGTGGCACGAGGTGGATGCCGGATTTGCCGGGCGCCGTCCGATCCGCGCCTACGAGGCCGCGCGCATGGGGACGGAGAACGACCCCGGCACGCTGGACGACTCGGCGCTGGATTTCTGAGGCGCGACGCGGCAGCAGGACTTCCCATGGATCTCGTTCCCCGCCGGGCCAATCTCGCCAGCATGGTGCGCCTGGCGCTGCCCATCGTGGCCGTGCAGGTGGGGATGATGCTGATGGGCGTGGTCGACACGATCATGGTCGGGCGGATTTCCGCGACCGACCTCGCGGCCGTGGCGCTCGGGCACGTGTACTTCTTCACCATCGCCGTCTTCGGCAACGGCATGCTGATGACGCTCGACCCCATCGTCGCCCAGGCGGTGGGCGCGGAAGACGCCGAATCGGTCGCGCGCGGCATCCAGAGGGCGTTCGTGCTCACGTTCGTCATGGCCGCGATCGCGTCGCTGCTCTTCCTGGCCTCGGGCACGGTGTTCGTCTGGCTGAGACAGCCCGGGGACGTGGTGCCCATCGCGTCGGGATACATCTTCGGTTCCATCCCCGGAATGCTGCCGTTCTACGCCTTCGTGGTGTTGCGGCAGAGCCTGCAGGCCATGGGCCGCGTGTCGCGCATCGTGTGGACCATCGTTGCAGCGAACCTCCTGAACGTGTTCCTCAACTGGGTGCTCATCTTCGGCAACCTGGGCTTTCCGCAGATGGGCGCGGTTGGATCGGCCTGGGGCTCGAGCGTGGCCCGCTGGTTCATGGCGGCGCTTCTGTTCGCCCTCGCCTGGCGTACCCTCAGCCCCTACCTCGCCCGCATCCGTCGCGAGGCGTTCGACGTGCTCGCTCTGGGACGCATGGTGCGCCTGGGGACCCCGCTCGCGTTCCAGCAGCAGCTCGAGTTCGGCGCCTTCTCCCTCATCGGCGTGATGATGGGCTGGATCGGTACGGTGGCCATGGCCGGGCACCAGGTGGCCCTCAACCTGGCGGCGCTCGCCTTCATGGTTCCGCTCGGGATCGCGGGCGCCTCGGCCGTGCTGGTGGGCCGCGCGGTCGGTCGGGAGGACATGGTGGAGGCGCGCCGGGCCGCCGGAGCGGGGATCCTGCTGGGCGGATCGTTCATGGTTGTGACGGCGTGCGCGTTCCTGGCGGCGCCCGGATTCCTGGCGCGGGTCTACACCTCCGACGCGCAGGTGCTGGCGGTCGCGGTGGTTCTGCTCCCCATCGCAGGGATCTTTCAGGTCGCGGATGGCCTGCAGGCGGTCGCGGCTGGCGTGCTGCGCGGTGCCGGCGACACGCGCTCGCCCTTCATCTTCAACGCGCTGGGCTTCTGGGTGTTCGGGATCCCGGTCAGCGCCGCGCTCGCCTTTGGGGCCGACATGGGCGCGCCCGGCCTCTGGTGGGGCCTCGCGGCCGGTCTGGGCGCGGTCGCGATCCTGCTCTTCATCCGCGTCCGCCGCCTCCTGGCGCGTGGCGTGGGGCGGGTGATGATCGACGAACCGGGGGTGACTGCGGCGCCCCGCAAGCGGGTGGCATGAACCGCCTGCCTCTCTTCCCGCTGGACGTCGTGCTCTTCCCCGGGGCACTGATGCCGCTCCACATCTTCGAGCCCCGCTACCGCCGCCTGGTGGCGCGCTGCCTCGAGACCGACCGCCGCTTCGGGCTCATCTATCACGACCCGGACCGCTTCGGCCCCTTTCTCATGGAGGAGGGCCGGGTGGGCGCGGTCGCCGGGATCGAGCGGTACCACGGGCTGGAGGACGGCCGCTCCTTCATCCTGGTGAAGGGCGTGGGCCGATTCGCCATCCACGATGGCCTCGAGTCCGGGGAACTGTACTACGAAGCCGTCGTCAGAGAATACGAAGACGAATCCGGTGTGCGGCCGGGCTTGAAGGCGAGGCGCCAGACGTCGATCGATCTCTTCCGAGCCGCGCTCTCTGCGCTCCGGAGCTCCTCCGAGAACTCTCTGCAGCCGGACCCGGAGGACGAGGTATCGTTTCAACTGGCCGCGGTTGTCCAGTCGGATCCGGTGTGGCAACAGGATCTTCTGAAGATGCGCGATGAGGAAGCACGCCTCGACCGGCTCGACGAGGTCTTCGAGCACGTCATCGCCCGCCGCCCGCCAAAATCGGAAGAATGACGGCGACATCTCCCATGAGCCAGCGAGAGCATGGTGGGATCCGCTTTCGTCAACACGAAGGGACCGTCGTCTTCGGCATGCGCGACCAGGACGGGAAAGACCGCGCTACCTGCGACCAGGTATTACGATCTGCGGCATGTCGTATTACGATCGTGGCATGAACGCCCTGTCCGTCAAGCTCCCCCACGACCTGCACGCGTCGCTCGCCAGCGAGGCGCGTCGTCGCAACGTGACCCGCTCGGCGCTGGTGCGAGACATCCTCGCCGACGCTCTGGCTCGGGATGCGGATGTACAGGTGCCCAGTTGCGCCGAGCTTGCCGGCGATCTCGTCGGGGCGTTCCGCAGCGGCCGCAACGACCTGGCGACCAACAAGGCGTGGTCGAAGGACCATTCGGGTGCTGTTTCCGGGGACTTGACGTTAGCCATGGGGTTAGTCATCTTGAATTCATGAAGATGTACAGCGTTCACGAGGCCAAGACACACCTCTCTCGCCTGTTGCGGCAAGCCGAGGCGGGGGAAGAGGTGGTCATCACGCGTTCCGGGCTAGCCGTCGCCCGCCTGGCGCCGGTGCATGGCGGTCGCCGTGTCTTCGGCCAGGACCGGGGGCGTTTCCACGTCCCGGAGGACTTCGATGCGCCTCTCGACGACGACCTGCTCCGCGCGTTCGAGGCTCGCGATTGAGGTTCCTCCTGGACACGCACTGCTGGCTCTGGCTGCAAACCACGCCCGAACGCCTCCCTTCGACCCTGCTTGAGACCCTGGGCGATCGCTCCGTCGAGATCTTCTTTTCGGCAGCCAGCGCATGGGAACTCGGCATCAAGTGCGCTGTCGGTCGCCTTGAGCTTCCCGATCCCCCGGCGGTCTACGTGAGGCGGACCATGCGACGGATGGGGGCGCGGGAGTTACCGATCTCGCATGCGCACGCGCTCGCTGCCGCGGCTCTGCCACCGTTGCACCGCGATCCCTTTGACCGGATGCTGATCGCGCAGGCGCGCCTGGACCGCCTCACTCTGATCACGGCCGACCGCGCCATCACGGCGTACGATGTCGACCTGATACCCGTTGCCTGACGCCCTTCGCCCCTCGCACCGCCATGAGGGCGGCGCGCCCGCGGCTAATCACCACCTCCGGGTCGCGCGCACGGCCCGCTACTACACGCTGGGAGGCGGGGGCGAAAGGGTCGAGGAAGCCTGGTTCGCGCTTCACGGCTACCGGCAGGCGGCCCGTCGTTTTGCGCGGCGTTTCGAGGTCCTGGATGTCCCCGAGCGCATCATCGTGGTCCCCGAGGCGCTCTCGCGCTTCTACGTGGATCCGAGCCCGGGCAGGCACGGGCCGAAACACCGCGTGGGCGCCAGCTGGATGACGCGCGAGGACCGGGACAACGAGATCGCGGACTATGTGGCGTATCTGGATGCGCTCGCGCGCGAGGTGGCCGCCACCGCCGCGCCCGCCGTCCGCCGCCGGGTCGTGCTCGGGTTTTCCCAGGGAGCGCACACGGCATCCCGCTGGGTGGTGTTGGGGCGCCCAAACGCGCACGAGCTGGTGCTGTGGGGCGCCGGCCTGGCCACCGACCTGAGCCCGGATGCCCTCGCAACGGGACTCGAGGCCGTGCAGGTCACCTTCGCCCGCGGCACCCGCGACAAGTTCCGCGACAGGCGGGAGGAGGAGGCCCAGGACGCGCTGCTGGAAGATCTGGGCGTGTCCTTCCGCGTGCTCGTCCATTCCGGCGGGCACGAGATCGCGCCCGAGCCGCTTCTGGACCTGAGGGCTGGAGCAGTCGAAAGCAAGCCCGGGCCCGATCGGCGTGGCGGTGTTGGATCGGGGATGTAGCAGGCCGCACTTGGTCACTGCTTACCTGGTCACTACATGGTCACTTGGTCACTGCCCATGTAGCCCTCATCCGTCGGCCAGCTCCAGCCCTGCGAGCCGCACGTAGTACTTCCGGTATCTTCTGCCGTCCGAATACTGCTCGCCCCGCGGGTCCTCGACGAGCACCGTGGCGCGCTTTGTGACGCGGTTGACCCGGCCCGCGAGACGCCTGCCGCGGTAGACGAAAGCGACCCGGGCACCGACGCGGATGCCGCGCTGCGCGGCCCGCTCCGCCCGCGTGATGAGCTCGTGGGTGTGGTTTCGGTGGCGGAACAGGCGGTGGGCGAGCTCCTGAAAGGGACGTGCCCGGCAGTTGCTCTCTCCAGTACCGAGAAACTCCACCAGGTGGACGATCTCGTGCTCGAAGATCCGCTGCAGCGCCTGCAGGCGGTTCGCGCATGGAATGCCGGCGACGCTGACCGGGGGATCGCCGTCCGCGAAGCCGTTGAAGAGAATCTCCGCGGATACGGCGATTTCATAGTCGACTCCCCCGTCGGCCCGCACGCGGCGGGTGGTCTTCCCACCCGCGTGCGTCATCCGCGACGACAGGCGAAACACGAGGGCGCCGGGGGCAAGCCGCCGACGCGCGAAGCCCTTGAGGAACCGCCGGTCGTAGGCCGTGAAGAGAAAGGCGAGGTCATCCGTGTGGATGGTGGCGAAGTTGGGCTCGCCGATCCTGGAAGACGCGGCGACCAGCTCGCGGCCGATCTCGCGGATCCACGCGTTGATCCGCTCGCAGCCGGGATCGGGAAGCTGCTCGTCGAGTTGCTCCCGTCGCCTGCGCGCTCCGTCTTTCCGTTCTCGGCCGTTGTGTTTCCGCATCCGTGAGCCGGTTCGCCACATACCTGAAGCAACCATTCTAACCGGATCCCCGGATCCAGCGGATCTCCCCGTGCCTCCCGGAGCGATGCGGGCGCGGACTTCGGTCGGCGGTTACGTTGCTGCGGAACAGCCGAAGATCAGCGCACCGGTTCACGGAGGCTCCCATGCGCACGAGTCTAGGTAACGGCACGGAAAACAACGTTGACCACCACCGGGAGGCGCGGACCGCCCGCCTCGCCTTGGCCAGGTTCCGCCAAGCCATGGTGACGCCCGCCCTCACCATGGCCGTGTCCCTGCTCGCCCTCGCCTGCGCCGACGCCGGGCTGGGGGATGGCGCGAACGCCGATGGCGGGGCGGATCCGGGCAGCACCCCGCCGCCGAGCGCCGAATGGACCTACTACGGGGGTCAGAACTCCTTCAACCGCTACTCGCCGCTCACGCAGATCAATGCGGAGAATGTGGGGTCGGTCGAGATCCTGTGGAGCAGGCCCGGCGTCGACCCGCAGCTGCAGGAGGAGTTTCCCGAGCTCGCCTTCAACAACTATCTGCGCGGGACCCCGATTCTCGTTGACGGGACGCTGTACGCGCCCAACGCGGTGGGGCTGGTCGAGGCCTTCGATCCCGGGACCGGGAAGACCCGCTGGGTACAGCAGGCCGCATCGCTTGCGGACGCGCGCGGGCGGAGCTTCCGCGGCGTCGCCTACTGGAGCGGCGATGGCGCCGAGGATCCGAGTTCCGACAACGGGCACGCCGGCGGGCGCATCATCTCGGTACGCGGGTCCTGGCTGCATGCGCTCGAAACCGGGACCGGCAAGCTTGTGAAGTCGTTTGGAGAAGGCGGCAGCGTCAACCTCGTGCCCGAGGGCCGGGACCGGTTCAACTGGAGTTCGGGGCCGATTGTGGTCGGCGACATCATCGTCATCGCGGGCACCATCGACGGCGCCGGCGACTCGGGCACGGAGTGGCGCGACAGCGCGCCCGAGGACGTGCGCGGGTTCGACGCCCGCACGGGCGAGCAGGTCTGGACCTTCCACGTCGTCCCCCGCGAGGGGGAGTTCGGCGCGGACACCTGGAGTGACGGCTCGCGTGAGCTATCCGGAGACGTGGGCTCGTGGTGCTGCCTCAGCGCCGACGACGAACTGGGCATCGTCTATGTGCCTCTGGGGGCCCCGACCTCGGCGTACTACGGCGGGCACCGCCCCGGCGACAACCTGTTCACAAACAGCCTCGTGGCCCTCGACGCCACGACCGGCGAGCGCGTCTGGCACTTCCAGATGGTGCACCACGACATCTGGGAATACGACACCCTCGGCCCGCCCGTGCTGGGTCGCATCCATGTCGACGGCCGCGTGATCGACGCCGTGATGCAGGCGAGCAAGACGGGCTTCCTGTTCACCTTCGACCGCCGTACGGGTGAGCCGGTGTGGCCCATCGAGGAGAGGGAAGTCCCGCAGTCGAAGGTGCCCGGGGAGGCGACCTCCCCGACCCAGCCCTTCCCGAGCAAGCCGCCCGCCTTCGACCGGCAGGGGGTCACGCCAGAAGATGTGATCGACTTCACCCCCGAGATCCACAAACGCGCCCTCGCCCTGGCGGACTCACTCGTCATGGGGCCGCTGTTCACGCCCCCGATGGAGGCGGGCTCGATCGAGGGGAAGATCGGGACCTACGTAGTCCCGGGGGCGTGGGGCGCCGGCAACTGGCACACCGGCGCGTTCGACCCTGAGACGGGCGTCTACTACGCCGTGTCCCTCACCCTGCCCAACGTCTGGAGACTGTCGAAGACATCCGAACCGGGCGAGATGGAGTACGGGACGCAGGGAGGATGGCCGAGCGCGGAGATCGACGGGCTGCCCATCGTGAAGCCGCCCTGGGGTCGGATCACGGCCATCGACATGAGCCGTGGCGAGCATCTCTGGATGGCGGCCAACGGCGACGCCGCCAATGACCATCCCCTCCTCGAGGGCCTCGATCTTCCGCCGCTCGGCAACGCGAACCGGCCGGCACCACTGCTCACGGCCACGCTGCTCTTCATCGGAGAGGGCAGCGATGTGGTCATCGGAACGCCGGACACGCATTGGGGAACCGAGTTCCGCGCCTACGACAAGGCGACAGGCAAGGTCGTGTGGGAGGCGGACCTTCCGTCAGGCACCACCGGCGGACCCATGACCTACATGCACGAGGGCAAGCAGTACATCGTGGTCGCGGTCGGCGGCAGCGACCACCCAGCGGAGTACGTCGCGCTGGGTCTGCCGTAGCCGGGAGCGCCAGGTCTGTGGCTCTGGGAAGCCGCAGAGCCCACGACCGTCAGTTCAATCGGGAAGGAGCAGTTGTTGGTGATGACCGATTCCCCCGCGACGGGAGCGATGCACAGGAGGCGGCCCATCACAAGGCGGCCGACAGCCGCAGATGGCCGCCGCCGAACGGCTCCCGCACGAAGTGGTCCAGGTCCCAGCGGAGCCCGGCCGTCACCTCGAAGCCCGACCGGAACCGGTGGCCCGCTTCCGTGATCAGTCGCTGATTCTGCGCGGTGAGCCAAGGCGCCCGGGAGCCCGCATCGCGGTCCAGAAGGGCGTAGGCCAGGCGGCCCGTCCATCCCGCCTCCGGGTATCGGACGAGGGCCGCCCGGGCGAAAACCTCACGATCACGGTGCTCGCGGAGAGCGCCCCCTCCCGGCGAGCGCCATTCGGGTCGCCGCACCCGCGCCAACTCCGTCTCGACCGCCCACGGCGGGTTCAGGCGGGTCCGTGCGCGGGCGCCCACGGTCACCGTCTGCTCGCGCAGAGTGAAGCTGAGCCCGCTCGCGGGCGCCCGCCGCTCGGTGTCCGCCCTCGCCCAGGTGCCGTACAGCGCTAACGTCACGCGCTCGAGCGGTGTGACCTGGAGGAGTGCTCCCAGGAACGCGACCTGTTCGAGCTGGGTGAACGGAGCCAGACCGGTTGCCGGAAAGGTCACCTGTACCTCGCTTCTTCGGCTCGATCCCGCGTGCAGCTCCGCTCGCCAGCGTGACGCCGCGGCCCTCAGCGTCGTGCGAACGGCGAGGGGAGCCCCCGCGTAGTCGTAGTGGGCGTCCACCTCGTCCGCGCTCACTCCCAGGCCCTGGAAGATCGCTTCGTTGAAGGCGTCGAGCGCTGCGAGGCGCACCTCCAGCGTCCAGCTCCGCTCTTCCCTGTCTCTCCAGGAGCGTGCCAGCGCGACCTCCACGTCTGCGGACGGCTTGAAGAAGTGGACGCCGAGCCCCACCTGCACGGTCCACGGCGTCCCGAGCACGTCGCGCCAGCGCATGCCGACCCACGGGTAGTCGCGCCGTGCCGTGAGCGATCGCTCTCGGTGGTAGCGTGCCATCAGGTCCACGGGGCCGGAGACGTGGATCTCCTGGCGCCAGTCCACGACGTTGAGGATGTGCGGATGGCTGATCGAGGCCCCAGCAATCCGAATGCCGTTGGGCAGCTCGGCCCAGCGTGCGTCTTCACTGGGATCGAAGAGGGTCGAGCGGACATCCAGCTCGTACTCGTGGTCCATTTCAGGGTTGAACCGCTGGAAGGTGCCCTCCTCTGCCAGACGGCCGTAGTAGGCACCGTCGCGGTCGAGCAAGGACAGCCACACCTGATCCGCCCACGTCGCGAGAGTCGCGAGAGCCGCCGAGTCGGTCTCGCCGGTAGGGAAAGTCGCGGATCGCTCTGTGCCCGACTTGACGCGGAGCGACGGCACGGCGAGGAGGGAAACTCCGGCCAGTACGGCGGCCAGACCCACTGTCTCCCAACCACCCAATCCCGGAGGAGGGCCTGCGTCCCTGGCGTCGCCGCGGGGACCCGTGCCAGCCCCCACGCGGTACACCTCTTCAAAGTCCGCGTCGAGGAGGTGGTCCTCCGCGGGCAGTTCGACGACCTGTTGCGCGGCAAGCGGGGACGCGATCAAGGAAAGAGCCACCGTGAGAATCGTGCCTACGATGGCCGTCCGACATCTCATGACACCTCATCTCCTTACCGAGGGGAATATCTTATTGGCGAAGTCATCGACCCGGTTCGAGCTTCTCTGCGGACGATGGTGAAACCTAGTCTTTCGCGACAGACGCGGAAAATGCGAATCCCGCAGCGGCCGCAACTTCCGGGAGACACAGCCATCGCGGCAAACCCGTAGCCCGTGATTTTGCGCGCATCGGCGCGCCGTTCCCCTCTCCGCAGGACGCGGAGGACGGTCGAGGCGCTGGTCCGGCGCCGTCGAGCGGCGGATGAGTCGCGCCCGCCGCGTTTTGCTGGGAGGTTCGTCACCGCCGCCAAGCCTCCGCGCCCGGAATTCCCCGGCTGAACAGCACATCGAGACCAGTTCCGACGCTTTGCCCCACAGCATCCGCTACAGCCTGGGTGGGGGTGACAGGCCGCGCAGGATGCCCCGCACCTGTCGGGTTCGAGGATCGATAAGGATGGTCATCGGGTGGGCCGTGTCTGCGTCCAGCGTGGCCGAGCCGGCGGGTCCGGAGAGTGTGATGCTCGCCAGGTTCCCGGCCCACGCGGGGTCGGCGGGCAGGGCAAAGACGAAAGAACCTCGCCCGTCGCCGTCGGTCGTCTCGGTCAGGGTGAAGTCGAGGCTGAAGTTGTGGCCGAACTCGTGCGCAATGACGCGGGCTATGGGAACCGAGTAGCTCCAAACGCCTCTGCCAATACTGGGGCCGGTATTGGTACCAGATATCGTGCCCATCCAGTACCCGGTCCCGCCCTCGATCACTCGGATCGCTTTGGTCTGGTCGAACAAATCATCTCCATGGTTGCTCGAACTAAACACAGGTTCGTGGGCCTTCACGTCCAGGTCACCCACCGGAAGCAGCGTGCGCATGAGGGCGAGCAGTTCGTGGCCCTCGGGATCGGCGGCCATCCCGCCGACCAACTCCAGAACCTCTGAGTCCGGATTCTGCGTCCACAGGACCGGCACCAGCGTGATCTCGAGAAGCGGCACGGCCCGCACGTCGACAGCCGCTCGGCCTGTCTCCGGGAACCGTCTCGCCACGCCCAGCCCGCCGTCGAGCGTTCCATCCGGGTCGACTTCGACCACCATCTCCAGGCCTGCCTGAACGACATCCGCCGGAACCGCGGCGTTGGCCGATGTCGCCAGAGATCCCTCGTCGACCTGGGTGGGGATCGAGCCCGTCCCGCCGGCGATGTCGGCAACGTGCGCGAGGGCGCCGTTCAGGTAGAACGAGGCTCGTACCGGGGGAAGCCGCTCGTCGTTGTCACCTGCACCCGGCACCGCTGATCCGTCCATCGCTTCGTGACATCCGCCCTCCTTGGAGACCTCGGCAAAGGAATGGAACGCGACCGGGTGACCCGTCGGTTCCTTGCCGGGTGTTCTTCGGCCACGGTAATCTCATGCTACATGAGCCGGTGGCTCGCGCATTGATTACGATAGCAAGTGTCGCATGACACGTCCGGCGCGCAGTGCGAAGGAAAGTCCGAACGCCGAAGCGGGCAGTGCGAGGAGAGACGGACATGCAATCGAGAAGGCTCCTGGAAGATGGTGAGGCAAGGTTGCGGTGTTGGCACGTTTTCCCGAGCCGGGGCGGCGGAATACCGGTACGTTTGAGCACGGGCTTCGCGATCTCGGCCATCGTCGGGATCGCCACGCTGGTCCTGTCCTGCGGCGATGGCGCCGTCGAGCCCACGCCGCCTCCGCCGGCTCCCGCGGTCACCACGGTGACGGTCAGTCCGACTTCCGCCACACTGACCGCGCTCGAAGAGACCACCCGGTTCACCGCCGAAGTGCGCGACCAGAACGGGCAGGTGATGGCGGGAACCGCAGTCGCTTGGGCGAGCAGCGACGCATCGGTCGCCGCGGTGGACGCTTCCGGACAGGTGACGTCAGCAGGAAACGGGACCGCAACGATCACCGCGACGGCGGGCTCGGTGTCGGGGACGGCCGAGGTGACCGTGGCCCAGGTCGTGAGCGCGGTCTCGGTGTCGCCTGCGGCCGACACGCTGGTGGCGCTCGGCGACACAGTCCGCTTGATGGCGGAAGCGACCGACGCGAACGGTCACGCGGTCGCGGTCGCGACGGAGTTCGCGTGGTCGTCAAGCGACACGCTGGTGGCCCGGGTGGACGACTCAGGGCTGGTTGAGTCCGTTGCCGAGGGCGAAGCCGTGATAACGGCCACGACATCGGACGTTACGGGCGGAGCCGGACTGACGGTGGTTCCGCCTTTGCCGACAACGGTTGCGGTGAGCCCCGACACGGTGCGGTTCACTGCGCTCGGACAGACCGCGCAACTAGCGACCGAGGTGCGCGACCAGATCGGGCGTGTGATGGCCGACGCCCTTGTAGCCTGGTCGAGCGGCGACACGGTGGTCGCGGCGGTGGACTCGGTGGGAGTGGTAATGGCCGTGGGCGAAGGATCCACGACGTTGACCGCAACCGCGGGCGAGGTGTCCGACACGGTTGTAGTGTCGGTGATGCAGTCGGCGGGCTCGGTGGTGGTGTCGCCGGCCGAGAGCACGATCGCATTGGGGGACACGCTACGGCTCGCAGCGGACGCGTTTGATGTGAATGGCCACCGGGTGGACGGCGCGATGTTCTCGTGGTCTTCAAGTGACGCCGGCGTGGCCCGGGTCGACGAGATGGGTCTGGTTGACGGGATCGGCGAAGGGATGGCGAGAATCATGGCGAGGGCGGGCGACGCCTCGGGCGTGGCCGAGATCACCGTGGAGAATCCGGATCGGGCGGCCCTGGTGGCGCTCTACGAAGCCACCGATGGCCCAACCTGGGTCGATAACACCAACTGGCTGACCGACGCGCCGCTGGGGGAATGGTACGGAGTGGAAACCGACGATTCGGGGCGGGTGGTGGCGCTCCGTCTCGGATGCGAACTGTGGGATGATGAGAAGAATGAATGCCCGGCACCGGGATTGGAGGGCGGGATACCGGCAGAATTGGGCAAGTTGTCGGAGTTGGAATACCTCAATTTCAGCTACAACCACCTGACCGGGCCGATACCGCCGGAGCTCGCGAGTCTCAAGAAGCTGGCAACACTGAACCTCTACGATAACAGCCTGACCGGGCCCATACCGCTCGAGTTGCGCCGCCTGACGAACTTGTGGAGGCTGACTCTTGCCCGCAACAGGCTGACCGGTCCCGTGCCCGAATGGCTCGGCGGGCTGAGCCGCTTGCGGTATCTGAACCTTGATGTCAACCAGCTGACCGGGCCGATTCCCGCGGAGTTGGGCGATCTGGCGGAGTTGCGCGGCTTGAACCTTTGTTGCAACGGTCTGGTCGGCCCGCTTCCGCCCGAACTCGCGAATCTCAAGAAGCTGACACGCCTGGACCTCCAAGGTAATCCGTTCAGAGGCCCCATCCCGCCGTGGCTCGGCGAACTGTCCAGTCTCGTGAGCCTGAGCATGTTCTTGAACGATCTGACGGGACCGATACCTCCTGAACTCGGAAAGCTCTCGAGCCTAGGGAGCCTTTTTTTGGACCAAAACGACCTGTCCGGTCCGGTTCCCCCGGAAATCGGCGGCTTGACCAGCCTGCGGACGTTGTCCTTGTTTGAGAACCCGGATCTCTTTGGGCCGTTGCCCCACACGATTACAGCCCTTGACTCGCTTAGGACGCTCAGTATCTCCCATACCTCCCTCTGTGCTCCGAGGACCCAGTTCTTTCGAAACTGGCTGAGCGGCCTCGACACGTTCAGCGGGGAGGAATGCGGCTTGGCGATTTCGTCGCATCGTGAAGTGCTAGAGGCGGTGTACGAATCGACCAATGGTGACGGCTGGCGCGTGGCGACCAACTGGTTGACCGATGTCCCGCTGGACCAATGGCACGGGATATCAGCTGACTCGGCGGACATGGTGACGGCCATCGTGCTGCCGGACAACGGCCTCGCCGGCACGCTCCCGGTCGAGGCCGGCGGGCTGGCCACGCTGAAGGAACTGCTGCTGAACGGCAACGCTGCGCTCGGCGGCGAACTGCCCATTGAGATAACCTATCTTACGGAGTTGGGCGCCGTCCGGCTCGACGGGACGGCCTTGTGCGCCCCGCCCCACGTGCAGTTCCGGACCTGGCTCGGGAGCCTCGACGACGCATCTGTAGCGGAGTGCGAAGACGACCACGGGAACGATGCCTCCGCAGCCACGGGGATCTCGCTCGGGCAACGGATCGAGGGCGAGCTGGAGAGTTGGAAAGACGAGGACTGGTTCCGAGTCGAGGTCGGTGGACGCGGCACCATGTCCGTGACCGCCGAGGGCGACATTGTAGTGTATGGCGAACTGTACCACGACAATGGTTCGCTAGTGGGCTACGACGGGTCGCCCGAGAACTTCCGGATATCGCAAAACCTGACCCCCGGCACCTACTACGTGAGGGTCGTGGGCTCGATGGCAGAGACACGAGGGTCATACGCGCTGGTGACGTCGTTCGAG
This sequence comes from Longimicrobiales bacterium, assembly GCA_965232315.1. GTDB lineage: Bacteria > Gemmatimonadota > Gemmatimonadetes > Longimicrobiales > Gaopeijiaceae > BD2-11. The sequence goes on along the minus strand of CBDDPN010000031.1, from coordinate 32,044 downwards.
CCACGGCCACCGGGGGTGGCAGCCTACCTGACCCAGGCGGTGCAGTCCCACGACTTCGCAGTGCCGCTGGTGGCGGCGGAGGACGCGCTGCTGCGGGTATTCGTGATGGCCGACAGCGGCATTGCAGCTTCGATGCCCCCGGTTCGGGCCCGATTCTACCGTGGCAACCAGGAAGTTCACTCGGTCATGATCGACGGGAGTTCCGTACCCGTTCCCCACACGATGGCCGAGCGCGATCTGGAAGCGACCGCGAACGCGGTCGTGCCGGGCTCCGTCATGACTCCGGGCACGGAGATGGTGATCGAGGTTGATCCGGACGGAACGCTGGACCAGTCGCTCGGGATTGCAGGCCGGATCCCGGAGGAGGGCCGCATGACACTGGATATCCGGGCCATACCGGACTTCGATGTGACCGCCGTGCCGTTCCTGTGGACGGAGGATCCTGACTCGTCAGGATTCAACGTGGCCGCCGAGTTGACGGCGGATCACGAACTGTTCTACGAGACGCGCGACTGGCTGCCTGTGGCCGGGATGGACGTGTCCGTGCGCGACGCGGTGCTGGTCGATTACGACCCGAAGGAGAACATGTTCCGAGTCCTGGAGGATGTCGCCCTGCTGCACGTGACGGACGGGGCTTCCGACTACTACATGGGGGTGCCCCCGTGGATCGAGGGTGGCACTCTCGGCATCGCCTTTGGCGAGAGCAAGGTCAGCGTATCGCGGCTCGACGGTCACACCATCGCACACGAATTCGGGCACAACTTCTCGCTGAGACACACCCCCTGCGGCAACCCGGCGGGCGTGGACGGACAGTATCCGCACTCCGGAGGGAAGATTGGCGCCTGGGGTTACGATTTCCTGAACGGCGCCCTGGTGGACCCCGACGTGTACACCGACCTCATGACGTACTGCCGCTCGAACGACTGGATAAGCGACTACTCGTTCACGAAGGCCGCGGAGTATCGAACGGAAACCCAGGCGACGATGGCGTCGCACGGCACGGGACGGGTCCTGGTGGTGCGCGGTGGCGTCGCGGGGGGTCAGCTGAGGCTCGAGCCCGCATTCGTGCTGGATGCACCGCCGTCGCTACCGGACGCGAGCGGTCCCTACCGCCTTGTGGGCTCGGATGCGCAAGGGGAGGAGTTGTTCGCGATAGGCTTCGCTATGGCGGAGATTGCTGATGCCGAAACCGAGGGGGATGGCGCATTTACGTTCGCGATCCCTGTGCGGGATGCATGGGCTGAGACGCTGGCCGAAATCACCGTGGTTGGCCGCGAGGGCTACGTTTCGCTCACGCGCGATGATCCCGACGCCGCCTCAGCCGCACTCGTCCTGGACGTCGCGACGGGCCGAATCCGGGCGATTCTGCGCGAATCGCCGGATCCGGTCGCTGTTCAAGCCGACGCGCGCGGTGCTGGACTTGGCATTGAAGTGCTGTTCAGCCGAGGGATTCCGGATGTCGCAGCTTGGCGGAGGTGAGGGCATAACAATCACAAGTAGGAGCGACCGGCCCTGCGAGACGATCGCTACCTCCGCCAGTCGGGCACACCCGGCACGCCCCGGCTCACGGTCACCTCGATCCGTTCTGGATCTACGCCGAGCGACGCCAGAGCAAGCGGTTCACCGCGAGTCAGCGCCTCCACGTCAGGAGGGTCGCGCAAGAACCCCCGTATCCGGCCCGTGGCCGCGTCGCGCAGAATGGCCATGGGCGGTCCCCGGTCACCTTCGACGCTGACTTGCCCTCCCGGTCCTGTGAGCACGACTCGGGCCAAGTTGCCTTCCCAGGACGGATTGGCTGGGATGGCAAAGACGAATGCGCGACGCCCGTCGCTGTCGGTCACTTCGGCCATGTGGAAGTCCAGCGCGAAGAGTTCGGAGTCATCCCCAGCCTCCCCCTTCACGCGCCAGTCTCCGGCGCTGTCTGGAAGCGATGGCTGCCCGTCGAAGAGGAACGCGGGCTCGAGCGCGAGAGTTCCGTCGGCATCCGCGCCGCCCCAGAGCAGCAGCATCCGCTCGGCCACGACGCTTGCCGCCGCCTGCGCGCCGGCATCGCTCTTGCGCCGCCACCGCAGCGCGTTGGAGAAGTGGTAGGGGCTCACCCACGCCGGATCGCAGTATGTCATGAGGTCCGCTTGCCCTGGGTTCACGAGCGAGCCCGTGGCGAAGTCGTAGCCCCAGGCCCCGATCGTTCCCTGCTCGTGCGGGTAGCCGGTATCGGTATTCCACGGGTCCCCGCAGGGCGCATGATAAAGGTGGAGGTTGTGGCCGAACTCGTGCGCAATCGTTGATCCGTCGAGGCGCGACATTTGCGAGCGGCTCGGAACGTTCTGTGCCACGCCGCTGGGCGAGTTCGAACTCCACTCACCCGCCAACGTCCCCATGTAGTAGCCCGACGCCCCGTCCGTGACCCGCAACGCTTCCAGCTCCCGCAGCAGGACGAACATGTCGTTGGTCGACGTCACTACGGGATCGCGCACGGCAACCGTCATGTCGTTGACCGGAAGCAGTGTCCGCGTGTCGCGGAACAGGGGATCGTCCGCCGCGAGACCCTGGATGCGCTCCAACAGGGCGCGGTCCTCCCCGTCCGTGGGCGCGAACGGGACCACAGTGATCTCGAACGGCGGCACTTCACGCACATCCAGAGCAAGGCGGCCGGCCTCGGGGATTCGCTCTGCGACGCCGAGTGCGGGGTCGAGCGTGCCGCCGGGATCGATCTCGATGACCATCTCCAGACCGGGCCCCAACGCGGTCCCAGGGATCTCCGCGTTCGACGACGCGGTCAGGGATCGCTCGGCGGGCTCGGAGGCAATGGGCGCGTCGAGAGCCGCGATATCGACGGTGTGCACCAGCGCGCCGTCATTGTAGAAGCTTGCGCGCACAGGCGGAACGTTCACGTCAACTGCGGAGTCTGCCGTGACGAAGACCCGCAGCAGCGCGTCGCGGCCCGCCACCAACGGAACCGGGTCGCGCGCGGACTGGACGGCCTGCACGAGGTAGGCGCGCGCCACAATGCCGCGGCTGCACTCGGAGATCCCGTGCTGCATGGTCACGCCTTCCAGCCAGGCTTGGAACGCGGGGTCTGCCGGAGCGCAGAGACCGGTACCGCCGACGAGAAAGCGATCCAGTTCGTCGAGCGCCGTCAGGGTGGAAGGGAGTTTGCCGGACATCTCGGGGTTCTCTGCGAGATACAGCCACTCCAATGCCGAAAGCTGGCCGAACGATGGCGGTACCGGACCGGAGAAGCCCGCGTTCGGGGCGTATAGCACTTTCAGGTTCGGGAGGTTGCCGAACGACGAACCAAAGCCGCCTTCGAAGCTGTTGCCCCATAGATAGATTTCCTGGAGGCGCGAGGAACGGCTTCCGAGTTCGGAAGGAATGGATCCCGAAAACTCGTTGCCGCCGAGCGCCAGAATCTCGAGGTTCGTCAACCGGCCAAACTCCGGGGGGATCGGTCCGGACAGTTGATTGCGGGTAACGCTGAAATACTCCAGGTTCGAGAGATTCCCGAGTTCGGGTGGAATGGTCGCGGTCAACTCGTTGCGGCTCAACTCGAGGCGCTCCAAGCGCGAGAGTCGCCCGAGTTCGGGGGGGATGGTGCCAGCGAGCCGGTTGCCCCAAAGACCCAATTCCTCCAGTCGGCCGAGATTTCCGAGTTCGGAAGGAATGGCTCCGCTCAATTCGTTGCGCGTCAGATGCAAACTGGCAACACTCTCAAGATTTCCGAGTTCGGGTGGGATGGCCCCCGTGAACCCATTGCCGAAGAGATAGAGCGTATTGACATTCGCCAAGTTCCCGAGTTCGGGTGGAATGTTTCCAGTCAACGCGTTCTGGCTGAGATCGAAGTATTTGACCTTCGTAAGGCTGCCCAGATCCGGCGGAATGACCCCGGTCAATTCGTTGATACGCAGATTGAGGTGTTCGAGACTCGACAGGTCTCCGAGGTTCGGTGGAATGGCTCCCTTCAGTTCGTTGACGCGCAGATTGAGATACTTGAGACTCGACAGGTTTCCGATCTCGGGTGGAATGGCCCCCTTCAATTCGTTGTCATTCAGATCCAACCACTCGAGGTTAGACAGGTACCCGATCTCTGAGGGAATTCTGCCGGTCAATCCGTTGTACGCCAGATTCAAGGTCACCACTGATCCGTCCGTCGTCGTGCGCACCGGCGCCCATGCAGCCGATGGTGCGACATCGGCGTCGTCTCGGTAGTCGGCGCCCTTCCAGTGCGAACGGAGTTGCGCCAACTCCTCTTCCAACGAATCGCTGTCAAGTAGCATGTCCGCGTGTGGGCCAAACGAGATCGCGCCCGGCCTTTCCACGCCACTCGGCCGACCGTAGGCAACCTTCTGACCCGCGCCTCCGCTTGTGGTCTCGACGCCATACCAGGTGGACAACGGCGCGTCCGACAGCCAGTTGTCGTTGCGGTGCCAGTCGCCTCCGCCCATGGCATGATAGAGGGCGGCCAGCAAGTCCCGTTCGGACAGCGGGGCGCAAGCTGGAAGGTGGATCTTGGTCGGAACTGTTGCCCACCAGCTCTGGAACTCCGTCTCGGATGGAGCGCACACCGTGGGTTCCAGCAACACCGTGTGGAGCGGAAGGGAGGCGAACCCGAGCGGCAATCGGCCTGTAACAGTGTTTCCCGTCAAGCGCAGTTTCCTGAGCGCCACGAGGTTGGCCAGGCTTGACGGCAAGTCGCCCGCAACATTGTTGTCGGCAAGATCGAGACCCACGACCATGCCCAACGAGTCCGCCTCGACGCCGTACCATTCCTCCACCGGCCGCTCGCTCGCCCAGCCGTCGGAACGGGTCCAGCCGGAACCGCCCGTCGCCGCATGGAAGATCGTCAGCGCGGACACGTCGGCCGCATTGCAGGCATCGATCTCATAGGCGTCGTGGCCGTATTCGATGTCCCCGAGCCAAGCGTTGAACGCCGCGCTGGAGGGAAAGCAAAGACCTGGGTTGCCTTGCACTCCGAGGTACTCAAGCTGCAGACCCAGAAAGCTCTGCGGTATCGGGCCAATCAGCCGATTGTAGCGGAGTGAAAGGCTTCCAAGATTCGAGAGGGCTCCGATGCCAGCTGGAATGGCACCGGTCAGCTGATTGGACGACAAGTTCAGGTGCCGAAGGCTCGCCAGTTTGACGAGTTCGACCGGAATCGAACCGGTCAGGTCATTGCCGTAGAGAACCAGACCTTCCAAGCGGACCAGTTTCGCCAGCTCCGGCGGTATCTCACCGGTGAGCCGATTATTACTCAAGGACAGTACGCGGAGGTGAGTAAGGCTGCTGAGCTCGAGCGGGATCGGACCGGTCAGGTCATTGCCGTAGAGATCCAGGTATTCTAAGCGGGCCAGCTTGCCAAGCTCCGGTGGAATCGGACCTCGTAGGCCGTTGCCCACTACCGTCGTCACCACCACAGCTGTCAAGTCAAGGCCGACGACGCGCCCGGAAGCATCCGCATCGACTCCGTACCACTCGTCCAGCGGGCGGTCGCTCAGCCAATTATCGCGCCGCGCCCAGTTCGGCCCGTCGGTCGCTTCGTAAAGCGCCACCAGCGCCTCGCGCTCGGACGAACTGGTAACCTCGGCCACGGTCACCATCGCGGTTCCCGAGACCGGGCCCACTGTGGCCGTGATCGTCACTGTGCCATTCCCCGCCCCTGTCACCAGCCCCGATACGTCGACGGCCGCCACCGAGGCGTCGCTGCTAGTCCACGCGATCCCGGCCCCCGTCATCACCTGGCCGTTCTGGTCACGGACCTCGGAGGACATCTTGGCCGTAGCCCCGATCTCGGCGAGGACGGAGTTCGCAGGGATCACCGTCACGGCCGACGGGCGAAGCGGGTCCGGCCGTGGCGGCTCAACCGCTCCGTCCCCGCATGCCGCCGCCCAAGCGACGATGGCCGCGAAGACACAGTGCCAGGCGCGAGGCAAGCAATCCGGGCGGTCACTCATTCGACGATCCTCATCTCACTTTGTGACTTCGTTCTCGCTCTTGTACTTTCCGCGCACCCCGGCGAGCGTCATGTCCCCCACCAGCCGGTACTTGCCCGACGGCGCCGACGTCAGGTCGTAGCCGCACAGCTTCCCGGTCTGCCTCGAACCCGACACCTCTGTCCAACCCGACCCCGTGTTCCGCTGCCATGCCGTCCAGTGGTAGTCGTAGACCCTGCCGTTCAGGGTGCCGCCGCCGGAGATGCAACCCGTCTTGCCCGCGCTGAGGGTGATGCCTCCCACCTGCAGCCTGACGGAGCCGTCGTTGTTGATCTTCAGCCCGGTGAACGCCTCGAAGTCGTCCCCTCCGGCCTCCACCGTGACGCTGAACGTCTGAAATGCCGAGAGTCCGCCCGGATCGGTGGCGGTGATCCGGATCGTCGCCGACCCTTCCGCCACTCCGTTTACCGTCACGGTGCGGCCGGACACGCTGGTTGCCGCAACGCTCGTCCTGGAAGAACTCGCCGTATAGGTCAGCGCGTCCCTGTCCGGGTCGCTGAAGTACGACGACGCGTTCACGCTCACGCTCACGCTCTCGCCCGCCTTCACGGTCTTGGCGGATATGGTGCCCACGGTCACGGGCGTCTGGTTGCTGCCGCTACACCTTGGCCCACTCCAAGTGCCAATCCCGTTCAACCAACCAGTGAAGGCGTGCGTGCTCGGCGCGCACAAGCCGTCATTGTCCTCAAACCGGAGCGTCTCCAGATTGCCAAGCTTCAGGAAATCGTCGGAGATGACGCCGGTCAATCGATTGCGATGGAGACTCAACTGCTCCAAGCTCGTCAGGTTGCCCAGTTCTCGGGGGATCTCGCCCGTCAGTGCGTTGTTAAAGAGGAGGAGGTTCTCCAAGCTCGTCAGGTTGCGCAGTTCTCGCGGGATCTCACCAGTCAGATTGTTGTGCCAGAGCCCCAACGTCAGCAATCCATCCAAGTTGCCCAACTCCGACGGAATCTCGCCCGTCAGTGCGTTGTTCCCGAGGCTGAGGCTCTCCAAGCTCGTCAGGTTGCGCAGTTCTCGCGGAATCTCGCCCGTCAGTGCGTTGTGCGTGAGGTCGAGGCTCTCCAAGCTCGTCAGGTTGCCCAGTTCTCGCGGGATCTCGCCCGCCAGTACGTTGTTAGTGAGGAGGAGGTTCTCCAAGCTCGTCAGGTTGCCCAGTTCTCGCGGGATCTCGCCCGTCAGTGCGTTGTTAAAGAGGAGGAGGTTCTCCAAGCTCGTCAGGTTGCCCAGTTCTCGCGGGATCTCACCAGTCAGATTGTTTTGCCAGAGCCACAACCCCAGCAATCCATCCAAGTTGCCCAACTCCGACGGAATCTCGCCCGTCAGTGCGTTGTTAGAGAGGCTGAGGCTCTCCAAGCTCGTCAGGTTGCCCAGTTCTCGCGGGATCTCACCAGTCAGATTGTTGTGCCAGAGCCCCAACGTCAGCAATCCATCCAAGTTGCCCAACTCCGACGGAATCTCGCCCGTCAGTGCGTTGTTCCCGAGGCTGAGGCTCTCCAAGCTCGTCAGGTTGCCCAGTTCTCGCGGGATCTCACCAGTCAGATTGTTGCCCCAGAGCCACAACCCCAGCAATCCATCCAAGTTGCCCAACTCCGACGGGATCGGCCCGTCAAGCTGATTCCCGCCCAAAGTCAGGGAGTCGAGTATTGCCATTTTGCCGAGCGCGGGCGGAATCGAACCCTTCAGGGCGTTTCTGCTCAGAAACAGCACTCGTAACTCCGAGAGGTTGCCGAGTTCCGACGGGATCGGGCCGGCTAGTCCGTGGGGCACTGGTTCCCCCGTATCGGGGTTCCGTAGCCCACGGAGGTCCAAGCGGGTAACTTGCCCGCCTGCGTCCGTCTCAACCCCATACCAGTCCCTGAGCGGTGCGTCACTCAGCCAGTTGTCGTTGTTGACCCAATTCCGTCCGTTGGTCGCCTCGTACAGAGCTACAAGCGCCGCCCGGTCCGAGTTGCCACCGCCGCCCACGGTGACCTCGTTTTCGCTCTTGTATTTGCCGCGAACCCCGGCGAGGGTCCAGTCCCCGACCAACCGGTACTTGCCATCCGGGACCGACGTCAGATCGTAGCCGCAGAGCCTGCCCTCCGTCTTCGTGCCAGACACATCGTTCCAGCCCGAACCCGTGTTCCGCTGCCACGCGCTCCAGTGGTAGTCGTAGACCTTGCCGTTCAGCGTGCCTCCTCCGGAAATGCAGCCCGTCCGGCCCGCACTCAGGGTGATGCCTCCCACCTGCAGCCTGACGGAGCCGTCGTTGTTGATCCTGAGTCCGCTAAACGCCTCGAAGTCGCCGTCGCCGCAGACATCGCCTCCTTCGTGATCCTCGATGCTCCCAAGCCAAGCCTGGAACCACGGCACGCTCGGCGAGCACAGCCCTGTGTCGAACCAGTGGAACCGCCACAGATGGTTCTCCACGAAGGTCATGGGGATCGGGCCGGTCAGGCCGGGATTGTCGTCGAAATGGAGGTAGCCCAGCTGCGAGGAGCCTCCGAGTTCCGGCGGAATGGTGCCCTCAAGGCGGTTGTGGGACAGCCTCAGGCTGATCAGGTGTTCAAGGGAGCCCAGTTCCTTGGGGATGCCGCCGGTAAGCTGGTTTCCGTCGAGGTCCACCCACTTCAACTCTGTGGCGTCCCCCAGTTCCGGTGGGATGGATTCCGTCAGTTGGTTGTCCCGGAGCGACAGGTATTCGAGATTGGCCAATCGACCCAACTCAGGCGGTATTGCGCCCGTAAGTTGGTTTTCGCGAAGGAGTAGATCTCGCAGCGATCGCAGGTTGCCTAATTCGGACGGAATCTCGCCCACGAACCGATTGCGCGTGAGCTCCAGGTATTGGAGGGACTGCAATCGGCCGAGTTGCGGCGGAATCTCGCCTTCCAAGTCGTTGTTATAGAAATACAGCGTCTTGAGCCGCTCGAGCCCGCCCAGCTCCGGCGGGATCTCGCCCGTTAGCTCGTTGCTCGAGAGACTGAGTTCCTCGAGCCTCGCCAGTCTGCCCAACTCCGGCGGGATCTCGCCCTCGAGGTCGTTGCCCCAAAGCACCAAGTTCTCCAGCTTCGCCATGGATCCCAGCTCCGGCGGGATCTCGCCCGTCAACCCGTTGCGGGCCAAATGGAGCACTAGGAGATTGTCGAGCTCGCCAACCTCGGGCGGGATCGTCCCGTCAAGTTCGTAGAACGGCAACGCCACCTTCTCGACCCCGAGAGTGCCGAGCGTCACGCCATCCCATTCGGGCATCGCGAGCGCAGTGTCCCAGTTCAGCATCGCCGTGCCGCGCAGTCCGTCCTTGGCGGCCAGCAGTGCGTTGCAGTCGTCGCGGTATAAGAACGAGCGGTCGAAATCGAGCGCCGACGATTCGCTGCAAACGTCCGGGATGTTCGCCAGGGCAAGCGTCATAGGTTGGCCGGCCGTGACCGCCACGCCGGGCGCTTCCGGACGGGCAATGACCGTCACGCGCCTGTTAGGCTCGTCCTCGCCACTCACCGCGCCGGTGATGGTGACCACGCCCCTGCTCGTCGTCTTCCCCGGCAGGAAGGTCAACGTCCGGTTCTCGCTCAACCGGAAGTCGGAGGCGACGGCCGGCGGCGCGGGCGTGGCACTGACCGTGACCGTGATCCAGTCCGTTGCCGGCCGGTCCAGCGTGGCCGTCACGATGCTCACGCCGTCGTTCTGTTGGATCGAGGCCGGCGACAGAAGCAACGACACGGTCGGTGAAGGCTCGGAAAGATGGGTTGGCACCGCCATCGGGTCGTCGGCACACGCGGCCAGCGCGCCGAAGAGCGCCAACAACCAGACATGGATGGCTCCGACCTCAGAAGCGACGAGAGCGGGTCGTCCTGCTCGTGGCTCGTTCATGTCTGAGCCTCTCCTTTGCCGACGCAAGGCGCGACAAGAACGTCACGATCTCATTCAGCGAGTGCGACATACGAGATCAAAAGGGTGATAAGCAGGGCAATATTGCGATCACCACGAAGTTCCGCAAGCAGATTGGGCGGGGTGCTGGCGCCCAAGTGCGCGTGCGGCTCGCCAATTCCAGGAGAGTGGCGGATCTTCAAAGGTGTCCGACACCCGGTCGCTGGTCGAAGTAGCGAAGCGACCGGTGAAGCGTCACGCATGAGTCCGCCCCATCCCCGAGGGTGCTCGGAGCCACGCCCGGTCCCCTTGCCCGGGAGCTGCGCAATACGAATCCGTCAATGGCGGTATGGGACTTTCGAATATGGTGCAGGGCGACTGGCTCCGGCCCGCACCCGGTCACGACTTATTGTCAGTCAATGACCAAGTCTGCTCAGAACTCTCCCACGAAGACGATCTCGGGAGTCAACTCATAGCCCATCTCCCGGGCCACCGTCTCCTGCGAGAGGTCGATGAGCGCTCGCACCTCGGTGGACGTCGCGCCCCCCAGGTTGACGATGATGTTCGCGTGCCGGTGGAAGATCTGGGCGTTGCCGTGGCAATGTCCCTTGAGCCCGCATTCGTCAATGAGCCGGCCGGCCCCGATCCCCTCGATTTTCTGGAAGATCGAGCCCGCGCACGGATACAGCCACAGGTCGGGATGGCGGTCGTCGCGCCAGCGCAGGTTGTCGCGGATGACTCGCCGCAGCTCATCCTCGGGAGTCGGCTCCAGGCGGAAGGTAGCCGTCAGGACGATGTCATCGCGCTCGTGCAGGATGCTGTAGTCGTAGCCGAACTGGAAGTACTCCAGATCGACGCACCTCCGGTCCCCCTCCTCCGTGAGGATTTCCGCGGACTCAACGACTTCCTCGAGGAAGACGGTCCGGTCCCGTGCCGGAGCCAGAAAGTGCAGGTTCTGCCACATGGCCCCGCCGACCGTGCTGGGGATGCCGACGAAGTGGTGGAGCCCTCCCAGCCCCCGCCGCACGGTGGCCTGGATCAGATCGGGAAAACTGTCCACGCCCGCTCCGGCGCGCACCCGCACATCGTCGAGGAACTCGATGCCGCCAGCCTGCGAGTGGATCACCAGCCCCCGGAAGCCGCCGTCCCCTACGAGAATGTTCGCGCCCCGGCCCAGCAGGAAGTGCGGAATCTCCAGCGCCCGCGCCGCAAGGATGGCGTCCGCGAGCTCATCGGGGGTTCGCGCGCGCACCAACAGATCCGCGGGTCCACCGATCTTGAACGTCGTCATCGGACCCAGCGGCACGTCGCGCTCGACTCGGCCCGGCCCGAGACGCCGTTCCAGCTCGCGGCAGAATCCCGTCGTGTCCACGCTTCTCCCTGGCGGCGAAGGCGATGCTCTCCGGCGCAAAGATAGCGAATCGAGGTCGGCGGTTGCTGTTGCTGTCACGGTTTACCCCGTTGCGGTAGGTTTCGGCAGTTGTACCCGCAACCCCGAGGCATATGATCCCGCGCAATTCGGATGCCCGCGTCGCTACGCCTTCGACCGCCCGCTACACGGTCATCTACGATGACGACTGCGCCGTTTGCCAGCGCTTCATCGGCTACCTGCGGCGCCGCGACCCGGAGGAGACGGTCGAGATCGTCGCATATCAGGAAGACGGAGTGCCGGTTCGCTTCCCCTGGATCGACCACAAGCGCTTCGAGGAGGCGCTTCAGTTGGTGGGGCCGGGTCCCACCAGCCTCGATTCAGGGAGTCGCCGCGAGACCTGGGAGGGCGCACGGGCCATCGAGCAACTCCTGCGGGTACTCCCACGCGGTCCACGGCTGCGCTGGGTCTTCCGGCTCCCCTTCGCACGACCCCTCTTCGCGTTGGGATACCGAACCTTCGCCCGCAACCGCCGCCGCTTCGGGTGCGGAGAGCACTGTTCTCTTGATACTGCTGGCGACTGAGCCGGGTTCGAGGCCCGGGATCAGCGAACCCGTCGCCTCGTAGGGCGACATGTCCAACCCCTGTTCCTCGAAATACGCAAGGCGGTTGGGTATGGAAGTCAGGATGATCCACCGCTCGCTACGGGTCAGGCTTTCGGGCCGATAGCGCACGGCGAAGTACATGATGGCACTTTCGGCGATATCCTCGCGGACGGGATTGTTCCGGGCATAGTCGGAAATGAACACGCCGTCCGCCGCCTGTGCGGCGCGCCAACCGTCGGCTCTTGCGTGATCCGGATCCAGCGACACATGGGCGCCCTCGTGCAGAAAGATTTCTTCGAGCAAGCCCATGCGGGTGGCGTTCCAGGTGGAGGGGTTGTTCATGTGGATCACGATGTTCTCGCCACTGGCCGACGGAGCCCACTCGCCTCTGTGGACTACCATGGAGCCGAGCTTCGAAAGGAAGGCCGCCGGCAGCCGCCCCAGGGCGGGGGCGAACTTGTCGACTTCCCTCCTCGCCCTCTCGGCCTCGCCGAACTCCGGGTTGATCCGGAATTCCACGATCTGTTCCGCGATGTGTGCGTCGAACAGGAACGCGTTGACGCGAACCGGGTTTCGCCGTCGCCGGTCGGGGAGCGACCGCATCCCCCGGCCAGTGTACGTCACGCTTCGCAGCAACGTGGAGTCGGGCCCGATGATGGAAGGCCAGTTCCAGGGCGTAGATCGGAAGGGCGTCACGCCGTCGTGCTCCATCGCAAAGTCGCGCGTCAGGTTCCCGTTCACCTCCACATCCACCGTCTGGCTGACGTAGCTGACCTCCGCATGGGCCGTCACCTTCAAGGTCCCCCCGACGTTCGGGAAGCTGTACCGCCCATCGGCATCGGTGGTCGTGGTTGTCCGCTTCCATCCCTCCAGGCGCACGTGAACGCCGGGCAATACCAGGCTGGGCCTCCGGCCGTCGGTCACCGTGCCGGACAGGGTGAACGACGGGGCATCCACGCTGATCGCCACCGAATCCGAAGTCTCGCCGGTCGCCTCCATCCGGCTTCCCCGCAGTTCCCAGAGCCGGGTCAGGACGACGACCCTCGTGGTGCCATTGCCGACCGCCGTCACCAGTCCAGCGGGGCTGACCTCCGCGACCGCGGGATTCCGGGTGAGCCAGGTCACGTGCGCTCCCGACATCACGCGCCCGTTCTGGTCGCGTACTTCCGCGGCCAGTTGGACGGTGTCCCCGAGGGTCGTGAACGTCACGGTCTCGCGCGCCACCGCCACGGCCGTGGGGCGGAGAGGACCGGCGGGCGTGGGCTCGGTGCCCCCCTCGCCGCAGGCGGAGGCCCAGATGGCTACCGCCAGAGACGCAGCCGTGTGGATGATCCGCGTTCGACGACCACGGGTCCTGGCCATCCCCCGAACCAACATGTACGCTCTGCTCAACGGCTCGGTCCCCTGTTTCAGGCTCGGGTCTGGCCTGCTCGTTCCACTGCGATCGCGGAAGCCACCGTCTCCGCAGTCCGGGTTCAAGCAGCTGTGGCAACATCCTGCGACGGACCTACATTGCCTGCAAGTTCTGGTCCGTGCTACCCGACTTTTGGTCGCTACCCGCCGCTCGCGCGCGGCACGTGCTCGCGAAAAGTATGATCCTGCATCCCCGGAGTCCCGCCATGCCACGTCCCGCCCGAAACATCCTCGGAATCGTCCCGATCCTGTGCTGTCTGGCCCTGACGTCGTCCACCCGGCTCATGCCGCCGCCTCCGGCACAGAGCGCATCCGGGCCGCTGCCGGTGGAGGCTCTCCTGTCGCTCTCCTCCACGGTGGGAGGCGAAACTCCCCGCTGGGCTCCCGGCGGTGACTGGATCCTTCTGGGCGGCTCGAACCTGCGCCTGATCCGTCCCGAAGGCGGTGCGATCAGCGAACTTCCGGTCTCGACGGGAGGCAGCGGTCACTTCCTCGCCTCGGCGGAGCCGCGCTGGTCGCCGGACGGGCGCTGGATCTCGTACGTGTCGGACAAGGGCGGCACGCCGGAGATCCGGCTCTGGTCTCCGCGAAACGGTGAGGAAATCCGCATCACCGGCAACGGCGGACGGCTGATCAAAGGCTACTCCTGGTCGCCGGACGGACGCCGCATCGCCTTCTCCGGGAATCGCCACGGACAATACGACGTGTGGACGGTCGAAGTCCCGACCGGGGAGACGCGCCGCTTGACCGATGGGCCCGAGTTGGAGGTCTATCCCGCTTGGAGCCCCGATTCCCGGTCTGTCCTCTTCGTGAGACTCGATGGCGCCTGGATGGACCACACCATCGTGGAAGTCCCTGCGCAGGGGGGCGAAGAGCGGGTGATCGTCGAAGACCGGGACTTCTTCGACTATGGGGAGGGAGGCACGTTCGGCTATCCGCTGGTCTCGCCCGACGGTGCCACGGTGGTCTTCCCGTCCTACCGGTCCGGATGGATCAACTACTGGAGCGTACCCCGCTCGGGAGGCGAGCCGAGGCCGCTCGCGCCCGCCCCGGCCGACCAGACGGCAGGCGTGTGGTCGGCCGGCGGAGACCGGTTCGCGTTCGTCGAGAACCACGGCGGCACCTACCAGCTCCGCATCGATGGCGCGGAGGGGGGCGAATCTCGCATCGCCTCCGATCCGGAGTCTGGAGTCATCGGAGCCCCCCAGTGGTCTCCCGATGGCAGCCGCATCTCCTACACCCTTGAAACTCCAACTCGTCCCGGGGATCTGATCGTCCATTCGCTCGAATCGGGAGAGGCGTCGAAGCTGACGGATTCGATGCCGATCGAGGGCGTGGAGAACCGGCTGATCGCGCCCGCCAAGGTGGAGTTTCAGAGCGGGGACGGCCTCAGAATTCCCTCCTACCTCTACCGCCCGCCCGCGGGCACGGGTGATGCTGATGGCGGCCATCCCGCGATTGTGTGGACCCACGGCGGACCCACGTCACAATGGGAGGACACCTTCGAACCCTCGATCCAGTTCTTCGCGCAGCGCGGCTACGTCGTGTTGCTGCCCAACGTGCGGGGCAGTTCCGGCTACGGACGCGAGTTCGAGGAGGCAAACGACGGCTGTTGGGGCAAGTGCGACTTTGCGGACGCAGTGGCGGCAGCCGACTATCTCAGAACTCTGTCCTTCGTCGACCCACGGCGCATCGGAACCACGGGCACCAGCTACGGCGGCTTCATGTCGTGTGCGGCGGTGAGCTTCGGGGGCGAGACCTTCCAGGCGGTAATCGCAGCGTCAGGCTACTGTGACCGGGTCACATTCTTCGAAGACGGGGAATTCCGCCATCTCCAGCAGTTGCGCAAGGAGATGGGACGGCTGGACGAGTACCGCGACCGCTATCTCGCAAACTCTCCCTACTACCACATCGCCGATGCCCGGGTACCCGTCTTCGTGCTCCACGGCGAGGGGCGCTACCCGGGTTCACCCCAGATGACGGATTTCTTCCGGGAACTGCAGCGGCTCTACAAGCCCGCGCGCTACAAGGCGTATCCCGGAGAGAACTTCTACGTCAGCGGCTTCGAGAACAGGAAGGCGATGCTCGCGGACATGCAGGCCTTCTTCGACTTCTATCTCTTGGGGAAGGACACCGAACTGCCGGGCGTCGGCTACATGGAGGAGCTGGAGGGGGTGAGTTACTGAGGGCCGTCTCGGTCAGCTCTCCAGGTCAAGGCTGTCGATACAGTCCCGGGCGAGCTGCAAAAAGCGCTCAGCCGCTCGGATTGCCGCCCGAGCCTGTGGCTCATGGAATGCAGCGAACGGAACGCCGCCGGGAAGACCGTTGGGGTAGCGGGTCGGGATGTAGTACTGGTCCAGGATACCGGCTTCCTGCTTCAACTCTGCGAGACCGGGTACCTGCTCGGCGTACCGGTCAACGAGAACAACGACCGAGTGGCCAAGAATAGTGCGGTCGCCTCTACCATAGCCGATGGCCTTGACAGCCTTCTCAGCGCTCTGTTGGGCGATAAAGCAGGCCTGGTGGAAGAACTCTTCACGCAAAGCCATGCGGGCGAACTCCAGGTCGTTGTCCGCTTGCCGCCACCACCGGTTCGCCTCGGCCGAGCTATCCCACATGAATCGACCGGGCGGATTCCATCGCATGTGACAGGAATGGGCGCTCCTCCGCCCTCATTTGCTCGAATTCCGCCGGCGTGTAGACAAACAAATCCACACCCGCCCCAGCTTCCACGATGGCCGGCAGATAGTCTCGGAAGCGTTCCACCGGAAGCCGATCCGTGGGGGCGACGACGATGACGTCAATGTCGCTTTCCGGCGTCGCCGTCCCCAGGGCGTGAGAGCCAAAGAGCCAAGCTGAACGAGCTGAGTTCTGCCGAAGAAAGGGACGGAGCTTCGTGAAAAAGCGGTCAACTACCTCCTCAGAACCGGTGGGACACTCGGGTCTGTCTACGGGAAGCTGAGACCGTCCCGGACGGCGTTCGCTTGCGCTCTTCATTTGGGTGCTCTCCCCGCTGGTGGTCCTCGCTAGTATACCCGCCAGTTGGCGGCTTGTGAAGCTCGCCTCGGAGCTGTGAAGTCCCCGGCGACCGAAACCTCCTGGTCCGGGCCAACGTCGGTTTGGCCGGGCGCGGTTTCGTCGCGAGCGGGGAGAACAGACCCGCTTCCCGCCACCCCGTCACGGGTTCTGCTGTCGCTGCTGATGGCCCAGCAGTAAGTTTGAGAGGAACATCTTGTACCAAGAAGGACCGATGCTGTATCAGGTGACCGCCGTCTGCACCGTCATGCCCGACCGTGACCGCGCCGCAAGGCCGACACATATTGGGCTCCCTGCGGTCTTCCGCCCTGGAAAGCACCCGCCAACGTCCTGCCCTCGGCAGACGGCGGGAGTTTTTCAGCCCGGGCCTCCCACCTCCCCTTCGCGTGGCGCGCTGCCGCTTGCGGTTCCCCGCGAGATCGGCCGCAACCGCTATCCCTTTGGCCGGAGCCACGACCACCTCGCTCTCTCCACTTCACCCACAGCCGCCAACGGCTGATCCCTCGACGCCACCGCGTCGCCCGCGTCCGTCACCCGCCGCTACCCACCCCAATCCGCTACCCACCCCAATCCAGGGAGGCACTGACAGCACCATCGCCGATCAGGCCAGGGGCAACTCCAGCCTGCGTCCTCCACCCCAGCTGTTCCCTTCCGTCCGTCTCTTCTGCAAGGGGGGTCCATGACGAAACGATGGTCCACTGACCCAACCATCTATCCTTCCCGCGGACAGCGATGCTGTGCCGTCGCCCTCTCCACCCTTCTTCTCGCTGCCTCGGCACTGGCCGTGGCAGCCCCCGCAACCGCCCAGGAGCCCGGCAACATCACCGGGCAGGTTACCGACGCAGCCGCGGGCACCCCGCTGGGCGAGGTGCAGGTCTACCTGGCCGGCGCAGGCCTCGGCACCCTGACCCGGCAGGACGGGCGCTACCTGCTCGTCAATGTGCCGGCGGGCAACTACGAGATGCGCGCCGAGCGCATCGGCATGAGCACGGTAAGCACCCAGGTAATCGTGCCGGCGGGCGAGACCGTGGTGCAGGACTTCACCCTGTCGTCCGAAGCCCTCGGCCTCGACGAGATCATCGTCACCGGTACGGCCGGGGGCCAGCAGCGCCGGGCGGTTGCCAACGTCGTGGGCACCCTCGAAGTCGGAGCCCAGATCGAGGAGATCGCCCCCGCCAGCTTCCAGCAGCTGCTGGCCGGCCAGGTTGCCGGCGTCGGCGTGCAGATCGGAGGCGGCAACGTCGGCACCGGCGGCAACATCCTCATCCGCGGCATCGGCACCCTTACCCAGGGATCCAGCACGAGAGCGGCGAACACCGGTCCCCTCGTCTACGTCGACGGGGTCCGCATCAACGCCGACAACCGGGCCGGCCCTTCGAGCGGTGCGGGCACGTCCCGGCTGAACGACATCAATCCCGAGGAGATCGAACGCATCGAGGTCATCAAGGGCCCCGCCGCGGCGACCCTGTACGGGACCGAGGCGTCCAACGGCGTCATCCAGATCATCACCCGCAAGGGCACGACCGGTCGACCCGTGGTCAACCTGACCGTCCGCCAGGGCGGCAACTGGTTCAACAACCCGGACGGACGCATCCCGACCAACTACGGTCTGGTCGGCGGCCAGATCGTGAGCCAGGACCTGTACGCCGAGGAGATCGCGGCTGGCCGGCAGATGTTCCGCACCGGCCACATCCAGAACTACGACCTCAGCGTGTCGGGCGGCACCAACGACCTGACCTACTTCCTGTCGGTGGGCCACGACAACGAGCAGGGCTACATGCTCAACAACCAGCTCGAGAAGACTTCGATCCGCACCAACCTGGGGCTCGCAGTCTCCGAGAACTTCGACATCGCCGCGGATCTGGGCCTCATCAGCAGTGACGGAAGGTTTGCGCCGGACGGGCAGGGTGGACTCTACGGGATGTTCGCCATGTTCCTGTGGGGCACCCCGGCATCGCGCGAGACCGGATCCCGCGGCTTCATGGTCGGTCCTCCCGAGGCCCAGAACGACATCGACTTCGCCGAGGAGCTGAACCGGGGCACCGCGTCCGTCACCGCGACCCATCGTCCGTTCAACTGGCTGACCCACAGGCTTGTGGCCGGCCTGGACTTTACCGATGCGAAGGTGTCCCGCTTCTGGCCCCGCGTGCCCTCCGGGGGGTTTCCCGCGTACGCCGGCCTCAGTCAGGGACGCAAGGACGTCATATATGACCGGGGACTTCAATCCACATTTGACTACAATATCACGGCCAGTTTCGATCTCACTCCGGAGATTACATCGGCCACGTCCTTCGGGGCTCAGTACTTTACCAAGGAGAGCCTCACAGTCCTGTCTCGCGGAGACGAGCTTCCCAACTCCGCGGTTTCCACGGTGGGCGCGGCCGCGCGGACCCGGGGCGACGAGGACTTCGTCGAGACCAAGAGTGCGGGCCTGTTCGTCCAGGAGACGATCGGTTGGCGCGACCAGCTGTACGTGACCGCAGCACTGCGCGGCGACGCTCACAGCGCCTTCGGCGAGACCTTCAACGCGGTCTACTACCCCAAGCTGAGCGCCTCCTGGGTGCTGAGCGACACGGACTTCTGGAATGTCGGCTTTGCCGAAAGCTTCCGCGTGCGTGCAGCGTGGGGCAAGTCCGGCCTGCAGCCCGATGCCTTCGCCGCGGTACGCACCTACTCGCCGACCACCGGCCCGGGCGACGAGCCGGCACTGCTTCCCGGCAACCTGGGCAACCCCGACCTCAAGGCCGAGGTCGGAACCGAACTCGAACTGGGGTTTGACGCGGGCCTCTTCTCCGACCGCCTGGGCATCGAGTTCACCTACTACAACCAGACCACGCGCGACGCGATCCTGGCCGATCTGGTCGCGCCCTCGCTCGGCTTCCCGGGTTCCCGTTTCATCAACGTCGGGGAAGTCAACAACAAGGGCATCGAACTCACCGTGAATTCCCAGGTGGTTCGCACCCCGAGCATGAGTTTCGACCTGGGCGCGACCGCTGCGTACAACGACAACCTGCTGGTCTCCCTGGGCGAGGACCGCGACCGCATCCAGGCCGACACCCGGGGCCGGTTCCAGCATCGCACCGGCTATCCTCTCGGCGGATACTGGAGCAAGTACATCGCCTCCGCCCGCTGGGATGCGAACGATCCAACCCGCCTGGTCGACGTCATGTGCGAGGGACCGGAGCCCGCGCGTACGCCCACCCCCTGCTCCGACGCGCCCTTCCACTTTCTCGGGCCGCCCGGACCCGTCTGGCAGGGGTCCCTCACCCAGTCCCTCGCGCTTCCGAACCTCGGGCTCACGCTGAACGCGCTCTGGAACTACACCTGGGAGAGCCGCCGCTTCAGCACGACCACCTGGCAGCGCGACCGCAACACCCGCAACACCGAGCGGGCGCAGCTCTATCTCATGGGCACCCTGGATCCCATCCAGGCCGCGGAGATCCAGACCTTCGACATCGAGCATCCCTGGATGGAGAGGGACGACCATTTCCGCCTGCGCGAGATCTCCCTTACCTACGAGCTTCCCGGCGACTTCGTCGAAGGATATGGCGTTTCCCGGGCCGCGGTCACTCTGAGCGGGCGAAACATCTGGACCCCGTGGGTCCACGACAGCTTCAGCCAACCTGGGCTCGACCCCGAGACGCGCCGCACGCGGGACAATCCCTGGGGCTGGCAGCAGACCCAGGCTCCGCTGCCGCACAGCTTCCTCCTGTCCTTCAGGGTCAGGTTCTGAGGCCCGTGTCTCGTGCGATACCAAGTGCTCAATATACAAGGGAGGAAATACATGTCAGGCATATTCGATAGTCTAAAGAAGAAGAAGGGGGGATTTTCCCTCCTTCTGCTCGCCCTCATGCTGGGAGCGTGTGATCTGTCGGTGACGCTCCCCGGGGAGACCCCGGCCGACGCGCTCGACGATCCATCGGCCGCTTCCCTGTTGACGGTAAGCGCGCAGGGCGCCTTTGAGTGCGCCTACACACAGTACGCGCTGCTCTCCGGGCTGGTCTCCGGTGAGTTCATGGGTTCACAGACCTTCCTGGGCCAGGTCCCCTATCAGCGCAGGGACGTTCGGCCTCTGGACGCGTCGTTCGCGACCTCGGGGTGTGGAAGCTCGACTTCTCTGCACTCGCCCCTGGCTCAGGCCCGATTCATCGCGGATGACGCCATCACTCGTATCAGCGGTTTCTCGGACAGCGACGTTCCCAACCGGTCTGCGCTCCTCGCCAGGAACGCGCTCTATGCGGGCTACAGCTATACGACGTTCGCCGAGGGATGGTGCAGCGCGGCCTTCGACCTCGGGCCCGAACTGCAGCCCGCGGAAGTATTCGAGATCGCGAGGGAGCGCTTCAGCATGGCTCTGGAGTCGTCGGATGCCGATGTCCGCAACGCGGCCTACGTGGGACGCGCGCGGGCTCAGATGAACCTGGGACAGACCTCGGCTGCGCTCGCGGACGCCCGCGCGGTCCCCGGGGGATTCGAGTACTTCATCACCCGCTCCACCGCCGCCGATGTCCGGGAGAACAAGATCTTCAACCGCAATCACGTCGAACAGGCGGTCTCGGTAGACCCCGCGTTCTGGAATCTCGAGTGGGGTGGCCTGCCCGATCCGAGGGTCCACGTCACGGACGAAGGCATTCTCGGGCAGGACGGGCTCACCCCCATGTGGTTCCAGCAGAAGTATACCAGCCGGGACGACGAGATCAGGCTCGCCAGCCACACCGAAGCACGGCTGATCATCGCCGAGGTGGAGGGGGGCGCGGCCGCGGTCGGGATCATCAACGAGCTCCTCGAGGAATCGGGGCTGCCCGGCGATTTCGCCAGCAGCAACGAGCAGGAGATCCAGGCGCAGGTGCAGGAGCAGCGCCGCCGCGAACTCTTCGTGGAGGGACACCGGATGGGCGTGCTTCGCCGGCTGGGGACCATCACCGAGTTCACCAGCGGGACCCACCCCTATGTGGGTGACGCGTACGGGGGCATGGCCTGCTTCCCGCTGCCCGACACCGAACGAAACGGAAACCCGAACATCGGCTGATCCGTACAGCGGACCGGTCGGCCGGCAGTCCCGGGCGTGCAGTCCCGGGGCTGCTGGCGTGTATTGGGGAAGCTCCGTGCCCTGTTCGCGTCAGATTGACACGGGTTTAACCGCTAGCGACCTTACATAGCTATCCGTCCCGCTCGCGGGAAGGCGCCCGCGGGTTCAGAGGAGGTCCCGGGGCGGCAGGCGAGCTGGACGATACCCGCGCAACCCTCCCGGAGCCAGCGGTAGCACCATGCTGAAGTCTCTTCGTGGCCGGATCATTTTCATCGCCGTGATCCTCGGGATCTGCGGCTACTACATCTCCCAGAACGGCCTGAAGCTGGGACTTGACCTTCAGGGCGGCATGCACCTGGTGGTCGAGATCGACGACCCGGACGGCACCCTCACGGAAGAGGCGCGCACGGACGCCATCGACCGCGCGGAGACCGTCCTGCGCACCCGCATCGACGAGCTCGGGGTCGAGGAGCCGCTCATCCAGAAGGTGGGCAACGACCGCATCATCGTGGAGCTGGCGGGCATCAGCGACGAGAACCAGGCGAAGGACGTCATCCGCCGCGCCGCCTTCCTTGAGTTCAAGCTGGTGCGCCCCTGGGTGGATCTCGCGTCCGATCTGCCGCGCATCGACCGTGTCATTGTCGCCACCCTGGGGGCCGATTCCCTGAGCAGCCTGGGTCGCGACGTGGAGGCGCCCACATCGTCCATCGAGGAATTGCTCTTCAGCGCGAGCGCGCCCGAGGAGGGCGATTCCGCGGAGGCCGGGGATGCCGAAGCCGAGATCGCGGCGGAGGCCGACCAGGTTGCGCAGGATGAGGCCACCGAAGCCGAGGCGGAGGAGGACGATTCCACGATCCTGAGCCCCTTCACGTCGCTTCTGAACCAGGGCAGCCAGGATGGCGTCTACCTGGTGACGGAGGAGGACGTGGAGGCTGCGGAGCTGTTCCTGGGCATTCCCGACGTGCAACGAGCCATGCCCCGCGACGTCGTGCTTCAGTGGGGCATGACGCCCATTGCGCTTTCCGGCAGGATCTACCGGGAGCTGTACGTCCTGCAGGAGGACGCCTTCATCACCGGACAGATGCTGGAGAACGCGGTCTCCGGGCGCGATCCCCAGTTCAATACGCCGCAGGTGCAATTCGAGCTTTCGCGTCGCGGAGGACGCCGCTTCGCCGAGGTGACCGGGCAGAACGTCGGCGAGTTCCTGGCGATCGTGCTCGACGGAGAGGTGGTGAGCGCCCCGGTGATCCGCGACCGCATCGGTGCCCGCGGCCAGATCGACCTCGGCGGCTCGACGCTGCAGGAGGCCAGCGACCTCGCGCTGGTGCTGCGCGCCGGAGCTCTCCCCGCCCCGTTGCGCATCATGGAGGAACGCACGGTCGGCCCCTCGCTGGGGCAGGACTCGGTGGATCAGGGCCGCTTCGCCGGCATGATCGGCATCGTGCTGGTGATCCTGATCATGTGCTCCTACTACCGCGTCGCCGGCATGCTCTCCGTAGGCGCGCTCGCGATCTACGTTGTCCTGGTGCTGGGCGGGCTGGCCATGTTCGGGGCGACGCTCACGGTGCCCGGCATCGCGGGGCTCATCCTCTCGATCGGCATGGCGGTGGACGCCAACGTGCTCATCTTCGAACGCATCCGGGAGGAGCTGAATGCCGGAAGAGCGGTACGCACCGCCGTCGACGACGGCTTCGGCAACGCCCTCTCCGCGATCGTCGACGCCAACCTGACCACCCTGATCACGGCGCTGATCCTGTTCCAGTTCGGCACCGGTCCGGTGCGCGGCTTCGCCGTCACCCTCTCGATCGGGATTCTGGCTTCCTTCTTCACGGCGCTCTACGTGACGCGCAGCTTCTTCGTCATCTACCTGTCCCGGAAGAGGGCCACGGACCCCATCAGCATCTGACATCATGAGACCAACTGAATCATGAGACCAACGGAATAATGAGACCAACCAAGTCATGAGACTCTTCGGAAAAGCTCGATATCGCTTCATTGAAGCGCGCAAGAAGGCCTACGTCTTTTCGGCCGCAGTGCTTACCATCGCCGTGGCGGCGATGGTGGTGAACATTGTGGACATCGGCAGCTGGCAGAACTACGGCGTGGACTTCACCGGTGGCTCGCTGGTGCAGGTACGCTTCGAACAGCCGATGGAGGCCGCGGAACTGCGGACCGCTCTGGGCGGCGCGCAGGCTCCTCCCATTACCAGCATCGGCAACGAAGACAACGAGTTCGTCATTCGGGCCCCGCTGGCCGAGGACCGCGAGGTGGAGGCGGTGTCGAATGAGATCCGGGCCCAGATCCAGGGCGCCTTCCCGGACCGCGACTTCGAGGTGATGCGCACCGAGTTGGTGGGCCCGAAGATCGGAGCCGAACTTCAGCAGAAGGCGGCGCTCGCGATCCTGTTCTCGTTTGCGCTCACACTGGTTTATCTGGCCATCCGCTTCGAGTTTCGCTTCGGCGTTGCCGCCGTGGTCGCGACTGTCCACGACAGCCTCATCACGCTCGGCTTCCTGGCGCTGTTCCGGGTGGAGATCGCGCTGCCCACGGTGGCGGCCATCCTGACCATCATCGGGTATTCGCTGAACGACACCATCGTCGTGTTCGACCGGGTGCGCGAGAACCTGAACGCGAAGGGCGGGCGCCGCGAGAATCCGGTCGCGCTCGTCAACCGCTCGATCAACGAGACGCTGCCGAGAACCGTGCTGACGTCCGGGACCACGCTCGTTGTGCTGCTGGCCCTGCTCATCTTCGGCGGAGCCGTGATCCGCGACTTCACCACGGTGCTGATCCTGGGGGTCCTCGTCGGAACCTACTCCTCGATCTTCGTCGCCTCGCCGGCGCTGCTCGAGATCCAGAGGCGATGGGGAACGAAGGAACTCGTCGAGGCCAGACGCCGTGGGCCAGGGAAGCCGCCGGCGCGCAAGGGGCCGCCACGGAGGGGGCCGACGCGCAAGAAGAAGCGGCGCAAGAAGGGGCGGAGGGTCGCAGGCGTTCACGCCTGATTCTCCCGCTGCCGGCCGCCCCGCGGGTCGCCAGATGTTTCCAGCTCCGGGCTTGGGGATTCCCGGCCACGCCTGACCAGCGGCCGGGCATGCCCGGCCCATGACCGTTCATGCTCTTCGAAACCCATTGCCACCTGACCGACCGGCGCTTCGACGGCGACCGGGCCGAGACCGTCGAGCGGGCCCGCGCGGCCGGAGTGGGAACCATCGTTTCCATCGCGTCGTCTGTGGCGGACGCCGAGCAGGTGGCCGCTCTCACGCGGGCGGAGCGGAGGGTGTGGGGCACGGCGGGCATCCATCCCCACGAGGCGGGGCAGGCGCGCCCGGACGACGTGCTGCGGGTGCGGGAGCTGCTGGAGGGTGAACCGCGTCTGGTAGCCATCGGAGAGACCGGCCTCGACTATCACTACGACTTCGGCCCCCGCGACCGGCAGCGCCGGCTGTTCCGCGCCCACGCCCGCCTGGCAGCCGAGACCGGCCGTCCGCTGGTCGTCCACTCGCGCTCCGCGGATGACGACACGCGCGCGGCCATCGCGGAGTTCAGGGGCGCGGCCCGGGGTGTGCTCCACTGCTTCACCGGCGGGATGGACCTGCTCGACGAAGCCCTCGACGCCGGCTGGCACATCTCCTTCACGGGCCTCGTTACCTTCAAGAACTTCCGTGGCCAGGAGGCGCTGCGGGCAGTGCCGCGCGACCGGCTCATGATCGAGACCGACTCGCCCTATCTTGCGCCCGTGCCGCACCGTGGAAAGCGCAACGAGCCGGCGTATGTGGCGCGCGTGAGGGACGGCGTGGCGGCCGTTCGCGACGAGAGCCCGGACGACGTGGAGCGCTACACGACCCGAAACGCCTTCCGCTTCTTCGGGCTGGAGGCGGAAGAGGCCGGGCATCCGGCCGCGCCGGCGGGCCGAGACACTTCCCCCGGGCCTGCACCGAACGCGCCGTGACTTCGCCCGCCCGGCCCATCCAGGTACTGCCGGACTCGGTGGCCAACCAGATCGCCGCCGGGGAGGTGGTCGAGCGTCCGGCGTCGGTCGTGAAGGAGCTGGTGGAGAACGCCCTGGATGCCCGCGCCGCCCACGTCCGGGTCGAGGTGGAGCAGGGCGGCAAACAGCGCATCAGGGTGGTCGATGACGGCATGGGCATGGGGCGCAAGGATGCACTCCTGTGCCTTGAGCGCCACGCGACCAGCAAGATCACCAGCGCGCGCGAACTTCGCGGCGTTGCGAGCTTCGGCTTCCGCGGCGAGGCGCTGCCCTCCATCGCCGCGGTTTCCCGGCTGACCCTCGAGACCAGCGACGATTCGGGCGCGGGCACGCTTCTGCGGGCGACCGGCGGGCGGATCACGAGCATCGCGGATCACGCGCGCGCACGCGGCACCACGATCGAGGCGGCGAACCTGTTCTTCAACGCACCGGCGCGGCGGAACTTCCTCAAGAGCGCATCCGCGGAAACCCGCATGATCGCGGCCGAGATCACCTCGCTTGCCCTGGCCAATCCGCAGGTCGCGTTCACCCTGACCTCCGACGGCCGGGTCCTGATCGAGCTGCCGGCCGACCCCGGTCCCGCACGAAGGGTCGGGCGGCTGTGGGGCGGCGAGGCGCGCGCTTCGATGTTCGCCTTTGGCGGCGAGAGCGCGGTCGGCCGGGTCAGCGGGCTTCTGCAGCGCCCCGACCAGGCGCGCCCCGGCCCGCGCCGAACCTACCTCTTCGTGGGCGGACGGCCGTTCCGCGACAAGGGTCTGAAGGATGCCCTGCGGCGGGCGTATCGCACCACCGTGCGCGAGGTCGTGCGCCCATGGTTCCTCCTCTACATGGACCTCCCGGCCGGGCAGGTGGATGTAAACGTGCACCCCGCCAAGCTGGAGGTGCGCTTCCGCGACCGGACTGCCGTGGAGAGTTTCGTCGAGGAGGAGATACGGCGGGCGCTCGCGGAACAGGAGAGCGCCGCGACCCTGGACACCGTCCCTCCGCGCCGCGATGCCGAAGCGGACCACGACGCCGGGCTGTCCGCTGACGCGGTACCGGCGACCGAGGACCCGGTTCCCGCGGCCAGGGTGCGCGAATCCGGCCAGTACTCGCCCGGGACTCCGGCGCCGCCGGACGCGCCTTCGCCGGACGCGCCTTCGCCGGACTCTGGTGAAGCACAGATCGCGCTCTTCGCCAGCGGAGCCCCTGCCGCTCCCGACCTGGCCATGCCCGTCACCCCCGCCGAAGAAGTCCCGGTGGAAGTAACCCGCCTCTGGCAGTTGCACCGGACCTACATCCTGGTCGAGGTGCGCGACGGAGCGCTGATGATCGACCAGCACTCGGCCCACGAACGCATCCTCTTCCAGGAGCTGATGGAGGCGTTCGGCAAGGGTGGTCAGCCCGGCCAGCGCCTCCTGTTTCCTCTCACGCTGACCCTGCCGCCCGCCGAGTATCAGCACGTCGAGCCGCTGTTCGGCATGTTTGCGCGCGCGGGCTTCGAAGTGGATGGATTCGGCGGGAACTCGATCATCGTGCATGCGGTCCCCAACCCGCATCCGTACTTCGATGCCGAACGCTGCCTGCGCGAGATGATCGGCGAGCTGACGCACGGCTCCGAACTGGTGCGCGCCGCGCGCAACCAGCACGAGCGCATCGCGATGACCTTCGCCTGCAAGGGCGCCATCAAGGCCGGTCGGCCGCTGTCGCAGGGGGAGATGCAGGAGCTGATCGACCGCCTTTTTCGCCACCGACCTCCCGCACCACGACGTGCACGGCCGCCCGACCGCCGTGCGCCTGTCCCTGTCGGAGCTGGGACCGCCGCTTTGGCCGCACCTGAGTTCCTCGTCATCACCGGCGCCACGGCCACAGGCAAGACGTCGCTCGCGGTCGCGGTGGCGGAGGCGATCGGCGGCGAGGTCATCTCGATGGACTCGCGCCAGATCTATCGCGGCATGGATGTGGGCACCGACAAGGTTCCGGCCGGGATGCGCGCCCGCATCCCGCACCACGGCCTCGATATCCGCGACCCCGACGAGTCATACAGCGCCGGTGAGTTCGCCCGGGACGCTACCCGCTGGATGCGCGACATCCGTACGCGCGGCCGGGTTCCCGTGCTGGCGGGCGGGACCGGCTTCTTCCTGAAGGCGCTGACGGAGCCGCTTTTTCCGGGAGCCCGCGCTGAACCCGGAACAGGTCGCGCGCCTGCGCGCGTTTCTGAAGAGCCGCGGTTCGCAGGAACTGGAGCGCTGGGTGCGGGTCCTCGATCCGGAGCGGGCCCCGCTCGCCATCGCGGGTGGGGCGCAGCGCATCGAACGCACGCTCGAGATCGCGCTGCTGACCGGCCGGCGGCTGTCGTGGTGGCACCGGGCGGGGCCGGGGACCACTCCCGCCGCGGAGGGGAGGGTCGCGGTGCTGGAGGTGCCGCGCGAGGAGCTCTACCGCCGCATCAACCAGCGGGTGCAAACGATGGCCGAGCGAGGCTTGGTGGACGAAGTGCGCGCGCTGGCCGCGCGCGGTTACGGCGCGCAGGATCCCGGGATGTCCGGCACCGGGTATCGCGAAATCCTCGGGTATCTCGACGGGCGTTCGAGTCTCGAGGAGGCGCTGGCTGCGACCCGGCGCGCGAACCCGGGGGTACGCTCGCCGACAGCTTACCTGGTTCCGCAATCAGCTGCCCCCTGGCGCCGTCAGGGTCGATGGACTGCAGCCGCTGAGCGTCCAGTGTGCCGAAGTGATGGAGGCCTGGCGGGCGAGATGAACATTCGGGTCAACCGCTGCGAGGAGTTGTCGGCGTCGTGAGCAACTGGGAAGCGGTGCTGCTGGGCACGGTCCAGGGACTCACCGAATTCCTCCCGGTGTCGAGTTCCGGACACCTGGTCGTCGGCCAGGCCCTGCTCGGGATCGAGCTTCCCGGGGTGGGATTCGAGGTTGCCGTACACTTCGCGACGCTGGTGTCGGTGCTGGTCGTCTACCGGCGGCGCGTGGGCGCGCTGATGTACGGAGCGGTCCGGCTGGACCCCACTTCCTGGCGTTACCTGACTCTGATCGTGGTCGCAAGCGTCCCCGCCGCCGTCGCCTACTTCTTCATGGGAGATGTGTTCGAGACCGCCTTCGAGACCCCGGCCGTTGCGGGTGTGGCGTTTCTGGTGACGGGCGGGGTGCTCTGGAGCGCCCGCGGAGCCCTTGGGCGCGTGGGCGCCCCGATGCACGGATGGGACACCGCCAGTCCGGCCGATGCTCCTGGAGACCCGCTCGAGCCGGGTACGGCGACGCAACTGGAGCTGGGGCTGCCCTACCCGGCCGAGGCGGGCGCAACGGGGGCGGCGCCAGGTGCTTCGGGGCAGGGCGGGCGCGAACCCGCGAAGCTGCCTTCACCGAGGGCCGAGCCGGGACCTCCCACCCCGCCGTCGCCGGGCGCGGCGATGCTGATCGGGGTCGCACAGGCCTTTGCCCTGTTTCCCGGGATCTCCCGCTCGGGCTCGACGGTCGTGGCCGCGCTGTGGCTCGGCGTGGGTTCGGACGACGCGGCGGAGTTCTCCTTCCTGATGTCGGTACCGGCCATCCTGGGCGCCACCCTCCTCCAGTTGCTCGATGCGGGAGAGGCCGTGGCCGCGCTCGGCACCGCGCCGCTCCTGCTCGGGGCGCTGGCCGCCGCCCTGACCGGCCTGATCGCGATCAGGATCTTCCTCGCCGTGCTGCGCGCCGGCTCGTTCCACCGCTTCGCCCTGTATCCGTGGGTTCTGGGGCTGCTCTTCCTCGGGTACCTGTGGGTCGGATAGCGGGCGAGGAGGGCTCCCCGGTCTGGGAGGGCGAGCCGGTCACCCGGTGGGCGGAGCGGTGGGGCGTCCCGCTGGTCGAGGCGCACGCCCGGCTCGGCTCCACCAACGACCGCGCCCGCCTGATCGCCCGGGACGGCGCGCCTTCCTTCTCGGTGGTCATCGCGGACGAACAGACCCGCGGCCGGGGGCAGGGGAGGGCGGCACTGGCTGTCCCCGCCCGGCGCCGGGCTCTGGATGACGGTGGTGCTCGCCGCGCGCCCATCCGGGCATTCCACCGTCCCTCTGCTCGTCGGCATCGCGGCCGCCCGCGCGATCGAAGACGTGTGCCCGGACTTGCGGGCGTCCATCGAGTGGCCGAACGATCTTATCGTCACCGGCCGCAAGGTCGGAGGCATCCTGTGCGAATCATGGGACAACGGCGCCGGGACCCGGGGCATGGCGATCGGGACAGGCATCAACATCTCGCAGCGGGCGGCGGACTTCCCCCCCGGCACTCCGCGACCGCGCCTCGTCGCTGGCGGCGATGGGTGCGGCCTGCGTGTCGAAGCCCGCCCTGGCTGGGACGCTGCTGGGCCAGCTGCGCGCCCTGCTTTTTCCCGCAACCGGCTCCGCTTGAAGGCGCGTTGCACCGGGAACTCGCCCGCCGCGGACGCCCTCAACGGCCGCACCGTACTGATCGGAAGCGGTGAGGCCGGAACTGCGCGAGGCATCAGCGCCGGGGGCGCGCTGCTCTTCGAAAAACCCGACGGAATCGTACACGAGATTCGCTCGGGCAGCGTGACCCCGCTACCGGACCCTCCGGCCCAACCCGCCCGGGATCGGCCGTGAGCCCCTCGCTCATCCGCGACCGGCCCGGGCAACCGTCACTCCCCTCAGAACCACCCGAGGAACCGCGACCATGCATCTGGTACTGGATGTAGGCAACACCGAGACCGTCCTCGCCCTTTTCGCATCCCGGCCGAAAACGAGTCGAGGGCCGCTGGCGGGTAAGCACCCACGTGCCTCGCACCGCCCGACGAATACGTGCTGCTCCTCGGCGCGCTGCTCCGCTCGTCCGGCCACGACCCGGACGCCCTCACCCGTGTGGTGCTGGGCTCGGTGGTCCCCTCCGCCTCCGATGTCCTGAAGCAGGCCGCGGCCCGGCTGGGCTCCGCGGAACTGGTGGTCATCGACCCGTCCACCCCCCTGCCCGTCGTCCTCGACGTGGAGGAGCCCCGCACGGTGGGTGCAGACCGCATCGCCAACACCATGGCCGCCTCTCAACTTTTCGGGCGCGACTGCATCGTGGTCGATCTGGGCACCGCCACAAACCTACGACTGCATCACCGCCGACGGCCGCTTTCAGGGCGGCGTCATCGCCCCGGGCCTCGCGTCCGGCAAGGAGTGGCTCGCGGCCCGGACCGCCAAGCTCCCCCCGGTCGAGTTCATTCCCCCACAGCAGGTCATCGGCAAGCGCACCGAGGCCTGCATTCCACTCCGGCATCTTCTTCACGGCCATGGACGCGATCGCAGGCATGGTCGAACGGGTCCGCGCGGAATGGGCCGCCCCGGATCCCATGGTGGTGGGAACCGGCGGATTCCTCGCCTCTGGTGGCGAAGCACGTTTCCGCCTTCGACCATGTGGAGCCGCTGCTGACGCTGATGGGACTGGAGTTGGCGGGGGCGCATGTGGCGGGGGATGGGCCAGAGTAGCGCGGCGCGAAGGGCCGAGCCGACAGATACGGCGTAGCGCCCATCTCCCAGGCTCCCGGATCGTGGCCTCGGCTACCCCAGCCAACCCGGTGCTTGACAACCCCTCCTGCGGGGTTCAACCATCAGCCATGACTGGCCAAGGGGGGCATGGATGATACAAGTGGACATACAAGGAGCCCAATCCCCGCTCCTCGCGCCCGGGGAGGCTTGCCGAGGAGGGCGGAACCATCGTCATCACCGGGACGGGCGAGCGGGACCTGCGACAAAAGCCGTATGCCACCATCGTTGACTGACAACGAACTCGACGAGCTGATTGCCCAGGGCGAAGGCCCCGAGCTCAGCTTCAAGCGCTCGCTGGGCCGCGATCTGGGCCGTGACCTGTGCGCTTTCGCGAACGGGGAGGGCGGGACGGTCCTGGTGGGCGTGTCCGGGACCGGCGCGATCGTCGGCGTTGGCAGCGGCAACCGCGCCAAGGCCCGGGTGCAGACCATTGCCCGCTCAGCGAATCCGGCGATTCTGGTCGAGTTCGAGCGGCTGGATGACGTGCTCCGCGTTGTCGTCCCGTCCCAGAAGTACAAGCCCTACTCCATCGGATGGCGCGCCTTCGTGCGCGAGGGGACGCTCAGCAGGCGGCTGTCGAACGCGGAAATCAAGGATCTCTTCTACGCGGTGGGCCGGGCGCACATCGACAAGGAGCCATGCGACAGCTTCTCCATGGAAGAGCATCTGGATGCCGAGGTATGGGAGCAGTTCATCGGCCGGGCGAAGGTTCCCGCGGCCATGCACAGGATCCTGGCTCTTCGCAACCTAGGGCTGGTTGACACCGAGGACCGGATGACGCACGCCGGCGCATGGCTGCTCGCGCACGACATCCGTCGGTTCACCGCAAGCGGGTACATCTCGTGCACCTTCTATCCGGGAATCGACGAAGCCGGAGGTCGGGTGGAGCGGAACTTCCACAGCTCGATCCCGGCGATGATCGACGAGGTGATTTCCTGGATTCTGACCCGGATCAACGTCCAGCTGCGGATTTGGCAGGAGGAGGGGGAGGAGCGCCCCGAGCTGCCCGAGGAAGCCCTGCGCGAGGCGATCGCCAACGCGGTCGCGCACCGGGACTACCGTTCCCGCGAGCATGTGCGGATCCAGGTGTTCAGGGACCGGGTGGGGATCGTCAGCCCCGGCGGACTTCCCGAGGGCATGACCGAAGACGACCTCGGGACGAAGAGCGTGCCCCGCAATCCGCTGCTGTACGGCATGCTGGCCCGGATGGGTATGGTGGGTGGGATCGGTTCAGGCATCCGGCGCATGAGTTCGC
>CBDDPN010000030.1:0-72763 GCA_965232315.1 Longimicrobiales bacterium | reverse complement strand
CCTGAAACTGCGTATTTGCTTTGAGCGTGATGCGGCTGCGATCACGAAAGGCGAGGACGGCAATGGCTCCGGCCCCGGTATCCAGCACGTCGCCTTCATAAAACCGATCGCCGCTGCGCAGCTTTCGTTTGCCCGATGGGGTCGCGCGATGCGCTTGCCCGCGTACAAAGGCGATGCGCCCGGCGTGAGGTCGATCCCCCTGTCCGTTCGCCTCGCAGTCAATCTCGCATACGCGCACGCTAAAGTCGGTGCCCCGAATGCCAATGGTGGCCGCGGCGGTGCGCACTTTGAAGGCGTTCTTGCGTCGTTTGCTAATAAATCCGGTTAGGGCGCGCATGCCCCCTTTGAACACGCTGAGCAGCGCGTTTTCTTCACCGCGTTTTACATCGACTGCATCGAGACGCAGGACCGAGTTTGGGCGGATGGTCATCCGCGTTCCGTCAGACAGTTCAGCCACGACAAAACTGCGTTCGCCAGTGCGGATAACCTGACCGCGGTGCAAGGTTGAGCCAGGGCCAATTGCTTCGAGGCGTCCGTTATGGGAGGCGGTAACGATGCCGCGCGCGAATAGGGCCCGGCCGACTTCTTCAGCCGACACCAACGCTGGCGTGCATAACGCACACAGACTAAGGAATCCTAGAAATGCTCGTCTAAGCGTATTTGCATCAGGCATCAATAGCGCACCAGTAGGTTGAGATGACCGCGTGCCCCCCCATCCCTCGATGCACTCCCGTCAACCACTTTGGCCACATCGAACGAAAACAGGGCGTGCTTCTTCCACTGCCATCTGGCACCGACGCCCACACTCGCGATCGTGTCCTTTCTATCTACACTTGCGGCCGCAGACTTTAGGAATACTTTGCCTGCGTCAGCAAATATCAAGGCACGCAGGCCCCCGTACTGCTGCAAATATGTCGGTGACCACAACTCAACGCCTACGCGCATGCCGGTGTCTCCAGTCACGGCTCGTTCGCGAAATCCGCGTACGGAAAACAGGCCGCCGGCGCCAAACTGTTCGCCGGGGATGAGCGCGTCGGTGGTGAACTGTCCTTGCGTCAGAACGCGAAGGGTAAGGTCATGTGCAAGCGCCACGTTGGTCTGGGAGCTGACACGTAACAAGCGCCAATCTGGATCCGCGAACCCGCGATTGGCCGCGTATGCGGTCTCGGAATTGAAGCGGCCCACCGGAATATTTTGAACGTAGCTCACGTTGAAGGACGTGGCGGTATTGCCGAGGTCGAAGTTGCCTGCATACTCAATATTGAACGGTCGGCTACGCACGTTCGACGCCACGTTGACGCCGACGACCACTACGCTGTTGTCGAAGAGCTTGTCATCCACGCCTAAGCTAATGCGGTGTTGCAACGAACCGTATTTGGGCAACAGGTGGGTGTAGCGAATACCTGAAAAACGCCCAGAGCCTTTAACGTCGAACAGTTCGAGGATGCGTCCGTTGTTCACATCTGAACGAAGAAAGTAGGCGGTGAAATAGCCTGGTAGTCGATACATCGGTAGCCGATAGGTGATGCCCCACTGCTTTACATCATCGAAGTGACCGGGCGAAGTTGTGTAGCTCGCCCCGATGGAGTGATCCCGATCCCAAAGGTTGTTGTAGCTTCCGCCCACCGTCCAGCGCCAGCTGCCGGTGTCTTTGCTGCCGGTATTGCTAATGCCGGAGTAAACTTCCCAGGGCTTTTGGTCCGCGACCGTTACGTTTGCGGCGAGTCCGGCAATTTGCGCCTCGTCTTCGGTGAAGGTGACTTCCAGCTTCTTTGACGCATGCTCGTTTGCGAGGCGAAGATTTGGCGCAAGGGCTTGCGTATCTGGAATCTCGCCCACGCTTAAGGCGGGAAGACTGCGGCGTATATTGTCGGTAGAGAAATGACGGTTTCCGTCGATGATGACGTTGGTCAACCGAAAAGCCACCACCTCAAGGCGGACACTGCCTTCGGTAAGCGACTGGGGTGGGAGTACGACCTTATGAAAGGGAATACCTGAATCTGCGATCGCTTTTTCTAATGCGTCGGCGGCTGCTCGCAGCCCTTCCACGCCGGTGTGTTCGCCGGTGTAAGGGGCCAAGGCGATTCGAGTCTGCTCAGTCGATAGCGGGTTAGTACCGCCCACCTCGAATTGTTGCACGGAGAATTTCAGCTCAACCGGGGCTTGAGCAGCGGCGCCAGTGGGGAGAATGATTGCGAGAATAAATGGGAGCAGGGCAAGCACCCGACGAAGCGTGCGCGGGCGCCGGGCCTGTTGGGTTTGGATTGGGCGTTTCGGAAAGAACACGATATGTTGATTCACTGCGGACGCTCTTCGCCGTTGCCGTTTTTATCGTTGCCGAAATCGCCACGCAAAGGTTGTACGAGGCTCTCGGGAGGCGCATTGCCGTCAGGCCGAGGGCTCGGTATCGATACTGCTCGGCGAAGCGTATTAATCTACCATTCGAAGCCCAGTTAGGAATAGGAGGCGTATGCGTTTATCGGCGCATACATCCGCCTCTTGAGAACGTTGGCGGCGCGCGAGTTACGTTGCGGGCCGCTTCGCCGGCACAGCCGAGGGCACGGCAATGGGTTGCGAAAAATGGAGGTGGGGAAGTGGAAGCGCCAGAAGTTAATGCTCAAGTAGGATCTCGGCTAGATGGCCGGATTGCCATCGTAGTGGGCGCCGGGCAGACACCGGGCCAGACCATCGGAAATGGTCGCGCCACCGCCATCGCCTACGCGCGTGAAGGCGCCCAGGTTCTGGTGGTCGACCGCGACGGCGACTCAGCGGCCGAGACGGCTGCCCAAATTGTCGATCGGGGCGGGGTGGCCGAACCTTTGGCCGTAGATGCCACATCGACCGTTGGGTGTGAAGCCATGCGAGACGCATGCCTGGCCCGATTCGGCGTGCCGAGCATACTGCACAACAACGTCGGAATTGGTGCCGGGGATGCCGGGATAACCGGTATCGGCGAGGACGAATGGGATCACATCATGGCGGTGAATCTAAAAAGCGTCCTGCTTCCGTGTAAGTTTATTGTCCGCTGATGCGCGAGGCTGGCTACGGCAGCATCATTAACATTTCGTCGGTCGCAGCGATCAGCACGGTGGGTATGATTGCCTATAAGACGTCCAAAGCGGGCGTGAATGCGATGACCCAGCAGCTGGCGCTCGCCAACGCTCGGTTCGGAGTGCGTGTGAACGCTATCATGCCCGGATTGATGGACACGCCTATGGCAATCGAAGGGTTCTCAGCCGCGAAAGGAATGAGCCGCGATGCCGTGCGAGAACAGCGAGACCGTCGCGTGCCGTTGCGACGTCAGATGGGGACGGGGTGGGATGTGGCCAATGCGTCAGTGTTTCTCGCTTCGGATGCCGCACGGTTCGTCACCGGCGTGTTGCTGCCGGTCGATGGCGGCCAAAGTGCGAGAGTGGGCTGATTCGGCGCTCGGTCGTGGTTCCAATCCGCGGCTTCGTCGATAATCAGCGATGGCTAGAAGGGGAGTGAGCCGATGCCACAACTGTTAACGGAAGAGATGCGTGCATGGATAGGGCGATCTGAGCCACCTATCTCGGCTGAAGTGACGCGGCGCGAGATTATCAAGTACGCAATTGCGACGGAGCAGCGCGAGGGCAAATACCTGCGCGGGGACGAGGCACCGCCCATGTTCCTGTTTGGTCTGTTTCGGCCCGTAGTGCCGGTCGAAGATCTGGGTTCCGACGGTTTAGCCACAACTATCGTGGGGCCGCCACTTCCATTGAAGCGAAACATGGCCGGTGGCCTTGAGATTCGACAGCACCAGCCCATTACGCCAGGTCAGACGCTGGTTGGCACTCGCAGTCTGATAGATATGAGCGAAAAGCAGGGCAAGCAAGGCCCGGTGATTTTTATGGTGTACCGCCTGCGAGTGACCACTGAGGCCGGCGAGCCGGTCGCCGACGAAATCCAGACTCGAATTGCGAGGTAATGGGAATGGTGAAGTTGACCGAAATTAACGTCGGAGACCATCTGCCGACTCGAACGCATACGCCGACCAATGTGACACTGTTCATGTACAACGCGGCTATTTGGAATCCACACCGCATTCACTACGATGAGCAGTACACGACGCAGGTCGAAAAACATCCGGGCATTGTCATCGATGGCCCTCTGCAGGGCGACTGGCTAAGT
Organism: Longimicrobiales bacterium; assembly: GCA_965232315.1. Classification (GTDB taxonomy): domain Bacteria; phylum Gemmatimonadota; class Gemmatimonadetes; order Longimicrobiales; family Gaopeijiaceae; genus BD2-11. The sequence continues at coordinate 68,611 of CBDDPN010000030.1, read as the reverse complement.
CAGGTGGTTTTGAATTGGGCGGGCGACAGCGGCGCTCTCATCTCCTTCAATTATTCTAACCGGCGTGCGTCGTATCTCGGCGAGACGCTGACTTCGGGCGGGGAGGTAACCGGCGTTGATACGGACAGCCGGGAGGTGACGGTCGCGCTATTCGTGAAAAACGCGGCGGGTGAAGTGATGACACCGGGAAGCGCGGTTGTTCGCCTTAACTAACCGCCAGTTAAGTCCTTCGGGCCCGGGCCGATGACACCCTTCGGATTGGGTGTGTTTATGCCGAAAGTTCGATGCGCCTGCGTACGCGAGATTTATACGATGTGCGCCTCGCCTTCCCTCTCGGTGGCCGACGGCCGAGGAACCTAAAGATTGGTTGATGCACGTCGTTCGCGCGCTATCAGCGGATTTCATGATTTGGTCTATCCTCAATGGATCGGGCACGTCGTGCGCGGGCCGGTTGGGAGCGCGGATGAAATCGCAAAAGGAATGATGTGCGCCTAGTTTTTGTGTTGACGATCCTGCTTTGCCTAGCCGCTCGCGCCGGCCATGCAGCCGATTGTGATGTGAATAGGTGGAATGCGAGTTCGCCTCCGCAACAGGTTGGCACTCTCATGTCTTCTGTCTACGCCGACCGCGGCGATTCCGAGAGTACGGTGCTGCCACTACTTCCTCAGCTGCTTCGCGAATTTTCACCCGAATTTCAGCAGGGGGTTGTCGACTTAATGGAGGCTTCCGCCGAGTCGCTGTGGCGCCGAGGTGTACGACAGGACGCGCTGCTGCGCGATTTCGATTCGGAGTCGATGCGCGACGTATACTGCCTTTTCTCCAACAACGAGCTGGCCGCGAGTTGGGTCAGCCTCTTCGAACCAGGTTTATTCGTACCCGCGGCCACTAAGCGCACCGTAAACACGACAGATTTTTCAAAGTACGCGGTGCACGAGCGTTTAGCCGCGATTGAAAAGATTGCGGTCGCCACGGAATTCGCTGATCGGTTAGGCGATCTCGAAGAGGTTTGGGCCAAGGTTCTTTTGCGGCTCGACAATGATCTAAAGCCGCGCGGGCGCCGCATGGCTGAGCAGCGTCTTGATGTGGATATTGCCTCGTACGTGGGTACTTATCGCAGCGCAGCGCGGCGAGCCGCTCCGTTGATACTGCTACATCGCTATCGAGACGTCGATGATGTCACGCTCGAGACCTTCGCCGCGTTGGCCGAAGACGTTAGCATTGGCTGGATGCTCGAATTCGAACGCGCTCTGGCTTTCACCAAACTGCGCGAATGGTTATCGGTCAATGAGTCGGGGCTAGCCAAGTTGTTAGAGGCCGAAAAGCGCCGTGCCCTCGGGCTAAGTGCGGCTCGCGGCGAGGTGACAGGCCAAGGCGGCGCCGGCGTCAATCAGATTCTCGACGACTTCGGAAAACACTCGGTTATCGACTTCATATTGCATAAGCGCAATGCGCGTATCAGTGTGGTGGTCGGAGAGATTAAGACTTACTTCGGTCGCCCGAAACCGAAGTTAGTTACTACGCAAACGATTCTGAACGATCTACGAAAGCTACGGATGAGCGTCCCCCAATTCGCTCGTGCACTGGCCCGCTTCGAACTTCATGCAGGCGCCGCGGACGCGGGACATGAGTTCTGGGCGTCGCCCGCCGATGGTGCCTCACGCGACCTCTTCCCCAAGCGCCCGGTGCTCGAAGAAGACACCGAGTGGTCTCTTGCTAAGGTCACCAGCCGACAACGAAAACGCGCGACCGAGCTTGAGAAGAAAGAGGCCGAGAAAAGCGCTGATGCCAAAAGTGAAGCCAAATCGGCGCCCGGAAAACTAAAAGAGAAGCTTGAGAAACGGGCCACTGAGCACGTCACGAAGTGGCTCAAATTGCCCTCACGCAAAGAAGCAGAGTAGCTCACCTCTTCTGGCCACGCATCTGATGCTCGCGATTGACGCGAACTACTTGTGGTCCATAATTTCGTAAATTCGAATGCTTGCGATAAACGGGTTGGTACTCGCCAACTCCGCCGCTTCATCCATGCTTTCGGCGTTGACTATCGAATAACCGGTAATCGAGTCCATCCCCATCGGTAGATCTTTGGTGCCCTCGTGGGAAATCTCTCGGGCGCTGCGGAAACCGCCGTTCTCACCGTCTTGTCGGCGACGGCTTCAAACCACTTTCCCCAAGCGGCCATGATCTCGGGTGTTGGTTTTTGAAAACCAAAATGCATCAACATGAAACGCTTCATCGTGTAGTTCCTCTCGCTGGATGCGCTCGCAGGGAGTCTAGTCCGTAGCGAGCTAAATTGAGTTGCACCTCAGGGCGCCGCCTGAGAACTTGTAGGCGTTTCAACCTGCGGTCCGTCAAGTCGTTAGACGCAGCCCCGGTCGCTGCGCGCCGCAGATATCGTCACGGCGACGGCATAGGGGAGCGTATACCGTTACATTAGCGCAATCTGTTCGTTCTGAGGCGGGTCGACTTGAGTTTTACTGTGTTTTTGGCTGTGGTCAGTGCTGCTTTGTTGCACGCTTTGTGGAATGCCCTCGTCAAAGGCGGGGGCGACAAGCATCTCGCAATGACGAGTGTGGTAGTGGGAACCGCACCCCTTGGTTGCGTGGGCATTGTTGTTGCCCCCATGCCGGATGTGGCGAGCTTGCCCTTTCTTATCTGTGGCATCGCGTTGCATATCGGTTATCAGATCTTCCTGTTGCGATCCTATGGGGTTGGCGACCTGACCGAGGTTTATCCGATCGCTCGTGGTAGCGCGCCGCTTCTGGTTGCCGGGGTGTCGGTGCTCTTTCTCGGCGTTAGCTTGTCGGTTGCGGAACAAGTTGCGGTGGTCATCATTGGCGCCGGCATCATGAGTCTCAGCCTGGTTCGGCGAAGCGACGGGGCCCGCAATGGGCGCGCGAGTGCGCTGGCCCTTGGGACGGGGTGCTTCATCGCTGGTTATTCACTCGTGGATGGACTTGGCGCGCGCGCCGCCGGCACGGCGTTGGGGTACTTTAGTTGGCTAACCGTTGGCAATGCCGTGATTTTCGGCTGGTTAGCGACGCGCCGATCGAAAAACACTTTCCGCCGGATGTTCACGCAGAACAAGCTTTTGTTTTTCGTAGGAGGTAGCGCTTCGTTTATTGCTTATGCGGTGGTGACGTGGGGATTTACCCAGGCACCTATCGCACTAGTGACTGCGCTGCGAGAGACGAGCATTGTCTTTGCTCTGTTTATTGGCGTGGTGTTTCTCAAGGAGAAATTGAATCTTGCTCAGGTGTTTTCGACACTGCTTACGCTGCTTGGCGTGGCTCTATTGCGCATCTCGCGCTCATAGAGGATACAACGAAGACGTGCCAACCCCGCGCCGTATCCGACGGTCTCTCGACTTAAAGCAACGACGCGCCTAGCCGTGCACGGACGCGGTAGGAGCGCCGTTACGAATGATGCAGTGGCGCCGGACTAGCGCGGTCGCTGCCACTCGAAACGTTGTTCGACGACGCGCGTACCCCACGTATCGTCTTCACCTTCGTGGGTCAGGGAAAACCCCATCGATTCGTAGAGTGAGCGGGCCGCATCCAAACCGCGAAAGGTGGTGAGAAAGCACGATTGATAGCCGTGGTCGCTCACGAACGCCATCGCTCGCTCTAGCAGTGCACGCCCGGTGCCGCTTCGTTCGGCGCTCGATATAAACCAACGCAGGTGCGCGGCCCCAGAAGCTAAATCGGGATCGCTCCCATCGATGACAATTGAGGCACGAAAGTGTTCACCGTCCCAGGCGCTCAGTAGCAGATCCTGCGCGCTCTCGTAGCGGTGTATGAACTCGCCCATGTCTTGCGCGACTTTTGCTTCAAAGAAACCGGTAAAGCCCCATTCGCTTGCGTAGTAGACGCCGTGGCGGCCTACAATTTCGCCCACGAGACCAGGCCGCCAGCCAGCATGCATGTCCATTCCCTTACTCCGTCACTGGATGCAGCTGCGGATACCTGACGCGTTCCGCGTCGCGTCGTCATTCGAACGGGCCAGCGTCGCCACTTGAAAAGTTGCATCCGACAGCGATTTTTTTGAAACGCTGAGCCGGTGCATCCATCGTAGTCACGCCGATTCAATCACTGTTGCCAAAATCACGGTCTTGGGTCGATGCGTGAGCCCTCGGCTAGTAGCGGGGCGTGCGTTTTTCGCGAAACGCCGCCACACCCTCGTCGAAGTGCGGACCGTTTCGCACGTCATCCCCGAGCTGTTGATCTAGCGCTTCACGACTTTGTGTGTGCCCGGCGCAAGGAAGTCCACCCGGTCGTGGCGGAAATCGAGACCGGCCCGGAAGGCGTCCACGCGCCCTCCGAAGGTCACGGTCACTTCGTCCTCGGCGGCGAGACGCACCTCCGCGAAGGCACTGAGCGAGCCGGGGTAGAAAAGGGCGTAATTGGGCGCCGAACCTGCCAGATGGCTTCTCGCCCGCTCGTAGGATTCGACGCGGTAGAGCCTGGCACCGGCTCCGGTGGCGAAGACGTGGCCTGCCGAGGACAGCAGTTCACCGAAGAGGTCGCCGCCGACGAACTCGGTCCGCGTCCAGTTGGCGATGCCCGGTGTCCCTTCTGTGAAGAAGATGCCCTCCGCGGCAGGGCCGAAGGGAGATCCGACGGACCCCCCGGGCCGGAGGTATCCGGGCACGGGCGATCCCGACCTGAGCTGCTGCTCCACAGGGCTGCGCACGAAGTCCTCACCCAGAAAGTCGAGTCGGCCCGGCCCGAAGCCCGCCAGGGTGCGCCGGTTCGCTCGGGACTCCGGGTCGACCACCCCCAGATGGCGGTCGAGCCGCATGACCGAACCCTGCAGCGTCACGTGCGCGCCCTCGCCGATCCCCTGCCGGGCCCAGTCGAGCGAGGCCGTGGCGAGCGTTCCCTCCGACCGCTGTCCGAGCTGGTAGTCCGGGTTGTACTTGAACTCGGATGTGTACAGCCCGGACTGCACGCGGTTGTGCAGGAGCGTGGTCGTCAGCGCCAGGCCGGCAGCGACCGGACGGTCGGCGCGCGCGAAGGCGAGCAGCTTGTCGCCGGCCTGGTGCGGGAAGGCCGCCGCCGTGTACGGGCAGGCCAGGTCGGCGACGGCCGGGTCCCCCGCTACCCGCTCGATGAGCGCGTCCATGTCGGCATCACCGTCTCCGGGCCGCAGGCAGGTCAGGCCGCGCGCCCGGGGCTCGGCGTCCAGCATGCCCTGGGCGAGCACGCTGGCGAACACCACCGATCCCCGCCCGAGCACCGGCGCCGGCCCTCCGGCCGAAGCGGTCAGCGCGGTGAATCCCAGGAAGAGCGGCCTGGGCGCCCACTGGTCGGTGCGGACGGCCGCCCCCCCGCGCCACCGGTCCGGATCACCGCGCCGGGTGGTGTAGCGCACCACCCCCGAGAGCGCCGACCCGAAGCGCGCGCCCAGCCCGCCGGTCACCACTTCGATCTCCTCCAGCGCATCGGACGGATGCTCCAGCGCGGGACCCTGCGACGAAGCCTCGAACTGGTTCTTGAACTCGAGCCCGTCAACCACGTACGCCTCCTGCCCGATGCGCCCTCCGCGGAAGTGTCCGTCGCTCACCCCCGGCGCCAGCTCGATGGCCTGGGAGACCTCGTCGATGGGGAGTTCGCGCAACTCCCGGGCCTCGATCAGCTCGTGGGTGGCGCTGACCTCGGGCTCCACCAGGCGCACGCGCTCGACCTCGACCCGCACCTCGTCGAGCTCCAGGGCTTCGCGCGCCAGCTCGACGGCGACCCGGACGGGCTGCCCGGCCCGCACCTGGATGCCCTCGATGGTGGTTCTGGCATAGCCGATCAGCTCCACCGTGAGTGACCGCTCGCCCAGGGGGACGGCTACCACAATGAAGCGGCCGTCATCCGCGGACGTGGTTCGCAGATCCGTTCCACCGACGGTGAGAAGGGCCCCCTCGCGCGGCTCGCCGGTGGTCGCGTCGACGACGCGTCCCAGGATGCTTCCCGCGTTCTGGCCGAGCACCGTTGCCGGCAAAGCCAGTGCACAGGCGATGCCCAACACCAACCCAAACCCGGCCCTCCGTCGGTTGGACGAAGAGCCTCCGGTCACGACGCCCGCGCCCGAGACACCGGTGGCGCGCTGCCGAGCGCCTTCGCCAACTCGGCTACGCTCGCCAGATTGTGCACTGGCCGGTGCTCGTCCACCTCCGGCAGCAGCGCCCGGATGCCCGTGGCCCTCGGCGCGAACTTCTCGAAGCGCAGCAGCGGATTCAACCAGATCAGCCGCCGGCACGACTTCCTCAGCCGCCGGGCCTCGAAGGCGATGCCGCTCGCGCCTTCCCTGTCGAGCCCGTCGGTCACCAGCAGCACCACCGCGCCCTCCGCCAGCAGCCGCCTCGACCAGTGCAGGTTGAAGGCCTTGAGGGCCGCACCAATGCGCGTGCCCCCATACCAGTCGAGCACGGTCTGCCCCACGCGCTCCATCGCCCGATCCACGTCCTGGTCCCGCAGTAGCCGGGTGACGTTGGTGAGCCGGGTGCCGAACACGAAGGTGTGGATGCGCTCGCTGGCGTTGGTGAGGGTGTGGAAGAAGTGCAGCAGGATGCGCGAGTACGTCTCCATCGAACCGGAGATGTCGCAGATGGCCACCAGAGCGGGGCGCCGGATGGCGAGCGAGCGGCGGCGCAGCGCCATCGGATAGCCCCCGGTGCGCAGACTGGCGCGCAGGGTGCGACGCGCGTCGATGCCCGGGCCGAAGGGATCCGGGCGGAAGCGCCGCGTCAGGATCGGGCGCAGCTCGAGCTTCATCCGGCGGAGCGCCTCCCTGGCCTGCTGCACCTCCGCCGCCGTCATCTGCTCGAAGTCTTTCGTGCGCAGCACCTCGGAGGGCGAGAAGGCCATGCGCATGGAGACCTCCTCACCGTCCTTCGCACTGGACGATGCCGCGAGTCCGGGGGCCGTGCCGGGAGAGAGACGGGCCGGGGACTGCTGCGTGGGCTCGCTCTCGCCCTCAACCATGCGAGATGAGGAGAGGAGCGCCTGCAAAGCCTCGTCCCGCCCCAGCGGGTCCCGCCAGAAGAGGCGAAAGGCGCTGTCGAAGACGTGGCGCTGTTCCGGCCCTGAGACCAGCGTTCCGTGCAGCGCCCAGTAGAACTGGCGGCGTTGGGTCACGTCGATCGCGCCGAGCGCCCGCGCCGCCGAGATGGTGTGGCCGGGGCCCACGGACATCCCTGCCGCGCGCAGCAGGCGGACGAAGCGGGCCACGTTGTCGGCGAGCCTGCCGGGCGGGATGATGGTCTGGTGGGTCATACGCTCGCGAGCTTCCCGGCTCCGTCCAATACGCTCTGCCGGTTTGGGACTACAGGTACTCGGCGTGCAGATGGTCGAACCGCTCGAAGTCGCGGTCGTTCGTGAGAATGGTGCGGATACCGTGTTCGGCGCACAATGCTGCGAGTTGCGCGTCGAACATCAGGTTGCCTCGAGCATCGGCCTTCCGGGCCGTCTCACGCAGCAGCCCGAGAAACTCCGGTCCGGGGCGCACGATCCTGCAGGTGGGGGAAGCGACCACGTTGTCAAGGAAATCGAACGCCTGGACGATCGTCGAAGGGGGGTTGAACACCCGCCGGTGGGTGACTACTCGCGAGAATTCCGCAATGCAGAAGAGCGGGAGCCCCCAGGGGTGCGGCCCCTCAGCCAGCTCTACCAGCCGTTCGGCGGCTGATTGATGATGGTCCGTCTCGGCGCGATGAGCGTAGATCAGGATGTTCGTGTCGATGGCGATCATCCCTGATCAATCACATCGTACAGCGCCTCCCGGTCCGAGATGTCGACGTTTGGCGGCGCATGTCCACGCACGGCTTTCAGCACCAGCCTGAAGTCGGGCGGCCCGCGGCTGTCGTCCATCAGCTTCGCCCGCAGAGCGTCCTCTACGAAGCGCGTCAGCGTAGTGCCACGGCGGCGGGCATGACGCTTGGCTCGCCGGAGGATATGGTCGTTGAGGTTGAGGGTTGTCTTCAATAGGATGATCCTCTGGATATGGCTGACCCATATCATAGAAGCCATATGTATGTAAGACAAGCGGGGACAGCTGGATCACTACAAGCTGTACCTCATCTCCAGCGAGGCTCCGAGATACCCGAGTCCGGCGAATTCGTAGTCCCAGAAGAACGGGGTCTGACCGTCCGCATGGCCCGGTCTGTGGCTGCGGACCATCGTCCACGGCAGTGAGGCGGACACGGTAGCAACCGATGTCCAGCGGGCCTTCAGTCCGAGGGTCGCGCGGTCCGCAAGCGAGCGGTCGACTCCCGCGAGCAATTGGTAGCCGAGGGCCCATTCGCCAACCGGGGCATCCTTCATGCTCAGCGTTCCCGCCGCAGCCCGCTGCCATTCCGGCGCGGCGTCCGGGTTGGACTTCGAGCCCCCGAACGCCTCCAGATAGCCCTCGTCCAGCGACTTCCTGTGAAACGCCACGTAGAACCCGAAATCCAGCTGGGCCAGACCGGCGCCCGCCCCCACGTAGGGCGTCCAGGCCGAGGAGTTGCGGAAGGCGTAGTACGCGTTGCCGAAGATCTGGAGCGAGCGAAAGTTGTAGATGTCGGCGTTGGGCTCGGCGAGCGCGCTCCATTCGGTGTCCTTCCCGATCAGCGACTGATCAGCGCCAACCGAAAAGAGGGCCGCTTCGCCAACCTGCTCGCGGAGCAGGAGTTCCGCCTCGAAACGCAGGCTCCCGGTGGCGTACCCCAGCGCAAGCGCCTGCGCGGTGCCCGAATTGCGGCCGAACCCGTACTCGCCCTGGCGCGAACTGGTCAGCGGGGCGGCACAGGCGGCGTCGGTGGGCGCGTTCCCGGGGTTCGCGTACAGCAGGCGGTCGCACCGGGTGGGGTGATTGGCCCCGGAGACGATCGCATCGGCGCCGAAGGCGGAGGTGAGCCCGAAGTTGAGGGAGACGTAGAGTCCATCCGTGTCCTGCGCGATGGCGGGCGCCGCGGCGACAAACAGCAGAGCAGCAGCGAGAAACGTTCTGCCAGACATTTCGCGGAACTCCTTCCTGACGGGGTCGACTTGCGGGTGGCTCGGGATCGCGGATAACGGGACGAGGCGAGCGCGACCACCGTGCGACAAAACTATTGATTATTGCGACATTTTTACGCGAGATCCCAAGTTATCCCACGCGGTCGCGATCCGCGAGGCTGTCAGGCGCGTGAGGAGTCGTCCCTCAGCCCTCCCGGGGTACTACGAGCCACCGGCCCACGTAATCCCCGGGAAGGACGCCTTCACGGACCACCGTGGACCGTTGTCCACCCGCCACAAAAGTCACACGCACATCGATCCGCTCAACGCCCGTCGGAAGGCCGAAGTGCGCGGGTGCGGTGCCCTGGGAGCAGTAGCCTCCCCCCGTGTCGAGAAGGCGGGTGCCGATCGGCGCGCCGGTCTCGTGGTCGAGGAGCTGGACCTCTGCGCCGGGCACCACGGACCCTCCCGCGGCGTCGATGGCCAGCACCTGCAGCGAATGGGCGGCCGCCTCCGCACCGAGCAGGTTGCGGTAGAGATGGTGCGTGCCGCCGGTCTCGTCGTTGTTCGCGATCGACAGGTCCAGGTCGCCGTCGCCGTCGAAGTCCGCCCAGGCCACCCCATGGCTCGGTCCGTGCTCCAGCAGGTTCGCCGGAAGGGCGTTGTGAAAGCGGCCGTCCCCGGCGTTCATGAACAGGTGGTCCTCGACCGCGGCGATGCCGGACAGGTAGGAGGTCACCACCAGGTCGGGCAGGCCGTTGTGGTCGGCGTCGGCCCAGGCGGCCGAGGTGGAGTGGTAGTCGACCCCCAGCGTGGCCGGATCGGTCACGTCGGTGAAGGTGCCGTCGCCGTTGTTGCTCCACAGGACGTCCGGCCCGTAGGTGGCGACGAACAGGTCCAGGTCGCCGTCGTTGTCGTGGTCGATGACGGCTGCGGCCACGCTGCCGTATTCCGCCCCCCGGCCGGGGTGGTTCATGCCGAGCGCCGGGGCGACGTCCACGAAGGTGCCGTCCCCCTCGTTGCGGTAGAAGGCGTCCTCGTCGCCGTTCTGGTTGGACACGTGCACGTCCAGGTCGCCGTCCCGGTCGTAGTCGAACCACGCCACGCCCACCGTGCGGCGGGGGTCGCCGATCCCCGACGCCTCGGTCACGTCGGTGAAGGTCCAGGCCGGGCCGCCGTCGCCAGCCCCCGGAGCGCCGTCGCCAGCCGTCTCAGCTCCGCTGTCACTCCCCGGAGCCCCGTCGTTCCGAAACAGCCGGTTGGCCTGGTCTCGCAGCGCCACGAAGAGGTCGAGGTCGCCGTCCCCGTCGTAGTCGACCCAACTCGGCTGGCGGCTGGTGCCCACGAGGTCCACCCCCAGGCCGGGCGCCACGTTGACGAAACGCCCGCCGTCGTTCCGGTACAGGCGATTCGGCGTATCCTCGGCAACGGGATACCCGACATAGAGGTCCGGATCCCCGTCCCCGTCGTAATCTCCCCACGCTCCGGCGCGCGTGTCCTCGAGGTCCGCGAGCCCGACCTCCGGCGCCACGTCGACAAACCGTCCACCGTCGTTCCGGTAGAGCCGGTTCGGCGTGTAGCGCATCCCCACGAACAGATCGAGGTCTCCGTCCCCATCATAGTCCACCCAGGAGTTGGTCTGGGCTCCGGGGGTCTCGAAGAGCTCCGGCTGGACCCGGTCGAAGGTGGCAGGTGTGAAGTCTGGCGATGGCGCCGCGCAGGCGGCAATCAGGGCGAGGAGAAACCAGAAAGCGGGCCCGGTTGCCCGAGGCCTGCCGCCCAAGGGTCTCGAATCGGTGGTTGCTGGCTGGAGCGCCGATGAGGCGTACGCGCTGCGCGCGGTATCGATGGCTCGGATCCGTGGCATGACTGGAACCTAGCCGATGGATGTCCGGACACCAGCCCCAACCTGCGATCGAGCGCGTACCCGATCCAGGTTTCTCCGCCATCATCGTTTCGGCGACTCCTCCACAGGTGCACCGGAGGCTCCGAGTCACCCATCGTCGACAGCTTCCCTCGCGGCAGCCTCGATCTTCCAGGGGATATCGGAATCGCGGTATGGCGCGGCCCCGTTGGAGAGCGCTGCACCGTTGGTGCACGCGGCGTTTCCGTCATGCGGCGCCACCCTTCTCCTCGCCAGCGCATCCGCCCGCAACCTGCCGTTTCGCGCATCCGGGCGCATGCTCCTCGGCGGCGCATCCGGCAGGATCCTCCCTCCCGGCGTGAAGAACAGCACCGTCCCGTCGCCGTTCACGGAGACCTTGACCCGCCCCTCGTGAACGACGCGGTGGTGCCGCCGGCAGAGGAGCAGCGTGTTCCTCAGGCGGAGCGCCGGAGGCGCGAATCACGACGAGAGACACGTAAGTTCAAATGGGACTGCACGATCTGCCATTGTCGCCGTGAGACCAGACCTAACTCCATCGAACCGAGGGAGCGGGTAAACCGCATCGTTTGGCGGGATTCCGTGGGCCATCGGTGGCCGGTTCTATCCTAAGCCGACGAGTTCGCTCCGCCTCCGTAGCGATTCAATGGCGCCTCGCTTTGTGGACATGACCGCGGGCGCTGGCCCGACCCCATATCGCTTATATGTCCGTCACTCTGGTCGGTATATCGCCGTTTTGCCACAAGCGAAACGTCAACAGGATAACAACTCTGACTGGGGCCTTTGCATGTTGGTCGTCAGGCGCATATGCTCGCACGTCCTCGCCAGCCCAGGAACTGAACATCAGGAAGTAAATGCCTCCCGCCGGGCCCCCCGGATCATGTGCCATCCAGACCTTCTCTCGCTCGCGGGAGGCACCCGCGAGCCAATTCCCTCTGAAACGCAGCTTCGTACCCGCCGTCGTAACGCTGATCGTCCTTTCAGCCGCGGCTTGCGGCGATGCCGCCACGGGACCCGCGCCTACTCCGAATCGGCCACCTGTCCGCATCGGTGCGATCCCGACCCAGACTCTCGGCGTGGGCGAATCCGTCATGCTGAACGTGGCCGAGTACTTCAACGACCCGGACGGCGATGCGCTGGCCTATTCGGTTGCGAGTTCGAACAGCGCGACCGTTTCGGTAGCAGTGGCCGGCAGCGTGCTGACGGTCACTGCGATCACAAAGGGCGTCGTCTCGGTCACCGTTACCGCTGGCGATCCCGGAGGATTGTCGACTCAGCAGACTCTCACGGTCACGGTGCCCAATCAGGCACCAGTCGTGGTGGACTCCGTCCCGGCGCAAACGGTCTTCGTCGGCGAAACAGCTTCCGTGGACGTGGCCGCGTACTTCAACGACCCAGACGGAGACGCGCTGGCCTATTCGGTTGCGAGTTCGAACGTGGCGGCAGTAACGGCGTCGGTCGAGGGGAGCCTGGTTTCGTTGACCGCGATCACCCGGGGGACGTCCACGGTGACGGTGACTGCTCGCGATCCTGATGGGCTGTCGGCACAGCAGGACATCGCGGTCACGGTACCGAATCGGGCACCGACTGCTCTCGACACCATTCCATCCAGGACCCTTCTGGCCGGGAATACTCTTGAGTTCGACCTGGCGCGCTACTTCACCGACCCGGACGGAGATGCCCTGACCTTCACGGCGGCCAGCGCCAACGCCGGGGTGGCCTCCGTTGAATCAGTCGGCAGCACCCTGACGATCACCGGGCGGGCGCCCGGTAGCACGAGGGTGACGGTTACGGTTGCCGACCCCGCGGGGATATCCATTCAACAGTTCTTCGCCGTGACGGTGCCGAATCGGGAACCGGTTGTGATCGGCGCCATTCCGGGGCAGTCGGTGGTATCCGGGCAAGCGGCCAACATCGACGCGTCCCCGTTCTTCAACGATCCCGACGGACAGACGCTGAGCTACGCAGCGGCGAGCTCCAACAGGGGTGTCGCGACCGCCGCGGTTGCCGGCGCTACGGTGACGCTGACGGGAGTGGCGGTCGGGACCGCGACGATCACCGTTACGGCGACGGATCCAAGCGGACTGACCGCTCGGCAGCGTTTCTCCGTGACGGTAACGATGGCCAATCAGGCCCCTGAAGTTGTGTCATCCGTTCCCGATCTGACAGTCACCGTCGGCGAAGTGCGCGCATGGAGGGGAGCTGATCACTTCCGTGACCCCAACGGCGACCAAATGACCTTTGCGGCGGGCAGCTCTAACGCGGCAGTTGTCCTGGCCGTGGTGTCGGGTGGCGAATTCGGTGTCGGTGCGGTGTCAGTCGGATCGGCTGTTGTAACGGTGACCGCAAGCGATCCCGAAGGATTGAGCGCCCAATTGAGCTTCAGGGTGACGGTTGGAACGCCAGCGTCAGTCGTGATTTCCGGGGTCGAGCCGAGTGTGCTGATCGAGGGAGCGTCTGCGACGATTACCGGGTCGGGGTTCTCCACCAATCCAATCGAAAACCAGGTCGTGATCGGCGGGCTCGCCGCGAGAGTCACCTCGGCCAGCGCCACGAGGTTGTCGATCACGGTTCCATGGAGCGATTGCCTGCCACCGCGCAGGGACGAATTGCGGGTGACGGTGGGGAGCCGGAGTGATGCCCAGACGGTTGGGGTGACGCCGCGTAGTCAAGAAGACATGGAGTTGCAGCCGGGATGGTATCGCTACTCATACTCCGGATACGGCTGTGTCTACCTGCCAGCTGACGTGTCGGGCGGAGAATACTTGATCGGGGTGGTATCCAGTTCGGAGGATGCCGCCTCTCTTACCTCCGTTGCACTTACCGGCACTCCGGGTGACGCGACGGTCGTGGGAGCGGAAGACGGCCGCATCGTCGTTGCGGCGAGAGGGGCAGGCGCAGAAACAAGTCGGAGTGCGATGGCGGCTTTGGCTCGGGGGCCGTTCGGGTCGACGGAAGCGTTCACCGGGGGGGCAACCTTTTCGATGGCGACGGCCTCGGGGGGCGGCAACCTTGACGAATGGCCGGTCGCCGACGACACCCTTCGGACGCGGCGGACGAGAGCACACAACGAAATCATGGCCCGGACTGACGCGCTGCTGCGGAGACTGGGGCGGGCGACCCGCCCCGCACTCGCAGATTCGCGGCGCGCCTTGCAGATGGGGGATACGCTGACGCTGTATGCGGACCATGACGGAACATGCAGCAGTGCCGGGCAGGTGCGCGCTCTGGTGCGCTTGGTCGGCAACAGTTCGATCTGGCTGGACGACCTCGACAATCCCGCCGCAACCTTCACGGACACCGAGCTAGCGAATCTGGATGCCTTCTATTCGACCAACATCAAGGGCGTTCACGACGATTACTTCGGCGACCTATCCGATGTGGATGGCAACGGCCGGTTCTTGGTGCTGATGACGAAGGAGGTGAATCGAGTTGAGAATCTCGGCGGTTGGGTTTGGGGGCTTGACCTCGTTTCACGCCAGGACTGCCCGACAAGCAATCAGGCGGAGATCTTCTACGGAAAGGTGCCAGACCCTCGAGGCGCCGTCGGGGACACCCTTGCCAAGCAGGATGTGCTCGACTCCTACCCCGCACTGATCGCCCACGAAATCACGCACATCATTCAGCGTGGTGGGCAAATCTATGGGGGTTCCGGTCCGAAGACTACTTGGGAATTGGAAGGCGGTGCCACCCTCGCGGAGCAACTCGTCGGCTATCGGCTCTTCGGGCACGGCTCCGGCCAGGAACTCGACTGGAATGCGTTTTCCCCATGGGACGAGAGGTACCATTGGTACGGGGGCTGGTTGGAACTGGCTCAGTTCTTCGGATGGGACTATCGGGGCAATGGCACTGGAAGAATCTCCGGTGCCCCAGAGGAGTGCAGTTGGGTCGGCAGGCCGGACGAAGGAAACTCCGGCCCATGCCTCCTGCATGGGCGAGAAGTCTACGGGGTCCCCTCCATGGTCCTTCGTTTCGCTATGGACCGCTGGGGGGGCGATTACCCCGGAGGCGAGCGCGCCTTGATGCGGCGCCTTACACAATCCCCGGCCCAAGGCTTCGCATCCTTGGTCGATGTCAGCCCTGAAAGCGCGTGGCCACCCGAGCAGGTCCTCGCCGACTTCTACATGACGCTCTGGATCGATCTCCAAGGCTGGGGAGCGCTAGGCATGACCACCTGGAATCTTCAAGATATCTTCGGCAGGCTGCCGGAGAACTCGCAGCTCCAACCCTATACTTCGTCCTCCCCCAACCCCCGCCTCGGCGGGCGGCGGGTGCGGGCGGGTTCGTCCCTGTACTTTCACTGGACTCCGACCGGCGGGCTCGGCCCCACCGCTATCAAGGTGACGTCGGCGGGCGGCGGGCGGGTGCCCGATCACATCTCCATGTGGGCGCTGCGGGTGCGGTAGCCAGGAGGGCGCCGGTTCCACGGCCTGCTCGCCGCGCACAGAATGCGCGGGTGTCCGGCACAAGGAGAACGACGACGCCCTCCCCGCTAACGAATCACGAGGCCGTCAAGCACTTCCCGTCAGCGAGAACGTGAACGGCCAAGTTCACACGAACGGTTATGGAGTCTGTTGAAGAGAGTAAGGCTGCCCCGGCATCTACCGCCGGACGACCGGAAGCATCTTGATCGCTCCGTGCGGGATTTCGCCGGTCGTCACCGCCGCCCTTGGGCGCGCTCCGGCGGCGGCACTCATCGCCGCGGGCTGGCGGTGCACGAAATGCGCACGCTACGCCAACGGAAGTCGATCACATCCAGCCGCTCCACCGGGGCGGTGACCGGTGAGATCCGGCCAACCCTCAGGCGATTTACCCGTGTTGTCATATCGAGAAACGGAGCGTCGAAGACCGGCGCGAGTTTGACCCCTGCGCAAGTGGTTTGGCTCGCTTTCCGGGACGCCCTGCTGGGCAGTGAAGATGGGTCACGACCCTGGTCTCGGAAACGACCCGCTCTTAGTCCCTTAGTATCAGTTCTTCCGCGACCGTCTCCCAGGCGGATTGCCACATCTCGGGGACAAGATCGCTCACCGGCGTAAAATGCCAACCGAGGATCGACAATACGGCGATTCCAACACGCTTGGCGAACCCGATTAGGGATTTGCGCCTATCCCTCTTGGCCTCGTTGATCGCGACCGCTAGAGAAGCCAAGTAGGCTTCCACCAAGGTCTTAACGCCCTCCCGCATCTTTGGGGGCATATCGTATTGGGGCTTCTGGAGGGTTTCCGCCAAGAATCGCTGGAGACCATCGTAGACCGCTTGCGGGTTGTCGCGCCCCACCACATAGATGTTGGCGAGGAATCCGAGTGCGAGGTTCTGGCCCCACGTGAATTGCAAAGCCTCGCCAACCTCTCGCTCCATCGAGGCCACCTTCTCCTCAATCTCTTCTCTTAGAGCAGGAAGCTGGCTCTTGGTACTGGCTGACTGCTTCTTGCGTCGATTCCTAGGCGGGCGGGCCAATGGATGAAGCTCCTTTCTATTGGGTGCTGTAGGCCGCGCAGATCGCATCGCGCTGCAACCGGATCAGCTCGGCTCTGTTGGGGAAGCCGCCCTCGCGCATCGCTATCCTTCCAACTTGGTGCGACACACGCCGAGATCCCGAGCAATGTGCGCGAACGTCCGCCGTCCCACGCGCGTGCGGTGATCTCACCGCGCACCGCGTCGGGGGTCTTGCGGGGTTACATTGGGGGAACCTATCCGTGTTTCGATGCCTGTTCGGGATTTCCCCACGATATTGGCGCGCGAGCCGCGACCTGTAAAGCACGCGTTCCGGCCTGCTCGACCGTTCATATCGGCCGTTCCCGCCGAAGGAGGGGGGGTCCCCCTGGTCTCGCTCGCCGAGGCCTCCGAGCGACCGCTGGCCAACCGCGATCTGACCTGTACGGGCGTCGAGGCGCAGGCTGGGAAGCGGGCGTCGTCAATGGGCGCGCCACCATTAGGGAAGCCGCTCTCTTGGGCATCGGTAGGATTCCCGTCCGCCGATTACGTACTCAAGATCCCGACGTCCCCTTTCGAGAAGGTTCGGACAGCGAACCATCGAGCTTCCTAGGCAGGCCAGCCTGGGGCGTCGAGGTGCTGCGGGGCATTCCCATCAAGTGGCCGCCGTGGCCGACGCGCTGGCGTTCGAGCAAGGTCATATTGTGATGCCAACATCAAGGATCATCGCTCGAACCCTCCCCCGCCACGCTCGGGGTCTCGGGGCCGGGGCGGCTGGGGCGGAATGCGGGTTATGCTCCGACCGCGTTCTTGCTCCCATGTCCGTTCCGGCAGGGTCGGCCGTCCGCGCCGCTCCGCGTCCCGCAGCCCCCTTCGGTAGGCCTCCCTGACCTTCCGCTCGATCTTCCGGGCGCAGTCGGCGTGTGCCTTGCCCAGCGCGGCCCCCTCGCCCTTGTGGTGCCGGTCGAGGTCCTCGCGCCAGCCCTCGACCAAGTCCTCCCGGCCCCGGACCGCCCCGACCAGCTCTCGCAACGAACGCTCCGTCCGCCAGATCCGGAGTCGGCCAAGCACGGTGCGGCTCTCCCGGTCGAGCCTCTGCCGCGTGTCCTCCTGCTGCTTGTGCAGTTCGGCCCACTCCTTCCGCGCGCGGGTTTCGAGCCGCCAGAACCCCAGCCAGCGCCGGTCCTCGACATTCTCCCAAAGCTGCGCCTCGGCACGCCGCCAGGCCGTCATGTCGACCCGGTCCTCGTCGGTCGGCGCCATCGCCCGCCGCGCCCGCCCGGGCAACATGCCCTCGCGGCGGAAGCGCGCCCAGTGAAGCGGCCGGTCCCATATGGGGCGAAGCACCTCCTTGCCCGCGCGAACCCGGTAGGTTTCCTTTTTCGTTGCCAATGCCCAGACCTTCCGCGCCGTCCGGTTTGCGAGCGCCACCGCGACCACCTTGTTCGGTTTGCGTGACAACATCGCGGCCAGCTTCGGCGGGAATCAAATGGTGGGAATCCGGCCAGCAAACTCCGTAAGGTCAGCATTCACAAAGGAATGCAAGACTGTGGCCACCTGCTCCTCAGGCTCGTCTCGCCCCCGTCGGCCCAGTGCTTCACGTGATGCGCCTCCGTGAACCGGCATCCGCACCCCGGAAAGCGGCATCCCCGGTCGCGTTCCTCCAGCGCGCGCGCCGTCCGCACCCGCTCGCGTGCCGGGCCGATCTTGATGCCGATCCGCCAGGCCAGCCACCCGGCACAGCGTCAATGGCAAGACGGTACTTTCGCATGTGAATTCGCGTAACGCCCAGCAGCTACTGGAGGACGTCCGGGATTCGGACTGGGCCAGTCTATCTCCCAAACGAGTACGAGAAGTTGATAAGCGGGATGCAGCAGTGTGCCTCGTCACCGTCCGCGATACCCAGGATCCCGACCTCGGTGTTGAAGCGGTCGCCGATGACGCGGACTCCTCCGGACAGGACGACGCCGACAGCGTCGGGAAGGAGATAGTTCTCCGTGAGGAGCTTGATCCTCCGGCTGACCCGGGTTTCGCCGCCCACCATGAACGCCGGCTCGTTCAGGACCTCGTCTCCCGAATAGAAATAGCCGATGCCCGCAGACAGGGCATTGTCCGCGTTGCCGAACGTTCCCACCCCGTACGCGACCCCGACGACCTCGTCATCGAAGAAGAAGGCGAGGGTTCCCAGCGAGACCTGTCTCTCGGGCCGCCGGAGAATCTGTATCTTCGGACCGAGGTAGAACGGCTCCAGCTCCCCGAAGAGAACGGGCGCTCCGCCAACGATCGTGAAGCGGTCGGTGACCCCGACTGCAGCGAACGGCAAGACGATCACGTAGGTGCCGACGTACGCCTCTCCTCGCTCGAGCGAGCGCCCGGTGGAGGTGAAGAACAGCCGGGTGCCGCCGGGATCCTCGGTCCAGAACTCGCCGCCGACCGCCTGTCCACGAGCCGGACGGAGTGCCCGGATCTGGGGACGGTCGATCTCGAGCCGACCGCCCCCCACGGTCTCAAGGACCACCCGATCCTGATCAAGCTCCACGATTCGCGCAAAGACCACGGAGCCGTCACCGAGCCGAACCTCGTAGATGGTGTCGCTCGGAGCGGGAATGTCCGTCGGCGTCTGGGCGTGGGCCACGGTCGGGATGACAATCGTGGCCGCCAAAGCGGAAGCGAAGAACAGAACCGTTCGAACAAGGGAGGCAGGCGTCATCTCGCACGTGCCGTGCATTCGTCTCTCTCCAGGCATTCGAGGGCGCGGGGGGGCGACCGGAAATCCGCTCGTCGCGCGGGCGGACCTGTTTCGAGTCCCACCCAAAGATAAACCCATCGTCGCGATAACGAGCTCCCAGAGGCGGACCGCATCCCGCTGCCATGGATGGCTTGTCATGCCCGCGAGAACGATGACGCGGAGTACGGAGTGCCGTTGCACCCGAACCCTGGGACACTGTCGACCCGGCGCGTCTGGTGCCCCGACCCCCCAAAATTGGGGATGTCGGTTCGCGTGCCCCCTCCACAGCTTGTGGTATCGCTGCCGCCCGGTCGCCTCCACGCACCGGCGTATCCAGCTGAACAGCGGTGCTGGGACGTGCCGAAGGCAGAGGCGGAGAAGAGCGGTGGCAGGCCCGCCCCGCGGACAGATGATTCGGAGGCGAGCGGCTGATGGTGGCGCCAACCGGACAGGGGAGGCATACGATGAGCCGTCCGAACCGCGATCCCGCCCTCCAGCGACGTCTGTCTACCTGCGCGACCTACGCCTTCGCCGCCGTCTGCATGGCCTCCTGCGGAGACAAGGAACCCCCGACCGAGCCCGAACCGCCCAACCAGGCACCGGTCGCCATGGGCGCTATTCCGGGGCAGACGGTTAACCTGGGCGAGACGGTCACGGTGGAGGTGTCCCCCTACTTCAGCGATCCGGACGGGGACGCACTGGAGTACACGGCTGCGACATCGAACGCCGCGGTGGCTGCGGCCTCGGTCTCCGGGAGCACGATCACCATCGGCGCAGTGGCCGAGGGCGATGCGACCGTGACCGTCACGGCCCGGGACCCGGGCGGTCTGTCGGCCTCGCAGAGCATGGCCGTGACTGTGGAACAGGACAACGAGGCGCCGGTCGTCGTGGGCACGATCCCCGCCCAGACCATCCGCGTGGGCGAATCCGTGCAGGTCGACCTCTCCCCCTACTTCAGCGACCCGGACGGAGACGCGCTCGCCTACGATGCGCGGCCGAACAACGCCGGCGTGGCGACGGCGGGCGTGTCCGGCTCCGCGCTGACGATCTCCGGAGTCGCGGAGGGAAGCACGACGGTGACAGTCGCGGCGAGCGACCCGGGAGGCCTGTCGGCCTCGCAGAGCGTTAGCGTCACCGTAGGGGGCCGCAACCAGGCCCCGGAGGCCGTGGGCACGATTCCCGAACAGACCGTTGCGGCGGGCGAATCCGCGGTGGTGAACCTGTCGCTCTACTTCACCGACCCGGACGGGGACGAACTCACGTACGACGCGTCATCGAACGATCCCAACGTAGTGGCGGCGAGCGTGTCCGGCAGCGCCCTGACCATCTCCGGCGTGGCCGTGGGGAGGGCGAGGGTCACCACGAGCGCGACGGATGGGAGCTTGTCGGCCGAGCAGGTCATCTTCGTGTCGGTCGAGACCGCGGCTGCCGGCATCTGCGGGCGAACCGAGCAGGTCGTGGCCGCCATCCTCGCCAGGATCCGCGACGTTTCCGACTGCGCGCTCGTCACCGAAGCCCACCTGGCCGCCATCGACCGCCGGATCGATCTCGGCAGCAAGGGAATCACCTCGCTCAAGCCGGGCGACTTCGCCGGGCTGTCCTCGCTGAAGGAACTTACGATCACCGACAACCCCCTGACGGTCCTCCCGGATGAGATGTTCGCCGGACTGCGCTCGCTCGAGACGCTGTGGCTGTTCAACAACCGCCTCACCAGCCTGCCCAGAGCAGCATTCTTCGAGCTTGCCGAACTGAAGGAACTCAGGCTGACGAACAATCTGCTGTCCAGCCTCGAGGAGGGCATGTTCATCGGATTGTCGACGCTTCAAAGCCTGCATCTGAACGGCAACCGGCTGACCAGCCTTCCGGACCGCGTGTTTGCCGGAATGCCCGTGCTTGAAGAAATGCAATTGAGTCGGAATCAGCTCAGCAGCGTCACCAGAGAGACTTTCTCCGGGCTACCCTTGCTGGCCAGGCTCTGGTTGTACGAGAACCGGTTGGATGCCGCGGGTCTGCCGGACGGCGTCTTTTCCGACCTGATTTCTCTCTGGGCTCTCGATCTGGGCAACAATCAACTGACCAACCTCTCAGGCGGCGAGTTCTCCGGCCTCAGTTCACTGGGAAGCCTCGACCTGTCCGAGAATCTTCTGACCAGCCTGCCGGACGGTGCGTTTGCCGGGATGTCCCGCCTCTACTCGCTCTGGCTGCATGGCAATCCCGTGGATCCCCTGCAGCTCATCGTCTCGCTCGAGTCGGCCGGAGAAGGTCGCTTCAGGGCCAGGGCGCACACCGGCGCCCCGTTTGAGATGGTCCTTCCCATAACGGTCGCGAATGGCACCATGGCCGGCGGGAGCAGCGTCACGATTGCCCGCGGTAGCGCGCAGAGCCGGGTCGTGTCGGTGACCCGCACGGCCGGTACAACGGGTGCCGTGACGGTGGATCTGGGAGCGCTTCCCGGCCTGCCCACCGGACAATTCTCCTTCGGAGATGGTCCCTACCACCAAGGGTACGAACTCGCAAGATCCGCCGATCTTCCGCTGCAGGTGCTCCCAGCTGCGTCGGCGAGTCGGTGATACCCTCGATGACTTGCAGGGGCACCGCCTCCGACCGATCCCGGGGGAAGAGTCGGTCATTCCGACGAAGAGTTCGTCGGCCAGACTGGCCGCCGTGGTCTGCGCCGGCTAAAACTTAGCTTGACACAAGGCCACAAAGAAACTCCCTCAGCGGCGCCGCGGCAATGGCGTCCAGGTTCCAAACGCCCGTGTCACCGTAATCCCGTTTCGTGCCCCTCGGCTCCACGCCACAGGCTTCGCAATAAGCGTATATTTTTGCTTTCATTCCCGGTACCGAATAGGCACCATCCAATTGCTTCAAACATTCTTTGTACCGCTCGAAGCAGTCGTGCACAGCCGAATGGCCGTCAATGGCTAGCTCTTGCAGCAACGTCTCGAGGCATCCCGGCTCTTGGTCATTCGGCAATAAGAACGACGGAGACATGAGGAGATCGAGTTCCTCCAGAGTGCGCTTCAGGCGAGCACGCCGGTTGCCTACATCCGCGTTGGCGTCCAGGATATAGGCAACTCCGCGTCCAGCATCCTGACTCATTTGGATTCTTGGCAGCACATTCCGAAGAGCCGATATACCGCCCCCAATGGACACCACATCAATTCCCGACAACGCGAGATGTCGCAGCAAACTGACCATAAAGCTCTTGTCACTGCCACCTTCCACGAATACATCCCATCCACGTCCCATTATCGAATCTCGATACCTTTTCGAATACAGTGATCGAACTGAGCGTGGTCATATCTGTAGCAATGTACTTGCTTTCGTTTGTCTCGCTGCAACGCATAGCAATTCGTGGTTTCTTGATAATGCGCATGTTCAGATTCGGCCAGAACCTGCTGGAGTCCCTGCAGGATCTCGAGACTGTGAGTCGTAGCGAATATCTGCACACCCTGCTCTCGGGATAGCTTAAGAAGCGCTTTCAGCAGAGGCGGGATTGCCCTGAAATGCAAACCGTTCTCAATTTCATCGATCAACAACAAACGCTGATTGCCCGCTATGCATAGGGATATAATAAAAGCGGCTCGGACCATACCGCTTCCGAACATATTGAGGGGTAACATCTTGGTCAACCCAATGTCTAGGTAAGCCGCATCGGCGTCGGTCGCCACAGCCTCCACGCGGGGATTAATGATGCGCAAATACCGAAGCAGCATCTCAGTCTTCTTGTTGACGATGGCATCTGCGATAGTGGTTTCGTCATATCCTCCTGTGTTCGTGTGAACGAAGCGAGCTGGGATAATGTCGCCGAGAGCAGAATCCGGAGTGACGGTTGGCCGAAAGCGGTCCCCTTGGTCAGTTAACGTACCAGAGAACTGGGTGGGTGCCTGATCGGTGCCACGTTGGATCTCCGCATCGTAACGTAGGAGTTGCGAGCGGGACGGAATGGAGGAAGAGGAGTGGCGTTTAACTCCGTTGCCAGTGCGTTTGGGATCTGGATCGATGGCCGCTTGCTCATATGGGGCCGAGATAACCAAGCGGCGTCGTTCTGAAGACCACGCGGAAGTGGCAGCGAGTTCTACGCTTCGGTCGTCCGCAAGGCCGTGGAAGAGAGAGGAGAGGTCTCCGATGGTGTTCACCCCGTAATTACGGAATTGCTGGATCTTGACCGGCAAGAAGGTGTTGGCGAAGCCGGATAGCAGGAAAATGGACTCGAGGATGGAAGTCTTGCCAACGTCGTTTGCGCCCAAAAGGAGGTTAAACTCTCCCAAGCCACGTAGTTCAAGTCTCGCTAATCCTCGGAATCGGCGAATTGAAAGGTGATCCCATCGTGATGGAGGTATCATATCTTGACCCCGTATCCGAGTGGCGGAACATGCTGCTCGTAGCAAGTAACAAGATAGTGCGCCTAGGCGGTAGTTCCAACTCGGAATCAACGGAAGATTGTGCAGAAACGTGACGAACGGTGGATGTTACGCTTCCCCCGCCCCCGCCATCGCCTCCTCCACGCCCCCGTCCCGCCGCAGCTGCTCGAGGTCGTCCTGGTACTTGAGCAGCACGCCCAGCGTGCGGTTCACGGTCTCGCGGTCGAGCACGTGCCGATCGAGGGCCATGAGCGCGCGCGCCCAGTCGAGCGTCTCGGCCACGCCGGGGCGCTTGAAGAGCTCCATCTCGCGCACCTTGCGTACGAAGCCCACCACCTCGGCGCTCAGCTGCTCCGGCGCTTCCGGAACCCGCGACGCCAGAATCGCCATCTCCCGATCCTCGGTCGGATAGTCGATCCAGTGGTAGATGCAGCGTCGCTTGAGCGCGTCGTGGATCTCGCGGGTGCGGTTGGACGTGATGACGACCACCGGCGGAGTTTGCGCTCGAATCGTGCCCAGTTCGGGGATGGTGATCTGGAAATCGGCGAGCACCTCGAGGAGGTAGGCCTCAAAGGGTTCGTCGCTACGGTCCAGTTCGTCGATGAGGAGGACGGGCGCGACGCCTCCGGGCGGATCCAGCGCCTGGAGTAGCGGGCGCCGGATGAGGAATTCCTCTCCGAAGACATCGCGTTCGGCTGCGGGCAGGAACGCCCGCGAGTTGGGGATGGCCGCGCCAGCGCCGTCGCCCGCACCGGATCGCGAGTCTGCGCCGCTCCCAGGCTGCGCGCGCGTCCCCAGCTCCACCCCACGCCCCAGTTCGGCCGCCCGAATGTGGATCATCTGCCTGGCGAAGTTCCACTCGTACGCGGCCGCCGCCATGTCCAGGCCTTCGTAGCACTGGAGGCGGACGAGAGGCTTGCCCAGAGCGGCCGCCACCGCTCGACCCACCTCCGTCTTGCCGACGCCGGCCTCGCCCTCCAGAAACAGAGGGCGCCCCAGCTTCAGCGCCAGGAAGAGAGCGGTCCCGAGGCTCGCGTCCGCTACATAGCCCTGGCCGCGCAGCAACGCGACGGCTTCATCGACGGACTGTGGGAAGGGCGCAGGATCGCCCGTTTCAGTGCGGCCCTGCGCCCCCTTTTCCGGTTCCATTTGGCGGCTCGTCGGCCTCCGCTACCCGCAGGCCTCCACCGCGCGCCTCGCCATCACACCGACCAGGTGGGCGCGGTACTCGGCCCCCGCGGCGTTGTCGGACAGGAGCCCGTCCGAAGACACGCTGATCCCCGCGATCGCGTCCGCGGAGAACGAATCTCCGAGCGCGGCCTCCATCTCGGCGACCCGGAAGACGCCCTCGCCGGCCCCGGTCACCGCGACCCGCACGCCGCCGGAGCCCCTGGCCACCAGGACTCCCGCGACCGCGTACTTCGACGCCGGGTTCTCGAACTTGGCGTAGGCGGCGCACTCGGCGATCGGGAAGCACACGGCGGTAACCAGTTCATCCTCGTCGAGCGCGGTTTCGAACATCCCCCCGAAGAAGTCGTCCGAGGAGATCTTGCGCCGATCGGTGATGATGGTCGCGTCCAGCCCGACGCACGCCGCAGGGTAGTCCGCCGCGGGATCGTTGTGCGCCACCGAGCCCCCGATGGTGCCGCGGTTGCGCACCTGAGGATCGCCGATGCGCCCCGCCATCGCCGCGAGCGCAGGGATGCGCTCCTGCACCACGCTCGAAGCCGCCACCTGCGCATGCGTGCACAGGGCTCCGATCTTAAGGCAATGCCCGTGGTCCTCGATCTCGCCGAGTCCGGGCACGTTGCGCAGCGAGACCAGGTCGCTCGGCATCGCCATGTCCAGCTTCATGATGGGCAACAGGCTCATCCCGCCCGCGAGCACCTTGCCCTCGTCCGCGCCTCTGAGGGCACTCAGAACACCGTCCACCGAAGACGGTGCGTGATATTGAAAATCGTCCATATTCGCCTCCGGTCAACCCTGGGCCTGTGCGGCCTGAATCGCTTGCCAAACCCGCTCCGATGTGGCGGGCATATCGATGTGCGTCACCCCCAGCGGGGTCAGCGCGTCGACAACCGCGTTGATCACCGCCGGCGGAACGCCGATGGAGCCGACCTCGCCGACTCCCTTCACGCCCAAGGGGTTGTGCGTGCAATGGGTCGTGTTGTGGTTGATGTTGAAGTTGGGCAGGTCGCCCGCGCGCGGCATGGTGTAGTTCATGTACGAACCGGTCACCAGCTGGCCCTCCGCGTCGTATTCGCAGTGCTCGAGCAGCGCCTGTCCGATGCCGTGGGCGAGCCCTCCGTGCAGCTGCCCGTTGACGATCATGGGATTGATGATGCGTCCCACGTCGTCGGCTCCGGTCACGCCCACCAGCTCCACCTCGCCCGTCTCCGGGTCCACCTCCACCTCGGCGATGTGCGTGCCGGCCGGGAAGGTGAAGTTGAGGGGATCGTAGAACGCGGTCTCCTCGAGTCCGGGCTCGAGTCCCTCGGGATAGTTGTGAGGCACGTAGGCGGTCAGCGCGACCTCGCCGATGCTCTTCGAGCGGTCGGTGCCGGCCACCGTGAAGTTGCCGTCGGCGAACTCGATGTCCTCCTCGGCGGCTTCCAGGAGGTGGGCGGCGATCTTCTTGCCCTTGGCGATGACCTTCTGGACCGCGTTGTAGATGGCGCTGCCGCCCACCGCCAGCGAGCGCGACCCGTAGGTGCCCATGCCGAACGGGATGGAATTGGTGTCGCCGTGCACCACGTCGACGGCCTCGAAGTCCACCCCCAGCGTCTCCGCGACGATCTGGGCGAAGGTGGTCTCGTGCCCCTGGCCGTGGCTGTGGGTGCCGGTGAAGACCGACACCGAGCCCGTGGGATGCACGCGCACGCTGCCTACCTCGTACAGTCCGGCGCGCGCGCCCAGCGAACCCACCACCGCCGAGGGCGCGATGCCGCACGCCTCGATGAAGGTGGAGATGCCGATGCCCCGGAGCTTCCCCCGGCTGGCCGCCTCGGACCGGCGCGCCTCGAAGCCGTCCCAGTCGGCGGCGCCGAGCGCGAGGTCGAGGGTGGCGTCGTAGTCGCCCTGGTCGTACTGGAGGGCGACCGGGGTCTGGTAGGGGAACTCGCGGATGAAGTTGCGGCGCCGGATGTCGACCCGGTCGATGCCGGTCGCGGCGGCGGCCTTGTCGACGAGGCGCTCCAGCAGGTAGGTGGCTTCCGGGCGTCCCGCCCCCCGCAACGCGTCGACCGGGACGGTGTTGGTGAACACCCCCTCGACCTCCACGTAGATGGCCGGCGTCGTGTACGGCCCCGCGAACAGGATGCCGTACAGGTAGGTCGGCACGCAGGTCGCGAAGGTGGACAGGTACGCGCCCAGGTTGGCCTGGGTGGAGACCTTGAGGCCGACGAACCTGCCGTCCTCGTCGAGCCCCAGCGTGGCCGTGCTGAGATGGTCGCGGCCCTGGGTGTCGGAGACGAAGGCCTCGGAGCGGTCCGAGGTCCACTTCACGGGCCTGCCCAACTGGGCCGCCGTCCAGGTGAGGATCGCCTCTTCCGCGTAGTGCGGGATCTTCGACCCGAAGCCGCCCCCGACGTCGGGCGCCACGATGCGCAGCTTGTGCTCGGGCAGACCGAGCACGAAGGCGCCCAGCAGCAGGCGGATCAGGTGGGGGTTCTGGCTGGTGGTGTAGAGCGTGTACTGGTCGGTGGTCGGATCGAAGTTGCCGATCGCCGCGCGCGGCTCGATGGCGTTGGGCACCAGCCGCTGGTTCACCACGTCGATGGAGACCACGTGGGCGGCCCCGTCGATGGCCGCTTCCGCAGCCCCCCGGTCCCCCACCTCCCAGTCGTAGCACAGGTTGCCGGCGGCTTCGTCCCACACCAGCGGTGCGCCGTCGGCGCGGGCGACCTCCAGCGAGGCGGCCGCGGGCAGATCCTGGTAGTCTACGTCGATCAGGGCCGCCGCCTCGCGCGCCTGGTCGCGGGTCTCCGCAATCACGATCGCCACGATTTCACCCACGTGGCGCACCTTGCCGACGGCCATCGCGGGGTGTTTCGGCTCCACCATGGGCGAGCCGTCCTTCGAGTGGATCAGCCACCCGGTGGGCACGCCGCCCACATGCTCCATGTCCGCCCCGGTGAACACGGCGTGCACGCCCGGCGCGGCCTCGGCCTCGCTGGTGTCGACGCTCCCCAGGTCCGCGTGTGCGACCGGCGAGCGCAGCAGGAAGGCGTACAGCTGGCCGGGCAGGTTGATGTCGTCGGTGTAGCGCCCGCGCCCGGTCAGAAAGCGCGCGTCCTCCTTGCGCTTCAGCGCCGCGCCGATGAGGCCGGTTCCGTTGCTTCCGTTGTCGCTCATGACCCACCTCCCATCGCGCTCGCGCCGGACCGGACGGCCTGGACGATGTTGTGGTATCCGGTGCACCGGCAGAAGTTGCCGTCGAGCCAGTGCCGGACCTCTTTCTCGCTGGGACTCGGGTTCTCGTTCACCAGATCGATGGCGCTCATGACCATCCCGGGCGTACAGAACCCGCACTGCAGCCCATGGTGCTCCCGGAAGGCTTCCTGCATCGGATGCAGGTCGGCTCCGTTTGCGAGCCCTTCGATCGTGGTCACCTCGGCCCCATCGGCATCCACCGCGAGGCACGTGCAGCTCTTCACCGACTGGCCGTCCATGTGAACGACGCAGGCGCCGCACTGGCTGGTGTCGCACCCCACGTGGGTCCCGGTCAGCTGCAGCCTTTCGCGCAGAAAGTCGACCAGGAGGGTGCGGCCCTCGACATTCGCCGAGCGCGAGACCCCGTTCACCGTCATCGTTACCGCAGGCATCGAACCTCCTTGATCAGATGAACATTCTTGCAGTTGTAGATGAGTCGCCAAGGCGACGACGTTCGGATTGTTGCAATGATTCAAGCCGATGTTACGTCGGATGTCGCCGCCGACGCAATCTTTGTCTCGCTCGATTCTTTCCCTTGTTCTCCTGCGATGCCTTCCTTTGTTCTCGCACGATGCTCTCCTACCTTGCTTCTGGACTTCAACACAACCTCAGGAGATGAACATGGCGGGCGTATCGAGAGCGAAGTGGGTGCCCCTCGCGACACTGATTGCAGCACAGACGGTATTGACTGTCGCGCGCGCGCACGCGCAGGAGCCGGCGGCGTGGAATGAGGCCGAGGAGCTGTATTTCCACACCTTCTCGATCGCCGCCATCGACCCCGCGACCGGGGAGTCGGGGGTGGCGGTCACGACCCGGAACGCCTGTGTGGGCAACGGCGTGCCCTGGGTGCGCGCGGGTGTGGGGGCCGTGGCGACCCAGGCGGCCACCCGCACGGAATACGGCTACGAACTGCTTGGCCTGATGGAGCAGGGGATGTCCCCGGAAGAGGCTCTGGCCGAGCGCCTGGCGGAGGACGACAACCCGACCCGGCGCCAGATCGGCGTCATCGGCCTCGACGGCCGCTCGGCTCAGCACACCGGCACCGGCGCCCGCCCGTGGGCTGGGCAGCGCGCGGGCCCCAACTACGTCACCCAGGGCAACATCCTGGTGGGGCCGGAAGTGATCGACGCCGTGGGAGACAGCTTCGAGTCCACCCAGGGCGCGGCCCGCCACCTGGCCGACAGACTCATCGAGGCGCTGCAGGCCGGGCAGCTGGTGGGCGGAGACGCGCGCCACGGCGAGGCCCAGTCCGCCGCGGTCATGGTCGCCGATCCACGCCCCGGCATGGCCCGCCGCCAGGACGGCCTCACGGTGCAGATCAACGTCTGCGAGCACGGGGAACCGATCGCGGAGATGCGCCGCATCTATGACAACATCTCCGAGACTCTCGGTTTCCGCGTCCTGCAGCAGGAGATCGGGCGCGACGTGTACCAGCTCAAGCTGATGCTTCACGAGCTGGGGTATTTCCGCGCGGACGCCGACGACGTCTCGCCCGAGGACGAGGACTGGAACGTGTACACCCAGGACGCGGTGGATGCCGTGGACGCGTATCGGGCCGCGCAGGGGTGGCTGACTACGGTTCCGGGGTATGTGGACGCAGCTACGATAGAGCGCCTCTGGAGCGAACTGGAGGAGGCGGGGAGCGCCGAGGAGGTGCAGAGGCGGTTGCTGGAGGTGCAGCGGATTCGGAGGTAGGGAGGATAGCCGAATTCCATGGTTGGCTCGCCATAGGACACACATGTGCGGACAGTTGATGAGGATGAACGACGTGCGACTGGCTAGCCGAACGTTCCGGCCGGTGGCCCGGGCACTTGTCCTGGCTGCGATTCTGGCACCCGCGGCCTCCGCCCCAGCCGCGGCCCAGACCGATCCCGAGGTGCTGGCGATCATCGACGAGGTCGACCGCCTCATGCGCGGCGAGTCGAGCACGGGCCGCATGCGCATGGAGATCGACACCGAGAACTGGTCGCGTTCGCTCGAGATGCAGCTCTGGTCGCTCGGCACGGAGTACTCGCTGGTGCGCGTGGAGAGCCCGCCGCGCGAGGCCGGAACCGCCACCCTGAAGGTCGACAACGAGGTCTGGAACTACCTTCCGCGGGCCGACCGCACCATCAAGATCCCGCCCTCCATGATGCTCGGCTCCTGGATGGGCTCCCACTTCACCAACGACGACCTGGTGAAGGAGAGCCGGCTCGTCGAGGACTACGACATCGTCATCTCGTTCGAGGGCGACCGCGAGGGGGACGAAGTCTGGGAGTTCACGCTGACGCCCAAACCCGAAGCGCCGGTGATCTGGGGCCGCATCGAGCAGAGTGTCCGCAAGCGTGACCGCATGCCGCTCCGGGCACGCTACTACGACGAGGACGGCACCCTCTCGCGCACCATCACCTTCTCGGACTTCGTCCCCAAGGGTGGACGCACCGTGCCGGCGCGCACGGTCATCGAGCCGGCCGACAAGGCGGAGCGGACGGTCGTGATCTATCTCGAACTCGAGTTCGACGTGGGCCTGGAGGAGGGCTTCTTCAGCCTGCGCAATCTGCGGGCGCGTTGATGAAGCACCGCATCTGGTGGCGCATCGCCTGGCGCAACCTGTGGCGCAACCGGCGCCGCACCCTCCTCACCGCCTCGGCGCTCGCGTTCGGGTTCGTGGCGTCGGTGCTTATGATCGGGTACATGGACGGCCTCGTGGAGGAGATGGTCTCCAACGGGACCCGGGTGGCCACCGGCCAGGTGCAGATCCACGCCGGGGACTACGAACCCGAACGGAGCATCCACGACACCATGGGCGGCCGGGAGGGCCTCGACGTGCAGGCGCTGCTCGCCGCCGTGGAAGCGCGGGACGGCGTCTCCGGGGCCGCACCGCGACTCTACGGGGGCGGGCTGGTCAGCTCCGGGGACGAGACCGTGGGCGCCGTGCTGATGGGTGTCGACCCTGCCCGCGAGGCGGTCGTGAGCCGCTTCGGGAGCGCGCTCGTGGCCGGGCGCATGCCCGGGCCGCGCGAGCTCGCGATGGGCGACGGGATGGCCGAAACGGTCGGAGCCGCCGTGGGCGACGAGATCGTGCTGGTGGCTCCCGCGGCCGACGGCTCCACGGGCAACGACCTCTTCACCCTGTCCGGCATCTTCAGCGTCGACGTCGCGGCGTTCGACGACGCCTACGCCATTCTCGAGATCGGCTCGCTCGCCGAGCTGATGGCGATGGATCCGGGCCGCATCCACGAGGTGGCGATCTCGGTGGAGCGCGTTCGCGAACCGGAGCCGGCGGCGGCCGCCATCCGCGAGGCCGTGGCGGGGATCTCGCCGGAGCTGCGCACCGAGCCCTGGACGGTCTTTCAGGACCAGCTCTACTTCATGGTCAACTACGTCGGAGCCGTGAACGTCTACGTGGCCGCCTTCATCTTCGGGATGGCCGTCTTCGGGGTCGCCAACGCCATGCTGCTGGCCACCTTCGAGCGCCGCCGGGAGTTCGCGGTCGCGCGCGCTCTCGGGACGCCGGGCGGCGCCATCGGCCGCGTCGTGGTCTACGAAGGCCTGCTTCTGGGCCTCTTCTCGCTCGGCGCCGGCATCCTCCTGGCGACGCCGCTGATGGTCTACATCCACGAGAACCCCATCGACCTGAGCCGCTTCGTGGGCACCTACTCCTTCGCGGGTTCGGCGGTCCCTCCCCTCCTCACGGTCGAGTACTCCTGGGTAGGGCCACTGGTGAGCGGGGTCGCCCTGGTGGCCACCGGGATCGTCTCGGCGCTGCTGCCCGCCTGGCGGGCGGTGCGCGTGCCCCCCGCCGACGCGCTGGCGGGCCGCTGATGGTCCAGGGGCGCACCCTCGCCTGGCTGGCGCTGCGCAACCTGGGCCGGGAGCTCAGGCGCAGCACCCTCACCGCCACCGCCATGGCGCTGGGGCTGGCGCTCCTGATCCTGTCGCGCTCGCTGGCCGACGGCGCCCACGAAGACTGGATCGACGCGGGCGCGCGGCTCGGGGAGGGACACGTCACCTTCAACGCGCCCGGGTACCGCGACAGCGGTAGCCTGGACGACCGCCTCTCGGCCGCCCAGCTGGAGGCGTCGCTCGCGGCTGTCTCGGCAGTCGAACTGCCCGGCGCTCCGTCCGAGCCCCCGCTGCCGTCGGTGCGGGTCGAGACGCGCGGGCTGGCGTCGTCGCCCGAGGGCGCCCTCCCCGTGTTCATCGTGGGCGTCCAACCCTCGGTCGAGCCGCGCTTCTCGAAACTCGGAGAGGAGGTGGTCGACGGGCGCTACCTGGAGGACGGCGACCGCCTCCACGCCTACATCGGAGCGTCGCTCGCGGGACGGCTGGGGCTCCGCACCGGGTCGCGCATGGTGCTGACGGCGCAGTCCGCCGCCGGTGACATCGAAGGGCAGCTGGTGCGGGTCACGGGAATCTACCGCACCGGCGTCGAGGCGCTGGACGAATCGCTGGTGCACATCCCGCTCGCCACCGCCCGCGCCTGGCTGGGGGTGGAGGGCGCGACCGGCGTCGCGGTGCTCCTCCCCAACTCCACCCATACCGACCCGGTGCTCGACGACGTGCGTTCGGATGTGGCAGCAGGGATCGAGGTCGTGGGGTGGCCGGAGTCGCTGCCGGACCTGTACGCGGCGCTCAAACTGGACGACGGCGCGGACTGGGCCTTCCACATCATCCTCTTCATCATCGTGGCCCTGGCGATCCTGAACGCCGTTTTCATATCGGTGCTGCACCGCAGGCGAGAGATGGGGTTGCTGCGGGCCCTCGGACTGAGCGCCCGGGAGACGGGGCTCGTCGTCTACCTCGAGGGCATCCTGCTCACGGCCGCGAGCGGGATCGTGGGCGTGGGGCTCGGCTTGGCCACCGTGTTCCTCTTCTTCCGTGACGGACTGGATCTCTCCGGGATGATGCCCGAGGACATCAACTTCGGCGGCATCGCCTTCGATCCGGTCATGCTCCCGGTCGTCGAGGCCAGGCACATCGTGCAGAGCGTGTTCCTGACGGCGACGATCGGGCTGGCGGCATCTCTCTACCCGGCGTGGCACGCGGCCCGCCTGGACCCGGCTGAATCCGTGAAGGTGGAATAGATGGCGACGACTGCGGCAACGAGATCCCCATCGGAACGTTCGCGGCCCGATCGGCCCGCGGAACATGCGGTTCGGACCGAGGGCCTCTGGAAGATCTATCCGCAGGAGCCGCGCCCGGTGGAGGCCGTGCGCGGGGTCGACCTTGAAGTGTTTCCGGGTGAGTTCGTGGCCATGGCCGGTCCTTCGGGCTCCGGCAAGACCACCGTGCTGAACATGCTGGGGGGTCTGACCCGCCCCACCCGCGGGAAGGTCTGGGTCGACGGCCTGGAGCTTTCGGCGCTGCCGGACCGGAAGCTGGCCACGGTACGCAAGGAGCACATCGGCTTCGTGTTCCAGTCCTACAACCTCCTGCCCATGCTGACCGCGCTGGAGAACGCCGAATTCACGCTGCTCCTGCAGGGCGTGCCGGCGCGCGCGCGGCGCGAACGCGTACTGCGGCTGTTCCGGGAGATCGGGCTCGAAGGCATGGAGCACCGCCGGCCGCTCAAGCTCTCAGGCGGCCAGCAGCAGAGGGTTGCCGTAGCGCGCGCGGTGCTGGGAGAGCCCGCGCTGGTGCTCGCCGACGAGCCCACCGCAAATCTGGACTCCGCAACCGCCGAGGCGCTCCTCGACGTGATGCAGCAGCTGAACCGCGACAAGGGCACAACCTTCGTGTTCTCGACCCACGACCCCCGGGTGATGGAGCGGGCAGGGCGGCTGATCCGGCTGGTGGACGGGCGCGTTGCGGAGGATGTGGTGAGGGGGGGCGCGTAGGGCGCCGAGGTGAACCCGTCAACATGCCATGAAATGCTCTTGCTTCGAATATGGCATGTAGCTACGGTATAGCTACTTCAGGAGGAGATCCAGGATGAGTACCGACACCGTTGTACGCGCCCGAATCGACACGGACACCAAAGCACGGGCCACCGAGGCGCTGAAGGCCATGGGCTTGACCGTGTCCGACGCGATCCGTCTGCTGCTGCTGCGTGTCGCGGACGAGCAGCGACTGCCTTTCACGGTTCAGGTGCCGAACCGAGTCACCCTCGAGGCCATGAAGGAGTTGAAGGAGGGCAAGGGCCAGCGGTTCGGCAGCGTCGAGGAGCTGTTCAGCGACCTCGACATCTGACATGCTGATCCCGGTTCGCTCCTCGCGGTTCAAGCGCGACGTCAGAAGAGCCGGGAAGCGAGGCAGGGATCTGGGCAAGCTACGCACGCTGCTGGCATCGCTGATCGAGCAGGAGCCATTGTCCGCGCGCCGCCGGGATCATCCGCTGCGGGGCATTTGGAAGGGGTATCGGGAGGCACATATCGAACCGGACTGGCTCTTGATTTACGGTGTCGAAGGTGACGAATTGCACCTTGTCCGTACCGGCACCCATTCCGACCTGTTCAAGGAATAGGCGCGAGTGCGCGGTGACAGCCCCGCAACGCGGTGACGCGCTCCGGCCGGCCGCCGCGTGGCCGACTCGGGTCCACCTGCCCTCCCGCCTCCCTGTCCCTGCTCCCCTCTTTCTCCTCGCCTCATTCGCCGTGCCCGCCGCCGCGCAGCAGCCTGGCCTCTCCGGTTATTACCTGAACGTCGCCACGCATGTGGAGGAGAGCGTGCTCGGGCCCGCCGGCGCGTCGGATGTGCAGCGCCTGCGCCTCATGTGGAACGCCTCTCCCGGCCCGTTGCGCCTGGACGCCGCTTACGAGCAAACCCTGACGTTACGTCAGGCTGGCGCCCCCGGTGCCCAGCTCTTCACCGCCGCCGGCGAGGGTTCCGCAGGTGACTGGTTCTCGCTGGACGGCGAAATCCACTCGGGCGAGCGCGCCGAGTGGCGCCATCGGGTCGACCGGCTGAGCGCGCGCTTCGACCTGGGCGCCAACGCCGACCTGACCGTCGGGCGGCAGCCGGTGTCGTGGGCCACGACGCTGATCCTCACCCCCGGCGACCCCTTCTCTCCGTTCGACCCGGCCGACCCCTTCCGCGAGTACCGCATCGGGGTGGACGCCGCGCGCCTTCGCTACTACCGGGGGGCGTTCACCCAGTTCGAGGTGGTCGGGCGGCCCGCCCGCATCGCCGACCGCGAGACGCTCACGCTTCTCGGGCGCGCGAGTACCAACGCGGCGGGCTGGGATGTGGGGGGATGGGCCGGCGTCGTGCACGACACCTTCGCCGGGGCCGCCTTCGTGAGCGGGGCGGTGGGGCTGTGGGCGCTACGGGCAGAGGCGGCGGCGCGCGATCTGGACGGCCGGACGGTCGCGCGGGGCGCGGTCGGGATGGACCGCACCTTCCTCATCGCCGAGCGCGACCTGTACGTCGTCATCGAATACCAGCACGACGGCCTCGGCGCCACCACCCCGGACGAGCTGGTCGCAACCGCCACGAGCCGCGCCTTTGCCCAGAGCGAGATGCAGGTGCTTGGGCGCGACACGGGGGTGCTGCAGCTCTCCTACACGCTGCATCCGCTGGTGTCCGCGAGCACGCTGTGGCTCGGAAGCCTGCGGGACGGATCGTTCCTGGTATCCCCCGGCCTGAACTATTCCGCGTCGGAGAGCCTGGGCCTCCGCCTCGGCGCGTTTTTCGGATTCGGCGAGAAACCGGTGGGGGAGGTCGCTGCATGGGCGCTGGAATCGGAAT
The DNA here is from genome assembly GCA_965232315.1 of Longimicrobiales bacterium. GTDB lineage: Bacteria > Gemmatimonadota > Gemmatimonadetes > Longimicrobiales > Gaopeijiaceae > BD2-11. The sequence goes on along the minus strand of CBDDPN010000030.1, from coordinate 33,139 downwards.
ACGGCGCCCTTCCGAGAGTTCTTTTCCTGTCGGCGAACTGGTTCTTCTAGGCTGCTGAAAAGCGAGATCGGTGCTACTCCCGGGGACGGCGACGAGCCGGAAACCCTTCCAGCGACAGGACCCGGCGGACGAGGTCCGACTGCCGCGAGATCCCCAGCTTGCGGAAGATGCTCTTCAGGTGCCAGCGGACGGTACCCTCCGTGCGCGCCGTCATCGCTGCGATGTCACACACGGTTCGACCAGTGGCCACCAGGGTCGCCAGCTGGCTCTCCGCCGGTGTCAGGTTCAGAACCTCCGCCACGAGCCGGGCATCGATCCGGGGCCGGCTCTCGGGGTCGACGACCAGGACGAGCGCGGCAACTCTCCGTGCGCGGAAATCTCGTTCGCGCTTCGGAACGGGTGTGACGTGCACAACGAGACGCGTCGGAGCGGTGCGGCGCCGGATCGTCATCGAGCCGGCCGAGGCCTGGACGCCGAAGGGCGATAGCGCGCGTGCCAGCAGCCGCTCCAGGGCGTCGTTGTCCGCGCGCATCGCAGCGTGCAGGGAACCACCTCGGTCGCACAACCCTCCTCCCTGCCGCAGGAGTCCGAGGGCCCTGTCATTCGCAGCCACGATGCGCGCGCGCCGGTCGAGTTGAATGACGCCGAGGCGGTCGCCTTCCAGAAACTCCCCGAACGAACTGCCCAGCGCCCCTGCATGGGCCAGTTCCCGGCGTACGCGCACGAATTGCCTCAGGTGAGGCAGGAGGCGCTCGATCATCCGGATCTGGGTCGAATGCCAGTCCCCTCCAGGTTCCGTCGATTCCGCGATGCCCCACACGATGGACGGTCCGCCCGCTCCGCCCAGGCGCACATAGAGGCCTTTCCGGATCTTGCGCGACCCGTTGTACACGGGAGAGGTCTTCCTCTCTGCCGCGGTATAGAGTTGACCGACGGGCGTCAGTTGACTGTCAGGCAACCGCATGCCGCGCGGGACCGCTTCGTCCCGATGAAAGAAATGCGTAAGGTACCGTTCTTCGTAGTCCTTGCGGCGGCGGCGGCCGTAACAGGACCGGGCGAAGGACATTTCCACATCGGTTGGCAGGCTTCCGTGCAGGATCGCCAGGTTGTTGCCGTTCGTTCGAACGGCCTCGTTAATCAGGGACGCCGGCACCGCCCACTGGACATCGCCGAGAGCCGCCTCGTGCAGCATTCCCAGGATACGGTCGAACTGGTTCTGACTACTCATGGGGCTTCCCTGGCGTGACTAGTCTGGACCCCGCGCCCAGCGGCCAGACCGGGGGAGGTTGTCGAGCAACAGTACCAGCCGTACCAGGTCTGCCTCCCGTGAAATGCCTTGCTTGCGATAGATCGCCCGAAGGTGCCTGCGGACGGCGGTCTCGGTGTGCCCGGTTACCGCTGCAATCTCGCGCACGGTCCGGCCGGCGGCCACCATGGTGGCCAGCCGACCCTCTCTCGGGGTCAGGTTCAGGGCCTTCGCTACGAGCCCGGCATCGATCCGGGGCCGGCGTTCCGGGTCGGCGACCAGCACCAGCGCGGCTACCCGCCGCGCGCGCAGATCCCAAGCGCGCTCCGCCATGGGGATAACGTGCACGACCAGACGGGTCCTGGCATCAGGACGCCCGATGGTCATCGAATCGACCGACGCCGAGCCGCCGTGCTGTGGCAACGCGCGCGCCAGCATTCGCTGCAGTGCGTCGTTCTCCTCGACACGGGACGCGTTCAGGAAACCACCCTGATCAGACAGCCCTCCGAATTGCTTCAGAAGGCCGTGCGCCAGGTCGTTCGCAGCTACGATGCGCGCGCGCCGATCGAGCAGAATGACGCCGAAGCGGCTGTTGACCAGCAATTCCCCGAGCGAGCTGCCCAGCGCCCTGGCATCGGCCAGCACGCCGCGCACGCGCGCGAACTGGCGAACGTGCGGCAACAGGCGCTCGATCATTCGGGTCTGAGCTGAACTCCAGCCCCCGCCGCGCTCGGTCGAGTCGGCGATGCCCCACACGATGCTCGATTCGCCAACTCCGTCCAGACGCACGTAGAGGCCATTCCGGATCTTGCGCGACCCGTTGTACACGGGGGAGGTCTTCCTCTCCTGCTCGGTGTAGAGCTGACCGGTGGAAATCAGCTTACCGTGAGGGAGCAACATGATCCGCGGTATCGCTTCGTCCTGATGAAGGAAATGCGTGAGGTATCGTTCTTCCACGTCCCTGCGACGCCGACTTCCGTAGCAGCTCCGGACGAGGGAGAATTCCAAGTCGGCTGGCGACTGCCCCTCGTATATCACCAGGTTGTTGGCGTGCGTCCCTATGGACTCATTGATCATGGAAGCCGGCGCCGTCCACTGGACATGGCCCAGCGCGGCCTTGTGGGTCATCCGCACGATGCGGTCGAACTGGTCCTGGCGACACATGGCGCTTCCCTTCCTGCGGGTGGTGCGGCGGTCATCAACGATGCCGATACCCTCGAATATGGGGGCGTCCGCGGGTTCGAGCGCCTCCCGAATTGGAGGTAGCGGGATGACACGGGCCGTCGGATCGCCCCGGATCGACGATCGCCGGTCATCCGAGGCGTGCCGCTGCCGGCCCAACGACAGTCGCGCGATGCCGTAGGTCCCCAACTTTGGGGATGGTGGCCGGGTCGGACCGGCGCTAGCGTCGCTGTTGACGCTCCGGAGCCGACGGCGAATCGGCACCATGACCTCGCTTCCGGGCACGCGGCGATAGATGGATGAACCACTATCGCATCCTTATCTCTGTGGCAGCGCCACAACGACCCCACGAGGGTGCCAAGATGACAGGCTCATATCCGGTTTCCGGGCGCTTCCACTTGTCCGGTGTTCGCCGGCGCCTCGTTCGCCCGCTGGCGGTCATGGCCGCGATGTGGGCCGCCGCGTGCGGCAGGGACGGAGGCACCGACCCGGAGCCGCCGCCGCAGCCCAATCGGCCCCCGGTCGCGTCCGGGTCGCTTCCGGCTCAATCCGTGACGGCGGGCGAGTCCGTCACTGTGAACGTGGCAGCCGTCTTCAGCGACCCGGATGGTGACGCCCTGACGTATGCGGCCAACTCGTCGAATGCCGGAATAGTGAGCGTCGCGCTGTCGGACACCAACCTGTCCATTACGGCCGTGGCGGCCGGGACCGCGACGGTCACCGTGACCGCCCAGGACCCCGGGGGACTCTCCGCATCTGCGAGCGCCAACGTCACGGTGGTCGAACCCAACAGGCCGCCGGCGGCGCTCGCACCCCAAATCGAACCGGCGACGCTGGCTGTGGGCGATTCGGTGTCGCAGAACGTGGCGCCGCTCTTTGTTGATCCGGACGGCGATCCGCTGTCGTACTCCGTATCGAGCAACAACACCAACGTGGTGGCGGTGTCGCTGTCGGGCAGCGTCGCGACGGCCAGAGCGGTGGGAGTCGGGACCGCGACGGTTACGATCACGGCGACCGACCCGGACGGGTCATCTGTTTCGATCAGCGGAATGCTGACCGTGGAGCGGGCCAATCAGGCGCCGGTGGCGACTGGCTCCGTCCCGGCGCAGTCCCTGACGGCCGGACAGTCGGTACAGGTGAACGTGGCCCCCTTCTTCAGCGATCCGGATGGCGACGCCCTGACCTACACCGCGTCGTCGTCGAACACGGGCATCGCGACGGCATCCGCGACGGGCAGCACGGTGACGGTCACCGGCGTCGCCGCGGGGACGGCCACCGTGACGGTGACGGCCAGCGACCCGGCAGGTCTGACGGCCTCCCTGAGCGCGAGCGTCACGGTCGGACCGGCCAACCGCGCCCCGGTGGCGACCGGCTCCGTCCCGGCGCAGTCCCTGACGGCCGGGCAGTCGGTACAGGTGAACGTGGCCCCCTTCTTCAGCGATCCGGATGGCGACGCCCTGACCTACACCGCGTCGTCGTCGAACACGGGCATCGCGACGGCATCCGCGACGGGCAGCACGGTGACGGTCACCGGCGTCGCCGCGGGGACGGCCACCGTGACGGCGACGGCCAGCGACCCGGCAGGTCTGACGGCCTCCCTGAGCGCGAGCGTCACGGTCACGGCGACGGCAAGTGCCGACCGTGAGGTGCTCGTCGCGTTTTACGACGCGACCGGAGGAGACAACTGGTCGCGGAACGACAACTGGCTGACCGACGCACCGCTCGAGGACTGGTACGGGGTTCGGGTGAACCGTGCCGGTCAGGTCGTCTCGCTGATCCTCGCCATCAACAATCTGCGGGGCCGCATCCCTCCCGAAATCGGTAACCTGACGGCACTCGAAACGCTGAACCTCCGCAGGAACTGGCGGCCGGGTCCCTCCGAGATCGGGCTGACGGGCCCGATTCCGAAAGAACTGGGCAACCTGTCCAGGCTGAACGACATAGTCCTCAGTTCCAACGAACTGACAGGCCCCATCCCGGGCGAACTCGGTGAGCTGGCCAACCTGGCCCGACTGGACCTCGGCTGGAACGACTTGGTGGGTACCATACCGGACGACCTCGGCAGGCTCACCAATCTGACGGACCTCGATCTCGCCCAGAACGATCTGATTGGTACCATACCACCCGTGATTGCCGAGCTCGTCAGCCTGACGGATCTGAACCTGCACGGCAACGGGTTGAGGGGCGAGATCCCGTCCGCACTTGCCAACCTCAGCCTGAGTTCACTGGACCTCAGCTTCAACAATCTTTCAGGTTCCATCCCGACCGAATTCGGCAACCTCACAAGCCTGTTGTCCCTGTTTCTGCGGAACAACCAGCTGACAGGAGGTATTCCAAGCGAACTCGGCGGTCTTTCGAGGCTCCTGAACCTGCAACTGAACTACAACAGACTGACGGGTCCGATCCCGAACAGCTTCCTGAATCTGAGACTGTTCAGTTTCTACGCCGAGAACAACGAAAGCGTCTGCATGCCGAATACCACCGATTTCGCAACCTGGCTGAGCAGCATCACTCAGCACGACAACCCTCCCATATGCGGAGGCTGAGGCGGTCGCATTACCGTCACGGATGTGCTGTACAGTCACAGAATATCGCGATTGGACCATGTGTTGACCCGGGAGATGTCATGAAAGAGCGAGGATATTCCCAACGATCCATCCCCCAAAGGGATATTGCAGCAACCGTCGCGATGCTTGCGATTGTCTGGTCAGCGGTGCCCGTAGTTGCCCAGGACCCTGCGCCTCCGGAGGCGGTGGGTTCCATTCCCGCCCGGACCATCGCTGCGGGCCAGTCGACTTCACTCGATGTGACGGTGTACTTCAACGACCTGGACGGAGATGCACTGGCCTACGCGGCCACCGTCTCGGATGTCGCGATAGCCACCGTTTCCGTGTCGGGCAACATCCTGACGATCACGGGCGTGGAACAGGGGACGGCAGTCGTAACCGTTTTCGCCAGCGATCCCGGGGGTCTGTCGGCCACCCAGCGCACCGAAGTCACGGTTGAAGCGCCCAACCGGGCACCAGAGCCCCTTGGGACGATCCCCGGGCAAAGCCTTGCCCCGGGTCAATGGGCATCCATCGGCCTCTCTTCCTACTTTGCCGATCCGGAGGGGGGCGTTCTGAGCTTTTCGGCCTCGACGTCCAACGCGGCCGTAGCCAGTGTTGCCGTTTCGGGCGATATCCTGACCATCACACATGCGGGTGCGGGTACAGCGATCGTAAACGCTGTGGCGCGTGATCCCGGTGGTCTCTCGGTGCAGCAGAGCATTACGGTGTCCGGCGGTTCGAATCAGCCACCACCTGGCCCGGCACCACTCGAGGTCGAGCGACCAGGGCCGGTTCAACCCGAGCGCGCGCCACCCGAGCCCACGCAACCCCAGCGGGGGCAGCCCGGCGTACCCACCGTGGACGAGGCCGACGCCGGTGCGCAGAGTGCCGCCGAAGCCCGGCAGCCCGATCCCTTCCCTCCACGGCTGCTGGCCGGGTTCGTGGGGTCGACGGGATATACGCTTGCCCGGGGTCGGGGTCATGTGAGCGTCGGCTATCTGGGCGCCAGCCCGTTGGCGCAGGTCGGAGAATTCGGGGATGTATGGCCCGGTATTGGACAGGCTTCCTACGGGGTGACGGACGATCTGACGGTCACTGCAGGCTCCGGCTTTTTCTACTATAACGTGGGCAGTGGCGACTCTGATCTCTTTCCATACCTCGCGCCGAAGTTCCGCGCCTGGGCCAACGAGCAGGCTTCGGTCGCTGTTCAAGGATACGTGGGAGTCTGGCTTGCAGAGGAGAACCTGACGTACTACGCGGGCTCCGTCGCAGGCTCGATAGCCGTGGACGGCGGCCTCAGCCTGCATGCTTCCGGCGGAGTGCTTGGGCTCTCGGCAACGATCCTGGGTGCAACCGCGACCGAGCAGTTCGGGGTCCTTGCGGTCGGTGGCGACTTCCGTGTGACGCCCGGGATTGGGCTGGCAGGCGAATTCCGGCGGATCGGGATCGAGGATGGAACCAATGTTGTCACCGCCGGCCTGCGGTTCCTCCACGCGCCCTTCGCCGGGGAGGCGGGCCTCGCCTACTACCTGGAAGACGAGGCGGAGATTCGGCCGATCGTCAGCCTTGCATACCGGTTTTAGCCCGGCATCCCCGCTAGCGGAAAGACCCTCGCAGCGTCTCCAGCGACACAATCCTCCGCACGAGCTCGGTTTGCCTGTGAATGCCCTGCTTGCGGTAGACCTGCTTGAGGTGCGTGCGCACGGTGCTCTCCGCGCAGCCCAGCGCGTCCGCAATGCCAGCCACCGTCTGCCCGCTCGACAGCGCCACCGCCACACGGGCCTCCGTGGGCGTCAAGTCCAGGACCCAGGCCACCAAACCCGGATCTACCCGGGGTCGAGCTGCCGGATCGACGATCAACACCAGCGCGGCGACCTTCCGGTCACGATGTTCCGTGCCCATCAGCCGCACAGGATGGATTTCAAGGACCAGGGGCGCTCGAGTCTGCCAGCGCGTGATCTTCATCGAACCCCCGGTCCCGAGAAGCCCAAACCGGGGCAACGCCTGCGCCAGCAAGCGCTGTAGCTGCGCGTCTTCCGCCTGTCTCTCGACAGTCAGCATGCCCTCATCGTCGCTGAGCCCATCGCGTTTCAGCAGGATATCCCTGGCTCGGTCGTTCGCCTCCAGGATGCGCCCCCGACGATTCAGCTGGATGAACCCCGACCGCCTGTTCTCGAGCAGCTCGGCAAGCGATGCGCCCAACGCCTCAGCATCGGCCATCGCAAGCCGGACGCGCGCGAACTGGTGTATGTGAGGCGCGAGACGCTCGATGGCCTGGATCTGATCGTGCCTCCAGCCTCCGCGTTCAGCGGAGTCGCCGAAGGACATGACGACCCCACACCCGTCCAGCCCGGCGAGCGTCATGAAGAGGCCGTTCTGCGTCTTGTTGACGCACCGAAACTCGTTGTATGCGGCGGACGTCTTTTTCTCGTGGTCGGTGTAGAGGTCCGACTTGTGAGCCAACTCGCCCTCGCGAAGTCCGGAGAGCCGAGGAATAGCCTCATCCCGCCAGAAGTAGTCGCGAAAATACAGTTGCTCCATGTCCTCGCGGCGTTGGTTACCCACGAAGAACCGGGACAGGCAGATCTCGGACTGGACCCCCTGACCCGGATCCACGTACGTCACGCTGTGGCCGTTCGTCTGGAGCGTGTCGTTGATCAGGGCGGCCGTCGAGGCCCACTCGACATCCCCCAGCGCGGCCTTGTACAGATTCGCCAGGACGCGCTCGAATCCATCCTCCGTGGCCATTACACCTCCCGGCAGCGGCCACCATACGATGTCGATTGATCTCCTGAACCTGGGAGAATTCCGGCTGGGTCGCGCCTCCCAAATTGGGGGGATACGCTCCCTGAGACTCCTCTTGCCCCTTCAGGAGCGGCGAGAGCGGGGCAAGCCCTCCAGCGAAAGCACCCGTTGCACCAGGTCCGCCTGCCGCGAAATACCCTGCTTGCGAAAGATCCTCTTGAGGTGCCAGCGGATGGTGCCTTCCGTGCGCTCGGTCGCCGCTGCGATCTCGCGCACGCTCCGGCCGACCGCCATCATGGCGGCCAGCCGGCTCTCGGAGGCCGTCAGGTCCAGGGCCTTCGCCACGAGCCCGGCATCGATGCGGGGCCGGCTCTCCGGATCGACGACCAGTACCAGCGCGGCCACGTGCTGCGCGCGGAAGCCCCGCCCGCGCTCGGGCACGGGGGTGATATGCACCACCAGGCGTGTGCGCGCTGCAGGCCGCTCGATGACCATCGAGCCGGCCGACGCCTGGACGCCGATGGGCGGCAGCGCACGGGCCAGCAACCGCTGCAGCGTGTCGTCTTCCTTCGCTGAGCTGGCACTGAGAGAACCCCCTTTGTCGGACAGCCCTGCTCGCTTCCCCAGGAGGCTGCCGGCGTGGTCGTTGGCCGCGACGATCCGCCCATGCCGGTTCAGCTGGATGACACTCAGGCGGCTGTTGTCGAGCAACCCGGTGAGCGAGCTGGCCAGCGCCGCGGCATCAGCCAGGATCATTCGTACGCGCGCGAAATGATGCACGTGCGGCAGAAGCTGCTGTAGGGTCTCGATCTGGGCCGAATCCCAGCCCCCGGGCGCCAGGGAGTCGGCGATGTTCCACACGATCTGCGATCCACCCGGCCCGCGCAGGCGCGCGTTCAGGCCGTTCTGCATATCGGCGTCGCGCCATGCCTCGTTGTACGCGGAAGATGTCCTCTTCTCCACCTCGGTGTACAGATCGCCGGTAGGGACCAGTCGACCTTCGGGCATGCAGACGATGCGCGGGATGCTCTCGTCGCCCAACCAGTAGTCCCTCAGGTACGTTTGCTCCAGATCCGTCCGGCGCTCCCGCCCGTGGCAGAGCCGCAGGAAGAAGAGTTCCGCGTCGGCCGGCGTATCGCCCTCGCCGAACATCAGGGCGTTGCCCTTCGTGCGGGTGACCTCACTGATGGCGGATGCGGTCGTCGGCCATCGGGCATTGCCGAGCGCGGCCTCATGCATCGACCCCAGGACGCGCTCGAACTGATCCTGACCACTCATGCGATGTTCCCTCTCCCCCCCGGGGGACCCACAGGCTCACAATCTCCCTGAATGTGAAGAATTACAGGAAGGTTAGCGCCTCCCAAATTGGGGGGACTATCCCGGGCAAGGTGGAAGAGCGCGTGTACCAGTGGACAAACGTCGGATGGCGTTGCATACTCAGGGTCCTGGTGGGTTCGCAACCGTCGCCGTGCCCGGGTTGCGATGCTCCGTCTTGACCAGCACCCACGCCCTGACTGTTACGCTATAATGTCTTACAATACGCGCGATAACGTCGTATGTGACACCGGCAGGAAGTCCCGCATGCGAGACCGGGAGCTGGATCACATTTGGAGGCAGTCTCTCGGACAGTAAACGCCAATCCGTCGTACAGTAGAGCGTATTTCGTCGCAATCAGAAAACAGTGATTCCCCTCAATAATCCGAGGGTTTTCGCGGATAACCAGACGCCGCGGGGCCATGCGATAGTCCGTAACTGGTTGGAAAACAAGAGGATTCAAATGTGGCACCACGTTTGCTAATCCGAAGTCCCGCGAATCCTGTCCAGCCGTTTCAGGTCAGTACTCCCATTCCCATCACCAGGAGCGTTCGATGAACCGACTCAAACTGCTCACCATGGCCACGCTGATGGCCGTGACCTTCACCGCCTGCGACGAGGGCACTCCACCGCCCGTCGACCCGCCACCGCCGCCGGATCCCGTTGGGACGATTTCCGGTACGGTGACGATCGACGGGGAGGGTGCCGCGGGCATCACCGCCACTCTTTCCTCGGGCACCACGACGACCACGAACACGAGCGGGGCCTTCACGTTCGCGGACGTGGTCGCGGGTAGCTACACCGTCTCGATCAGCGGCTTTGCCGATGACGTGACGTTCCCGAGCGCTTCACAGTCCGCGACCATTGCGTCGGACGGCCAGACGGTCAACCTCAACTTCGCGGGGCAGTACATCCGTTCGTCCTCGGTGGTCGGCGCCGTTGTCGCGTCCGATCCCATGATGAGCGGGAGCTCCGACGGGCAGCCCGAAACGCTGGCCGGCGTGACCGTCAAGCTGAGCGGCGAGCACGTGATGGGCGAAATGGGCGAGATGTCCGTGACGCAGGAAACGAACATGGAGACGGGCGGCTACGCCTTCACCGGGCTCCGGGCCGGGACCTACACGGTCGAAATCAGCGGCTACCCGGAGGACGTGAAGTTCGAAGAGCTCAGCATGACCCTCGAGGTCGGCGTGGGCGAGGTCGGCAATGCGAACTTCGAGGGTGCCTACATCCGCACCGCCGCCATCGAGGGCCGGGTGATCATCGAGGGCGAGGGCCTCCCGGGCGTGATGGTTACCCTGGTCGGCGGTCCCGCTGATGACAGCTACACCAAGATGACCGGCGCCGACGGCGAGTACGCGTTCACGGAGCTCCGCCCCGGTACCTACCAGGTCGACATCTCGGGCTACGATCCGCGGGACTACGAGTTCGCGGCGACCTCCCAGGAGGTGAGCGTGGGGCTCGATGAGACCGAGACGGTCTCGTTCACGGGCGAACTTCTCCGAACGGCCGGCATCAGCGGCCGGGTCAGCGTCGAAGGCATGGGACTCGAGGGCATCGCGGTCACGCTCTCGGGCGCGGCCGACGACAGCACCATGACCGACGCCAGCGGCCAGTATGCCTTCGCGGGCCTGGCGGCGGGCGACTACACGGTCACGATCGCGGTCGAGAGCGACGCCTACGTGTTCGACGCGATGAGCTCGGACGTGACGGTCGCGGACGAAGAGTCGGCGATCGTGAACTTCGAGGGCGCGCACGCCACCACGGCGAGCGTCTCGGGGATGCTGTTCATCGACGAACTCGACAAGAACGACATGATGGACGCGGGCGAGCACCCGTTGCCAGCACCTGGTGTACCGGTGGCTCTGGTGGGCCCCGGGGTCAATGACCAGCGGCTGGGCGCGACGGGCCCGGATGGCACGTTCATGTTCGCAGGTCTGCGCGCAGGCCCATACCAGCTGGTCGTGCCGATCGACGCCGGGGTTGCCGCGGCACTCGCGGAAAACGACCTCGCGTACGGCGGACCGGGGGTGGGCTACGCCTTCGACCTCGCAGTCGGTGAGGCGAAGTCGCAGGCCATTCCGTTCGACATCACGCACACGACCATCAACGTCGCGGTCACGCTGAAGGGCACGCTGAATGATGTCGAGCATCGCGGCATGCCGATTCCCGGCGCCAGCGTCACGCTCTACGCGGACGAGGACGGCGAGACCAAGGTCGGGAGCGGCGAGACCGAGGCCAGCGCGGCCGGCGTCTACACGTCGATCAGGGTCGCGCGTGCCGGCACCAGCGACAACACGGTCTACATGGGGGTCGACACGGACTACTTCGAGGATCCGACCGCCGAAATGCAGGCCGTGACGTGGAATCCGCAGTCGTTTGTGCACCCGGCCGCGGACGCGAATCCGCCTGCGGTGCTCAACGACGCCGACATCGTCAACCTGAGTGTTGACGTGAGCGTCAGCGGCGCCACGGTCACCACCGACTACGGCGGCGGCGACGCGCTCGCCGGCTGGGCCATCGTTGTCCTGTCCGGCGATCCGACCGACCCGACCAGCCTGATGCCGGTCGAAGGCGCGCCGGCCATGCTGGGCGAGGAGGACGCGGACGACGAGGGCATGGCGTCGTTCGAGACGACCGTGATGCCCACCGATCTGCCCGCCACCTACGTCTTCGGGCTCGCCCCGGATCAGGACGACGAAATGGACGGCGGCGAGAACTACGCGGCCGCTCCGGTGGTGTACACGCACACCGGACTCTCACTGGCGGGCACCCAGGATGCGGGCGCGCTCGTGGCCAGCTACACGACCCAGACGCTCAAGGTCTATGTGCACCACGAGCTCGACCAGGTCGTGGGCTTCACGGGCAACGTGCTCGGCGGCGATGAGATGGACGATGGCAAGGTCAGCGTCGAACTCCGCTACATCGACGACAACGGCCGCTCCCGTCCGTTCCAGAACGCGGACAGCATCGACTATGTCGAGGAAGGTGACGATGGTGCCTGGGTCTTCAGCAACGTGCCCGCCGACAAGAAGGTGATCGTGAAGGCGGAAGATGGGCAGGACGACGATGACGAAGGCTACCAGGCCATCATCGTCCTCGACGACGGCGAGCACTCCGACGAGCTCGCGGCCTACAGGGACACGTACGCCAATGGCATCACCGGCGGCCACTTCGGCGCGATGGGCGGCTACAGCCACACGGTTGAGCTGTGCCCGCTGCAGAAGACCAACCCGCAGGATCACGACGAGTGCTCGTCGTTCGCCTATGTGAGCGCCCACACCGTGAGCGGCCTGATCTGGAAGCGGAGCGTCGAGATGGATGACGCCGACGACTTCGAGGCCGTTGAGGATCCCGATTTCGAACCAGGCCTCACCTTCGGCCTGACTCCGGACGAAGACAAGAACCTCGCGGGCGAGGAACAGACCGTTACCACCGCGGAAGAGGACGACGACGACACCGAGGATCTCGACGAGACCCACATGTTCGAGTTCGCCGATATCGCCGCGGGTGCCTATGAGCTCGACCTTCCGGTCGGATGGCGGGCGAGGATACCGGCCACGGACGACGACCTCGGGGACGTCAGCCCCAAGGGTGCCACCGGCATGGTCGGCAACGCGCTCAACCCGCTCGGTGGACCAGTCTCACTCGACATCACGCCTTCCACGGCGACCGTCTACGGCTTTGTTGTCGACGAGGACGGCTTTGCCATGGACGACGCAACCGTGACCGCGAACGCCGAGTCGACCACGACCGACGAGCATGGGCGCTTCATCATCGAGGGTATCCTCGGCGAGACCCACGAGGTTGACGGCGAGGACGAACCCAACAAGGTCCTCGTGGAGGCCAAGGTCGAAGGCATCGGCGCAGCCAGCGTGATCCTCGACTTCGTAGCCAACTCGGTGACGGAGGTGAAGAAGGACGGCGACGACCTGACGCTGTCGGCCGCGGCCGAGACCGCCTCGATCACTGGTAAGGTCAGTGCCTCCGGCAGCGCCGCGCCGATCGCGGGCGCGACGGTCGAGGTGAGTTACGACGGCGGCGACACGTTCGAGGCCCCGGAGAACACGAACGCAGAGGACGATGACGAGAACGACATCTACGTGACCGGCACCGAGGGCGACTACACGGTGATGGTCAAGGCCCAGGAACGGGGCGATGGAGTTTCGGTTCGGGTCACGAAGGAGGGCATGTCCTTCATTCCCGATCAGATCGATGACATTCCCGCGCATTCCGGTTCGGATGTCTCGGGCTTCGACTTCACCGGCTTCGTGAACGCGAGGATCACCGGTAGAGTGGTGGCCGCAGGTGGCGGACCGATGAGCGGCGTTGTCGTCACGGCGACGGAAGCTGGTGTAGCCGACGCTACGCCGACGGCTACCGATACGACCGGTAGAACGGGAACCTTCGTGCTCAGCGTGCCCTACGACCGCTACACGATCGAAGCCACGGCGCCGGAAACCAGCCTCACGCGCTTCAGCTATCCCGATGACGAGCGAGACGTCCGTGTTGCTCCGGGTCAGAGCGTGAGCTTCGGCAACATCACCGGAGCCAGCGTCAACGCCAGGAGTATCAGCGCGACGCGCGTGAAGGACGAGACCACCGGCGCGTACAGCGGCGCGGTCGACATCAGCTGGCGGTTCGACAACGTCGACGGCTTCACCGCCCCCGCGCACCAGATCGAGACGTGCGTTACCGAGGCTTGCGTCGAGGCTGATTGGACGGATGCGGGCTTCTCCGCCCAGACCGGCGACGACACTGAAGACAGTGCGGACGACGGCATCAGGGTAGGTACGTTTGACGCCCCAGCCAGCAACGAAGGCGACCTCAGCCTCAGGGTCCGGATCACCGTCACGTCCGACGAGACACTTGCGGACGGCGGCACCGCGAACCGCGAGGGCACCTCTGCAGTGAGGACCGTTGGACGGGTCGACTCGTCGCCCGAAGATATCACAGCAGTCCGTGATACCGACGACGATGCGACCGCGGACAGCCTCATCATCAACTGGGAAGCCTCGACGAACACCAGAACTGCGACGAGAGTCGTTATCACGGTTGACATCGACGGGCTCGGAGAGCAGTCGCTCATCGCCACAGGCGGAACTCAGTTCCAGATGGAAGTGGACGGAGCGACTGTGACGGATGCGACGAGCAGAGTGTACGTCGTCAACGATGGCAACACTGGCATCACGGCGGCAGACTGGACGATCGTTGGCACCGCAGTGACGGTGAACGTGACTGAAGAGATCCTCCGCAAGGCGCTCGACGTCCGCGTCGAGACGCGACAGGCCGAAGAGGTCGACGCCGACGACGAAGAGGTCTGGCACGCGACCGACACGAAAACGGTCGACGCCGACCCGGCAGAGGATGGCAACGGCGGCTGATCACCCTTCAACACCATCAGCCTGGCTGACTTGTCACCAGCCGGGCTGATGGTCGCAGGACAAACTCACCCCCCGTCCGGGATTCCCGGGCGGGGGGTGACGCTCGTTACGGGTGTGGACGGTTGAGCCCGGTCAGGAAGGGCAGAGGATGAAACAACCCGATTCGGAGGCGGGCCGCATAGGCAGCAGGGGGGCAGAGAAACCGGTGCAACTACTACGGGGCTCTCGTCGCGCGACGAATGGTGTGGTGTGCCGCTGACGATATCGAAGCCCGTTCCGGCAGCGCGGATGAAGCGACTTGCCCGCGCCGCCCTCCTCCCTCACCCCCCTGATTCGTTCCGACCTTCGCAGACGACTACAGGGCTTTCGGCCTTCGCGTCCGCGATTCGCGTTTCAGCGACCGGCTCCCCGGTCTCCGCGCGCGTCGGGGATTGCCCGTCCCCGGTTCCGGCGGGCCTCGCCGTACCCTCAGCCTGCGGCCGTGCCACTCCGCCTTGTACTCGAGCTGACGCAGCAGTTCGCTGCTTGCGCCTTCCACTTCGATCTCGCGGGCGTCATGAACGACGCTGGTCGTGGTCTTGTGTTGCAGGTCCCCCTGGCGGTTTCTGACCTTGCGCGCCTGGTTGCGCATGCGGGCGAGGGTGCGTTTGCGGCCTTCCGACCCGAATTCACACCGCTCCAGCTGCCGCTCCAGCCTCGCCAGGCGGCGTCTCGCGTTGCGCAGAGCCCTGCTCTCCCGGACCACATGGACGGACCTGCCGTCGACCGACACCGTGATTTCGCTGCCGCTCTGACGGACCGCGGCCTTGTCCGTCTTCGGTTCCGAAGGGGTGAGCGGCGCGCACTCGAACAGGCAGGAGAGCATCCACCGGTCTCCCGCATCGAGCCACACCCGTCCGGAGAGCAGGCCGAGGGTCTTGCGGCCGGGCGGTCCCGGGAGCCTCCCCGGGGGAAGCCTGCCGCCCTTCCAGCGCACCCAGCCGTATTTGGGCAACCACACCCGGTCGATATCGAACCGTATCCCCTGGTTGCTGAAGTAGATGCCGGGCTCCCGACCGATGCTCTTGAACTGCGGGGATCCGCTTCGGCCACGTCTCCGGGGCTTCCTGAACCAGTTGCGGAACGTCCGGTCAAGGTCGCTGGCAACGCGGTAGGTCGCGCTGGCGGGGAATCCCCGGTGCTCCGGCTGCCGCTGCCATTCCCGCGCCATGGTTCGCATCTCGGCCAGGGACAGGCGCCGTCCGGTCTGCCCGTACCTGAGCTGGGAGGCGGCGAGCAGGGTGTTCGAGAGCCCGCGCATGCCGTTCCTGCACCTGACGAGCGCCGCGCCCTGGGAAGGACTCGGGTAGAGCCTGCAACGCCAGCCGACGTAGCGACGGGAAGTCGAGCCGGCCGCCGTCATGGCGTCTGCTCGCCGGGTGCCCGCGCGGGAACCGGATCGTGCTTCCTCGACCCGTTGGAGGAGTGGGGATCCCACACTGAATGGACCCACTGGTTGAATCGCTCAACGACCCGATTCGGATCCTCGGCTGCGGCCGCGAGCGTACACCCGGCCATGCGAAAAAAGTTTCTTTCCAGCGTGCGGCGCCGAAGGCCTGCCTGGGCCGCGATGGCGCCCCAGCCGTCCCGCGAGCGCCGGCGCAGAGCCCACAGGAGAACGGCCCAGCTGACGAACTCCTTCAGGTTGCACCGGAGGGGCACTTCTTCCCTCCAGTAGCGGCTCAGCGTGGAAGGGGCCAGGTCGACCTGACGGGCCAGTTGACCGACCGAATTCTCGGGCGCGACGGGGGTATCAACGGCGTTGTCGTGCAGACCGCAAATCCGGCCGATCGTTTCCCGGACGGAAGATCTGAAGGAATAGTCGGAGAGCAGCCTCAAGCCGAGACGCCACATCGGACTGCGGCTGACCCTCCTCAACTCATCGAGGACGTCGACGAGGCGGCTCTCGGCTTCGTCCGCCCAAATGACCTGCAACCTTCTGGACCGGAGTGGATACAATCGTTTCAGGCAGGGCACCGAGAGGTGCGCTACCACCACACAGGGCGGTCGCAGAGGCTCGGACGCCGACCGAAGCCATTGGACATCGCCATCGGAGCACTTGGCAAGGCCGAAGACAATTGCGCAGGTGTTCATGGGCGGCGCCAGGAGCGCCTTTCTTGAACTCACCCGCTCGATGTCCATACCGGACAGGACTTGCTCCAGGCGATCCCCAAGCTCGGTATCCTTGCAATACAGCAAGTAGACCAGTCGTTCCGATTGCATTCGTGCGACACCGCCCTCGGACAAGGCCCGCGATCGACCGTCGCGGCAAACCCCGTGTCCTTATGTGAGCCTGACAATACCAGTATGGCATGATCGCTGTTTTGTCGCGCCTCCCAAACAGGGTGACTGTATACCGATGAGTAGCAGCGTGCGGACTTTCACCCTAAATAGGGGGACAACAACCGACAATAAAGGAGGCGATATACGACATAATAGTGTAGGCGCGGCTATTCAGCGGGGCTTCCAGCGACCAGGCCGCGGGAGTCGCGGGCCACCTGAGCCGTGAGCGCAGATTGAGGACGGCCCCGAGCGCCAGGAGAGGGAAGGGGAGGGCGCGAGTGGTGCCTCCGGCGGACACCCGGACACCCGAACGCTTTACTCCCGTAGAGTCTCGCGCGCATGATGTCTTACACGACCGGCGGATCGTCCTGCACGGAGCGGAGCGATTCCAACTCGAACCCGGACCCCCCATGAACCATCTCAGGAAATCCTCCCTCCCCGTCGTCACCCGCAAGGTGACCTTCATCGACTTCGTCGTCTTCCAGGCCAAGCTCGCGGTGGACGGACTGAAGGACCTGGTGCTGATCAACCTGTCGGTCATCGCGATCCTGATCGATCTGCTTTCCGGGGGCAGGCGGCGTCCACGGCGTTTCTACGCCGTCATGCGCCTCGGCCACCGCTTCGATCGCTGGCTCAGGCTCTACAGCGCGAAGGGCTTCAGCCTGGCGGAGGACGGAGGCCGGGAGGAGGAATACCTGTCGGGGGCCGGAGCGGAGGATGCCGGGGGCGGGCACATGGGGGCTGCCAGGGGCGGGGGCATGGGGGCTGCCGCGGGCGGGCGCATGCTGGGATCGGACGCCGACACCCTGATCGACCGGGTGGAGGGCTTCGTGAGGCGGCAGAGCCAGGCCGGTGGGTCGGGGCCGGAGTGGCCGGAAGAAGATCCGCGGAAGCACGCCCGGGACCCGGACTACGACCGCAACCTCCGCGACTACGACCGCGATCTCGAGGAGTTCGACCGGGACCTGGAGTCCCGCAAGCGCGGGCCACGCCGGCGGCGCAGGTAGCTTCCCCATCTCTGGCGCACAGCCCTTCAGCGGGGCAGTTTCCGAGGGACATTCGGACTCACATCACGAGGAGCATTCGGACTCACTTCAGGAGACTACGCCATGACCCGGAAACGCCTCATTCTACTTCTCGCCTGCGTCTGTAGCGCCGCGCCGGTCCTGCTCGGATTGGCACCGGCGCCCCTATCCGCTCAGCACGACCACGGGCCGGGTCCCGCTCCGGCCGACGGCGAGGAGGTCCTGCTCATTTCCAGCGCTCTCGGGCCCTACTCGCGCACCATCACCACCGACTCCGACGACGCGCAGGCGTACTTCATGCAGGGCATGCAGCTCATGTACGCCTTCACGCCCTCGGACGCAAACCGCTCCTTCAAGGAAGCGCAGCGCCACGATCCCGAGTGCGCCATGTGCTACTTCGGGGAAGCGTGGTCGCTGGGGCGCTATCTGAACGGCGCGATGCTCCCCGAGGACTCTCCCACGGCCTACGCCGCCATCCACAAGGCCCAGGAGCTGGCCGAGGAAACCGGCACCCCGATCGAGAAAGCCCTCATCGAGGCGATGATCACGCGCTACGCCCCCGAGCACGAGGGCGACGAACAGCGCCTGGAGCTGGACAAGACGTACGCCGCCGCCATGGAGACGGTGTGGAAGGCGTACCCCCGGGACCTCGAGGTGGGGACCTTCTACGGCGAGTCGCTCATGTTGCTCCAGCCCCGGCGCGGCTACTGGGACATCGAGAACCCGGAGGTGCAGAAGATCCACCGCGTGCTCGAGGGCGTCCTGGCGAACAACATCGCCCACCCCGGCGCGTGCCACCTCTACGTCCACGCGACCGAGCCCACCGCCCGCCCCGAGAAGGCAGAGGGATGCGCGGACCATCTCGGCCAGTCGATCCCGGGCGCGAGCCACATCCAGCACATGCCCTCGCACACCTACAACCGGATCGGGCGCTGGCACGACGCGGTGATCGCCAACACGCACGCCTGGCACTCCGACCAGAAGGCGAACCACGACCTCGGCTTCGCCATCTATCCGTCGCACAACCTGCACATGCTGCTCTTCGCCGCCTCCATGGCGGGCGAGGGCGCCGTCGCGATGCAGGCCTCGCGCAACTACGGCGAGCTGGTGGCGGGCGGCAGCTTCTACGTGTCGCTCACCGGCACCCGCTTCGGTCTCTGGGACGACGTGCTGGCGATCGAGGAACGGCCCGAGCAGGCTCTCTTCGCCGGGTTCTGGGACTTCGGGCGCGGCTACGCGCATCTCCGCATGGAACGGCCCGACAGCGCCAACTTCTACATGGAGCGGCTGAGGACGGCGCGCACCGAGCTCGAGGACGAGATTCCCTTCCGCGGGCATTCCGCAGTCGACCTCATCACCGTCGTGGGCGCGATTCTCGAGGGCGAGATGCTGGCCGGGGAGGGCGATGTCGACGGGGCCGTCGGGGTACTCGAGGAGGCCATCCGGGTTGAGGACGGGCTCCGCTACGACGAGCCCGAGCCCCTCAACTTCTCGGCGCGCCACTGGCTGGGCGGCATCCTCAACGACGCCGGACGCCATGTGGATGCGGAAGAGGTGTTCCGCGCCGCGCTCGTGGACCATCCGCACAACGGCTGGTCGCTCTTCGGACTGGAGCAGGCGCTCAGGGCCCAGGGCCGGGACGCCGAAGCCGAAGAAGTGCTGGCCGATCGGCTCCAGTCGTGGGCCAACGCCGATATCTGGCTGATGTCGTCGCGCTTCTGATGCACGACCGGGCCGCGCCAGGAACCGCCAGGGCGCTCATCGTCCTCATGGCGCTCTGGACGGGCGCTCTGGCGGTCCTCGCGAGCCCGGTGCACGCACAGCGGTGGGGGCGTGGCTATTCCAGGCGCGCTCCCATGGCCAACCCGGGGGAGGCGGCCGAGTTCGGCTTCACCTTCTGCCGCATCGCCTACCGCAGCGTGCGCAACGAGCCGCTGGGCCAGGGCTGGCGCACCGATTATCCCAACTCCGACGCCAACTTCTCCCTGCGCTTCTCGCAGCTCACCACCTCCGCCGTCAGCCGCTCCGAAAACGGAGAGCCCTTCTACGCGGTGGTGACCCTGGAGGACGACGAGATCTTCCACTGCCCCTTCGTCTTCATGTCGGATGTCGGGACGGTCGGCTTCGATGCCGGGGAGATCGAGCGGCTGCGCACCTACCTGCTCAAGGGCGGCTTCCTGTATGTGGACGACTTCTGGGGCGACCGGGCCTGGCAGCACTGGGAGGAGACCATGCTGCAGGTGCTCCCCGATCACGTGATCGGGGACGTTCCGAGCGACCACCTTCTTCTGAACGGGCTGTACCAGGTCCGCGACGTGCCCCAGGTGCCCTCGATCCAGTACTGGTACCGGTCCGGGCGCCAGAGGACCTCGGAGCGGGGCTTCGAGAGCGCCGAAGTGCACTTTCGCGCCATCTTCGACGAAAACGGGCGTGCGATGGTGGTCATGACCCACAACACCGACATCGCGGACGGCTGGGAGCGCGAGGGGGAGGACGAGACGTTCTTCTTCGAGTTCTCGCCGGAGTCCTACGCGCTCGGAATAAATATTGTGCTGTATGCGCTGACGCACTGATGATTACTGGTTATATTACTGATATCTACTGATAAGTTATGACTACACTGCGGACCCCGTTTCTTGCCGTGGCTGTCGCCGTGGCCGCACCGCTCGCCGGGCAGGAGACGGTGCGCCTGGTTCCACAGCAGGTCGAGGCCGGGCGCGGGGTGTACGACCGCTCGTGCGCGGAGTGCCATCGCGCCGACCTGAGCGGCGACTTCGAGGCGCCCGAGTTGGCGGGCCCAAACTTCCGCTCGGCATGGCGGACGGCGCCGCTCGGCGAGCTGCTGGCGGTGGTGCGCGACATGCCTCCGGAGGAGCCCGGGACGCTCAGCGACGCGCAGTACCTGGCCGTGACCGCCTTCCTGCTGGAAGCCAACGGCGCCCCGGTCGACCAGGGCCTGCTCGCGTCCGCGCTGGAGGTCGGAGCGGTGCTGGGCGAGGACGCGACCGCCCGCGCCCGGTCCGCGGAGGCGGCGGACCCCGAGACGACCCCGGCCGCGGAGGCCGCAGACCCCGCCGCGAGGGACGCGCTCCCCGCCGCCGAGGACGCGACCGCGACCCCAGCGGGCGAAGACGCCGCACCCGCCGGCCAGTCCGCGCGCGCCACCGGCCGGACCACCGTGGAGGGCAGCATCGGCCCGATCACCCCCGTGACGGACGCCATGCTGCGCGACCCGGACCCCGCCGACTGGATCATGTACCGGCGGACCTACGACGCGTGGGGATACAGCCCGCTCGACCAGATCCAGCGCGAGAACGTCGCCGACCTGGAACTGGCCTGGGTTTGGGCCATGGCCGACGGCGCCAACCAGCCCACCCCGCTGGTGCTCGACGGGATCATGTTCCTCGCCAACCCGGGCAACATCATTCAGGCGCTCGACGCCGCCACCGGCGACCTGCTCTGGGAGTACCGGCGCCAGTTCCCCGACGACATCCGCCCCGGCGGCTTCGACCAGTTGCGCAACCTGGCCCTCTATGACGGCAAGGTGTTCGTGGCCACCAAGGACGCGAGCCTGGTCGCGCTCGACGCCCGCACCGGCAAGACGGTGTGGGACACCCAGGTCGCCGATCCGCGCAAGGGCTACACCAACGTGGCCGGACCCATCGTGGTGGAGGGGCTGGTCGTGAACGGCATCAACGGGTGCGGGCGCTACTACGAGGACAGCTGCTTCATCACCGCGCACGACGCGGACACCGGGAAGGAGGTGTGGCGCACCTACACCATCGCGCGGCCGGGCGAGCCCGGCGGCGACACCTGGGGAGACCTGCCCCTCCACCTGCGGGGCGGCGGGGACGCGTGGACCACCGGCAGCTACGACCCGGCTCTCGGCCTCATCTACTGGGGCACCGCCCAGGCCAAGCCCTGGGTGCCCGCCAGCCGCGGCCTCTCCGCCGCCGACCCGGCGCTCTACACCAGCTCCACCCTCGCGATGAACGTCACCGACGGCTCGCTGGCCTGGTACCGCCAGCACGTCCCCGGCGAGGCGCTCGACCTCGACGAGGCCTTCGAACAGCTGCTGGTGGACGTCGACGGGCAGCGGCTCCTCTTCGCCATCGGCAAGCACGGCATCTTCTGGAAGCTCGACCGGGAAACCGGCGAGTTCCTCGAGCACCGCGAGACCGTCTACCAGAACGTCTTCGACCACATCGACCCGAAGACCGGCGAGGTCACCTACCGTTCCGACATCATGAAGGCCGGGGTGGGCGACTGGATCTCCGTCTGCCCCAGCACGGCAGGCGGCCACAACTGGCACGCGATGGCGTACAGTCCCGAGACCCGCCTGCTCGTCACCCCGCTCTCACAGAGCTGCCTGGAAATCTCCGGCCGCGAGATCGCCATGGAGGTCGGTTCGGGCGGCACCGGCGCCGACCGCGACTGGGCCGAAATGCCCGGCACCGACGGCAGGCTCGGCAAGCTGGCCGCTTACGACGTGAGGACGCTCGAAGAGGTCTGGAGCGTCGAACAACGCGCCTCCTTCCTCACAGCGGCGCTCACCACCGGCGGCGGCCTGGCGTTCGCAGGCGACGTCGACCGCTACTTCCGCGCCTACGACGTGGAAACCGGCGAGGTGCTATGGCAGACCCCGCCTCGGCACCTCCGTCCAGGGCTTCCCCGTGACCTTCTCCATCAGAGGCGAGCAGTACCTGGCCGTCAGCACCGGCCTCGGCGGCGGCAGCCCGCGCATCGTGCCCAGACTACTGGCCCCGGAGATCCGCCATCCCACCTCCGGCAACGCGCTCTACGTCTTCAGGCTGCGCGACTGAGGCAGGGGCATCCGCCCGCCCCCTTCCGGGGAGGAAGACGATGTCCGTGATTGCGAGTGGGTCGCGCAGCTGCTGGAGTTGTTGCCTGCTCAGAGTGACGTGACATCATGGATACTCGGTCGGAGGCTCAGCGCGAGCCCCTTCGCGGCTACGGATGACTGTTCCGCTGTCTCGCATCCACGATCCTGCCGGTCTTGCCGTGTTGACCGATGAGCCGCGTCAACTGCGCGCGGGAATAGCCGGTTCGGCGCATCAGCTTCGCCTTCACGACCGACTTCCCCGGCCTGTTGAGTTCGTGGTAGCCGGACCTGTTCAGCACCCGCTCGATGTGCTTGTAGTGGACCGACGTGCGCGTCACGACGAGTCTGCGAAGTGGCTGCCGACCGCGTCGACTCGGGTCTGGAGGCTGCCGATCTGCGTCTGTACCAGCCCGTCCAGCCCGTCGAGCCGCTTGTCGAGGCGGTCCTCCACGGTGTCGATGGAGTAGCTCAGGCGCTTGAACCTGGCAGATACGGCATCGATTCTGGTCGCCAGTTCCGCCGCCCGCTTGTCGGCTTTGTCCTCAAGCTCCTGCAGTCGCAGGTTCAGCCTCGATTCCAACGCCGAAATGCGGGCGTTCGTCCGATCGAACGCGGTGATCATACGATGCTCCATCTTCTGGAGCGCAGTCTGGAGTTCCTGGATTGCGAAGCGCTCGTTGCCCATTTCCGTCCTCTGTAGGGAATGCTGTAGGGTTGTTGTTTGCGTGCTCCCTCCGGGGAGGGCTTTGTCGTGTGTCGTGCGGTACCTGTGGCGTCTCACCGCATCAGCCGGGGCCGTGTTCGTCAGGGACAGGGCTCGGCTGCGCCGTCCACCTGCCGTGGCTGACCTGCAGGGCACGGCCATCCGACTGGAGCCGTGTGAGGATCGCGGAGACGGTGTAGTAGCTGGAAAAGACCAGTCCCTCGGCTTCCAGCGCCTTCTGGATATCCCGCGACCTGAACACCTCGTCGGGCCGCTTCTGCAGGAACTCCGCGACTGCTTCCTTGTGGGTCAGCGAAGCCAACCGTGCTTGCCGCAGAAGTCGGTCGTTGTCGTCGAGGAAGGCCGCAAACTCCTGACGCAGCTCGGCAGACCGTCGTGCAAGGCGCCGCCATTCGTCCTCGAAGCCCGGCGGAGGTGGCCGCTTGAACGCCATGATGCCGTCTCCGCTTCTACTGGAAGCGCAACCGGCCGCGGATGCCGACGCTGTGGTCTGCGGCACCGAGCGCGCTCTCGCGCCGGGTGCCCTCGATGCGCAGACCGATCCCCGAGCCGACGTTGTAGCGGAGGCCGCTGCTAAGGGCTCTCACGCCGCTCTCCGAGAGGTAGAAGCCGGTGTAGGGCGTGCCCTGGAAGCCGGCGACGCCGTAGGCGACCTCGCCGTCCAGGTTGGTGGCGGCGCCGAAGCCGGGGTCGCGGACCGCACTCGACACCCCGCGCTCCCAGAGTTGGTTCACGCCGCTCGCGGCATCGCCGTACGACGGCGCCAGCCGGAGCTGCAGCCCCTGGCCCCTGGCCGCGGGGTCGATCTGGATCATGCCGCCCAGGCCCCATTCCTCGTAGCCGTCGCGGGCCGAGATGAGGATTCTGGCGCGGCCTTCCGCCATCAGGCCCATGCGGGCGTTCGAGTACCGGAGCCCGCCGCCGATTTCGGCGCTCGTGCCGTTCACGCCGTCGCCGTTGTCGTAGCGCATCCCGCCCTCGAGCACGATGGCGATCTCGTCCCCTCCGGAGGTGCGGTAGCCCTGCGTCATCTCGAGAGCGAGCTTGGCGCGCTGCATGTTCAGCGTGACCGAGTCGATTTGCTCGCCGCCGTCGACCGTAACCTGGCCGGCCCATCCTTCGGCCTTCAGGCGGACCCCGCCGACGCCGCTCGTGAGCAGCTGGTAGCTGCCGCCCGCCCCTCCCGTGAGCGTGCGCGCGGGGCTGGTCCGGAGCCCCTCGCGCTCGTCATCGACTTCGATGTCGCCCCAGCCGACCCCGGCCGTGCCCCACACGGCGTTGCCGCGGTCGCCCGAGAACCAGGCCACGTAGGGATTCGCGCTGGTCATCGTGGTGGCGTAGGTGCCGGTCACCGCGGTGGCGCCGGTCTTGTCGGTGAAGTCGAAGTCGCCCGCGGAGTACGAGGCCGCGACACCCGCGAGGATGTCGGACCCCACGCGCGCGTCCACGCCGACGTGGGCGCTCATCATGTTGCCGTTCCAGTCGAGGACGCTCGATCCGGGTTCGCCGAGGTAGTGGTACTCGCCCGCGCCCCACACCGCCATCTGCGTGCTCGTGGCGGTCTGCTGCGGGGCGTCGGGGGTGCCGAACGGCATCTGGAACGAGCTGCCGCCGAAGAGGGAGGAGAGGCCGGAGCGGTCCTGCCGAGCCAGACCCAGGCCGCCCGCGCCCGGCGAGGACAGGCTCGCGGCCATGGAGGAAATGCCGCCAGCCTCCATGCTGCGCTCCATCCCCATGCCGTTGGCCACCGCGTCGATGCGGTCGGCTATCGCCGAGACGGTGCTCGAGGTCATCGCGGCCGCCACATGCGGCAGGACGCGGGTGTTGAGCCTTCCCGCGCGTTCGACGGGATCGTCGGTCGCCGCCGAAGCGACCCCGGAAGGCGCGCCGGTGCCCGCGAGGTTGATCGCCGAGACGCGGTAGAAGCGCGTGCTGCCCGGCAGCAGGCCGGTGTGGGTGTACGTGGCGCTCGCGGACCCCGTATTGGGCACCAGGTCCGCCCAGGCGTCGCCGGTCTCCGAGACCTCGATCCGGTAGGCGGTGACCGGGGCGCCGCCGTCGTATTCCGGCGCGACCCAGACGAGGTCGATCTGCGTGGATGCGGTCGAGGTGGCGACCAGGCCGGTGGGCGCGTCGGGCACGGTCGCGTCCGTGGTGGCGCTCGCGACCCGCGAGGCACCGCCCAGGCCGATCCGGTTGATCGCCGAGACGCGGTAGTGGCGCGTGGTGGCCGGCTCGAGGCCGGTGTGCGAATACCGCGTGCGCGTGTTGCGCGTGTTGGCCACCAGGTCCTGCCAAGTGGCGCCTCCGTCGTCCGATACCTCGATCCGGTACCCCGTGACGTTCGCGCCGCCGTCGTCGGTGGACGGCTGCCAGGCGAGGTCGATCTCGGAGGTGCCGTCCGCCTCGGCCGTGACGTTTCGGGGAACGCCCGGATGGGTTGCGTCGGTGGTCGCCCGAGCGACGTTGGAGGCCGGCCCGGTCCCCGCCGTGTTGATCGCGGAGACGCGGTAGTGCTGCGTGGTCGCGGGCTGGAGGTTCAGGTGGGGGAATGTCGGCGACGGCGAGTTCGTGTTGCGGCGGATGATCCTCCAGGTTCTGCCTTCGTCGCTCGAGGCCTCGATGCGGTAGCCGAGGATGGGTGCGCCGCCGGTGTTGCGGGGCGCGCTCCAGGACAGGTCAATGCGCGACGTGCCGTCCGCCTGGGCCGTCAGGTTGAACGGTGCCGAGGGCACGTCGGGGTGCGTGCCCGTGCGCGTCTCGAACGACCACTGACCGGCTCCCACGCGGTTGATCGCCGCCACTTGGTACCGGTAGGCGGTTGCCGGCAGGAGGCCCGTGTCCGTGGAGGTGGTCGCCGTCGAACCCGTGTTGCGCTGGATCGTGATCCAGCTGCCGTCGTTGGGGCCGCGCCGCTGGATGGTGTAGCCGGTGATCGGGCTCCCGCCGTCGCTGGCCGGCGCCTCCCAGTTGAGGGTGATGCTGGTCGGTCCCGTCGCCCGCGCGCGCAGGTTCCGGGGCTGGCCGGGCCGTGCGGCGTTGGTGGTGCCTCTGACCGCGGTCGAGGGGTCCCCGCGCCCCTGGGCGTTGAGCGCGCGCACCCGATAAAACCGGGTCGTGTTGGGGGCGCGACCCGTGTCCGTGTAGTTGGTGGTGGCGTTGCCGGTGCTGGCCACGTGGATGATCCATGGCCCGCTGATGCTGAGGGACCTTTCGATCTGGTAGCCGGTGAGGGGGCTCCCGCCGTTCGAGGACGGAGCCCTCCAGCTGAGGACTATCTGCGTGCTTCCCCCTACACCGCTCGGCGTAGCTCTCAGGCTCGCGGGCGCGCCAGGAACGGTGAGATCGTCGGTGGTCGCGTGGGCGACGTTCGACCAGGCGCTCGGGCCCGCCGCGCTGATCGCCGAGACCCGGTAGTAGCGCGTGGTGCCGGGCGACAGGCCGTCATCGCTGTGCCTCGTCGTCGTCGAACCCGTGTTGGCCACGAGACTCCACCTTCTGCCGGTTCTCGCGCTCGACCACTCGATCCGGTAGCCGGTCACCGCAGACGTTCCGCTGGACGATGGCCGCGTCCAGTCCAGCTCGATGGCTGACGTTCCCCGGGCCCGGGCCGTCAATCCCCGGGGCGGGTCCGGGACGCGCTCCTCCTCCTCCGTCGTGGCGCTGACGACGCTGGAAGGGCTCCCCACATCGTAGGCGTTGATCGCCGAGACCCTGTAGTGGAGCGTCGTGTTCGGCGCGAGGCCCGTGTGCCGGTAACTGGTCACCGTACGCTCGGTCAGCGTCGACCACGTGACGCCGCCGTTCGTCGACATCTCGATCCGGTACCCGATGATCGCGCTGCTGCCGGGATCCAGCGGCGCGCGCCAGTCCAACTCGATCACCGACGATCCGTCGGCAACTGCTGTGAGGCCCCGCGGTCGACCGGGCGCCTCGCCCGCGGCCGTGTTGTTCGCCACCCGCAGATAGAAGTCAGACGCGAGATTGCCGGCCTCGTCCCTGAGCGTCCTTGTGCCGATGTCGTCGTAGTTCAGATCGACATCGTCTCCAAAGCGGACCGCGCTGGATAGCGTCAGCGTTACTTCCGTCGCGTCAATCTCGACCCGGGACACCCTTCCGGTGTGGCGCACACTGCCCCGCCTGATGTCCACCTCGAAGTTGCCTGCGGACGGAATGACGCCTTCGTCGAGACCCTCGTTGAAGGTGATGGTGAGTTCCCCGCCGTCGATTTCGGCGCCGAGGGCTCTGGGTGCCCGGGTGTCTGCGTTGAAGGTGAGCGGTCGGGGAGCAAGGTTTCCCTCGTTAGCCGAGTTGTGAGCGACGTTGGCGGCGATCGTGATGATCACCGGGCCTTCATAGCCGGCCAGCGTATGCATCCTGATGTAGTAGCTTCTGCCGGAGCCGATAAAGGAGGAGTGATCCCGCGTCGCCCCAAAGACCTGGATGTCGGTACTGGCGAAGCCGGTCACGCTTTGCGAGAAGCGAATGTCGAGACCGAACTCCTCCTGCGCGAATCCCGTCCATCTGCGTGTCATCGTGATTCTGGGCGGGACGGCCGCGCCCGTCCGAGCGGTATCCACGACCGGCGGAACCACCTTTTCTGAAGCGCTTGGAGATAGCTCGTCGGCACGCACGCCGGAAGTTGAAGCCAGGGTCGTGCAGACCAAGGTGACGACCAGCAGGGAGCGGGCGGGTGTGCCAAGCTTGCTCGGAATCATCGTGCCGCCTCCACGTCAGGTGCAACGCGCATTGGAATAGTCATTGGGGTTGCTGGTGGGTTGCTGGCCCGGCTGCCGCGCTCTGTGGATTGCGGTTGAGGGCTGTTCTTTCTCGACTCGTCACAGGGGCATTCTCGACTTGGAGTGCCCTCGTTGCAGCAGGGGCCGCCGGAGCGCGGGAGGCCTTGGTTGGAACAGTAGGCCCCCGCCCGGCGAACCGGGCGGGGGCCGTCTTTACTGCCGCCGGGAACTAAGCCCGGGTTTCAGATTAGCTGCCTGTGCCTGGATTTGCAGGAGTCCTGAACTCCTTTGTCACGACGGTGTCTTCGAAGCCGGTGACTCGAATCTGCACCGTGAAATCGCGGTCCCAGACATTAGTGGCGTCCACGCCGGTGATGCCCGTCAAGTCGAGAGCCTGCGTCCCGACACCGGCGGCTTCCCAACCCGCGTCGCCAATGACTGAGGACCTCTCGAAGCGGTACTGGTAGGTGACTTCGGTCCTGTCTGTTCCGTCGGCCACACCCAAGTTCGCGGGGGCATCCCACGTCGCCGTGGTGCTGATTGTGGGGGGGTCGGCAGCGGTGCCTTCCACAGTTACCGCAAGATTCCGCGGCGACGACGGATTCTCGTCATCGTCCTCGACGGCCAGAATGACGTCGCCGGGCTGATTGGCGGACGACACTGGACTACCATCTGGAAGCGTAGCTGTTCCGGTGATGACCACCACCTCGTTTTTGTCATCATCGTCGTCAGCCGAGGTGACCGTGATGGCCTCCGTACTCTGGCGCGCTCCAGTGCTAATGGTAAGGGAGGTGCCATCAGTTCCGGTAGCGCCATCACCGATTGCCACCGTAACCGTGATCTCCTCGGAGTACGTTGTCCCGCCGACCACTCGAGCAATCAGTACGGTCTCGTCGGTGCCCCCTTCGTCTATCGAGGTCTTGGACTCAAGGATCGTTTCTGAGGCGTCTTCAACCAACATCAATACCACCCGCCCCGGCCCGACATCGTTATCCGTGATCTTGAGTTCATCGGATTTGACGGTCATGTTGGCGGCGCTCGTTCTTCCTGTCACCGTCAACGTCTGCGTGCCGGTATAGTCGTTGTCGTTGATCGAACTGATCGTCACCGAGGCTCCGCTGTTCGCCGTGTCTCCCGCGGCAAAGAACAGTGTCTTGTTGGGGCTGACCCGGAGTGCGCGGCCGTTTTCTTCGGCTTCTGTCACGCTCACCGTGACGGTGAAGGGGCTCGACGCCGCAGATTCGAGCGTCGCGCTTACCACGCTGCTCTGGCCCTCGGAGATCGAGTCCGGCGTCACGGCCAGCGTCACGACCGCGTCACCGCTTGGGGTCAGGGTGACCGTGATCTTCTGCTCAGCCGTCTTCGTGGTGGTGGTGCCGGTCGCTGTTGCCTTGGGGCCGCTCGTTGCCGTGACCGTCACCTTGTACTTGTTGTTGGCCGCCGTTTCATCGTCGAATTTCGGAAGATCGCCCGGTGCCCATTGCAGGACGCCCGCTGAGGTGATCCCGATCTTGTCCGCGTCATCACCGCCGGAAACGGTGTATCCGGTGACCTCGTCGTTACTGTCGTCGTCCACCGCCGTCACCGTGCCGATCGTCCGCTTTCCTTGTGCCACGCTGAAGCTGGCGCTGCTGGTGAACCTCGGAGGCAGGCCGCTGGCCGACAGCGTCGCCGCGATGTCGCCGATTGCCAACCTCTGGCCGGGAGCGACGTTTACCGCATGACCATCCGTCTGGTCATTCGGGTATACGAAGCTGTAACTCCCGTCCTGTTCATCAGCCGTGATCGTGTAGGCGCCGAAGGGCACGCTGAGCGTGAAGGCTCCCGTGCTGCGGGTGGTGTAGGAAGCCGCAGGATCAGCGTCTGCGGCCGCGCCGGCCGGCGTCGCCGAGACCTCGACGTGCTCGACGGGGGCGCCGTCGGGGTCGAGTACCCTGCCCGTAATCGTGGCGTGGTCGTAGGCGGTGAAGTCTATTCCATCGAACTCCTGCCCGACCACGATCGTGAACGTGTGTGAGGCAGGGATGAACGACACAGCCAGCTTCGGTGCCGATGGCGTCACCGTGACGCTGCCAGCGTTCACCTGCGCCGAGTAGCTGCCGTCGGCTCCCGTCTTGAGCGCCTTGGGCTTACCCGTCGCGTTGAGCGGAGCCTTTCCGTTCACCTTGATCGTCACGCCGGCAACCGGATCGCCGTTGGATTTACTGACGGCGCCGCTGACCATGGCGACTTCGCCGAGGCTCGTGATGGAGAGGTTGTGCTCCACCGGCTCGTTCGCCGTGAATGTGTCGATGGTGTCCTTATTCTCAACGAATCCCGCCCCGGAGAGCGTCACGATAATGGGATCCTTGGGCGGCTTCACCTTGTCGAAGCCCTCCACGATGTAGCGGCCGAATTCGTCGGTGACGTCCGACTCGCCGTTCACATCGACGGTCACACCCTCTGCGGGCTGGTCGGTGGCGTCATCGGTAATGCGCCCGTAGAGGACGCCCGTCGCTGGCGTCACGTCGATGTTGAGGTGGCCGTCGTCGTTGACCGCGTGCTCGAGCAGGAACTCCTCGGGCAGTGCGTCGCCACCCATCCCGGCCGTCGCCATCCAGCCTTCCGAAACACCGAGCGCGTAGACGCCGTCGGCAATGTCCTTGAAGTCGAACGGTATGGTGGCCTCGCCGTCCTCGTCGGTTGAGTTGTGGGACTGGTCCTCGCCCGCGAGGTTCTTGCCTTCAACCGCAACCATGTTGACCGCGATGTCCTCGACCGCCACCGGATCCTCGTCGGCAAACAGGTGCAGATCGAAGCCGTCGTCGTCGTCCCTCTCGACCCCGTTCTTCCACACCTGTCCGTCAACCGAATAGGTCTTGACGAAGCCGAACGACGCGCATTGGTTGAAGTCCTGGCCGGTGGGAGCGCTTTTCTTCAGCGGACAGAGTTCCACCGTGTGGTGGAAGCCGCCCTCGTCGCCGAACGCGCCGCCCGTCACGCCGTTGTCGTCGAAATCCTCGTATGTGGCCAGCTGGTCGGGATCGAGAATCACGACCTTCGTATCCGCGGCCACTGTCGCGGCGACAACAAACGTCCCTGCCGGCGGGCACGTGAGAGAAGGTCCAAACGCCGTCCTCCTCATCGGTGTTCTTGCCCGCGTCCCACTCGCTGTTCGCGAACGCGCGGGAGATGCCGCCGGACGTGTAGCGAACCTCCACCTCGACCGATCCGGACATCCTCCGGTCACCGCCCAGCACACCACCGGTGAAGCCCTCGACCTGGTCCCGCTCGTGGTGCACGTAGACCTTGAGCGTCTGGGTCGCGAAGCTCGCCGTGAGGGCGACGTCCATCGCACCGGCCAGCGAGAGCCCGTCGTGCATGAACGGCACCGTGTCCGACTGGATCATCTCCCCGCCGTCCAGCGAGTCGTTCTGCTCCTCGGCGACCGCGAAGTAGTAGCTCATCGGCAGATCGTCGAACGCTACTGCGCTCTCGAACGGTGCCATGCCTTCGTCGTTCAGCGCCTCTGCCGCGCCCTCGACCGCGGCCATTTCGCCGTCCTCGCCCGCCATCATGACGTTGAGGGCCCAACCGGCGAGCGCGTATCCGCCACCACGGCCGGTCTCGACCGTCTTACCGGTGACTGCCACTTCGGCGTTCAGGTTGACGATGTCGTTGGCGTTCGCGCCCACGGTCGCCGGAACCTTCGGATCCCACGCGACGGGCGTCGTGCCGTCGGCCACGTGGTAGCCTTCGGCCATGACCCCCGCGTAGACCATGTTGCCGCTCGTGCCGGCGCGCGCGATCCGGATCGACGCCACGCCGTCCTCACCGGTCTCGCCGCTGCCGACCTTGGTCTCACCCGCCATGTCCGCGTAGAGCGAGACCATGGCGCCCGGAAGCGCAGCGCCCATGCCGTCGCCGTGCCTCAGCGACACCGAGAAGCCGACCGTCTGGTGCGTGATGTCGAACGGAATGGCCTGCGTCGCGGCTTCGCCAACCCCAAGGTTGATCGAGTAGCCGGCCGCCGGTCCGCCGTAGGCGAAGTCGCCGAGCGCCATCTGCACCTGGGGGTCGATGAGAACGACCAACTGGTAGGCGCCGGCGACCAGGTTGGAGAACATGAACGACCCGTCGGGGCCCGTGGCGGCCACCCTCTGGTCATTGACCCCCGGGCCCACCAGCGCCACCGGAACACCGGGCGCCGGGAACGGGTCTTCGCCCTCGTCGTAGGCGTCGTTCTTGGTCGCCTCGTCGAGGAACAGCATCCCCGAGACGCTCGCCGTGGTGGCGTGGGCGCCCTCGAAGTTCACGATCGCCGACTGGTCGTCCGCAACCGTCACGTCCGCGCTCATCGCGTCGAACACGTAGGCGTCGCTCTCGACTGCGATCGAGACCGTGTAGTCGCCCGCCGCCAGGCCCGCGAAGGCATACTGGCCGCTGGCGTCGGTCGTCGTGCTCGCGTCAGCCGCGCCTGAAAGCGTGACCTCGATCTCGCCGAGACCCATGCCCTCGACGCTGACCCGGCCGGCGATACCGGCCGTGCGGAGCAGTTCGCCCGTGAACGAGACCGTCTCGGTCTCATCGAGCCCCACGCTCACCTCCTGGGAGGTGGCCGCGAACTCGTAGTCCCTCGGGTCGTAGCCCGAGATGTCGACCTGGTAGGTGCCGGGGCGCAGTTCCGTGAACGCGTACTCGCCGTCGGCGCCGGTCATCTTGGTGTGGCTCTCGTCGGCGGGACCGCCGACCAGGGTAACCGTCACCCCGGGGAGTCCCTCGCCTTCGATGATCACCCGGCCCTCGATGGCGGCGGTGCGGATGAACGCACCCTCGAAGTCGGCGGTGCCGACTTCGCCCACGCCGACCTCGACGGTCATGCTGAGCTCTTCGAACTCGACGTCGTCCGGGTAGCCGCTGATCGTGACCGTGTAGCTGCCGGCACGAAGTCCGGTGAAGGCGTAGCCGCCCGTCTCCATGTTCGTTTCCTGCTGCTCGCCCATCGCGTGGTCGCCGGTCAGCGTGACCGTCACGCCGGCCAGCGTCTCGGGCTGCCCGTCGGAGCCGGACGAACTCATCATCGCGTC
>CBDDPN010000029.1:0-25113 GCA_965232315.1 Longimicrobiales bacterium | reverse complement strand
CCGGGCTGGCCGCGTGCGGCAGCGGACGGCGGGATTCGGAGTTCGACGCGAGTTCGTGGATCATCGAGCCCTACGGCCCCCTGGTCAGCTCACCCGATTGTCCCGAACTCGAGATCGCCGAGCGACTCCGTTGCGTGCGGCTGAGTTCGGGGGGGCGTGCCCTCGTCGGTTCGCGAGGGATTGGTGGTCCCCAATGCGTTCGACGGGATGGCGGCGTTTCCGATGCCCAACGGCAACGTGCGCCTCATCCGCAATCACGAGATGACGGATCCGCCCGAGTCTGCGACGCCGATCGGCTCTCCTCACTACGATGCGGCCGGGAGCGGGGGGACGACCTCGCTCGAGGTGCGCATCTCCGGTGAAGGCGATGGGCTGAGCGTCGAGCTGGTGGACGAGTTCGTATCGCTGGCGGGCACGTGCGTGAACTGCGCGGGGGGGCCCACCCCGTGGGGAAGCTGGCTTACCTGCGAGGAAACGACGGACGGGCGGGGCGACGGCTTCGGCAAGCCCCACGGCTACATCTTCGAAGTGCCCGTGGACGCGGCCGGACCCGTGGACCCCGTGCCACTGGTGGCCATGGGGCGGTTCGTGCACGAGGCGGTGGCGGTCGATCCCGGGACGGGGATCGTGTACGAGACCGAAGACGCGTGGTACGTGCCGCTCGTCCCCAACCGGCCCGGCGCGGGGCTGTATCGCTTCGTTCCCCACGAGCCCGGGGTGCTGGCGGCGGGCGGGCAGCTGCAGATGCTCGCGATCACCGGCGAGCCCGGCTACCTGACCGCGCGCGACCAGACTCCGGGTACGGTCCTGCCGGTCCATTGGGTCGACATCGACGACCCCGATCCCGAGGATGCGGAGCGCGACCCGCTCGCCGTCTTCAAGCAGGGGCTCGCCAGGGGAGGCGCGCGCTTCGCCCGCCTGGAGGGCGCCTTCCACGGGGACGGCGGCATCTACGTGGTCTCCACCAACGGCGGGGATGCGACCTCCGGGCAGGTCTTCCACTACCGCCCCGTCTCGGCCGACCGGGGCGAGCTGACGCTGGTGTTCGAGTCGCCGTCGCCCGAGGTGCTGGACGCCCCCGACAACATCGTGCTCAGCCCGCGGGGCGGACTCGTCATGTGCGAGGACGGGAGCGGCGACCAGCACGTGCGGGCGCTCGACCGGGAGGGCCGGATCATCAACCTGGCGCGCGCGCCGCTCGGGCCGGACGAACAGAGGGCCGGGGAGTTCGCCGGGTCGTGCTTCAGCGCCGACGGGCGGGTTCTCTTTTTCAACGCGCAGGGCGACCGCCGGGCGGGGGGCACGGTCGCCAGCGCGACCTACGCGATGTGGGGACCCTGGGAGGACGGGCCCGTGTGACGGACCGGCTCGGTTCGCCCGGCGGGAACCCGCAGGCGCCACACACGGTCGTTGAACCAGGTCACCCGGACCGGCACTGTGCCGGGCTGCCGCCACCCCGGGCTTTGCCACCCTGTACGAAGACGGGTATACTCGGCGCGACCGACGTGTCCGGAAGAGTCCACCCGCGACCTGTTCGCCGTAATCCATGGCCGACGTCGAACTTCCCGGCACGGAGCCGGTCACATCCGCCCCGGCCACTTCGCCGCCGCCCAGCGACCCCAACCGGACATCTCCATTTGAGACGCACCCCGGCGGTTGCCTGGCTGAGACCCACCCGCGTCGTTGCCTGGCTGAGACCCACGCCGGCCGTTTCCTGGCTGCCTGACGGCCGCCGCGGAACCTCCGTCACGGTACTCGCCGCGCTTGCCCTCTCGGGCGTGTGGGCCGCATGCCCTTCCGCCGGGCGCGCCCAGTCGACGGAACACGGGCCGCTCGTGCTCGAACTGCCCGCCAGCACCCGGGCGGCCGCACTGGGGGGCGCCTTCTACACGGTCGGCAACGACAGCGACGCCGTCTTCCACAACCCGGCGTTGATCGGCGGCAACGGCGTGGTCGGCGCGGCGATGCAGCGCTTCGGGACGGCGAGCCTGTTCACCACGGTATCCGGCGCCGCGGAATGGTCGTCGGCCAACGTGGCGGTGGGGGTTCAGACGCTGGGCTACGGCGTGCCGGACGGAGGCGCGGGCGTTCTGTCCCACGACGCGCAGTCGCTCTTCACCTCCGGGGGTACGGGGACGTCGGAGGTGGCCGTTTCGGTGGGCTACACGCGGGCGGTGAAGGGCATCCGGGCCGGCATAACCGGCAAGCTCGTCGACCAGCGCCTGGGCGGCCATCACGATGCGACCGCGGCCGTCGACCTGGGGCTGGCGGTCGGCGCCGGGCGCGCGCGCGTCGCGCTCGCCGTGCAGAACCTGGGACCGGGCCTGACCCTGGGCGAAGTCGAGGTCCCACTGCCCGCGCGCGTCACCGTGGGCGCCTCCACGCCGGCCATCCCGGCCGGGCCGCTCGACCTGGGGTGGAGCGCCGCTGTCTCCCGCGAGGCCGACGGCGGGGTCGTGCCGGGAGCGGGGATGGAGGTGGCGTACTGGCCGGTGCGCGGGAGGACCTTCACGGCCCGCGTCGGGGTGCGTCGCGCGCCGGACGGCTTCGGTCACCCGTTCACCGCCGGAGGGGCGTTCAACGGCGACCGGCTCGCCATCGACTACGCCTGGCAGCGCTACGACGGCGGCGAGGCCGCCCACCGCTTCGGGTTGAGCTGGCGATAGGACCGAGGGGCGGGCGGGTTAGGCGGTTGAGGAGCGCGTGGCTGCTTCATCGCGGTCCACCCCCTCTGCACAGTGTTGCATTATTGGATAGGCAACGTTTGGTTGCATCCATGGATATGCAACACCCTGCAGAGGGGCCCGTAGTGTTAGTAGTTCCGTGGTCAGTTGGTGGAAGTCGTGGGTGAATGCCGGGGCGAGTTCGTCCACGGGCTGCCAAAGCCCTCCCGCGCGCGCTGGGGAAGTTCGCGGCTCTGCTCGCCTCAGCGCATCCGCACATCACGCGCTCCCGCGGGCGATCCGAATGTCGCCGAAGGTCATGCGCGGGTGACGCTGGCGCCTCAGGGCATCCGCACCGCAGTGTAGGCGGGGTCCAGGCGGGCGAATCCCACGTCGTCCAGCACCACCTCGCCCACCTCCGCGCGGTCGAAAACCAGCCCCACTGCCCGCAGTTCGTCCAGCCGCAGCGCCGGAGCCGCCTCCACGAAGTCCGCCAGCGGAATGGAGTAGCTCTGCAGGAGCAACTCGAACAGGTTGGCGAAGCGGTCGTCTTCGAGATCGCGCCGGCGGAGGACCCGCATCTCCAGGGGCTTGCGCACCGGACCGTACCGGCTCAGCGGAACGGACGCGACGGTACCGTTCGCATCCCGCGCCACGACGCTCAAGTCGGGGGGCGCGTCGTCCTCTTCCTCGTCCTCTTCCTCGTCCGCCGACTCGCTGCTGCCCTCTCCGGAGTCGCCTGATTCCTCTCCGGAGCCGCCTGGGTCGTCCCCGGCACTGCGTGGGCCCGGCTTCGCCTGCGTAGTCCCAAGCGACAACTCGAACGAGGAGGCCGGCCCCAGTTCCCACTCGGCGGCAAGAGCCTCAGGGAGCTCGATGGTGTACGCCGCCGCCGACCCCAGCGTGTCCGCGCCCGCGATCCGGTTGTTCCAACCCAGCCACACCGCCTGGTTGTCCTGCGATGCCGAGGTTTCGGGTCGGTTGCTGGAGCGCAGCTGCATGCGGCCCTCTCGCCAGGTCGACAGGCTGTCTCCCGTCAGGCGAACGCCGGGGTGTGTCCCCGAAGTGACGTCGATATCCTCCTCGAAGTCGGCGAGGGTGCGGAAGCCGTCGGTCTGGAACCGGGTTACGTACATGGTCCCGGGCAGCCATCCGCCGATCACCCGGTGATCGCGGAACATCGGCAGATAGCGCTTGTCGCCCCTCAGCGTGGTCTCCAGGAATGCCGAGATAAAGATCTCGGCGAAGCGGCGTTGATCTTCCCCGGGCATGAGTGCCCGCAGGTCGAGGATGCGGCCGCTGCGGGGGCCGTTGTCGTGCGCGCCCCACACCGTGTTCCACTGCCCGTGGTTGGCGCGATAGACCCAGATGGCGGTCTTCAGGCGCGGCTGGCCGTCCGTGAACTTCACCCGCTTGTACAGCCTGAGGCCGTGAAAGCTGGTCACGTCGCCATCGTGCGAGCCGTGGAAGACCATGTAGTTCACGTCTTCCACCGGCACGAAGCGATTGGTGGGCAGGTACTGCCCGTCCACCGGCGCGATGGCGATGATGGCGCGGATGTCGTAGTCGAAGTCGAATTCGAGGGAAGCGTCATCCGGATAGCGATCGAGGCGATTGAAGGCCGCGGCATGACCCACCGCCTCTCCTCCCCTGGAGTGCCCGATCAGCGCGATCCGCTCCATGTCGACGCGCCCGTGGAAGAGGTTGTCCTCGTCCTCGTTGAACCCCTTCCAGACGCCCGCATGCTGCAGGAGGAACCATCCCCGGGCGTCGTTCTCGCCCCGGATGCCGCCGTTGATGAAGTTCATGTCCACGGATGCCAGGATGTATCCGCGGCTGGCCAGCAGCTCTCCCAGGTAGTCGTACCCCGGGTCGGAGAAGTCCCGCATGTTGTGGTTGCCGTGGACCACCAGCACCAGCGGGAAGGGGCCGTCGCCAACCGGATACCAGACGCGCGCGTTGAGCGGGAAATGATCCGGCTCGAATCCCCAGTAGTCGTTGCGGCTCTTCGCCGACGCGCCGAGATCGACCAGCTTTGAGGCATCGACCGGCTCGGTGACAAAGGTGACCGAATCCCGGAACTCCGGCCGGTTCCGGTCCGAGCCGCTGCCGTAGTAAAGGGTGCGCACCTCGTGGGGACCGCGCCGGCCGGGATCGGGCGCCTGAAGCAGCTGGCGGGAGAGGACTTCCCCGGCGTCGCTGGGAGCGAGCTCCAGCGTCCCGTAGCAGCCTGGGAAAAGAAGCAGCGAAACCAGTCCGGCGAATCCCCGGAACAGCGCTGATGGTTGCAAGACGTCCCTCCCCCACGCACAATGCGCTAGCAGCAAAAGATGCCCGACGGCTCCCCGGACGCGACCCCGGGGAGCAGCATTCTAGGCGCGCCCGGCCACGTCGATCAAGCGGACCGCGGAGCCGGAGCGTTTCAGGAACCTTTCTCCGGATGGAGCGATAGGAGTTTTCCACGCTTCTTCCGCCGGAAGACAGGACGGCAGCTCTCAAACCCGGAGTTTGACGTGATTCGAGAGCGACGCTTTCGACCGAAGGCGGGCGCGTGGAGCCGGGGGACCGGCGCCGGCGCCCTGGCGGCGGCGGGGATCTCGGCCATGGCGGTCGTGTTCGGCGGACCTTCGCACCAACCTCCGGAGGCCGACCTTCGCATGGGTGTCGGCTTACCGGCCGAGGCAGTCGAAAACGCCAAGGAGCCGGTGTCCGCCGAGGCGACCGCGCCCGGCGAATGGACCACGGGAAGCGTACCCGGCGAACGCCCGGCCCTGTCTTTCTCCGTGGACGCCGGGATGACCATGGCGTCGCCCGTCCCGCTCCCGATCCCGGACGCGGCCCCGCTCCCGGACGAGGCGCAACAGGGGCGGCCCCTCCCCGTGCACGAGTTCTACTTCACGCGCATGGCATACAGCGCGGGAGGTGGGGGCTTTCGCCGGCGGGGGAGGAATTCCTGGGCCACGGACTATCCCAAGTCCGACCGCCAGTTCCTGACCGTCCTCGAGCGGCTCACCGGGCTGGACATGTTCCTCGAAGAACATCCCCGAGTCCTGACCGACGAGCACCTGAACCGCTTCCCCTTCCTCTACGCGGTGGAGGTCGGCGCCATGTCGATGGGCCCGGAGGAGGCGTCCGCCCTCAGGGAGTTCCTGCTTCGGGGCGGCTTCCTGGTGGTGGACGACTTCTGGGGCACGCGCGAGTGGGAAAACTTCGAATACGAGATGCAGAAGGTCTTTCCCGAGTATCCCATCGTCGATATGCCGCTGGAGCACGAAATCTTCCACAGCTTCTACGACATCGGCGAGATCATCCAGGTGCCGAATGTCGGCAACGGCATGAGGGGATGGGCCACGTACGAGCGGGACGGCTACGACCCCTATGTGAAGGGCATCTTCGACGAGGAAGGCCGGCTGATGGTGATCATCAACTGGAACACCGACCTGGGCGATGCCTGGGAGTGGGCCGAGAACCCCTACTACCCGCTGAAGTACTCCACCTTCGCCTACCAGATGGGCGTGAACTTCATCATCTACGCCATGAGCCACTGACCGGGCGCCGCACGTGCTAACCAGCCTCTTCGAGTTTCTCTTCAAGTACCGCCCGGTCGTCTTCCAGCAGGGCGATTTCTCTCTGGGCGTAGCGGGCCCGGTCGCGGTCGGCGCCATCGTGGCGGGCCTGATCGGCGTGCTCGCGCTTCTGACCTACATGGGCGTGCGCGGCAAGACCCGCCCGCTGGACCGGCTGGTGCTCGGGGGTCTTCGGTTCGCCGGGCTGGCGGTGCTCGCGTTCTGCCTGCTGCGCCCGGCTCTGGTGGTCTCCACGGTGGTGCCGCAGCAGAACTTCGTGGGCGTCCTGCTCGACGACTCCCGCAGCATGGAGATCCAGGACTTCGAGGGCCGGTCCCGCGGCTCCTTCCTGCAGGAGACCTTCGGCGCGCCGGACTCTCCGGTTCTCACGGCCCTCTCCGACCGCTTTGCCGTGCGCTTCTTCCGCTTCTCCTCGCGGACGGAGCGAATCGAGGACGCCTCCGAGATGAGCTTCACGGGCAGCCGAACCCGCCTCGGCCCGGCGCTCGAGCGCGCCCGGTCCGAGCTGGCCTCGGTGCCGCTCTCGGGTCTGGTGGTGGTCACGGACGGGGCCGACAACTCGGGCGAGGAGTTTGCCGAGGCGCTCATGCCCCTGCAGGCACAGGGGATCCCGGTGTACACCGTGGCCGTGGGAGAGGAGAGCTTCGAGCGCGACATCCAGGTCAGCCGCGCAGATCCCCCCAGGACGGTGCTCACGGGTTCGTCGCTGGTGGTGGACGTGGTCGTGACCCACGCGGGGTACGAGGGCGAGACGGTTTCCGTGATCGTCGAGGACGAAGGGCAGATCGTCAGCACCGAGGAGATCGAGCTCCCCGACGAAGGGCAGCCGATCACCGTTCCCGTCCGTTTCACCGCCTCGACGACGGGCGCGCGCGCCTACACCTTCCGCGTCCCGGTGGAAGAGGACGAGCAGGTCACGCAGAACAACAGTCAGACCGCGCTGGTGAGCGTCGAGGACCGGCGCGAGAAGATCCTCTATTTCGAGGGGGAGCCGCGTTACGAGGTAGGGTTCCTGGGGCGGGCGGTGCAGGACGACGACAACCTGCAGCTGGTGGTGCTGCAGCGGACCGCCGAGAACAAGTTCCTGCGCCTCAACGTGGATGACGGCGAAGAGCTGCAGGGCGGATTCCCCGATACCCGGGCGGAGCTGTTCGCCTACCGCAGCCTGGTGCTGGGGACGGTGGAGGCGAGCTTCTTCACAGGCGACCAGCTGCAGATGATCGCCGACTTCGTCGACAAGCGGGGAGGGAGCCTGCTCGCGCTGGGCGGGCGCAACTCCTTCGCGCGCGGCCGGTACGCAGGGACCCCGGTGGCGGATGCGCTGCCGGTGGTGTTCTCCGACGCGGATGCGCGCCCGGACGGCTACCACACCCAGGTCAGGATCGAACCCACGCAGGCGGGGCTCGGCTTTCCGGCGCTTCAGCTGGCCGGCACCGAAGTGGAATCGGCGGAGCGCTGGTCCGAGCTCCCCTCCCTCCTGACCTACAATCCGCTCTACCAGGTCAAGCCGGGAGCCACCACACTGCTTCAGGGGGTCGCGGAGGATCTTCCCGGCGAGCATGTGGCGCTCGCCTTCCAGCGCTATGGCCGGGGCAAGAGCCTGAGTCTCGCGGTCCAGGACACCTGGATCTGGCAGATGCAGCTCCCGCTCGAGGACACCACCCACGAGACGTTCTGGCGGCAGTTGCTGCGCTGGCTGGTGGACGGAGTGCCCGACCAGGTGACCGGCGAGGTGCCCCGGGACCGGGTGGAGCCGGGCGAGAGCGTCGCCCTGCGCGCGGTGGTGAACGACTCGACCTACCTGGGGATGAGCAACAGCGTCGTCGAGGCCACGGTGACCACTCCGCTGGGGGAGGAAGTCGACATCGGGATGGACTGGGCGCTGGACAGCGACTACGGGGAATACGAGGCCGACTACATCCCTTCGGAGGAGGGGCTGCACACGCTTACGGTGCGCGCCTACGACGGGGACGAGCTGATCGGCGTGGACGAGGCCTATTTCCAGGTCGCGCCCCAGCGGAGCGAGTACTTCGACGCGGGAGCGCGCATGCCGCTGCTCGAGCGCATCGCCGACGAGACCGGCGGGCTCTCCTATTCGCCGGAAACGGTCGCGACGCTTCCGGAGGACATCCGGGTTACCGGCGCGGGCGTCACGCTGGTGGAAGAGATGGATCTGTGGGACATGCCGATCCTGCTGCTGCTGCTCCTCGCGCTGATTCTCGGCGAGTGGGGATACCGCCGGCTGCGGGGGCTGGTGTGAGGGTCCTCCGCCGTCGCTCTGGATGGGTGCTGACGGTTCTGGCTTTGGGGCTTGCGGTGGCGTTTCGGGCCGCGGACGCGACCGCCCAGCAGACCCATCTCGTGGTAATCAGCGGGGCGAGCGGGGCGGCCGAGTACCGCGAACGCTTCCACGAGTGGGGCCTGCGGGCGGTGCAGGCGGCGGTGGACAAGTACGGACTCGATCCGGCGGACGTGGTGTGGCTGGCCGAGCGGCCCGAGCTCGACCCCCTCATCGACGGGCCGTCGCGCCGGGAGAACATCGAAGCCGTCCTGACGGAGCTGGCCGAGCGCGCGGGTCCCCGCGACGCCGTGATGATCGTGCTGATCGGACACGGGAGCGGGGGCGGCGGAGCGTCGCGCTTCAACGTGCCCGGGCGCGACCTGACCGCCTCCGAATTCGCCTTCCTGGTGGAGCAATTCGGGACGCGGACCGTGGTGTTCGCCAACACCGCGAGCGCTTCGGGCGACTTCATAGCAGAGATCTCGGGTCCGAACCGGACGGTGATCACGGCCACGCGATCCGCTCGCGAGGGCAACGCCACCCGCTTCGCCGAGTACTTCACCGAAGCCTTTGCGGGCGAGGTCGCCGATACCGACAAGGATGAGCGGGTGTCGGTGCTGGAAGCCTTCGCCTACGCCCGCAGAGAGGTCGAGCGCAGCTTCGAGGAAGAGGGCCTGCTCGCGACCGAGCACGCGTTGCTGGACGACAACGGCGACGGGGAGGGCTCCGATTTCGAGGACGAGAACGACCTGGACGGAGCGCTGGCGCGGATGGTGTTTCTTTCCCGCGGAGGGGGGAGGGTGGCCGACGCGGAGATCGCGGCCGATCCCGAGCTTGCAGGACTCTATCAGCAGCGCCAGGAACTGGAGGAGCGCATCGCCGCACTCACCGCGCTGAAGGACGTCATGGACGCAGAGCAGTACGAGGCGGAGTTGGAGGAGCTGCTGGTGGAGCTGACGCTCACGACTCGGGCGATCCGGGGGAAGGAGGGGGGAGAGGAGTCGTGAGAACTGCGTTTGAGAGACGCGGGCGGGCGGAAACCGCGACTGTGGCTGCCGCCGTAGCGACCGTGGGTGCGGCCGTACCGACCGTGGTGGCCGC
The DNA here is from genome assembly GCA_965232315.1 of Longimicrobiales bacterium. Lineage (GTDB taxonomy): Bacteria > Gemmatimonadota > Gemmatimonadetes > Longimicrobiales > Gaopeijiaceae > BD2-11. The sequence goes on along the minus strand of CBDDPN010000029.1, from coordinate 15,481 downwards.
CCTGGCGCGTGGGTCGCGAGCCGCATGCGCATTGGCCCTGGTGGTCCTGGCTCTTGCTTCCCCCCCGGCGGTGGCGCTCGCCGCGGCCCAGACCGAGGAGGCCGCGCTCGCGGCGCTGGCAAGCGGCGAGTACGACGACGCCATCCGGCAGCTGCGGCGCCTCGCCCGTGGCCGCGAAGCCACCGCGACCGTCCACCGGGCGCTGGTGCGGGCCCTCGCCGAGGTCGGGCGCTACCAGGACGCCGAGGCGGCCGCCCGCGACGGCCGCGACCGCCACGGAGCGGCGCTCGAGAACGTCCTCGGCGAGGTCCTGGTCGAGCGGGGACGCTACCAGGACGCCGAGGCGAGCTTCCGCGCCGCGATGGCGGGCGGCGACGACGACCAGGTCACCGCCCGTGTCAACCTCGCGGAGTTGCAGTTGCTCACCGGCCGCCGCGACGAGGCCATGCGCGCCTTCGACGGGTTCATCGACTTCTACAACCGGACCCGCTCGCTGTCGTCGACGGAACTCACCGCGGTGGGCATCGCCGTGCGCCATCTGGGCGTGGAGGAATCGGACCTGCTGCAGGACGCCCTGCGGGCCTTCGACGAGGCGGTTGCCGCGGATCCCGCCGGCGCTGAGCCACATCTGCGAACGGGACAGCTCTGGCTCGACACCTACCTCAGCCCCGACGCGCGGGAATCGTACCAACAGGTGTTGGCTCGCAATCCCCGGCATCCGCGCGCCCTTCTGGGGATGGCGCTGGCCCTCGAGTTCGACGGTTCGTCGGAAGCGATGGGCATGGCCGAGAGCGCCCTCGAGGTAAACCCCGGCCTGGTCCCGGCTCGCACCCTGTTGGCGCGCCTGCATCTGCGCCTGGAGGACTACCCGGCCGCCGAAGAGGAGGCTCGCGCGGCGCTCAAGGTAAACCCCTCCTCGCTGGAGGCGCTCTCGGTGCTCGCGGCCACCCATTTCCTGCAGGATCGCCACGACGACTTCGAGGCCGTCAGGCAGCAGGTGCGCGAGCTGAACCCGAACTACCCGGGTCTCCTTACGACCGTGGCCGACATGGCGGTGCAGACCCGCCGCTACGCGGATGCCGTCGCCCTCGCCGCCGAAGCCGTGGCGATCGACCCCTATTCCTGGAAGGCCCGCGGCATCCTGGGCATCAACCAGCTTCGGGTCGGAGATATCGAAGAGGGACGGGCGGAGCTCGAGCGAGCCTTCGCGGGCGACCCCTTCAACCCGTGGTACAAGAACACCCTCGACCTGCTGGACACCTTCGAGCGCTATCGCATCATGGAAACCGGGCACTTCCGGATCGCGATCGACGGACGGGAGGCCGACCTGCTGGCCCCGCCCGTGGCCGAGCTGGCCGAGGAAGCCTATCGAACCCTGGCCGAGCGTTACCAGTACGAACCGCCTGTGCCGATCCGGCTCGAACTCTTTCCCAGCCACGCCGACTTCTCGGTGCGCACCGTGGGGCTGGCCGGGCTCGGGGCGTTGGGGGTGAGCTTCGGCTCGGTGGTGGCGATGGATTCGCCCTCCGCGCGCAACCGCGGCGAGTTCAACTGGGCCTCGACCCTGTGGCACGAGATCGCCCACGTCTTCCACCTCGGGCTTTCCAACCACCGGGTGCCGCGCTGGCTTGCGGAAGGGTTCGCGGTCTACGAGCAACGGCGGGGCTCGCCCTCGTGGGGGCACGACGTGGATCCCGGCTTCCTGATCGCCTATCACCAGGACCGCATTCTTCCGGTGAGCCAACTCAACAACGGCTTCGTGCGCCCAACCTACGGTGAACAGGTGGTGCACTCCTACTATCAGGCGTCGCTGGTGTGTGAACTGATCGCGCGCGACCACGGCCCCGAGGCACTGGTGGCGATGCTTCGCGAGTACGCAGGCGGCGCCACCACCGAGGAAGTCTTCGAGCGCGTGCTGGGCACAGAAATGGAGAGCTTCGACCGGACCTTCACGGACTACTTCGAGGAACGTTTCGCGGGAGCGCTGGCGGCGGTCGAGCCCCTGCCGGCGCTGAGCGAGAGGGGTTCCCGCTCTCCGGACGAGATCGCCCGGCTGGCCGCGGCTCATCCCGATAACTTTATTGCGCAGATGGCGATGGGTGCGCAGCTCTTCGATGAAGAGAAACTGGACGAGGCGGAAGTGTACCTGAACCACGCGAGCGAGCTGTTCCCGGAATACGCGGGGTCGGCGAGCCCGGGCTGGCTGCTCGCGAGCATCTTCATCCAAAGAGGCGACAGCGCCCGCGCCATTCGTGAAATCGAGACCCTGACCGGCATCAACGAGTCGTTCCTGGCCGCCAATCTGGAGGAGTCGCACCTCAGGGAAGCGGCCGGGGACGGACAGGGTGCGATCGAGGCACTCCAGCGCGCGGTGCACATCTACCCGTTCGACGAGGAAACCCATGACCGGCTGGCCGCGCTGGCCGAGGAGCTGGCCCTCCATCCCGTCGCGGTACGCGCGAGGGAGGCGCTGGTGGCGCTCGACCCGGTGGACCTGGCGGGGGCCCTCTACCAGCTCGCCGTGGCGCACTACCAGGCCGGCGACACCGCCCGCGCCCGTCGCACGGTGCTGCGTGCGCTGGAGCGGGCACCCAACTTCGAAGCCGCCCAGGACCTGCTCATGACCCTGCGCGGCAGCCCGGAGCCTTCATCATGGTGAGCCGGGCGCGGGCGCTGGCCGCGATCGCGGGGGTCGCGGGCATCGCCGCGGTGTGCGTCTTCGCGGCCGCCAGCGTGCCCCTGTGGCCGAGCGCGGCAACTCCCCGCTCCCCTGTCGACCTCGGCGCGACCGGTCTACCGGCGACCGTCCAGGAAGCCAACATCCCCTACGACGGCCGCTTCACCTTCGTGCGCATCCGCACCGACGTGTCCGGCGGGTTGGGCAGCTCGCGGGGCTTCTCCGGGCGGGGCCGGCGGGGCTGGGGCCAGCCGGGGTGGGCACACGACTATCCCCGGGCCGAGCGCAACTTCGCCAAGATTCTCACCGCCACCACACTCGTCGCCGCCTACGGGGGGGGCAGCAACATCCTCACCTTCGCCGATCCGGAGCTGATGAAATACCCGTTGGCGTATGTCTCCGAGCCGGGTTCGTGGGATATGGACGAGGCCGAAGAAGAGGGTTTGAGAAGCTACCTGCTCAAGGGCGGCTTCGTGATCTTCGACGACTTCGGAGGGCGGGACTGGTATCACTTCGAAGCCCAGATGCTGCGGGTGCTTCCCGAGAGCGTGTTTCACGACCTCTCCGACCTGGATCCCCTTCCGACGGTCTTCGACTCGTTCTTCGAAATCTCCAACCCCGAGGCTCTGGCACCCCCTTACAGAGGCGGCGTGCCGCAGTACGTTGGCATCTTCGAAGACAACGATCCGGCGAAGAGGCTGATGGTGGTCGCCAACTACAACAACGACCTCGGGGACTACTGGGAGTTCTCCGACTCCGGATGGCTCCCGATCGACCTGACCAACGAAGCGTACAAGTTCGGTGTCAACTACGTCATCTACGCCATGACGCACTGACCACCGACCCACCCCCAGCCTACCCCCGCGAGGGGCTCCCGGAGAAAACAGAGTGGCATTCATCAACAAGCCCGCACCGGGCCGGGCCGAACAGCTCCCCGCCCTGGAACAAGACGACGACGTGGCGCTCGCCGCGAGGATGACCGCCGGACGCGATCAGATCCTCAGCGAACTGCGCAAGATGATCATCGGCCAGGACGAAGTCATCGAGCAGGTGCTGCTCACCCTGTTCGTGGGTGGCAACAGCCTGATCGTCGGCGTGCCCGGGCTGGCCAAGACGCTGCTCGTGCACACCATGGCCCAGGTGCTGGACCTGAACTTCGCGCGCATCCAGTTCACGCCCGACCTGATGCCCTCGGACATCACCGGCACCGACATCATCCAGGAGGACCCGAAGACCGGAAAGCGAACCATGATCTTCGCTCCCGGTCCGGTCTTCACCAACATCCTGCTGGCGGACGAGATCAACCGGACCCCTCCCAAGACACAGTCCGCGCTGCTGGAAGCGATGCAGGAGCACCGGGTGACGATCCAGGGGCGCACGTATGACCTGGACCCGCCCTTCTTCGTCTTCGCCACCCAGAACCCCATCGAGCTGGAGGGAACCTATCCGCTGCCGGAGGCCCAGCTCGACCGCTTCATGTTCCACATCATCATGGACCACCTGCCCGAGGACGATGAGCTGGAGGTGGTGCGCGAGACGACCTCGCTGCAGGACATCGAGTTCTCGCATGCCGTCACCGGCGAGGATCTGATCCGCTTCCAGCGGCTGGTGCGCAAGGTTCCCGTGTCGGACGCGGTTCTGCGCTACGCGGTGCAGCTGGGGCGCACCAGCCGGCCGAGCCCGAACGGCAACAGTCCCGAGGCGATCGAGAAGTGGGTCTCCTTCGGGGCCAGCGTGCGAGGCGCTCAGAACCTCATCCTGGCGGGCAAGGCGCGGGCGCTCACCCGGGGGCGCTACCACGTCAGCTTCGACGACATCCGGGCCCTCGCGAAGCCGGTCCTCAGGCACCGGGTGCTGACCAACTTCCACGCGGAGTCGGAAGGGATCACCACCGATCAGATCATCGACGACCTGATCTCCGAGGTCCCCACGCCTTCCTCCGGGATGTAGCATGCCGCGAACCGCCGTCCGCCCGGCCGGTCCCGGAACCGGCTTCATCGACCCGAAGGTGCTGGGGCGCATCCACAACCTCGAGTTGCTGGCGCGCACGGTGGTGGACGGCTTCATCAGCGGACTGCACAGGGCGCCCTTCCTGGGGCTCTCGGTCGACTTCGCCGAGCACCGGCAGTACATGCCCGGGGACGACATTCGCAGGATCGACTGGCGGCTCTACGCGCGCAGCGACCGCTTCTACCTCAAGCACTACGAGGCCGACTCGAACTCCAACTTCATGGTCGTCCTCGACGTTTCACGCTCCATGTCCTTCCAGCAGGACGGCATCTCGAAGCTGGACTACGGGCGCTACCTGGCGGCCTGCCTCTCGTACTTCTCGCGCCAGCAGCGGGACCGGGTGGGGCTGGTCACCATCGCCGGCGAGATCGTGGACTACGTGCCTCCGGCAGCGGGACACCTGGACATCGTGCTCCACACCATCGACCGGATCCGGGCCGGAGGTACCGGCACCCTCGCCGAGCCGCTCCACCAGCTTACGGGTCGGCTGGGCCGGCGGGGCATCATGGTGGTGATCTCGGACTTCTATGAAGAGCCCGAAGCGGTGGTGGACGCGGTCAAGGATCTGCGCTACGCGGGCCAGGACGTCATCGTCTTCCATCTCCTGGACCCCGCGGAACTCGACTTCCCCTTCGAGAGGCCGGCCAGCTTCCAGGATCTGGAGACCGCCGCCCGCCTCCCCGTGGTGCCCGGCCGGCTGAGGGAAGGCTATCGCGAACTCGTCCGCGACCACACGGAGAAGCTTTCGCGCCGCTTCGTCGAGCACCGCATCGATTACGCCCTCTTCAACACCGGGACGCCTCTCGACTACGCGCTCTTCAATTTCCTGTCCGCGCGCCAAAGGCTGACTCGCGTACGATGACCGCCCTCGCCTTCCTCGCGCCCCTCTTCCTCCTGGGCCTCGGTTTCCTGGTCTGGCCCGTGCTCGTGCATCTGGTCCAGAAGGACCGCAAGGAGGTAGTGGAGTTCCCGTCGCTGATGTTCCTGCAGCGTGTCCCCTACAAGTCGACGCGGCGGCAGAAGATTCGGCACTGGCTTCTGCTGCTCATGCGCCTTGCGGCGCTGACCGCGCTCGTGATCGCGTTCAGCCGCCCGTTCTTCGACGACGACGACGTGACCCTGGCGGGGGCGCCGGTGGCGCGCGAGGTGGTGATTCTGCTGGACCGTTCCTACAGCATGGGCTACGGCGAGCGCTGGTCGGATGCGCTGGCCGGCGCGCGTGCAGCGGTTCGGCAGCTGGGGCCCGAGGACCGTGGCTCTCTGGTGTTCTTCTCGGCCGGCGCAACCCTCGCCGTTCGCTCCACCACCGACCGCACCGCGCTCTTCGGCGCTCTGGACACGGCTGAGCCCGGTGCTGGAGTCACCCGCTTCGGCCCCGCGCTCGACCTGGCCCGCACGGTGCTGGAGCAGTCGAACCTCCCCGGCAAGCATGCCGTGGTCATATCCGACTTCCAGCGCGCGGGATGGGACGGCGACGAGGGCGCCCGCCTTCCGCCGGGGACCACGGTGGACCCGGTGGTCGTGACCGGCCCCTACAACGGTGACCTCGCGATCGGCCAGCTCCTGTTCCAGCGAAGCTACCGCGACGGCCTGGAGCGCATCGAAACCATCGCCCGGCTCGTCAACTCCGGCGAGCGCGCAGTCGATGAAGTCGAGGTGGCGCTGGAGCTCGACGGCAGGCCGGTCGGATCGGCGCAGGCTTCGCTCGAACCCAGTGCCTCCGCGCTGGTGACGCTGCCGGCCTTCACGCTGAGCGAGCCCTTCACGCGCGGCTCCGTGCGCCTTCCGGCCGATGACCTCGCCGCCACCGACGTCGCCCACTTCGTCCTCTCGCCGGGCGAGGGGTTCACGGTGCTTGTCGTCGAGGACGGATCCGAGCCGAGGGACCCCAGCCTCTACCTCGAGCAGGCGCTGGCCATCGGCACCGACCCCGCCTTCAACGTCGACATCACCACCGTGGGCGCCATGACGGCGGGTGACCTGGCGGACCGGTCGGTGGTGATCCTCAACGGGTCGCGGCCGCCGCGCGGCGGGGCGGGCGAGCGCCTGCAGGAATTCGTCGAATCCGGCGGCGGGCTGGTGGTCATCCTGGGCGAACGGAGCAGCTGGCCCGCCGACGCGCCGGACCTGCTGCCGGGCGCGGTGGGATCGGTCATGGAGCCGGAGTGGCGCGAGGGACGCGGCGGCACGCTCGGACGCATCGACTACACCCACCCGGTTTTCGCCCTCTTCGCCGCCCCCCGCAGCGGTGACCTCACCGACGCCAACTTCTTCCGCTACCGGAACGTGGAGCTGGACGGGGCCGAGGGCGTGTTGGCCCGCTTCGACAACGGCGCGGTGGCGCTGGCCGAACGGCAGGTGGGAGCAGGACGGGTGCTGCTCTGGACGTCGATACTGGACAACTACTGGAATGACATGGTGTTACACCCCATCTTCCTTCCCTTTGTCCACCAGCTCGTCAAGCACAGTGGGAGTTTTCGTCCTCCCACGCCGTCCTACACCGTGAACGATGTGCTGAACCTGTCGGGAGAGGGGGAGGGACGGGAGGTCGATCGACTCCTCTCGGCCATCTCACCGGACGACAGGGAAGGGCTGGTCGCGCTTTCGCCCTCCAATCGTTCCATTGACGTGGGTGGAGGAGCGCGGCCCGGCTTCCTGCCGCTCACGGAACAGGGATTCTACGAGTTGCGCGGCGCCGGCGGGGGAGAAGGGCCGGGAACCTCCGCGGTCGCCGTCAACGTCAACCTCGAGGAGGCGGATCTCGAGCCGATGGACGCCGCGGAGTTTGCCGGCGCCATCACCAGCCGGAGCCTCGACAGCGGCGAGGGTGCCGGAGCCCAGCTCGGCCCGGAGGACAAGGAACGGCGCCAGGGATTCTGGTGGTATCTACTGGCGGCGGCTTTCCTCCTCCTGGCTCTGGAGACGGCGGTCTCCAACTATCTGTCGCGAAAAGCCGCCAGCAATCCGTAGGAAGGGAGATCCGGGCGAGCATTTGTCGCCCATGAGAAGGGGGAGATGAGGTGCCTGCACAACTCAACCAGCGCGCCAGATTGGAATTGCTCGACGCCATCCGCCACGTGCGCAACCGATGGCGCATGCGAATCGCGCTACGGGGGTTGACAGCGCTGCTCGGGATCGGGCTGGTCGCGTTCCTGATTTCCTCGTGGGGCATGGAGGGAACCCGCTTCACTCCCGGCGCGGTCACCGCCTTCCGGGTCGCGACCTGGCTGTCGCTTCTCGTGGTGGGGTTCTGGTTCCTGGTGCGGCCGCTGCTGCGCCGTCCCTCCGACGCGCAGGTCGCGCTCTACCTGGAAGAGCACGAGCCGTCGCTCAAGGCCTCGGTGCTGAGCGCCGTGGACGCGGGCGCGAATCCCGGCGCGGAGGTCGCCGCGCACTCACCGGCGCTCGTTCGTCAGCTCATGGAGTCCGCGGTCCGTAAGGCCCGGATCGTGGATGGCGGACACCGCATCGAGCGGGCGGCGCTCTTCCGCTGGTCCGCCGCGGTGGCGGGGATAGGCCTCGCCATTCTCATCACCTTCCTGACCGGGCCCGCCTTCCTGCGGCACGGCGCCTCCGTGCTGCTCTCGCCGACGGCCAGCGCGGCGGAGGTCAACCCCTACTCAATCGAGGTCACCCCGGGCGACGTCACCATCACGCGCGGCTCGGACCAGCGCATCGCCGCACGCAACCTCGGCTTCGAGGCTACGGAAGCGGAACTCTTCCTGCGAACCGGCCCGGACGGCGAGTTCCGGCCCCTGTCCATGCTCGCGGCCGAAGACACCGGCGAGTTCGAGATCGTGCTCTTCGGCGTAGCCGACCTCACCGAGTATTTCGTGCGCTCTTCCGGGGTACAGTCGGAACTGTACCGCATCAACGTCGAGATCCTGCCGTACGTGGACCGGCTCGAGCTCGTGTACGACTTCCCGGCCTACACCGGGTTGCCGGACCGGACCGTCGACGAGGGTGGCGACATCGCCGTGCTGCGGGGCACACGGGTCCACCTGCGTGCCATCCCAACGATTCCCAGCCCGCGCGCCAACCTCTGGCGGGACGACGCGCTGGCAAACGAGCTGACTCAGGACGATGACGGCTCCTTCACCGGTTCTTTCGTGGTGGAGCAGAACGGCTTCTACCGCATCGAGATGGAGAGTGCGCGCGCCGGGCTGGTGCCCGCGTCGCCCCAGTACACCATCGACGTGCTGAACGACCAGCCTCCGTCGATCTCCTTCATCCGCCCCGGACGCGACGACCGCGCCACCGCGCTGGACGAGTTCTTCGTCGAGGCCAGCGCCAACGACGACTACGGCATCAGGGAACTGGAGCTCGTCTATTCGGTCAATGGCGGAGAGGAGCGGCCCGTCGAGCTGTTCGGCCCGGGAGCCGCACCGATGAGGGAGGTGAGCGCGGGATACACCTTCTTCCTGGAGGAGTACGAGCTCGTCCCCGGCGACATCATCTCCTACTACGCCAAGGCGCGCGACAATGCGGGCACCGGCAGTCAGGAGGCCATCAGCGACATCTATTTCCTGCAGATCAGGCGCTTCGAGACCGACTTCCGCCAAGCCGAACAGCAGCCGGGTGGGGGCGGTGGAGGTGGAGCCGGCCAGGGCGGTGGTGAACAGGAGCTGTCGGAACAGCAGAGAGAGGTCATCTCGGCGACCTTCAACCTCAACCGCGACCGCGAGCGCTATTCCCCCGAGGGCTTCGACGAGGGGCTGGTCGTGGTGCGGCTCTCGCAGGAGAGGCTGCGCGACCAGGTCGCGACCCTGGTCACGCGCCTGAACAACCGGGGGGTGACGCGGGATCCCGAGTTCGAACAGATCGCCCAGTTGCTGCCGCAGGCGATGGAGGAGATGGAGGCCGCCATGGAGCGGCTGGACGCCGCCGATCCGGGGAGCGCGCTCTCCGAAGAGCAGCAGGCCCTGCAGTACCTGCTGCGTGCCGAGGCGCTCTACGACGAGGTGCAGGTCAGCCAGCAGCAGGGTGGTGGAGGCGGGGGCGGCGGGGGCGGTGGCGGCCCCAGCGCCGAAGACCTGGCCGACCTCTTCGAGCTCGAGCTCGACAAGCTGAAGAATCAGTACGAGAGCGTGGAGCGCGGAGAGCGCCAGCAGGCGGACGAACAGATCGACGAGACGCTGGAGCGCCTCCGCGAGCTGGCGCGCCGCCAGGAGCAGGAGGCCGAGCGCCAGCAGCGCGTCGCCAACCGGTCGCAGGGATCCGCCGGAGGCGGTACGCAGAACCAGCGCTCTCTGGCCGATGAAGTGGAGGAGGAGGCTCGGCGCCTGGAGCAGCTCTCGCGCATGCAGTCGAACCAGCGCCTGGCGGAGACGGCGCGCCAGCTTCAGGACGCCGCCGACGCGATGCGGGAGGCGGCGGCAGCCAGAGGAAACGAGGCGGCCGCCGACGCCCGCTCCGCGCTGGACCGGCTGAGGGCAGCCCGGCGGCTGCTTGAGCGCGATCAGTCAGGGCGCGTCGAAAGGGATGCGCAGGACGCGCTGCAGCGCAGCGAGGACCTGATCGAGGAGCAACTGGAAGTCGCCGAGGAATCGGTGGACATTTCCGGTTCCGACCAGGTCACCTCCGAGCGCATGCGCCGGCTCATCGAACGCAAGAACGAGATGGCCCAGGAAGTTGGCGACCTGGAGCGGCAGATCGATCAGATGTCGGCCGACGCCCGCTCCGAACAGCCGCAGGCGGTGGAGAATTTCGATGAGGCTCTGCGCAACATCCGCGACAACAAGGTGAAGGAGCGGATTCAGTACTCCCGCGGGCTGCCGGGCGCGCGCAGCCCCGACTTCACACGCGACTTCGAGCAGCAGACCACCGACCACCTGATGGAACTGAGGGACCAGCTCCGGGAGGCGTCGGAAGCGATCGGCGAACCGGTGGACGACCGCACCATGGAGTCGCTCGACGACGCCCGCGACATGGTGCGCGACATGGAGTCGCTCAATCAGCGGCTGCAGGCGCGCGCCGACGAGAACGCCCGGCGACGGCTTGGGCAACGGCCCGGCGAGGAGGCTCAGGGGCAACCGGGCCAGCAAGGTGAAGGGCAGCAGGGCGAGGGACAACAAGGCCAGCAGGGTCAGGGTGGACAGCAAGGCCAGGGACAGCAGGAAGGACAGCAGGGCCAGGAGGGCCAGGGAGGCCAGCAGGGCGAGGGTGGACAGCAGGGTCAGGGTGGACAGCAGGGTCAGGGTGGACAACAGGGTGGACAACAGGGTGGCCAGGCCGGTGGACCCGGTGGACCGGGCGGCAACCGGGGCGATCTCGGCGGGGCCGGATTCGGACCCGGCGGCAGCGGCTGGGCGCGTGGCCTGACGCCCGAGGACACCCGCCAGTTCCGGGGCGAGTACCGTGAGCGCGCCCGCGAAATGGCCGATCTGCGGGAGCAACTCTCCGACGCCGGCGTCGGCGTTGAAGAGCTCGACGACGTCATCCGCGCGATGAGGGAACTCGACGACCGCCGCGTCTATGACGACATGGAGGAGATCCTTCGGCTCCAGACCCAGATCCTCGAAGGGGTGAAGCGCTTCGAGTTCGGGCTGCGCCGGGCGGCGGGGGAGAGCGAGGCCGAGCGGCTGCTTCTCTCCGGCTCCGACGAGGTGCCGCAGGGCTTCCGACAGCTGATCGAAGAGTACTACCGTTCGCTCTCGCGCACCCCCGGAGGCTGAGCAACCCTGAATCGCCCTACCGGAACCAAACTTGCAGGAGTCAGCTGCGCCAACGACCTGGCGTAGTACCTGACTTCCAGTCCCGCGGGACGAAAACCGAAGGCCGCAGGCAGGCCATCCCAGGAGACGCAGGTCCAACGGACCGACCAACCGGAAGTGAAAGACATGTTGATTCGCGTGAAGAAGGCCGGCCTCGACATCCCCTCCTCGGAGATCACCCCCGAGGACACCTACCTCAACCGGCGCAAGTTCATCGCGGCGGCGGGCGCTCTCGCCATCGGCCAGCTCGCGGCTCCGGCCCTGGGAGGCAGGGCCGGCAGGGCGTACGCGCAGTCCGGACAGGACTTCTCGGGCGCGACCGACGAGCTTGGCGACGAAGTCAACCAGTACGAACACATCACCACCTACAACAACTTCTACGAGTTCGGCACCGACAAGCGTGACCCGTCGCGCAATTCAGACGACTTTCAGCCGGAGCCGTGGACGGTCGAAGTAAACGGTCACGTGGGCAATCCGGGCACCTATGCGCTCGAGGATCTGCTGGCCCCCCACACCGAGGAGGATCGCATCTACCGGCTCCGCTGCGTGGAGGCCTGGTCGATGGTGATCCCGTGGCGGGGCATCCCGCTCGCCGACGTGATTGCGCGCCTGGAGCCCACCGGGTCCGCCAGCTACGTCCAGTTCAAGACGGTGATCCGCCCCGAGGAGATGCCCGGCCAGCGCCGCCCCATCCTGCCCTGGCCCTACCTGGAAGGTCTGCGCATGGACGAGGCCATGAACCCGCTGACCCTGCTGGTGACGGGGGTCTACGGGCGCAGCCTGCTCAACCAGAACGGGGCTCCGCTCAGACTGATGGCGCCCTGGAAGTACGGCTTCAAGAACGTGAAGAGCATCGTCGAGATGTCCTTCGTGGAAGAGATGCCGCGCAATACCTGGCATGTGCAGACCCCGCACGAGTACGGGTTCTTCGCCAACGTGAACCCGGAGGTGGACCACCCGCGGTGGAGCCAGGGGCGCGAACGGCGCATCGGCGAGTTCCTGCGGCGCCCGACCCTGATGTTCAACGGGTACGGCGACCAGGTCGCGGACATGTACGCGGGGATGGATCTGGCGAAGTGGTACTAGGCAGCCGTACTCCAGGTCGCCTGACCCGCTGGCCGCTCTGAGGAGCGGAACACAGGCCGAGCGCCCGACGCCCGATGCATCCCAGGACCCGCGCCCGAGTTCTGAGCGCCCTCATCTGGGCCATCTGTCTGGCGCCGCTGCTCTGGCTCCTCCTGCGCTTCCGCGAGGATGCGCTGGGCGCCAACCCGATCGAGGAATTCACCCACTGGGGCGGGACCTCGACGCTGATCCTGCTGCTCCTCACGCTCTCGGTGACTCCATTGCGCCGCTGGGCGGGATGGAACCTGGTGCGCTACCGGCGCCGGCTCGGACTGGCCGCCTTCTTCTACGCCCTCACCCACTTTCTCACGTACGTGGCGCTCGATCAGTTCTTCGCCTTCGAGTATGTCCTGGAAGACATCGCCGAGCGCCCCTACATCACGGCGGGCTTCGCGGCGTTCGTCCTGCTCATTCCCCTGGCGATCACTTCAACCCGGGGATGGATCCGGCGGCTGGGCAGGCGCTGGCAGCGCCTCCACCGCATCGTCTACGTGGCCGCCGCCCTTGGCGTGCTCCATTACTTCTGGAAGGTGAAGGCGGACACCCTCTGGCCGACCGTGGCGGCGGCGGTGCTCGCGGTCCTGCTGGCGTCGCGCCTCAAGCCGAAGGCGGGCAGACGCAAAAAGGCGAGGCGAGGCAAGCTCAAGCCGGAGGTCGCCTCGCGAGGCGGGAAACGGTCCCCTCAAGCCCTCTGACTTCGCACGCCCCGCTACCACGCGAATCCGCCCGCTACCGCGCGAGCCCTCTGGTCAACACGAGCCCGTCAACGGCGAAGCAAGGAGACGTCTCATGCCCCGCGAATCTCTGATCATCCTTGCGGTCGTCGCCCTGGGGCTGGCGCCCTCTCCGGTCATCGCCCAGTCAGGCCGAAGCGCTCAGGCGGACTCGGAGGCCATCCTTCAAGTCGTGGACGACCTTTTCGACGCCATACGCGCCAAGGACGGGGACACGCTGGCACGCATCTTCCACCCGAACACCCGCCTCATCACCGCGGGCACCAGCGCCGACGGCATCCCCGAGGTCACCGAAATCCCCATCGCCCGCTTCGTCTCCTCGGTGCTCGGCTCCTCAAGCTACCTCGACGAGCGCACCTACAACCCGGTGGTGCAGGTTAACAACAACCTGGGAACGGTGTGGGTCGAATACGACTTTTTCGCCAACGGCGAGTTCAGCCATTGCGGTGCGGATGCCTTCCTGATGGGAAAGGGCGGCGAGGGATGGCAGATCGTACAGATTGCGCACACGATGGTGCGCGAGGGTTGTCCGGAGCGCGGCGGCTGACCGCGTGTACCAGGCTTGCCGTCGCTGAGCCGGCTTACCCGTATTTCGCTAGCGCCAGCCTTCCACCGAACGGGCTACCCGACGCCGGGTAGGCCGTGGGTCTGGTTCAGTTCGACTCCCTGCCCAGCAGCCGGTTGAACTCCGGCACGATCCGGTTGGCCCGGAACGTCGCCAGGCGGTACAGGGTGTCGTTGCCCCCGGCCCGCACCCAGTACTCGGCGTCCACCGGAGTCATTTCCAGCGCCAGGAGCGTGTCGCCGTTCTCGGACATGGCAACCATGCGGCGCACGTCCTCCGTCGGAAACCCGGATCCTGCCTCCGCGAAGCCGATGGCCCTCAACTCGTCCAGCTCGTCGAGGATGTTGGCGACCGACGCCGAGTCCGGCACCGCACCCGACTCCGCCACCGCGCCCGACTCCGGCAGCGTCCAGCCCGCGTCATCGCGCTCGACCACGATGACCTCTCCGTCGCGCTCCAGCTCGATCGTCGCTATCGACTCCACATCCACGCGGGCGATGAGCTTGTCGCGCCAGTCGGACAGGGTGCGGGTGAAGGTGCCGCGCAGGTCGCCCCGCACGGTGTAGACCTCGTCCGAGCCGGGGACGCGGGCGTAGGCCGTCTGGAAGGCCGTTCCCACCTGGCCCAGCGCCACCATGCGGTTTTGCCCGCCCTGCAGGCGGAATTCCAGCATCCAGGTCTCGGGGCCGGCCACCCCCAGGCGCTCGTGGTTGTCGGGGTTGGCGACCGCCAGGGCGCCTACTTCGACCTCCGAGAGCGCTGTAAAAATGCGCGCGACCGCGGCGGAGTCCGGCTCGAAGCCGTTGACCAGCCAGTCCCCGGCAGAGCGCGTCACCTCGATCTCGTCGGTGGGCCCTGAGAACGTGGCGCTCTCCAGGGTGCGCTCGTCAATGCCCTCCAGCTCTGCCGCGAGTTCGAGGGCACCCGGGGAGAGCTCCGCGCCCCGGCCACCCATCAGCCGGATGATGCCGTACAGGACCAGCAGTCCCGCGAGTACGATGACCAGCCTCCGAAGTACGTTCTTGCTCATGCTTCCATCTCGTTCCAGCGGCGCTCGGCGCGGCCCCGCCGACCTGTGACGCGCAAGGCGCCGGCGAGGCAGAAGAAGAGAGGGATTCCCACCAGGCTCCCCCACTTGAGCGCATTCTTGGCGAAATCCGACTCGAGGGCGAGCGGCGGCGGGGTGCGATCCTTGGAGCGGATGCTGATGAGCGCCTCGTCCTGCGCCAGCCAGTCGACCGAGTTGGCTGCGAACAGCAGGTTCTGGCGGCTCGACCGGACAAACTGTTCGTCCAGGAAGTCCACATCGGCAACCACCACCATGCGGCCGCCTGGTTCGGGACCGTCGTCCCCTTCCTCTCCCTCCACCGGAAGCGCGAGATCCACGGCCGCCGCCACGACTTCCACCCCCAGGTCGGCCTCGTCGGCGAAGGTCTGCATGTCGGGGGCGATCGGGCTGCCGGGGGCCTGCACGCCTCCCGCTTCGGTCGTGGTCCAGAGCGGCGTCGCGCGCACCGAGTCGGTCAGCACCAGGGCGCTGGCCCATCCCACGGAGAGGTTGTTGAGGTCGCGGGTCACCGGATGATCGGCGCCCCGGAAGAGGATGGGCCAGAGCGGATACGAGCGCACCACCGCAAAGATGCCCTGCCGCCCCATC
>CBDDPN010000028.1:0-29420 GCA_965232315.1 Longimicrobiales bacterium | reverse complement strand
CGTTCGCCCACTGTTCGGCACCATCGTTTTTCCGACGACCACCGATGGAGCCGACGGCCTGTCCAAGCGGGCACTGCCTCGCGTTCGCACCTCAGGACCCAGACCGCCGAACGATGCCCAAGAAGCCAAAGCGGCCCAGGCACGACGCCTCGTACAAGAGCATCTTCGCCCAACGGCGCGCTGTGGCCGACACGCTGCACGGGGTCGCCCGGGATCTTCTCCAGTATCTCGACCTCTCCACCTAGAACGGCTCCCGACCAGCTTCGTCACCGAACATCTCGGGACAGCGCCACGCCGACATGTTATGGAGAATCCGGGCCAGCGATGAGACGTGGCTATACCTGCTGGTCCTGATCGAGTTTCAATCTACCGTCGACCGCCGCATGGCTCTGCGGACTGCATGGATTACACCGGTCCGAGTGCTACAGGGTCTCGGCAAGGATGACCTGGGTGCCGGCGGCGAGTATCCGCCTATTCTGCCCATTGTCATCTACAATAGCGAGCGGCGCTGGACCGCGCGACGACGGACGTCCGCCAGATGTTCGCTCCACTGCCCGAGGAGTTTCTTGGATACCTGCCACGGCATCCGTATCTTCTCATCGAATTGCAGGCGATCGATCCGTCGCTGCTGCCGCACGACAACGTCCTGTCGATGATCGCCAGGTTCGAACAGGCGAGGTCACCCGAACATCTGGAAGAGCTGGTGGCCTCCGTCGCGGAGTGGATCGAGCGAGCCGGGGAGCCGGATCTAGTGGACAGCTTCACGGCATGGATCACCTTGGTGCTGGCGCAGCGGATCAGTGGGTCGGGAAGAACCCTGAAACTCGATGTCACGCAAGAGGAGGGAGCAAAAATGACCACGCTGATCGAGCGGGCTCGGAAGTGGGGTGAGGCGGAGAGGCAGGAGTGGCTGGAAAAGGGGATCGAGCGGGGGCCGGGTTTGAGGGGGAGACGGGAGTTGGTGTACCGGCTGGTCACTCCGCAGATTCGGCCCCGGCGTCGCCCGAGCAGATCGCCTCGGTCTTGGACAAGGTTCCCAACCCGGAACGAGTCGCAGCCATCGCGGACGCAGTACTCGAATGCGATACGGCCGAGGAGTTCCTCGCGCGGGCGAGGGAGGCAACCTGACCTGACGGCCGCGGTGGCCCTATTCTACCTCTGCTCTCTTCTGCGCATCCCGTGACAGTGCCGCCCCCGACAGGGGGCCCACGCTCCAACGGCGTGTCCCCCGAAGGGGGGATAGTGCATTCGCCAGCCGCCCGCTCTATTGCGTCATCTTGTCCATCCTGTCACTGACCGTCCCGGTCGGAAGCCGGATGGGTGGAGACGACGATCTCGCCCGGGACAACCGGGCGGCGACCCCCGCCCACCACGGAGACGGAGAAGAAGGCGTATGATTCGCCCGCCCCCCACCCTGCTCGCATTGTGCGCATTGGCGATGGTCGTTTCGGGATCCGCTGTCGCCGCGCAGCAGCCCGACCCTTTCCTTCCTTCGATGACATCGGATGTCTCACTGGGTCAACCGATGTCCCCTCAACCGCTCTTAGCCCAAGAGGATCAGGGGAGAAAGGACCCCTTCGTGGCGGCTGGTCTTGAGGTCGTGCTCCCCATCCTTGGCCACGCATACGCCGGGAACGCCAAGCGCGGCATCCTGCCGAATGCGGTGAGTTTGGGAGGCTTCATCGGCATTGCTGCTCGGATCGACATCTTTGGCGAGCCCGAAACACTCGATTATGTGCTGGTGGGGGCGTTCCTGGGTGGTCGGGTCTGGGCAATCGTATCGGCGGCCAGAACGGCCAGCGATCACAACCGATCCCTTTCGTCCGGCAACGCGAACCTCAGCCTCTTTCCCACCCCGGACGGGCGGCTCGGCGTCGGTATGAGCCTCCGCGCCGGCTGAGGGGGAGTTGCACGCCATGACGGGCGGTATCTGCCCGAGTACCGGGAGCAGAGGGTCGAGCTGTTGCGGAGCGGGCGAAGCGCGGGGTCGCTGGCGCGGGAATTCGAGCCGTCGGAGCAGCCCATCAATCGACGATTTTGACCTCTGTGGTCCCGCCGGAGAGAGGCATTTCACAGCCTTGTTCCTCGTGCTGATGCTGCTCGCAGGCTGCAGCGATCCGACCGATCCCGTCCCGACTTCCGGCATCATCGTATTTGCGCGCGCGGACTACGGCGGTCCATACCGGACCTTTGTCGACGATGTGTTGGATCTCAAGCGGGTGGAAGACAAGCCTCAACCCGATGCGGAGGACTGCGCCGACAAGTTCTTTGGTCAAGAACGTTGGACCGATTGCATCTCGTCCATCAGGGTCGCCGATGGGTGGCAGGCGGTCGTATACCGGCACGATACCTTCCGAGGGGACAGCCTCACCGTCACGTTCGACATCCCGGACCTCAGCCAGATCCAACTACAATCATCACCTGACGAAGCACGCGCACCGTGGTCTTGGGACGATCAAATCTCTTCGATACGAGTATGGCGGTGACCAGACGCGGCTGGGGCCGGGGCGCCGCCCCGTGATGGCCGGGTTCGTCCTTGTCTCATCCGCGAAATCCAGCGGATCATGACCTCGCAGCGAGAGCCGATTCAGAGCGCTTGCAGCGTCGAGTTCCATCAACGTCTCCCTGCCCTCGGCCTCGAAAGCCGAGGACCTGCGTGCCGGCGGCGAGTATCCGCCCATCCTGCCCATCGCTACGCGCTGGCCGTAGCACTTGCGGCCTATGTCGGCGCGGGGGGGGATATCCTATGTCCGCGGGCGGGAGGATATCCCGTCGCTTCGGACCTTAGGGGATTGGGTCCGCGGCTTCCTCGTCTGCAACGCCGAATTCCAACCCGCTGACGTCGTACCAGTCGATCCCGCGGTCGGGAAAGCCGTCCGCACCATCCTCGCCAACCGGACGTTCCACAAGCACCGCAAGCGTCGAGCCCAACACGTCGAAGCCCACGGCGCGGTGGCGCACGCGAACCGTGCCCGCGTACTCGGAACGTCCAAACACGTCCAGATAGGAGAACTCCTCACGGTCCCAGTTGGTGAGGACCCACAGCCGGCCCTGGTTTGGCGGTACGACGAAACAGGTATCGCACGCGCGTGGATGGACCGGCTTGACCGCTCCCTGCCCCGACCCACCCGCACGCACGACAGGGAGTAATCCCTCCTACCCGAACCGCGTCCGGATATACTCCCGGGCACTCGCGGGCGGCAGCTTCACGGTCCCCGGCCCGCTACGCACGAAGAAATCGCCGTTCTTGGCGCGCTCCATGCCCTTCCACCGGAGAAACACCGGCTCCGGGCTCCGCTGGCAGCTCACCACGCACACCGCGCCGTCGTCCAGCCTCTGAGTCTTCGGGTCGATGCACGTCCCCGCGCGATCCCCCAATGCATTGCGCACAACCTGTGCGAGATGGAGCATGAACCGGTCGTCGCTCTCCAGCCGGTCCCGTTCGATCCCGACGACCGACCCATCGTCCGCTACGCCGAGCAACAGATCGCCTCCCTCGGTGTTCAGGAAGGCGGCGATCGTCTTCAGAGAGGCATGGGTCACGCGGATGTCCTTTCGGTCCTCCCTGAGGTTCCAGCGGAGCGTCGACTTCAATTCGAGTGTCTTCGACTCCCCGCGCTTGATGAGTTCCTCGGCGTTCCGGTGGCCGCGCAGGTACTGGTCGAACAGGAAGGTCTTCACCACTTCGCCAAAGGCGCGGTCGTCCGTTATCCGTTTATAGAGTTCGAAGTTCGAGTCGACGATGTCCTGAATCACCTCCTCGACCTTGTGATCGAAGGTCAGCCGCACGTTCTCCCGGGTGTTCACGCGGGCCGCCGCATCGAGCGCCGTGTCCTCCTCCAGCCGTTCCATCATCTGATCGAGCGTTACCCGGTGTTCCGGCCCGAGATTCAGCCCGAAGCGCTCGTTCAGTTCGGCGATGATCCGGGACAGGGGCTCGACTTCGTCCTGGCTCGTCTGATGATGGATGGCGCTGGTCCGGGGATCGAGGGCGCCCGTACCCCGTGACAATGGGATTCCGCCGCTTCCCATCTGCTGAATGCGGTACGATTCCATATCGATGCTCTGCTGCACCTCCCATGGAAGCTCACTCCCATCCACCGGCAACAGAGGGCGAAGATAGCGGGCGAAGACGTGGAGTTTCTCCAGGTCCGCGTCCACGAATGTCAGGATCTGCGCCAGAAACGAGTAGAGACGATTGTACTTCCGCAGGCCACTCCGAAACTCGGACCGGGCCTCGGGGTCGAGATCGGCGAACCGCCCCACGGCATCTCCGAGCACCGCGTAGAGTTGTTCCTGACCGGCGTCGCGGCCAAAGTAGACCTCGGCGAAGGAGTCCACCTCGGCTTCACTGTAGACATCGAAGTCAAGTAGCTCTCCATGGATGTCGTAGATGAGATTGGGGTCGGTCGCCTCCGAGAGGATCGTCGTCTCGTAATACGGCTCGAAAGCCGCCCGGATATGGTCGGCTTCATTGGCGAAATCGAGGACGGCGGTGTCTTCCTTCCCCGGGTGTGTCCGGTTCAGCCGGGAAAGCGTCTGCACGGCGTTCACCCCACCCAGCTTCTTGTCCACGTACATGGTGTGGAGCAGCGGCTGGTCGAACCCCGTCTGGAACTTGCTCGCCAGGACCAGGAACCGATACTCGGGCTTGGCGAATTCGGCAGCCGTCTGTTGCTCGCCGATTGTGTAGTCGGCGCCAGCTGAGTTCATCCCGGGTTCGGTATACTCCTTTCCTTCGTCGTGCACTTTCCCCGAGAACGCTACCAGGCTCTTCCAGGGATATCCCTTCTCCGCCAGGTACGCGTCCAGGGCGAGCTTGTAGCGGACGGCGTGGAGCCGGGAACGGGTGACGATCATGGCCTTGGCCCTGCCGCCGATCTTGTCCTGCACCTCGGAGGCGAAATGCTGAACCATGATCTCGACCTTCTGGCCGATCGCGTGCGGATGCAACTCCGCGAAGGACTTGAGCAGATGAGCCGCCTTCTTCTTCTCGTAGCGTGGGTCGTCCTCTATTGTCTTACAAAGTCGCCAGTAGGCGGAGTACGTGGTGTAGTTGGCAAGAACATCGAGGATGAAGCCCTCCTCGATCGCCTGGCGCATGCTGTATAGATGGAACGGCTCGAACCGGCCATCGGCGCCCTTCACCCCGAAGAGCTCCAGAGTCTTCGCCTTGGGCGTGGCCGTGAAGGCGAAGGTAGACAGGTTCGGCAGAGGACCTCGTTTCTCCATCTCGGCGAGGACGGCCGCCTCCAGTTCCTCTTCCGGCGTCGCGGCACCGGCCTCTTCGGCCTCGGCTGCCTCGAGGCTCCCGGACGCGAGCACCGCCTTGAGGCTCTTCGAACTCTCGCCGGATTGGGACGAGTGGGCTTCGTCAACGATCACCGCGAAGCGCTGACCGGGCAGTGATCCGATCTCCTCGGCAATGACCGGGAACTTCTGCAGCGTCGTCACGATGATGCGCTTGCCGGATTCCAGCGCCTGCCGCAGCTGCCGCGATGTCCGGTCGATGTTCTCGACCACCCCGAGGGTCTGTTCAAACTGGCTGATCGCGCGCTGAAGCTGCCGGTCCAGCACGCGACGATCAGTGATGACGATGATGGAATCAAAGACCGAGCGATCCCGCGCATCGTGCAGCGTTGAAAGCTGGTGCGCGAGCCATGCGATGGTAAAGCTCTTGCCGCTGCCGGCCGAATGCTGGATGAGATATCGCTTACCGGTTCCGCGGCTGCGGGCGTGGGACACCATGCGCCGCACGGCGTCGAGCTGCTGGTAGCGCGGGAAGATGAGGTGGGTCTGCCGCCGGCCCCGCCCGTCCTCACCTTCCACCTCGTGGATGAACTGCCGGATCAGATCGAGCACGCTGTCCCGCGCCCATATCTCCTGCCAGAGATAGTCCGTGGGGTATCCCTGCCGGGTCGGTGGCACGGGCGGATTGCCGGCACCCCCGAACCTGCCGCGGTTGAAGGGCAGAAAGCGGGTTCTACGGCCCTGAAGGTGTGTGGTCACATACACCAGTCCAGGGTCCACCGAGAAGTGCGCCAGGCAGCGGCGATGGGCGAAGAGCGGCTCGCGCGGATCACGGTCGTTCCGATACTGCCTGATCGCATCCTGAACATCCTGCCCGTTCAGCGGATTCTTCAGTTCGGCGGTGAAGAACGGGATGCCGTTGAGGAAGAGCGCGAGGTCGAGGCCCTGCTCCGTCCTGGTGCTGTAGCGGAGCTGACGGACGACGGAGAAGATGTTGGCCGCGTGCAGACGCCGGGTCTCCTCATTGAGGCCGCTGGCAGGGCGAAAATACGCGAGCTGGAACTTGCATCCTGAATCCTTGATGCCCCTGCGCAGCACGTCGAGGGCGCCCCGCCGCTCGAGTTCCCTCGCGAGGCGGCTCAGGAACCGCTCCCGGACGTCGGCGCCGTGGTGCTGCCTCAGGCGGTTCCAGGTACGCGGTTGTGTGGTGATGAGGAAATCGATGACATCGCGGGGGATGAGGCAGAGCTCGCGGTTGTAGTCGGTCTTTGAACTCCGTCTGTGGTAGCCGCCGGGCACGAAGGCATCGCCGTACGGAGTTGTCGGGGTCTCGCGAATCATCCCGCCAGTCCCGGGACGGGCCATGGACTCCCCGAGTAGCTCTCGCTCGATCGCGTCCTCGAAGGCGCGTTCGGAGACCGTCACGGGGATCATTCTCGACTCCAGACAGTCGCGGCGTCTTCGGATACGCGATCTCGGTGAACGTTGCGCACGTCGATCATCCCGGTGACGGTGGCCGAAATGAGGGCGGTTCGGTATTCCTCTAGCGTTACAATAACCTCGTCTGCCTTTGAAGCCAGTGCATCGAGCTGGTCAGTTTCTTTCTTAAGGTAGCTGGAGATGGCGTGCTGCTCCAGAAGGGGAGGAAGCTGGATCGAGATCGATCTCATGTCCGACTGGTTAAGTTTGTCTCTCGTGGCACCGGCAATATACCATGAATAATCTACGCAATTCAGTACACACGTCAGGAATGCTGCGGACACCGTCGTAGCGGGACGAAGGACATGCGCATGATTGTTTACCCATACCCTACCAGAGACATGGAAGGCAACTGGTTTGGCTTTTTCCAAGAACGGGGCGCCATCTTCCCCTAGCAACACAAGATCGTCGTCGAACAGCCAGTCATCAATGTAGTCTATTATCGAATTCGCGCCCCAATATGGATACTTCCCTTGCATCAGTGCTCGTTGCTCCGCGTTCAAAGGAACACGACGACTGTCAAGGCAGTTCGTGACGTAACCCAGCTTCTCTACCTTCCAGTGCGCGGGGATCTCTCCCAGCCACTCGACGCTGGAGTCCTTCATCTCTACATCGGGGACGAGACCCTGCGTGAGAGCGTTGCTGACAAGTGCGGTACGCTTCTCGCGAAGTAACTCGATCAACTCCTTCTGTTTCGCGATGAGCAGATCAATCCTAGCAGTCTCGCGGTCGAGGAAGTCGACGATGGCGTGTTGTTCGGTCTTGGATGGGAAGGGGAACCGATGAGCCCGAAGCATGTCCCCGGTAAGGTGTGCAATGGTGCTCCCTCGCCCATCGGCAAACGCACGGTGCGCCACCGCTACGGCTAGTGTGTAGTAGAGGAAACGTGGCCTTTCGCGACCTCCGTCTAGAGGTCGTAAGCGGTGCAGTGCCTTCTGGTAACCACAGGTATCAGGTTCTCCCCGCCATATCGCGCACCGGCCAGCTTCTCCGCCCTCGCAGACAAGCAGATCTCCTGGGCGAACGGTATATCGCTCGATCTCATGCGGACGAATATCCATCTCAGGGAGATCCTGCATATTGATACCATCCCACTGCACATCGACGTTCCGGAGGTACGGGATCAAGTAGTCGCCTGTGATCTGTTTGGTGTCGAGCATCTTGCCAAGAGACTGCTCGTACCGATACCGGAGAGCAGCCATCTCCCAATGCGCCGGCATCTTCCCCAGCCAGTCGGCCCCCGAATCCTTGTATTCCGGATAGGGCCGAAAGCGCTGCGAGTCGAACGAGAACGAAGAGCGGGCGTCAGCCATGCCGAATAATCGTTCCGACGCCTACCGCGCCGTCATCTCCGCCAACATCCTCATCATATCCTCCTGGATCGCCTGGATGTCAGCCTCGATCTCTCCGAGAGGGCGGGGTGGCTTGAAGCGGTAGAAGTAGCGGTTGAAGTTGATCTCGTAGCCAACGAGCCCCACGTTGCCATCGCGATGGTCACGCTTCCGGGTGTCAATCCACGCATCGGGCGCGTGGGGCTGGACTTCGCGGTCGAAGAACTCCTCCACGCTCTGCGGGATCCCTGCCTCGTCCACCGGGTCATCGCCGTCACGTAGCGGCACACGCTCGGTATCCCGGAGCTTCGGATCGGGCTCGGGCTGACCCTTCCGGTCTCGGCAGATGGCCGCCATCCTATCGCGTTCGGAGAGCGCCACAAGGATCGCCCTCTTCACTGGAACGCGGAACTTGATGTTCGCTTTGCTCGCTGCCGCCTCAAGCTCGACACCGAACGCCGAACGATCCTTGTACAAGGTGTCGGGCATCTCCCTGAGCACGGTCCTGATGGACGCCTGAAGTGCGAGCCCCTGTGCTCGCGCCCGCTCGCCCGTCTCGCCTCTCCTTCTCGACTTCTCCAGATTGGCGAACATCCGCTGATCATCCAGCCTTGCGATTCTCCCGTCGCTCGCCTGGAAGTTGAGCCGCAGGGGACGTTCGACGGTGATCTTGCAGAAGCCGAAACGGGTCGACGGGAATATGCGGCTTACAGTCACCTCCTCCTCTTCGCCGTCCTTCGACACTGTGCGGGTCTCTCCGTCGGTGAAGCCGCGGAGCAGCGATAGAATGTCTGCAGCCTTATCAGGCGGGATCTCGCGCCGCTTGTCGCCCAGGCTCTTCCGCATTGGCGTCCAGAACGAGGTGGCGTCAATGAGCTGGACCTTGCCGGCACGCTCCGGTGCCTTGCGGTTGGTGAGCAACCAGATGTAGGTGCCGATGCCGGTGTTATAGAAGAGCTGCTCAGGCACCGCGATCAGTGCTTCCAGAAGGTCGTTCTCCAGAATATGCCGGCGGATTTCGCTCTCGCCGCTGCCAGCATCGCCGGTGAACAGCGGAGAGCCGTTCATGATGATCGCGATGCGGGTTCCCCCCTCTTCCGGCGTCTTCGCCCGCGCCAGCATGTGCATGAGAAAGAGGGTTTGTCCGTCGCTGATCCTGGGGAGCCCCGGCCCGAAGCGCCCGGCCGCTCCGCGTTCATGCTCTCCCTTCACCGCAGCTCTATCGCGCTTCCAGTCCTTTCCATACGGGGGATTGGCGATCAGATAGTCGAAGCGACGATCCGCGTGCCGATCGTTCGAGAGCGTGCTGCCGAAGGCGATGTTCCTCGCGTCCCGCCCGGTTGGATCCTTCATGAAGAAATCCGATTTGGACACGGCCCAGGTCTCCGGGTTCACTTCCTGGCCGAAAAGGTGGATCTCGGCCTCCGGATTGATCGCGGGCCGCGGCGCTCCTCCGTTGCTCGATCGCCCCCGCAGAATGTGGTCCTTGGCGATCATCAGCATGCCGCCTGATCCGCAGCACGGGTCGTAGACGCTCCGAACAATGCCCCGCCGCGCGATCCGCTCTTCGTCACCCGCGAGCATCAGGTCCACCATGAGATAGACAACGTCCCGGGGCGTGAAGTGTTCGCCGGGATTCTCGTCGAGCGCCTCGTTGAACCGTCGGACCAGCTCTTCGAAGATCATCCCCATCGTGGGGTTGTCGACCACGTCGGGATGCAGGTCGAGCGCGCGGAACCGTTCGAGCACCTGGAACAGCAGGCCAGCCTCGTCGAGCTTGCTGATCGTGTTGTCGAAATCGAACCGCTCAACGACCTCCCGCATGTCGTCACTGAAGCCGGCGATGTAGTTGCGCAGGTTCGCGGCCAGCTGAGGCGCGTCGGCCAGAAGCTTGTCGAAGTTGTACTGCGAGGTGTTGTAGAATGCGAAGCCGGAAGCCTTCTCGAGCTGCCGGTGCATGTCCTCCAGGCCCAGATCCCTGAGCGCTGCCATCCGCGCCAGCACCTTCTGTTTCGTGGGCGCGAGCACGCAGTCGAGCCGCCGCAGGACGGTCAGCGGGAGGATCACATCCTGGTACTTCCCACGCTTGAAGCTGTCGCGAATCAGGTTCGCGACGTTCCAGATGAAGCTGACGATTTGGGTGTGGGTCATCGATCCTAATCGCTACCGAATCGGGGTTCTTAGTCGAGTCATCTCACGCGTTCTCCGGGGGTGCCCGTCTCATCCCACGCACCAGACCTCCGCCTCGGCCGGCACCCGCTCCTGCGCCTCCGCGGGAGCACAATACTGCCACGGGGTCCGACTTCGATCAACGGCACGGCGATCCGAACTTCTGCGATTCGATCTTCACGGGTGGTGTGGGGCGCCATTCCATCTTCCGACTCGCGGCCCTCATGCCGGCTTCCCGGCAACCAGTCCATCGGCTGTTTCATGCTGCCCGGTTCCCGTTAGTTTGATGGTGCTGGCACCGACAAGCGGTGTGACCAGCGACGGGAACTCGAAGAACAGGAACCCCAACCCCCCGAGTCATGAGGGAGAAGAGCGGACGGCCCTA
Organism: Longimicrobiales bacterium; assembly: GCA_965232315.1. Taxonomy (GTDB): domain Bacteria; phylum Gemmatimonadota; class Gemmatimonadetes; order Longimicrobiales; family Gaopeijiaceae; genus BD2-11. The sequence goes on along the minus strand of CBDDPN010000028.1, from coordinate 18,806 downwards.
TCCTTCCAGCGGCGTCCCGCCGGGAGACGCACCACGGTGAGCAACCTGCGCATCAACCTTGGCGACCTTCTCCACGCTCGCACGGTGGAATCCGAGCGCATCGAGTTCAAGGCCACATGGGACCGGAAGGTGACGGGTCACCAGGTTCTCAAGACCATCTGTGCCTTCGCGAACGACCTGAGGGGACACGGCAGCGGTTACATCTTTCTCGGCATCGCCGAAATGGATGGACGAGCTGAGCTCCCCCCAAACGGTCTAGGTCCGGAGCAGATCGCGGACGCGGTCAACTGGATCGGTGGAAACTGCCGGAGGATTGAACCGCGGTATGTGCCGCGCATCTCGCAGGAAGAGGTTCGGGGACGGCGCATCCTGGTCATTTGGGTGCCGGCCAGCGAGACGCCGCCGCACCAGGCGCCGGACGGCGACAAAGGACCCAGAAAGTACTGGGTGAGAATCGACCAGAGAACGGTAGACGCCCAGTCCGCTGGCCTCCTCAAGCAACTGATCGACCAGTCCGCCACGGTACCCTGGGATTCCCGTGCCGCCCTGAACGCTACAGTCGACGACTTGAGCGAGACAATGGTCCGGGAACATCTGCGGGCCTGCGGCAGCGCGCTTCTGGAAGAGCCGAATGCCCGAACCATCTACCGGAAGATGGACATCGTGCGGCGCGTCAATGACCACGAGGTGCCCCGGAACGTGGGCCTCCTCTTCTTCTCTCGCGATCCTGCGCGCTGGTTTTCAGGGGCGAGAATCGAGACAACCATTCTGCAAACCGGCGCTGGCGGCGACGTTCTTGAGGAGAAGGAGTTCAGGGGTGGCCTCGCGCAGCAGGTCAGCGACTGTCTCGCCTACCTCCGCCGAGAGGTCATCAAGTCCAGGATCGAGAAGGTGCCGAACCAGGTGCAGGCGGCCCATCAGCCCAGCTACCCGGAGGACGCCCTCCGAGAAGTGCTCGTGAACGCACTCTTCCATCGGAGCTATGCCGAGCATGTGCCCCATGAGACGCTGGTTCGAGTGACATCGGACCGGATTGACGTGCGGAGTACGCCGGGGCCGGTTCCGGGCATCGACCAGGATCAACTGCTCCGCGGAGCGAGGCCGCGACTGGTGCCCCCGCGCAACCCGCGAATCGGGGAGTTGTTCAAGGAGATCGGGCTGGCCGAGAAGCGCCTAACGGGCCTGGGCAAAGTCTACCAAGCGATGGAGCAAAACGGTTCGCCGCCGCCGGAATTCTATTTCGACGAGGATCGAACCTTCTTCCAGGCGACTTTGTTCGCGCACCCCTGGCTGAGCGCCGCATCTGCCATTCGCAAGGCTCAGGAACTGCGCGCGGTCAGTCGGCCCGGCGCGGCAGTGGATGAGCTGGAGTCCGCGTGGCGCGCCAATCCTTCTTCGCTCGTGCTCGCCGAAGAGTTGCTCCGCCAGTGCGTGGCGCAAGGCGATCTGGATCGCGCGGGCCCCGTGGTCGAGGGCTGTCTGGAAATGGATGTCGAATCCGATCGCCCGGACGTTGTCGTCCCATGGCTCCAAGCCTTGGTCGCGGACGGGCAGACAACCCGGGTGCGCCACTTCATGGGCCTGCACTTGGAGAGACTGTCTTCTCGCGAGGCAATCGGCGCGGCAATAGTCGCCAGGCGGCTCAGGGATCCTGATATGGCCACGATGCTCTTCAGGGCTGCGGGTTCCGCGATCCTCGACGATCCCAGGGCACTACTCGAGAGTGCTCAGCACAAGTTGTGGCTTTCCGGGCAGGCCCACCGTGCCGGAGGCGAAGCTGGCAACCGCCGTCTCCTCGAGGATGCGCATGTCCTCCTGACCCGCCTTCTCCGTATGGAAGCACCGCCGCGCAGACATGCCTGGGCCTGGCGTGAACTCGCAAAGGTTCGGCGTTGGCTTGGCGAACCACGTTCGGCCGTGGACGAGGCATATGCGAAGGCCATCAAGTTGGCTCCCGACGAGCAGCAGTTCCAGACGGAACAGGCTCGATACGGAAGAGGACCGAGAGCAGCTGGCCAAGACCCACAATGACAATCCCCGTCACCTTGCCCCCGCACCCCCCGCCGACCTAACGTGCTGCACCCGTTACCGATCCGTGAGCAACGCGGATCGCTTCGCGGGATCCCGCAGGCTTGAGCCGCGCAGGACTCGCCGCACGCCCGACGTAACCGAACCCCCACGACCGGAAATCAGAGAGAGCCATGCCCATTTTGTCCGCTACACGACTTTTGTCCGCTACACGACGCCTCCGCACACTCGTCCTCGTTCCCCTCGCGCTGATCCTGGCGGCCTGCGGCAGCGACGGAAACGGCCCCGCCGAGGTGGTGCTCCAGAGTCCCACCGAACTCTCCTACGACTCGTCCCTGGGCGTCGACCTGGCCAGCATGCAGCTCCAGCCCTCGGGGCTCTATATCAGGGACCTGCAGGACGGCACCGGCGATGCGACCGTGGCCGGCGACGTCATGGTGGTGGACTACGACGGCTGGGTCAACGACGGCACGCTCTTCGACTCCTCCCGGAACGCGGGCCGCGAGCCGTTCGTCGTGGTGGCAGGCTCGGACGGCGTCATCGCCGGCTGGCAGGAAGGCCTCATCGGCATGCGCGTGGGCGGCATCCGGCAGCTGGTCATCCCCCCGCAGCTCGCCTACGGCGCACAGTCCCCGAGTCCCCTCATCCCCGCGGGCTCGGTGCTGATCTTCAGCGTCGAACTGCTGGAGGTGAACCCGGAGTCCTGAGGGCCTACAGCTTCGGAAGCGTAACGCCCTGCTGGTTCTGGTACTTGCCCTTCCGGTCCGCGTATGCCACGCGCGGTTCCTGGTCGCCCTCGAGGAAGAGCAGCTGGGCGATGCCCTCGTTCGCGTAGATCTTCGCGGGCAGGGGCGTCGTGTTGGAGATCTCGAGCGTCAGATAGCCGCACCAGGTCGGCTCGAGAGGCGTCACGTTAACGATGATGCCGCAGCGCGCGTACGTCGACTTGCCCACGCACACCACGAGCGTGTCCCGCGGGATGCGGAAGTACTCAACGGTGCGGGCCAGCGCGAACGAGTTGGGCGGAATCGTGCACTGATTCTCGCGGATGTCCACGAAGGAACGGTCGTCGAAGCCCTTGGGGTCGACGATCACGTTGTGGACGTTCGTGAACACCTTGAAGTCGGGGGCGACGCGGATGTCGTAGCCGTAGGACGAGAGGCCATACGAGATGCAGCCTTCGCGCACCTGTCCAGCCTCGAACGGCTCGATCATCCCGTGCTCCTCCGCCATCTTCTGAATCCAGTGGTCGCTTCGGATGGGCATGCGGATCGAGGTAGGGAGTGGGTCCGGTGGATGCCGCCTGGGCCGGCGCGCGGCCCGGGACGGATCAGCGCGACGCCAACATAGGAAGACGGCCGCCGGAATAAAACCCGCTACGGGTCGGTGCCGGCTGCCTCGCGATCCGTGAAGGCAGGGCGTCCCGACATTGGATCGCGCAACCCGCGTGCGTTATGGTTGCCGGGGCCGCTATGTTTGCGGAGCAACGGATCGCTCGATGAGGGAATCAGGGGAGGCGTGACAATGCGTGTGATATCGACCGTGCTGATGTTGCTGGTGCTCGTTCTCGGCCATGGCGCCGAACTCTCCGCCCAGGCGGGATCCGGCCCGGAGTCGGCCGACCCGGAGGCGATGGCGCTCGTTGACGCCTGGATCGAGGCGGTCGGCGGGATGGAGACCTACGCGGGGTTCCAAAGCGCCCGCTACACCTTCACCACCGAGCTCTACGACCCCGAGACCGGCCGCATGCGCCGCGCCCGCCCGCGCTACGTGACCATCGCGCGCACCGCGATGGGCGAACTGGCCCGCATCGACCGCTGGGAAGGCAACGACTACATCCAGCAGGGCTGGGACGGGGTCGCCGACTGGGCCTTCCGCAACGGCGAGCCGCTCGAACCCGGAGACCGGGACCGCGACGAGGTGCGCTACGTCTCCGGCGACGTCAACTACTGGATGGCGCTGCCCTTCAAGCTGCGCGACCCGGGCGTGCACCTCGCCTACCAGGGGCGGGACGCCGAAGGCCGGCACGACGTCATGGTCACCTTCGGCCAGGGGGTCGGCAGCGACGTCTGGCACTACTACTTCGAGGACGGGCGCTCCTGGCCGGCCGAGGTCACCTACCAGACCGGCGGAACAGGTGGCGTCGACCACAACCGGTGGCGGGATCTGCGCACCGACGAGGGATATCCCTACGTCGGGCGCCGCGTCCACGTCAGGCAGGGCCGGGTGTGGAAGGTGCTGCGCATGAGCGACGTCGAGATCAACCCGGCAGACCTCAACATGGCGGTGTTCTCGCGCCCGTAGCGCCGCGGCGCGCGGCCGCCGGGCTCACCCGCTCAGCGCCGCCATCGTCGAACGTACGTGCTCGGCGCTGTTGTCGAGCATCGCCTGCTCCTCCGCGGACAGGCGCAGCTCGACCACCTCCACGAGCCCTCCCCTGCCCAGCTTGCACGGCACCCCGAGGAAGACGCCCTCGTGGCCGTACTCGCCCTCCAGGTACGCCGCGCACGGCAGGATGCGGCGCTTGTTCCTGACGATCGCCTCGGCCATCTGCACCGCGGCCGCGGAGGGCGCGTAGTAGGCACTCCCCGTCTTGAGATACCCGACGATCTCCGCGCCCCCGTTGCGGGTGCGCTCGATGAGGGCGTCGATGCGCTCGCGCGGCAGCAGCTCGGTCAGCGGGATGCCGCTCACGGAGGTGTAGTTGACCAGCGGCACCATGGTGTCGCCGTGCCCGCCCAGCACGAGCGCCTGGATGTCGGCGACGCTCACGTCCAGTTCCAGCGCCACGAAGGAGCGGTAGCGGGCGGTGTCCAGGACCCCGGCCATGCCGATCACGCGCTCGCGCGGGAACCCCGTCGTCTCGAGCGCCACGCAGGCCATCACGTCCAGCGGGTTCGAGACCATCATGATGATCGAGTCGGGCGCGACCCGGGCGATCTCCGATGACACCGACGCGACGATGCGGGCGTTGGTGTTCAGCAGATCGTCGCGCGACATCCCCGGCTTGCGCGCGATGCCCGCCGTCACGATGAAGATGTCGGACCCCGCCGCGGGCTCGTAGTCGTTGGCTCCCACCACCCGGGTGTCAAACCCCTCGATGGGCGCGCTCTCCCACTGATCCAGCGCCTTTCCCTGGGGAATGCCGTCGATGATGTCGATGAGAACGACTTCCTCCGCCAGCTCCTTCTCCGCCAGCCGCTGGGCGCAGCTCTCGCCCACATGGCCCGCGCCAACCACGGTGATCTTTCGTGCGCTCATGGAATTCTCGGAATCCTCCTCAGGACGGGATTCGGGTCACGGTCTACGGGGGTTCGGGTCACGGTCCACGGGGGTTCGGGTCACGGTCTACGGGGTCCGCGTCACGGCCTACGGGGTTCGGGCAGGCATCTCGAACGGGATGTTCGAAGACGGCGCTCGCGGCGCGGAGCCGCGTGGATCGCCCGGACTCAGCGGTGCGAATCACGGGCGTGGTTCGGCGGAGGCGTTGCCGGGCCGGTCACTACCCGCCGGTCTGGCTCAGCGCGATCAGGCCGCCGGAGCCCTCCGTGCTCCCCTGCACCAGCCAGTGGCGCTCGGGCTTGATGCGCAGGGTCTCCTCGACGAGCGGCCGGATGTCCTCCGCGCGCCGCAGCGCGCTCCGCAGATCCGTCTGGATCGAGCCGAACAGGCACGGCCGCAGCTGCCCGTCCGCCGTCAGCCGCATGCGGTTGCAGCGGTCGCAGAAGTTGTGGCTCATCGGGGTGATGACGCCGATGGTGCCGGGCGCGCCGTCGAAGCGGTAGTAGGTTGCGGGACCGTTCCCGATCGGACCCTCCACGGGCTTGAGGTCGCCCAGCTGGCGCACCCGCTCGAGCGCTTCCTTGCACGAAATGAAGCTGTCGGCCGACAGATCGGTATTGGATCCGGTCGGCATGATCTCGATGAAGCGAATGTGCCAGGGCCGTTCCTTCGTGATGGCCGCGAATTCAGCGATCTCGTCGTCATTGGAGTCGCGCATCAGTACGACGTTGATCTTGATGGGGTCGAAGCCGACGGCCTCCGCCGCCGCAAGCCCGCGCAGCACCTTGTCCAGGGTTCCCGGACGCCGGGCGATGGTGTCGGCCCGGTCCGCGCGCAGCGAATCCAGCGAGATGTTGACGCGGTCGACCCCGGCCGCCTTCAGGTCGGCCGCCTGGGCCTCGAGCAGCACCGCGTTGGTGGAGAGCGCGATGTTCTCGATGCCGTCGATGGCCGAAAGCATCCGGATCAGGGAGGCGAGATCGCGCCGCACCAGGGGCTCGCCACCGGTGATGCGCAGGCGCCTGAGCCCCATCTTCGCCATCACGCGCACCACGCGAGCGATCTCTTCGTAGTCGAGGATCTCGTCGCGCTTGAGCCACGGCAGCCCCTCCACCGGCATGCAGTAGACGCAGCGCAGGTTGCACTTGTCGGTGACCGAGATGCGCAGATACTCGATGCTCCGCCCGAAGGAGTCCACCATGGCGCGGGAGGCCTTGGCGGCCGGAAGACTCTTCACGCCGGAAGAGGCCGGGCTGCTCTCAAGAATCATCGGATGCTCCTTGGTCGGGACCACCGACGCCGGCAGGGTCGTCTGCGGCGACGGGGGGAGTAGTACCCCTCACCCAGCGGGCGGCTCCATCATTGTAAAACTCCTTTTTCCACACCGGAAGCCGACGCTTGATCTCCTCCATCACATAACGGGAGGCGCCGTAGGCCTCTGCCCGGTGCGGGCTCGAAACCGCCACCACCACGCTGATCTCCCCGATCTCGAGCGTGCCCAGGCGATGAACTACCGCGAGGTGAGGCGTCGAGAAGCGCTCGCTGGCTTCTTCCGCGATGCGGCGCAGCACTTCGAGCCCCATCTCCTCGTACCCTTCGTATCGCATGCCCGAAACCGGCCGGCCATCGGCGTGGTTGCGCACCGTGCCCAGGAACAGGAGCACGGCCCCGTCCTCGGGCGCCCCTACCCGCTGCTCCATCAGCCGCGCGGGGTCGAGCACATCGCTGGTGACCGCGACGTAGGGCACGGGTCTTCAGCCGCCCGCCACGGGTGGGATGAAGGCCACTTCGTCTCCTTCCCGGAGGATGGTCCCGATGTCGGAGTACTCGAGGTTCACAGCCACCGCAGGCGTCGCGGGAAGGGCGCGAAAGGACGGTCCCCGCTCGCGCAGGGCCTCCAGCAGATCGGCCACCGTAGCGCCCTCGGGGAGTTCCACCCCGGTCCTGTAAGCGCCGGTGAGCTCGCGATACGCGGCGAAGAAGCGCGCCTTGACCAGCACGGGAGTCTTCCCGCGATCAGCCGCCCGGCGCGTCGTCCAGGCGAACGACCCGGGAGCGGAGCAGCCTGGACGGCTTGAAGACCGGAACGGCGCGGGCGGGCACGCGCACCGGATCGCCGGTCCGGGGATTGCGGGCCATGCGCGCCTTGCGCCTGCGCACCTTGAAGGTGCCGAAGCCCCTGATCTCGATGTTCTCGCCACTGGACACCGCCTGCTTGATGGCGTTGAGAAAGCCATCTACGACAAGGGCGCAGTCCTTCTTGGTGATGCCGGGTCCGATGGCGTCGGCCACTTGCTGTACGAGATCCGCTTTTGTCATCCTGGCCTGCGGAGAGTCAGAGACTGATAAGGGGGACGCCTGACGGGCGCAGGGCCCGTTGACGAAACTGTCGTACGATAACAGGAAGAATGTCGCACGCAAGCAACCGAAATGTCGCATGCCGCACAGCAAAACTGTTGCGCGAGCGTGGGCTTACGGTACGGGTAATGTCCGCAAGCGTCAAGACATGCGGGGAGTTGTCAATGGAGATGCCCCCGCTCACCCGGCGGCTTCGCACCCATCCGCGGCATCCCCCTTCGCGCACTCCGGTGTCAGCGCGAACTGCCCGCCGCCATGAGGGTGATGAAATCGTCGAACAGATAGCGGCTGTCGTGGGGTCCGGGCGCCGCTTCGGGATGGTACTGGACGGAGAACACCGGCAGGGAGCGGTGGGCCATGCCCTCCACCGTGCCGTCGTACAGGTTGACGTGTGTGAGGCGCAGTCCGGGAGCTCCCGGGATCTCGTCGCCGTCTCCCCCTCTGACCGCGAAGCCGTGGTTCTGGGAGGTGATTTCCACCGTTCCCAGGTCCAGGTTGCGCACCGGGTGATTGGCTCCATGGTGACCGAAGGACAGCTTGAATGTCTCCGCGCCAAAGGCGCGAGCGATCAACTGGTGACCCAGGCAGATCCCGAACACCGGCACGCCGTCGTGCGCGCACCGGCGAATGGTCTCGATGGCCATCTCCACCGCCGCGGGATCGCCCGGCCCGTTCGACACGAAAAGACCGTCAGGCCGCTCGCGCGCGACCGCGTCCGCCGGGGTGTCGGCGGGCAGGACGGTCACCTCGCACCCGCGCTCGGCGAGGAGGCGCGGGGAGTTGGCCTTCACCCCCAGGTCGTAGGCGAAGACCCGGAAGCGCGCCGGGCCCGCCGGCTCGACCCGGTACCGCTCCGGGGTCGACACGCCGCACGCCAGGTCGAGCCCCTCCATCGGCGGATGGGCGCGGATGCGCGCCAGCAGGGCCTTCTCGTCGGTGTCGGCCGCGGCGATGGCCGCGCGCATGGCACCAGCGGCGCGGATGTGGCGGGTCACCGCGCGCGTGTCCACGGACTGGATACCCACGACGCCGTGCCGGGTGAGGTAGTCCTCCAGGCCGGAGGTGGCGCGCCACGAACTGTGCGCGCGCGCGACCTCGCGCACAACGAAGCCGGCGGCCGCGGGGCGCGCCGACTCCTGGTCGGCATCGTTGACGCCGTAGTTGCCGATGAGCGGGTAGGTCATCGTCACCAGCTGACCCGTGTACGACGGGTCTGTGAGGATCTCCTGATAGCCCGTCATGCTGGTGTTGAAAACGATCTCGCCGAGGGTCTCCGCGCGCTTGCCCAGGAAGAACCCGTCGAAGCGCCGGCCGTCTTCGAGGAGCAGACAGGCTTCGGCGCGTTTCGCGGTTTGGATCACGGGCGATGACCGGATGGGTGGGAGGAGCGTCGAGAGAATCTAGAAGGGCCGGGCCGGGCGTCCAAGGGGGAACGCGCCGGGCGTCCAAGGGGGAACGCGCCCTTTAGGGATCGCGTGCGTTTGCCCTTACATTTCGCCCGCGACCCACCGACCAGGACGACCGCAATGGTATACATCCACGCCGACGAATCGTGTCTCGGCAACCAGTTCCGCGACCGGCAGCGCCCAGGGGGGGCGGGGGGATTGCTGGAGTTCTGGCGTCCCGAAGGCTGGGTGCGCAAGGACTTCTGGATCTCCGCGCCGGACACCACCAACAACCGCATGGCGCTGATGAGCGCGATCGAGGGAATCGGTGCCGTCAGGCGGGCCACGCGGATCCGGTTCGTCTCCGACAGTCAGTACCTGGTGCGCGGCATGAACGAGTGGGTCCGCGGATGGCGCGCCCGAGGGTGGAAGCGCAAGGGCGGCACCGTAGAGAACGTCGACCTCTGGAAGAGGGCGCTGCGCGTGGCCGAGCCGCATGACGTGGCCTGGGAGTGGGTTCGCGGGCACGCCGGGAACCCCCGGAACGAATACGTGCACACCCTCGCGGTGCGCGCCGCGACCGAGCAGACTCACTCCGGCGGCGCGGTGCTGTCGGGCTTCGAGGACTGGCTGGAGGAGCAGCGCGAGAAGAAGGAGCGCTACTTCGACTTCCTGGAGAGCGCCCCGCCGGAAGACTGAAGCTTCGTCTCCCAACGCTGCGCGCAACCGCGAGCTTCCACCGCTCCGCTGCAACCACGCGCATCCATCGCTCCGCTGCATCCGCGAGCTTGCACCGTTTCTCCATCCTGGGACCGGCCGATGAGTCGGGCGCCGATCAGTCGCTTCCGGCGTCTACCCCGGCCGCGGGCTTTTTCAGCAGCGCCCCCTTCCCGCCCACGCGCACGAACGGCAGACTGTGCCGCTCGATGAACTCGCGGTAGGCCTGCAGGGCACCGTCGCACCAGGCGGGCTCCACGCAGTCGTCCAGTACGACACCGCCGCCGGCGACCACCTGGGGCCAGAGGGCCTCAAGCGTCACCGCCGTGGGCAGGTAGAGGTCGACATCCAGAAACACCGCGCTGATGGGGCCGATCTCCTTCCAGTCCACCTTCGAGCAGTCGCCCTCGACGATGCGGTAGTTGGTGTACCCGAGACGAGCCAGGCTGTAGTTGAAGACCTTGGCGCTGCCGTAGGAGTAGTCGGAGAGCTCGCTGGCCCGCTTCCTGCGATTCTTCACCTCGTGGTCGATGCTCTCCCGGGTGAAACCGGCGAAGGTGTCGACCAGCACGAGGGTGCGCGGATCACCGGTGGTCCTCAGGTGCTCCAGCAGAAAGACGGAGGTGTCTCCCCGCGCCACGCCGATTTCGACGATGGCCCCGTCGGTGCCCCGGGTGGCGTCGATCAGTCCGATCATCGCGGACAGCTCACCCGGGTCCACCCAATACCGGTATTGGGGAAGCATCGGGTTGCGGAGCCCGGGCAACCGGTAGGCGATGCGCTTGATCACGGTCATCAGCCCCCGCGCCCGCCGGTTCAGGAGGCGCACCAGGGCAATGGATGCGCCGACGCCGGGGCTTCGTGGCACGCGTGGCGCATTCGGGGTTGGAGAAGACGGCATGATTCGAGGATTGGAGGATGGAGGACGTTGCCCGGGTCCGATGAGAAGATCCAGGGCACAAAAAAACGGAGCCCCCCGGTCGGCACACCGAACCCGGGGGGCCCTCATCTCGCCGGCGGCACCATTTCCGTTGCTTGAACCCGGCCGCGTGCGGCCGTCCGGCTCTGGTCCCTTTTCCCCTCGCCGCGCGGCTGGCGGCTCAGGCGCCCCTTCGCTTTCGGGGCTACTGGCGGAGGACAGCGACCCCTCCACCGGCTCGCCGGGGCTCAAGTCCCGGCTCGCGCCCGCTGCTGCGGCGTCCCGCCCAGCGAACTGCCGCTCCGAACTGCCCGAAAGGGATGACCATCGCCATCGACTACGAGCTGACCGCGTCCGAAGCGGGCATGTATCGTAATGCCCGGTTTCAGCCGTGTCAAGGGGCAAATGGGACTTCTTTCGCGCGCTTGTTGACATGGCCGGCGGCGGGGCGCGGGACAGGCACGGACGGCGCGCCGCGCCGTCGCCTCAGAGGATGTCCTTCATCTCCGCCAGGAAGACGCGCGCGTCGAGCCAGTAGTTCGGGTACGCGCGCCTCACATCTTCGAGCGAGTCCGTGGAGACGAGCACGGCGTCGCGGCCTTCTTCCTCGTATACCAGGTAGTCCGCAGTCGCCTCTTCGAGTTCATGCTTGTCGTACGGAATGATGAACGTCGTCTCCTCCACCGGCCGGCGCTCCAGCAGAAAGTAGAAGGCGCCGATGCGCTTGAAGGTCGACATGTTGCGGATGAGCTGCCCGTACTCGCGCATGCGCGCGACCACATCGAGGCGCGAGGCGTACTCCCGCACCTCCCGATGAAGGCTCGATGGGCTGGAGGGCGTGTCGGGCACCGCCGGACAGCCTTCCTTCAGCGCCAGCGCCGAACTGGCGAGGGCGAAGAATCGCAGCCATTCCTCCTCCCCCTCGCTGAACTTGAGGGCATGCTTCAGAAAAGCACCGGCCGTCTCCACGGCGGTTGCCCAGGCGTGTTGCAGCCTCGAGCGCAGCTGGACTTCGACATGAAGCCCGTTGAAGGCGTTGTCGCTGCGGTACCTGTAGACCAGATGCACTCCGCGGTAGCCCGAGGGCTTGGGGCGCTCGATGTAGTCGATGTCGCGGATGAGCTTGTGTCCCGAATTCGAAGCGAGGTGGGCCTCCCGCAACTCGTGAACCTGCGCGATCGTGTGCATCGCGGCCCGGCACCCTCCCATGTCCTGCATCCTGGCGAGTTGCATGCGCGGAAAGCGGCGCAGCTTGGAAAGCGTCGAGGGCTTGGTCTTGAGCCTCTGGGAGACGATGGCGTCGTCCTCGATGCGCGTGGCCATGGTCCGCAGCCCGTCGTGCACTTCGTTGAGCGGAAAGCCGTGGGCGGATCTCCAGTTGTTCAGCACACGCAGGTCTTCGCGGAGCTTCGGAGAGTTCGGGTCCGCGTCGGAGGCGGCGAGCGCCCAGCCGGCCCGGTTGATACGCCCGCGTGAGTATTGGGGAGCGATCCAGTCCACGATTCCTACCGAGCCGCGATGCTGCCCGGGATGAACGAAAACACTTCCGCAAACGCGGTGACCACGGCGTCCTGGACGGTCGCCATCGGCACGGGGGCGCCCGTGCATTCGGCGATCGAGGTGACTTCCCGGCCGTGGAGGCCGCAGGGGACGATGGTGCGGAAGTAGCTGAGGTCCGGCTGCACATTGAGGGCGAAGCCGTGCGAGGTGACCCAGCCGGAGGAGACCCGGATGCCGATGGCGGCGATCTTGCGACCCGCCGTCCAGACGCCGGTGAAGCCGTCGGCGCGCTCGGCACGCACCCCGAACGCCGCCAGCGCCCGGATCACGACCTCCTCCAGGTCTCTCAGGTAGCGGTGCAGATCGCGGCGTTCGGGGCCGAGCCGGAGGATCGGGTATCCGACCAGCTGCCCCGGTCCGTGATAGGTCACGTCCCCTCCCCGGCCCGCCTCGAAGAGCTCGATGCCGCGCTCCCGCAGTTGGGTGCCCGTGGCGAGGATGTGGTCGCGGCGGGCGCTCGACCCCAGCGTGAGCACATGGGGATGCTCGAGGAGAAGGAGCTGGTCGGGGATCTCGCCGGCGACACGCCGCCGAACCAGGTCCGCCTGCAGCGCGAGGCCCTCGGCGTACTCGACGCGTCCGAGGCGGGTGACCTCGAAGGTCCGCTTCTTCAGGTCCGACGAGGACAAGGTGGCGGGCCGGCTATCTGTCCGTGGATGCATCGCCGCTCGAATGCCGGGGGGAGTTCGTCCACGGGTTGCCCTAGGCGTTGTCGGGGAAATCGTTCAGGGTGGAACGGAGGTCGGCGATGAAGCGGGCCGCGTCCGCGCCGTCGACGATGCGGTGGTCGTATCCGAGCGAGAAGAGGGCGCGCTTGCGGATCGCCATGGCGTCCTGGCCGCTGGTGGGATCGGTCACCACCACGACCCGCTTCTCGATGGCTCCGGTGCCCAGGATGGCCGCGGTCCCCTTGGGGATGATCGGCAGCCCCACCGTGGTGCCCAGCACCCCTGGATTGGTGACCGAGAAGGTCGCGCCCTGGATGTCCCCCGGGTCGAGCTGGCGGGCCCGCGCGCGCGTGGCCAGGTCGGCGATGCGGCGGCCGATGCCCACCAGGCTGAGTTCGTCCGCGTCGTGGATGACGGGCACGATCAGGCCGGGGTTCAGGTCCACCGCGATGCCGAGGTTGACATTGCCGCGGTAGATGACATTCCGGCCGGACACGCAGGAGTTGACCATAGGGTAGGCGCGCAGCAGACGGGAGCAGGCCCAGGCGATGAAGGCCGTGTAGCTGACCCGCACGCCCTTCGCCTTCCAGGCTTCGCGGTTCCGGCGCCGCACCTCGTCGATGCGGGTGAAGTCCACTTCGATGAAGGAGTGGACGTGGGACGCCACCCGCTTCGCCAGCACCATGTGCTCCGCGGTGAGGCGGCGGATCTTGTCCATCGGCTCGACCCGGTCGGCGGCGCGCGCGCGGAACTCGGGGTGGCGAACCTCTCCGTAGAACGCGGCCCACAGGTCGTCGGCGCCCACCCCGATGGAGGGAGCGGCCGCGGCCGCAGCCGCCGCGTCCCGCTTGCGGGTCTCGATGAAGTTCAGGATGTCCTGCTTGGTGACCCGTCCGGCATGGCCGGAGCCGGCGATGCTGGCGATGTCGACCCCGTGCTCGGCGGCGATGCGGCGCACCACCGGGGTGGAGCGGCGGCGGAGGCGTTCCTCCCCGGTCTCCGGGGCGGCGGTGGGGGCGGGCGCGGATGGGGCCTCGGCTCCGGCAGGAACGGATCCGTCCGTGCCGGCGGCCGCGGCGTCCGAAACTCCGGTGGCTCCAACCTGTGAGCCCCGGGACTCGGTGGCCGCCACCTCCGCGTCCGGGGATTCGGCGGACTCTGCCGCCGCTTCGGTCGCGGGCGCCATTCCGACGGCCGCGCCGCCCTCCGAATCGATGATTCCGACGATCGTCCCGACCTCGACCGTCTCTCCCTCCGGGACGGCGATCTCCACCAGCGTCCCGCCAGTGGGGGAAGGAATCTCCGCATCCACCTTGTCGGTCGAAATCTCCAGGATGGGCTCGTCCACTTCGACGTGGTCTCCGACCTTCTTCAGCCAGCGCGAGACCGTCCCCTCGGCGATCGACTCGCCCATCTGGGGCATCGGAACTTCAATGCGGGACACGGGCGGCACTCCGTTGCATGTGACGGCGGGTTCGGGCTTCGGCGCCCGACATCAATACTCTACAAGATAGCGACACGCGGTGACGACATCCGAGACCCGTGGCAGGAAGTAGTCCTCGAGCTGCCCGGCGTACGGGACCGGGGAATCGATCGCGGTGACGCGCAGAATCGGCGCGTCCAGCCATTCGAAGGCCTGCTCGCTCACACGCATGGCGATCTCGCCCGCGATCCCGCCGGTACGGGTGTCCTCGTGGACCACCAGCAGCCGCCCGGTCTTCTTGACGCTCGCCATGATCGCCGCATCGTCCATCGGAAGAAGCGTTCGCAGATCCAGAACCTCCACCCGCACCCCGTCGTCGCGCTCCAGGGTCCCGGCGGCCTCCAGACTCGTGTGTACCGTGGCGCCATAGGTGACGATGGTCGCGTCCGTGCCCTCGCGCGCACAGCGGGCCTCGCCCAGCGGCACCGTGTAGTCCTCCGCCGGCAGCACTTCCCGCAGAGCCGGGGCACGGTACAGGCTCTTGTGCTCTTCGAAGATGACGGGGTCGTCGTCGCGGATGGCGGACTTCATGAGACCCTTGGCGTCATGGGCCGTGCTCGGATAGACGATCTTGAGACCGGGCGTGTGGAAGAAGGCCATCTCCACGTTCTGCGAATGGAAGGGCCCTCCCCGGTTGCCACCGCCGACGGGCCCGCGCACCACCAGCGGCACGCTCCCGCTGCCGCGATAGCGCGAGGTGGCGATGTAGTTGGTGATGACGTCGTAGGCCGGAGAGATGAAGTCCATGAACTGCATCTCCACAACCGGACGAAGCCCCATGTGCGCGGCGCCCGCCGCGGCCCCGGTGAAGCCGGCCTCCGAGATCGGGGTGTCGATGACGCGCTCGCTCCCGAAATGGTCGAGGAAGCCGCGCGTGACCTTGAAGGCGCCGCCGTAGACCGCGATGTCCTCGCCCATGAGCAGGACGGAGGGATCGCGCTCCATCTCCTCGAAGAGAGCTTCGCTGATGGCTTCGAGCATCGTGACCGCCTCCCCGCGCCGGGTTCTGGCGAGATGCTCGGGTCTCGAATCGCCGGTCACTGGTCTCGCGCGGTCAGGTGGCGGCTGCCTGGGCCAGGCCCGGGACCGGCGGATGCAGACGATACCACGGAGGAGAGCCGGCATCGCCGGCGTAGATGTCGCCGAGAGCGGCGGCTTCGGCCGGCGGCGATTCCGCCAGCGCCTGCTCGCACGCGGCCCGCACCGACGCCCGCGCGTGACGCTCCACTTCGTCGAGGGCGGCGGCCTGGGCAACGCCCTGGTCGATCAGCCGGACCCGGAACCGGGCCACGGGACCGGGTGCATGCTCTCCCCTCCGGCGCCCGTCGTCGCCCTCCGCATCCCGTCCGGCTCGTCCCGCCACCGGGCAGCCGCGCGCCTCCACGAGGCTCGTCCCTCCGCCCGACCGAGCCCGCGACGCGGCTTTCCTGACAGCTCGGCGCACCGCGAGCACGTCGGCGGCGTCGACGGACTCGCTTGCGACGCCGTACCCGGGCGCCTTGCGCCCGAAGCCGCGTGCCCGCGTGTGCACCCCGGTCGAGGCCTCGTCCCCGGCCTGCACGAGCACGACCAGGGGACAGCGCTGGACCGCGGCGAAGTTGATGCCCTCGTGCCAGGCGCTGGTGGCGGTCTCGCCCTCGCCCGAGAAGACCAGCCCCACCCGATCCTGCCCGTGCAGACGGAACGCGAGGGTGATTCCCGCCATGACCTCGACCATGGTGCCCGCCACCGCGACGGAACCCACCAGCCCCCGCTCGAAGGCGGTGTAGCAGATGCCGGGCTCGCGGCCCCGACCAGGTGCGGAACCCCGGGCGGTGTGCTGACGGAACAGTTCGAGCGGGGTTCCGCCGAACTCGAAGAGAGCGCCCGGGTTGTGGGGCGTGAGCGCGATGGCATCGCCGGTGCCGTCGTTCGCGGTGCGGAGCGCCCGCGCGGCGCCCACCGAGACGGCTTCGTATCCCCGACCGCAGTTGACCTCCGCCGGGATCAGGCTCTGATCGCGGAGGCTCTCGAGCCTGACCGCCGCGGCTCGATGCAGGACGAGGGCCCGGTAGAGGTCGACGAGATCATCTCGGGCAGCCACGGTCAGGGTCGACCCGACCCGCGTCAGAGCCCGCTGGGCGGCGGCGGCGCTCCGTCGGACTCGGGGTCGGGGGGAGGCGGCGTCTCGCCCGCGCCCGGTATCTCGACCGGGACGGCCTCCTCCGCCGGGGCAGGTTCTCCGAGCCCGGGGAGGACGGGCGTGGGCGCAACCTGCTGCTGGCTCTCCCGCAGGATGGAGGAAGGCGCCGTGGCCCGTGAAGACATGATCGACAGCACCAGGGCCAGGGTCATGAAGATGGTCCCGGTGGTCCATGTGGTGCGGGTCAGCACAGAGGTGGCCTGACGGCCGGCAAGAATCCCCTCCGTTGGGCTGGCCCCGCCACCCATGGCCGCCAGTCCGCCTCCCTTCCCTGCCTGGAGGAGGATGACGACCCCGAGGATCAGGCCATCCAGAACGAGCAGGAACAGAAGAAAGCCATACATGCGTCTATATCCTTCTCTTTCGCACAGTTCGAGGAATCAGCGTAAAACCATCGTCCCGGGCCGCTCCACTGTCAAGCGGCTGCGGCTTCCGCGGATGGTCGTGCGCCGCGCCCGCGGGACGGGCTTCCAGCTAAACCGCCTCGGCGATGCGGGCGAAAGAGTCGGGATCGAGACTCGCTCCTCCGACCAGCACTCCGTCGATATCCTCGGATGCCAGCAATTGCGCCGCATTCGCCGGGTTGACGCTACCCCCGTAGAGGATCGGCACGCCGGCGGCTCGCTCCCCGCCCCACGCCTCCCCCAGGCGGCGCCTCAGGATCCCGTGCGCGGCGGCTGCGTCGGCCGGGGTCGCCGTCTCGCCCGTCCCGATCGCCCAAACGGGCTCGTAGGCGACCATCAGCTCGTCCGGCGGCGTGAGCGTCGCGAGGGCCGCGTCGAGCTGCCGCACGATGACCTCCCCGGCCCGGCCCGCCTGCCGTTCCTCGAGGGTTTCGCCCACGCAAACGACTGGAACCAGCTCCGCATCGGCCGCGGCGCGCGCCTTGGCGGCGGCATCCGCGTCGCTCTCGCCGAACAGGTGGCGCCGCTCGGAGTGCCCGACCAGGGCATGACCGGCGCCGGCCGCGCGGGCCATGGGGGCCGAGATCTCGCCCGTGAAGGCGCCTTGCGGCTCGGGATGGATGTTCTGCACCCCCAGCTGCACGGCGGGCCGCCCCGGGAGCGCCGCCCGCGCCGCCGCAAACGAAATGGCAGCGGGAAACACCAGGATGTCGGGTTGAACCCCGGGCCACGAGGGCCGAAAGGCCCGGAAAAAACGGCGGGCGTCGTCGGGCGCGTGATGCATCTTCCAGTTTCCGGCGATGACCGGTTGCTTCTTCATGCGGCCTCCAGCTTGCTGCGTGCGTCCGTCCCGCGCCTGCTTCGGCGCGTCGGCGGTGGATTCCTCATCTACGCGTCCGAGAGCGCCTCCACCGCGGGAAGGGTCTCTCCCGCGAGAAACGCCAGAGAGGCGCCGCCTCCGGTGGACACGTGCGCGATGCCGTCGCGGAAACCCGCGGCCCGCACCGCCGCCGCGGAGTCTCCACCGCCGGCGATGGTCACCGCCCCGGAGGAGGTTGCCTTGGCCATCGCCTCGGCAATCGCGACCGTTCCAAGCGCAAAGGGCGGCATTTCAGACACCCCCAGGGGTCCGTTCCAGACCACGGTGCGGGCCTGCTCCAGCTCGCGCGCGAACAGCGCCCGGCTCGCGCTCCCGATGTCGCCGATTCGGTCTTCCGTTCCGACCCGGCTCCGGGGCACCTGGCGGACGGTCGCGTCGGGGGCGATGCGGGATGAGACCACGCAGTCCACCGGCAGCAGCATCCGTTCGCCGGCGCGGTCGAGGAGGCGCGCCGCGAGACCGACGGCTTCCTGCTCGACAAGGGATCTGCCTGTTTCGAGCCCCAGCGCGCGGAAGAAGGTGTTGGCCATGGCGCCGCCGACCAGCAGCCGGTCGGCCTCCTCAAGCATCTTCTCGATGACGGCGATCTTGTCCGACACCTTGGCCCCGCCCAGCACCGCCACGTAGGGTCGTTCGGGACTGCCGAGCGCGTCTCCCAGAAAGCGCATCTCGCGCTCGAGCAGAAGCCCCGCCACGGCCTGCCCCCCTCTATCCCGCATCGCGCGGGCAAGACCTGCCGTCGAGGCGTGTGCGCGGTGCGCGGTGCCGAAGGCGTCGTTTACGAAGTGCTCGCCGAGGGTGGCGAAGTCGGCGGCGAGCGCCGGGTTGTTGCGTGTCTCGCCCGCACGGAAGCGGGTGTTTTCGGCGACGAGGATTTCGCCGGGCGAGAGAGAACTCGCGCGGGCCAGCACTCCCGGGCCGGCCGTCTCCGGGAGAAGTG
>CBDDPN010000027.1:0-110582 GCA_965232315.1 Longimicrobiales bacterium | reverse complement strand
CCAGAGCGGCGAGGTCGGATCGGAGCACCGCGAGCGGCCTGTCCATCACGAAACCGGTCTGGTACCACGAGCCGTAGGGAATGAGCTCACCGCGTCCGACGCCGATGAACAGATCGTGGTACTCGTCGTCGACGGCTTCGACATCCGCGCGCTGCGCCGCAGTCTCGAGCGCACGCCACTCTGCGCCGAGCCCGTCGACCGACGGAATCTCCATGCTTGCGAGAAGGTCGAACATCGCCTGGCCGGGCGGCCGCACGAGCAGCGCACCGAGCAGGCCGTAGGTGTTGGCCCGTACCGCGCGATCGTCGGGAAGACCCGGCGACGCGGCGGTTTCACAGCCTGCGACAGGCCCGATTGCGAGACCGGTCTCCACCGCTACGCTACCCCGCGACGGCCGTTGCGGGAACGCAGGCAACGCGCGCTGACCCCGCCGCAGAAACCCGCCCCGTGCATCTCGCTCGTCCCGGAGTGCAATCCGGAGGGATGGCGACGGGAATCCATGTAGTTCGAGTTTTGCAGATCACACTAACCCCAATGTGGGCCAACTGTGCTCCCCTGACTACTCATCAGGCATCATACAGCCGGAAATATTCAGACACAAACATGTGCAGTTTATTGATTTTTCTGGGTATATTTCTGCAGCGAACATCAGGGCGCCAGAATTGGCCGCGGACGAATCGCCCGATCTCCGGCACATGGCGCAGCAGAATCAGCTGGAATTCCCCGGTTTCTCCCCGCAGCCGGGTTCCAACTGCCTGATCCAGCGAATTGTTTTTGCCGGAGGGGCGGTTGTGCGCGCAGGCCGGACGTCAGCCGGATATCCGTCGGTCCGGGTTTGGGTCCCGTCTATCTCGCCGAATCGGCTTCGCTCCTGAACAGGTCCTTGACCCGGCAGTCTTCGCACATGCGCAGACGGTCGAGCGCGCCGGGCGCCTGGAACATGGAGTGACTCGCGAGCCGCTGCATCATGCGCGTCACCACGGCGGTGGTGCCGAATACCTTGCCGCAGCTCACGCATCGGAACGGCTGGTCCTCGTTCAGGATACTCGGACGGCGTCGAGACTCGCGGTCGAAGAGGTAGCGCTGGCTGCGGGTGATGCACGACTCGGGGCACGCGCGCTCGCACAGGCCGCACTGGACACAGTTCGCCTCGATAAACGACAGGCGGGGTTCATCGCCCCCCGCCTGAAGCGCCGACGCGGGACAGACCGACACGCACGCCATGCACAGGGTGCAGGCTTCCCGGTCGGCGACGACCTGCCCGAACGGCGCGGCAGGGGGGAGATTGGCGACATCGGGACGAATCGGCGCGTGGTCGTGGAGATGGTCGAGCGCAAGCCGCACGTCGGAACGCTTCTCGCCCGACGGCGCGAAGGTGGCCGGCGGGTCGGTGGCAGGCCGCGACGCGGCTTCGATGGCGCGATCCAGTTCAGCGTCATCCGCCGCGATCGCGAGAAGCGACTGCTCGTACCCCATCGCATCGAGGATTGCGTGCAGGACCTCGACCTGCGTGTCGAGCTCGCGCCTGACTCCGCTCGGCGTCCCGCCCGGCGCGAGCAGCACGACACGCGCTCCCCACGCGATGCCGGCCGCCCACGCGTCCATGCCGACCGAGCCGATCTCCTCGACCGCCCACGGTATGACCGATTCCGGCGCCGTGCCCGCGCGTCGGGCCCACAGCTCGGCGCCTGCTTCGGCGTCGTGAAACAGGAGCAGCGGGGCGAGCCCCCCGGCTGCGTGATACGCGACCAGCGCGGAGCGAAGCGCCGCGAGCTGCCCCTCGGGAGGAGGGTAGGCGTAGGTGATCGCGCCGGTCGGGCAGGCGCTCGCGCACACGCCCGCGCCCCTGGCAGAGAAACGGATCGACCTCGATGCGCTCGCCGATCGACTGGATGGCGCCGGTCGGGCACGCGTCGAGGCAGCGGGTGCACCCGCGGATACCCGATGCCCCGTGCGCGCAGATGTTCGGGTCGTATCCGAAGTAGCGGGGCTTTTCGAACTCGCCCACGAGGTCTGTCGCCTGCTCGATTGCATCGGACAGGGCCGCCTCGTCCCCCCGCGGCGCGAAGTAGCCGGGCGGAAGGACTTCATGCTCGAGTGCCGGTTCGGTACGCAGGTCGATGACGATGTCGAAGGGCTTGCCGCCGGTGAGCGGCGACGGCGCGACCACAACCGGCCCGTCGTCGCCCTCGGCGTGCAGGGTGAATGCTCCGAGATGCCCTTCCACCGCGGTGATCGCGGCGTGAAGAACCGGCGTCGCTCCCTGGCCGGCTCCGGCATCGCCCGGCGGCGCGACGAGGAACGCATCGAGCGCGTCCCCGACTCGTTCGGCGACCGGCAATGATTCAGCCGTCTCTCCGATGACCGCCAGACGCCCGGAGGAGGCGTACGTGACGAGACCGGTCGGCACGGCGGACGCACTGCGCGCCTCGGCGAGCGCCCGGTCTCGCGCCACGCCGTCACTGGTGGACGCCGGCAGCGCAGTCCTCGGCGTGCCGGCTTCGTTGCCCGTTTCGCTCATGTTCGCTCCGGGTCTGCGTGTTCGACGCTCGCGAGCCCGGGCGCCGGCTCCCGCTCCGAATCGGCCGGTTCTCGCCCGCCGTCGTCCGTATCCTCGAGCGAAATTTCCGCCGCGCGGACCTGCGTCTCCTCGAGCCCGGCAATCCCGGCCGGCTCCGGGGATGCCGCATCCGTGCCAGGAGGCTCGTCGGCGAGACTCGCCCCATCGTCCTCCACGCGCGCGACATCGTCGCTGTCGACCCGCTCCGAAGCGTCCCGTCGCCCGGAAGCCGCGTCGGTCTCCGCCTCGGTCTCCGCCTCGGCCTGCCGCGCGCGCTCGGCCTCGACCTCCGCCTGATGCTTCATGTCCGCCGTCACGATGTCACCGAGCGCCGCGAACGACGTGAAGTCGTCGTCGTAGTCGTCGAGTCCGTCGGGGACGTTGAACACCGCGCTGGTGAACAGCTTGCGCAGCGCCCGCCGCCGCAGGCCCTCGCTGACCCCCTGCGAGAGGAATCCGCTGTAGTCGCTGTTCTCGTCGAGGCTCTCGAGCGGCGGCATGTCCTCATCGGTCAGTACCTTCTCCTCGGCCTCGGCTGGCCGGGATGCTTCGTCGACGGGGCCGGGAGTCTTCGCCCTCTCGTCGGGAGCGCTGACCTGTCGCGCCTCGGCCAGCGCCTGCTCCTCTCGCGCGACTTCGCGACGACGTCGCGCCCAGCGCCGGAGGGGTCCCTCGGCGTCGGCCGTGGACCCGGCCTCAGTGGAGTCGCCATCGCAGCCATCGGCACAGGTGATTCCGGGCGCGCCGCCCTGGCGCTCCATCCCGGCGCCGCGGGTGGGGGCGCCGCGCTGGTGGCCGCCGGCACTCCGGCGTTTGCCGGCGAAACCCGGGCACCGGCCCGAAACACCTCGGCCGCCGCTCCCCTGTCCGCCGCAACCCTCACCGAAGTCGTTCAGCGCTACTGTCAGGTCTGCCACAACGACGCACTCCTCACCGGCAACCTCTCCCTCGCCGGCTTCGACATCGACGCCCTGGACTCGCGCGCCGAGACCGTGGAGAAGATGATCCTCAAGCTGCGCGCCGGGATGATGCCCCCACCGGGGATGCCCCGTCCGGCAGGCGACACCCTCCACACGCTCGTGACGACGCTGGAAGCGCGCATGGATGCCGCGTTCGCGGCCAGCCCCAACCCGGGCGCCCGCTCGTTCCAGCGCCTGAACCGGGCCGAATACGAGCGCTCGATCAGGGACCTCCTCGATCTCGACATCGACGCCGGCGAATACCTGCCGCTCGACACCAAGAGCGCGAATTTCGACAATATCGCCGACGCCCAGATGCTCTCGCCCACCCTGCTGGAAGCCTACCTGAACGCGGCCGGCGGGATCGCCCGCCTGGCGCTCGGCGATGCGGCCGCAACCGCGAGCGAGACCCAGTACCAGGTGTCGCGCTGGGCATCGCAGACCGAGCGGGTGGAAGGCGCGCCCTACGGAACCCGGGGCGGTCTCAGCGTCGAGCACAACTTCCCGGCCGACGGCGAGTACGTCTTCCGGGTCTCGTTCCACCACGAAACCACCGGCACGCTGGTCGGCAACGGGCGAAACGCGCTCCATACCAGCGAGGCTCCCGAACAGCTCGAGATCTCCGTTGACGGCGAACGGGTGTCGGTCCTCGAGCTCGATCGCTGGATGCACGTCTCCGATCCCGACGGCGTCAGCATGCGCACCGATCCGATCTTCGTGCGCTCAGGCACCCACAGGGTCACCGCCGCCTTCCTCAAGCACGCCGAAGGACCGGTCCAGGATCTGATCTCACCGCACGACTGGTCGCTGGCGAGCACCGCCATCGCCGGAACCTACGGGCTCCTGGCCCTCCCGCACCTGCGCGACCTGGTCGTCGGCGGGCCCTTCAACCCCACCGGCGTTTCCGAGACCGCCAGCCGCCGCGCGATCTTCACCTGCCGGCCCACCGATCCTTCGGAAGAAGCCGCCTGCGCGACCGAGATCATCTCGCGCCTGGCCGGGAACGCATTCCGGCGGCCCCTGGACGAGGAGGACACGGCCGCCCTGATGGCGTTCTACCGCACGGGCGCCGACGAAGGCGGTTTCGAGGCGGGCATCGGCACCGCGCTGGAAGCCATCCTTGCGAGCCCGCATTTCGTATTTCGCTTCGAGGAGCCTCCCGCGAATGTCCGGGCCGACGCCGGTTACCGGATCAGCGACGTCGACCTCGCCTCACGCCTCTCCTTCTTCCTGTGGGGAGCCTCGCCGGACGAGGAGCTGATGGGGCTGGCGGTGGATGGCCGGCTGTCCGATCCCGCGGTACTCGATGCCGAGGTGACGCGCATGCTCGCCGACCCGCGCGCCGAGGCGATGGGCACGCGCTTCGCGGCACAGTGGCTGCGGCTGCAGGATCTCGAGAAGATCAATCCCAACGTTCGCCTGCAGCCCGATTTCTACCAGCAGCTGCGCGAGTCGATGCTCCGCGAGACCGAACTCTTCTTCTACAACCTGGTTCGGGAGGACCTGAGCGTCCTGGACCTCTACAGCGCCGATTACACCTTCGTCGACGAGCGGCTGGCGCGGCACTACGGCATCCCCGATGTGGCCGGCAACCACTTCCGGCGCGTGGACTACCCGGACGACCACCGACGCGGCCTCTTCGGGCACGGCAGCATCCTTACCCTGACCTCGCACGCCGGGCGCACCTCGCCCGTGCTGCGCGGAAAGTGGGTCATGGAGGTGTTGCTCGGCACGCCGCCTCCACCTCCGCCCCCGGGTATTCCCGACCTGGAGGAGACGGAGGAATCCGAAGGCGGACGCATGCTGACCACGCGGGAGCGCATGGAGATACACCGGGCGAACCCCGTGTGCAATGCCTGCCATCAGTTCATGGACCCGATCGGGCTCGCCCTCGACAACTTCGGGGTCACGGGCAAGTGGCGTATCCGCGAGAACGGCATGCCCCTCGACACCCGCGGGCAGCTCTACGACATGACGCCGATCACGAGCCCCAGCGAGTTGCAGCAGGCCCTGCTGGCGCGCCCGGAGCCCCTGATCCGCACCTTCACCGCCAACCTGATGGCCTACGCGCTCGGCCGGCGGGTGGAGTACTACGATCAGCCGCGGATTCGAGCGATCGTGAGCGAGGCGGAACGGGAGGACTACCGCATCTCGGCCTTCATTCGGGGCGTCATCGAGAGCGACGCCTTCCAGATGAGCGGGCCCGAGCCAGCGGTGGCGGAGAGCCAGAGACAGTCGAGACAGTGAACACCAGGCCGTGCTCCGCGCGAGCGGGAGTGACGGCAATTCGGCCTTCGCGGGCCGCGGAATAACGACAACCGACCGACAGCCATACCAGCGGAGATCTCGATGCATTTCATCACCGGAAAGCACATCCCCCGGCGCACCTTCCTGCGCGGCGTGGGCGCCACCGTGGCGCTCCCCCTGCTCGACGCCATGATCCCCGCGGGCCGCACCTGGTCGAGGGCCGCACGGGTCACCGACCCGACCCGGCTCGTGGCGATCGAGATCGTGCACGGGGCAGCCGGCAGCAACGAGTGGGGCGCATCCCAGAATCTGTGGTCTCCCGCCGACATGGGGAGCGGCTTCGACCTGAGCCCCAGCTCGCTCGCCCCCCTCGAGCGCTATCGCGACTACCTCACCATCTTCAGCAACACGGACGTCGCCAACGCGGAAGCCTACCAGCCCAAGGAAATCGGCGGTGACCACTTCCGGTCGAGCGCCGTGTTCCTCACGCAGCAGCACCCCAAGCAGACCGAGGCCTCCGACGTCTACGTCGGCACCTCGCTCGACCAGCTGCACGCCCAGCGTTTCGGGCAGGATACGCCGATTCCGTCCATGCAGCTATGCATCGAGAACGTCGACCAGGCCGGCGGGTGCGCCTACGGGTACGCCTGCGTCTACACCGACACCATCAGTTGGGCCTCGCCCACCGAGCCGCTGCCGATGATCCGCGATCCGCGCATTGCCTTCGACCAGCTCTTCGGCGCCGGCGGCACCGCGGAGCAGCGCGCGGCTCGCCGCCGCACCAGCCGCAGCATCCTTGACTGGATCGCGCGCGACGTGGCGCGCCTGAAACAGGAGCTCCGGCCCTCGGACCAGCTGCGCATCGACCAGTACCTCGAGAATGTGCGCGAGATCGAACGGCGCATCGAGCGCATCGAGGCGCACAACACCAGCGGAGAGGAGAGAGAACTCCCGGAGGCCCCGGCCGGCGTGCCGGACTCCTTCACCGAGCATGTCGAAACCATGTTCGACCTCCAGGCTCTTGCCTTCGCCTCCGACATGACGCGCGTCTTCTCCTTCAAGCTGGGCAGAGACGCCTCTTCGCGGGTCTATCCCGAAAGCGGCACCGACAAGCCCTTCCACCCGGCGTCACACCATGGAGGCAGCCCCGAGGGGGTCCTCGACTTCGCCACCATCAACCAGTACCACGCGAGCATGCTGCCCTACCTGATGGATCGCCTGCGCGAGAACATGGAGGGGGACACGCATCTGCTCGACAAGACCATGATCATCTACGGATCGCCCATGGCCGACGGCAACCTGCACAACCACCGCAGATGCCCGTTGATCACGCTGGGGGGGGCCAACGGCAAGCTCCCGGGGAACCTGCACCTGAAGGCGCCCGACGCGACGCCCATGGCCAACGTCATGCTGAGCCTGCTGCACGCGCTCGGACATGAGGACCTGACGAGCTTCGGCGACAGCACCAGCGCATTCCCCCTGGGGATGCCGAATGCGGCGGCCGCTCACAGCGGTACCTGAGGACGGGCATCGTACCGGTGCCCCGGCACCCTGGATCGACGTTCACGCGGCGCATGAGAGTCGACGGCGCCCCATGAGACCTGCCAGCGAGCGCATTCCGACGGAGAGGAAGGCGATGACACAGTTTTCGCGCACGATTGCCACTCTGGCTTTGACTTTCGTCGTCCTGGCCGCCGCGCCTGCGCCGGATTCCCCGGTCGCCGATGCCGCCATGCGCGGCGATGTCGCGGCGGTGCGCTCTCTCATCGACCAGGGTGCCGACGTCAACGGTGCCCAGGGCGACGGCATGACCGCGCTGCACTGGGCGGCCGAGAACGGCAGCGCGGCCACCGCCGAGTTGCTCCTGAGCGCCGGAGCGAACCTGTCCGCGGTCACCCGGCTGGGCGGCTACACCCCGCTGCACCTGGCGGCCAAGGCCGGAAGCGCGGGCGTGGTGCGCGCGTTCCTCGAGGCCGGAGCGGACCCGCGCGCGACCACCACCACCGGTGCCGCCACCCCCCTGCACTTCGCCGCCGCCGCCGGCAGCGGTGACGCCGTCAAGGCGCTGATCGACCAGGGTGCCGACCCCAACGCCCCCGGATCCGCCTGGGGGCAGACGCCCCTCATGTTCGCGGCGGCGGCCGACCGCGTCGGGGCCATCCACGCTCTGGTCAGCGGCGGGGCCGATCCCTCCGTCACCGCCCGCGTGATCGACATTCCCACGCGCGACGACGAGGACCGGGAGGCACAGCGCCGCCGCGACGAGCGGGTGGCGGCGCTCCAGGCGCTCCAGGGAGGCAGCAGCGGCACGCGCGCCGCACAGCAGGACCCGATCACGGGAACGCTCCTGAACCCCGACGAGCCGCCGCCGTCGGTGGCTCGCGACCGCAACCGGGCGATCCCCCAGCCCCTCTCCCACGCCGACCTGGTTGGAGGGTATGGGGGCCTGACCGCGTTGCTGCTGGCCGCGCGCGATGGCCGTATCGCCGCCGCCGAAGCGCTGCTCGACCGGGGCGCCGACATCAATCAGGTGAGCGCGGGCGACCACACCAGCCCGCTCCTCATGGCCACCCTGAACGGCCATTTCGACCTGGCCGGAATGCTCTTCGAGCGCGGCGCCGACATTTCCGTGGCCAGCGACGCGGGAGCCACGCCGCTCTACGGGGTGCTCAACACTCAATGGATCCCCAAGTCCCGCCATCCCCAGCCCACCGACTACAGCCAGCAGGCAACCACCTACCTGGACCTCATGGAGGCGTTTCTGGAAGCGGGCGCGGACCCCAACGTGCGTCTCCACAAGACCCTCTGGTACACCGAGTTCGGCCGCGGCTTCCTGGCGGTCGACCGAATGGGCGCCACGCCTTTCTGGCGCGCGGCGTTCGCGCTCGACATCGCCGCGATGAAGCTGCTGGTCGCACACGGGGCCGATCCTCACATCCCCACCGCCAATGCCCCCCGGCGCTTCCGCCGCGGCGGCGGACAGGACCTGTCCGGACTGCCGCCGGTACCGGTGGGCGGGCCGGGGGCGTGGGCCATCCACGCGGCTTCGGGGATCGGCTACGGCGAAGGCTTCGCCGCCAACGTCCACCGCCACGTACCCGACGCCTGGGTGCCGGCGGTGCGCTACCTGGTCGAGGAACTGGGCGCCGACGTAAACGCCCGGGACTACAACGGTTATAACGCCGTGCACCACGCCGCCGCCCGCGGTGACAACGAGCTGATTCTGTACCTGGTGAGCCAGGGCGCCGACGTCACCGCCGTCAGCCGCCGCGGCCAGACCACCGCCGACATGGCCAACGGCCCGGTGCAGCGCATCCTTCCCTTCCCCGAAACGGTCGAACTGCTCGAGTCGCTCGGATCCCACAACAACCACAACTGCGTAGCCTGCTGACCCCGCGGGAGTCCGACTGAAGGACTTCCAGAGGATTGGCGGAAGGAGGAGAGGAATGACCACAACCACGTCTGTTTTGCGCCTGGCTCGCAAGCTCGCGGCTGCCGGGGCGCTCATGGTCCCGCTGGGAGCGTGCTTCAACTACTCGACGGTATCGCTCGAGACCTTGGCGCCTGATCAGACCGCCCGCTTTACGCTGGACCAGGAAGGGTTCGGGCGGGTCGTCAACGAGGCGGCCATCGGGGGCTTTCCCGTGCAAACCATGAATCTCTCCAACAACCGCATCAGCGGACGGATTTCCGAGGTAGGGGAGGAGGGTCTTACCATCCAGTTGCGAGGTGCGGGGGGATCGCTGTTCACGACGCAGGTGGCCCGTGGGCTCCATCCAGGAAGTTGCCGTGCGCGAGTTTGACCGCAACAACACCCTGCTCGCTGCGGGGGGGGTCGTGGTCATCGCCGGTGCCATGCTCCGGGGAAGGGCAACCGGGGGGGCCTCCGGCCAACCCCAGCCCCCGGAAACGGAGAACATGATCGGCCTGCGTCTTTTCTCGATCTCCGTGCCCTGACCGGGCACCGCAAATCGGTCAGGCAGACTGCTTGCCGGTTGGCCGGGAAGCATAGCGATCCGATAACCCCTTGCGTGTCACACCAACGGGGCTCATTCTGTTCGGGTTCCTTCGGGACGACCCGAGGGGATTGCGCTTGCGCCTGTACGTAAGCGGTAGGTTGGCTGTTTCAAGGGACGGGTTGAGGGGACTGTAAACCGGTGGCATTCGAAGCCACCCCAAAAGAAGGAGAGTGTTATGCGAGTCATCCGGCTACTAACCCTTACTCTGCTGCTGGGAGCCACATCGTGGTCGTTCGCGGAAGCCCAGGTGGCCGCGAACAGCGATGTGAGCGCTCAAGCGGTGGACGGGGCCGCCAGATCCCTTGGCGACGCCCTGGGAATCCGCGTGATGGAGGCGACTCCGATCGTAGGTTCGCTGACCGGACTGGTGACTGACGCCAGCTCCGGCCGTCCGCTTTCGGCCGCTCAGGTGTTCATCGAGGGCACCGGCCTCGGCGGGCTCACCAACGCCTCGGGACGTTTCCTGATCATCAATGTCCCGGCGGGCACCCACACACTGCGCGTCGAACTGATCGGCTACGCGAGCGCGTCGCAGGAAGTAACGGTCGCCGACGATCAGGCGACGACGACCGACTTCGGGCTGAACGAAGAGGTCATCGACTTCGACGAGATCGTCGTCACCGGGACGGCGGGCCAGGCCCGTCGCCGCGAGGTCGGCAACGCGATCGAGCAGATCAACATCGCCGAAGTTGCGGAGCCCGTTAACGATGTCGGCCAGCTTCTCCAGGCGCGGGTCCCTGGCGCCCGCATCCAGTTCAGCTCCGGCAACTCCGGTTCCGGGGCCGACATCCGCCTGCGGGGCAACGTGAGCACAGCGCTCAGCAACCAGCCCCTCATCTACATCGACGGCATGCGCGCCAAGAGCGAGCCGACCTCGAGCCAGAACGGCGCCGAGGATCCCTACAGCCCGCTCAACGACCTCAACCCCGACGACATCGATCGCATCGAGGTCATCAAGGGCCCCGCGGCCACTACGCTCTACGGCAGCGAGGCAGCCGCCGGCGTCATCCAGATCTTCACCAAGTCCGGTGGCCAGGGCGCGCCCCAGTGGACCGCCGAGGTTCAGCAGGGCGTATCGTACTTCCGTCCCTTCGGCACCAGCGAAGTGCCCCACATGTACTTGGACCCGGTCTTCCGTAACGGCCACCGGCAACGCTATTCGATGCAGGTTCGCGGCGGTTCCGGCGACCTCGGCTACTTTGTGTCGGCGGCCTGGAACGACAACCTCGGAGCGGTCGAGACCGACAGCGAATCCAAGCTCAATCTGCGGGCCAACACCACCTTCCGTCCGCACGAGGACGTGCTGATCCAGTTCAACAACACGCTCGCGCGCACGGATCTCCAGCAGGCCCAGATGGGGAACTCGGTTACCTCCATCATGATGACCGCCATTCGCGGACCCAAGAGCTACATGCCCGGCTTTTCCCAGACGGGACGCGACCCGGAGACCCTGCGCCTTCTGCTTACCGAGGACTACAAGAACCAGATCACGCGCGCGGTGAGCGGCTTGACGGTGACCTACACGCCGGGGGCCGACTTCACCCACCGCCTGACGCTCGGATACGACTTCTCGCAGGACGATCACTTCAACGACCAGCAGCACTGCTGGCTGTGCCCGATCGGTCGCTACGGTGACTTCTCCGACTACATCTATGAGGGCGAGCAGCGGCGCGGCATGTCGCAGAACACGCTCCGCAGCTTCGACTACGTCGGCACCCTCGGCTTCAGCCTGGCCGACAACATCCGCAACACTCTGTCATTCGGTGCACAGGGCCTCGAAAACGACATCGAGAACAGCGAGTATGTGGTCCGCCACTTCCCGGCAACAGGAGATTTCACGCTTCAGACAGGCTTCCTTCGCCAGAGCGTCGGTCACAACCGCTTGCGGATCGTAAGCGGTGGCTTCTTCATGCAGGACCAGATCGGCATAGACGACAAGTACTTCCTGACCCTCGGAGCCCGGGTGGACGGGAACAGCGCGTTCGGTGAGAGCGTGGGATTCGATTTGGGCCTCCAGGACTTCCGCTTCGACCTGTACCCGAAAATCAGCGCCTCCTACGTGATTTCGGATGAGGATTTCTGGCCTGAGGCATTCGGTCAGGTAAAACTCCGTGGCGCCTACGGTCTCGCCGGGCGTGCTCCCGGGGCTTTCGACAAGGTGCGGACGTGGAGCCAGGTCGGCTACAACTATACCGAGCCCGCCTACTGGCCCAACAACCGGGGCAACGACGAGCTCGGTCCCGAGCGCACGGTCGAGTACGAAGTCGGCCTGGACGGCTCCTGGCTGCAGGGGCGCTTCAGCGCTGAGGTGACCTACTACCATCAGACTACCAGAGAAGCTCTCTTCAACGTCGCTTCCCCCGACAGCGAAGGGAACTGGAGTTCCCAGCTCGAGAACGTGGGCGAGTTTGAGAACAAGGGGATTGAGCTCCAGACCAACACGACGCTGCTGGACACGCGTTCGCTTCGATGGGATCTCGGCCTTGGGGTTGCTACCAACCACAGCAAGGTCCTCGATCTCGGCGGCGCGGCACAATTTGGCGTGGGCGAGTATGGGTGGGTCATCGAGGGTCAACCCGTGCCGGTCATGTATGCCCGGCGCGTAATGAACCCGAACGACCTGGCGGATCCGGTCTACTCGAGCGGCAATGAGATATACGGTCCCACCACCCCCCCCTTACATGTTCACGGGAAGCACCTCATTCGACCTTCCCGGGGGGCTGACTCTGTCCGCCCGTGGCGAGTATCTGCGCGGAGGCTGGATCTCCAACTACTTCGAAGCCGGCGGCACGGGGCGCGCCATCGCGCATCCCAAGTGCTACGATGCCTATCGCAAGATTGATCCCAATTGGGTCCCCGGCGAATACGGAAGGAACGACGGTCCGCCGCGCCCGGATACCCGCCCCTCCGACATGTACGCCTGGGAGTTGGCGCAGTGCTTTGGCATGGCTCGCTATGAGTACGCCAACTCCGAGGCCGATTTCGCGGAGCTGCGTGACGTCACGTTGTCCGTCCCGATCTCCAGCCTGTTGCCTTCCCTGACTTCCTGGGCCAGCCGCGCCGATCTCGTGGTTTCCGCGCGCAACGTCGCCTTCTGGACGCACGCGAACCTGATCACCGGCCACCCCGAGCAGAACGAGAACAGTCCCTGGACGACTGATTCCGGCGAGTTCAGACACGACCTGGTCAAGGGGATCGACGAGACGCTTCCCCCGGTTTCCTACTTCACCGTCTCGCTCAGAGCGATCTTCTAGAGACATTGGCAACCAAGGAGAATCAAGATATGACTTCAAGATTCCTAGCAAAGAAGCTGGCTGCGGTTGGCGTCGTTGCCGGGGTCCTCGGACTGGCGGGTTGTGACCTCGAGGTCACCAACCCGGGACCGGTCCTGAGTGAGACCATCGCAGCCACTGGTGCCCACAAGGGCCTTGTTAACGGTGTCCGCCTCGGGGTTCAGGGAGGCTTCGGCCAGTACGCATTGCTCGGCGGCGCCATCACCCACGACCTCATGGCCAGCGGTCACACCGGGTCGGCGGGCGTCCGCAACGAGGAGGAAGTTGCACTTCTGAACGACCTGTACGACGGTCGCGGCAGCTGGGGCTCGCTCCATCGCGCCCGTTGGATCGCGGAGGAAGCCATCCGCTCCTGGCCGGACAACCCGGACATCGATGCTTCGACCTATGACCGGTTGGCAGAGGTTTACCTGCTCGCCGGTTTGGCCAATCGCTACCTGGGCGAGAATGCCTGCTCGGCCGTATTCGATGGCGGTGCTCCGGAACCCAAGTTGGCCTACTTCGACCGCGCCATCGAACAGTTCTCGGCCGCTGCGCAGATCGCCCAGGCGAACATGGAAATCGACGCGATCCAGACGGCTGCCATCGGCGCCCGGGCCGCCGCGCGCCTGTTCAAGGGCGACTGGGCCGGTGCCCTCTCCGACGCCCAGCAGGTCCCCATGGCCTTCGATTACCAGACCGAATTCTCCGGGGACGGCGGCGAATACTTCAATACCTACGGCCATGTGTTGTCCACGGGCTTTCAGTCTCTTTCCTACTGGGGAACCCCGGCGGCGGAGCATTTCCTGCTGACCGGCGACTCCCGGGTGGCGTTCGGGTACGACAACGGCTCCCGCGAGGCTGACGGCGGCGAGGCCAAGCGTGCACAAACCCATCCGCCGCGCACGACGTGGACCTCTCTCGTTCCGATGTATTATCCCTTGAAGGGCATCGCACCCCGGAGGGGCGCGAGGGATTTCTACATCTTCCAGCCCAATCGGTCGGACCAGCGAAAGCTTCAGGTTTCGTTGGTTGACGGGCGTGAGATGGAGTTGGTGGCTGCCGAGGCCCAGCTGCGCCAGGGCAACTGGCAGGCGGCCATGACCCACATCAACAACATCAGAACCTCGGTGGAGATCTATCCCATCGACATGACCGACAAGCAGCAGTTTGACCTCAAACTCCATTCGGAGGAGCAGACCTCCTGGGATGCCAACCCCAAGCTGGCGGAGTACTTCAACCAGAACAACTACCCCCTCAGCGACTTCTCCGCCGGCGGCATGATGCCTCCGGTCGAAGCCAATGGTCCGGAGGACGCCTGGACCGCGCTCAAGTTCGAGAGGTTGATCGAGTTGACGCTGGAGGGTCGACGTTTCGGCGACCGCTGGCGCTGGCGGGCCAATTCTGAGCCCCCGGCACCGTCATCCGGCCCTGGTGGGGAAGACACGCCTGGTGAGTACAATGACCTTGAGTACATTCCCACTGCCCTGGCGCAGTCCTTCGGTGTGCCCGAGGAACCGCTCATGCTCTGCTTCCCGCTGCCCAAGGCGGAGAACGACACCAACCACAACATCGACGCATCCTACGCCGATTGGGTGGAAACCCCGGGGTATCAGCCGCGCCCCATGATGTAAGGGCTGAAAACAAACCTGGGCCCATGCGCAGTCTCGGACGTGGAGACTGACGCAAAAAGCCTTGGACACGGGGGAGGTCGCACGAGGTTGCGGCCTCCCCCGTGGTTTTGGTGAAGCCCTGACGATTGCTTGGCACAACACCGCCCGATAGGGTAAGTAGGGTATGAATACGCTGCGGATGAACCCCGGAATGGCGATGCTCCTGGTCGCGACGGCAGCGTGCGCGGACTATGGCCCGACGACCTCCGTCGAGGTCCCGGCGGAAGCGGGCGAACTGCAGGAAGCACCCCCACCGCCGGGGTTTGAAGGCCCCATTCCGCACGCGATCCGCATTGGGTTGGCCGGCACACTGGACAACACCGGCTTCGGACTGGGGCACCTGCCCCCCGAGGCGGGAGAGGCGGACCGCATCCCGCTGCTATGGATGGCTTGCCATGCCCGCGAGAACGATGCCGCGGAGTACGTGAGGATCGATCCGGTGGAGGGTTCGACGCTCCCCTGCGGACTCTTTCCGCACGACAACCACCTCGACGCGGTGATCTTCGCGACTCCCTGGTGGAAGGGGTTGATCGTTGTCAACGTTCCCTGAGCCTTCCCGGACCCGATAAGGGGCGCTGTTTCGCCATCCCCCCCAAGGCTCCCGGACCGCGGAGGCGGTGCGAACGACCGCTGATTCAGCGGGTATCAGGGTTATTTGGCAGCCGCATGCAGGGAGGTACCCGGTGAACCTTCTACCGACTCGGTTTCTGATCGTCGCCTTGACGTTGGTCGCAGCCGCCAACCCGGCGCACGCCCAGGACGGTGGTTCCATCGTGGGCGAGGTGGTCGATGACACGACCCTGGAACCCATCGTAGGCGCCGTCGTCACGGTGATAAGCCACGAACTGGCGGACGGCACCAACGAAGACGGGCATTTTGCCCTGCGCGACGTGCCGCCCGGCAACATATCCGTCAGGGTTGAGCAACTCGGCTACATCGCCATCGTGGGGGAAGTGGAGGTGCGCTCCAACGACGTGACCTTCGTGCAATTCCCGCTTTCGCCCATGGCCTTCCTGCTGGATGAACTCCGCGTCGTTGTGGACAGGCCCGAAGACGAGGTGGAGGATGGCGGAAGCTACACCGAGATCGTGCCCGACGAGTCGGACTCCGCGCGCAACGCGCTCGAGCTACTGACCGCGCGGGTGCCTTCCCTCACCGTACGCACCGACATCAGCGGAAGCGCTTCGCGGAGCGAAATCCGCATTCGTGGCACCGCCTCCGTCTCGCAGAGCAACATACCGTCCATCTACGTCGACGGGGCCAGAGCCGATGCCGCGTACCTGGAGGATCTCTCTGCCACAGAGGTTCGCAGGATTCGCGTTCTTCGAGGTCCTTCGGCCGCTTCGCTCTATCCCGACGCGGCCAACGGCGTCATTCTGGTCGAGACGGTGAGGTCGGGCTCGGGCCGGCAGGGGTGAGCGGGTTTCGATCCAGGGCTCGCATGAGTCGCTGCATCAAGGTAGTACTGCTCGCGACGGCAGGGTGCGCGGATGACAACGCTACGGCCCCCGTCGAGGTTCCGATAGATCCAGGTGAACTTCACGCAACGCCCCCGCCCGCGGGGTTCGAAGGACCCGTTCAGAACGCGCTTCGAATCGCGTTTTCCGGACAGATGGACAATACCGGCTTCGCGCTCGCCCATCTGCCGCCGGAGGCAGGGGCGGAGGTGGACCGCATCCCTCCGCTCTGGATCGCTTGCCATGTCCGCGAGAATGGCAACGCTGATTACACGAGAATCGATCCGGTCGAGAATTCGCCGCTGCCGTGCGGGTTTCTGCCCCACGAAAACCATGTGGACGCCGTGATTTCGGCAATTCCGTGGTGGATGGCGCTCATCGTCGTCAACGTCCCGTAAGCGGCGCAGGGCAGACGGCGGCCCGTGGACGAGGACATCCGCTGATTCACGGGCAGCGACCGGCTTCCTCCCCTCCGTCTCAGCGCAGAGCCCGGAAAAGGCGATCCGAGAGGGTCAGCAGCAAAGGCGTACCCACGGTCATCGTCAGCAGCCCCGCGATACGGAGGGAACCGCTCTTGTACGCCGGGTCTTCAGCACGCATCACCATCACGTATCCCGCGGTGGTCGAGATCAGTCCGGCCATGGCGGCGGGAAAGAAGCGGCCGCGCGACCACTGCGTGGCTCCGACCCTGGATGCAGCAAGTCCCCCGATGGCCCCGGGAAGGTTGAGCGCGACGAGGCCTGTCGAGATCGTCGCCAGGTCGCCGCACTGACTCGTGAACCGCCTGCCATGCGGCGTGGGCTCACTCGCCACGCACTGCTTCAGAACCAGATAACCGAGCCCTACTCCCGCAGCGTTTGCGAGAATCGAGCTCCCCAGGACCTTCGCCCACGGGTGCGACGCCTCTTCCACCGACCAATCGTAAACACCGAGGGAGGCGCCGGAGAGGTTGCTCCTTCGCCGGAAGCTGGTGTCGCGAGACTCGATCAGGAGCGCGCCGCTGGAGGCTCGACTGCCGAAGCGGGTCACCGCTTCGAGGGGCGAGAGTACCTCCACCCGGTCGATGTCGCTCAGGTCGAGACTCGAGTAGAGCATCCCGGGGTCCCCCAACGGGACGCCGTCCAGGTAGACGGCCACTTCGTCACATTCGCCCACTCCGCTGCCCCGGTACTCAACGCACAGGTAGTCACCGGGCCGACTGCCGCCGCGCACCCGGATGCCGGGCATGCCTCCGCGGAGCAGATCGCCGAGGTGCTGGCCGCCCCGCGCCGCCAGTTCGATCTCCTCCCTGGGAATCTCGTTGATGTCGAATCCAGAGGTCAGGCGGCGGCGTTCGACCTCACTGAGCACTTCGACCACCAGAGGCTGGAACTCTATGGCGCGTTGCGACATGTGCGCGTTCACCCGCAGGTCGCTCCCAGGCTCCACGGCTACATGCTGCGCATACTCCCCATAGGCGATGTGCTCCATCACCACCACCCGCTCGCCCACGGGGACATCCATGATGTGGAAGGTTCCAATGGGCCCGGAAATATCCTGCAGAACCCCATCCGCGGTCGTAATGCGAATCACCACCCCAGCCACCGGCTGGAACGTATCCTGGTCCAGAATGCGGCCGAAAACGGTGCCCGTCTCCTGCGCATCAAGGGCGCCGGCAAGCAGCAGTGGGAGGAGCGCGAACGCGCTCGGGAGGCCCCTGCAGGATAGTTTCACCTCGGTCCTCATCTCAACGGCAGAATCACCCCTTGTCAATCTACGGAGCCCTGCCATGCCTCAACAGATGCAGCGTTGTCCAACGCGAGAGGCCATATCACCGATCGGAGATCAGGGGTGACAGGTTGCTCGCCAGCAGGCGCCGGTTGAACTCGGCGACCTCGCCCTCGAACAGCTCGTCCACCTGCGACCGATACTCCACGACCTCCTGGTTGAGTAGCCGCTGCACTTCCCCGGCCTGGTCCGTGGGGGGAAAGTCCCCGTTCATGATGGCCCCGCCCAGGTAGCGCAGCTCCTCGGCCAGCCTGGGTGCCCAGCGCACGCCGTCCTGCCCGGTACCTGTGGTGATCAGCCGCGCCAGGTTGTCCTCCACCGCGACGAGGCTCTCGTCCAGCTCCGTCGCCGCCTCCAGGATGTCGTCCGCTTCGCCGCGATCCTCCAGTACGGCCTGGAGATCGTAGAGCTGGCGGCGCACCCACTCGATGCGATTCACCATCGACGTCACCTCCGCGTAGTCGTCGCGGACGTCCGAGAACATCGCCAGTTGAGCACGGATATCCGCTTCAGTGCCGCTCGAGTTGGGATCCTTCAGCACTCGAAGCTCCTGCGCCTGGCTGGGCTCACCGTCCACCTCGAGGGTGACCGTATAGGTACCGGGCGGCATGAGCATCGAGATCCCCTGCCCGCCGGAGCGCACCCGGTCGTCGCCCAGCTCCACCCAGTCCGCGTACAGTGGCTTGGTGCGGAATCGGATCGCGGGTGAAGGCTCGTCCCGCAGATCCCACCAGACCCGGTTGATCCCCGTCTGACCCGGGCCCTCCAGCGTGCGCACCGGATTGCCGGCCGCGTCGGCGATGCGAACCACGGCCCCATCCGCGCTTCCCTCCGCCAACCAGTAGCTGATCGACGCGCCGTAGGGCGGGTTGTCGCCGTCGGACTGGTCGTTAGGCATGGTGCGCGCGCCCGTTATGGCACGGAATCGGTAGGCGTCCCGGGGCTCGAAGAGATGCGCCGAAGACGCGACCACATCGGGGCTCAACTGCTGCAGCGGCGTGATGTCGTCCAGGATCCAGAAGCCGCGCCCGTAGGTCCCCACCACCAGGTCGTTGAAGTGCGGCTGCACCTCGATCCCGTACATCGGCGACGCCGGCATGTTGTTCATGAGGGGCTGCCAGTTGTCGCCGTCATCGAAGGACACGTAGAGGATGTTCTCCGTCCCAAGGTACAGGAGCCCGGGCCGCACCGGGTCCTCGTGGATGTCGCGCGTGTAGCTGAGCGGGCTGTCGGCGATGCCGGTGACGATCTTCTCGAAGCTCTCGCCGTAGTCGTCGGTGCGGTACACGTGGGGCTCGAAGTTACCCTGCTGGTGATGCTCGATGGCAAAGTAGGCCTTCCCCGTCTCGTACGCCGACGCGTGGATGCCGCGCACGACGCCGTCCGGCGGCAGATCGGGCATGTTGTCGGTAACGTTGGCCCAGCTTCCGCCCCCGTCACGGGTTACGTGAACGAGCCCGTCGTTGGACCCGGCCCACATCACGCTCGCGTCGAGCGGCGACTCGGCGAAGGCGTAGATCACGCAGCAGAACTCGACGCCGATGTTGTCCGGGGTGAGCCCCCCGGAGATCCCCATGCGGGACTCGTCGTTGGTGGTCAGGTCGGGGCTGATGATCTCCCAGCTCTGGCCACCGTCCGTGGTCCGGTGCACGTGCTGGCTGGTGACGAAGACGGTGTTCCGGTCGTGCGAGGACACATGCAGCGGGAAGGTCCACTGGAAGCGGTAGCGCACGCCGCTGGCCGGGTGGCCGCTGGCCAGCCGGGGCCACACCTCGACGTCGCGGAACTGGCGGTTGCGCGCGTCCCAGCGCACCACCACCCCACCCCTGGCGCCGGAGCCCGACGCACTCGACCACACGATGTTCGGGTCTTCCGGATCCGGAGTGGCGAATCCGCTCTCGCCGCCCCCGACGGTGACCCACTCGGAGCGCGCGATCGGTCCCCCTATGCCGCCGAAGCCCCCGGTGCGGCTGTTGCTGGGCCCGCGGAAGGAAGGCCCGTCCTGCCGGTTCCCGAGCACGTTGTACGGGATCGCGTTGTCAACCGTGACGTGGTACATCTGGCCGATGGGCAGCTCCGTGGCGTGCCACGACATGCCCCGGTTCATGGAGACCGCCACGTTCTGGTCGTTCCCCACGATCATGCGGTCTGCGTCCAGCGGGTCGATCCACATGTCGTGGAAATCGCCGCCGGGCCGCTGCAGACCCTGGTGGTTGACGTAGGTGGCGCCCCCGTCCAGGGACCGGGACAGTCCCGAGGTCTGGAAGTAGACTTCGTCGGGGTCGTCGGGGCTGACGAAACAGTTGTTGTAGTAGGCGGTGCGTCCGCCCAGGTCGCGGGAGTGGTTCATCAGCTCCCAGCGCGAGCCCCCGTCGAGCGAACGCCAGAACTCCCCGCTCTCCGTATCGCGTCCGTGCCAGGGCACGCCGTCGCCGGTTTCGATGAGCGCGTAGACCCTGTTGGGGTCGGCCGGCGTGAGGCAGATGTCGGTCTTCCCCACCGGAAGCACCGGCAGCCCGTTGCCCTCGAGCTTCGTCCAGCTGTCCCCGCCGTCATCGGTCACGTAGATGCCGCTGCCTTCGCCCCCGCTCTCCCGTCCCCAGGTGTGCACTTCCACCGTCCACATCCCGGCGAAGAGGCGGCGCGGGTTGGACGGATCCATCTCGATGCTCGAAGCGCCCGTGTTCTGGTCCACGAAGAGGACGTGCTCCCAGCTCTCGCCGCCGTCCATGGTGCGAAAGATCCCGCGCGCCTGCTGCGGCCCGTGCGCGTGGCCCAGCGCGCCCACGTACACGATGTCGGGGTCGTGGGGATGGACCACGATGCGCGACATGCGGGTCGGCCCTCCCTCGCCGAGCCCCATGTGACGCCACGTCCTGCCCGCGTCGGTGGACTTGTAGACGCCGGTGCCGAGCGAGACGTTCGAGCGGATGTGGGGCTCCCCGGTCCCCGCCCACACGATCGCGGGGTCCGATGGCGCGACGGCCAGCGCCCCTACCGAGTGATCGACCTGGCCATCGAAGACGGGCTCCCAGTGCTCTCCCCCGTCGGTGGTCTTCCAGATCCCGCCGGAGGCGGCCCCCGCGTAGTAGGTCAGCGGATCTCCGGGCACCCCGGCGACCGACGCGAGGCGGTTGCCGACGGGCCCGATATGCCGATACCGGAGCTGTCCATAGGCCTCCGGCGCCACCTGCTGCGCAATGCTCGCACTCGCGAGACCGAACGCCGCCGCCAGGAAGCAGAGCAAACTCCCAATCATTCTCGGGAACGCCGTTTTCATCGTCATCTCCTCTCGTGGACGGGGGACCAGCGGATCGTGCGGAGGCACCAGCGGAGCCCGCTGAAACAGCGCCTTGTCAGGCTCGATTCGGCACGGAGAAACCCTGGCACCATAGAGCCGCCCGCGCTCGCGTGGCAAGCCGGCTGGACGCAGGGGTTTGGCGGCGCCGAATGCTGCTTGCCGCCACCCCTCCGGGACGCTAGACTGACAGACTGAATCAGAAGACGCTGGCAACGCATGGAAGCAGGCCCGCCTTCAACGGTTTCGGCGGTTCGCGGGTCTTCGTTTTAGCAGGGAGGGGTCCCTGCGTCCGCCAGCGATGGGCTGGACACCACGGGTGTCCGCAAGCGTTTTTGGCGTTCACAGCGCAAGCGTTTTTGGCGTTTCACAGATCGTTCGCAGGAAAAGGACGGGAGCACCGGATATGAGAATTCTCAACCCTGGCGCCTTACTGATCGGTGGCCTCCTGGTGACGGGAGCCGGAATCGGCACGAGTTCCGGTCCCACCGCACCGAATACGGATGCCGTTCCGCTGCCGGCAGTAGAGCACGGCGCGTCCGTTCCCACGGAGGAACTGACCACCGTTGTGCGAACCTACTGCCAGGTCTGCCACAACGACGCGCTCCTGACCGGCAACGTCTCGTTCGCCGAATTCACCGTGGAGGGCGCGGCCGAGAACGCCGAGATCGCGGAGCGCATGATCCGCAAACTGCGCGCGGGCATGATGCCGCCACCGGGCATGCCGCGCCCTGAGGCCGAAACCCTGCTGGCGCTCGTCGAGACTCTCGAGAAGAACATCGATGACGCGTATCGGCGTCATCCCAACCCGGGTATTCGCACCTTCCAGAGGCTGAACCGGGCCGAGTATTCGGCGGCGATCCGGGAGTTGCTGGGAATCGAGGTTGACGCAGGCGTCTGGCTTCCGCTCGATCAGATGAGCGAGAACTTCGACAACATCGCCGATGTCCAGGCGCTGACCCCGACACACCTCGACGCCTACCTGAACGCGGCCAGCGACGTGAGCCGCCTCGCGGTAGGGAGCCCGAACGTCGATCCTACCGACGCGACCTACAACACCTCGCCCTACGGTTCCCAGCACGCCTGGGAGTACGTGGAGGGAGCGCCCTACGGCACACGGGGCGGGATCGTGGTCACCCACGACTTCCCGGCGGACGGCGAGTACATCATCACCCCCGTGGTCGAGGGCGGGCGCAGCGCCCGCTTCGAGGACGTGGATATTTCCATCGAGGGCGAGCCCATCGCCCTGCTCGCGGCCGGTCCATTCCCGCGCGGAGGCGCCGACTTCCGCGGCGGCTCGCCCATCAAGACCAATCCAACCTTCCTCCGCGCCGGTCAGCGCACGGTGTCGGCGGCATTTGTCCGTCGCATCGATGGGCCCTACGACGACCTCATCAAGCCGCCCGAGTGGTCGCTTGCCGGTGGCGCGGGGGGAAGCCCGGGCCAGACGACGCTGCCGCACCTCAAGAGCCTCATCATCAGCGGCCCCTACAACGTCACCAGCGTTTCGGAAACCGAGGCCCGTCGCCGCATTTTCAGCTGCCGGCCCACCACGCCTGCGGAGGAACGTCCCTGCGCCGAGCAGATCGTGGACCGGATGGGAAGTGCCGCCTACCGCCGCCCCCTGGACGAGCGCGACATGGTCGGCCTGATGGCGTTCTACGATGACGGAGCCACCGAGTCGGGCTTCGAAACCGGTGTCCGGCGGGCCCTCCAGGCCATCCTGGCGAGCCCCCATTTCATCTTCCGCATCGAGCTGCAGCCCGAAGACATCAAGCCGGGCGAGCGCTATGAAATCAGCGATCTGGCTCTCGCGACCCGCATGGCCGCCTTCCTTTGGGGCACCCAGCCGGACGAGGAACTGATCGCGCTGGCCGAGCGTGGAAGGCTCTCCAGCGACAAGGAGTTGGAAAGGCAGACCCGCCGGATGCTGGCCGATCCCAAGGCCGAGGCGCTCGGACCTCGCTTCGCCGCCCAGTGGTTCCGCCTGCAGGACCTCGACAAGGTGCATCCGGACTCCTACTGGTTCCCGAACTACAGCCAGCAGCTCGCGGACGCGATGCGCACCGAGACCCAGATGTTCTTCAACAGCCTGGTGCGCGAAAACCGCAGCGTTCTGGACTTGTATACGGCCGACTACACATATGTGAACGAACGGCTGGCCAGGCACTACGCCATCCCCGGTGTGCTCGGTGAGGAGTTTCGGCGGGTGGAGTATCCGGACAGCCGGCGCGGCGGCGTGCTCGGGCAGGGATCGATTCTGGTGTTGACTTCGATGGGGACTCGCACTTCTCCCGTGCTGCGCGGCAAGTGGGTGATGGAGGTACTGCTCGGTACGCCTCCGCCTCCGCCCCCACCCGATGTCCCGGCGCTCGAGGAAACCGAGGGAGCCGTGGACGGACGATTCCTCACTACGAGGCAGCGCATGGAGATCCACCGGGCCAACCCGGTGTGCCAGGCCTGCCATCAGTTCATGGATCCGATGGGGCTCGCGCTCGACAACTTCGACGTGACCGGGAAGTGGCGCATTCGAGAGAACAACATGCAGCTCGACACCCGCGGCAACCTCTATGATGGAACGCCGCTGGCCACCCCGGAGGATCTGCGGGAAGCGCTGATGCAGCGGCCGATCCCGCTGGTGCGTACATTCACCACCAACCTGCTGGCGTATGCCTTGGGTCGGCGTGTAGAATATCACGATCAACCAACCGTGCGCGCGATCGCGCGGGAAGGCGAAGAGAACGACTACCGCATCTCGTCCTTCATCATCGGCGTCGTCCAGAGCGACCCGTTCCGGATGAGGATGGCGGACGTGGTGGCCGAAGAAGAGATGGAGAACGGAGGGTCATGAAGGCGCTTTTGGAAACGGACCAGCGCCTGACCGAATACGGGGTGTACAACCTGCTTCAGGAGATCTGACATGCAATTCATCACCGGCAAGCACATCCCTCGCCGCACGTTCCTGCGCGGGATGGGCGCCACCGTGGCGCTCCCGCTGCTCGACTCCATGCTCCCCGCGGCGAGCCCGTGGGCGAGTCGGAAGCTCGCGGAGGGGAAAACGCGTCTCCTCGCGATCGAGGTGGTCCACGGAGCTGCAGGAAGCGTCGACTGGGGCGCCAAACAGTTCCTGTGGGCGCCCGAGAAGATCGGGCGCGACTTCGAGTTCGTCGCGCAGAGCGCGCTGACCCCGCTCGAGGACTGGCGCAGGTACCTCACCATCGTCAGCAACACCGACGTGCGGATGGCAGAGGCCTTTACCGGACCCGAGATCGGCGGTGACCACTTCCGTTCCAGCGCGACCTTCCTTACGCAGCAGCACCCGAAGCAGACCCAGAGTTCCGACCTCTACGTCGGCACTTCGCTCGACCAGATGTTCGCGCGCCGCTTCGGGCAGGACACACCGCTGCCCTCCATGCAGCTCTGCATCGAGGACCTCGATCAGGCCGGCGGCTGCACCTACAACTACTCGTGCGCCTACACCGACTCGATCAGCTGGGCTTCGCCGAACGAGCCGCTGCCCATGATCCGTGATCCGCGGACCGCCTTCGACCTCCTCTTCGGAGCCGGCGGCACCCCGGAGGAGCGCCAGGCGCGCCGCCGCGAAAACGCGAGCATCCTCGACTGGATCGTCGGCGAAGTGGCTCACCTGAAGAACGAGCTGGGCGCCACCGACCGCCGCCGCATGGACCAGTATCTGGACAACGTGCGCGAGATCGAGCGCCGCATCCAGATGGTCGAGGCGCAGAACTCGAGCGGTGAGCAGCGCGAGTTGCCCGAGGCGCC
Organism: Longimicrobiales bacterium; assembly: GCA_965232315.1. Lineage (GTDB taxonomy): Bacteria > Gemmatimonadota > Gemmatimonadetes > Longimicrobiales > Gaopeijiaceae > BD2-11. The sequence goes on along the minus strand of CBDDPN010000027.1, from coordinate 85,547 downwards.
CGCGGGCGTGCCGGACTCCTTCACCGAACACATGCAGATGATGTTCGACCTGCAGGTGCTGGCGCTTCAGTCCGACATGACGCGGGTCTTCTCCTTCAAGACCGGGCGCGACGCATCGAACCGGATCTACCCGGAGAGCGGCACCGACAAGCCCTTCCACCCGACGTCGCACCACGGCAACAACGAGGAAACCATCCTCGACTTCAACACGATCAACAAGTTCTACGTAGGCCTGCTTCCGTACCTCCTGGAGAAGCTGCACAACAGCCAGGACGGCGATTCGAGCCTGCTCGACCAGACCATGATCCTCTACGGGTCGCCCATGGGAGACCCGAACATCCACAATCACCGCCGGTGCCCGCTGTTGCTGCTGGGCGGCGCAAATGGCCAGCTCGCGGGCAACATGCACCTGAAGGCACCGGATGGAACCCCGATGGCCAACGTCTTCCTGAACGTCATGCACAAGCTCGGCTTCGAGGACATGTCGAGCTTCGGCGACAGCACGGGCGAGTACAACGTGCCGAGTTCGGTGTTGACCGCGGTCGAAGAGGCAAGTCAGTCACGCTAAGCCGGGGACGGTCAGCATGAAGAAGAGATTGCACGTAAACGTGCTGGCGGCGCTCGTCGTCAGCATGCTGCTCACGTCGGCCGCCGCGCCGGATTCGCCGCTGGCGGACGCGGCCATGAAGGGTGACGCTGCGGGGGTGCGGGCTCTGCTCGCGAGCGGAGCCGATGTGAACGCCGCCCGCGGCGACGGTATGACCGCCCTGCACTGGGCGGCCGAGACCGGCAACCCCGAGATTGCCCAGATCCTGGTGAACGCGGGAGCGATCCTGGAGGTCACCACCCGCCTGGGTGCCTACACTCCCCTGCATGTCGCGGGCAGGAAGGGCGCCGCTGAGGTTGTCCGGGTGCTTCTGGACGCAGGAGCGGACTCGCGTGCGGTGGCCGCCACAGGCGCCACTCCGCTGCATCTGGCGGCGGGCGCGGGCAGCGCGGAGGGAACGAAACACCTGCTGGACGGGGGCGCCGAGATCGACGCGCGCGCCGGTGACGCCCAGCAGACGCCCCTGATGTTCGCGGCGGCCGCCGACCGGGCGGACGTCGTCAGACTGCTCATGGAGAATGGGGCGGACCCGAACATCACGACCACGCTGATGGAAGCGGCTACCCGGTCGGCGGTGGACAACTACGCGGGCGAGCGCATGCAGGAAGTGCTCGACGCCTTCAAGGGGGACGGTAACGAACTACCGACCCCCGCCCAGATCCAGGCTGCCCTGGAGGTTGCCCGGGCCGTTCAGCGCGCAGGCGTGGTCCCGGAGAAGGAAGAAGAGGAGGATGAGGACGACCCCAGGGCCTTCTTCCGCCAGCCTCCCGAGGACAAGTGGGGGAGCCTGACCGCGCTGCACCACGCGGCGCGCGAGGGTGCCATCGGCGCGGCGATGGCGCTGCTGGACGGTGGCGCCGATATCAACTTCGTAACCGAGTCCGACAACACCAGCCCGCTCACGATGGCGGTCATCAACGGTCGCTTCGACCTTGCGATGAGGCTTCTCGAGCGTGGGGCGGATCCCAACCTGACCACGGTGGATGGCGTGGCGCCGCTGTATGCCACCTTCAACATCCAGTGGTCGCCGAGGTCGCGCTATCCGCAACCTCGAGCGCACGAGCAGCAGGCAACCGTGTATACGGATCTCGCACAGGCGTTACTCGAAGCCGGTGCAGAGGTGAACTACCAGGTGACGAAGAACTTCTGGTACTTCACCTACAGCGGTTGCGGCAACGGCAACTGCGGCCTGGAGAACCAGGCGGGCGTGACGCCCTTCTGGCGGGCCTCGCGCGCGCTCGACCTCGACGGCATGAAGCTGCTGCGCTCATGGGGCGCCGACTGGAACATGGCGACCATCAAGCAGCCCGAGCGGCGCCGGGGCCGGAACCCGCGCACGGGCGACACCGAGGACGAGGACCAACTCGATCCGTCGGGCCTTGAGCCCGTTCCCGTGGGAGGTCCGGCGGTGTTCCCGATCCACGCCGCCTCCGGCGTCGGGTATGGCGAGGGCTTCGCCGGCAACGCGCACACCCACATCCCGGGTAACTGGATCGCGGCGGTCGACTACCTGTTGGAGCTGGGCGCCGACATCAACCAGCGCGACCATAGCGGCTACACCCCCCTGCACCACGCGGCGGCGCGCGGGGACACCGAAATGATCCAGTGGCTGGTGGACCACGGCGCCGACGTGACGGTCGTGAGCCGCAAGGGACAGACCACGGTCGACATGGCCAACGGTCCGGTCTCGCGCGTGACCCCGTATCCGGAGGCGATCGCCCTGCTGGAGAGCATGGGCGCGATCAACAACAACAACTGCATCTCCTGCTAGGGAAACGCAGAAAAACCAACCCGGCCCCCTCGGGGGCGGAAGTGTAAAGGCGCCCGTGATCAATTGTGGTCACGGGCGTTTTGCGTGGGTGTCGTGGAAGGGCGAGCGGCGGCACCGGATTCGCAACTGGCGACTTGTGTTCTTGCCGATGGCGTTCTCCGGATAACGCGCCGCGCGGACAACGAAAAACCGCGGATCCGGCGCTCGCCGGATCCGCGGTTTTTCTGCGCTCCATTTGGTGAGGCGACGGGTCGTCGCCTCCCGGGGCTCGTCCCTGGCGGAGGGCCGCGGAGTGGCTGGACTGCAGGCTACCAGCCTCCTCCCGCTCCCCTCATGGTCGTTACCTCAATGAGGCCGTTCGGGAAACCTGTTCCCCAGCGCATGGTGGCATCAGCGGCGCTGTGGAAGCGAACCGACTGTACCTGGTCCGGGCGGAGCGAATCCAGGATCGTCCAGTCCTGCGGAGCCCCGCCATCCAGGACGACCGCCACCGTGCGATCACCGCCAAACTCGATGCTGGGTGCGCCGCGCACGCGCATCCAGCGCGGGCGCAACTGACGGATCGCGTCCGCGAGCATCATGGAGGTGTAGTTCTCCAGCTCCTGGGCCACGATCAGGTCGGGATCACGCCGAACATCGCGCGAGCACAGCCGCGCCAGTTCCTCCGGCGAAAGGACGGTCGCGTCCGCCGCTCCCGGGGTGTCGTTCACGGGACCGCCAGCGGCACACACCTCAGCCAACTGGTCTCCCGTGAGGGTTTCGCGCATTTGCCGCACCGCCTCCGTGTCGCCGGCGGTAGCGCACGCCTGGGCAAGCATGATGAGCGAAACCGCCATCACGAGTTTCAGTCCGGTTCGTCGCATGGTGCTTACCTCCCCAAAAGGTGTCAGGTGCATGCCTTCATCATTGGAAGGGCACGCCCCTGCAAACAAGACCTGCGGCCGGTGCGGAAACGCGCACCGCCCCCCCCCTCATTCTACTTCCTGGGGGCCGGAAGGGTTTCCACGATAGCGGAACCCGTCCGCCAAGCCGCTACTCCCAAATCCGCAACTCGAGCCCTGCCGGCTACGGTACGGACCGGGAGCCGGGCTGAATCGCGTTAGCCGGTGGCGCGCGCCCGGAACGGCCGATGACATCCGCCGCAGGTTCTGCCGAAGCCCGCTGCCGCGTCGCCGACCGCCGCCATGTCGCCCGAACGAGCCGCCTCCGCCAAGCCGTCGGCGGCACCCTGGAAGGCGGACAACGCTTCGCCGAAGCCGGCGGCGTCCTGCCAGATGTCGGGCAGCGCGCGCGATCCGTCGCCGTGGGACCCCTCGGGGAAGATGTCGGACGCCATCTCCGACAACTGCTGGAGCGATAGAGCGTGCCCGAGGACATGGCCCTGATGAGGCACGTCCTCATTCAGGATGGCGGTGAGCGCCCCCCGGTGAGCACCGAGGCTGCCCATGATGGTCTGGCGGTACTCCATTGCGGGGGTGGGATCCTGTGCCGCGGCTCTGTCAGGAGCGAGTCCGGCGATGATGCAAGCAGCGAGAGCGGTGCGGGTTACGACGGTGTACGAGCGGGCCACGGCGTTTCCTCCTCCCCGAGAAATGAGACCCGGCGGCATCCGTGAAGCGACCTTCCGGGCGGGTTCGAATACGATGTCACGAAACCCTAGATAGATGCCCGGGCGCGTCGGCGCAAGGGAGGTGGGCCAGCGATCCGTTTTCCTGGGACTAGCGGTCCATGTCCGTCGCTTCATCGGCCGCCGGCATCACGCCGTCGAGATAGCCACCGTAGGTCTCATCGAACGCGCCCGGGAAGAATTCCCCGGTCACGATCGACGCCCGGGTAGGATCCCCGTCCACAACCACGATGTTCAGCGGCGTGCCCCACTTGCGAGGATCCAGGAGCGCCTTGCGCATGCGGAAGTGCGAAGTTGTGGTGCGCACCAGGTCCTCACTGTCCGGGTCGGGGTTGGGGCTGCCCAGGATGACGGGGTATTCGATTCCGAACTCGTCGACGTAGTCCGCCACGACATCCGGGTGCGAGTATTCGCTTCGCCCGATGATCATGAGACCGTCGGCCTTGTGGGCGTTGTACTTCGCGACCAGGTCGGGGGCCTCATAACGGCAGTTGGCGCACCACTCGGCGAAATAGGTCAGGAGGGTGACGCGATTGCGGCGTACCACTTCCTCCAGGTCGATCTCCTCGCCGTCCCTCGATGTACCGGAGAAATCACGGCGCAGAACATCCCAGGGCGCCAGGTAATCGCCGCCCGCTCCGGCCACCTCCGCGGTGAGGTCGATCCCGACCACGGGTGAGTACTCGTGCGGGTGGGGCGCGGCTTCCTCTTCGGCGGTGGCGACAGGATTCATTACCAGCCATCCGCCTCCCGCCACTACCAGCAGCGCTACTGCAGAAACGATCCATCTCGTCATCGGACTCTCCCTCCATCGGGGTTCATCTGAACTTGGCGGTCCTGGGCGAGGAGAAACAAAAAACGCCCGCCAGCGGGGTCGCTGGTCGGGCCTTTGAGCATCCTCTGTTGAATGTCAGAGCAGCTACACGGGTCGGCCCGCCCGGCCCCGCATCAGGGTACAGCGTGGACACGAGCAGGCCTCTGCGACGGACTGCCGTCCGCCGTGACGCCGGATATCCTGGCTGTGTTTCACACGCATTGCGGGCCCGTTTGCCGGGGGTAAGACACTCGTCCGTGACCGCAAAGCAAAGATGACGCGCGAGAAAGGGTTGCGCAACGGCAATGCTCCCAGGCCCTACCCACTCCCGCGCCCTGGCCGCCGGCATTTGGCGGGTACGGTTCCGGGGCCACGCACCCGAGCGTTGCGGACCCTGACCGACGCTTGAATGTTACTGACCGACGCTTGAATGTTAAGAGTCAGGTTCCCTCGCTCCCGGATGTCGCTGCCGGGCCGGAACCCCCTCTGCCAGCCCAAGGGTCTCCCCCGACCCCCAGGGGCCCCGAACACGGGATATCTGCTTGAAGCGATACATTGCGGCCCGAGTTCGCGTCGCGGCGGTGAACATCCACTGGCAGGCTGCGCTGAGGCTCGCGGCGTGCACCCTTCTGCCCGGCGTGGCTACGGCACAGACGGGCGGTGTGGAAGGCAGGGTCCTGGATGCGGACGGGCCTCCCGTGTTCGCCGCCAACATCCTGCTCGCCCGCCCGGCGACACCGGACGAGGTCGAACGCATCGCCGAAACGGACCGCTTCGGCTATTACCGGATCGAGAGCCTCCTGCCGGGTGAGTACCTGCTGCGCGCGCAGCGGATCGGATACGGGGAAGTTGCCCGGAGCGTCGACGTCGTCGCCGATCAGCGCATCGAAGTCGACCTTGTGCTGGCTGCCGCTCCGGTCGTGCTGGAGGGCATCTCCGTCAGCGCGGAGGAGACCCGCGAGCGGACCCGCTTTCTCGAAACCGCGGGCGTGACGGTCCGCGAGATCTCGCAGACGGAACTGCGTCTGGTGCCCGGACTGGCCGAAGCCGATCCCATTCGGGCAATCGAGGTTCTGCCCGGCGTGGTATCCACCTCCGATTTCACCGCTTCGTTCAACGTGCGCGGCGGGTCCGCGGACCAGAACCTCATCCTGCTCGACGGCGTGCCCATCTTCAACCCGTTCCACCTGGGCGGCATCTTCTCCGTCTTCAACGCGGACATGGTCGGCCGGGTCGAGCTGAGTTCAGGTGGTTTTCCGGCCGAGCACGGCGGACGGGTGTCCTCGCTGCTGCTCGTGGAGAGCGACCCCGGAACCGACGACTTCAGTGTTCGCGGTGGAGTATCGCTGCTCGCTGCGCGCGTGGCTCTGGGCGGACGGGCACCCACCGTGATGGAACGGACGCTGGGACTCCAGCGACTCAAGTGGAGGGTCTCCGGACGCCGCTCCTGGTTCGACCAGTTGCCGAAGTCGGTGCCGTACCACCTCACGGATTATCAGGGGATCGTCGAGGGATGGACGCCCGGAGGCAGCCGCATTCTCATCACGGCCTACACGGGAGACGATGTCTTCAACCTCACGGAGACCAGTGACGAAGACGGGGGCTTCCCCCTGCGGGCCGCCTGGGAATGGGGGAACGACCTGATCGGCGTCCGCTGGACCACGCCGCGACGCGACGGGGGAGCCTTCGATGTGCGAGCCGGCTATACCCGCTTCAATTCGGCCCTGGCCTTTCCGGACTTCTCGGATACCGAGTTCAGCAGCGGCATCTCGCAGGCGTCGCTGGGCGCGGAGCTGGAACACGCGATGGGGCGGGAGTGGACGCTCAAGACCGGGGTTTCGGCTGACCGGATGACTCACTTGAACCTGATCCGGTCCGGCGGCACCCGGTTCACCGACAACTCGGGCGAAGGATGGCTGGGGGGCGTCTTCGCCCATACCGAGTGGAGGGGCGGGTTGGACTGGTTGGTGGAGGCTGGTCTGCGCGCGGATCGCTGGGCACCCCTGGCGGGTGACCCGATCAACCAGGTTGCCCCGAGGGTTGCGGTTAAGCGGTTCTTCCACAACCGCGACATCGCCGTGAAGGCGGCTGCGGGGCGCTTCACGCAGTTCCTGCATTCCGCGCGCGACGACGAAGTGCCCATCGGCATCGACGTGTGGGTTCTGACCGGCGACCTGGCGCCCCACATCGCCTCCGATCAGATCCAGGTGGGGGTCGACGCCTATTTCGAGGGTGGGTGGCTCGTGTCGCTGGAGACCTATGAGCGGTTCTTTGACGGCGTCACGACGTTCAACCCGGTCGACGACCCGAATCAGGGGAATGACGATCTGCTTCCCGGCACAGGCAGGTCCCGCGGCGTCGATGTCTTCCTGCGCAAGACCGGTGATGGCGTGACCGGATGGCTGTCGGCGTCGTGGCTGCGTGCCACCCGCACCTTCCCGGACTTCCTGAGTGGCCGGATACCCCCGCCCGACCACACCTATCCGCCGATCTTCGACCGCCGCCTGGACATCGACCTTGTTCTGCGACTCCCTCTGCCGTGGGGTCTTCGCGGAGGCGTGCGCTGGAACCTGGGGACCGGGCTTCCCTATACCCGGCCGCTGGCTTCGTTCGCGTACTTCTCCCCGCAGAACGTGTCGGGGGGGCGCCTCACCTGGCAGGAAGAAGAAGCCAACGCAATGTTTCTCGGCCAGCGCAACGGAACCCGCTACCCCCCCTACCACCGCCTCGACCTGAGCACCCGACGAACCTTCACCTTCGGCTGGGGCACGCTGACGCCGCATCTGGACGTGCTCAACGTCTACAACCGCAAGAACGTGCTCTTCTACTTCTTCGACTATACCGCCGAAACCGCGACCCGCTCGGGCTTGTCCATGTTCCCGATTCTGCCAACGGTGGGCCTGGAGGTAACGTTCTGATGGAGACCCGCCATTCGCGTGCAGTGCTGGCCATCCTGGCCATGCTCGTGCCGTGGACTTCGGCGTGCGAGATCGAGGAGGTCACCCTTGCCGGGTCGGCGGATGTGGTCGTCGCCGAAGTCTACCTCGCCTCCGATGTCGGCGGTGTGTACGGTATCGCATGGATCCACAGGACGCTGGGAAACACGGGCTCGACACAAGAGGTGCCCTTCGCAGATGTTTTTGTGCGGGCAGCATCTGGCGCCTCCACAGCCCGTCTGCGTCCCGCCGAAGCCAAAACGTGCGCCGGCGATGAGCTCCCGGAGGGATTCCGGGGATCGTGCTACTTCGCGGGACCGCTTGAGCCGCGGTACTTCGGACCGGGTAGTCTCGTCGAAGCCATCATTCGACTGCCGGACGGAGGTCGCATCACGGGCCAGACACGCGTTCCCGGAGACTACGAACTCATCCGTCCCCGCACCGGGCGAAGGCGGATGTGCTCGCTCGAAGCGTCCCAACGCCTCAACGTGGAGTGGACACGCGCGCAGGGCGCATGGGCATACGTCTCCGAGACGCAGATCACCAACCTTACCGCCGCACTCCAGGACGCCGGCATCGAGGTAGAGCAAGATCCACTGCTGCTGGTTGGGCTCTCAGTATCGGAAATGGACACCACCATCGTATTCCCTTCGGAATTCGGCCTGTTCGACCGTGCCAACCTGGGGCGCGATCTGGCATTGGTCCTGCAGGAGGGACTACCTTTCGGAACACAGGCCGAAGTTGTGATCGCGGCAGCCGACCGTAACTACGTCAACTGGGTACGGCGCGGCGCGTTCAACCCGTCGGGAATCGTTCGCGTTCCCAGCCTTCATGGCGACGGAACCGGAGTCTTCGGGTCGGTGGTGCGCCAGCGCTTTACGGTCGACGCCGGCTTGGAGGTTCCCGCACCGGGACCCTGTGATCCCGAACAGCCGTAGAAACGGGTACACGGGATGACGATTTCCATCCCACATCACGCGGCGCTCACCACAGACAAGCGTCCTCACATAGAAGAGTACGAGAAGAAGAACCATGGCGAACATCATTCTTCCCCCCGGATGGCGTATGCCGGAATCGCAGGCGACGCCCAGGGAGGTGTATCTGCGGCGGCGCGAGTTCGTGCGCGCCCTCGGGCTCGGGGCAGCCGCACTGGGATCGGCGGCCTGCGGGTCAAAGTTCATCGCGAACGAAGAAGACCCGATTGAGCCGGATCCGCCGACCGATCCCGTGGATCCCACGGATCCGACCGATCCCGTCGACTCGTCCTGGACGTGCGACGACGATCCGCCGCGAGAACCGTTGCACACGATTTGTCCGTCGCAGAATATCGACCTTTATCCGGCGGAGCAGAATACGACGTACACGCTGGGCACCCGGCAGATCACCGACCGCCACGTTACCGCGACCTACAACAACTACTACGAGTTCATGCAAAGGGCCGGGAACATGTGGCGCCTGACCGGTCCGTTTCGGGTACGTCCTTGGACGGTGACCTTCTCGGGATTGTGCGATGCTCCGGCCACCTGGGATGTCGATGCGCTCGAGCGCATGTTCGGCATCGAGGAGAGGCTCTACCGCCTGCGTTGCGTCGAAACCTGGGCGATCGCCGTCCCATGGTCCGGCTACCCCCTGCGCAAACTGATCGAGCTGGCCGAGCCCCTCTCTTCCGCCGGTTACGTCACCTTCCGCAGCTATCACCGACCCGAGCAGGCGATCGGGCAGGAGAGCGGATCGCACTACAGCTGGCCGTACTACGAAGCACTGCGACTCGATGAGGCCATGAATGAACTCGCATTCGTGGTGACGGGCGCCTACGGCGAGCCCCTGCCCAAGCAGAACGGGGCCCCGCTGCGCCTGGCGCTTCCCTGGAAGTACGGCTACAAGAGCACGAAGGCCTTCCTGAACATCGAATTCACGGACACCCAACCCGGAACCTTCTGGTCGGACTTGGCGCCCAACCAGTACGGTTTCTACTCCAACGTCAATCCGAACGTGGGAACTCCATGGTCACAGGCCAACGAAAGACATCTGCCCAGTAACACGCGAGTACCGACGGAACTGTTCAACGGGTACGGAGAGTTCGTGGCGGACCTGTACGATCCCGATCTGCTGACCTATGTAAGCTAAGCCAGCGACCTGGCCGGGATCGCTCGGACTCGCTTTGAGAAACCGGCTCCATGGGGATACGAGAAACAGGCTCCTGTAGAGAAACCGGCTCTATAGAGAGAAGCGCGTAAAGTAGCCCACGACCACCTCGGGGCCGGCGATGAGATTCTTGCCGGCCAGGGGCAGGCGGCTGCCGAGTTCGATCTGTCCGCTACCCGCCGAGACCAGAAGCGAGGGAATGAACCGCAGCATCTCGCGCTTCTGACCTTCGGGCATCATGGTTCCGAACCTCGGAGTCGCGCCGTACCACCCTTCGAGCTGAGCCTTGAAGCCCAGCAGGCGGTCGCCTCCGCCGCCGAGACTCAGGTTGAAGAAGGTCTCGTTGCCGAAATCGGCGCCGCCGGCGTCCTGCCACATTGAAGGACCGAACTCACCAGACTCGCGCCACCGATATCCCGCCGACGCGGAGACGTAGAGGGATCGCGGCCAGAAGGAATGCCCGAGCTCGGCGGCAATCTCCCAGTCGCGCTGGCCGTCACCCAACTGAATGTCGTTGACTCCGACGTTGAAGGTGGAAACGGGAACCTTCAGGCCGGCGCGAATGGCGAGCGGAAAATCACTTCCAAAGAGGCGGGTCGGCGATGCCCTCAGGTAGAAGCGGGTGTCGCCCAGGCCCGAATCGGTGATCTCGCCGTCGCTGTCTTCATACTGAAGCCGGTGATACGACGGCTGGATCCAGATGTCCAGGCCGGGCGCGACCCCCAGGGCTACAGTGAGGAAGGACGAGAGGGTCCGGACGCTGCCCGTGCGTGGGGTCACTTCCTCTCCCATCATCATCATCATCATGTCGGCGAGGCGTATGATATCCTCGACATCACCGGACGGACCGTATTTCTCCGAGCTGCTCTGATGGAACATGGAGAAGGAGGCCCATCCGCTGCGGGGTGCTTCGACCCACTGTGCGTGCGCGGGCGCGACCCCGAGGGCCATGCCCACGGTCAGGATGGTGGCATGGAAACTGACAAGGCGGGTGTTCTTGGTCATGGTCCCCTCACGACATGGATTTCGCCTGAAACACAGGTGCCGACAACCATGCCAGCCTAACCATTTGCGGCAGAGTCGGGAAGCGCCTCACCGATTCTGCCAGTGACGTAGCGTTCATCCACCTGCGACGTGTCGTCATTCACCTCGCGAAAGGCGCAATCGCAAGGGGGAACCGGGGCGCAAGAGTATTCGTCGGGCCACGATCAGCGGCCCCACCGCACGATCGCCCAGGGCTATGCCCCAGCGCCCAGGGCTAAAGCTAAAGAGAGAGCCGCGCCCCAGCGCCCAGGGCCCTAAAGAGAGAGCCGAGTGAAGTACCCCACGACGATCTCCGGGCCGGTGGCGAGATTCTGACCTGCCAGCGGCAGCCGTGAACCAAGTTCCACCTGGCCGGGACCGGCTGTCACCAGAAGCGAGGGGCTCAGCCGCACCATCTCGCGTTCCTGCCCGACGCCCAGCAGTCCTCCAAAGACCGGGACTCCGCCATACCAGCCTTCGAGTTGGACCTTGAAGCCCAGCAGATCGCCGCCGCCCCCCGCGCTTACGTTGAAGAAGCGCTCGTTCCCGAAGTCGCTCGACTCTCCCGCTTCCCGCCATCGGTAGCCGGCCCACGCCGCCGCGTAGAAGGGCCGCGGCCAGAAGGAGTGTCCCACCTCCGCCATCACTTCCCAGTCCCGCTGACCGTCTCCCAGGGGGATCAGGTCGGTTCCGGATTCGAAATCGGTGGGGAGCTTGGTGCCCGCGCGGATGGCGAAGGGGAAATCGCTGCCGACGAGGCGCAAGGGAGCGGTGCGCACATACAGGCGGGTATCGCCGAATCCCCACGAAATGCGGGTGCCGCCAAGGTCGGCGAACTCGAGGCGATGGTAGGATGGCTGAATCCAGATGTCCACGCCGGGAGCGATGCCCATGGCGATGGTCAGGAAGGAGGATGCGGTCTGTGCATGACCATCGAGAACGAAATTGCGCACCTCGCCCGACGGACCGAATTGCTCCTGGGTGTCGAGATAGTACATGGAGAACGCAGCCCACCCCTGACGCTCGGGTTCGATCCACTGTCCATATCCAGGTGACGCCAGGACCGAGAGCGAGAGGGCCACCAGGGCAAGACCGCGAACGGCCGACGCGTTTCTTTTCCGAGTAATCATGTTGTGTCGTCCAACGATGTGACAGGGGACAATGCAGGCAGCGTCATGCGACTGGCCGCAATCTGACAAAATAGCCGATGACGAGCGTGTTTCCAGCGGGCAGGTTGGAGCCGCTCAGCGGAATCTGCATTCCGACTCTGGCCGCGCCTGCTCCCAACGAGTAACTGACCGAGGGGCTCACGCGCAGCATCGAGCGGGAGGCTGACGCGATCGAGAGGCCTTCGATGACCGGCACCCCGCCGTCCCAGCCCTCGGCGATCACGCTCGCGCCCAAACGCCCGAATTCGATTCCGCCCGAGAGCAGGAAGAACACTTCGTCGCCGAAGTCCCGGCGCGACACCGGGTTCGCCTCCCGCCAGCGCTGCCCGACCCAGGCGCTTGCATAAGCGGGCACCGGATAGAAGGAATGCCCCACTTCAAGCACCAGCTCCCAGTCGGTCTGTCCGTCTCCCAGGGGAATGATCTCGGCATCCACTGCGAAGTCGCCGACGGGAACCTTGGCCCCGCCGCGGATGGCGAGCGGGAATTCACTGCCGAGGTAGCGACCGGGTTGGACGCGCAGGTAGAGGCGCGTGTCGCCGATGCCGGTACGGAGCCGTTCCCCGCCCAGGTCGTCGAAGCGGAGGCGCTGGTAGGGCACCTGCACCCAGGCGTCGATCCCGTGAAGCAGCCCCACCGCGACCGTGGCGAACACGGACGTGCTGACCGCGTGACCCTGGGTGAAGGGGTCGAAGGCGCGGACATCGCCATCGGAATGGAAGGCCTCTCTCGTATCCAGGTGAAAGCCCGACAGGTCCACCCACCCCCGGCCCGGCGGTTCGACCCACTGGGCGCTCGCCTCCGGAGCGCGGCTGGCCAGGCTGGCGAGGACAACGCAAGCCGCCAGGATCGGACATCCCGGGGGTCGTCTCCCGACACGACCGGCGGGTGCGCGCATCCGGCCTCGAGTCACGAGCCGCTGATCTGCACCGTCACCTGTGCCGACTGCGAATCTCCCGCCACCGTGGAAACGATCGCACGCGCGACGTAGGTGCCCGGTTCGTCGTAGGCGTAGTCGAAGTGTCCGGCCTGCGAGTGGATGTTGACGGGTGCGCCACCGGTGTAGATGAAGGGGACGGATTCGCGGTCTCCGTTGCCGTATTCCACCACCGTCTCAGCAAGATTGGTGCCGCGCGACTCATAACGGAACCTGATGTCCTGACCCACGGACGCGCTCTCGCGGTCAGCGGTCAGGCTGACGGTCAGGGGTTGAGGCTCCAGGGGCGGATTCAGGCACGAGCCGAGAAGGAGCGATAGTGCCCCCAGCGCGAGGATTCGTGTGGTCTGGCTGAACATCGTCGACCCGCCTCTTCCATGGTTTTCCGCCAGCTGTCATCGGTGGCGAAGAAGGTAATCGAAACCTATGTTACTCGTAGAATATTGTCTGCATCTCAGACCTGCGAGTTCAGACCGGTTCGGCCAGGCGAAGCATCGTCTGACCAGGCGGAGCATCGCCTGACCAGAACCGGGCCGGAGGCGCATGTCGGCGATCCGGAGGCCACTGAATGAGAGTATTTTCTGGCGCGACGGCCGCCTTGGGCGTCGCCTTGCTGGTGGGCGCGACTGGAAGCGGTTCTGTCGCTGATCCACCCTCCGCGGCCGAGCCGCCGGCCGGCCACCTGGCGGGCGCGGCGCCGGAGCTGCCTGCTGCCACGCTCACCGGCGTCGTCGTCCAGTACTGCCAGGTGTGCCACAACGACGCGCTTCTGACCGGCAACATGTCGCTGACGGGATTCGAGGTGGAGGCGGCCGCGGACAACGCCGAGACCGCGGAGCGCATGATCCGCAAGCTGCGCGCGGGCATGATGCCCCCGCCGGGGATGCCCCGCCCCGCCGCGGACACCCTGCTGGCCCTGGTGGAGACCCTCGAGACCACCATTGACGAGGCTGCGCGCCGCAACCCCAACCCGGGCGGCCGCACCTTCCAGCGTCTCAACCGCGCGGAATACGAACAGTCCGTGAAGCGCCTGCTCGATCTCGACGTCGACGCCGGCGAATACCTGCCGCTGGACACCAAGAGCGCCAACTTCGACAACATCGCCGACGTGCAGATGCTCTCGCCGACCCTGCTGGAAGCGTATCTCAACGCGGCCAGCGAGATCAGCCGGATCGCGATCGGCGACCGCGACGCCTCTCCCAGGGAGGTAGCCTACAAGGTGGAGAAGCGGGCCTCGCAGCTCGTCCATGTGGAGGGCACGCCCTACGGGTCGCGGGGCGGCATCGCCGTCGACCACACCTTCCCGGCCGACGGGGAATATGTTTTCTGGATGCAGTTCCACGGGGTTGGCGGGAAGGCGACCGGCGAGAAGATCGAGATCTCCTTCGACGGTGAACGGGTCGCGATCCTGAACGTCAACCTTCGAGGCGGGACGGAGAACGAGCAGCAGGGCCGGGAGATGGTCACGGATCCCGTCTTCGTGCGTGCCGGCCCGCGCCGCGTGTCCGCCGCCTTCGTCCGCACGTTCGAGGGACCGGTGGAGGAAGTGCGCGCGCCGCTTGGCCGCGCCGTCAATTCCGGCTGGCCCGACCTGGCTCTGACCACCGTGCCGCATCTGCGCGAGTTCGCGGTGCGCGGACCCCACAACGTGACCGGCGTATCCGAGACCCCGAGCCGGCAGAGGGTCTTCAGTTGCCGCCCGACCTCTCCCGGCGAAGCCCCGGCCTGCGCCCGCAGCATCTTCGCGCGCCTGGCCACGGAGGCCTATCGCCGACCCGCCTCCGAAAGCGACATCGCCGATCTGATGGCCTTTTACGACATCGGGGCCGAGGAAGGAGGCTTCGAAAAAGGCATCCGCTTCGCCCTGCAGGCGCTGCTCGCAAGCCCGCATTTCGTCTTCCGGTTCGAGGAGCCGCCCTCGGAGGCGACTCTCGGGGAAGAATTCGAACTCGACGGCGCAGCCATCGCCTCGAGACTCTCCTTCTTCCTCTGGGGCTCTCCCCCGGACGAGGAGCTGATGGAGGCGGCGCGCAGAGGCGAGCTGGACGATGACGACGAACTGGAGCGGCAGGTCCGGAGGATGCTGGCCGATCCTCGCTCCGAAGCCCTTTCCACGCGCTTCGCCTCGCAGTGGCTCCGGCTCCAGGATCTGGACAAGGTATCGCCGGATATCTACGCCTTTCCCTACTTCGACATGACGCTCTCGGACGCGATGAGGCACGAGACCGAGCTCTTCTTTCAGAATCTCGTGCGCGACGACCGCAGCCTGCTGGAGATCCTGACCGCCGACTACACGTTCGTGGACGAGCGACTTGCCGCGCACTACGGCATTCCGGATGTCGCGGGCAACAGCTTCCGCCGCGTCGAGTATCCGGACGACAGTCGCAGCGGGCTGCTCGGGCAGGGGAGCATCCTCATGCTCACCTCGATGGCCAACCGCACCTCGCCCGTGCTGCGTGGCAAGTGGGTCATGGAGGTCCTGCTGGACTCGCCGCCTCCACCGCCTCCGCCGGATGTTCCCGCGCTGGAAGCCACCGAGGGCACGGAGGAAGGCAAGGTCCTGACCACGCGTGAGCGCATGGAGAAGCACCGGGCCAGTCCGGTCTGCCAGGCGTGCCACCAGTTCATGGATCCCATCGGGCTGGCACTCGACAACTTCGACGTGACCGGAGAATGGCGGGTGCGCGAATACGGGATGCCGCTCGACACCCGGGGCACCTTCTACGACGGCACCACGGTGGCAAGCCCGGGAGACCTGCGCGACGTGATGCTCAAGCGCCCGATTCCGATCGTGCGCGCGTTCACCAAGAATCTGATGGCGTACGCGCTCGGACGGCGGGTGATGTACTACGATCAGCCGACGATTCGCGAGATCACGCGCGAGGCGGCGGCCAACGACTACAGGATGTCGTCGTTCATTCTGGGCGTGATCCAGAGCGACGCGTTCTCAATGAAGCGGACGGATCCGGTCCTGACAGAGGAATCCGCATCCAACTGATGACGGCCTGGCAACGGCCTGGGAGGCAGAGTCCATGAATTTCCTCACCGGCAAACACATCCATCGGCGGACCTTCCTTCGTGGCCTGGGGGGATCCCTGGCGCTCCCCTTCATGGACGCCATGGTGCCCGCGGGTGTGGGATGGGCAAAGGCGGCGGCCGATCTTGAGAAGACCCGCTTCATTGCCATCGAGATCGTGCACGGCGCCTCCGGGTGCACGGAATGGGGGGCGACCCAGAACCTGTGGTCGCCTGCGAAGACCGGGCGCGACTTCGACCTGAGCCCGACGGCGATGAAGTCGCTGGAGCCCTTCCAGGACTACCTCACCATCGTGAGCAACACGGACGTGCGCATGGCCGACGCCTACACGTCGCCCGAGATCGGCGGGGACCACTTCCGGTCGAGCGCGACCTTCCTCACCCAGGCGCACGCCAAGCAGACCGAGGGATCCGACGTCTTCGTGGGAACCTCGATGGACCAGTTGTTCGCCCAGCGCTTCGGCCAGGAAACGCCGATTCCTTCGATGCAGCTGTGCATCGAGAACGTGGATCAGGCGGGCGGGTGTGCGTATGGGTACGCCTGCGTCTACACGGACACCCTCAGTTGGGCGTCGCCAAACGAGCCGCTGCCGATGATCCGCGATCCGCGGGTCGCCTTCGACATGCTTTTCGGAGCAGGCGGAACACCCGAGGCGCGCGCCGAACGGCGCCGGGCCAACAGGAGCATCCTCGACTGGATCGCGGGCGAGGTGGCCGAGCTGAAGATGGTGCTCGGAGGCGAGGACCGGGTGCGGCTGGAGCAGTATCTGGAGAATGTCAGGGAACTCGAGCGCCGCATCCAGAGGATCGAGGCACAGAACGCCAGCGGCGAGGAGCGCGCCCTGCCGGAGGCCCCCGCGGGCGTCCCCGACTCCTTCACCGAGCATCTGCAGCTCATGTTCGACCTGCAGGTGCTGGCCTTCCAGACCGACATGACCCGGGTATTCACCCTCAAGCTCTCGCGCGACGCCACCAACCGGGTCTATCCCGAGAGCGGGCTGGACCTGCCCTTCCACCCGACCTCGCACCACGGCAACAACCGCGAGGAGATCCTCAAGTTCCAGCAGTTCAACGAGTTCTTCACCGGACAGACGCTGTACCTGCTTGAGAAGCTGAGCGAGTCCATGGACGGGGACGCGAGCCTGCTCGACCGCAGCATGGTGCTCTACGGCTCGCCGATGGGCGATCCCAACGTCCACAACCACCGGCGGGTGCCCATGTTCCTCGCTGGCAAGGCCAACGGCCAGCTCGAGGGCAACCTGCACCTGCACGCGCCCGACACAACGCCGATGGCCAACGTGATGCTCAGCATGCTGCACAAACTGGGGCTGGACGACCTGGAGGCCTTCGGAGACAGCACGGGCGACTTCGCGCTGACGCTGCCCACGATGGCGACCGCCGACGCGAGCAGTTCGAGCCGATAGGACCGGGCCGGATTCGCTTGCCGGATGGCGCGTGATTCTGGACGTGCCGCGTACACTGGAGATGAGATGAGAGAGATGCTGCGCGTAAAGGGAAGGAGCGCCGCGACTTCGCGGGCTGACGGCTTGAGGCCCTCGACGGTAGTGGCCGCGCTGTGCCTGGCCCTGCTGGTTTCGGCCGCGACGCCACCCGACTCGCCGGTCGCCGACGCGGCCATGCGGGGCGACCAGGGGTCGGTGCGCACGCTGTTGCAGCGGGGAGCCGACGTAAACGCCGCCCAGGGCGACGGCATGACCGCTCTGCATTGGGCAGCGGATCGCGGCGACCTGGAGATGGCCCGGATGCTCGTCTACGCGGGGGCCAGCCTGGAGGCGGTCACGCGCATGGCGGAGTACACCCCGCTGCACCTGGCCAGCCGGGCGGGGCATGGCGGGGTGGTGCGGGCGCTTCTGGAGGCCGGGAGCGATCCCGCCGCGCTCACCGCCAGCGGGGGAGCCACGCCTCTGCACCTGGCGGCGGCGGCTGGCGATGGTGAAGCGGTCACGGCGCTCCTCGAGCACGGCGCCAGGGTCGACGCGCTCGAGGACAGGGCGGGACAGACCCCGCTGATCTTCGCCGCGGCGCAGAACCGGGTCGAGGCGATCGAGGCGTTGCTGGCGGGCGGAGCCGATCCGTCGCTCGCCACCAGGGTGGTGGACATGGTCGAGCTGGAAGAGTGGCTCCGTGACAGCGACAGCGACCAGAACCGCGTGCGCCAGCAGATCGCGGCCCAGATCGCGGCGCGCGAGGCGAAGGATTCGAAGGAAGAGGACGAAGGCGAGAAGACGGAAGAGGGCGAAGGCGAGAAGACGGAAGAAGCGCCCAAGCCTCTGTCCATGGGACAGCAGGTGGGCCATATGGGCGGAATGACGGCGCTTCTGCACGCGGCGCGTCAGGGGCATGCCGAGGCGGTCAACTCACTTCTCGCGGCCGGCGTCGGCATCGATCAGGCCAGCGCCGACGGCACCACGCCGCTTTTCATCGCTGCCCTGAACGGTCACTTCGATCTCGCTCTGGCGCTGCTCGAGCGCGGCGCCGACCCGAACCTGGCCAATGACGCAGGCGGCGCGCCCCTGTTCGCCACCATCAACCAGCAGTGGATCCCAAAGACCGGGTATGCCCAGCCCAACGTCCACCTTCAGCAGAACGTCACCTATCTGGATGTCATGGAAGCGCTCCTGCAGGCCGGAGCCGATCCCAACGTTCGTCTCGCCAAGCGGCTCTGGTTCACCCAGTACGGCGGCAGCATCCTCAGCGTCAACATGATCGGGGCCACGCCCTTCTGGCGTGCCTCCTACGCGGCCGACGTCGCGGCGATGAAGCTGCTGGTGGCCTACGGCGCCGACCACCGCGTCCCGACGCAGAGGCCTCCCGCTCGCCGCCGCATCGCCTGGGACGAGGATCCGGGGGCGGACAAGTCGGGGGTTCCCGCAGTCCCGGTCGGCGGACCCGGCATCCATCCCATTCACGCGGCGTCCGGCGTCGGATACGGGCAGGGCTTCGCGGCCAACGCCCACCGGCACGCGCCCGACGGCTGGATGCCCGCCATGCGCTTCCTGGTGGACGAACTGGGCGCGGACGTCAACGTCCGGGACCACGACGCCTACAATGCCCTGCACCACGCCGCTTCTCGCGGAGACACCGAGATGATCCGGTTTCTGGTGGAGCGCGGCGCGGACGTGATGGCGATCAGCCGGATCGGACAGACGACGGCCGACATGGCCAATGGGCCCTATCAGCGCACCACCCCCTATCCGGATGCGATCGCGCTGCTCGAGTCGCTGGGTTCGCTGAACAACAACAACTGCCAGTCCTGCTGAGGGCGCGGCAGCATCCAACGGGCGGGGTACGGTGAAGAACGTCACGACTGTGGGACTGCTGGGCCTGGCTTCGGTCGTACTGGGATCCTTCGGGGATCTCGCCACGGTCTCCGAGTTCGGGGTGTCCCCGGGCTGGGGAGTGGCCGAGGAGGCCGGGCGAGCGGCGACGCGGGACTTCGCCGACGCGCGGGTTTCGGGCTTCGGGCACGAGCCGCTCCCGGGCTTCGCCGGCCTGATCCCAAACCCCGTGCACGAGCCGGGCATGGGCATCGCACACGCCCCCATCGCGCCCGCCACCCTGAGCGAGGTGGTGCAGCGCTACTGCCAGGTCTGCCACAACGACGCGCTCCTGACCGGCAACCTCTCCCTCGCCGGGTTCGACGTGGAGCAGGCGTCGTCGCAGCCCGAGACTGCGGAGAAGATGATCCTCAAGCTCCGCGCCGGGATGATGCCGCCCCCCGGGATGCCGCGGCCCGCGGGTGACACCCTGGTCGCCCTGGTGGAGGAGCTGGAAGCGAGGATGGACGCGGCCGCCCGTGAAGCGCCCAACCCCGGGGGACGCACCTTCCAGCGGCTCAACCAGGCCGAATACGCGAAATCGATCGAGGATCTCCTGGACCTGCGCATCGATGCCGGGGACTACCTGCCCCCGGACACGAAGAGCGCCAACTTCGACAACATCTCCGAGGCGCAGCTGCTCTCGCCGACGCTCCTCGACGCCTACATGAACGCGGCCAACCAGATCAGCCGTCTGGCCCTGGGGAATCCCGGCGCCCAGCCCGCCGAACGCACCTACACGGTTTCCGGCTACGTGTCGCAGAGGGAGCGCGTCGAGGGGGCGCCCTACGGCACGCGCGGTGGCGTGAGCGTGGTCCACCACTTCCCGGCGGACGGGGCCTACGAGTTCCGCATCGTCTTCGAGCACACGACCACGGGCGAGGGCTTCTTCGGCCAGATCGCCCGCTTCGAACAGCTCGAGGTGTCCATCAACGGCGAGCGGGTGGCGCTGCTGGACGTGGACCAGTGGATGCACATTTCCGATCCGGAAGGCATCACCATGCGCACCGGCCCGATCTTCGTCCGGGCGGGACCCCAGCGGGTGACCGCAGCCTTCGTCAAGCGCACCGAGGGGCCGGTGGAAGACCTCATGTCCCCCCACGACTGGTCGCTGGCGGATCGGCACACCGGTATCAGCGGGTACGGACTGACCCTGCTGCCGCACCTTCGCGACCTGGTCATCGGCGGCCCTTACGACGCAGCCGGCGTCTCGGAGACCCCGAGTCGGCGGCGAATCCTGAGTTGCCGTCCCGAGTCGGCCGGCGACGGCGAACGCTGTGCGCGCCAGATCGTCGCGGAGCTGGCCGGCAAGGCGTACCGAAGGCCGCTGCTGGAGCGCGACGTGGCGCCGCTCATGGCCTTCTATCGTACCGGAGAAGAAGAGGGCGGCTTCGAGGAGGGGATCAGGACCGCGCTCCTGGCGATTCTGGCCAGCCCCCATTTCGTGTTCCGCATGGAGGAGGCGCCCGCCGGCATCCAGCCGGGAGAGATGTTCCGGATCGGCGACATCGACCTGGCCTCGCGACTGTCGTTCTTCCTGTGGGGAACGCCTCCGGACGATGAGCTGATGGCGCTGGCGCGCGAGGGAGCGCTTTCCCGAGACGAGGTCCTCGCCGCGCAGGTGCGGCGCATGTTGGCTGATCCGCGCGCGGCCGCCCTGGGACCGAGGTTCGCGGCGCAGTGGCTGCGCCTGCAGGACCTGGAGCTGGTTCACCCGGATCAGTTCTGGTTCCCCGACTACGACCAGCAGCTCGCCGACGCCATGCTGCGGGAAACGGAGCTGTTCTTCAACCACCTGGTCGCGGAGGACAGGAGCGTCCTCGACCTGTACGACGCCGACTACACCTTCGTGAACGAGCGCCTGGCGCGTCACTACGGCATCCCCGGGGTGGTGGGCAACCAGTTCCGCCGCGTGACCCACCCGGGCCCCGAGCGGCGAGGCGTGCTGGGTCACGGCAGCATCCTCACCCTGACCTCGGTGGCGAACCGCACCTCGCCCGTGCTTCGCGGCAAGTGGGTGATGGAGGTGCTCCTGGGAACGCCGCCGCCACCACCGCCTCCGGGCATTCCGGACCTCGAGGAAACCGAGGCCTCGGAGGGGGGTCGCATGCTCACGACCCGGGAGCGCATGGAGCGGCATCGCGCCAATCCGGTGTGCAACGCCTGCCACCAGTTCATGGATCCCATCGGGCTGGCGCTGGACAACTTCGACGTGACCGGGAAGTGGCGCATCCGCGAGCACGGCATGCCGCTCGATACGAGGGGCACCTTCTACGACGGCAGCACGGTCGCCAGCCCGGACGATCTGCGCGAAGCGCTGCTGCGGCGGCCGGAGCCGCTCATCCGTACGTTCACGGCCAACCTGATGACGTACGCGCTGGGCCGCAGGACCGAGTACTACGATCAGCCGGCCATTCGCACCATCGTGGCGGATGCGGCGGAAGAAGACTACAGAATGTCGTCCTTCATCCTGGGAGTGGTGAAGAGCGACGCCTTCAGAACCAAGAGGGTACCCGAGGCGCTGGCGGAGAGCGCCCCGCAGCCGCCTGGCAGCTAGGGCGTGTCGGGCGGTCGGCGGCGGCATAAGCCCCCGGCCATGCCCAGGTGCGCGGGCTGAGACGGCGACGAACCATCCGAGGAGAGTGGAGATGCACTTCATCACCGGGACACACATTCCCCGTCGTACCTTCCTGCGCGGGGCCGGCGCGACCGTCGCCCTGCCCTTCCTCGACGCCATGATCCCCGCGGGGGGCGTCTGGTCACGCCGCGGCGCGGCCGAGCCCCCAGCCCGACTGGTGGCCATCGAGATGGTGCACGGCGCTGCGGGCTGCAACGAGTGGGGCGCCACCCAGCACCTGTGGGCTCCCTCGGCGACCGGCCGCAACTTCGATCTCTCCCCCGGTTCGCTGCTTCCGCTCGAGCCCTACCGGGACCGTCTCAGCATCATCAGCAACACCGACGTGAGGATGGCCGAGGCCCGGGAGCCCCATGAGATCGGCGGCGACCACTTCCGTTCAAGCGCCGTCTTCCTCACGCAGGCCCATCCCAAGCAGACGCGGGGTTCGGACGTGTTCGCCGGCACCTCGATGGACCAGTTGCACGCCCAGCGCTTCGGGCAGGACACTCCGGTCCCGTCGATGCAGCTCTGCATCGAGAACGTCGACCAGTCGGGAGGTTGCGCGTACGGCTACTCGTGCGTCTACACCGACACCATCAGCTGGGCCTCATCCAGCGAACCACTCCCCATGATCCGGGACCCGCGGGTAGCGTTCGAGATGCTGTTCGGCGCCGGGGGAACCGCCGAAGAGCGCGCCGCGCGCAGGCGAACCGACGGGAGCATTCTCGACTGGATCGCCGGGGAGGTGGCCTATCTCAGGCGGGCCCTGGCCCAGGACGACCGCCAGCGCCTGGACCGCTACCTGGAGAACGTCCGGGAGCTGGAGCGGAGAATCGAGGGCATCGAAAGCCGCAACAGCAGCGGGGAGCCGCGCGAACTGCCCGAAGCGCCCGCCGGCGTGCCGGACTCGTTCACCGAGCACATGCAGCTCATGTTCGACATCCAGGTTCTCGGGCCTTCGCGTCGGATGTCACGCGCGTGTTTTCCTTCAAGACGGGCCGGGACGCGTCGTCGCGGGTCTACACACCGAGAGCGGCATCGACAAGGCCTTCCATCCCGCCTCCCATCACGGAGGCAACGAGGAGGCGATCCTGGAGTTCGCAAGGATCAACACCTTCCAGGCGGCACAGCTCCCGTATCTCCTCGGCAAGCTGGAGGAAACGATGGAAGGCGACGCCAGCCTGCTCGACAAGACGATGATCATCTACGGTTCGCCCATGGCGGACGGAAACCTGCACAACCATCGCCGCTGCCCGCTGATCGTGCTGGGCGGCGCGAACGGGCGCCACGAGGGCGGGCTGCATCTGAAGGCCCCCGACGGTACCCCCCATGGCCAATGTGATGTTGAGCCTGCTGCACGCCATGGGCCACGACGACATGAGCAGTTTCGGCGACAGCACGGGCGAGTTCAGGTTGAGCCCGCCCCCACGGCCGCCGTCGAGGCCTCCGACCGTTCCGGCTCAAGCCGGTGATGCGGACGGGACGGACAAGGCTCGGCCGGCGGCAGGGGTCCCGCCTCGGTGCGGGCGCGCTCGCGGTGCTCCTGTGGGCGGCGCCCCCGGCCACCTCGCCGGTGGCGGACGCCCGCGATGCGGGGAGACGCGGAGGCAGTCGAGGCCCTGATCGCCCAGGGCGCCGACGTGAATGTCCCCCAGGGCGACGGCATGACCGCGCTGCACTGGGGCTCGGAACGGGGTGACGGCGCACTTGTCCGGGTTCTGCTGGACGCCGGGGCCGACGTCGCCGCAACGACACGCATCGGGCGCCTACACCCCTCTGCACCTCGCCGGCAAGGCCGGAAACGCGGACGCCGTCAAAGCGCTGCTCGAGGCGGGCAGCGACCCCGAGGCGGTTACCGCCACGGGGGCCGTCAGGCCCGTTCACTTCGCCGCCGGCGCCGGGAGCGCGGACGCCGTGGCTGCCCCTCGCCCGCCACGGCACCGATGTCAACGCCCGCGAATCGGAGCGAGGGCAGACGCCGCTCATGTTCGCCGCGGCCAGCGGCCGGGGTGGAGGCGGTCCGGGCTCTGCTGGCGCTCGGGGCGGACCTGACGCTCCGCACCCGGGGTCGTGGACATCGTGGACCCTCGCGGCCCTCGACCGCGAGGCGGGACAGGCCAGGGACGCGGTGCTGGAGCAGTTCCGGGCAGAGGCGGAGGATCCCCGTGCCTGGCGGCCGACACCCGAGCAGGTCAGGGCCGCGGTGCGGGCCGGACACGAGGTGCAGCACTCGCGGATGCACGGCGGATCCGGACCAGGAAGAACCGGAGGCAGCCCCGGATGCCTTCCCCCGGATACACGGGGCTGGTCGGCGCCCAGGGCGGGATGACCGCGCTCTTGCACGCGGTGCGCGAGGGGCACACGGAGACCGTCCTGGCGTTGCTCGAGGCTGGCGCGAACATCGACGGCGTGAGCGGCGGAGACCAGACCAGCCCGCTTCTGATGGCGACTATCAACGGCCACTTCGACCTGGCGATGAACCTTCTCGGCCACGGGGCCGATCCGGGCATCGCGAGCGACGCCGGCGCAACGCCGCTTTACGGCGCGATCAACATGTACTGGGCCCCGAAGTCGCGCTATCCGCAGCAGCAGGCGTACCAGCAGCAGCAGACGACCTATCTGGAGCTGATGGAGGCGCTGCTCGAGACCGGCGCCGATCCCAACGCACCGGCTGACCCGGCACCTGTGGTACATGTCCTTACACCTTCGACCTTCTGCGGGTGGACACCCAGGGAGCCACGCCCTTCTGGCGGGCGGCCTACGGGACCGACGTGGAAGCGATGAAGCTGCTGGTGGCGTACGGCGCCGATCCCTCCATTCCCACGGTGAAGCCGCCGGACCGGCGCAGGGGCGATGAAGACGCCGAGGATCCCTCGGGTCTACCGCCCATACCGGTCGGAGGCCCCGCAGTCCATCCGATCCACGCCGCCTCGGGGGTGGGGTACGGCGAGGGCTTCGCGGGGAACTCGCACCGGCACGCCCCCGACGGCTGGCTGCCGTCCGTGCGCTACCTGGTCGAGGAACTGGGGGTCGACGTGAACGCGCGCGACCACAACGGATACAACGCCGTGCACCATGCCGCGTCCCGCGGCGATGTGGAGCTGATCCGGTATCTGACCGAGCACGGGGCCGACCCATTGGCGGTAAGCCGGAGAGGACAGACTACGGCCGACATGGCGAACGGGCCGTATCAGCGCACCCAGCCCTTCCCGGATGCGCTGGCGCTGCTGGAGAGCCTCGGAGCGCACAACAACGACAACTGCGTGTCCTGCTGAGGCTGCTGAGGCCATGGGCCTCGCTGGCCGCAGGCGTCGCTGAGGCGCCGGCGGCGTCGCTGGCCGCTACGCGACCGGTCCAGGGCTATCCGCCGGGCACCAGCAGGCGAATGACGCCGTCCCGCTTGTTGAGCAACAGCACCTGCCCGTCGGGCCCTGAACCGAAGCGCAGGTCGGCCCGGGTCGCGGCTTCGCGGCCCTGCGCGGCGTTCGCCTCCCGTATCACCTGCAACAGCGTCTTCGCCTGACCATCGTCGCTGAGCAGGACTCTCCGGATCACGTCCTGACCCCCGTCCGGGATCTCGTCGGCGCTGACGTAGAAGATCTCGCCGCTCGGGTTGTCGCCGAACAGTACGAGATCGGCGAGCTGAGGGATCGCCTCGGAGCGGTAGACATGCACACCGGTGGCGGCCGACTGCCGCTGGAGCAACGGATCCAGCTGGCCGTATTCCGCGACCGGATACCGGAACGCCGGGTCGCCGCGCCGATCCTCGAGGCGGACTTCCGAGCGGCTCACGAACCTGAAACTGCCCTCCCAGGTGTTCCAGCCCAGGTTGTCGCCCGCTTCCACCAGGCTCAGCTCCTCCACGATGTTCTGGCCGATGTCGGCCATGAACATGTTGCCGGTCTCGGGATCCCAGGCGAAGCGCTGGGGATTGCGGGCGCCGTACGCGTAGATCTCCCCCAGCGTGTCGTCGGATCCGTCGCCGGCGAAGGGGTTGTCGCCGGGGATCCCGTATTGGCCGTTTGCGCTGTTCGACCCGAGGGGATCGATCCTGAAGATCTTCCCGAACGCCGAGCTCAGATCCTGCGAGAGGTTCAAGGGATCGCCGCCGCTGCCCCCGTCCGCCGACCCGACATACAACATCCCGAAGTCGGGGTCCCCCGGTGACGCGGTCGGGTTGAAGGCGAGCTGGCCGCCGTTGTGGTTGCCAAACGGCTGCTGCTGCCGGAGTAGTTCGCGGGGTGCACCGCCGTCATAGGTCGCCGCCCCCGGATCGCGGGCGATCCATCCGTGCAGCACGGTGTCGTGGGCGTCGTTGCCACCCGCGGGTGTGAAGTCGGGGGGCGGATCCGTGTTGTCGGTGTCGGTCCAGGTGTAGAAGCGGCCGAAGCCCGGGCTTCCCGGCTCGCCGAACTGCGGATGGAACGCGAAGCTCTGGAAACCCCGCTCGCTTCCGCGCGAATGGACGCTGATCCCCCACTGCGGATCGTTGATGTCCAGGTAATCCCTCACCTCACGGCCGCTGTAGCTGACGGTGTAGAGCGGGCCCCTCATGTCGTTTACGAACATGCGGCCCGTGCCCGGCTCATCGACGAGGAGCATCATCCTCGCGGGAACGCCGTCGACGTCGGGCAACCGCGCGAACTCCACGAAGTCTACCAGGACCACGCCCTCCGTAGCCTCGATTGGGCGCGGGAATGGATCGTCGGTACCCTGGGCCGCCGCTGGCGCGGCCACGAGCGCCAAGACGGCCACCCTCCCGAGCGCGCTCATGCTCCTCATGTTCCCCGCCTCTCGAACATCCCCTCCGGGAAGCCCAATGACATCCCTGTGGCTAGGCGCCGCCCCTCTCCTCCAGGAGCCGCTCGAACTCTTCGCGCCGGGCCTGGTCGAGGCTGATCTCGAGAGTAAAGAGCTGGTATTCCTCCTGGGTCATACCGTGGCTCTCGTAGATCTCGGTGAGCCTCTGGTCCATCTCGGCGCGCAGTTCTTCCTTGCCGGGATCGTCGTGTACGATGGCGATGGCCTGGTTGAACTCTTCACGGGCCTCAACCACCTCGAGGTGCACCTGCACGAAGAGCACGAGCCTTTCGTCGCTCACCCCCTCCGGCTCCGCTTCCGCCTCCTGCTGGCCCTGGAGCGTCGTCGGGCCCAGGGTGAACAGAGAGGCAATCGCCAACAAACCGCCCAAAACCGATGTGAGTCTCGGGGCCGCTTTCATCGGTATACTCTCCTTCCAGCTGCGCACAACTTGGGGCACGCATGAATGTCGACCGGGGTACGACGCACAGGCTCAACGCTCTGCGGACGTGACGAACGTTCTATATTATCTGTTCGGGACTTGTCTGGAAACAAGCCCGTCGCGGTTGCGTTGACTGCGGCGGATGATGATCTTGGGGCCGGGCCGTTTCTGCGGGAGCGGCCCGATCGGCGATGGCAGCGCAACAGGAGTGAGACGATGCCCATCTACGAATACGTGTGCAACGATTGCGTGCAGCAGTTCGAGGTCCTGGTGTTGAGGCAGGACACCCCGGCATGTCCCTCATGTGACGGCGTCGACCTGAGACGGGTTCTTTCCGCGCCTCGGGTCAAGTCCTCGTCGACACACGACCTGGCGATGCGCGCGGCGAAGAAGCGCGACCGCTCGCAGGCCTGGGAGCGGGTGAACGAGCAGCGCAAGTACGAAGAGAGTCACGACCGGCACGGCTGAGCGTGCCTGGTGCGGGGCTCGAGTGAGGGCCCCGGCGAACTTCACAGTGAACCGAAGAGGAGTAGAGATGATCGCGAAAGGAAAATGGGGCCTTGCCATGGCGGGCGTCCTGGCCATGGCGGCGGCCGTCCCGGCCTCCGACCCCGGCATCCAGCAGGCTTTGCCGGACGGGGGTAACCGAAGCGATGGTGGAAGAGGGCCAGACTCTCTTTGGGAGCACCGCGCTGTGCTTCACCTGCCACGCGACCGGCGAGGGAGTCCCGAATCTGGGACCCAATCTGACCGACGACACCTGGCTCAATATCGAAGATCCGACTTCCTACGATGCCTTCGTCGAGCTGATCAACACGGGAGTCCCGGCGCCCAAGGAGCACATGATCCCCATGGTGCCGCGGGCGGGCAGCCCCATCAACGACGAGCAGGTCAGAGCCGTCGCCGCATTCGTCTGGACGCTGGCGAACGGGAGTTAGTTCCGAACGGGAGCTGGTTCACCTCAGGTTGACCGCAGACTGCGGCGACCGGATACAAGACGCCCGCCGCCCCTCTCACTGAGGGGGCGGCGGGCTTTTTCCTGCGTGTTGTGGCCTGCGACGTGCGCACGCGGGGCCAGCGCGGGTCTGCTGGCGGCCAACGCCCGATGCCGAGCGTATTCTGCCGCTTCGAGCGCCAGCCTTGCGACTTTGGGCGTTGGCGTCAGCCTCCCATGCCCTCGCCGCGCTTCATGAAGCCCATGTGGGCGCTGGCCTGCTCGAGGCCGCCCTCGCCTTCCTGCCAGCCTGTACGCCCGTCTTCATTGGCGTCCATACCGGAGACGAGCTGGCCGGCTACCTCCGCCATCTCCTCGACCAGAGGCGCAGCGGCATCGGCGGACTCGGCTGCCTGGATCTCGGCTGCCAGCTCCAGAATCCGGTCGGCGCGCGCCACCGTGTTGGTGGCCGAGGTTGCGACGTGGTTCGAGTGGGTTCGGATGTTGTCCGTGGCGCCCTCGGAATCGGCGGCCATGGAGATGTGGCGAGCCGCGCCGGATGCGGCCGGCTTCACGCCGTAGCCGGCCCCCGGGCCGTTCTCCACAACGCTGGGATCGATCGCGTGCTGGACATGGCCCGTGTGCCGCTTCATGGCGTCGAGATCGGTCAGGTCGCGTGCCGCCAGGCCCGCGTGCATGGCCGCAACTTCAGCTTCGGCGACTGCAGTGGGGAGCAGACCCTGTCCGTCGGGCGTGCCGCGGAATCCGTCCGCGACGTGTCCCATGTGAGCGTGTGCGGGGCTGTCCTGAGCTGCGGCGTCCGTCGCGAATCCGGCGACGGTGAGCAGCAGCAGGGAAATGGTGATTGGATGGGCGCGCATTAGCTACCTCCGGTGATTAATGAAGGGTGATTCTCTTCCTGGAAACCCGTGGTTACCGACTTGTTGAGGCCCCGGATTTCGCCTCGTGGGCGCGGGATCGTCCGGCGATATCGCCTCCCGGGGACACCTGCAGGGAAATTGCATGTCCCGACTGCGACAGGCAAGCACGCGGCCTGGGTCCGTTTGATCGATGCGCGGGGTGAGCCCGCGCTGAAGCGGCTACTCGTGGACTAGGGAGAACCCCACAGGCAGCTCACCGGAAGCGCGTACCGGCCGTCGCCGAAGTTGACCTTTCGTTCGCCGAGATGGAAGAGGATCGAAGTAACCTTTCGCCTCCTGCCCGGGCCCTCGGTGGCAAACCAGTTGAGATGTTTGAAATCTGCACGACCTGCGGCAGAAGACGCCTTGACCTCGATAGCGACCATATGGTACCCACTCTCCGCGAGGATATCGATCTCGCGCCCACGTTGATCACGCCAGTGGTGGAAGCGAAAATCGTTGTCCTGATATGGTGCCGACCGGAGGATCTCAGCGAGGACGAAGCTCTCCGTCAGGCCGCCGAGCGCACCGGGGTCGCCGTCCAGGCCGAACGAACGTGGGGTCAGATTTCTGAGGGTCGCCGCTATCCCGGTATCGACAAAGTGATACTTTGCGTTCTTGATCTCGCGGCGGGTTTCCCCGGATGCCCAGGCGCCCAGCTTGACGATGAGCGACAGCCGCATGAGCACATCCAGGTATTGGTTGACTGTACTTCGCCGCACACCGATGAGCGAGCACAGCTCCGCGATGTTGAGTTCCGAGGCGGTACGGACGGCCAGCTGCTCGATCAAGCGTCTCAGGGCGTCCGTCTTGCGGATACGTACGATATCGGCAACATCGCGATCTACGATTGTGTCAACGTAGTCGCGGTAGATCCTTTGCCGCCTTCGGTGTTGAAGGTCCCGGATCTGAGGGTAGCCACCCCGCAGGATGAGGTGGATGTAGTCCGGTCGGGCCAGGACATCAGGTGTCGGCAGTTTTGCCAGGTCCGGTGATCCTGAAACTGCCCAATCGAGAATCATGGAAGGGCCGCGCGACATCGTCTCGGCCACGGTCATTGGCCACAACGTGAGCGTCAGGATGCGGCCGACAAGCGAGTCCTGTACGTGCGACGTCTTGAAAATGTTGGATGAGCCAGTAAGGATGAACTGCCCTTTGCGATCGCTGAGGTCCACGATTCGCTTGACGGCCAGCGGCAGTTTGGTGGAGCGTTGGGCTTCGTCAACGATCAGCGGGACATCTTCGAATTCGGTGCGCAACGCTCGCAGTTCTTCCCAGGGATCGTTTTCGATCGCCTCAAGCGTCGTAGCGTCGTCGAGTGTGATGAATTTTCCGGTCTGCATTATGTCCCGGACGAGCGTTGTCTTTCCGACCTGACGGGCGCCGATGATGTTCACCACGCGCGAATAGGTCAACGCGTCTTCCAGCTCGGCGTTGAGGTGCCGTGGAAGAACCTTGCGGTCGGGAGGCATGAAATCCGCAGTCGTTAGCGAGAGGGAGGCTGCGGGCCTGGTAGGAATGCTGATTGGAAGCCGGTCAAGACCATGCTTGGAGCTGGTGGAAACAGGGTTACACGCTTGGTGAGATCGTGGTTGGCGAAATGGTGAAATACGTGTTGATATTTGGGCGATAACTATGTTAGCGACCGGGTGGCAATACCATTACCGATCCGGGCAAACTTATGGTAGCTCGTCTCGGGACGCAAGCCTCAAGTGCCCGTCCCGGAAGACCGGGCAACCCGCGACGATTACATGGCCGCGACGCCTGTGCCGACAGGAGAGTTACGCGGAAGGCAGACCCGCGCGGATTCCCTATCCTCCGCCCTCGAAGATCTCGGGCTTCGTGTCGCGCAGGATGGAGAGGATGGCTTCGCGGTCGCCCTGGGACAGATGTCCGAAGTCGCTGCCGCCCTCCTCGCCGCGAAGGATGCTCAGGAGGCGCCCGTTGACGTAGGTCCGGGCTTGAGCCGGGAGGGCATCGTACTCCGGTGAGTGGACAAGGTAGCTCAGAGGATGGCTGAAGAGCCGGGCCCGGAGGTCGAGGTCCCTTAGAGAGCGGCCTTGGGCATCCCTGCGCCCGCCCGCCATGAAGTCGGCGGCGAAGGTCGAGGTGCCGTGGATGGGGTCCTCGAAGCGGGGGACGCCAACGAAGAGCAACGCGCGCACGAGCCACTCTCCGAGCCCCTCGACCAGCCGGGCGGTGCGCGGGGACATCTCCCCGGCGGGCAGGCCCGCCTGCCGGTCGTTGTGCAGGGCCGTACGGACGCGGTATCCAACCAGGGTGATGAGGTTCTGCACGGTGACCTGATGTTCGACGACCAGCAGCGCCACGATGTCGCTGTGGGCTCCCGGGTAGGAGGCAACGTCGATGCGTTGCGACAGGTCGGTCAGGTTGCCGCCCGCGGTCAGAGAGTCCCCTCCCCTGCCGCCCACGGTGACATTCCCCATGTGGAGCTGGTCGCCGTGTGTGCCGGTGACGTACCAGCCGCCCCAGCGCTCCCGGATGGGCGTTGTGTCGGTGGTTACCTGCCAGAGTTCGTGGGAGGCGAGCTGTCCATTCTCGTCGGTCGGCCCGGAGCCCAGGATGTGGCGCGGGACGCCGCCCCCGGTGAGCGAGTAGGAGTCGTGGCACTGCAGACAGAGGCCGGTCTGGCGGCGGATGCGGGGGCCGCCCTCCCCGTCGGGCTCAAAGGAGTAGAAGACCCCGCCCAGCACGGGATCCTGGGCGGAGATCTCCAGGCCGTCGCTCCCCGGGGTCCAGGCGACGTAGACGCGGTCGTTGAAGTAGATGGCGCGCGGGCTCTCCGGCCAGATGAGGCGGGCCAGCAGGCTGGTCTTGGAGAAGACCAGCATTTGGGACGAGACCGGGATGCGGAGCTCGCGCAGGACGGCCGCGAGGTAGGCGCTCGATCCCTCCCGCTCCAGGGTGACCTGCCCGGCCTCGAGGCGGCGGGCCAGGCCGGCCACGGGGTCGCCGGCTTCGCCCGTGGAGTAGGGGATGGTGGGATATGCGCTGTCGTAGGGGAGCTGGGGGGTGGCGAGATTCGGGACGGGGGCGGCAAGATTCGGGACGGGGGCGGCGAGACTCGGGACGGGGGAGGCGGCCGTGACCGCCGGCACCATGGCGGCGACGGTAGCCGCAGCTGGCGATATGGCGACGACCCACCGTATCAGGCGGCTTGCGGTGCCGGTGACCGACGCTGCGCGGGCACGGTCCTCATGGTCTCCGCCTGCAGGTGGCCGTCCATCCGGTGCTCTGGAGAAGCGAGGCGCGCCCCGGGCAGCCGTTCGCCAGCGGTCGCGGGCCCTCATCGCGTGATCGCCCCGTAGGGCCGGCCCGCCCGCATGGCAGCGTAGGGCACCAGTCGCCGGGAGGCCATCCTGCGCTTTCCTCCGGAGTCCACCAGCTCGTAGTCCCCCTCAACCATCTGGAAGACGGACAGGTCGGCCACCGCCCCCTCCCGAAGGGTTCCCAGCTCCTCGCCCAGGTCGAAAATGCTCGCCGGGGTGGCGGTGGCGCAGCGGATCACGTCTGCCAGAGACATGCCCATGTGCAGGAACTTGCTGAGGGTCGTGGGGAGGCCGAACACCGGACCGAGCGCGTTGCCGCGGTGCACGTCGCTCGAGATGGTGGCGGGCTGGATGCCCTGGCCGAGGGCGCGCTCGGCCACGTCGAAGTCCAGATTGCCGCGGCCGTGGCCGATGTCGAGGTGGATGCCCCGCTCCACCGCCTCGCGCACCTCGGGGTAGGCGTTGCCGGAGTCATCGAGGATGCTCCCGGCGCGGCGCAGGGCGTGGGTCACGACATCGCCCGGGCGGAGCATCTCCAGAATGCGCGGGAGGGGGGAGGTCTGCCCGCCGATGTGCACCATGATGGGCACGCCGGCGCCCTCCGCAGCCAGCCGGGTGAGGCGCATGACCTCCAGGTCGTTGCCTCCGGGGATGCCGGCGAGCATGCGTACCTTGAGGCCCACGATCACGTCCCGGTTGGCGTCCACCGTCTCTACGATGGCGTCCGGGTCGATGTACAACAGGTCGGCCAGCTCGTTGGACACGGTCATACCCGGGCTGGACACGTTGAGGAGGGCGTACACGCGCGTCCGCGCGGGTGCCGCGACGTAGGTCCTGAAGCCGGGGAAGGTGGTGGCGCCCGACGACCCGCCGTCGACAACGGTGGTCACGCCCCTGGCGATCCCCACCACATCCGGCTCGATGGAGACGCTGGAAACGCCGTCGTAGGCGTGAACGTGGATGTCGATCAGGCCCGGGGTGACGATCATGCCGCGGGCGCGCACGACCTGGCGGCCTTCGCTCTCGGCGATGCGCTCGGCCACGCGCACGACCCGCCCATCGATGATCCCGATGTCGCGGGGGGCGTCAATCCCCTCGGCCGGGTCGATGAGCCGGCCACCCACAACGACTGTATCGAACTGGCGTTCCTGCATTGACCGCAACTGGAACGGGAGCGCCAGTGCGAGACCGGCGCTCGCGGCTGCTGAAACGAATTGGCGTCGTGTGGTGGTGGGACCGGATGGAAGGTGCGACGACATCCGGAATGCTCCGGTCATTGCGCCCGTATCTCGGTGTTTGGTGGTGCAGTCGAGTTGAAGGGGTGGCGACGCGCCGAACGATCCTGTCACCCTCGCCACCTCTCCGGGTCTGGTCGGGTCGCGCACGGTCACCTCCCCGAGTGCGTTGCGTCGGCCACCAGCACCAGCACCGCGTGGCCCTCTCTTCTACGCCCGGACACCCAGTCAATATATGCGAAGCGGCTGCCGGAAGCCCGATGGCCCCCGGCAGCCGCCCGGGTTCTATCTCCCTGAGCTGCTGCGATCAGCCGCCGCGGGTCTGGATGTTGTCGTTTCTCTCGCGCTCCGAGTCGGGTACGTCGAAGCAGAGGCGCGGCTGGCCGTTGATCTCGGTGCCGCGCGGGTTGTCGCTGAAGATCTCGGAGATGCGCTCGAAGTCGGGGAGCTCCAGATCGCCCGGCGTGTTGTTCTCCTGCCAGCGCCGCTGGTCACCCAGCGTGCGGGCTTCCAGGAAGAGTTCGATCGCCCGCTCCCGCTTGAGGTACGTCCAAGCCCCTTCCAGGCTCATCGCATCTCGCGGCTCCAGCGGTGTGCCGCCCGGGTGCAGCATGGTCTCGTTGGTGGTGTAGCTGGCCCGCAGGTTGTTGATGAGGGTCATCGCCGCCTGCCAGTTGCCGTTCGTCAGTTGGGCCTCGGCCTCGATGAGGCGCATTTCCCGGCCGCTGGCGACGTTGTACGAATCGCTGGGATCGTCGTACTTGGCCTGGTTGAACCAGGGCGTCTGGCCGTATCCCAGGAGAGATGCGTTGGACCACGGGAAACTGGGGTCCTCAAACCACTCCGTGCGCGGATCCCCGGTCTCCTGATAGTAGCCGGACGCGCGAATGGGAGCACCACCGGCCATCATGTCCGGCTGCGGTCCGTAGTAGGTGTTCCACATGGTGAAGGCCAGATAGGGGGTCCGGGCGTTGGCCCACTGCGGGGTGTTGCGTGTGGTTGCGACATTGCCGTCGGACGCCACCTCGTATACAAAGGCATCAGGAACACTGCCCGCATCCGACGCCGCACCACCCCAGTCACCCAGGAAGGCGCGTACCGAAGCGCGGCCAGCCGTGGCCGCCATCCTCAGGGTCTCACTCGGGTTCAGAGAGAGGGCGACGCCGAACTGCTCCTCGGCTCTCCGCAAGTAGTCCGAGCCGGGAAGCAGCTCCGAGCCATCGATGACGGCCTCGCACCAGTTCTCTCCCAGAATCCGGTTGGAGAATCCGGCCCAGACGTTGGCCTGTGCCACGACATCCGGGTCGACGGGATCCTCCGATTCCGCGAACAGATTGATGGCCGTCTCGGCGATGAAGCGCGCCTGCTGGCCATCGTTGAAGTAGCCGCCGTAGGCACCGGGCAGAATGTAGCCGCCCTGCGCCAGCACGTTGTGGCCGTAGGAGCCGGTCTGGCCTCCGGGCATGATCTGGCGGGTGACGAGCGCGCCCGTATACCCGATCCAGCCGATGGCTTCGCTCAGCCTGCGCTGGGATCCGTTGACCAATCCCTCGCGGGACTCTGCCTCGACCAGAAACACGTCCTGGATGGGGCCGGGGTTGGTGACTTCGCAGGCGGCCACGCCGAACAGGGTGGCCACCAGGGTTGCACTTCTGATTGCGTTCTTCGCGTTCATTTGTGCCTCCCCTTAGAAGGTGATCCGGAGGGATGCGTGCAGCGTAATTGGCGCCGGTACGGATTCCTCAAAGTTGTAGCCGCCCTGATTCTGGTTGCTGAAGTCGTTGGAGCCCTGGTCGCCGGTCAGCTCGGGATCCATGAAGGGCATCTCCTTCCTCCAGAGGTACGAGTTCCGGAGAGCAAGCGTGAACGTGGCGTTGCTCACACGCTCCGGCATGATCGCGTCCACGGGAATGGTGGCGCTCACGGTGCGCAGCTTGAAGAAGTCGCCCTTCCACATGTAGCCCTCCTGCTCACGCGGATTGCAGCGGGCGCGCCAGATCGCAGGCGTATTGTCCTTCATTGTAATTGCGTTCTGCGGGTCCACGTACCAGGGGAAGCAGAGGTGCGAGCGGACGCTCCGGGTGATGGACCAGACGGCCTCGTTCATGTAGAAGCCGCCCTTGAATTCCCCGTTGGCGTAGAGGGTGATGTTGCCGGGAGCCCGGATCGCCAGGTTGCCGCCGATAAAGGTGGTCGGCAGGTTGGGGCCCCAGTTGACGGCATGATCGTTGAAGATTGCCTGCGCCTCGGTGCAGACCTCGGGCCCGGGACAGTAGTCGGGAGCCGCGATCTCGTCCGGGTTCTGGACCCGGTAGTCGCGCTGGTTGCGTAGCGTGCAGCCCTCGTCCCCGTTCGGTCCGCAGTCCATTCGAAGCTGGCTGGTCGGGGGAATTCCGAGTTCCAGCACCTTCGAGTGGTTGGTGGTAAGGGAGCCACCGACATCCAGACCCCAGTTCTGGGACTCGAACAGCGTGGCGCCGACTTCGAGCTCGATCCCCTGGTTCTGGATCTCGCCGACGTTGGTGAGCTGGCTGTTGGTGAAGCCGGTGGAGGGGATCTGGGGAACGTTGAGGAGCGCGTCCTTGGTCAACTGCCGGTAGACCGTGAAGGTGGTCGTGAGGCGGTCACCCAGCCACGACGCGTCGAATCCGGCCTCGAGCTCCTGCGTCACTTCAGGGCCGACCTCGTCGTTGCCCACGTTCTCGGGCACGAACGCCGGCACGCCGGCCAGTCCGGCGGGGTCCCAGGTCCGCACCGCATCGAAGGCGCCGGGGGCGCGCCCCGACTGGCCGAAGGCGACCCGCAGCTTGAACTCGCCCAGATCCGGCCAGAACGCCTCGTCGGAGAGAATCCACGACCCGCTGACCTTCGGGTAGACCTGCAAACCGAAGCCCTTGCCGAAGGCGCTGTTTCCGTCCACGCGCGTCCCCACGGTGACGAAATAGCGGTCCGAAATATCGAAGACATTCTGGAGGAAGAACCCGGCGTTCCAGATCTTGGAGCGCTCCTCGAAGGCCTGTGTCAGGGCGGCGGAAGTGAGGGTGGGGTCGGCGGCGCCGGGGAAGTTCTCGCCGAACCCTTCAACCATGCGGTCGTCGTCGCCCGTGGCCTGGCCACCCCATGAGAAGCTCGAGCTGACTGATGAGGTCAGGTCGAAGGCGTAGGTGCCGACGTAGT
Organism: Longimicrobiales bacterium; assembly: GCA_965232315.1. Classification (GTDB taxonomy): domain Bacteria; phylum Gemmatimonadota; class Gemmatimonadetes; order Longimicrobiales; family Gaopeijiaceae; genus BD2-11. Next base: position 48,729 of record CBDDPN010000027.1, on the reverse strand, counting down.
CGAACGAGAGCACGCGGTTCTGGAACGTGTTGTTGAGCAGCGAACCCTCGGGCACCTGCCGCCACGCGTAGGGGCGCAGGTTGCGGTGTTCCTGGTTGGTCCAGTCGTAGCCGACCGTGAAACGGTTGGTCATGCGGTCCAGGGGCTCGTAGGTGATGGTCGCGCCGGTCGTCAGCCTCTCGACGTCCTGGTTCAGCTGCTGGTCCATCAACTCGTTGAGCACCGCGGGGTCCCCGGTGCCGAAGTAGTTCCGCTCGGCCCGGAAGGCGTTGAGGGTGATGCCCTGGGCGTTGTTCTGCCCGTTGGTCATCGAGAGGATGTTGTTGGCGTACGCCGAGTTCCACTGGATGGTGAGGTTGTTGGCCGGCGTGAAGGTGAAGTTGGCGCGCGTATGGTACTTCTTCTGGCCGTCGTTGGTGAGATAGCCCTGCTCGTCGAGGAAGCCGCCCGAGACGAAGTACTGGAGATCCTGCCTGCCACCGCGCACGGAGAGCGAGTAGTCCAGGGTAAACGGCGAGCCCGGATGGTACTCACCGCAGCTGAACGGCCCGGTGCACAGCCACGGGCCCATGTTGATGTAGGGGTCCGCGCCAGGCGTGTCGACGCCGAACTTGCGGCTCCAGGCGCTTCCGGCCTTCACTTCGGCGGTCCAGACCGGAGCTCCGGCAGTGCCTCTCTTGGTGAAGACCTGGATGACGCCCGCGGAGGCCTCCGTGCCGTAGAGCGTGGTCGCCGCTGACCCCTTGATCACCTCGATGCGCTCGATGTCCGCGGGATTGATGTTGTCGAGCGGGCTGACGGAGATGTTGCCGCTGCGTCCGCCGCGGCGATCGGGCGGATTGATGTCCGGCAGCGGGTCGCTGCGCATGCGCACGCCGTCGATATAGACGAGCGGGTGGTTGGAGAGCGACACGCTGCTCTGGCCCCGCAGGCGGATGATCTTCGCCTGCCCGACACTGCCGCCACCGTACACCTCCAGTCCGGGCGCCGCCGATTGCAGGATGTCGGATACCAGCACCGGGCGGTCAGGGACCTCGGCCACGTTGATCTGCGCGATGGTGTTTCCGATCTCGCGCTGGCGGGCCGCTCCGGCGGTCCCGGTGACGACGATTTCGTCAAGGCCGAGAGCCTCTTCGGTCAGGGTGAAGTCCTGTACCAGGGTCTCGCCGGCGGCAACGGTGATCTGCGCGCTGGCCGACCCGAGGCCGATGCGCTCGGCGCGCATCTCGTAGTTGCCCGGCGGCACGTTGAGAAGGACAAAGCGTCCATTTTGCCGGGTCAGGGTTCCGATGCCGACGTCGACGAGGAACACCTGCACCTCGCCGAGAGAAGCACCGGAACCTTCCTCGGTCACCTGGCCGGTCACGCGCCCCGGCTCCTGCGCCAGCGCCGGGAGCGCCGAGACCAGCACCCCGGCCACAAGGAACAGGGCCGAAAGTGTGATCCGGCGCCGACCGGGCGATCGGGCGGTGGTGGAGTTGGCGAACCTTCGTTTGATCATAACGGCCTCCGATGAAGGGAAACGTTGTGTGGACGTGAACATCTGTGCGCGCGGGCGTGCGCCCGCGCGCTGATTTCTTGCCAAGCCGACGAGGCGGCAAGGAACTCTGCTTGGCCGCAGCCCGGCGACACCTGCCTACAACCCACCAGACTAGGTGAGTCCGAGCCTTGACGTCAAGCTCCGACCCAGGCCGGTGCGAGTCCTTCCGTCAAGACCGTTCAGGGTACGAAGCGGAGGGTGATGACCCGTCGGCCGCGATCCTCCACCGGGTCAAAGGGCGGGTCGGTCGTGGAGGGCTGCCGGGCATCGTTCAGAATGAAGACGACCAGCCCGGTGACGGCCGCCGCCGCCCCACCGATCAGGAGCCCCGTCGCGCCCTTGTTGAGCTGCCGTCGTTCGATCTGAACGATCTCGCCCGCGGGAATGCGAACATCCTGTCCCAGCTGAGCGCTGTGGAATCCCACCTGACGTCGCACCGTGGGGACGCGCAGAAAGAGGTCGGCGTCGGTTTGGCGCACAAATTCGCCCGACAATATGGGGTCCACAACGGGGCTCAGCGCCTCTTCGGTGCCGCCCTCGTTTACCGCGTCCACGCCGGCGCGGGTGAGATACAAACGCACCGGCTCGCCGGGCGTAACCACGCCCAACTCGGTGGGGACGTAGCTGAAACAGCCTGCGGAAAGGACCGCAATCCAGGCGGCAACCAGCGTAGGAATCAGTGATTTCGGCTTCATGACATCGCTGCTGATGGGGATTTCCCAACCTTAATTCCATCGTTTGGAGCAGGCAACAAACACGATTGGCAGGGCTCGCGGCAGATCGCCTGTATGGCAGTGCCAGCGTTGACGACTCGGACCGGGGCGCCGACAATCCACCATGGCAACGCTCCATGAGCTTCTCGTTCGTTCGAGCCGCACGTTTGCGGTGGGAATCCGAATCCTTCCCCGGCCGCTGAGGGACGAGGTGACCGTTGCCTACCTCCTGCTGCGGGTCTCCGACTATCTGGAAGACAACCGCGAGTTGGGCCCTGACGAGAAGGTCGCCTTGCTGGGGAGTTGGGAGCGCGTGCTTGCGGGGGACGGCGAGCGACAGCCGCTGATCGAGCGCCTGCGGGAGGCCCGGGAGGACACGCCGGATGCCCTGGTCGCCCGGCACACCGTGACCGTCCTCGCGGGACTCGACGCACTTGCGCCGGCGGTGAGGGAAATCCTCATTCGCCGCGTGGGGGAATCGAGCGCCGGGATGGCACGCTGGACCGAGCGTGGATCGGTGTTCGAGACGGAGGCCGACCTCGATGACTACATGCACGAAGTGGCCGGGCGCGTGGGCCATCTTCTCACCGAACTGTTCACGCTGCGGCTCTCGGCGACGAGGAGGGAACGGAAGCGAATGATGTCGCTCGGACGCGAGTTCGGCCTGGCGCTACAGACCGTGAACGTCGTCCGTGGCCTGCACGAGGACCGGGATCGCGGTTGGGTATACGTGCCGGCCGCCTTCCTTCCCGACCCCAACATCCGCGCAAGCGAACTCTTCGATCCGGAAAACCTGGAAGCAGCCATGACGGTGCTCGCCCGGCTGGTCGCCAAGGCCGACCGCCACCTGGCTGCGGCCCGAGCCTACATCCGGCTGATCCCGAGGCGCTATCACCGGGTGCGCCTTTTTTGCCTGCTCCCGCTTCTCTTCGCGGTTCGCACGCTGGCGATCAGCAGGGCCAATCCCGATGTTCTGAGGCGCGAGACCAAGATGACGCGCCGCGAGGTCAAGGCCATCACGCGCCGCGCCGTGCTGCTGGGCTTCTCGAATCGGTGGATCGAACGCTACTGCAGGCGCCTGGCGTCTTCCCCGCCCCGGCGCAACGGAGGCTCTGCCCGCTCGGGCGCGCGCCGGATTCCTCCAGCCCCGCAACGGATATCGAGTCCATGAAATCTCTCGCGTCCTTCCGCGAAGAGTTCCCCGTCTCCCGGTCGCACATCTTCCTCAATCACGCGGGCGTGGCTCCCACCTCGACGCGGGTCGTGCGCGCAGTGCACGGCTTCATGGACTCGATCGCGCGCGAGGGCCGGCCCGACTTCGACGCCTGGGAGTCGGTGGCGCAGGACTGTCGGGAAGGATTTGCGCGCCTGGTCGGGTGCGCGGCGGACGAGGTCGCCTTCGTGCGCAACACGTCGCACGGGCTGTCGCTGCTGGCGTCGGGGCTGGACTGGCGGCCCGGCGACAGGGTCGCGGCTGCGGCATCGGTGGAATACCCCTCCAACGTCTACCCCTGGATGGACCTGGACCAGCGGCGAATCGCGGCGCTGGACGTGATCCCGGTGGACGAGGACGGGACGGTGACGGTAGAGGCGGCGGAGCGGGTGCTCGGTCCCGACACCCGCGTGCTGGCGGTCAGTTCGGGGCAGTACGCGACCGGCGCGGTCACCGACCTGGTCGGGCTGGGGCGGCTGTGCCGGGAGCGCGGCGTGCTCCTCTGCGTCGACGGCATCCAGACGGTGGGCGCCCTTCCCATCGATGTAAAGGAGGCGGGCGTACACTTCCTGTCGGCGGACAGCCACAAGTGGATGCTCGGGATGATGGGGATCGGCGCCGTTTTCGTGGACCGTTCCGTTGTCGGGCATATCCATCCGCCGCTACTTGGCTGGCGGAGCACGACGGACGCCTTCAACTTCGACCGTGTGCACTTCGAGCTTCTGGACGACGCGGGACGCTACGAGGAGGGGAGCCTCGCCTACCCGCTCATTGCGGGCTTCGGTGCTGCCCTCGAGTTGCTGGAGCAAGCGGGAGTACCCGCCATCGCCGGGCATGTATGCCGGCTGGTGGCCGACCTCGCGGAGCGCCTGGAGCGGCTGGGGTGCGTGCTCACCCCGAAGGCGAGCAGCCGGCGGCACTTCTTCACGTTCCGCCATCCCGACCTCGACAACGACGCGCTGCTCGCGGGGCTGGAAGAGGCAGGTGTGGTGGCTTCGCTCCGGCGGGACCGCATCCGGGTGGCGCCACACCTCTACAACACGCACGAGGAAATGAGACGGGTGGCGGATGCGGTGGGCGCGCTGCTCACCGCCAGCGTCAGATAGTACTGGCCAGAGAACGCGTCTCCGAGACAAGGAGAACGCGTCTCTGAGACAAGAGAACGAGCCTCTGAGACAAGAGACCGGAGCCTCTGAGGCGAGACGAGGCCCAGGGGAGGAGGGGAACCATGAGGAGATCGGGAATGAGAAACGCGACGACCACGCCGGAGGCGGCGATGACGACCAGACGGTCCACGAGCCTGACGACCGTACGGACCAAAAGCTTGAAGACCAGGCTGTCCACAGCTTGGGCGACCCGGCGGGTGATGGCGCTCACGCTGGCGCTGGCCACGGCTTTGCCGGCTGCGGACACGGTCGCGGCGCAGGACCGGGCGGGTGACGCCGGGACGCTGCCCACCATCGAGGAGAAAACTGCCTCGATGGAGTTCATGGATGGCTTCTTGCCCATGTACTGGGACGACGCCGGCGGCAGGGTCTGGCTTGAGATCGAGGAGTGGGACACCGATGTGCTGCACGCCTCCGGAATCGGCGCGGGCCTCGGGTCGAACGACATCGGCATCGACCGGGGCCAGCTGGCCGGATCGCGCGTGGTGCGCTTCCAGCGCGTGGGTCCAAAGGTCCTGATGGTCCAGCCCAACTACCGCTTCCGGGCCACCAGCGACAATTCGGCGGAGCGGAGGGCAGTGGAAGACGCCTTTGCGCCATCGACGCTATGGGGCTTCGAAGCCGCGGCAGAGACGGGCGAACGCGTGCTCATCGATTTCACCCCCTTCCTCATGCAGGACATCGCGGGGTTCGCGGGACGGCTGCGGCCAGGCACGTATCGGCTCGACCAGAGTCGGAGCGCCGTGTACATGCCGATGGTCATGAACTTTCCCGAGAACACCGAAATGGAGGCATCCCTGACCTTCGTGCGGCAGGAAGGCGGGGTAGCGGGGGGACGTTTCGGCGGCGGTGGCGGCGGTGGCTTCGAGGGTGTCGGCAACGTCGCGGCCAACGCCGGCGCGGCGACGGTACGCATGCACCATTCCTTCATCATGCTGCCCGAGCTGGGGGAATACACCGCCCGCGCGCACGACTCGCGCGCCGGGTACGGCGGCATGTCCTTCCAGGACTACTCCGCGCCGCTGGACGCCCCCATGACCCAGCGCTTCATCCGCCGCCACCGCCTGGAGAAGCGGGATCCGGCCGCGGCCATGAGCGAGCCGGTGGAGCCGATCGTCTACTATCTCGATCCGGGGACCCCGGAGCCGGTTCGCTCCGCGTTGCTGGATGGAGCCAGATGGTGGAACCAGGCGTTCGAGGCGGCCGGCTTCATAGACGCCTTCCGGGTCGAGATCCGGCCCGAGGACGTGAGCAGCCACGACGTGCGCTATAACGTCATCAACTGGGTGCATCGTTCCACGCGGGGTTGGAGCACCGGCGGCTCGATCACCGATCCGCGCACGGGCGAGATCCTGAAGGGGAACGTGACGCTCGGCTCGCTGCGGGTCCGCCAGGACTACATGATCGCGGAGGGGCTGCTGGCGCCCTACGAGAACGGCGATGAGGAGGCGACGGAGATCTCCGAGTGGGCGCTCGCGCGCATCCGGCAGCTTTCGGCGCACGAGGTGGGGCATACGCTGGGGCTGGGGCACAACTACTACGACAGCGATGCCGGGCGCATCTCGGTGCTGGACTATCCCCATCCGCTGATCACCTGGGACGGCAACGAGTTCGACTACTCGGAGGTGTACGACACCGACATCGGGGAGTGGGACAAGGTTGCGATCCGGTACGGCTACTCCGTCTTCCCTCCCGGCGCGGACGAAGCTGCCGGGCTGGAACGGATTCTCGACGAGGCGTGGGAAGACGACATCCGCTACTTCACCAACCAGGACGCGTCGGCACACGCGCGCGTCGACCAGTGGTCGAACGGGACGGACGCGGGCGCCGAACTGGACCGCATGCTGGACGTGCGCCGGGCCGCCATGGAGCGCTTCGGCGAGCGCGTGATCCGGAAGGGAACGCCGATGGCGCAGCTGGAAGAAGTCCTGGTGCCGCTCTACATGCACCATCGCTATCAGGTGACCGCCGCCGCCTCGGTGCTGGGCGGGATGCACTACACCTACGCCACGCGGGGCGACGGGCTGGAGCCGGTGCGGCCGGCGTCGGCCAGTGAGCAGAAGCGGGCGCTCGACGCGCTGGTGCGTTCGGTTCAGCCCGCGGAGCTGACCATTCCGGCCAGGGTTCTGAACCAGCTGCCGCCCCGCCCCGCCGGCTACGGCCGCACCCGCGAACTCTTCCCGCGCTACACCGGAATCATGTTCGACGCCGTCTCACCGGCGGTGGTCGCAAGCGCCCATGTGGTGGGAGAGGTGTTGGATCCGAGCCGGGCGGCACGCCTGCTGGAACAGAACGCGCTCGACTCGTCGCTGCCGGGGCTGGGCGACGTGGTCGGGGCGCTGACGGCCATCGGAGAGCCGCAGGCGGCGGACTCGCCCTACGAGGCGGAGGTGCGGCGAGCCGTCGGCCGGGTGGTCGCGGACGGGCTGATGAGCCTGGCCGGAGGTGCCGCCATGCCTCAGGTGAGGGCTGTCGCGGCCCAGCATCTGGGATGGCTCGAGGCCGCTGCCGAGGGCCGGTCGATGGGCGACGACCACAATGCCGCCCACTTCGCTCTGCTGGCCCGGGACATCCGCCGCTTCGAGGAGCGGCCGCACGAGCCCTGGGCGCCGCTGACGACCCCGGATGCGCCACCCGGAGCGCCCATCGGCACCTCGCCCATGGACTGGGTCGGGTCCGGGACGGGGCTGGGGGGCTTGCTCACGACCCAGGCGGGGCTTGCAGACCTGAGTTGGCTGGACCAGCTGGTGCCGTTCTGCGCCTACGAGCAGTGGTGAGGAGCAGCGTCAAGTGGTGAGGGTCCTCGTCGAGGCTCCCCGGCCAGTTCCAGGGCCCCTCTGCAGGGTGTTGCAAACCCGCAGATGCAACAAGACGTTGCCTGTCCGATAATGCAACACTGTGCGGAGGGGTGTGGACCCCGATGAAAACGCTCACCCGGGGCCGGTCTTAGCATTCAGCGCAGAACGCGGAAGATTCGGTCGGCGAGCGTCGTCATCAGCGGCGTGCCGACCGCCAGCAGGACGATTCCCGCCCTCTCCGCCACGGGGGACTCGTTGCTCTTGCCTTCGATAAAGAGGAGGTAACCGGCGGTGGCCATCATCGCGCCGCCCAGCGCGGCGGGAAGGAACCGACCTTTGGAGCGGTCGGTTTCGCCTGCCCAGTGCGCCGTGTAGCTGCCGGCGGCGCTGGGCAGGGCCAGCGCGAGAAAGCCGGCGCCCGTGGTGAAGACCGCAGGACAGCGGGGCCGGAGGCCGCCGATCCCGGTGTCGATGTCGAGGCATCGGCTGGCGAGGCCGAGTCCGACCGCGAGCCCGATCGCGTTTCCCGCCACGGAACCGAGGAAGACGCGCTCCCACCGGTAGCGGTCCTCCTCCAGTGACCAGTCGAAGCCGGTCACCAGACGGTCGGTGGCGGCTTCTCGCGTGCGCCGCGGTCCGGTCTTGGTCTCCACCAGGAGAGCGCCCCCTCCCGCGGCCATGCCGAAGCGGGTCGACGCCTGCAGGGGCGACAGCAACTCGACGCGCGCGATGTCCTCGAGGGGCATCGAGAAGTAGAGGAGCGACGGAACGGCCGCGCGGACGCCATCCACGTAGATCGATACGTCGTTGCATCCTCCCTGCGCGGAGGTGGAGCGATATTCGACGCAGGAGCTGCCCCTTCCGGAGCGGACTCTCAGGCCGGGCAAGTGCTGCGCGAGAACATCGGACAGACCCAGTCCGCGGCGGGCGGCTTCGCTGATCTGCTCCTGCCCGACTTCGTTCATGGAATGGCCGGTGGAGATCCTCCGCTGCTGCAGCTCCGTGGCCGCTTCGACGACAAGGGGGGAGAGTTCAATCGCTCTCGGGGACAGGCGCACGTCGAGACGCAGGTCTTCGCCCGAGGTCACCGCTACTTCGCGGGCGTGCTCGCCGTATGCGAGGTGCTCGACCACCAGCATATGCGCTCCCTCGGGAACCGTCTCGAAACGAAACATTCCATTGGCGTCGGTCACGGTGGAAAGGCCGAGGTCGCTCAGGCGCACCGCGACATCGGTGACCGGACGTGAGGTGCTCTCCTCAAGGACCCGCCCAGTGAGCGTCCCTCTTTCCTGGGAGGCGGCTGCGGTCGCGGACATCAGCGTCAGGACGCACAGCAGGGCGACACGAGAGGCGGCGGAAGCGCATCTGGCGGGCGGGCGTCGTGCCGCAACCGGGCAGCCCGGGCTTGCGGCGGTGAGGGCCGGCCGAACCGGCGGGAGGGAAGCCATGCGCGAGCCTGTCGGCGGATGGTGGTCGCAGGATGGAAAATACCCTGCGGCGATTCGGCGGGTTCCGAGCCGCGCTGGCCTCCCGGATCGCGGAAGATCGAGTCGAAGCGTTGCCCGGGAAGGAAGCGTTGCCCGGGAAGCTAGCGCCGACCTGCCGGCGAGGGGCCGACGTCCACGCGAATGTCCCGCCACTTGCCCTGGCGGTAGCGCATCACGCTCAGCAGGCAGCGGGTGGCGTGTCCGATCAGAATCGCGGTCCAGACATCCGTGGGCTCAAGCCCGCGAATCTGCTGCAGGATCGCCAGAAGGCCGAGGGGGATCACCACCTGGGAGATGATGGAGATGAAGAGCGGGCTGCGCGTGTCGCCGCTCCCCTGGAGTCCCCCGGTGTACGTGAGCGCGACGGTGACGAAGAGTCCCGATACACTCAGAAAACCCAGGAGCTGCACCCCCAGGCCGAGCACCGCGGGATCCTCCATGCCGAAGATGGAGAGCAGGACTCCGGGAATCAGGAGGAACATGGTTCCCACGGCCACCGCGACCGTCAGCCCGATGCGCGAGGCGACCCGGACCCCGTGGACGGCTCGCTCCGGATGGCCCGCGCCAAGATTCTGGCCGGCCACCGCAGCTGTGGCTCCCATGAGCCCGATGGACGTCCAGGTGATCAGCGAGAAAAGCTGAACGTAGCCTACGGCATAGGCGGCCTGCGCCTCCGCGCTGAGAGCGAGAGAACCGATGAAGCGCAGCAGCAGAACGCCACCGATGTTCATGACCACGCCCTGGATGCCGGCCGGGAGCCCGAAACGGAAGAGCTGGCGGATGATGCCCCAGTCCGGGGCCAGAGACATCCCGCGTTCGAAGGCCACCACCTGCCGGCGAGAGAGCAGCAGCCAGAGTACGACCGCGCTTATGATCGCGCCCGAGATCACCGTGGCCATGGCGGCCCCGGCCGTGCCGAAGGAGGGAATCGGCCCCAGGCCAGGGATCAGGATCACGCTCAGGGTGATGTTGAGCGCCGTAAGGGCGACCCCGAGGCGAAGCGGCGTACGCGCGTCCCCGGCGGCGCGGAACGCGCCTCCCGCCATGAAGAACATCATCATGCCGAAGCTGAAGACGAAGAGGATGCGCAGGTAGGGAAGGGCCTCGAGCTGGACCTCGGGAGTCGCGCTCACCACTCCCAGAAGGGATGGGGCGAGGAAGTACCCGAGAGGCGCGATGATCCCGACTGACAGCGCCGCTGCCGTCAGGAAGGCCTGGTAGACGGTGCGGTTGACCTTCTCCTTGTCGCCCGCGCCGGCGAAGCGGGCCACGAGAATGCCCATTCCCGTGAACAGCGACGAGACGAAGACGATGACGACGAGGTAGATCTGCGACGACACGCCGATGGCGGCGTTGCCGGCGTAGCCCACGTAGTTGCCCACCATGACGTGGCCGACGAGGCCCTGCATCCCGGCGATCACGTTCTGCAGCATGGTCGGCCAGGCGAGCATCCAGACCGCTCGCGGGACCGGCCCTTCTACGATGCTGCGGTCGAAAGGGCGCCCGCCGGGCCGCCGGGGCATGAGCGGTGCGAACCGGCTCGGGTCAGGCGGTCGAGCGTTTCCCTCGGATGACCCGGAAAAGCCGCGTCAATGGATCGTAGGCCTGATCCACGACCCGCTCCTTGAGCGGGATGATGGCGTTGTCGGTGATGGTAATGCTCTCCGGACACACCTTGGTGCAGCACTTGGTGATGTTGCAATAGCCCACGCCGTGATCCTTGCGCAACGTGTCCAGCCGGTCCGCGGTGTCGAGCGGGTGCATCTCCAGTGCAGCCACATGCACCAGGTAGCGCGGGCCGATGAAGCTCTCGTGCAGATGGTGTTCCCGGAGGACGTGGCATACGTCCTGGCACAGGAAGCACTCGATGCACTTGCGAAACTCCATCACGCGATCGACATCCTCCTGGAAGATCTCCCAAGTGCCGTCCTCGTGGTCGGGCTCGCGCGGCTGGAAGGCGGCGATGTCCTCCTTGACCCGGTAGTTCCAGGAGACGTCGGTCACCAGATCGCGAACCAGCGGAAAGGCCTTCATCGGCTCAATGGTGACGGGCTCATCCATCGGGAGATCGCTCAGGCGGGTCATGCACATGAGCTTGGGCATGCCGTTGACCTCCGCGGAGCACGATCCGCAGCGGCCCGCCTTGCAGTTCCAGCGCACCGCCAGGTCGTTCGCCTGCTCCGCCTGAATCCTGTGCACCGCGTCGAGAACCACCATTCCAGCGGTGGTTTCGATGGTGTAGTCCCGGAACCGCCCGGTCTCCCGGTCTCCTCTCCAGACCTTGAACGTGCTCTCGGCCATTATCCCTGTTCCTCTATGATTCGGCGAAGTCGGCGGGGCACCTCGCGGACCGGTTCCGTGCGGCTCTTCATGCTCCCGTCCGCATCCTTCCACAACACCAGGTTCGAGCGGCCCCAGTCCGGGTCCTTGGCCGGGTGGTCCACGCGGGAATGGGCGCCCCGGCTCTCCCGTCGTCCGATCGCGGCGCGGGCGGCGGCCTCCGACACGGTGAGCAGGTTGTCGAGATCGAGAGCCGTGTGCCAGCCCGGGTTGTATTCGCGGTTCCCGGTGACGGAGACCTGCGCGGCGCGCGCCTTCAACGCCTCGATCTCGTCCAACGACGACGCGAGGTCGTCTTCGATGCGCACGATCCCGACCTTGCTCTGCATGAGCGCCTGGAGGTCCTCCTGCACCTGATAGGGACCCTCACCGCTGCCCGCGTTGGCGAACGGCGCCAGCGCCAGCCGCTCGGCCTCCGCGACTTGCCCGGAGTCGACTGAAGGCGCGGAATTCTCCTGCGCGAAAGCGGCCGCGTACTCTCCCGCCCGCTTGCCGAAGACCAGCAGATCGGAGAGCGAGTTGCCTCCCAGGCGGTTGGCTCCGTGCAGTCCCGCCGCACACTCGCCGGCGGCGAACAGGCCGGGCACGACGGACATCTGCGTATCCGCGTCGACGCGCACGCCGCCCATCACGTAGTGGGTGGTCGGCCCAACCTCCATGGGCTCCTGCGTGATGTCGATATCCGCCAGCGCCTTGAACTGGTGGTACATCCCCGGGAGCTTACGGCGGATGTGGGCGGGCGCGTCGGCGATCTTCTCGGAGATCCAGGCAATGTCGAGGAACGCGCCTCCGTGCGGACTCCCGCGGCCCTCCTTGACCTCGCGCATGATGCAGCGGGCGACGTGGTCGCGGGTGAGCAGTTCGGGGGGCCGGCGGGCGTCGCGGTCGCCAATGACGTAGCGCCACCCCTCCTCCGGCGAATCGGCGGTCTGGTCCTTGTAGAGGTCGGGTATGTCGTCGAACATGAACCTGCGCCCCTCGGAGTTGCGCAGCACGCCGCCCTCGCCGCGCACGCCCTCGGTGACCAGGATGCCGCGCACGCTGGGGGGCCAGACCATTCCGGTGGGATGGAACTGGATGAACTCCATGTCCACCAGCTCGGCTCCGGCGTGGTACGCGAGCGCGTGTCCGTCACCGGTGTATTCCCAGCTGTTGGAGGTGATCTGGTAGGCCTTGCCGATGCCTCCGGTTGCGAGCACCACCGCGCGCGCGCCGAAGACTTGGAAGCGTCCGCGCTCGCGGTCGTAGGCGAAGGCCCCCGCCACCCGGTCCCCGTCCAGGAGCAGGCGGGTCACGGTGCACTCCATGAAGACGTCCATGCCCTGGTGAATGCCGTGGTCCTGCAGGGTGCGGATCATCTCCAGGCCGGTGCGGTCGCCCACGTGGGCGAGGCGCGGGTAGGCGTGGCCGCCGAAATTGCGCTGCAGGATGCGTCCGTCCGGGGTGCGGTCCATTAGGGCCCCCCAGGCCTCCAGTTCGCGCACCCGGTCGGGGGACTCCTGGGCGTGCAGCTCCGCCATGCGCCAGTCGTTCAGGTACTGGCCTCCGCGCATGGTGTCCGCGAAGTGCACCTCCCAGCTGTCGCGCTCGTCGACGTTGGACAGCGCGGCGGCCACCCCTCCCTCGGCCATGACGGTGTGCGCCTTGCCCAGCAGCGATTTGCACACCAGGCCCACCGAGGCACCCGCGGCGGCGGCCTCGATGGCGGCCCGGAGCCCCGCACCGCCGGCTCCGACGACCAGAACGTCGCGTTCGTGCCGTTCGAACTCCGCCATCAGAGGATCCTCCAGTCGGACCAGATGCCCATGGAACAGAGGCGCACGTAGACATCCGTGAAGCCCACCCAGACCAGGCTCAGCCATGCCCAGAGCATGTGGCGCCGGTTGAAGCAACTCACGCATCTGTGCGCCTGCTGGCGAACCGGCCGCGTTGAGAGCTTGTCCAGTCCGCCGCCGACCAGATGGCGCAGCGAGTGGCACCCGAAGACATAGCCCGCCAGCAGCACCACGTTGATGGCCAGCACGAGCGATCCGACGCCCACGCCGAAGGTCTCACCGCCGCCATCCGCTTCGAACCAGAAGCCCTTCCAGGCGTCGTAGGAGAGGATCACGATGAAGATGAGGGCGACGTAGAGGAAGTAGCGGTGGATGTTCTGCACGATGAGCGGAAAGGACTGCTCGCCCAGGTAGACCTTGCGGGGCTCTCCGACGGCGCACGAGGGCGGGTCGGCCCAGAAGGCCTTGTAGTAGGCGCCCCCGGTAGTAGTAGCAGGTCAGGCGGAATCCCAGAGGGGCCCACAGGATCAGATAGGCGGGCGACCACGGCAGCCAGCCGAGCCAGGACTGCTCCCACCAGGCGGGGCGGGGCCCCAGCCATGCGTGGTGGGAGTCTCCGAACAGCTCGGGCGAGTAGTAGGGCGAGAGGTAGTTGCCGAAGGTGTAGTACTCGCCCTGGAAGACCGCCCAGGTGGTGTAGACGATGAACGTGCTGAAGACGAGAAACACCGCCAGCGGCTCCGCCCACCACCGGTCGCTGCGCATGGTTCGCCCGAACGGGTTGCGGGCGGGGAGGGAAGTCGGGTTGCGGACCGGAAGCGAGGTCGTGCCTGACGCCATTCCTATCCTCCTGCGCGCGCCTCGGGGGCGTTTTCTTTAAGATCGTAGGCGAGCCGGGCCCTGGCAGGCGGCCATCCCGCCTTCCCTGGCCTCGTCGAACAGCCCTTCGCCCGGGCCGTAGCGGTCGGCGTGCAGAAGAATATCCCCGGCGCGAGCAAACGCCAATACATGGACCGCATCCCGGTCCGGAGACCGCCTCGGATCGCACAGAATCGCGGACGAAGGGTACGGCCTCGCTCCGTCAGTGGCCGGCCGGTGTCGCGGCGGCGGCGGTTGCGCAACATCGCAGGCGGGACAGCCGCCTTCCGGGCGGGGGAGCGACCCGGCTGGCCCGTCTGTGTCAGCCGGTTCCGCGGAGTTCCCGTGCTCTTCGCCAGACCGTGTCGAACATCTCCGGAGTCAGCTTGCCGGTAAAGGTGTTCTGCTGGGAAGGATGGTAGGAGGCGAGCACCGAAAGATCGTGACGGATGGCTGTTTCGGCCGCGTGGCCGAAGCGCGGGAGGGGACGAGGGAGCGTCTCCCCCCGGTCGCGCAGGAAGCGCAGCACCACCGAGAACGCGAAGCCGCCAAGCGCGACGACCACGCGCAGGTTGGGCAGCAGGTCCCACTCGCGCTCGAGAAACGGGCGGCAGGCGTCGCGTTCGGCGGGCGTGGGCCGGTTGCCGGGAGGCGCGCAGCGCACCGCTGCCGTAATCCAGGTTCCCTTCAGCGCGAGGCGGTCGTGGCGCGAGACGGATTCCGGCTGGGAGGCGAGGCCCGCCCGATACAGTGCCTGGTAGAGCAGGTCGCCGGAGCGGTCACCGGTGAACATGCGACCGGTCCGGTTGGACCCGTGGGCGCCGGGCGCCAACCCGACGACCAGCAGCCAGGCGGCCGGGTCTCCAAAACCGGGCACCGGCCGCCCCCAGTACTCCTCCGCGGCGAAGGCGGCCCGCTTCGTGCGGGCGACCCGCTCCCGCCATTCCACCAGCCGCGGGCACCGGCGGCAGGCGCTCACCTCGGTGGCGAGGGCGGCGAGGGGGTGGCTGGGAGTCACCATCGATCGCGAAGGCGGCCAGGGCCGGGGGAATCACATTCGGCCGCGAGGGCGGTGAGGGAGCTCATCGGGTGGACCCGGCGTGGAGGTGCAGCACCTCCGGCGACGTGGAGGCAGCGTCGACCGGCAGCACCGTGCCGATGAGGGTGGCTCGCGGGCAGCCGGCGGCGCGAAGGGCTTCGACACACCCCTCCGCGCGTTCGGCCGGGACGCTGGCGAGCAGCCCTCCCGCCGTCTGCGGGTCGAACAGGATCCGGGTGCGCAGATCCCGGAGCACCTCCGGGTCGCCGCGCGCCGACCCCAGCGCGCGCAGGTTCTGACCCTGAAGCGACGAGAAGATGCCAAGCCGCGCCACTTCGAGTGCACCATCGAGCAGCGGTACGCTGCCGAGCCCGACCGACACCTCGACCCGGGAGGCGCGCGCCATCTCGAGCAGGTGTCCCGCCAGCCCGAAGCCGGTTACGTCGGTGGCGGCCGTGGCTCCGTGTTCGCGCAGGAGCCGCGCGGCCGCCCGATGGGACTCCTGCATGGCCGCCAGCGCCGCGTCCAGCCAGAGGCTCCGTGCCCTGCCCCGCATCTCGGCGGCGAAGATCACACCCGTGCCGACAGGCCGGGTGAGCACGAGCCGGTCTCCGGGGCGCATGCCCGATTTGCGCACCAGCGCGGCCGGCGCCGCCGTGCCGGTCACGGAGAACCCCATGGCCAGCTCGCTGCCCTCGCTCGTGTGCCCACCCACCAGGGCCACCCCTTCGCGGTCGAGAAGCTCCAGCGCACCGGCCATGAGCTGCGTCAGATCCTCCTCCATCTTTTCCTCTGCGGCGAGAGGCAGGGTCACCATCGCCATCGCCGACAGGGGCTCGGCGCCCATCGCGAAGATGTCGCCCAGCGCGTGGTTGGCGGTGATCTTGCCAAACAGGAACGGATCCTCCACGAAGGAGCGAAAGAAGTCGACGCTCTGCACGGCTACCCTTCCGGCTGGAACCCGCACCACCGCCGCGTCGTCCGGGGCCTGCAGTCCCACAACGACATCCGGGTGGTCGGAGGCGCCCAGCCGGGCCAGTGCGCGATGGAGCAGCTCGCTGCCCACCTTCGAGCCGCATCCCCCGCAGCGCATCCCGGAACCGGGCGCGGCAGGCGCAACCTGGCCATCCGCGCCGCCGGATCCAGGGTTCGGCGAGCTTTTCGAAGCCGGGCCTTCATTGACGCCTTCCCCGTCCATCGACGGCAACTCGCTGTAGTCGCGAATGAAGCGCCGATCGATGCGGTCCTTCCACGTCCAGACCCAGCGGCCGCCGACCGTAAGTCCGTTGCGGGCGGCGACAGCGTGTCTCCGCCCGGTCGAGATGAGGCTCAGGTACTCCCGTTGGGGCCGGAATCCGACGAGCGAGACCCCCCGCAGCCGGCGCGCCAGATTGCGGGCGAGGGGCGGTCCCTGGCGAACCGCGAAGACGCCTGCCTTCGGGCGTGGATGGCCTTCCACTGCGGCGATGTCTCCGGCGGCGAAGACATCGGGGTGGGTGACGGTCTGCAGGGTGTCGTGCACGCGGATGAAGCCGCGCTCGTCCACCTCCATCCCCGATTCGCCCGGCCAGTCCGGCGCCCCGGCAGTCGTGACCCAGAGAATCTCGTCGAAAGTCGCGCGAGACCCGTTCCCGAAGTGCAGGCAATGCCCCTCCACCCGCACCACCCGGTGCTCGGTGCGCACCACGATGCCATCGCTTTCGAGGATCTCCGCAAAGCGCCTGCGCATGCGCCCGGGATAGGCGGGGAGTACCTCGATCGAGTCGGTGAAGAGCTCGATGCGGACGCTGTCGCGGGGCCGTCCCGAGGCTTCCGCGGCTCGTGCCAGCCCGCAGCGGATCGAGAGCGCCAGCTCCACACCCCCGGCGCCTCCGCCAACCAACCCGATCGAGACCGGGTTCGAACTGTTGGCGACCCGCTCGCGGAGCAGTTCCCAGCGCGCGAAAAATCCGTCGATGGGCTTGACCGGCACCACCGAACCCTCGGCTCCGGATACCCTCCCCACGCCGGGCGCCGAGCCCGTATTGAGCGACAGCACGTCGAAAGCCACGGGAGGACGGCCGGCGCACAGCACTCGCTTGTTGTCGAGATCGACGCCGACGACTTCTTCCCGCAGAAAGCGGGCGCGCGCGAAGCGGGACAGGGGAGCGAGATCGATGTGCGCGTCGGCAAACGTGTAGTGGCCGGCGACCAGTCCAGGCAGCATCCCGGAGTAGGGGGCGTTCGACTCCCGGGAGATGAGCGTGACCCGCACCCCTGGTAGCGGCTTCATGCCGAAGTGCTTGAGCACGGCGACATGGGTGTGCCCGCCACCGACCAGCACGAGATCCTTGATCACCGGATGGTTCGGCGACTCCATGGCACCCCTGCGCATGGCTTCAAAGATGCCGCCCCAGCGAGGCATCTTTCAAGGTGCTGGTCTTCGAACACGCGCACGGGGACTCGCCCCGACATGCATTCGAGCGCGCGCACGAGGACTCGCCCCACATGCTCGCCACAGCGCGTCTACTGCCCCGGCACGCCTCCGCGCGCTGCCGTCTCCGCCGGAAGCAGGGCGGCGTGGATGAACTGATGGACCGGTGTGGCCACCCCGCACTCGCGCCCGAGCCGGACCACCGCGCCGCTGAGTTGCTCCAGTTCGGAGGGCCGGCCCCCGGCGATGTCGCGCTGCATGGAGGAGATGGAACCCGGGGGGAGCCGGTCCAGGAACGCCAGGGAAGCGTCGATCACCCCGGCCGGGAGGCGCACGCCGCGGGCGGCGGCCACGGCGGCGGCCTCCTCCATCGAGCGGCGCAGGAGGCTGCGGGCGGGCGGCGTGGTTCGCACCAGGCCCAGCGGCACGCGCGCGACCGAACCCACCCCGCTCACCGCGCACATCATCACGAACTTGCGCCACAGCTCCGCCTCGATGTCACCGGAGACCTCAACGGAAACGCCGGGGGCGCGCTCCAGCGCCCGGGCCAGGCGCGCGCATCGGCCGGTGCGCCGCCCTTCCCGCTCGCCCATCACCACCACCGGGTCGATGCCCGTGTGCCGGATGTGCCCGGGCGCGACCAGGTCGCACAGAATGCGGGTCAGCCCGCCCGCCACCGCCTCGGCGGGGAGCGACCGTTCCAGCTGGCCGGGCGCCTCCACCCCGTTCTGGAGCGGGACCACCAGGGTCTCGGCCCCCACCAGCGGCCGGATGGCCCGGCCGGCCGCCTCCACCTGCCAGGTCTTGGTGGTCACCAGCACGGCGTCCACCTCGTTCAGTGAGGTGAGGTCGCCGGTCGCGGTGACGCGTTCCACACGGGCGTCGCCGACGATGCTCTCCACCCGCAGGCCACCCGTGCGCAGCGCCTCCAGCTGGCGGCCGCGGGCGATGAAGACGACTTCGTTTCCTGCTTGCACCAGGCGCGCGCCGAAGTACCCGCCCACCGCTCCGGCTCCGTAGATGGCGACACGCATATCCGGCTCCGCATGATCGGTCAGAGGGTGGAAGCGGCCGACTCCACGCGACCCCTCACAGGTCATTATCTTAGGGCATCGAGCCAGCCAACTCCCTCTCTTCCGGCGGAAATGTCACCCTTCCCGCCGCCGGAGTCCATGGAGGTCCCCGAATGTCCGACCGTTACCGCGTGGAGCGCGACTCCCTCGGCGAGGTGCACGTCCCCGCCGCTGCCCTCTACGGGGCCCAGACCCAGCGCGCCTTCGAAAACTTCCCCATCAGCGGCCAGCGCTTCGGGCGCCGATTCATTCAGGCGCTGGGGCTGATCAAGAAGTCGGCCGCGCAGGTCAACCGCAAACTCGGGTACCTGGAGGGAAACATCGCGCAGGCGATCTCCGCTGCCGCCAGCCAGGTCGCCAGCGGAGACCGGGACGGCGAGTTCGTCCTCGACGTCTACCAGACCGGCTCCGGGACCTCCTCCAACATGAACGCGAACGAGGTGATCGCGACGTTGGCCAACCGCATCCTGGACGGCTTCGGCGACCACT
Organism: Longimicrobiales bacterium; assembly: GCA_965232315.1. GTDB lineage: Bacteria > Gemmatimonadota > Gemmatimonadetes > Longimicrobiales > Gaopeijiaceae > BD2-11. Next base: position 29,825 of record CBDDPN010000027.1, on the reverse strand, counting down.
ACGCGCACGTCCACCCCAACGATCATGTCAACTTCGGACAGTCGTCGAACGACGTGATCCCGACGGCCATCCACGTCTCGGCGCGCACCGCCATCGAGGAGGAGTTGATCCCGGCGCTCGATCACCTCCAGGGGCTGCTCGCAGCCAGGGCTAAGGCCTTCGACGGCGTGCTCAAATCGGGCCGCACCCACTTGATGGACGCCACGCCGGTGCGCCTGGGCCAGGAGTTCGGCGGCTACGCGATGCAGGTGACGCGCGGCATCGAGCGCCTGCGGCGCGCCTCGGAGGAGCTCGCCGAGCTGGCGCTCGGGGGCACCGCGACCGGAACCGGCATCAATACGCATCCGGATTTCGCCCGCCTCACCATCGAGCTTCTCTCCGCGGACACCGGCCTCGCGTTCCGTGAAGCGGAGAACCACTTCGCGGCCCAGGGCTCTCAGGACGCCTGCGTGAGCGCCTCCGGGGCGCTGAACGCGGTCGCGTCCGGCCTCATGAAGATCGCCGACGACATCCGCTGGCTTTCTTCGGGACCGACGTCCGGCATCCATGAAATCAGGCTGCCCGCCGTCCAACCCGGGAGTTCGATCATGCCCGGGAAGGTGAACCCGGTCATGTCCGAGGCGCTGATGATGGTCGCCGCCCGCGTGGCCGGGAACCACACCACCGTCACCATCGCCGGCGGCCGGGGCAACTTCGAGCTGAACGTGATGCTGCCGGTCATCGCCCATTCCCTGCTGGAGTCGACCACGCTGCTCGCCGGGGCGAGCCGGGCCTTCGCGGACCGGTGCGTCGCCGGTATTGAGGCCAACGAGCAACGGGCGCGCGAACTGCTGGACAGAAACCCCGCGATCGCCACCGCGCTCAACCCCTACATCGGCTACGATGCCGCCGCCAGGGTGGCAAAGGAAGCCGCCCGGGAAGGGAAGGCGGTGCGCGAGGTGGTACGCGCCAGAGGACTGCTTGACGAGGAGACGCTGGAGGGGGCGCTGGATGTACGCGGAATGACCGAGCCCGGGTTGCCGGAGAGGGAATAGCGGGACGCCACTTCTTTCCCGACCGGTACTATTCCGTGTGCCGAGTATCGTCGCGGCACTGTCTTTCCCGGTCGGGAATGAGCTGGTGGGTCGAACGCTGCCTCCGCCGCATTTTCCCGATCGGGAGTGAACCGGTGCGCGCCCGGTCCAGGATGCCGCTGACGGTCATGGACGGCACCTTGGCGCTCCCGTCCGCCCGCGCAGAAATACGCCTCCGAGGGAGGGCCCACCTTCGCCCGGTGCTTCGATCTGGTCCGCCGGTTGGCGAGCTATGCGGTTCTGCGGAGGAGGCCGGGATGGCTACCGTGGAAGAACTGGTCTCGCCGGGTCCTGGCGAAGAGGTTTTGGCGGGATACGCCCGGCGAGTTGCGGGAAGGGCGCGGCGGGTGGCGAGGAGCGTGATTTGTCCGCGAAGGGCTGCAAGATCGGTGGTGCACGTTCGACCTAAACCTGGGCATCACTCTTGCTACTCGACGAAAAATCGTTATTATATCTTTATGATTCACACTTTTTCGGCAGTCAACTACGGATCGATACGTGATGAAGCTACGCTCGATCTGCGGATTCCGGGTACGGCGCCGGATCTAGCCTGCTTCAGGCGAAGTGCGGCCAAGTCGGATATCCGGCTGCCTACGGTCGCTGTTCTCATGGGGCCCAACGGGTCGGGCAAGACCACGCTGTTGCGGGCGCTGGTCGATCTCGGGCGGATCGTGTCGTCTCCCACCAATGCCGTCCAACTCCTGCCGTTTTCGTCGAGTCAAACCAGATGGGAACCGACACGGTTCGCCCTCGAAGGAGAAGAAGACTTCCTGGCACCAGGCGAGACTCCGCAAAGGTTTCGGTACGAGCTGGCAGTCGGTCGTCAGCCGATGGACGACGGGACGGAAGGGCCTCTCTACGTGAGTCATGAAGCACTGGTCCACTTCCCGAGGGGACGCCGGCGCAGGTTGCTCGAGCGGCAAGCTCCTGGGACACCCGTCTACGTGTCCCGCGATCTGGGTCTCGGGGCTCGAGACGACCGGCTGAAGGCCATCGAGCCCAACCGATCCGCAATCTCCATCCTCGCGTTGCTCAACGTGCCTGTCGCGGCGCGGTTCGCACGTGCGATGGGCGACTCGCTGGTGGCCGCAAGCAACATCTCGGGCAATGACACGTTCACTCCAACGACCTCGACCCTAATCGGTTGGCTGGAGGCCAGCGAGGACGCCAGGCAGTGGGCCCAGGCGCAGATCCAGCGTAGCGACCTGGGGATCGAGGGCATGGAGGTCGTCGACGGATTCGGCGGTAAGCTCATTCGGTTCAACCACAGCGGACTGGACACGCCAGTCCTCCTCGACTTCGAGTCCAAGGGAACTCGCCGTCTGCTTCACTTGCTGCCGATGATCAAGTTTGCGCTGGATGTGACCGGGCTGGCGATCCTCGACGAAATCGACGGTGAATTGCATGTCGACATGCTGGCGGAGATCCTGGGCTGGTTCCGGTCCCGCGAGAGCAATCCTGGCAACGCCCAGTTGCTCGTGTCCTCGCATCACGTCGGGCTGCTCGACGATCTGGAGAAGGAGGAGGTCTTTATCGTCGAGAAGGACAGCAGCGGGGCCACCCGGCTTTACGGTGCTCAGGACGTGCGGGGCCTGCGGCGTGATGTCCGCCTCTATCCGAAGTATCGCGGGGGTGTGCTCGGTGGACTTCCGAGGTTCGGTTGAGACCAGATGCGCCGGGGTGGGGTCCGCCGCAGGCGCGTTGTCTTCATCGGGGTTGAAGGGAAGAGCGACCGAGCTTTCGTGAGATTCCTCGGGCACATCTGTGACGAGGAACGTCTTCACCTTCACTTGGACGTCAAGCCGGCCAACGGCGGCGATTCGTTGACGGTCGTTGAAGAAGCTTGGCGCCACCTGAAGAGGCATCCCGACATCCGCGCCATCAGCAAGCGGCTGGTGCTGCTGGACTCGGACCGTCTGGAAACAGATCGCGTGCTGGGCCGGGATGCTCGTGCCAAAGCGTCCAAGTGGCGCATCGAAGTGGTGTTGATGACTCCGAACCTGGAAGGCTTGCTGGTTCGATTGCACGAAGGACGCGAGACCCGCGTCATTCCGGCCAGCGATGCCGCGCGGGAGCTACGGAAACTGTGGCCTGAGTACAAGAAGGGGTTGCTGAGCGCCGAGCGGTTGAAGCGGCGTTTTCGCCTGAAGGATCTCAGGCGAGCTGCGCGCTACGACGAGGCACTGAGGAAGTTGCTCGCTTTGCTGGGGCTTTGAGCATGACGGAACTCCCCGACCAGGCGGTGAGGAAGACCGGCGGCAGTCTCGCGTCCAGAGCCGGAGCCTACCCCCCCGGTCCCGACAACCGGTTGACCGCCTCCTCGAAGGACGCGATGCCGTCCTCGCCGTTGAGCTTGACGTCCGCGCTCAGTTCCGAGGGCCGGTTGAGCACGAAGGTGGGCGTTCCCTCCACCGCCAGCAGCTGGGCCAGGTTCATGTCGCTCAGGATGAGGGGCGCGACCGTGTCACGGATAAGGCACGCCTGGAACTCTTCCAGCGGCAGGCCGATGTCGGCCGCAAACTGGATGAAGACGGGAATCGGGTCCTGGAGGGGCTGCCAGACGCTTTGGTTCATGTAGAGTCGGTGCTGCATCGCCTCGAAGCCCGACCGGTCGTTCAGGCCGCCCGCACAGAGAGCGGCTTCGGCGGCGTGATAACCGCGCATGAGCTGGACAAGCGGGAACATCCGCACTACGAAGTTCGCCTTGCCGGCGTCGACGAAACTCGCTTTGAGGGAATCGGTGCGCAGGATGTAGAAGGACCGGCAGGTGGGACAGCCGAAGTCCACGAATTCGTCGATGCGGACCAGGGTGGTGTCCACCTCGTAGATGCGCGAGTTGTCGGCACGTTCGAGAAACGCCACGTCCACCATGCTGAGTGCCGGGGTAGGCGGAGCTGCCTGCTGAAGAGCGCCGGCGGCAGCGGGGAGCGCAGCCATCAGGGAAAGCGCAAGGCCCGACACGCTGACAGCGCTTCGATACGTCTTACTCATGGTCTCAAAACCCTCTCGGACGCCCCATGGTCACAACCACCGCGTCAACGGCCTCTGGGGATGAGGCGAACGTAGCCGGCCTGGATCAGGAGATCGAACACATCGCCGGCCGCCACCGCCAGCTCCTGCGTCCGGTACGCGCCTCCGCCCAGAAGATCGACTTCAAAACCGATGGTGGGCAGCCTCCACTCGCGCGTGAAACGCTGCTGCGTCTTCCCGGACACATTGCCCAGTCGGGTGCGCCCGCCGCCGGTGGAGATGTAGATGCGCGCGTCGCTGAAGTCGAGGTTGTCCACATGGATGGTGACATCCCGAGATGGCTCGGCGCCTATGCCCACGGGTGCGCGCCGCTGTCCCACGCACCCCACAACCAGAACGGCCGCCAGGACGCAAACAGCGTGTAGGGTTCGAGCTTTCATGATACCTCCTCCCGCGGGGACCTGCCGCCGCCTGACCGCCGGCGGCCCATGGCTTCCTGCCTGTGTATTGTATCGCCAGCGGCGCGGGCTTGCTACCGAATCGCGGCGAGAGCGGCGGGGCGTCTCGAGGCCGGCGCCCCTCGCGGTGGGCTTGCACGCCTCCCCCTCCGTGATGAATCTGGTTCACGGCTCGCCGGTGCCTGCCCGGCCGGCCGGCGCACCCATCCCCGAAAACGACCGAGGCCCAGGAGGCCGAGAGTGAAGCCAGCGTGCCCGGCACAGGCGGCAATACACCGGACGCGGGTGCGCTGATGCGTTTTCCGGACGATCTGGTCGAGCGCATCCCGGGCGGAGACCCGATCACCCTCATCGTGCTCGACGGCGTGGGCGGGCTCCCCTGCCCCGCCACCGGCCTCACCGAACTCGAGGCCGCGACCACGCCCAACCTGGACGCCCTGGCGGCGGAGAGTTCGCTGGGGATGCACGTCCCCGTGGCGCCCGGGATCACGCCCGGGAGCGGCCCCGCCCACCTCGCCCTGTTCGGGTACGACCCGGCCCGCACCGTGATCGGCCGGGGTGTTCTGGCCGCCCTGGGGGTCGGGATTCGCCTCCGCGAGGGAGACGTGGCCGCGCGGCTCAACCTGGCCACGCTGGACGAGCGGGGCCGCGTGACCGACCGCCGCGCGGGCCGTCCCGACAACCCGGAGGGCCGTCGGCTGGTGCAGCGGCTGAGGGATGGCGTGACCGCGCCCCCCGGGGTTGCCCTGCACTTCCAGCACGTCATGGAGCACCGCGCGGTCATGGTGCTCCGGGGCGAAGGACTGGGCGCGGACGTCACCGACACCGACCCGCAGCGTACCGGGGTCCCGCCCCGCCCGCCGCGGGCGCCCGACGGGGAGGCGGCTTCGGCCCGCACCGCCGCCGCCGCGGGAAACATCCTGGAGGGCGCGGCGGAGGTGTTGGCGGCCGAGCCGGTCGCCAACGGGCTCCTGGCCCGGGGGTTCGCCGAATACCAGGCGCCGCCCGGGTTCTCCCGGCGGTTTGGACTGGAGGCGGTGGCGGTGGCGCGCTATCCGATGTACCGGGGCGTGGCCCGCCTGGTCGGCATGAGCATCGCGGGAACCCCGGCCTCCGACCGGGAAGCGGTCGAGCTGATGGAGGCCGCCGCGGAACGCGCGGACTTCCGCTTTTTCCACTACAAGGCCACGGATTCCCGAGGCGAGGACGGGGATTTCGATGGGAAGGTCGCGGCCATCGAGGCCGCGGATCGGCTCCTCCCGCGGCTGGCGGGCCGGGGCGTGGCGATCGTCACCGGCGACCACTGCACACCGGCCACCATGGGCGGGCATTCGTGGCACGCGGTGCCGCTCCTCATCCGGTCGCGATGGGCACGGCCCACCGGTCGCCGCCTGACCGAAGCCGAGTGCCGGCGGGGAGACCTGGGCACCGTTCCGGCGCGCCACATCATGTCGCTGGCCTTGGCGCACGCCGGCCGGCTGGCGAAGTTCGGCAGCTGACCTCCGCTTCGCCGCTCCCCGAGGAACCCGTGATCTCCATCCCCTGCGAAGAGCATACCCTCGAGAACGGACTCCGAATCGTCCTTTCTCCCGATCCCTCGGTGTCCGTCGTTGCCGTCAATCTCTGGTACGGCGTCGGCTCCCGGAACGAAGGACGGGGACAGACCGGCCTCGCTCATCTCTTCGAACACATGATGTTTCAGGGCTCCCGCCACGTAGCCGGCAACCAGCATTTCGAGTTGATCGAGGGCGTGGGCGGTTCGGCCAACGCCTCCACCTGGTTCGACCGCACCAACTACTACGAGACGCTTCCCTCCCATCATCTGGAGCTCGCTCTCTGGCTCGAGGCGGATCGCATGGGGTGGATGCTGCCCGCATTGACCCGGGAGAAGCTCGAAAACCAGCGCGATGTCGTGAAGAACGAACGCCGCCAGCGCTACGACAATCAGCCCTACGGCGACTGGGACGAGCGGATGCTGGCCATGATCTATCCGCCGGGGCACCCCTATCGGCATCCGGTCATCGGCTCGCTGGAGGACATCGACGGGTTCTCGATCGACGATCTGGAGTTGTTCTTCGGGGCCTGGTACGCTCCCGACAACGCCGTGCTCACGCTGTGCGGGGGATTCGATGGTGCTCGCGCTCTCGCGTGGATCGAGCGCTACTTCGGTCAGATTCCTCCGGGCGCCGGAAACCGGGCGATTCCCGGAGACGCCGACGCGGAGCGCGCGAACCACACCGCTCCCAGCCAAACGGTAGAGACCGATGTTCCACTCACGCGCGTGTACGCCGGCATGCGCGTGCCCACCTTTGACGACCCCGGTTTCTACGCCGCCGACATCGCCGGCGACATTCTGGGGAAGGGACGGGCGTCGCGGCTGCATCGTTCGCTGGTGCTGGACAGGCGGCTCGCCAAGGATGTCGCGGCGTACGTCTTTCCGCTGATGACCGGCGCCGCGATGATGCTGGTTCAGGCCACCGGCAATGTAGGGGTCGGGGCCCGGGAGCTGGAGGCGGCCGTGCTCGAGGAGATCGACGGTCTGCGGAGGGTCTCCCCGGAGGAGGTCGCCCGGGCCGTGGCCATGGCGGAGACGGCCATCCTCGGCCAGCTCGAGGTCGTGGCCCAGCGGGCCGACCTGCTTTCGATGTTCGCGACGCACTTCGGGGATCCGGGCCGGGTCGCCACGGAGCTCGATCGCCTGCGGGCGGTCACGCCGGATGCGGTCGAGGCCTTCGCGGCGGCCCATCTGGGCCAGGGGAACCGGGCGGTTCTCACCTACGTACCCCGGGCTGCCGCCTGATGCCTGCCGGCTTCCCCTCCACGCCACCCGGGCCCGGGCCGGTCACGCCCTTCGCGGTTCCGGCCGTTCACGCCGCGCGGCTGGATTCCGGACTCGAGGTGCGTGTCGCGTGCCGTGACCGCGTTCCGGTGGTGACCGCGCTCCTCGTCATGGACGCGGGCGAGTCTACGGTCGGGCGCGAACACGCGGGGCTCGCCGTGCTGACCGGCAAGGCGCTCCACGGAGGAACCGCCCGCCAGTCGGCGGTGAGGCTGGCGTGCGAACTGGAGGATCTGGGCACGTACCTGGGGACCTCAACCGGCTGGGATTCCACGGTGGTCTCCCTCACCTGCCCCTCGGACCGCTTCCCGCAGGCAATCCGGCTGCTCTCCGAGGTCGTGCTGACCCCGGGATTTCCGCGGAAGGAGGTCGAGCGCACCCGGGAACAGCAACTGGGGGGGATTCGCCAGCGCAGAATGTATCCGGCGCAACTCGCCACCGCGGCCGCGTCGCACTTCTTCTTCCGGGAAGGCGCCACCTACGGGCGATCGATGGCCGGAGAGGAAGGAACCGTCGCCGGACTCGAGCGCGCGCAGGTAGAGGACTTCGCCGCCGGACACTACCGGCCGCGCGGAGCAGCGCTGGTGGTTGCGGGCGACGTCCCGGAGGGCGATGTGAAGGATCTTTGCGACGAGTGCTTCGGTGCCTGGCGGGGCCGGGCCGCGCGCGCCGTGACCACCGGGGGAGCCCGTTTCGACGAGCGCCGCATCGTGGTCGTACATCGTCCGGGGGCGGTTCAGTCGGAGCTCCGCATCGGCCACGCCAGCGTGGAGCGATCGACGTCCGACTACCTCCCGCTCATCGTGCTCAACGCCGTGCTGGGGGGCACCTTCACGAGCCGCCTCAACCTCAATCTCAGGGAGGACAAGGGCTTCACCTACGGAGTGAACTCGCGCTTCCTCTTCAGGCGCGCGGGGGGGATGTTCCGCATCGCTGCGGCGGTGGGGACCGAGGTCACGGCGGCCGCGGTGCAGGAGGCGCTCACGGAGGTGGAGGCGCTGGTCGACGGCGGGCCCACAACCGCTGAGGTGCGCGCCGCGCGCGACTACCTGGCGGGGATATTCCCTCTGCGTCTCGAGACCACCGCCCAGATCGCGACCGGCCTTGCACACGTGTTCGTGCACGGCCTTCCCTCCGACTACCACGCGCGCTACTGCGAGCAGGTGCGGGCGGTGCAGGTCGAGGATGTCGCGGGGGCGGCCGGCCGGCGGCTGCATCCGGACGCCCTTACCGTCGTGGTGGTGGGCGACGCGGACCGGGTGGCGCCGGAGCTCGAGGCGCTCGGCCCGGTCGAAGTCCACCACGACTTCTGACCGGCGGGGTCGTCGAGGCAACCCCTCGCCGCCCGGCCGCACCTAATAGTCCGGCAAGGCGCGAGCCCCCGACGGCACGCGTCCCGCGCGCGGCGGATGCGGTGGACCTCACGAGCGTCGTATTGCCCCAAAGACAGGAGCTTGAGCCAGACGTGTTTGTAGATCGAGCCGTGTATCCCGGAGGAAGCACCCTGCGATACCCGGGCCCGGGCGCGCTTCCGGCGTCGGACGGATCGGGTCGCCTGGCGAGCCGGCGGGTGCATGACGGCCGAGTCGTCCATCTGTCCGTAGACCGGGTCCGCTTCCCGGACGGGTCGGAGGGCAATCTGGAGCTGATCCGCCATCCCGGCGCCGCCGCGGTGGTGCCTTTTCTCGATCCGCCCGCGTCCACCGATCCCGAGACCCTGCTGCTGCGCCAGTACCGCTACGCCTCGGGCGGATACCTCCTTGAAGTGCCCGCCGGGCTGCCGCTTGGGCCTGACGAAGCGTGGGCCGATTGCGCCCGCCGGGAGCTGGCCGAGGAAACCGGATACAGCGCCGCCGGAATCGAGTACCTGACACGCATCTTTACCACGCCCGGATTCACCAACGAGGTGATCCACCTCTTTCTTGCAACCGGGCTTGCGGCCGGAGACGCGGCACACGACGCGGACGAGTTCATCACCGTGCACGCGGTTCCGTTCTCGCGCGCCCTGGAGATGGTGCGCACGGGACAGATCCTCGACTGCAAGACGGTCGCGGCCCTCCTGTACACCGCCACCTTCCGCACAGCGGCGCAGGAGTCGGCGTGATGTCCCCCGGGCGGACAGTGGCCGTCCTCCGCCGGGGACGGAGCCGTCCGGGAGGGTGCATCCGGCGCGCCCATGGCGATGGTATGAAACCTGCAAGTCCTTTCCCCGTTCTGGGGCACGAAGAGCTACGTCTGACAGCGGAATGACATGAACACCGAGAAAAGCAGCGTAGTACTGGAGCCCGCGCGGCCGGCCCACGAGACACGGGCGGCCCTCAAGAAGCTGGATGACAGCGCGGTCGTGAAGCGGTTTCTGGAAGGCGAGCAAAGAGCCTTCGGAATCCTGGTGGACCGCTACGACAACCGGTTGGTGAACTTCGTCTACAGGACAGTCGGCGATCGGGAGCGGGCACAGGACCTGGTGCAGGAGACCTTCATCCGGGTCTACCGCCACCTGCATCGTTTCGACCCCACCAAGAAGTTCTCGACCTGGATCTACACCATCGCCAGCAACCTGGCGAAAAACGAGTTGCGCAACCGCTCCCGCAACCCGCTGGTCTTCTTCCAGACCATCAAGAAGAACTGGGAAGCCGATCATCGGCCCCTGGAGTGGGAGGACCACTCGTACAAGCCCGACGATCTGTACCGCAAGCGACATCTGCGACAGGTCGTCGAAAAGGCCATCAGCGAACTGCCCGAGCACCACCGGGTAGTCTTCGTGCTGCGCGAACTCCAGGGGAAGACGTACGAGGAGATCTCCGAGATCACCGCGGTCAACCTGGGTACGGTGAAGAGCCGGTTGAACCGCGCGCGGAACAACTTCGCCCGCATCGTCGCACCGATGCTGGACTGAGCATCCAGGTTCCACGCCCCGTCCTCTCGCTTCAAACGGCGGGAAGGGCGCTGTCTTCTCCCTCGTCCGTCCCGGTCACCCCCGCCCGCAGCTGCCACGCTCAGCCTGGCCAGGATGAGCCGGGACCTCGCCGGAACCTCGCCGGATGCCCCCCAGTACCACACGTCCCAACACCCATCCCGACCCCCTCCGGAAATCTCCGGGGAACCCGAAGGTTGCGCGGCAAGTAGAGAAATCCGGCGGGTGATGGGTCGGCGCTTCGACTTGGGGCCACTTCTCAGGTGAGCGACCAAAGACTCTCACGGGAAGAGTCGCAAAACAGGGAGTCCGCGAACGCTTATGGAATGCAAAGGCTTTCTGGATCGGTTCTCCGAGTTCTACGACGGGGAAGCCGACGATGCGGGTGCCTTTGAGCAACACGTCACGGAGTGCGGCGGCTGCCGTCGCTACGCCGATACGCTGAAGCGCAGCCTGGCGCTGCTTCGCGTCATCCCCGGCGCCACCGTTTGCGAAGACTTCCATCCCCGCCTTCAGCACCGCATCTACCACCTTCAGGAGGATCTCGCGCGCCGTCGCCACGGCGTGCCATTCACCCGCCTGGGTGTGGCGTTCGCCGTCACGGTTCTGGTGGCGCTGGCCGTCTGGGGCCCCGAACTGGTCCGCGAGTCCCCGCAGGTCGCGCTTCCTCCCATCGTCATCTCCGAGCCCCCCGCGGTGCGTGCCACGGACCCAGCCACTCCGGTGCGCTACCGGAGCATTCGGCTTCTGGACACCAGCCTGGACGGCGCCGACCTGTGGAACCGGGCACTGTACGAATACTCGCCTCTCGCCGAGCGCTGATCCGCACCCACAGTCCCGGGCGATGATCCCCGCCACCTACCGGCGCGCGCTCGGAGGCGAGCAGGGCGGCGGCGTCTTCTACCTGCACGGCGACGACGATTTCCGTAAGCGCGAGGCCGCGCGGGAAATCGCGGAGGCGCATCTGGATCCCGCCACCCGCGACTTCAATTTCGACGTCATGCACGGGCCGGAGCTGGATGTGCGGGACTTCGCCTCGGTGCTCGCCACCCCTCCCATGATGGCCGAATGGCGCGTGATCCTGGTCTACGCGGCCGAGGCGCTGGCTTCGGTCCCGTCGGCGCGCAAGGTCGTACTCGACACCGCCGCATCCCCTCCGGACGGGCTGGCTCTCATACTCACTGCGACCCAGCCGGCGCGGTCCAGGGCACGCTTCTACCGGGACATCAAGCGCAATGCGCGCTCACTCGAGTTCCGCCCCGTGCGGACGAACGACCTGCCGGGCTTTCTTGTCTCGTGGTGTCGCGACCGTCACGACACGGATATGAACGAGGACGCCGCGCGCGCACTGGCGGCCGCGGTCGGCTCCGACCTGGGCGTACTGGCGCAGGAGGTCGCCAAGCTCGCGGCGATGGTGCCTGAAGGCCGCCCGATTACCGTCGACACCGTGGAAGAGGGGGGAATCCGGGTGCCCCGGCTCGACCCCTGGCGCTGGTTCGACATGGTGGGGGGACGTGACTTCGCCTCGGCCACCGCGGCTCTCGGTGAGCTCTTCCTGCGCGGCCAATCGGGCGTGTTTCTGGTGATGGGACTCACCACCCACTTCCTCCGCCTCGAGCTGGCGCTCGACCGGGGACTGAGGGGGCTGGAGGCGGCGCTCCCGCCGCACCAGCGCTGGGTCGCCCGCCGCATCCAGGGACAGAGCCGCGGGTGGACCCGGGAAGGCCTGGACACGGCGCTGCTCGGACTGCGCCGGGTCGACCGGCTCATGAAGGCGAGCGCCCTGCCCCACCATCATCTTCTGGAGGAATGGCTGCTGGCGCAGCGCATCGCGGGCGGGCGCGGAGCGCCGACCGGGGCCTCACCGCGCCCGCGTACAGGGGGTGCGCGGAGAGGCCGCCGGCTAGCGGATGCGGTTTATCCGCGAATGCTCAGGCTCCAGATGAAGGCCGACAGCGCGCTCACCTGCGCGTCCGACAGCCTCATCCCGCCGCGCGGGAGCATCAGCCCCGGATATTCCCGGGGTTGGAGAACCCCGGAATTGATGACTTCGATGATGCCGGCGTAGCTGCCATCCGAGTTGAGCCACTGGTCGTCGGAGAGGCTGGGTGCCAGCTGCCCCCCCTTTCCATTGAGACCGTGGCAGCCGGCGCAGGCGGCCCGGCCATTGAACAGTGTCTGGCCTTCGGTTATGGACTGGGCGGTGACGCCCCGCGGAGCCTCACCATCGCTCAGGGCGGCGCTGACGGCCTCCCTCATGGCGAGACCGGCGCTTGCCTCATCCGTCCCGCCGCACGCCGCCGCAGATGCGACGGCGGATAGTACTAACACAATATTGCGCAATGACTTATATACCATCATAAACTCCATTTATGATTCATCGTCCCCGGCTTCGAGGACTCGGCAGCTGATACACTTGCGGAGCGGCAACGAGCCGACAGCCGCGCGTGTGCCAGCGGCGCGCGCAAACGATATCGAATGGCGAGCCGGAGTCGCTGCCCGCGTCGGCCCTTTCCGGCTGTCCCTCCCCTTCCGGGACGGTACTCAACCCCACAGCTTAGATCATGACCCGGGTCGCACCGGGCATTGCACGACTACGGACGTTCCCGCACAGATCAGAACCAGGCTCGCGATGGTCTCCGCCGTACACCCCGCTTCATGACCCGCGACACGCCCCTCATGCGCCAGTGGCGGGCCGTGAAGGCTCGTCACCGCGATGCCCTGGTCTTCATCCGGGTAGGGGACTTCTTCGAGCTCTTCAACGAAGACGCGCGCAAGGGGGCGCGCCTGCTCGGATTGACCCTGACGATGCGCAACAACGGCGCCGCCAGCAGGGTGCCGCTCGCGGGCGTGCCCGCCAAGGCGCTCGACGACTATCTGCGCAAGCTGGTGAAGCTCGGCTGCCGGGTGACGATCTGCGACCAGGTCGAAGACCCCAAGGCGGCCAAGGGGCTGGTGCGCCGCGAGGTCGTGGAGACCATCACGCCGGGCACGGTGGTTCACGACGAGCTTCTGGAGGCGCGGCGAAACAACTTTCTGGTAGCGCTCGCGCCCGCGCGGGCCGGCACGAGCGGCTTGGCGGCGATCGACCTGTCCACCGGGGAGCTGGTGCTGGAGGTGGTGGGCGAGGAGGCCCTCGCTGCCCGCATGGGCGAGCTCGCGCCGGCCGAACTGCTGCTGCCGGACTCCCTGGAGGGGCAGAACCTGCCGGGCGCGGCGCCGGAGCCGCTGCGGACCATCCGGGACGACTGGATCTTCGGGGAAGCGGCCGCACGCGAGGAAATACAGCGCGCATACGGGGTGCTCACCCTGGACGGTTTCGGCCTGGAGGCGCCCGACGCTCCCGCCATATGCGCCGCGGGAGCGCTCCTCGCCTACATCGCCGAGATTCGGCCCGGCGGGGTGGCGCACCTGCAGCCGCCCACCCTGCGGCGGCCCGGCTCGACCATGGTCCTGGATGAAATGACGCGCCGGAACCTGGAATTGACCGAGCCGCTGCGCCCAGGAGACGAGAGCGCCACCCTCATCTCCGTTTTGGACGACACGGTCACCGCCATGGGTGCGCGCACGCTGAGGAACTGGCTGCTGAGCCCCCTTGTGGAGGCAGCCGCCATATGGAGGCGGCAGGAGGCGGTGGCGGAACTCTTCGAGCGCTTTCAGGTGCGGCGCGACATTCGCGGGGCGCTCTCCGACGTAGCCGACCTCGAGCGCCTCGCCGCGCGAGTCTCGCTGGGGCGGGGCACGCCGCGCGACCTTCTCGCCCTTGCCCGTTCGCTCGAGCAGGTCCCCCCGGTGTGCGAGGCGCTGGCCAAATCCGAGCTCCCCGGGCTGCGGAAGCGCGGCGCCCGCCTCGACCCCATGGAGGATGTGCGCGGGCTCCTCGGGCGCGCCATCGCCCCGGACGCCCCCGCGACGCTGCAGGACGGAGGCGTGATCCGGGACGGATACGACGAGAAGCTGGACGCCCTCCGCCAGGGACGCGGCGACGCGCGCGAATCGATCGCGGCGCTCCAGGCGCGGGAGCGGAAGCGGACGGGCATCGCCTCGCTGAAGGTCGCCTACAACAAGGTCTTCGGGTACTACCTGGAGGTGACCAGGGCGAATCTGAGCCGGGTGCCGGCCGACTACGTGCGCAAACAGACGCTGTCGAACGCCGAGCGCTACTTCACCCCCGAACTCAAAGATTGGGAGGGCCGCATCCTGGAGGCCGAGGACCGCATCGCCACACTGGAAGCGGAACTGTTCGGCGCGGTGCGGGGCGAGGTGGCGGAGGAGGTGGGGCGGCTGCAGGAACTCGGCCGCGCGCTCGGGCGCCTGGACGCGCTCGCGGGACTCGCGGAGGTGGCCGAGCGGCGCTCCTTCGTCCGCCCCGAGGTTCACACCGGCTACACGGCCGAAGTGGTGGCCGGCCGACACCCGGTGGTCGAGGCGGTAATGCCCGCCGGGAGCTTTGTCCCCAACGACCTGGCGATGGACCAGGACGGCCGGGTGGTGGTGCTGACCGGCCCCAACATGGCGGGCAAGAGCACGATCCTGCGGCAGGCGGGGCTCATCCAGCTGCTCGCCCAGATGGGGTCGTTCGTGCCCGCCGATCGTGCGCGGCTGCCGGTATGCGACCGCGTCTTCACCCGGGTCGGGGCAAGCGACAACCTGGCCCGCGGGCAGTCCACCTTCATGGTCGAGATGCACGAGACGGCCGCCATCGTGCACGGCGCGACCGGCTCCAGCCTCGTGCTGCTGGACGAGATCGGCCGCGGAACCTCCACGTACGACGGGGTCTCCATCGCGTGGGCGGTGACCGAGCATCTGCACGAGATCGTGGGCGCCAAGACCATCTTCGCCACGCACTACCACGAGCTCACCCAACTGGGCGACCTGCTCCCCGCGGTGCGCAATCTCAACGTGGCCGTGCGCGAGTCCGGCGAGGACATCGTCTTTCTGCGCCGTCTGGAGGAAGGCGGCGCCGACCGGTCGTACGGAATTCAGGTCGCGCGCCTGGCCGGCATGCCGCCGGCCATCGTGGAGCGCGCAAAGGAACTTCTGACGGAACTGGAGGGAAAACGTACACATGATGGAGAGGGTCTCGGCCGCCGGGGCGCCCACCGGCCTTCCTCGGCCGTGCCGCCCGAGCAGCTCTCCCTCTTCGCGCTGGAAGCCAAGCTGAGCGAACGCCTCCGGGAGATCGACCTGGACAACATGACACCGCTGGAGTCCATGAGACTGCTCGCTGAACTGCAGCGCCTCGGGCGCGGTTCGGGATAGCGTATGGGACCGACGCCCCGATCCAGGCAGCGATGGACCGACGCCGGTCGCAGGCCCATGGCCCTGGCGGCTATTCGGCCCTCAAAGCGCCTTGCCAGCCCTGTGCCTCGCCGCCCTCGGTGCTCGCGCGGGTTTGTCCACGGGCTGCTTGGGGTCTTTTCGCTCGGAGCCTGTGCCGGAGAACCGGAAGTCGACGAGCCCGAGCGCCTCGGCGACCAGGTCCCGATCGAATATCCGCTCGAGATGTGGGATCAGGGGATCGAGGGAGAAACGGTGCTCCAGGTGCGTGTGAACGAGCTGGGAGAGGTGGATTCCGTGGCGGTGGTCGAGACCAGCGGTCACCAGCCGCTGGATTCGGCTGCGGTCGAGGGCGCGCGCGCGATGCGCTTCCATCCCGGTCGCCGGGGCGGCCGGGACGTGCCCGTATGGGTGCGCATTCCGGTGCACTTCTCCAGGCAGACAAGCCCGGAACGCTGATGCCCGCCTGCGCGAATCCTCGGGTCAAGTCCCTGGCTTGCTCCTCCGACCACTGTATTCGAGGGGTTGTGCGGCCATGAGCATTCGCCATCGCGAACCGTACGACAGCGTCATGGACATGGTGGGATGGACCCCCCTCGTGCGGTTGCACCGGGTGGTTGGCGGCTGTCGCACGCCGGTCTACGGAAAGTGCGAGTTCATGAGCCCGGGAGGCTCGGTGAAGGACCGGATCGGCCTTGCGCTGGTGCAGGCGGCGGAGCGCGACGGCACCCTGCGGCCCGGAGGCGTCATCGTCGAAGCCACCAGCGGCAATACCGGCCTCGCCCTCGCGATGGCCGCGGCCACCCGCGGGTATCGCTGCATCTTCACCATGCCCGACAAGATGAGCCAGGAGAAGGTGAAGCTGCTGCGGGCCTTCGGCGCCGAGGTGGTCATCACCCCCACGGCCGTCGGACCGGACCACCCGGACCACTACCTCCAGGTCGCCCGGCGCATCGCCCGCGAGACCCCCGGCGCCGTGCTGGCGGACCAGTTCTACAACCTCGAGAACCCGAAGGCCCACCACGCCACCACCGGTCCGGAGCTCTGGGAGCAGAGCCGGGGCCGCATCAGCCACCTGGTCGGGGGAGCGGGCACGGGGGGCACCATCTCCGGCGCCGGCGCCTACCTCAAGGAGAAGAGCCCGGCGGTCGAGGTGGTGGGCGTGGATCCCGTGGGGTCGGTGATCTCGTCGTTCTTCAACACCGGCGAGATGGGCGCGGGCCACCCCTACCTGGTGGAGGGGCTGGGAAACGACAAGATCCCCGGCGCGCTCAACCTCGACGTGGTGGACGCCTACGTGACCGTGAAGGACGGCGACGCCTTCCGCATGGCGCGGCGCCTGACCCGGGAGGAGGGGCTCTTCGTAGGGGGATCTTCAGGTCTCAACACGCACGCGGCAGTGGAGCTGGCCGAGAGACTGGACGACCCGGACGCGTTCGTGGTCGCGATTCTTTGTGACTGGGGAGAGCACTACCTTACCAAGATGTATGACGAAGAGTGGATGCGGCAGAACGGCTTTCTGGAGCGTCCCCGAAGGAGCGTCCACGACCTCGTGCGCTCCAAGGAGCCCCTCGCCTATCGCCTGCTGACAGCGGCGCCCTCCACCCCCGTACGCATGGCGTTGTCCACGTTGAGCAGCCACGGAATCTCGCAACTTCCCGTGATCCGGGACGGCGACTGTGTCGGTTCGGTGAGCGAGGGAAGGCTCATGGCACGCGTCATCCAGGACCCCGGGCTGCTGGATCGGCCGGTCGAGACCGTCATGGGCTCGCCGTTCCCGGTGGTGGACAGCCACATGGACGCGGAAGAGGCGACCCGCCTGCTTACCCGCGAGAACCCCGCGGTGCTGGTGAGGTCCAATGGAAGGCTGGAAGACATTCTCACCCGCTTCGACATCGTGCGAACGCTCACGGGAGCAAACGGTTGAGCGGCCTGCGGAGGGGGAAGGCACAATGAAGGTCGCCGTGCTGATGGGCGGGACCTCGGAGGAACGACCCGTCTCGCTGGTGTCGGGCGCCGCAGTCGCCGACGCGCTGCGGGGACGCGGGCACGAGGTGGTGGCGGTGGACCCCGCGTCCGGCGTGCTGGGCCGGGAACGGGAGCGCGAACTGCGCGAGTCGGGCGTGGCCCGGGACGCGCCGCCCTCCACCGGACCGGGAGAGGGAGATCCTCTGCTGCTGCTCGACCAGGCGCTGCGCCGGTGCGCGCCCGACGTGGTGTTCGTGGCCCTTCACGGGGGTGCGGGCGAGGACGGCACCGTCCAGTCGCTGCTCGACCTGATCGGCATACCCTATGCGGGAAGCGGGCATACCGGCTGTGCGCTGGCGATGGACAAGGACCTCACCAAGCGGCTGCTTCGCGACGCCGGCGTCCCGACCCCGGAGTGGATCGCCGGGCACGCTCCCGCCGAACGCGTGGTGGGCGAATTGGGCCTCCCCCTGATTGTCAAGCCGCCCAGGGGAGGCTCGACGCTGGGCCTTACCCTGGTGCATCACGCGCACGAGCTTCCCGCCGCGGAGGAACAGGCGCTCGCCTACGGCGGGGAGGTCATGTTCGAGCGCTATGTCGACGGCCGGGAGCTCACCGTGGGCATTCTGGGAGACCGGGCGCTCCCCCCAGGCGAGATCATCCCCGAAAACGAGATCTTCGACTACGAATGCAAGTATCAGCCGGGGATGGCGCGTGAGATCTTTCCAGCGCACATCTCCAGCGAAATCGCCGCCGACCTGTCGAGGCGGGCGCTCGCCGTGCACCGGCTGCTCAGGTTGCGGGGGTTCAGCCGGGTTGACTTCATCCTCGACTCCGGGGGCACTCCCTGGTGCCTCGAGGCAAACGCGCTTCCGGGCCTCACGCCCGCGAGCCTGCTCCCGCGGGCGGGAATCGCCGCCGGTCTGTCCTTCGGCGAGCTGTGCGAGCGCATCGCCGCCCGCGCGCTCTCGAGACGGCCCGCGCCTGCCGCCAGTCGCGCGTGATCATGGCCTGGTCGTCCTTCCAATCGGGCTACGGCGACTCCGTACTCACGCCGTGGGTCAAGCGCCTCCTGATCGCCAACGGGGCCATCTTTCTCCTCATGTGGATCACCGGCAGCGCGGCCTTCTTCGTGGAATGGTTCGCCTTTCGGCCGTCCCGAATCCTCACGCGTCCGTGGGGCGCGCTCACGTACATGTTCCTGCACGCCGGCTTCTGGCATGTCTTCATCAACATGCTGATGCTCTTCTTCTTCGGCGCGCCGCTGGAACGCCGCTGGGGTTCGCGCGAGTTCGTCAAGTTCTACCTGCTGTGCGGACTCGGCGGGGTGGTGCTGAGCTTTTTCTTCCAGTCCAGTTCCATCATCGGAGCCTCCGCGGCCGTCTACGGCCTGATGCTCGCCTTCGCCATGACCTGGCCGGACGCGCCGATCTACATCTGGGGGATCTTCCCGGTGAAGGCGAAATGGCTGGCCGCCTTCCTCTTCGTGGTGAGCACGCTGAGCGCCTTCGGCGGCGGGGGCGGCGGGGTCGCCCACTTCGCGCACCTGGGTGGGTTGGTCACCGGGTTCGTCTATCTGAAGAACGACTGGCAGGTCCCGGCATGGCTGCAGGCGCGAAACAAGGCCCGCCGGCCCGGACCGGGGCGGCGGGCCGGTTCCGGCCAGGAGTCCGGCAGGCGACGCGGTGCGGCAGCGGGCTCGGCTCGCCCGCCGGGCTGGCGGAGCGCCGACGAGGAGGCTCTGCTGGATGAAGTGGACGCCATTCTCGACAAGATCTCGCGCAGCGGGATGGAGTCACTGACCCGAAAGGAGCTGGAGCTGCTCAACGAGGTTTCCCGCCGCCGCCGCTCTTCCTAGCTTCTGCTCCCGGCCGAATCCGCCGGAAACCACGACGCCCCGCCGCGTCGCCCGATTCAACTCATGCTTTCAGGAGGCCAGATGGCGGAAGGGAAGGAGTACATGACGGAGAACATCCGTAACGTGGCCGTGCTCGGTCACGGCGGCTCCGGCAAAACCATGCTTGTGGACGCTCTCAGCTTCGTCGGAGGCACGGCGCGGCGCAAAGGCGACGTGGCAGAGGGGCACGCGCTGACCATGACCAGCCCCGAGGAGATCCAGCATGGAATCTCCATGCAGCTCACCCCGGCCTTCACCGAGTGGAAAGGCACGAAGATCAACCTGATCGACACGCCCGGATACCTGGACTTCACCGGAGAGGCCATGGCGGCCGTTCGGGTGGCGGACGCGGCCGTCATCGTGGTAAGCGCGACTTCGGGCGTCGAGGTCGGAACGGAACGGGTGTGGCGCTACTGCGAAGAGCGCGGCATCCCGCGCATTTTCTTCGTCTCGATGATGGACAAGGAGCACGCCGACTTTCGCGGGGTCTTCGAGAACATCAAGGAGAGCCTCGCGCCCGGCGCGATCCCGGTGGAGATTCCGGTGGGGGAGGGCCCCGGTTTCCGCGGGATCATCAACCTGTTCAGCGGACGGACGCACATGTATCGCGACGGCTCCGCCACCGGCGAATACGATGAAGCCGACGTCCCCGCCTCACTGGAGGACATCTTCGAGGAGTGGACGACCGAACTGCATGAAACCCTCGCGACCACCGACGAGGATCTGCTCGACCGCTATCTCGAGGGTGAGGAGATCACGCGCGAGGAAGCCCTCGAGGCCATGGCCATCGCGATGGGGAGGGATGAGGTCGTGCCCGTTTTCTGCGGCTCCTCGACCCGCTCCTACGGGATCCGGGCGCTGCTGCGCAAGATCGTCGAACTCCTGCCGAGCCCGTCCGAGTCCGGCACGGAGGCCGCCTCGCGTCCCGGACTCGACCAGGATGTGGAGCTCAACGCCAGCGACGAAGGATCGTTCGCGGCGCTGGTCTTCAAGACCGCGACCGAGCCGCATGTCGGGGAGCTGTCGTACTTCCGGGTCTTCAGCGGCGTAGCGGTCAACGGGATGGAAGCGCACAACGCCGGGCGCGGTTCGAGCGAGAAGCTGAACCACGTATCCATCCCTCTGGGCCGGGAGCGGCTGGAAGTGCCCCGTCTGCACGCCGGCGATATCGGGGTCGTGGCCAAGCTCAAGAGCACCGCCACCAACGACACGCTGTCGTCGCCAGGCCGGCCACTGAACCTCGAAGGCATCGAGTTTCCGAAGCCGGATGTGTCGGTGGCGATGCGGGGCGCGACGCGCGCGGATGAGGACAAGATCGGGGAAGCCCTCCAGAAGCTGCACGACGAGGATCCGACCTTCCATGCCGCGTTCAATCCCGAGCTGGGCCAGACCATCGCCCGCGGGCTGGGAGAGTTGCACCTGGACATCCAGATGCAGCGCATGAAGCGCAAGTACAACGTCACCGTCGAGACCGAACAGCCCAAAATCGCCTACCGGGAGACCATCACGCGCACCGCCCAGGGACGGGGACGGTTCAAGAAACAGACCGGCGGACGCGGCCAGTTCGGCGACTGCTGGGTGCGGCTCGCGCCCCGCGCCCGGGGAGACGGCTACGAGTTCGTGGACAGCATCAAGGGAGGCGTCATCCCCGGGAAGTACGTGCCGTCGGTGAACAAGGGCATTCAGGAGGCCTCGGCAAAGGGGGTATTGGCCGGATTCCCGCTGGTGGATTTCGGAGCCGAGTGCTACGACGGCTCCTATCACTCGGTGGATTCCTCCGATATCGCCTTCAAGGTGGCCGGCTCGATGGCGTTTCGCGAAGTCGCCGCGAAGGCCGGCCCGGTGCTGCTGGAGCCGATCATCGAGGTGGAGGTGTCGACGCCGGACGAATACATGGGCGACATCATGGGCGACATCACGCAGCGTCGCGGGAAGGTTCAGGGCATGGTACCCGGAAACGGAAGCACCACCGTGCAGGCGCTGGTGCCGGAAGCCGAGCTCTACAAGTACGCGACCGCTCTCCGCTCCATGACCCAGGGGCGCGCCCACCACACACGCGCCCTGGCCAGCTATGAACCGATGCCCGCGCACGATGCGCAACAGGTGATCGAGGCGCTCAAGGCAGGAGAGTAGAGCAGGAGGCAGCCCGTGGCGGGACACAGCAAGTGGGCGCAGATCAAGCGCAAGAAGGCCGTCAACGACGCCCGGCGCGGCCAGATGTTCACCAAGCTCATCCGCGAGCTGACGGTCGCGGCGCGTGACGGCGGAGGCGACCCCAACTTCAATCCGCGCCTGCGCCTGGCGGTGGACACGGCCAAGGCCGGCAACATGCCGCAGGAGAACATCGAGCGGGCCATCAAGAAGGGGACCGGAGAGCTTGCCGGGGTCAGCTACGAGGAGGTCGTGTACGAGGGCTATGCGCCGGGCGGGGTGGCGCTCTACATCGAAACCCTCACCGACAACCCCAAGCGCACGGTGGCGGAGGTGCGGCACCTTCTCACCAAGAACGGGGGAAGCCTGGGAACCGCCGGTTCGGTGGCGTGGCAGTTCGACCGCAGGGGACAGATCTACATCGACGCGGCCCGCCACTCCGAGGAGGACGTGCTGGAAGCCGCGCTCGAAGCGGGCGCGGAGGATGTCGTGCAGGAGGGAAGCGACATCATCGTCACCACGGACCTGGCTTCCTTTCACCAGGTACAGGAAGACATGCGGCGGGACGGAATCGGCATCGCGCAGGCGGAGCTGACGATGATTCCGCAGAACGAGGTGGACGTGGCAGGCCGCACCGCGGAGAAGCTCGTCCGTCTGATGGAGGCGCTCGACGGGTCGGACGACGTGCAGAAGATCTCGTCCAACGGCAACATCGACGAGGGCACCCTGGCCCGGCTGGCGCAGTGAGGGTCGGGCGCCCGCGAACCGCGCCGTGACGTCGCCGGACGGGACGCTGATCGTACTCGGGATCGACCCGGGCACGGCGCGTACCGGCTACGGCGTCGTTGTCAGCGAGAACCGCAAGCTGTCGCTGCTCGAGTGCGGCGTGGTCCGCACGGTCGCCGGGCGCCCGCTGGCGGAGCGCATTCGCCAGATCTTCGAGGCGATGCAGTCGATCATCGAGCGGTTCGAGCCCTCCGTGCTTTCCGTCGAGCAGGTCTTTCAAGGCAAGAACGCTCGTAGCGCGTTGACGCTGGGCCATGCGCGCGGCGCCATTCTGTTGGCGGGAGCGCTCGCCGGGATCCAGATTGCCGAGTATTCGCCGACCGCGATCAAGAACGCGGTCGTTGGCACGGGCCGGGCCACCAAGGATCAGGTGGGATTCATGGTCAAGACACATCTGCGGCTGGTTTCCGCGCCCTCGCCCGACGATGCCGCGGACGGAGTGGCGGTCGCGCTCTGCCACTGCCTGGTCGGGAGCCTGCACGGGTGATCAGCCGGCTGCACGGAGTTGTGCTTGAGCTTGACGCCGAGCTCGTCGAGGTGGAAACCAGCGGCGGCGTGGTGTACGAAGTGCACGTGCCGACGACGGTCGCCGGCCGCCTGCCGCCGCCGGGTTCGGAGGTGTGGCTCCGCACCGTACAGGTCGTGCGGGATGATTCCGTCGCCCTCTACGGCTTTCTGGAAGCCCACGAGCGGGACATGTTCCAGAGGCTGCTCGGTACGACCGGAATCGGAGCCAAACTGGCGCGAGAGATGCTCTCGACATACTCCGCGCGCCGGCTGGCACGGGCCCTCGCCAACAAGGAGACAGCCATGCTTACGCGCGTGAGCGGCGTGGGCAAAAAGACAGCGGAACTGCTCGTCCTGCGATTGAGCGACAAGGTGCGCGACCTCGCCCTGGCCGGCGAGACCGGAACGGCGCCCCATCAGGGAGCGGAGGAGGCGGTCAATGCGCTCCTCGCGCTGGGTTACCCGTTTGCGCGCGCGGACGCTGCGGTGCGCGGGGCGCTGGACGACGGGGCTGCGGGAGAGGGGATGACGACGGAGGACCTGATCCGCGGGGCGCTGGAGCGAATCAGCCGATGAACAGGCGCTATGACGTCACCACGCCACAGGAGGTCTCGGGAGAGGGTCCCGCGGAGTTGTCGCTGCGTCCGGGCACCATGGCGCAGTTCATCGGCCAGGCGAAGGTGCGCGAGACCCTGTCGATCGCGATCGCGGCGGCGCGGCAGCGCGGGGACGCCCTCGACCACCTGCTCTTCCATGGGCCTCCGGGCCTTGGCAAGACCACGCTGGCCATGCTGCTCGCCTCCGAGATGGGAGTCGGGGTCAAGATCACGTCGGGGCCGGTACTCGAGAAGCCGGGCGACCTGGTGAGCACCCTGACCAACCTGAACGATCGGGATATCCTCTTCATTGACGAGATCCACCGTCTGAGGCCCATCGTGGAGGAGTTCCTCTACCCCGCCATGGAGGACTTCCGTGTGGAGATCCGGCTCGCCGACGGACCCGCCGCGCGCACGGTCACCATGCAGATCGAGCGGTTCACGCTGGTGGGCGCGACAACGCGCTTTGGTCTGCTGACCGAACCGATGCGGGCACGCTTCGGGATGGTGGAGCGCCTGGACTTCTACCCGCCCGACGACCTCGCCCTCGTGCTCCACCGGAGCGCGGAGATCCTGGGCGTGGACACGACCGGTGAGGGCATCTTCGAGTTGGCCCGGAGGGCGCGCGGCACCCCCCGCGTGGCCAACCGGCTGCTGCGCCGGCTGCGCGACTACGCGGAGGTGCGGGCGGACGGCGTGATCAGCGGCGAAGTGGCGCGCGCCGGCCTCCGACTGCTCGAGGTGGACGAGTACGGGATGGACGAGATGGACGTGCGCGTGCTGCGCACGATCATCGAGAAGTTCAACGGGGGACCGGTCGGGCTGGCTTCCCTCGCCGTGGCGATGAGCGAGGACGAGGGAACGCTGGAGGAGGTCTACGAGCCCTTTCTCATCCAGAACGGCTTCCTCGAGCGCACCCCCCGCGGACGCATGACCACGGAGCGGGCCCACGAGCGCTTCGGCAGTCCGCCGTCCGGCGGAAGGGGAACGACGACGGAACGGCGGTCGCGTCCCGACCGTGGGGGGCAGGGGCAGTCGTCGCTCTTCCGGGAATGAGGGGCGGGGCCGGGTCGGGCCGGGACTTCGGCTACCGCCTCCCCGACGGCCGCGTCGCGCGCTATCCGGCGACGCGCCGGGACGAAAGCCGGCTGCTGGAGACGCCGCTCTCGGGTGGAGCCTTTCGACACCGCGTGTTCCGCGACCTGCCCCTCCTGATGCGGCCGGGCGACGTGCTGGTGGTGAACGAATCGCGGGTGCTTCCCGTGCGTCTGTTGGGGGCCAAACCGACGGGCGCGCGCGCCGAGGTGCTGTTGCTGCGGCCGCTCGGGGAGGCCGGGACGGGCGGTGCTTCGGGCGGGGGCGGGGCGGCCGCTGACGCGACCCGCGCCGGCCAGAGGAGGCCGTACCCGCGGGTACCTGTGGGAGGCGCTGGTGCGGCCCGGCGGCAAGCTCAAGCCCGGCCGCACGGTCGAGGTCGCCCCCGACCTGGTGGTGCACATTCTGGACTCGACCCCCGATCACGGCCGCATCGTTCGCGTCGAGACCCCGTTGCCGGTCGAGGAGGCGCTCGAACGCCACGGCCATGTGCCGCTCCCCCCCTACCTGCGCCGCCAGGACGAACCGGTGGATCGCGCACGCTACCAGACCGTCTACGCGCGCACTCCGGGTTCGGTGGCCGCGCCCACGGCGGGACTGCACTTCACCCGAAGCCTCATGGACACGCTCCAGGCGGCAGGTGTCCGCATCGCGCGCGTCACCCTGCACGTGGGGGTGGCGACCTTCCGCCCGGCCGGCCCTCC
This sequence comes from Longimicrobiales bacterium, assembly GCA_965232315.1. Lineage (GTDB taxonomy): Bacteria > Gemmatimonadota > Gemmatimonadetes > Longimicrobiales > Gaopeijiaceae > BD2-11. The sequence continues at coordinate 4,587 of CBDDPN010000027.1, read as the reverse complement.
CGGAAGCGACCCGCGCTCCCCCGGCGAGGAACTCTATCATGTCCCCCGCCAGGCCGCGGCGCGGGTCGCGTCGGCGCGGGCGGACGGGGGGCGGGTGTGGGCCGTGGGCACCACCGTGGTGCGGACGCTGGAGAGCGCGGCCGACGGAAGGGGAGGGGTGCGCGCGGGACGCGGCACGACCGACCTGTTCATCCGCCCGCCCTTCGACTTCCAGGTGGTTGACGCGCTCATCACCAACTTCCACCTGCCGCACTCGACCCTGTTGATGCTGGTGGCCGCCTTCGCCGGCTACGAACGCACCATGGCTGCGTATCGTGAAGCCATCCGCCAGGGCTATCGATTCTACTCCTACGGCGACGCAATGGTGATCTCGTGACCGGGGACCCGGCTCCCGCATTCTCCTTTGCTCTCGAGGGCCGGGCCGGAACCGCCCGCGCCGGGGTTTTCTCTACGCCTCACGGAAGCGTCGAGAGCCCGGCCTTCATGCCCGTCGGCACCCTCGCCAACGTGAAGATGCTCACCCCGGAAGAACTCCGGGCCCTGGGCGCGCGCATGGTACTGGCCAACACCTACCACCTCTATCTGCGCCCGGGGGCGGAGGTCGTGCGTGAACTGGGCGGGCTCCACGCATTCATGCGCTGGCCGGGTCCCATCCTGACCGACTCGGGCGGGTTCCAGGTATTCTCCCTGAGCCGGATCAACCACATTCGCGATGAAGGCGTCGTCTTCCAGAGCCACATCGACGGCTCCCGCCACCTCTTCACGCCGGAGAGCGTCATCGACGTCCAGCGGGCTCTGGGCGCGGATGTCATCATGGCTTTCGACGAATGTCCCCCCGGTGACGCGGATCGTGCCTCCGTGGCCCGAGCCAACCAGCGCACCCTCGCCTGGCTCGAGCGGTGCGCCCAACGTTTTCAGGCGACGGACCACCACGAGGAAACCCGCCAGGCTCTTTTCCCTGTTCTCCAGGGCGGCATCTTCGACGACCTGCGGCGTGGATGCGCGGTGGATGCGCAGCGCATCGCCGACTGGCACGGATTCGGAATCGGAGGACTGAGCGTCGGGGAGAACAAGGAGGACATGTGGCGCATCCTCGAGCTTCTGGACGCGGAACTGCCTGAGGGCCGCCCGCGCTACCTCATGGGGGTGGGATACCCCGACGACCTGCTCGAGGCGGTCGCGCGCGGCTGCGATCTGTTCGACTGCGTCGCGCCCACCCGGAACGCCCGCCACGGGACGGCATGGACCTCGAAGGAAGGCCAGGTGAACCTGAAGGGCGCCCGGTTCAGGATGGACTCGGGTCCGGTCGACGGGGCCTGCGGGTGCTATACTTGTCGGCGCTTCGACCGTGCATACCTGCGCCACCTGCTGGTCGCGGGCGAGGGGCTGGCGCAGCGGCTGCTCTCCATCCACAACCTGAGTTTTCTGGTGCAGCTCGCCGGCAAGGCCCGGCGGCGCATACTCGATGGCTCCTTCCCGCTGTGGCGCGCGGAATGGCTGAAACGGTATCGTAGTGCCAGAGCGAGAGCATGAACACCAACCACCGGCCCCGGGCCGGAGCATCATCGGAGGAAAGGAACTTGGCGCCTTGCATCGTACTGTTTGCCCAGCCGCTCTGGTTCGTGCCCCTGGTCGGACTGCCCCAGGGCGGAGGCGGATCAGGAATGGTCTTCTTCATTCAGTTGATCGCGATCATCGCGATCTTCTACTTCCTGCTGATCCGGCCCCAGCGCAAGGAACAGCAGCGCCACCGCAACATGGTGGCGGGCCTCAAGAAGGGTGACCGCGTGGTGACCGCCGGCGGCGCATCGTGGGCAAGGTGATTCACGCCCAGGAGCAACACCTAACCATCGTGACGGCAGAGAACACGCGCCTCGTGGGTCGAGCGCTCCAAGATCGCCACGCTCACCAATCCCCGGGAATCGTAGCCGCTACTCCGCATGGCCCTTCGAACGATCGAGCTGTACGGCAGCGAAGTCCTGCGACGACCGGCCCAACCGGTGGAACAGATCGATGACGATGTGCGCGCGCTGATCCGCGACATGTTCGAGACCATGTACGACGCGAAGGGAATCGGGCTGGCCGCGCCGCAGGTCGGTGTTTCGCGGCGGGTCGTGGTGCTGGATGTGGAGGAGGAATCCGGGCGGGTCGAACCGCGTGGCGCTGGTAAACCCCCGGCTGGTGAGCTGGACGGCGAAGAAGGATAAGCAGACGGAAGGATGCCTGAGCATACCGGGCGTGGAAGGGATCGTGGCGCGTCCCGTCTCGGTGATGGTGGAGGGAAAGGACCCCGAGGGGTGTGGCGTGCGAATGCAGGCGGAGGGCCTCTTCGGACGGGCTCTGCAACATGAACTCGACCACCTGGACGGCGTGCTCTTCATCGATCGGTTGAGCCCGCTGAAGCGGCAGTTGCTGCTCAAGAAGTGGAAGAAGCTGCAGGCCGAAGCCACCGAACCGTGAGGGTACTCTTTTGGGGAACGACGACCTTCGCCCTCCCCCTCCCTCAAGCGAATTCCCGAGGCGGGCCACCAGGTCGTGGGTGTGGTAACGCAACCCGACCGCCCCGCGGGCCGTGGGCGGCGTCCGCGCGCCACACCCGTGAAGCAGGTTGCGCTGGGCGGAGGGTACCCGGTCTTCACCCCCGCACGACCGGGTCGCGCCGACTTCCTCGAGCGCCTGAGGTCGCTCGAGCCGGACCTTTCGGTGGTCGCCGCCTACGGCCATTTCCTGAATCGCGAGGCGCTGGGCCTGCCGGCCCGCGGTTCGATCAACGTACACGCCTCCCTGCTGCCTGAGCTCAGGGGTGCGGCCCCGGTCAACTGGGCCATCGCGCGCGGCCACGACCACACCGGGGTCACGATCATGCGCATGGTCAGAGCCATGGACGCAGGGCCCGTCCTGCATCAGGAAAAGACGGAAATCCTGCCCGAAGAGACGGCAAGCGAGCTCTACGAGCGGCTCGCTGACATCGGCGCGCGCGGGTTTGGTTCGGACATTGGAGCTGATGGAGCGCGGAACGCTCGGGGCGCGCGCCCAGGACCACGCGCGCGCGCGACCTTCGCCCCCCGGCTTTCCCGCCAGCTGGCGCACGTGGAGTGGGCTCGCCCGGCGCCCGAAGTGGCTCGGGTGGATCCGCGCCATGGACGCAGTTCCGGGAGCGTGGAGCGAGCTGGAGGGAAGCCCGCTCAAGTTGTTTCGTCCGCGCGTGGAGCGGGACGTTGCGACCACGGACGCCATCGCGCCGGAGCCAGGTACGGTGCTTGCCGCGGATGCACGGCACGGCCTGCAGGTGGCTGCGGGAGAGGGCTCGGTGGTCGTGGATGAGGTCCAGCCCGCCGGCAAGCGCCGCATGCCCGCGCGCGACTGGCTGCGCGGGCCGGGCGGTGCGGCCCGGACAGCGGCTGGGGTGATCCCGCGGCTGCACGTCGTCACCGACGACCAGATCCTGGCGCGCCCCGGCTTCCGCGCCGCCGCGCTGCAGGTGCTGGAGACGGGGGGCACCCGCGTAGCCCTGCATGTGCGCGGGCCGCACACCACCGGTCGCGCGATGTACCAGGCCGCCGCCGAACTGATCCTCCCGGCCCGCCGAGCCGGCGCCTGGCTGGTGGTCAACGACCGCGTCGACGTGGCACTGGCGCTGGGAATTCGCCGGGTTCATCTCGGGGCCCGCTCGCTACCCGCGCAGGTCGCGCGCCCAACTGCTTGGACCGGGCGCCTGCGTGGGCCGTTCGATCCATTCGGCTGCGGAGGCCCGTGGGAAAGACGGACGGATCGATTATCTTTTTGCGGGAACGGTGTTCGCGACGCCGTCACATCCGGAGGCCACCCCGGACGGGACAGGAGTGGTCCGGGCGGTGGCAGCCGCCGCCACGGTGCCCGTGGTGGGCATCGGGGGAATCACGCCCGGCCGCGCGTCGCGGGTGACCCGGGCCGGGGCGCACGGAGTGGCGGCGATCCGCGCGGTGTGGGACGCACCGTCACCGGGAGGTGGTGTACGGCGTTTTCTGAACTCGTTGCCACGGGATTGATGACCGCCTGCATGGACGCGACAGTGAATATCCGCCTGAACGGCAAGGAACGAGAGATTGCCTCCGGGACCACCGTCTCGGGATTGCTCGATGAACTGCGCCTGGTGGCGGGAATGGTGGTCGTGGAACACAACCGGGAGATTCTCGCCCCGAGACAGCTACGCAACGGTACGCCTGCGCGAGGGCGACCAGCTGGAACTGGTGCACTTCGTGGGTGGGGGATGACGAGGCGCGGGCGATGCCCACCCGGGGAACCGGAAGAAACAGGAGAAGCGACGTAGTGACTTCAAGGCACACGGGCGGCCGACACCCCCGTTCGTCGTCGGGGACAGGGAGTTTGGCTCCCGCCTGATCGTGGGGACCGGCAAGTATCCCGATAACGACACCATGGTGCGCGCCATCCGCGCCAGCGGCACCGACATGGTGACGGTGGCCGTGCGGCGGGTGAACCTCGGCCGCACCCGGGAGGAAGGCATCCTCTACCATCTCGACCCGAAGGAGTTCTTTCTCCTCGCCAACACCGCTGGCTGCTACACCGCCGACGACGCGATCCGCTATG
>CBDDPN010000026.1:0-265092 GCA_965232315.1 Longimicrobiales bacterium | reverse complement strand
CGGTACGGGAAGGTCACCGCGAGGCTGCGATCACGCTTCTGGAACGCGGCGCGGACATCAACCAGCCGAGCGGCGGCGACCTGAACACGCCCATCAACAGCGCCATGATCAACGGGCACTACGATCTTGGGCTGGAGTTGCTGAAGCGCGGGGCAGACCCGAACCTGGCCAACTACCCGTCGGGCATTACTCCGCTCTATGCGGTCATCAACACCCGCTGGGCGTCCAAGTCCCGCTATCCTCAGCAGCGCGCCTTCGAACAGCAGGAGTCAAGCCACATCGAGACGATGAGGACCTTGCTGGACGCCGGAGCCGATGTCAACGCCCGGCTTACCCTGGACTACTGGTTCCTGGCATACAACTTCGGCGGAATCGGCGTCAACACCTGGGGCGCCACGCCCTTCTGGCGGGCGGCACATGGGCTCGACGTTCCCGCGATGAAGCTTCTGGTGGAATACGGGGCCGATCCTCACATGCCGACCAGGGCGCCGGCGGGGAATCTGTACGTGGGCCTCGAAATCGAAGCCCCCGAGGAAGACCAGTCCGGCGTTCCCCCCATTCCCCCCGGCGGTCCCGGCACGTACCCGATTCACGCGGCGTCCGGAAACTCCGGGGAGGGCGCGGGGCGCGCCGGCAACTTCCACCGGCACGTTCCGGACGGATGGCTGCCCGCGCTGAAGTATCTGGTTGAGGAACTGGGCGCCGACGTAACGCTTCGCGACCATCTGGGCTACGGAACCATCCACGGCGCGGCGGGGCGCGGCATGAACGATGTCATCCTCTACCTCGTCGAGCAGGGCGCCGATCCGCTCATCGTGGGACGGTCGGGACGTACCACCATCGACCTGGCCAACGGTCCCGCGAATGGCCTGACGCCTTTCTACGACACGATCGAGTTGCTCGAGAGCATGGGCGCCATCAACAACCATCTCTGCGTATTCTGCTGACTCGCTCGCGCGCTCGCGCGTGGTAGGGATCAAGCGGCCCGTTCGTGACACCATCCACGAACGGGCCCGCTTTCGTATGAAACCCCGGGGTCTTCCAACAGGCGGCGCACATGGCTGATTCCTCTCCGGCCCCGACCCCTTCGCGCCGCCGTGCCATCGTCGCGGCAAGCGTGGGAAACGCGCTCGAGTGGTTCGATTGGACCGTCTACGCCACGTTCGCGATCTTCTTCAGCAGCCAGTTCTTTCCCCCGGGCAACGAGACGACCGCGCTGCTGGCCGCCTACGGAATCTTCGCCGTGGGCTTCATCATGCGTCCGCTGGGGGGCTGGATCATCGGCGTCTTCGCGGATCGCCGGGGACGCAAGGCCGCCCTCGTTCTGAGCATCCTCATGATGGCGGGTGGGTCGCTGGTCATCGGCCTGTCCCCGACGTTCGCCGCAGTGGGGATCGTCGCGCCCATCATCCTCACCCTGGCGCGTCTGGTCCAGGGACTGTCGCTGGGTGGACTCTACGCCTCGGCCACCACCCTGCTCGCCGAAATCGCGCCCGCCAGCCGCCGCGGCTTCTACTCGAGCTTCGTGTTCTTCAGCCTCGCCGCCGGCATCCTCGTGGCGTCGGCGCTCGGCTGGGGGCTCACGACGGCCTTGACCGAAGAAGCGATGCGGACGTGGGGCTGGCGCGTTCCCTTCATACTCGGCGGCGTCGGCGGGCTGATCGGCCTCTGGATTCGCACCGCGGTCCCCGAACCCGAGGCATCGCCGGCCGTGTCCGGCAAGGATGTCGTGAAGCGCCCGCTGTACGTTCTCCTGCGGGAGCATCCGGTCGCGCTGCTGCGCATCATGGGGTTTGCCACGCTGACGACCTTCGCCTTCTACATCTTCGTCCCCTATCTGCCGACCTACGCGATCCGCGCCGTCGGCGCCGAAGCCTCGGTGGCCTTTGCCGCCAACACCGTCGGCCTCATCGTGTTCATGCTCCTGCAGCCGGGTCTTCGGAGCACTCTCCGATCGCATCGGACGCAAGCCCCAGCTGATCCTGTTCGCCCTCGGCTACCTCATCCTCTTCTATCCTCTGATGTCTGCGATCCAGCCGACCTTCGTCTCGATTCTCCTTCTCGAGTTGTTCGGCCTGGGTCTCTACGCGATGTATTCCTCCATCGCCCCCGCGATCATGTCGGAACAGTTTCCCGCCAACGTGCGCGCCGTCGGCATCGGCATCCCGTATAACCTGACCGTAGCCCTGTTGGGCGGGCTTACGCCGTACCTCCTGACCTGGCTGCAGAGCATCGGGAGGGAACAGTCGTTCTTCCTCGTGGTGCTGGCAGGGGCGGTCGTCTCACTCGTGACCTTCGTGCAGATGCCCGAGAAGGTCGGTCAGCCCCTGGACTGACGAACCCCTCGCGTATGCTGACAGAGCAGGAGATTCCGCTGCACCATCGCAGCGCCCGGGAACTCGCCCACGCCGTCCGAGCCGGCGAAACCAGTTCACGAGCGCTCACGCGGCTGTTCCTGGACCGGATCGAGCGCGGCTCCGGGCTGAGGGCATTCACGCACGTGGCGGCGGAGCGGGCCGAGGCTCTCGCGGAAGCGGCCGACCGACTCCTTGCCGCGGGCATCGTCCTGGGGCCGTTCCATGGCGTTCCCGTGGCAGCCAAGGACAGCCTGGCGTGGGCGGGCACGCCGCTCTCCGGGGGATCCCTGGCCCGCGCCAACCGCATCAGCGACCACACCAGCGCCGTCGTGCGCCGGCTGATCGCAAGCGGGATGGTGGTGCTGGGGAAGACATCCATGACCGAGTTCGCCTTCGGTCTCTCCGGACAGAACCCGACCTGCGGGACGGCCCGCAATCCCTGGGACGCAGTGCACAGTCGAGCGCCCGGAGGTTCGTCCAGCGGTTCCGGCGTGGCGGTCGCGGCCGGGCTGGCGCCGATCGCGATCGGCGGAGACACCGGGGGCTCGGTGCGCGCGCCGGCGCTCATGAACCATCTGGTCGGATACAAGCCTTCCTCCGGCCTCATCAGCCGGGCCGGATGCCTGCCGCTGAGCCCTGCGCTGGATGTGCTGGGCCCCATCGCGCGCACGGTGGAGGATGCGCGCATCATGACCGCCGTGCTCACGGGTCCGGACTCGGACGACCCCCTCACGCTCACCCCGCAGCCCCCATCGATATCCCCGGAACGACGCAGGCTGGCCGTCCTGGACGAAGAGGCCTGGCCCGTCCCGATGCGCCCGGAGGCCAGGAGCCACTGGCGCCGGGCGCCGGAGCGCGTCGCGCGCGCGGGCTGGGCTCTGGAGACCTGGAACGCGCCCGGGGTACTCGACTTCGACCGCCTGGGACGAGACAACTCCACCGTCCTTGCCTACGAGGCCTACCGGCGCTTGGGCACGCTGGCCCTGGATGAGACCACGCCGCTGTGGAGCGTCATACGTCAACGGATCCGGTCCGGCGCCGACATCGCCGGACCCGACTACGAGGCCGCGCTCGAGCGCAGGAAGGCGGTCCAGGCGTGCTTCGCCGAGGAGATGGGTACTGTGGACGGCCTGCTGATGCCCGGCTCGGATCAGAGCGCCCGGACCCTCGATCCCGAGGATGAGCGCCACGCCGGATTGGGAGCCTTCCTGCGTCCCGCCAACTTCCTCGGCGCCGCGGCGATCGCTCTCCCCACCAGCCGGGACCGCGACGGGATGCCCCTTGGCCTGCAGTTACTGGCTCCCCACGGCGCGGACGCTCCGTTGCTGGCGGTCGCTGCCGACCTGGAGCGCGCGCTCGGCGCGGGACGACCGGTTCCGGATCTCGGAGCCTGGGGGCTGACGTAGCGTCCGTGGACGAACTCTCCCCGGCATTCGAGCAGCGAGGCATCCGTGCCGGTCATCCACGGACTGCTGGCGAAGCCGGCGCTTGCTACCGGGCCGGGAGCGGCCTACCTCTAGCGAAACGACCCCGGATGCCCATGAGTGGAGGTTGACACGATGTTCACCCCGATACCCCCCGCGTCGCGCCTCACGCAGAGGCTCACCCACCCGCTGGCGATCGCGCTGCTCCTCGCCCTGGCAGGCGTGATTCCGCTCCGGGCCCAGACGCCTGCAGAGCCGAGTGGGATCGGATGGGCCACCATCGAGGACCTGAATGCGGCGTTTGATTCCGGGCAGCTGACCTCGGAACGACTCATCGAAATGAGCCTGGCGCGAATCGAAGCCTACGACCAGGCCGGCCCCGAACTCCACGCCATGCTGTGGCTGAACGAGAACGCGCTCGAGCGGGCTCGGGAGCTCGACGAAGAGCGGCGGCAGAGCGGGCCACGGTCGCCGCTGCACGGCATCCCGGTGGTGCTGAAGGACAACGTCGACACGGGAGACATGCCTACCACCGGCGGGTCGGCGCTCCTGGCCGGCGCGATCCCCCCCGACGACGCGTTCATCGTCAGGAAGCTGCGCGACGCCGGGGCGATCATCCTCGCCAAGACCGCGCTGAGCGAACTCGCGTCCGGCGGCATCCTCAGCTCCGTGGGCAACTTCTTCCCCAAGAACCCCCACGACCCGACGCGAACGCCATCCGGATCATCGACCGGGGCCGGGATCGCCGTCGCCGCGGCCATGGCCCAGCTGGGCGTCGGAACCGACACCGGCGGCTCCATCCGCGGACCGGCCACCGACAATGGCATCGTCGCGCTCCGCCCCTCGCACGGCCTGCTGAGCCACGACGGGATCATTCCGCTCTCGATTACGCTCGACATGGCGGGTCCGATGGGTCGTCACGTATACGATGTCGCGGCGATGCTCGGGGCCATGACGGGCGTCGATCCGGCCGACCCGACGACGCAGAAGAGCGAGGGCCGGTTCGAGACCGACTACACGCAGTTCCTCGACACCGGCGCGCTCGACGGTGCCCGCATCGGCGTCGCGCGCGACTTCATTGGCGACGACGAAGGGGTCACCTGGGTCATCGAGGTGGCGCTCGCGACCATGCGGGCCCAGGGGGCGACGATCGTCGACGTGCGCTTTCCGCCGTGGCTCCTGGCCGTAAAGGGCGACTGGTACACAACGGTTCGCTACCCGGAGTTCCGGTCCCAGATCGAGGACTATCTCGCTACGCTCGGGCCCGAGTACCCGAAGACGCTGCGGGAGATGATCGAGAGGTCGGACGAGATCGTCGCTCTCATGCCGGACGGCTCCCGCCCGAACCCGGTCCGCTGGAACATCTTCAGGCAGGAGGAGGCCAGCGGCGAACTCACCGACTTCGAGTACGTGGCGATGCGCGAGCACGGCTTCCCGATGGTGCAGGCGATCGTGCACGGAATGCTGGACGCTCACAACCTGGACGCCATTGTCTATCCTCCCTCGGCCAATCCGCCGACCCTGCGCTCCGCCGTCAATCATTTCGGCGGCATGCTCGGCACCAATATCGCGAGTCTCGCGGGCCTGCCCGACCTCATCGTGCCGGCCGGGTTCACACCAAGGGTCTTGCCCGTGGGGATCTCCTTCCTCGGCCGCGCCTTCAGCGAGCCCAGGCTGTTCGCCCTCGGCTACGCCTTCGAGCAGGCCACGCGCGCCCGCCGGGATCCGGCCTACACGCCGCCCCTGCCCGGGGAGCATGTGTCCCGGACGACCGGTCCCGGGAGGCACTGAAGATGACTCGTACCCGGAAGGCCGCGTAGAGACCGATCTCCCCGCCGCGCCGCTCGCGTCGGTCCCGGCGGAGGCTGGAAGAAGGGACGGACTACGCGCCGAAAAACCGGACATGTTCATTTGCTTCTGACACTGCGAAACGGGAAATCTTGTGCCCATGCTTCTGATCCGCTAGACTTTTGGATTTAACTAGCATGAGATGGCCCCTCCGCACCCTGAAGGTCACTCCCGTCGACGCCGGTCGACGCTCCGGGGCCATTTGTCTTGGGGAGGTACAGTATGAGTCGTCGCGGGTCTTTCGTTGGTCCTGGTTTGTTCACCTTTCTCCTCCTCGTGGCAACTCCCGCGCTCGCACAGGGCGGAGGCACCATCACCGGAAGCGTTGTCCACGGCGAAACGCTTCGCCCGCTGGCGGGTGCGCAGGTCTCCATCCCGGAAACCGGGATCGGAGCCGTGGCAAACAGCCAGGGGCGCTATCTGTTCCTCAACGTACCGGTCGGCACGCACCCCCTTCGGGTTCAGATGATCGGGTACGGAACGCAGGAAACGACCGTTACCGTGGCGTCCGGAGCGACTGCTACCGTCGACTTCGAGCTCGACATCGAAGCCCTGGGCCTGGACGAGATCGTCGTCACCGGCACGGTCGGCACCATTCAGCGGCGCGCGGTCGCAAACGTCGTCGGGACGATGAACGCGGCCGAAGAGCTCGAGACCAGCGCTCCCGCGAACATCCAGCAGATGCTAACCGGACAGATTCCCGGGGTGTCGGTTCAGGTGGGCAGCGGCTCCGTCGGGTCCGGCGGCGGCATCATGATTCGGGGGCGGAGCACCGTGGCCCTTGGCACACAACCCCTGCTGTACATCGACGGGGTCCGCGCCAACGGCGGGGTCGTCGGCTTCGGCCCCTGGGCCAGCGACGGCACTTCCCGTCTGAACGACCTCAATCCGGAGGAGATCGAGCGGATCGAGATCATCAAGGGACCCGCGGCTGCCACGCTCTACGGCACCGAAGCCTCTGCGGGCGTGATCCAGATCATTACCAAGAAGGGTGTTCCGGGTCGCGCGACGGTGGAGGTCGTCGCCCGTCAGGGCGCCAACTGGTTCCACAATCCCGGGGGCAGGCTCCCGACCAACTACGGAATCGCTTCCGGCGGGCGGACCATCATCTCCCAGCACCCCTACCAGGACGAAACGGCGGCGGGCCGGGACGTGTTCCGCACCGGAATGGTCGGGGGGTATGTGGTCAACGTGCGGGGCGGGCGGGACAACCTGACGTACTTCTTCTCGGGGGCCTTCGACGATGAGGAAGGCTACCTGCCCAACAACCAGAAGACGCGAACCAACGTGCGGGCGAATGTTCAGGCGGCCGTGACGGACGAACTCGACATGGCCGTCGATCTGGGTGTTGTCCGCAGTCTCAGGCACACGGCGCGAGACATCGACTTCGGCCTGATCGCGACCCACCAGTTCGGTTCTCCCGTGACCCAGGACACGCCGCTGCGCGGGTTTTCGAACGCTCCCCCCGAAATCACGGCACTGCGCGACTGGCAGGACCGTCTGAACCGGGGGACCGTTTCGACCACCATGAGCCACCGTCCAACCGACTGGTTGAGCCAGAAGCTCATATGGGGGCTGGACTTCACGGACTCCAGACTCTCGACCTTCGTGCCACGCATGCCGGACACCGAGGAGGCTGCGTACTTCGGCTTCCACGGTTCCGAGGGCGGTGGCCAGGGTGCGAAGGGTGTTGAAGAGAAGCGGGACGTGAATCAGACCTTCGACTACAACCTGACCGCGTCGTTCGAGCCGTTCTCGGAGGTTACCGCGGCATCGTCGTTCGGGATCCAGTATTTCACGCGCGAGTTCCGGGTGACGTCCGCGAGTTCGATCCAGATGCCGACCCCGGCCGTGTCCACGGTCTCGTCCGGATCGGTCGCGACGGGCGGCGAGTCCTACGTCGCGAACAAGACCTTCGGCGTCTTCGGCCAGCAGACGGTCGGATGGCGGGAACAGCTGTTCCTCACCGCTGCGCTGCGCGCCGACGCCAACAGCGCCTTCGGTGAGTCGTTCCAGGCCGCGTACTATCCCAAGCTGAGCGGCAGCTGGGTGGTCAGCGACGCCGACTTCTTCTCCCTCCCCGGGGTCGAGACGCTGCGGCTGCGGGCCGCGTGGGGAAGATCGGGCATGCAGCCGGACGCCTTCGCGGCGGTTCGGACCTACATCCCTTCCGTGGGGCCCGGAGACGTGCCTACGGTGAGGCCCGGTGAAGTGGGCAACCCGGACCTCAAGCCCGAGGTGGGGTCGGAGCTGGAAGTGGGGTTCGACGCCAGCCTTCTCGGGGACCTTGTCAACGTCGAGGTGACCCACTACCGGCAGACAACCAACGACGCGATCCTGATCGCGGCATCGGCGCCTTCGGGCGGATTCTCCAGCAGCCGTTTCGTCAACGCGGGCAGGGTGGAGAACAACGGCTGGGAGCTGGCGCTGACCGCCCGTCCCATCCAGACGCGGTCGGTGGGCCTGAGTCTGACCGGCACCGTCTCCCACAACACCAACCTGCTCGCCGACAACGGTGGTCTGCCACCGCTCCAGATCGACCGAAGAGGCCGCTTCCAGCACATCGAGGGCTGGCCCCTCGGCGCAAACTGGAGTCGGCACGTCGCCTCGGCGCAGTGGGGTGGGCCCGAGGGCCGGAATCTGGTCAACATCATGTGCCATGGTGGCCCGCCTGGCGTCTTCAACATGGACGAGGCGGAGATCGGCAAGCACGCGCCCGTCTCCTGTGGAAACGCCCCCTACTTCTTCACTGCGCAGGCGGGACCCGGATGGCTGGGCAGCGTCTCCTCGCAGTTGACGCTCGGCGATAACCTGACGCTCAACGCGCTGTTCACGTGGTATGCCGACCGAACCAGGTTCAGCACGACGCAGTGGAAGCGTGACAACTCGTTCGGGAACTCACTCGAGGGCGCCCAGGCGCGGATAGGTGAGCTCGATCCGGTCCTGGCGGCCTCATTCCTGACGGCTGGCGTCGAATGGCCGCACCACCAGAGGGAAGACCACATTCGACTGCGCGACATCTCGCTCAGCTATACCCTGCCGGGCAGCCTGATCGAGGGCTTCGGGATGTCGCGGGCCACACTCTCCGTGACCGGCCGGAATCTCTGGACTCCGTATGTGCACGAGAGCTTCACCGACCTGGATCCGGAGTCGAAACACACGCGGGATCGGGAATACGGCTGGCAGTTGAATCCCCCACCCCTGCCTCATTCCGTCATCACCACGCTGCGGGTGAGGTTCTGATGAGACGCCGACAGCCGAGTGACCGAGCATCAGATCGTTTCCCGCCGGCGCTGCTGGCGGGTGCAAGAGGGGGGGCCATGCGCAAACATCATCGCCATCACGACTATCATCACGGAATCATACGCGGACTGACCCTGGCTGCGGTGCTGACGCTGCCCGCGTGTGACAACCTTCTGGAAGTGGAACTCCCCGGGGCGACGACTGCCGAAGCACTGGATGACCCGGGGTTCGCCACCTTGTTGACCACCAGCGTCCAGGGCGAGTTCGAGTGCGCGTACTCGAGCTTCATCTGGGGCACCTCCCACCTGGGCGGCGAGATCATCGGAGGGTTCGTCGAAGCGGGAGGCGCCGAGTGGTTGCAGCGCAACGTCACCCCGGCGAGCAGCGACTACGTCGGTAGCGGCTGCGGCGGCACCGGCGTCTACGCGCCGATGGCCACGGCTCGGGCGCTCGCCGACGACGTCATCGGAAGGCTCGAGGCCTGGACGGATCAGGAGGTGGCGGGCCGAAGCGAGTTGCTCGCCAAGGCCAACCTCTACGCCGGCTTCAACTACGTCATCTTCGGAGACGCGATGTGCAGCGCGGCCTTCGACAACGGCCCGGAGGTCCAGCCGCCGGCAATGTTCGAGCTGGCGAGTGACCGCTTCACGGAGGCCGTCTCGCTCGCGAGCGACGCTCAAACCAGGAATGCCGCCTACGTCGGGCTCGCCCGCGCCAACCTCTCCATGGGAGACAATTCCGGGGCGCTGTCCGCCGCCCAACAGGTCTCGCCCGGTTTCAGCTACGACGTGTCCCGCTCGTCCGCCAACAACTCGCGGCGCAACATCATCTACCTGAACAACAACCAGAACCGCAGGATTTCGATGGACCCTCACTACTGGGACGTGGCCTGGATGGAGGCAGCCGACCCTAGGGTGGCCGTCGTCAACACCGGTGGCAAGACGACCGACGGCGTGACGGACCTGTGGCTCCAGACCAAGTACGGCTCGGATTCGTCGCCCTACCGACTGGCGAGCTACGTCGAGGCCCAGCTGATCATCGCCGAAGTCGCGGGAGGCCAGCGAGCCGTCGACATCATCAACGAACTCCACGCCGCGGCGGGAATCCCTGCCTTTGGGGGCGGCACGGAGGCGGAGATCCGCGACCACGTCATCGAGGAGAGGCGGCGCGAGTTCTTCCTGGAAGGAAAGAGGTTCGGCGACCTGCGGCGCTACGGCGGGTTCGCCGAGTGGACCAAGGGCACGCACCCCTTCACCCCCATCACCTATGGGGGCAACGAATGCATGCCCCTCCCCAATGTCGAGCGATTCAACAACCCCAGCCTGTCGGGATGACGTGGGGACCGACTCCCTTGTCCGAACCTGCGCCTCGATGGTGTCGGGCGTCTTATTCTGCTCGGGATGCTTCGGCTACGTTGCGACGGAACCGGGTGCCGTGCCGCCCGGGGAGAATGTCCGCGTGCACTTGACGCAGGAGGGGCTCGGGGACCTGGCCGAGTTCGCACCCGGGCTAAGGATGGACGGCACCTTTCTCCGGGCCGACGGCGATGAACTCACTCTGCGCGTCCGGGTCACGGATCAGACGGTGGGGATCATGACCAGATCCCTGGGGCAGGACGTGACCATCCCGGCCAACCGCATCGCTCGACTCGAGCGACGCGAATTCGACCGCCCACGAACCTGGCTGACCGCCGGGGTCGGCGCCGCCGCCGTGGCCATGCTCTTCATGAGCTTTGGCGAAGGGGTCCCGAACCCCGACCTGCCACCTGTGGAGGAGGACCCCGCCGGATTCACAGGGGTGAGCGCGCTGATCCCCCTGTTTTCGAGATCGATCCGGTAGGCCGTTGCGGACGCCGGCTGCCCGGGAACTGGCGCGGACCACCATGAGGAACGAAGAAGCAGGTCGGAGAGCCAGCGGCTTCACCGCTCGCTCACGGCCGAGCGGCGCGGGACTCCCGTGCAGAGCCCGGCCGCGCTTCAGGAAGCGCTCCTTCATCGGCGCCCTCCCGCTCCTTCTGGCGCTGGGTTGTGCGCGCGCCGTCAGCGCTCAGGAGGCGCCGGCCGGGTGGGACGCGATGATCGCTTCCGAAGAAGCCATCCTCCAGGTGTCCCCTCAACTCAAGCGCCTCAGCCACTCGACGCTGAACCTCCGCCTCCCCGATGAGGCGACCCGGACAGCGTTCGGAGAGCTGGTCAAGGTTGTCGACCTTGTCTCGGTCGAAGCCTACACCGGGGATGCGCCCGGCAGGGTCGCGGATGCCGAGCTCGAGCGAGTAGCGCGAGACATCACCCGACCGGAGCTGGCCCTGTGGCGGCCGCTACTGGACCGCGTCCGGTACTTCGACCATGCGGGATTCCATGTGGTCCGCGGACAACTGCTCGCCGGCAACCCGCAACGCCTCGAAACCGACCTGGGCTTCGAGGCCCTTGCCCACGTCGCGGAGGGCCGGCTCTGGTTGCGCGGCGACCTGAACGTCACCTGGGCCGCGGGACCGCCGCGGGTGCCGGGCGGCCCGCCGACATGGAGCATCGTCGAGTGGCGCACCGCGGAGTTCCGGACCATGGCTGCCGACCGCCTCCTCTTCGCCGAGGTCCTGGACCAGGTTCTGGTACCCGAAGCGCTCCGTCCGGCTCGTCGCTCGATACATGAGGAGTTCGTCCTCGAGTACCTGCTCGACCCGGACGGTTTCCAGACTCCCACGCCCTACTTCGATCCGCAGTCGGCGGATCGTCACCCCGGGGTTGCGGTCACGGATGTGAACGGAGACGGCTTCGACGACGTGTACGTCATGGCGCGCTGGGGCCCGAACCAGTTCTTCCAGAACCGCGGCGACGGAACATTCGAGGAAGTCGCCGAGAGAATCGGCCTCGACATCGCGCACTTCTCTTCTTCGGCGTTGTTCGCCGACTTCGACAACGATGGCGATCAGGACGTTTTTCTCGGCCGCACCCTTCAGCCGAGCGTCTACCTGGTGAACGAGGGCGGCCGGTTCGTCGATCGGTCCCTCGACCTGTTCGACAGCCCGCTACCGGCACTCGTCTCGTCGGTCTCGGCTGTCGACTACGACCGGGACGGGCTTCTCGACCTCTACATCTCCACCTTTGCCGCCGCCTTGCACCCGATCGAGACGATGGTATTCCTCGACCAGCCGGATGGGTTGCGGCTCTGGGCGCTCAAGGCCTCCGACCAGGACCACGTCATCAAGAACCGGTTCGGACCCCCCAATGTCCTGCTGAGGAACCAGGGCGGCGGACGCTTCGCGCGCGTGGAAGACACCGCCCTCAATCTCTTCAAGAACACATACCAGTCGACATGGGCCGACTACGACAATGACGGGGACATGGATGTGTACGTTGTTAATGATTTTTCGCCCAACAACTTCTATCGCAATGACGGCCGTGGCGGATTCGAGGACGTAACGGAGGAAACCGGAACGGCCGACCTCGGTTTCGGCATGGGGGCATCGTGGGGAGACTACGACGGCGATGGCCGGCAGGACCTGTACGTGACGAACATGCACAGCAAGGCGGGCCTCAGAATCGCCGAGCAATTGAACGATGTCGACGGGAACTTCGGGCGTATGGCGCGGGGCAATACGCTGTTCCGAAACAGGACGCGGGAGTTCGAGCGCGTTTCCGGCCTCAAGCCACCGGGGCTGCTCGTCGAGAAGGCAGGCTGGGGCTGGGGCAGCCAGTTCGTCGACCTGGACAACGATTCGGACCTCGACATCCATGCCCTGAGCGGATTCTACACCGCTCCATCGGCGGTCGAGCTGCCCATCGACATATGAACGGACTACTGGCGCGCAGTTGTGCGCTCGGACGAACACCCGGAGGCTCTCCTGCTTCGAACGGGCCTTTATTCGCAGGCCACGGAGCGGCTCCAGTCGGGCGCGTCGTTTAGCGGGCACGAGCGCAATCATGTCTTCCTCAACCAGCGGGGCGAGGACTACGTCGAGGTCTCGGGCATCTCGGGCCTCGATCATCCGGGAGACAGCAGGGCCTTCGCCGTACTCGACTACGATCGGGACGGGTGGCAGGACATGGCCGTGGTCAACGCGAACGCACCGCTGTTCCAGCTCTTCCGGAATCAGATCGGTGAGCGGGATGATCCGGGCGGGATGGTAGCTGTTCGCTTCGAGGGGGGAAACCGGTTCGCGGCCCCCACCAGCCGGTGGAGTGCCCGCGATGCGTACGGAGCCCGCGCCGTGCTGGAGGTGCAGGGCCGTGAGCTGCTTCGCGAGTATCGCGCGGGCGAGGGTCTCGGCGCGCAGAACTCGGCGACCTTGCACGTCGGCATCGGGAACGCGGATGAAGTGACCCGGCTCGAAGTGCGATGGCCGTCCGGCCACCGGTCCGACACCACTGCCGTAGCTGCAGGCACCCTGGTCACCGCCTACGAAGATCCTTCAGCCTCGCCCACGGGAGCGCCGTTCGTGCTGACCCCGTACCTGGCAGGCGGGCACCATCCCACGGTCGCATCCGCCGAGGCCGCGCAGGGATCGATTCGGGCCGCGCAGGGGTCGATTCGGGCCGCGCAGGACGTTCTTCCCGGCGAGCGGGCCCGTCTCATACTCTATACGACGGTAGCCACCTGGTGCGCCCCGTGCGTTGACGAACTGCCGAGCCTCAACCTTCTGAGAGACACTTTTTCGGCGGAGGAACTGGAGATCTACGGCGTGCCCTACGACCCGGAAGAGACTTCCGATGTCTTCGGCGCATGGGCGGAACGCTATGAGCCTCCATATCGCATCCTCTCCGAGCTTACGGTCGAGCAGCGCGACGCGGTGATCCATGGGGCACTCGACGCCCTGCGCGTCGAAGGACTACCCGCAGCCGTTGTCACCGATGCGGAAGGCGAAGTACTTCTCGTGCGCTGGGGGCCGCCGTCGGTCTCGGAGCTTCGCGTGTTGCTGGAGGCGGAGGAGAAGGGCACATGACCGGCCCGACGTCGTTGTCACCGAGCCAACGGAAGTCCTGGGCGCAGGTCCGGCCGCCGTCGTTGGCGCGGATCCGTCCGACTCAGACGCTCCTTCCCCTGTTGCTCGCAGCCATCATCCTGACAGTGGAGGTCGGCCATGCACAGGTGTCAGGAAGCAGGGCCGGACCGCGGCGTCCTTCCATGGCCGCCGAGCTGGTGCCGGGAAGCCTGGTGCGACGCCCGGATGCCCTGTCGTTTCGAGTCTCGGTGGAAGTTCCAGGGGAGCATCACGGGTACCTCGACAAGGGCGACGATGGATTCTTCATTCCGTTTTCGTTCTCGTTTCCGGACCTTGATGGGACCGAGATCGGGGTCGAGATGACCTTGGCGCCTCCCGGCACGAGAGACGACCGGGTAAAAGCGCAGGTGCTTAGGGGCCGCGAAGAGTTCGGGTTTGAACTCGTGCCGGGACCGGGGCCCGGCACCGGCGTGACCGCCATGCTTCGCTATCAGATATGCAACGACGTGACGGACCGATGCTATCCACCCGCGAGGCTGGCCATCCCCATCGTCGGCTCGGAGGGACGCTGAGTCACGGATCAGCCCCAGGGTGGATCGTCCACGACGAGGCCGGCCGGCTGCGGCGGTAGCGCTCGGACACGACGAAGCGGCTCGCTCGCAGAACCTTCCGCGAGCGGGCCGCTTGCGTGGCCGCGACTCTCCCGTCCGCTACCGCACGTACTTGGTGAGCCCTCCACCCGCGAACGGCCGGGAAATCGGGCCTTCGGCGGCGTACACGTTGCCGTCGGCGTCGACCGCCACGCCCTCTCCGGCCGCGCCGTGGGGCCGGTCTTCCACGGGATGCGGGGGAATGAAGGCCGTGACCCGGTCCTCATGCGCGCTCCCGACCCGGATGCCGGTCATCCAGTCCGGATGGTTGCCCGGATTCGACTCCGAATCGATCGCGTACAGCATGTCGTTGTCGTCGATGAAGAGCCCACTGATGCGGCTGAACTGGTGGTAGGTATCGAGGAGGTTGCCTTCCTGGTCGAAGATCTGGATGCGGTGGTTGCCGCGGTCGGCCACGAACAGGCGCCCCTGCGAGTCGAGCTCGAGGGCGTGCGGCGTCCGGAATTCCCCGGGTCCGGTCCCGATCTGGCCCCACTCCATCATGTACTCGCCCTCGGGGCTGAACTTCACGATGCGTCCCGTGGAACCGGGAGGGGGATTCTCGTTCTGTCCGCTGTGCCCGTCCGAGACGAAGATGTAGCCCTCGGCCGTGGTGATGACATCGCAGGGCTGGTTGAAGTGATCCGGCCCGCTCCCCGCGACCCCGGCGGTCCCGAGCGTCATCAGGATCTCGCCCTCGGGGCTGAACTTGAACACCTGATGGCCCTTGCCCTGCTCTTCGTCGCCGGACGAGTCGGTGACCCAGACATTGCCGTCCTGGTCCACGTGCAGCCCGTGGGGCAGGATGAACAGCCCGGCTCCGAAGCTGACCAGAATCTCGCCGGTGTCGCGGTCGAACTTCAGGATGGGATCCACGTCGGAGGTGCCGCAGCCATCGGTGAGGGCGTTGCCGCCGCAGCGGTCGTAGGCCCACAACTGCCCGTCGGGCCCGATGTCCACCCCCGCGGTGGAACCCCACTCGCGCCCGTCCGGCAGAGGACCGAAGCCGGTAATCACTTCCGATGTCGGGTTGGGAAGGTCGCCCGCCATGGCGGGATCCATCACGTCGGCGGATTCGGCCATATCGGCCGGCGCGGATTCACCCCCACCGCTGTCGGCTGGCGCGCACGCCCCGGTTGCCAGGGCGAGAAGCATGGCGAGGTTGATGGCGAGTTTGGAGTCGTCCGTCACGAACATGGGGTACCTCCCGGTAGCGAATTGACCCGAACCCTCAACTTATGCCGCGGGCCCGAAGCGGGCGAGGGCGAGGGTGGGCAGGTCGAGGCCGGGGGGGAACGCGGGGACGGTCACCGACGCGGTTTGCCGGAGTCAGAGGTGCCGGTCTGAAGCCGGTCTGAAGTCAGAAGTGCCGGGCGACATCCGCGCGGGCAAAGGCGCGTTGCGCCCGGCCGAACCTGTTTCTAGACCGAGTTCTTCGTCCCCCTCTTCGGTGGCAACGGGATCAATGCCGGGACGGTGGCCTGGTAGTCGCGATAGCCTGGATATCTCTTCGCGGAGATCGATTCAGTCATGCGGAGAGACGGAATGAAGAGCAGGGTGAGCCCGATGAAGCCCAGGCCCGTCCAGTGCACCCAGTCGGCGGACGCCGCGACCCCGAACAGGTAGAACACCCACCACATGCCGATCTCGCAGAAATAGTTGGGATGGCGGCTGTATCGGAAAAGCCCTGTGGTGATGAACGGACGGGCGACATCCTCCCCGGCCGCGATCCGCCGTTTCTTGTCCTGTTGGAAGTCCCACACCTGCCTGTCGGCGACCGTTTCACCAACAAGTAGCGCCACGAACAGAGCCGCCGCCACGACGTCGAGTCCACCGAGTGGCGCATCGGGGAAACGCCAGGCCTGGTGAATCGGCGAGGCGATCAGCCACAGGAGCAGCATCTGTCCGGGGTGGACGAACGTGATGTTGAGCACCTGGAAGGCTACCGGACTCATCTGTTTCCGGACGTGGGCCCAGCGGTAATCCTCGCCACCCTTCGAGTAGCCCCCCTTGCGGGCGAAGTTGTAGGTCAGGCGGATGCCCCACACGACAACAAGCACGGCCATGAGATTGACGCGCGCGGAGTCGAAGCCCATCGAGACCGCGACGATCAGGCAGTAGACCGGCGGGCAGATGGACCACAGGCGGTCGATCCACGAGGACTCGCGGGTGACGACCGACAGCAGCCAGGCCACGGCCGCGAGGATCAGGCACACGTCGAGGGCGGTCCCGAACGGCGTCCCCGAGAGCGGATGGCGGAAGACGTCGAGTCCGAACATGCGTTAGGCTCTCCTGCCTGCTTCCAGCGACGAGCCTCAGCGCCGTCCCGGAGGATCCGCGAGCCCCGGACCAGGCGAGGGCGAAAAAGACGTATGCCGGAAGGAGCGGAGGCGGGGGGACTCGAACCCCCAAGGGCTTTCGCCCGCCGCATTTCGAGTGCGGTGCCTTACCAATTAGACTACGCCTCCGGACGAACCGGGTCGATCGGCCTGGGGGACGGAAGTGTCTTGCTACCAGTCTCGTCAATCGGGGCGCCCGGATTTGAACCGGGGACCTCTGCGACCCGAACGCAGCGCTCTACCGGACTGAGCCACGCCCCGAAGTTGGATGCCGCTCTCAGACGGCACGAAGACAAATGGTGGGTGCCTGCCCCCCACCGACAAGAGCCAGCCGCCCTGCGGACGCGGTGGGATTCGCAGCCGAGGGCGGCGCCAGCCGCCCGAAGGCGAGCCGAGGACGCGAAGCGCCGCAGGCTCCACCCTGGGTTCGAAGCCCGCCCCGTATGGGGGCGGCTCCGCCGTAAGCGGACGGGGTGGGATTCGCAGCCGAGGGCGGCGCCAGCCGCCCGAAGGCGAGCCGAGGATGCGAAGCACCGCAGGCTCCACCCTGGGTTCGAAGCCCACCCCGTCCGGGGGCGGCTCCGCCGCGAGCGGACGGGGTGGGATTCGAACCCACGTGGGCGTGAGCCCACACGATTTCCAATCGTGCGCCTTAAGCCACTCGGCCACCCGTCCGAATACATTTGTGGCCCGACATAACCTGCGGAGAAACCCCGCCAGACGATGGCAGGATAGCAAAGAAGGAAGCGAACCGCTGCGTGCCTCGGCCGCCCGGGCCGGGATTCGCAACCGAGGGCCGCGCCCAGCGGGCCGAAGGTGAGCCGAGGACGCGAAGCGCCCGCAGGCTCCACCCTGGGTTCGAAGCCCGGCCCCTCCGGGGGCGGCTCTGCCGCAAGCGGAGGGGGTGGGATTCGAACCCACGAGACCCTCTCGGGTCAACGCCTTAGCAGGGCGCCGCCTTAAGCCACTCGGCCACCCCTCCGAAATTGCCCCGCCTGGGATCGAACCAGGACTCTTCTGATCCAGAGTCAGACGTGTTGCCAGTTACACCACGGGGCATCCATCACCCAATTTTGCGCTCGCCGCCCAAACTGGCAAGCGGCAAGCCACCAGTCGGATTCGAACCGACGACCCCGTCATTACGAGTGACGTGCTCTACCAGCTGAGCTATGGTGGCGACCACTCCGACCGTCTCGCATTTCGCCGGCCGACCAGAAGTGGAGCCGAGGGGAATCGAACCCCTGACCTCAGCGTTGCGAACGCTGCGCTCTCCCAACTGAGCTACGGCCCCTCGTTGCCCGTAGTGAACGACTTCCAAAGCGGATGGGCGCGAGAGGACTCGAACCTCTGACCTCTACGATGTCAACGTAGCGCTCTAACCAACTGAGCTACGCGCCCCCGACGGAGATTGCCCGCGACCTCGCCTGCGCGGATACGGAAATACGCCCGGGAGGACTTGAACCCCCAACCTCTTGATCCGTAGTCAAGCGCTCTATCCAATTGAGCTACGGGCGCCTGCTTGCCAACTCGCTTCCGGGGTAATGCCCGATCGCCGAATCGGAACCCTCTCCAATGCCCACGACAGGACTCGAACCTGTACGCCGTTTCCGACACTGGTCCCTCAAACCAGCCTGTCTACCAATTCCAGCACGTGGGCAACAGTTCTGCACCAACCCGTGGTCGGCGTCAGTGTCCAATCACGCTGCCGCACGACCATTTGCATGCTCGGAGAGGGACTCGAACCCTCACGGGGTTAACCCCCACAGGATCCTGAATCCTGCGCGTCTACCAAATTCCGCCATCCGAGCGCTCGCCCTTCTCAGACCTGCGCCATGGAGCCGAGGGGAATCGAACCCCTGACCTCCTGAATGCCATTCAGGCGCTCTCCCAACTGAGCTACGGCCCCGATCCTGCGCCGATGACCCGATTTGTCAAGAAACATGCAAGCGGGGCTGACGGGACTCGAACCCGCGGCCTCCGGTGTGACAGACCGGCACTCTAACCAACTGAGCTACAGCCCCTGCTTCGCGCTCTTCGCGCGTCCTGCCAAACGCCCTCACGGGGAATCGAACCCCGACCGCCACCTTGAAAGAGTGGTGTCCTAGCCGTTAGACGATGAGGGCTCTACCCCCAGCTGTACAGGCCCGGAGGGACTCGAACCCCCAACCCCCGGTTTTGGAGACCGGTGCTCTACCAGTTGAGCTACGGACCCACGCGTGCACAACCGGCCATCCTCCGGCCGGCGAGCCGGCAGATGGCCAGGGGCGGAATCGAACCGCCGACACCGCGATTTTCAGTCGCGTGCTCTACCAACTGAGCTACCTGGCCAAAAAAACGCCCGAACCTTATCGGCGCGGGCGGTTGGTCGGGAGTTCGCCGGGTTCTACCCGCGAGCCCCGCTCCCCCGCCCCCGCGGGCTCGACCACGTATCCGACGGAAACCAGTGCAGCGTGCGGACGCGGTCAGCCCGTTCGAAGGCCGACGGTCGACGCGTTTCGTTCGCTTCCAGCATGATTCCTGCCTTCGTATTCTGCCCGGGTTACGTTTGCCCTGAACTGGCCTGCTACGCGGAAAACGCCGCCATGCCTGGCGGCGCTTCCAAGTAGCGGGGGCGGGATTCGAACCCGCGACCTTCGGGTTATGAGCCCGACGAGCTACCAGACTGCTCCACCCCGCAGCAAGGAGAGGAAGGTAAGGCAAAACCGTGAAGGGTGTCAAGCGCAGATCAGCCGCCGAAAGGCAGCTTCTCCGGGGTGCCTCCGCGGCGACGCGGCGATGGGCGACCTCGCCGGCGTGGAGCTCTGGTGGCGGCTACTCGCGAACCAGTCCCGCAAGGGCCTGAAGATTGCCCTCGACTCCCTCGGCAGGCTCCAGGCCCAGCACCCTGGCCATGAAAGGATAGATGTCCACCCCTTCGATGCGGGGAAGCCGAGTGCCCGGATCGATGCCGGGCCCCTTCACGAGAAAAATACCGTGCATGGACGGGAATCGGGGGTCCCACCCGTGCATGCCGAGGCTGCTGCCCCGGCGCGGCCCGATGCCGACCGTGTAGCCTTCCTCCGGTACGATCACGAGATCCCCGAAGCGAGGATGACCCTCCAGGCGAAGCCGCTCGGGAGCATCGCTCGCCCGGTATACCTCCGCCTGCGGCATCCCGTCGTCAAGCTGCGCGCGAAGCGCCTCGATCCGCTCCTCTCCTCCCTCCACGAAGAGGATGCCGACGGTGCCCCCGGACGTCAGGCGAACGCCCGACAGGTCCGCGATTTCGTCCAGAGCGTAGTGCCCTTCGGGCCGAACATCGCTCATCCCGTGGTCGGACACGAGCGCGACGTACACTTCCGGGCCGTGCGCAAGCTGTGCCAGACCGTCGAGGAGTCGCCCCAGCGCCCGGTCCACCTGCTCGACCGCCTCGGCCAACTCCGGAACGTTGTGGGGACCGTGTCGATGCCCGGCGTAGTCGACGTCCGCAAAGTACAGGGAAACAAAGTGGGGGCGGGTCTCCGGAGGCAGATCGAGCCACGCCAGCACCGTGTCGACGCGTGTTCCGTTCGGGACATCGGGGTCGAAGCGCTTCCAGTGGCTGGGCCGGATGCCCTGCACGTCGGCCTCCGATCCCACGAAATAGAAGGCCGCGCTTACCATCCCCTGCTTTTCCGCGGTCACCCAGATGGGCTCGCCCCCGTACCAGGTGCCGTCTTCCACCGTCTCCCGGTCCGAGAGCGAATACGTCCCGTCGCGTTCCCGGTCATGGAAGGTGTTGGCTACGAGCCCGTGGGTTCCCGGGTACAGCCCGGTCGCAATCGAGTAGTGCGCGGGAAAGGTCAGCGAGGGGAAGACGGGAATCAGACCCTCCGCACGAGCGCCTTCGGCCGCCACCCTGTCGAAATTGGGCGTCTCGAACATCTCCATGTAGTCGAAGCGGAAGCCATCAAAGGACACCAGCACGACGTAGGGTTTGTCGAGATGCCGGGCGTGATTTCGTCCTTCTGCCCGTCTGGACGCCACTTCCCCAGCGGGGGGTCCAGGTCCGTCCGCTCCGGCGGACTGTCGCACAGCGGAACAGCCGGCGGCGAACAGCGCCAGGAGGATCCCGATGGAGGTAACGCCCAGTCCCGGCGGACGAAGCCGTTCGCAGCCTGATCGCCTAAGCGTTGCGGTCATCTTGTCGCCTTCGAGCAGCATGGCAATCTGCCCCTGGAGGGCCAGCTCGCGATGACGGGGGTACGGGAAGGGAACGAGTGCGGCGAATAATAGCTACAAGCAGACGGCTCTTGAAGGAGGCGGATGGCATGGGAAAGGGCAACCACGAGATCGGTACTCTTGCCGGGGGATGCTTCTGGTGCCTGGAGGCGGTCTACCTGGAGTTGCGGGGCATCGAACGGGTGGACTCGGGCTACACCGGCGGAGATGTCCCTTGCCCCACGTACCAGCAGGTCTGCACAGGCACCACCGGACATGCTGAAGTCGTGCGCGTCGTGTTCTCACCTGACAGCATCACGTTCCGGGAGCTCCTCGAGGTCTTCTTCACAATCCACGATCCCACCACCCTCAACCGCCAGGGCGCCGACGTGGGTACCCAGTATCGGTCGGCCATCTTTTACCATTCGCCGGAACAGCAGGCGGTCGCCAGGGACATGATCGACGAGCTCGAGCGCGAGGGGCTGTGGGGGTCGCCGATCGTGACGGAAGTGGTTCCGGCCGGACGGTTCTTCGCCGCCGAGGCCTACCACCGCGACTACTTCGCGCGCAATCCGGGTCAGGGATACTGTCGCGCAGTGGTCGCCCCCAAAGTCGCCAGGGCACGTGCGAAGTTCTTCGACAAGCTCAGGAAGGCGCCTGCCAGCGGCTGAATGGCGCCCACCCGACGGCGACCGGCGGATGGGGGCCATCCTCTCCGGGCCTGCGTGGTCCGGGGCTGCCGGACGAAGCACCCGGCCGCGTCCAGATCCTCAGAGCAGCACGCTCAGCGGCTTCTCCAGAAGGCCTTTTAACGTCGCCAGGAAACGTGCGCCCTGGGCCCCGTCGATGACCCGGTGGTCACAGCTCATGGTCATGCGCATGCGGCGTCGAACGACGACGCTTCCATCGACCGCCACCGGCCGATCCTCGACCGCGCCGACCGCGAGGATGCCGGCCTCGGGCGGGTTGATCACACCCGTGAACTGTTCGATCCCGAACATTCCCAGATTCGAGATGGAGAAGGTGGAGCCCGTGTACTGGTCGGGAGTCAGGCGCTTCGCCCGGGCCAGCTCGGCCAGCTCACGCACCTCGTTTGATAGTTCGGCGATCGGCCGGGCGTGGGCATCGCGAACGACCGGAGTAATGAGGCCATCGTCGATCGCCACCGCCACGCCGATATGCGCGCGGTGATGCCTGCGCACATGGTCCCCGCCCCACCAGGCGTTGCACTCCGGGTGGCGGGCGAGCGCGAGCGCCACGGCCTTGATGACGATGTCGTTATAGGAGATCCTGGCCCCCGTCTCGAGCTCGTTGAACTGCTCGCGCATCTCTGCGGCCCGCGCCATGTCGACATCCGCGGTCAGGAAGAAGTGGGGGACCGGACCCAGCGACTCGACGAGGCGGCGTGCGATGGTCTTGCGGATCTGCGTCAGGGGAACGTCCACGAAGTCCTCGCCCGTGACCGTGGGGGCGGAGACCGGAGTCGCGGCGGCTCCGGCGGCGAGCGCTCCCTGGATGTCGCGCTTGACGATTCTGCCCCGCGGTCCGGAACCCGCAATCGCCTCCAGGCGAAGTCCCGCTTCCCGGGCAAGGCGGCGGGCCACGGGCGACGCCCTGAGGCGGCCGCCGTCCGTCCGCGACACCGCCGCCGGGGTTTCGGCTTCAGTCGGCTGGACCGCTGGCGTGGAGGAGGAGCGCCCCGCTGAACGAGTCGCCGGAGCCTGAGTCGTGGGAGGCGATGACCCCGTGGCCGGCTCTTCCCCCGCCGCGGTGGCCGAGGATGTGGGGGCTGGCGCGGCGGCCGGCAGCAGGTGCGCGACATCCTCGTCCGCAGCCGCGATCACCGCGATGACGTGTCCGACGGGTGCCGTCTGACCTTCACCCAGAAGGATGGCGCGCAGCACGCCATCGCCGCGCGCCACGAGTTCCATGGTCGCCTTGTCGGTCTCGATCTCGGCCAGCAACTCGCCGCCGGCAACCGGATCACCCTCCGCCTTGAGCCATCTGACGACCTGCCCCTCCTCCATGGTGGGAGAGAGCGCTTCCATGTGAACCTTGGTGGCCATCGACTAGCCTTGAAATGGGGTCGGAAGGGGGTGACGAAGGTCAGTTGCGGTACAACACCTTCCTGCATGCCTCGGCAACTCGGTCGACACTCGGCTTGGTCAGTTTTTCCAGGTTCCTGGCATACGGCCTGGGTACGTCCGCCTGGGTTACCCGCAGAACCGGCGCATCCAGGTCGTCGAAGCCCTCGTCCTGGATGAGCGCGACGATTTGCGCCCCGATGCCCGAGAAGGGCCAGTTCTCCTCCACATAGACGGCGCGGTTCGTCTTGTGCACGGAGCGCAGAATCGCATCCATGTCCAGCGGACGGAGCGAACGGAGGTCGAGCACCTCCGCTGAAACGTCCTCCTTCTCCAGCGCCCGCGCGGCCTGGAGCGCCACATGAACCGTCTGGCCGTGCGAAATGATCGACACATCCGTGCCCTCGTGCTTCACATCCGCCACGCCGAGGGGGACGATGTGCTCACCCTCCGGAACGTCGCCCCGGGCGTTGTAGAGCAATTCCGACTCCATTACGACCACCGGGTCATCGTCGCGAATCGCCGCCTTGAGCAGCCCCATGGCGTCCGCGGGTGTCGAGGGGTTGACCAGCTTGATCCCCGGCGCGTGGACGTAGTAGGTCTCGCACGCCTGGGAATGCTGTGCTGCGAGCTGGAGCGCGGACCCGTTCGGTCCCCGAAAGACGATGGGCACATGCAGCTGGCCGTTCGTCATGTAGTGGGTCTTGGCGGCGTTGTTGATGACCTGGTCCAGCGCCAGAAACGAGAAATTGAAGGTCATGAACTCGATGACAGGCCGGAGTCCAGCCAGCGCCGCACCCACGCCCATCCCGGCGAAGCCGAGCTCGCTGATCGGCGTGTCGACGACACGAGTGTCGCCGAAGCGGTCCAGCAGGCCCCGCGACACCTTGTAGGCTCCGTCGTACTCCGCGACTTCCTCGCCCATGAGAAAGACGGAGTCGTCCCGCTCCATCTCCTCCGCGAGAGCCTGGTTCAGGGCATCCCGATAGGTCATCACCGCCATGTCAGCCTCCCGTCCCGTCCAGGAAGAGCCTTCCCCGCACGGCTGTGTCGCTATAGACGAATTCGTGCAGGGCTTCCTCGGGCGGGAACGCGGACCGGTCGGCAAAATCGGCGGCGTCCTCGACCAGCTCACGCACTTCCAGGTCCATCTCCTCGAGCTCTTCCTGAGTGAGATGCCCGCTCTCCATCATGCGATCCCGCAAATGCGCGATGGGATCATCCTCCCGCACCCGCGACTCCACTTCCTCCTTGCTGCGATAGGTTCCGGACACCGGGTCGGACATCGAGTGACCCTTGAAGCGGTAGGTCTCCGCGTCGACGAACTGAGGCCCGGCGCCGTCGCGCACCCGGGCCGCCAGGTCTTCCATGAGACGCCAGACGGCGAGCACATCCTGCCCGTTCACGTCGTGCGCCGGGATGCCGTGCGCGCGAGGTTTTTCGATCATCGGGGTCGTGGTCACCCGGTCGAACGCCGTCCCCATGCCGTAGCCGTTGTTCTCGACGACGTAGATCACGGGAAGCTGCCAGATCGCCGCCATGTTGAGCGACTCGTGAAATGAGCCCTGGTTCACGGCCGCATCGCCCAGGAAGCAGACACAGACGCGCTTTTGGCCGCGATACCGGATGGCCCAGCCCAGACCCGTCGCCAGGGGGATCTGGCCGCCTACGATGCCCCATCCGCCCATGAAGTTGTGCTTCGCCGAGAAGAGGTGCATCGAGCCCCCCTTTCCGCCCGAACATCCGCCCGTTCGCCCGTAGAGTTCCGCCATGACCGCACGTGCGGAGATTCCCTTGGCAAGCGCCTGGGTGTGTTCGCGGTAGGCGGAGATCGCATAGTCTTCAGGAAGAAGGGGACCGATGGCGCCCAGCGCTACCGCCTCCTGCCCGATGTGCAGGTGGCAGAACCCTCCGATCTTTCCGATGGCGTAGGCTTCCTCCGCCTTCTGCTCGAAACGCCTGTAGACGAGCATTTCGCGCAGGAAGCCGCTCAGCTGCTCGCCCGAAAACCCGTCAATGAGGGTCGGAGGCGCCGACGTGGACGCGTGCCGGACTGCGCTATCGGGCATGAGCGACCTCCTTTCCATTCTTTCCGTCTCCCGCGGGACGCCGGGGTTCGATCTGGACCAATCCGAGTCCGGGGATCTCGGCGGGCGCCGGAAGATCCGCTTCAACCACGCGGCGAATGGATCCCGGCGCCCCTGCCGAGACCTGGCGCGCCTGGTCCTTGGCGTGATAGCTCGAGCGGACCAGCGGCCCGGATTCCACGTGCCGGAAGCCGTAGTTGTCTTCGCCGATGCGCTTCCAGTCCTGAAACTCCTCCGGGGTCACCCAGCGAGCCACGGGAATGTGCTGGAGCGACGGGCGCAGGTATTGCCCAAGGGTGAGGATGTCGACGCCGGCTTCGCGAAGATCCTTCATCGCCTGACGAATCTCGGGCGCCCGCTCCCCCATTCCGAGAATGATCCCGGTCTTGGTCAGAATGTGCGGAGCCAAGCGCTTGGAGGCTCCCAGAAAGGAGATCGATCGCCAGTAGCGGCCTCCGGGCCGGACTTCCGGATGAAGCCGCTCTACGGTCTCCAGGTTGTGCCCGAGGATCGCCGGCTCAGCCTCCAGCACCGCCGCCAGAGCGGCCTCGTCTCCCTTGAAGTCGGGAATGAGCACTTCGACCGAGCACTGCGGGAGCCGGTCCTTGATGCGCCGGATGGTCTCGGCGTAGATGCCGGCGCCCCCGTCGGGGAGTTCGTCCCGGTTCACGCTCGTGATCACGACGTGCTCGAGCTCCATGGATGCCACGGTTGCAGCGACCCGCCGCGGCTCGTCGTGGTCCAGGACGGTGGGAAGGCCGTGGGCTACCGCGCAATACTTGCACGCGCGCGTGCACACATCGCCGAGGATCATGAAGGTGGCCGTGCCTGTCTCCCAGCACTCCCCGATGTTGGGGCAACCGGCTTCTTCGCACACGGTGTGCAGCGCCTGACTGCGCATGAGACGCTTCAGCCGCAGATAGTTGGCCCCTCCGGGCGAACGGACCTTGAGCCAGGCCGGCTTGCGGTCGCGCGGTGATATCGTGACGATGCCCTCGTGCGCGCGGATGCGGGCATGGCCCTTGGGCTTGACGTCGCCCGTGTCCTTCTGCGCCGGCGCGTATCCTGTCCAGGCTTTCAGGGGCTGCGTCAACCTCGGTTTCTCCGTCGCTTGTCCCTTGAAGCCGATACGAAATCTGCCCCTGGGATCGCGATCTTGCGCTGGTGGACATCCGACGACGATGGGGGCCCTGCGAAGGCTCCCAGCCTGCCGTTTTGGCTGAATGTGCGTGGTCCGGTACGTAGCTTGGAATCATAAAACCCCCGAGCTTTCTACGGCAACGGAGCCCGCGGTTGGAGGTTCCCGCAACGTCCCTAGAAGCCCATCCCGCGCAGGGCGCCTGCGATGCCCATCCCGACATACGTACCCACCGCATACCCGAGCAGACCGACCAGGATGCCCGGGAGGATGAGGGATCGCCACCCTCCCGCCACCGCGACCGCGAGAGCGCTGCCGGGCCCTCCCACGGACGCCTGCGATGCCACGCAAAGGGTGCCGATGTCCACGCGCAGGATCTTGCCCGCCGTGAAGACCAGAACGCCGTGGACACCCACGACGAAGAGGGCGTAGAAGAGCACCGGGAGCCCGACGGCGAGTACTTCGGCGAAGCGGGAGTAGATGCCGATCACCACGAAGAAGAAGAGCAGAGCGAAGTTGCCGAGCTGGAGGGCGCCACGTTGCGCCCCTGTTGGAACGAGGTGACCCGTGGCCAGAGCCAGGGTCGTCAGCCAGAGCACCGAGTTGATTCCGGGCGTTGCCGAAGCCGCCGCGCGAGCCGCGACCACGATCGCGAGTCCCACGGCAACGAGGATCGCGAGCTGATTCGTGGAGACCGATGCGCTGGCAAAGAGAGGGTGTTCGGACTCGCCGTCTTCGGGGTTCGCCTGGCCGGCGCCCCGGGCCGGCGGCGATTCACCCGTGGCCGCCTTCGCTGGAGCCGGAGTGGGGTAGTAGCGCCCGATCCACCGGGGCAGCACCACGCACATCGCCATCCAGAGTCCGGTGACGACGTTGTCGGCGGCGGTGGCGCCCACGAAAAGGGTATCGGACATGTCGACCGCGCGGCTCACCGAGGTGAAGTTCAGCGATCCTCCGGAATACGTCCCCGTGAGTGCCCCGGCCAGCTTCCAGGTCTCGCCGCCTATGGCGTCCCCGAACAGGAATGCGCCCGCGAACGCGCCCAGTGCGGTTCCCGCCACGGCAATGCCGAAGGTAATCAGCATGGCGGCGCCTGCTCTGCGCATGTCGGACAGGTTGACCGCGAGCAGCAGCCACACAATGGCCAGATCGGTGACGATGCCGGTAATCGCCCCATAGGCGGGTGAGGCCGGGGGCACGAGCCCAAGGTTGGACAGAACCGCTCCGATGGCGATGGCGAGCAGGGTGGCGCCGAGCTTCCAGAGCCCGGGTACCCGGCGACGTTCCAGCCACAGCGCCAACACGACGACCCCGGCGATCAGCGCGATCAGCGCCAGCTGTGATTCGATCACGAAGAGCGGGGTTCCTCTCCCACGTCAGCGAATCTCCGCCGCCGGCCAGCGCTGACGGCAACCACCGCCAGCGCGCGCGGACGCCGGTGCCGTCGCAGAGGCCGAAGCCCCGAACCAGGCCTACCCACCGAGGCGCGTCTCCGCCGCCTGCCTCATCTCCGTCAGCGGAATGGAGTGCATGGAATACTCCTCAAGGCCGCGCGCCTGCTCGTCGTCCCAGGCGGTCAGAAATCGCCTGTAGTACGAGTTGGCGCCATCGTCGTCGCCCAGTTCAGCGGCCGCGCGGCCGGCCGCGCCCAACAGAAGCAGGTGGTCGGGGGCGTCAGCCAGCGCCGCCTCGGCGGTCTCCCGGGCCGCCGGGTAGTCGGCGTCGAGGGCGTACAGCAGCGATACGTGGTAGTGGCCGTCGGCATCCAGGGGAACGACCAGATCGTAGGCGCTGAGGGCCATCGGCAGAAACGCGAGCGCCTCGGCGGTGTCGCCGGCGGACGCGGCCCGCATGATCCGGTCGTACAACCGATCGGCCGCCTCTCGCGGAGTCATGGAACTCAGATCCACCTGTGACGCTCCCCCTGCGGCGGGGGCCAGGCCCGCTGCCGGTGGCACCGGCAAGGGATCCGCCGGCTCATCCCGGCCCAGCGCCCAGTACCCGGCGACGACAAGCAGTAGGCCGGCGAGCGCGCCGCTCGCCCACAACATCGTTCTTCCGCCGGCGCGTGCCGCCGGCCGCCGGTGGAGAGGCGTGCCGCAGAAGATGCAGAACGAGGCTCCGGGCTGGGCGGTAGCGCCGCACGAGACGCACGACGGCCCTGTGACGGCCGCCCCGCACTCCGCGCAGAACTTGCCGGCAGCTTCCGAACCACACTGGGGACACTTCATGGAGTGCCTCTCATTTTCTGCCATTCCTTCCCCCGCGCGTTGCCGTTCTTGCTCAGCCCGCTATCCGCTTTGCGGCGACCCTCATGGCCCCGTCAACCCGTCGGATGCGGTCGCTATGGGCCGTCGCCCCCTTCGAATGTTCCCTGCGTCCGGGGCGCCGGAGAAGCCATCAGCGCGTTGAACAGCAACGGCCACGTGGCGACCGACTGCGCCCGATAGTTGGGCGGGAAGGCGAACAGCACAACCGAACCGGCACCCACTTGCGCCTCGACGATGGCCGCCTTGCCGGCCACATGTCCCGATCCCAGGGCCCAGCCCGACAACAGCGGATCACCCGTCCCATATCGACCCACCACGTGCAACGCCGGATCGAGTACGTCGAAGGCCAGGCTGTTGCGGAACCAGGCGACGCCCTCGGAGGGGAGGCCCTCGGCGATCGGATGATCCGCTTCCAGCGCCAGCCGCAGAATGGAGCCGGGAATGAAGAACTCCTGGCTCGGCAAGTCGCCGGTGGCCTCGGACACCCCGAGATCGAAGAGGTCGATGGCGAGTTCGGTCGCGTTCTCGATCGCCACCAGGCGTCCTCCTTCCTGCACGAAGGTCTCCAGCGCACCCGCTCCCTCTTCCCCGATTCCACCCGTGTACTCGGGCGGCAGCACCCCGGCCGGAAAGCCGTCCAGTATGGAGCCGGCCCCCTGGTTCTCGAGGAGCAACACGTCATAACGGCTCAACCCCCCTGACCGTAGTTCCGCGTCGTGGATGGTGTCGTAGGCCAGCTCGTGGCGGTCCAGAACCCACCGTGTCCAGCCTTCGGGCATGGGTTCCTGCCAGGACTTGTACAACGCGATCCTCGGGGCCCCCGGCCCCGGTCAGCCCCGGCGGCAGCCGGTACTCGACGCCCGGGCTGGCGATGGGCGCGGACAGGGTCACGTCGTCAACCGGTGTGTCCACCGGCACAGCCTCCATGTCCATGAGCAGCGGCAGCGTGTGGGCGGTCACGTCGTAGGGAGGACGGGGCGGACCGCCGGGATAGAGGCGCAGGTCCGGGTATTCCTGGACTTCCAGCAGCGTTTGCGCGAAGGAGGCGTACGGCTGGCGCATGGGAATCACCCAGCTCCCCGCGGGAAACTCGCTCTCCCCCGCGCGGAAGGCGGCCTCAGCCTGGTGTACCTCAACATCGCCCGTAGTGAGAATGTCGAGCACGGTGGACACCCCCAGGTCGTTCGCCTGGCCAGCGGGAATCACCCAGGCCTCCGGCCACCGATCCCACTTCTCGACGGCCCTCAGGTTGACCCCGTAGAAGTTGCGCAGCCAGTACTCGCGGTTCTTGGCCGCATTGGTCAACAACGCCATCACGCCGGCATCCTGGTACTCGACAATCTGAGGGAGCCCCCAGGGGCCGCCCGCCCGCAGGGCTCCGGGTAGTTGTAGGTGGCCTGATTGGCGTCGTATCCGCGCCCGCCGCCGATGTCCTCCGGGCTCTGATCGATCGGCGTGGCCAGACGCGCGGAAGCCGTTTCCGACAGAACGCGCGCGCCGCCGTGGTAGTGCATGTACGCTCGGGCGGGCGAGAACCCATCGTAGATCGCTCCGGTCACCACACCCTTTCTGCCCCGGGCGATGAGGTCCGCCGCCATGTACGAACCGAGCTGGTTCACGGCCCCGATCAGCGCGGGATCCACGTTGGGCTCCCAGGGGTCGATGAAGGGGGGAAAGAAGATGCGCGCCCCACGGTTGCCCATCTGGTGCACATCGTGGACGATCTGAGGGTGCCACGCATTGTGCGCCTTCGTGACGGTCAGGCGCGTCTCGGGCTGCGTGAACGAGTACCAGTCGCGGTTGTTGTCGTGCCCCGTGTAGTAGTGATACAGCCAGGGCAGGGGCGCGGCTTCGTATTCCGTGCCCACCCACCGATTGTACCACTGGGTGATCCACTGCGTACCGTCGGGGTTGAGGGACGGGATCTGGAGCAGGATCACGTTGTCGAGGATTTCACGCACCCGCTCGTCGTTCGACGCCGCCAGCCGATGCGCGACGACGGGGGCCACCTGCGCCGTTCCAACTTCGGGGGCATGGATGTTGTGGGTCAGGAGAACGACCGTCTTGCCCTCACGGACCAGCCGTTCCAGCTCGGCCTCCCCCCGACACCCGCCGGGGATCGGCAAGGCGCATCTGAATCTCGTGCAGATCCTGGAGTCTCGCGTGGTTTTCCTCGCTGGTGATGGTGAGCATCACGAACGGCTGCCCCCGGACAGCGAGTCCCAACGTGTCGAGCGTGACCCGCGGGCTAGCCTCCGCCAGGGCATCGTAGTACGAGACCAGCTGCGTCCAGTCCGCCAGCTTGCGATCCGCTCCCGGCTCGAAACCGAAGTGCGACTCGGGCGTGGGGACCTGCTGGCCATGCACCGTGCCGGTCGCGCCGCAGGCCAGCAGGAGCATGGCAACGGACAGATTGTGGATTGGGCGCCAATACATGGGTATTACCTCCTCCCGGTACCTGACGGGGTACGGACGCAGGCGTCTCTAGAATCCCGTCGGAAAATCAAGAAACTGCCAGGGAACGCCAAAACGCTCCTCGAGATGTGAGGCCAGAGCACGGACTCCGAAGGTCTCGGTGGCGTAGTGGCCCGCATAGTACACGTTGATCCCGCATTCCATCGCGTCAATATACGTATGATGCGCGCCCTCGCCCGTGACCAGGGCGTCCGCGCCCGATCGCGCGGCCTCCGCGATCATCGATCCCCCGGCGCCGGTTACGACCGCAACGCGGTGAATCATATCAGGTCCTCCATCTACCAGTCGGACTTGGACTTGCATCTCTTCGGACAACCTGTCTTGCAAGGATTGCCGTGTTTCTGAAGTGGTCCCCATCCAACCCACATCGACCCCTTTGAAGCTCCCGAACCCTCTCTCGATGTCGATGTTCAGTGCGCGCGCAAGCAGGGCACAGTTCCCCACTTCGGGGTGGGCATCCAGCGGCAGATGCGCCGAGTAGAGAGCTACTTCGTTTCGGAGGAGAGCGGACAGCTTTCGGAACCGTCTGCCGGTGACAGGAGCTCCTCCATCCCAAAAGAGTCCATGATGCACGAGCAGCAGGTCACTCCCGCGCTCCGCAGCCGCGTTGATCGCCGCCTCGCTGGCATCGACGGCCGCGGCGATCCCCCGTACTTCGGCTGGTCCCTGAACCTGCAGGCCGTTGTAGGCGTTGGGATAGTCGGGGAAGTCCGGCACCCGGAGGTAGTCGTCGACGTATTCAACGAGCGACTCGAGTTTCATGGCTTTCGAAGTGCCCCCAGCGGGCTTGCACCCCTATGACGATGAAGATACGGGTCACGCTCTCCACAATTGGGCACTGTGGGAAAATAAATGTGGACAACTATACCTGGAGCGGTCCTTCCGGGAGACGCTCGGCGGCTGCGTAAATAACGGTGGGGTAATGAGTTCAGGGGTTTTCCACTGTAGCGGCGAGAAGCGGCGGAGCTCACTGGGTCCCCAAAGTGGAGTCTCCTGGTTTTACACAGATTTCGTTCTACACATACTTCGGAAAGCAGATCGATCCTGGAGACCATGCCCGGCTCGCAAGAACCTTGCCCGGGCCCTCCCGTTCCCTCGGGGCGCCCGGATGTTGCGGTCACCCGCGAGGAGGAGACGGTTGACTGCCACGGCTTCCCATCTTGACGGTCCCGTTCACCGTCGCACCCTCCTCGAGAACGATACGGCGGGTATCGATCTCCCCTTCGACGTCACACGACGACTGGAGTTCCAGTCGCGACCCTATCACCAGGCTCCCTTTGATTCGTCCCGAGATGACCGCGTCCTGGGTGGAGATATCGCCGATGACGGCGCCGTCTTTCCCGATGACGATGGCCTTTCCGGCCTCCACCTGGCCCTCAATCGTACCTTCGATGCGGATGGTGCCCTCTGTCTTGCAGTCACCTACCACGCTCATCCCCGGTCCGATGATTGAAATCGTGTTGTCGGGAGCTCCGGGGGGATTCGGTGCCGGTCGCTGTTTGCTCATCCTCGTGTCTTCCTTGTTTCGCTGAGATGAATCAAAATGGGATTGGCTCCTAGGCAACCTTCAAGGTTGCTGGAGAATCGTCAACGGATCGAGGGGTTCGTTGTCCAGCAGGATTTCGAAATGAAGGTGCGGGGCCGTCGACCGGCCCGTGGAACCGCTGAGTGCGATGACCTCGTTCTGGTGTACCGGATCGCCCGGTCTGGCAAACGTAACGGAAGCATGAGCATATAAGCTGCCGTATCCGCCGCCGTGGTCAAGGAGTACGAAATATCCGTAGAGCGGATCCTCGCCGGCATCGGCGACAATGCCGGCACCGGCGGCGCGAATATATGAACCTGTAGGGACGGCGATGTCGAGGCCAGGATGCTCTCCCACCATACCTTCAATCAAAGGCTGGGTCACGAAGCCTCTTTCGGTCAGTGGCCAGCTGGTTGGCATCGTTTCGTCCTGTACGGGTCGGCTCACTCCCTCGCCGCTCCCGACCGGGGGTAGCCAAAGGTCCGAGAGAGCCGTGGCGCGAGCGCCAAACAGGTCGGCGATTCGGCGGTAGTTGGCTTCCAGCGTGTCAACGTGCGCACTCAGCGTCCGGAGTCCCTCCGCCTGGGACGCGAGGGAGTCTGCGAGGATGTCGGCCTCACGGGCTGACGTGGCGAAACCCGCGGCGTAACCCACCGCCATCAGTCCGATCAATGCCGCTGAACCGAGCAGAGCATGTACGGCAGTCACCACATGGGTCCGCGAATGCGTAGATCGGTCGGACGTGACGACGATCGTCAGACTTCGGCGGCGACTTCCCACCTTCCTATTCGAGAACATCGGACGCTTCCCGGCCGGACACGAGAGCGAACAGCCGCTCAAGGTCCTGGTCGTCCTGGAAAGGGATCTCGATTCGTCCCTTGGTCCCTCTTCCGCGTCTTACGATGACGCGTGTCCCGAGTACTGCACGCAATTCTCCCTGTAGCGCCTTTGTGACGAGCCCTGCAGTGGGTGGCAGCACTGGCCTCTTGCGGTTGTCGGGCAAATGTTTCTTGCCAGACGGGGGAGTGGGATTGGTTCGTACGTACTCCTCCAATCGGCGGACGGACCACCCTTCTTCGACGACCGTACGAGCCAGCCTGGTGGCCCATTCCTGGTCTTGCACGGCCAACAGGGCCCGAGCGTGACCAGGCGTCAACCTGGCCTCTCTCAGCAGCTGCCGCACTGGCCGGGGCAGCTTCAGCAGCCGCAGCATGTTTGCGACGGCGGCCCGGCTCTTCCCCACTGCCAACGCGATGTCCTCTTGCGTGCGGCGGAATTTGTCCGCCAGCACCTTATAGCCCTCAGCCTCCTCCAGTGCACCCAGGTTGCGGCGCTGAAGGTTCTCCACCAGTGCGAGCACGAGCATGGTTTCGTCGTCGACGTTCCGTACCATCACCGGCACTTCATTCCACCCGAGTCGCGTGGCGGCGCGGAATCGCCGTTCTCCCGCGACCAGCTCCCACCTCTCGACCGTGCCCGGGGCGGTTCTGACCAGGATGGGCTGGAGCAGTCCGTTCGTCCGGATGGAGGCTGCGAGTTCGTCGATTTCCTCTTCGTTGAACTCACGGCGGGGCTGGAACGGATTGGGGACGACTGACTCGAGGGGCAGCTTGGTGATCTCGCCTGCCGCTGGCCGATCGAGGTGATCCCCGAGGAGGGCACCCAGGCCTCTCCCAAGGCGGTTTCGTTGCGCGACGTTCATGAGCCTGCGGGAACTCTGGTCGCCGACTGGCGGCGGCGCGTTCGCTCGATGACTTCCTGGGCCAGCCGCAGGTAGAAGCGCGCACCCGCGGACAGGACGTCGTACAGGATGATCGGCTTGCCAAAACTCGGCGCTTCCGCAAGACGCACGTTCCTGGGGATCGCGTTCGTAAACACTTTGTCCCCAAAGTACTCTCGGGCTTCCCTGGCGACCTGTTTCGACAGATTGAGCCGTTGATCAAACATCGTCAGGAGCACGCCCTCGATCTCGAGGCTCGTGTTGAGCCCCCGCTGTACTACACGCACCGTGTTCAGCAGCTGGCTGAGGCCTTCCAGCGCGTAGAACTCACATTGGATCGGAATGAGTACGGAGTCGGCCGCTGTCAAGGTGTTGAGCGTCAGGAGCCCAAGGGATGGGGGGCAATCCACCAGGATGAAATCGTATTCGTCGCGAATCGGCTCGAGTGCGTTGCGCAGAATGGTTTCGCGGGACTCCATACCCACAAGCTCGATCTCGGCGCCCGCCAGGTCCCGCGTCGTGCCAACCATGTCCAGGAAGGGGAAGTGAACGCGGCGCACCCGGGACTCGGCGATCGGGCGCCCGCCAATCATGACATCGTAGATGCTGGACACCTGGTCATGGCTCCAGAGGCCCATTCCGCTGCTGGCGTTGGCCTGCGGATCCATGTCGATGACCAGAGTTCGTTGTTCGGCCACCGCCAGCCCGGCTCCGAGGTTGATCGCCGTCGTTGTCTTCCCCACACCTCCCTTCTGGTTCGCGATGGTAATGACTCTCGACATAAGCAGCGATCAGACCGATTGCAGGGTAGCTCTTCCAACCAACGAAAGAGTGTGGTCACACCGGGTGGGTCCCGTTGAAGGCCACTTCAAAGCTACCCGACCCCCGGTTATCTGAAAAGGTGAATGGCCGCAGGCCGGATGTGAGACTGCGCTGCGGGGGCCAGCCGTCAGGGAACCTCGGTGGTTGGCGGAAGTGAGTAACGTACCTTCATTTCCTGGTACCGACGCGCTGCCTTGTGATCGAGCCGCTCGCTCAGGTGTTTGTCCAGCAAGGGCACCAGCTGTTCCCTCAGAAAGACGCCGCGCGCCATCCACTGGTAGTATCGCCGCCCACCGTGGTTGTAGGGACCGTACAGCCTTCCTCCGGGGAAGCGTTCCATGATCCAATCGAAGAGCGTCCTATGGTCCGTGTGCATTCGGAGGGTAACGTGAGGCTGTCGCCCGTCTCCCCCGAAATGTCCTTCGCCGACAAGGACTCCCAGCAGGAATCCGACGTCAAAATCTGACGGTCCTTCTTGTTTCACCGTCATGTTCCCCGTGAAACACGGCTGGCTTCACCAGATTGTTTCACCGTCATGTTTCCCGTGAAACGTTCGGAACGACCTCGTGCCCGCTTGCGGATCTCCAGGACCAGGTTTTGTAGATCCGCCGGCGACACTCCCGATACTCTCGAGGCCTGCGCCAGGGTAGTGGGCCGAACTCGCTCCAGCTTCTCTCGCGCCTCGTGCGAGAGTGTCAGCAGGTCCGCGTATTCGAGGTCTCGCGGAATACGAAACTGCGAACGCGCGCGGAGCGCCGCAGCCCGATCCCGCTCACGCTGCACATATCCGCTGTACTTCAAATCAACCTCGACCGCCAACAGCGCGTCTTCCCATCCGCTGTCACAGAAGGGCGCGTTTGCCGCTCGAACCAGCGTCTTCGAGGTCACTTCCGGTCTCCTCAACAGGTCCACCGCCCTCGCGGATGTGCGAACTGGACTCGATCCCACCTCGGCGAGTGCGTCATTGATCTCCTCCGGCCGAAGGCGGGTGGATCTGAACCATTCAACCAGCTTGTCTTCCCTCTCCTCGCGCTCTTCTAGCGTGCGGGCCTGCCTCGAAGACAACAATCCCCTTTCCCGCGCGATCGGACCCAGTCGGGTGAGTGCGTTGTCCTGGCGAAGCAGGAGGCGGAACTCAGCCCGCGAGGTGAAGAGACGGTAGGGCTCATCCACCCCCTTGGTGACCAGGTCGTCGATGAGAACCCCGATGTAGGCCTGGTCACGCTCCAGGATCAAGGGCGCCTCTCCCAGGGCGGCCAGGCCGGCGTTTGCGCCTGCTACCAACCCCTGGCCGGCCGCCTCCTCGTAGCCGGTGGTTCCGTTGATCTGCCCTGCAAAGTAGAGCCCGTCCACCGACTTGACTTCCAGCGTGTGTCGCAGCTGATGAGGAAGGAAGTAATCGTATTCGATCGCATAGCCGCAGCGCGTCATGCGTACACGCTCCAGACCGGGAACCGTGCGAAGGAATTCCAGCTGCACCTCCGGCGGCAAGGAGGTCGACAAGCCGTTCACATAGAGCTCCGTGGTGTCCAGTCCCTCCGGCTCCAGGAACACCTGGTGCCTGCGCGCATCGGGAAACCGAACGATCTTGTCCTCGATGGACGGGCAGTACCGGGGTCCGCGCCCCGCAATGGACCCACCAAACCGCGCACTCCTCTCAAGGTTCTTGCGTACGATGTCCCTGAGCTCCGGCCCGGTCCAGGCGATCCAGCAGGGTCGCTCGCCTGGAAACTCTTCCCGGGTGTAGCCGGAGAAGCGAAATCCTCCAGCTTCGGATGGCTGCTCCCGTAGCTGCTTGTAGTTCACAGACC
The DNA here is from genome assembly GCA_965232315.1 of Longimicrobiales bacterium. Lineage (GTDB taxonomy): Bacteria > Gemmatimonadota > Gemmatimonadetes > Longimicrobiales > Gaopeijiaceae > BD2-11. Next base: position 228,181 of record CBDDPN010000026.1, on the reverse strand, counting down.
GGCCGTCGACGCGGGGCGGAGTACCGGTCTTGAAGCGCGCCACTTCCAGCTCGCGACCCTCCAGGGCGCACGCGAGTTCCACCGACGCCTCCTCTCCAGCGCGCCCACCCTCGACCGCGGCGCCCACTCCCATGTGGAGGCGGCCGCGAAAAAAGGTGCCCGCCGTGATGACAACGGTCGAGGCCCTCAAGTCAAGCCCGGCGCGGGTCCGCACACCTGTGACTCTCCCGCCCCGCAGGGTCAGGTCGGAGACCATGTCCTGAAACACGCTCAGCGTCGGCAGTTCCTCCAGCACGCGCCGCACGGCCAGCGAATACAGGGTCCTGTCGCACTGCGCCCGCGGTCCCCACACCGCCGGCCCCTTGGATCGGTTCAGCATTCGGAAATGAATGCGTGCGGCGTCCGTTGCCCGCCCCATTACACCACCCAGGGCGTCGACCTCGCGCGCTACCACACCCTTCGCGATACCTCCAATCGCGGGGTTGCAGCTCATCTGGCCGATGCGCGCCAGATCCGGCGTAATCAGCAGCACACGTGCTCCGAGGCGCGCCGCTGCGGCCGCCGCCTCCGCGCCCGCGTGTCCGCCTCCGACCACGATGACGTCATGGTTCCTGTTCACAATCAATCTTCCATCCGCGGTTCGTCCATCTCATCCGCGTCAGCATGAGTACGCGGTGAGCCCCGGCGGCACCAAAGTAACCGACCTACTTTCCAATGCAGAAGTCCTGAAACACCTCATCCAGCACTTCTTCCAGGGTAATCACCCCGACCACGTCCTCCAGCGCGGTCTCCACCGGTTTCAGGTGCGTTGCCGCCATTTCCGCCGGAACCCCTGCCTCCAGCGCGTGCGCAAAGTTCTTCAGCTCCTTGACCGCCAGCTCGAGCCCTCGACGATGCCGCTCCCGGGTCAGGACCGGCATCTCGTGATCCGCTGTGACCAACCCTCGGTAGACCAGACGTGGGAGGACGGTTGCCAGCTCCCGGAGCCCTTCGCCCGTCACTACGGAGGTGGCGATCTGCCGCGGCGAACCCTCTTCCTGACCCGGGATTGCCGCGATGGGGCCATCCTGCCGGGCCGGGGGAGCCGCCCCGTCTCTTCCGTTCTTCGCTGTGGCGTTCCGCGCGAGGTCGGCCTTCGTGCTCAGCACCACTACCGGACCATCGCACTCACACAGGAATTCCAGATCGGTCTCCGAGATGGCTTCCCCCTCCTCCACGCAAAAAAGAACCACATCCGCGCGTGCCAGATACCGGCGGGCAACCTCGATGCCCAACGCCTCCACGCGTTCCCCGGTCTCCCGCAGTCCGGCCGTGTCCACCAGCCGGAACGGATACCCGCCCAGCGACACCGTCGCTTCGAGTGCGTCTCGTGTGGTTCCTGGAATCTCGGTTACGATGGCACGCTCATACCCTACTAACGCGTTGAACATACTTGACTTACCAGCATTTGTCCGACCCGCCAGGACCGTCAGCGCCCCCGCCCTGAGCAACTCGCCCTCGGGGGCCGTAGCCAGCAGCTCCTGCAATTGGCACCGGACCGCCCGCGCTTCCCCCGCCACTTCCTTCAGGCTCGTGGGCGGTTCGTCCTCGTCCGGGAAGTCGACGTGGTGAACGAGAAGCGCCTCCAGCCTCACCAGAGCAGCGCGCGCACCGGAGATCCTGGCCGAGAGCCCCCGCTCCAGCTGGTGGACAGCCACGCGGTGCAACGCCCGGCTGCCCCCGCCGACCAGGTCGCATACCGCCTCCGCCTGAAGCAGATCCATCTTTCCATTCAGGTACGCACGCCGGGTAAACTCTCCGGGCTCGGCCATGCGAGCGCCAGCAGCCAGCGCGCACTCCACCAGGAGGCCCGGGACGAGATAACCGCCGTGGCAGGAGATCTCCACCATGTCCTCCCCGGTGTAGCTGGCCGGGGCCATGAAGCTGGTGACGATCCCACGGTCCAGGAGTTCTCCGGATTCGGGATCGCGCAACGCCGCGAGCTCGGCTCGCCGTGCACGCGGGTCGCGGAGACCTGGCGCCAGCGCGTCCCGGAGGGCAAATGCGCGCGGCCCCGAGATCCGCACGACCGCAAGCGCCCCCGGCCCTGCGGGGGTGGCGCGCGCCACGATGGTGTCCGTCAATATGCCCCCTGCGCCCGCCCGGCCACTCGGGTTGGCTGCTTTCCCGCCCTGGTCTGCTCCCGCTCTACGACGTTTTGGTTCTGGCTTTCTGCCGTTCCCTGGCGATCCAGTACTGCTGGGGCAACGTGGCGATGTTGGCGGTCGCGTAGTAGAGATTCAGCCCCGATGCCAACTGGAAGAAGATGAACACCATGAAGATCGGCATGAACCAGAGCATCATCTTCATCTGGGGATTCACCTGCTCCATCGATCGCATGCTGACCCATTGAAGCAGGAACATGGAGACGCCGAGGAACACGGGGAGCAGGTAAAGGGGATCCGGCGCCGAGAGGTCCGGTAGCCAGAGAAAGGAGACACCGCGCAACTCGATGGTGTTCTGGAATACGAAAAAGAGGGTAATGAGCACAGGAAACGGGATGAGCATCGGAACACATCCAGCCAGCGGATTGAATCCGTGTTCCCGGTACAGCTTCATCATCTCCTTCTGCTGCCGCTCGGGATCGTTCTTGTACTTGGCCTGGATCTCCTTTACAAGAGGCGCGACTGCCGTATTGCGGAGTTGCGCGCGCATGGCTTTCTGGTTCAGCGGAAAGAGCACGATGCGCATCATGACCCCGAACAGGATCAGCACCCACCCATATCCCAGGCCAAGCTGGTTGTGCAGGTAGATGAGGATGGTCGTGATGATCGCCGCGAAGGGTTGGATGACCGGCCGCAACCACCTCCACCCCACCGGGTTTACATCCTCCAGGTCCCCACCGATCGCCCTGAGCCGCGTGAAGTCCTGCGGTCCAAGATAGACTCGGTACGCAAACGAATCGTCAGGCAGCAGGCTCTGGGCCACCGTTACCGCGACACGGGGTTCCTCCGTGCCCATTGCTTCGAGCGGGCGCCGGGCAAACACCCCACCCAGAAAGCGCCCGGCTTCCCAGTCGCCGCCCGCCATCAGGGCCACCAGGAAGTATTTGCTCTTGAAGGCTGCCCAGAAGAGCGGTCCGTCCTCCACCTGGTCGTCCTCGAACCTCCTCAGCGGCTGTTGCCGGATCCCGTCCTGGGCATGGTTGATGACGTAGGCCAGTGCCTGTTCGTCGTCCGCGGGGCGGGCTTCGTTGAACGCCAGCCCGTGCCCCAGATCGGTGAGCAACAGGCCCCGCTCGACCCCCTGGACGCGACCCTCGACCCCCACCAGATAGGAGTCGGGGTCAAAACGGTACACGACCTCAAGGCCCAACTCCCCGCTGACGCTTCGAAAGACAAAGGTGAGTTCCTGTGGATCCCCCCCCTCCTCCAGGGTGAGCCCATCCGCCGGGGAGACGTCGAACGGCACAGCCAGGAAATCGAGAGTGTCGGCGGAGACCGCGATCCGATTGCCGAGAGCCCCCGGCCCATCACGCGGCAGGAGCTCGACCGGGCCATCGCCATCGTCCGCGAACGACCTGAATCCCGGCAGGATGGCGGACACCAGTTGCGCCCCGTAGTTGCTGAACTCGAACTCGTACAGCGGTCCGCGCACCCGGATCCGGCGCTCCGGCACCTCGGGTGCATCCGCCGGCGCCGCGGTGACGTCCCCCACCGTAGCGTCGTCCATGGTTGCCGCCCGTTCCGCGGCCGGGATGTCACTCTCGACCGCGGCTTCCCCGGGCTGCTCGGGAGGCGTGGCGGGCGGGAAGAGCAGATTGGTGCCGAAGAGAACACCGATCATGAGAACGATGGCGAGCACGAAGCGAAGTTCCGGTCTCATCGTCCCTTCCGTAAGGTCGCCGGGTTCATGCCGTGGTTCTGCCGACGGAACGGCCCCGCGTATTGCGCACCCCACTCCCGCCACTCAGGCCCTCGGGCGGGCACCCCGGCACCGGATCGAACCCCTGTCCGCCGAAAGGGTGACACCGGCAGATCCGCCGCACCGTCAGCCAGCAGCCACGCAGCGCGCCGTGGCGCTCGAGCGCTTCCACGGCGTACGCGGAACAACTCGGCACAAACCGACACGCCGGCGGCGTCAGTGGGGAGATGGCCGCCTGATAAAACCGAATGCCGCGTACCAAGAACTTCAGAGTCGCTCCTCGGTGAGCATCACAAGTTGATCCCTGAGCCTCTGGTACGACACTCCATACGCTCCGCGTTTCGCCCTGACCAAAAAATCCAAGCCCCCGGGAACAGTGTCCAGGCGTGGCAGCACGTCAAGCCGTCCGATCTCGCGCAAGCGACGCCTCAACAGGTTCCGGCGCGCGATTGTGTGCCCGTGCTTGGGCACGATCACCCCGAAACGTGCACGAGATGCGGCGGATGCCGCGAGGAAGACATCGCACTCCGAGGTCCTTCTTCGCTTCCCGCGCCTCAACAGATTCCGAATGTCGCCACTGCGGCGAATCCGTCGCGCGGGCGGAAGGCGAACATCCATCGGGGCAACGGCACCGCTGTCTGGTGCGCCGGCTACTTGGAGCCGACCTCCACAACCAGCCGCCGACGCCCCTTTCTCCGCCGCCGGGCCAGCGTCTTGCGGCCCGCCCGGGTGCTCATCCGGGCGCGGAAGCCGTGGGTGTTCTTTCTCTTGCGATTCCGTGGTCTGTATGTCGGTCTCATGAAGAACGTTCGTGGTTGAAACTACGCGCTTCCGATACGCTACCCGCGCATGCGGCCAGCGAACACACCGGACGGGCGAGCAACCTACCGGAAATCTGCATAGGGCGTCAACCCCGGCTCTTCATCGCGGGGAGGGCCGCGCGTTGGCGTACGACGCGGTTCGATTGACTTTTCCACATGCCGGGGGTACCGTTGCATCCTTCCTTGATCCAGGGGTACCCAGACACCCCAGGTTCCGGTTCCCTGGCGTAAGCTCTCTCGATGGAATTATCGGCTTCCGAAATCTGGGCTCACGCGCTGGCGGCCGCGAGGAGCTACCTCCCCGAACAGAGTTTCCAGACCTGGCTTTCCGGTACCGAGGCGGTCGGATTCTCTGACAACGAGCTACTCGTCGAGGCTCCCAGCCAGTTCCATGTCGAGTGGATCGAGGACAAGTACGGCGCCTTTCTCCGCAAGAGCATCGAGCAAAGACTCGGGCGTTCGCTGTCGATATCCTATCGTTCATCGACCGCGCACGCCGCACCGCCCGCCTTTGCTCTCGCTCCGGATGCTCCCTCCTACCCCGCGGCCTCCTTCGGATACAGCATCTCCGAGGCGAAGGCGGGCTTCCCCTCCGACAAGCTGAACGAACGCTACACCTTCGACGGCTTCGTCGTGGGCAACAACAACCAGCTCGCCGTGGCCGCGTGCCGCGCCGTCGCGGAGAAGCCGGCCCGCATGTACAACCCTCTTTTCGTTTATGGGGGCGTGGGACTCGGGAAGACCCACTTGATGCACGCGATCGGCAACTACCTTCAGCAGCACGCTCCGGAACTCCGCATCGCGTACGTCCCTACCGAGCAATTCACCAACGAACTGGTCACATCCATACAGGAGGGGGTGACACCGGCGTTCCGGCGTCGCTACCGTCAGATCGACCTGTTGCTCGTCGACGACATCCACTTCCTCGAAGGCAAGGAACGGACCCAGGAAGAGTTCTTCCACACGTTCAATGCCCTTTACGACGCGCAGAAGCAGATCGTCCTGACCAGCGACCGGGGGCCCAACAGCCTGCCCGGGCTGGAGGACCGTCTGGTGTCGCGGTTCGCCTGGGGTCTGGTCGCCGACATCAAGCCACCGGACTACGAAACCAGGATCGCCATCGTACGGAAGAAGGCCGCGTACGACGGACTTTCTCTCGACGACGACGTCATCGACCTGGTTGCCCGATCCTGCACCTCCTCGGTCCGGGAGATGGAAGGCGCCATCATCAAGCTTCTGGCCTTCTCATCCCTGACCAATCAGGAGATCACCCTCGCCCTCGCGCACGAAGCCCTCAAGGAAACGCGACTCCAGACGGATCCACCCTCTCCGAGGATGTCCCAGACGGACATCCTGAAGGCGGCCGCGAAGGCCTGGGGAGTGGAGCCCAGGGGCCTTATCTCAAAGCGACGTACGCGCGACGTGACCGTGCCGCGTCAGGTCGCCATGTATCTGATCAAGGAGATTCTCGACCTCCCGCTGACCCGTATCGGAGAGGCCTTCGGGGGACGCGACCACTCCACCGTGATTCACTCGATCCGGAAAGTCGATCGGGACTTGCAGGCCGACGAGGACTTCGCGCAGCGCGTTTCAGCGCTACGTGCGGAAATCCTCAGGAGAGGAGTTTGAAAACTGTTCAATCTTCGGTTCAAATGCTGGAAAACCTCCGCCTCTACCCCGCGCGGAGATGCTGCTCCGTGGATTCGTGGGAAACCCGGATGGTTTTCGACACCCTGAATCCACGGCATCCATCCATTCCTGATACCTTTGGGATGAATCAGGTTACAAGACTGGAGACAGAGGTTTTCTACAAGTTCACAGCCTCTACTACTACTACGGGTTTTTCATAACAGGATAGAATTCAAAACACCTCTTCGTGGATTCCTGCAAAAACCACAACCAAAGCTTCAGGATGCGTGCTACATGAAACTCGCATTGACTCGGCAGAACCTGTACCAGGGACTCACCGCGGTCTCCCAATCGGTTCCCGCTCGAACGACCCTCCCGGTCCTCTCGAACATTCTCTTCGATGCTACGGACCAGGGACTCTGGATTACGGCCACCGACCTGGACGTTACGGTACGCACGCGGGTTGCCTCGGAGGTCCAGGAAGCGGGCTCGTTGACGGTGCCGGGAAAGAAGATCCAGGAAATCGTCCGAGCCCTTCCGGATCAGCCGGTGCTGGTCAGCACCCTGGGGAGTCAGATGGAACTGGTGTGCGGCAAAAGCCGCTTCAAGCTGAACGGCCTCCCGGCGGACGATTTTCCCTCGGCTCCCCACCTGGATTTCGATCGTGCCTGGCGCACCTCCGGGGCGGATCTGCTATCCCTGATCCGGCACACCTCCTTCGCGGTTTCGACTGAGGAGAGCCGCCCGATCCTGAGCGGCGTCCTCTGGGAACTCCGTGGGAACGAGATGAGAATGGTTGCAACCAACGGCCACCGGTTGGCGCGCATGGCCGTGAAAACGGAATCCAGCGCACCCCCTGCCTCGAATCTCATCGTTCCCCCGGCCGCGCTGAGGCTGGTCCAGCGCCTTTTCGGAGACGAAGACGAACTTGAGTTGGGCCGCGACGGCAATTTCCTCGGCTTCCGTTCGGGATCGACCGAGATCTACACCCGGCTGATCGACGGTACCTACCCGAACTACAAGCAGGTCATCCCTGAGGACAATGACAAGGTTGCGGTGGTCGACAAGAGCAGCCTCCTGGCAGCCGTCAAGCGCATGGATGTCGTCGCGAGCGACCAGACCCACCGCATCAAGCTCAGTTTCTCCAGTAGCCGGATGAACCTCAGCGTAAGCACACCCGATCTGGGTGAGGGATACGATGAGCTGGATCTGGGCTATGAGGGTGATGACCTGGAGATCGGGTTCAACGCCAGCTATCTGCTCGAAGTTCTTCAGCACATGCCCACCGACGAAGTGCGCCTCGCGTTCAAGGCGCCGGAGCGCGCAGCGACCATCGAGCCGGTCCCGGCGGAGGACGCCGGCGAAATCGACTATCTCTGTCTGGTGATGCCCCTGCGGCTACTCGACTGAGGTCCGTGGGGGTACCGGGGCTCCTGTCGGGGGGGTTGATCGATCGCCTCGGTCGGTTCTTCTATCCGACCCGGGCCCGCCGGGCGGCGGAGAGGAGTTCGCTGGCGGCAAACACGGATGTGGCGGCGTACCCGGCTGCGGCGATGCGCTCACGTGCGCCTTCCCCACGATCGACAAGGGCGAGGACGGCGAGCACCCGGGCGCCATGCTCCTCGAGAGCTTCGATGGCCTTCAGCGTGCTGCGACCGGTTGTCATGGCATCCTCGATGACGACCACGCGCGCATCCTTCGGCAGGCCACCTTCGATCCTGCGGCCCGTCCCGTATTCCTTCGCGTCCTTGCGGACGGAAAAGGCATCGATGGGGTGGCCCCCCTCCCAGCTTTGGCGGGCGATGGCGTAGGCGATCGGGTCTGCTCCCATGGTCAGGCCACCGACATGGGTGGGATCCAGGGAGGCGTTCCGGAGGTAACTGAGGCAGACCCGGCCAACCAGGGCCTGTCCATGCGCGGTCATCGTCGTGGCCCGCGCGTCGACGTAATAGGAGGAGTGGGCACCGCTGGCGAGGGTAAAGTCGCCGAGCCGAACCGATCGTTCGACGAGCAGGGACAGCAGGCGGATGCGGGCTTCCATCGATGGTGGCTCCCGGTGGGGCAGCAGGGTTGGCAATGACTGCGGCAGCGCGCCGCGGCGGACCGGAGTGACAAGGGCCTGACAACTGGCTGGACCGTATATTGATGCGGCCAGTTCCGCATCGTCAATCCAGGGGCCAACGTCGACAAGGGGGACACCGGCGTGACAGGGAAGCGCGGCACGCGATGGGTTTGGGCGGCTGCCTGCCTGGCGGCCGTGTCCGCGTGCGACAACGCCATCGTTGAGCCCAACCTGCGTTTTGCCCAGTCCGGCCAGGTCGCTGTTGAGGTCCTGGCTCCCCAGCGGGGGCTTCTCGCGGACGGCGAACTCCGGCAGACCCTCACCTGGCGCTCGACCGGCGCCTGGCAGTTGTTCGAGAGCATCGCCTATCGGGGCAGGATCGGGGCCGAAGCCACTACCCGGAGTCCGGGAATCCCGGGGGCGTTCCTGGCGGCCTACGCCGAACTCATTCTTCTGGTCAACGGCAAGGAACTGGACCTCTTCAAAGGCGACCTCAATCCGGCTCTCGACCCGAGCTGTGCCGACGACGAAACCCGGGTAACCCTGCGAATTCAGGATGAAATACGACGTGAGGAGCAGAGTTGGACGCGATGCGCCCGAGGGCCGCTCGCTATCTTGAATCCCTCGGAGGCAGGACCGGAACCACGGGAGGCTGCCAGCCGGCTAATCCATGCTGTCGAGCTGATTCACGACTTCACCCTGGGCGACTCCGCAACCAGCGCCTTCTACCGGAGCATACCGTTTGCAACCCTGGACAAGGGCGCCAGGCCGGGGGAACTGGGCGTGGTTCGCCGAGTGTTCTTCGGGGGACCCGGTGCGAACGACGAGCCGGACGAGTGGAGAGATTTCTGGAGGTGGCACGCCGGAGGAGCGCCCGCACCGGATATCGACTGGTCCATGGACATGGTGGTGTTCGCCGGAGACGGAGCCAGGCGGGAGGCGGGGAATACCATAGAGGTCAGGGGAATCGAGCCCGTTCGCGATGGCGCGCTCGTGAGGCTCGTGGAGTTCGTGCCCGGAGATTTCTGTTCGCCGGCTACCGTGGTGCAGACCCCCTACCACGTGGTCGTCGCGCCGAAGACGCTCGAACATGTTCAGTTCGCCGACCCGATAGAGGAGCGCGTCGCCTGTGGCCTGTGAGACTGGCGCCGGCGGAGATTGCGCGTAGAAGGCACGCCCCGCCTTGGCCGTAACACCGGAGAGGAGATCGTAGAGAGTGCCGCTTCGACGCCTGTACGTGCTGGTTCTGGTGGCCTTCGCGGTCATCTTCACAGCGACGAGCAGTTGGATCGCACTGTCCGTTACCAGCCGCGCCCTTGAGGATGAGTTGGACGCCAAGCTGCTGGTCGCCGCAGGGGTAGCGGCGGAGACCGGCTTCGAGGCACAGGACCTGCTCCTCCTGCTCCCCGGCGACGAAGGCAACTCGTTCTGGCAGGAGGCCTACGGCCGCCTGCGCAGCCTGGTCGAGCGCGGAATTGTGGACGCGGCCTGGATCATTCGGCGCGAAAGCTCGCCGTTGCCCGAGGGAACCACAGTGGGGAGCGGAGAGAGAGGCGTCGATCCATCACCTGCCTATACGGCCATCGTGTCGACGGAATCGGCCGACTCCGTACCGATCATCGGAAACCAGGTCTTCATTTTTTCCGTGCACGGTCCCCAACTGAACCAACTCTGGGAGGATGGGTCGGCCACCACGACACTGTTCGAAGGCGTGGATGGACGCTTGTACAAGTACGGGTTCGCGCGGCTGGAGGACTCCGATGTCGCCCTGGCCGTGCTCATGAGCGCCGACTACCTCGCGCCCCTGGCCCGGCTGCGGAGGTCGGTGCTGATCGGCTCCGGACTGGCGATCGTGCTCTCGGTGCTGGTGGCGGTCGCTCTCGCCGGCCGCATCGCCAACCCTCTCGAGCGGCTCAGCAGGGTGGCGCTTCGCATCCAGCGGGGCCGAATCAAGCGGCCGGTCGCGGTGGAGGCCGGTGTCGAAATCGGTCGTCTCTCGCGGGCCATGGAACGCATGCGCCGCGGTATCATTCGGCGCGACGAGTACCTCCGGCTCATGTTGGCACAGGTCGCGCACGAAATCCGCAATCCCCTGGGTGGCCTGAGACTATTCGCGTCCATTGCGGCAGAGAGCACCGACCCGCGGGAGCGGGCCCGCCTGTTCCGCAAGATCCAGGCAGAGGTGGATGCTCTCAACCGCATCATCACCGACTTTCTGATGTACGCGCGTCCCCGCGCCGCCGAGTTGAGCCTGCACGACATCCGGGCGCCGCTGCGGGAAGCAGCGGAACTGGTCGCGACCCAACTGGCGTCGGCGGGTGGCCGGCTTGAATTGGAGCTCCCGGATACGGAGCTGGAAGCGGTTGCAGATCCCGGTCAGGTCAAGCGCATGGTTCTGAACCTGCTGCGAAATGCGGCCGACGCCGGTAACCGGGTGTGGCTCAAGGGCGAATGGCGCAACGGGGAGGTGGTGATCTCCGTTCGTGACAACGGGCCCGGAGTCCCAGAGTCCATGCGTGCCCGCATCTTCGAACCGTTTGTGACCAGCAAGGAGAAGGGCGCGGGGCTGGGACTGGCGATCGTGGGTGGCGTGGCGCGGGCGAACGATGCCCGGGTGGAACTGGTTTCCGGGGATGCATCTTCTGGGAATGGCGCCGAGTTCCGCCTATATTTGCCGGGCTCGGAGGAGTTCCCGGTCGCGCGCGACGGAGCGCATGCCCATTAGCCTCCATCTGCACCCGCACGCATCGCTACCAGCCATCCGGGATCCGAGTAGTGCTGACAGGGCAAATCGTTCCGTAGAGTGAGCCGCGTTACGCCGCCGGGGCTGTCGCCCGCCTGTCGTTTTCTCCCACCGCCCGCAGGGGCCCGCTTTGTGATGCCATGGCGCGAGTGCTGATTATCGACGATCACGATACCATCCGCGAGGGACTGGAACTGCTCCTGCGGAAACACGGTCATCGGACCCTCTCCGCTGAAAACGGCAAGCGGGGCCTCGATCTGTTCAACGAACACGGCGCCGAGCTGGTCGTCACCGACCTCAGGATGGCGGGCATGGACGGCATCGAGGTGCTCCGCCAGGTACGCGCGAAAGCGCCCGAGACCGACGTGATGGTGATCACGGCCTTCGGCACGGTGGACCGCGCGGTCGAAGCGATGAAGCTGGGAGCGGTGGACTTCATCACCAAACCGTTTTCGCCGGAGGAGTTCGCGGTAAAGGTGGGGCGTCTGCTGCGGGAGCGCGCGGACCGGGAAAAGCTGCGCCGCGAGAACGTGGCGCTGCGGATCGAGAACACTTCCCTGAAGGAGCAGACCGAGGCCCGCTACGGCGAGATGATCGGAGAAGCTCCCGCGATGAAGCAGGTGTTCAGCTGGATCCGGCGAGTGGCGCGGAGCGAATCGACGGTGATGATCTACGGAGAGTCCGGCACGGGCAAGGAACTCGTGGCCCGCGCCATTCACGCCAGCTCGTCTCGCAAGGACGGTGCCTTCGTACGCGTCAATTGCGGGGCCCTCGCGGAGAGCCTCCTCGACTCCGAGCTGTTCGGACACGAAAAGGGGGCGTTTACCGGAGCGGACCGGAGACGCCGCGGACGCTTCGAGCTGGCGGACGGTGGCACCATCTTTCTCGACGAGATCTCCACCATTTCCACCATGACGCAAGTCAGGCTCCTGCGCGTCATCCAGGAGCGGGAGCTCGAGCGAGTCGGCGGAGAGCGGACGATTTCAGTGGATGTGCGCATCATCGCGGCGACCAATACGCCTGCGGAGGAGTTGCTGGCCAGTGACGATTTTCGCAAGGATCTGTTCTACCGCCTTCACGTCGTCCCGATTCTGCTGCCACCGCTGAGAAACCGGACCGAAGACATCCCTCTCCTGGTCGACCACTTCATCGCCAAGCTGCGCGATCGCACCAATTCCGGGATCGACGGCGTGGCGAAGGGGGCGATGAACATGCTCACCGGCTACCCGTGGCCCGGGAATGTGCGCGAGCTGGAGAACGTCATCGAGCGGGCGCTCGTGCTTGCCGACGGTCCCTTGATCGATGTGGCGGATCTGCCCCCGATGAGCGCCGGCGACGCCTTGCCCGACCCGGTCGACCAGCCCCTGCCGCCGGACGGGATGAACCTGAACAAGATGGTCGAGGGTATCGAAGAAAAGCTGCTCAGGCAGGCCCTCGAGCGGGCCGGAGGCGTCAAGGCAGAAGCGGCCAGACTTCTGGGGCTGAAGTCGAGCGCGTTCTACTACAAGCTCGAAAAGTACGGTATCGACGCGTAACCGAGGCGGGTCATGGCCTTATCGGCCACACGGGGTAGCCGACGGACGCCGGCAGGTTGGTTCCGGCTGGCCATGTTGGCCGCAGGTCTGTCTGCTGTGCTTCCCGGGAGTACGGCCGCACAGGATGTCGACCGCTCCGCGTATCTGGCGGCCGAGAGTGCCTACAGTGCCGCCCTGAGGGCGCGCGATCTAGCGAGTGACCTGCTCGATGACGCGATGGATCAGGCAACCGAGGCTCGCGAGTCGGGTGATCAGGCGCAGTACGGGCGTGCCTTGGCGATCTATCAGGACAGGGCGGAGGATCTGGAACTGCGCAACCGGCTTTTGGCTGATGCCGTCGGCCAGCTGGACCAGGCTCGGCGCGCCTACCTGGAAAGCGTACTCGCCGAGCTCGACGGGCTTTTTGAAGAGCTTCCCCAGGCAACGGATGAGCGCGCGCGAGACCTCCTCACGCGACGCATCGACAACCTGTACGACGAGGCCGACCAGCTTGCCCAACCCGTAGAGATCAACGACGACCCGTTTCCCGAAATCAATATCGACCCAGGTGACTCCCGGGACGACATCAGAGCCAAAGCAGATCTGCTCGACCTGCGTGCGACGCGCTATGGACAGCTGTTGCTCGACATCGACGCTCAGATCGAATTGTACGAGCGGCGGCTGCGCCACGCGCGCATGGCGCAGGATTTCGGGGCGGACCTCTCACGCTTCGACGACCTGAGGGTGCCCGTGGGCACCTCGGACGCGGGGTCCGAACAGTCGGAAGGCATGACGGGACCCGAGGAGTTGTCGCAACTCCTCGAGGAACTGAATCGGTCCAGGGAGTTCGTGATCGAGAGACGGGACATCGCGCTGGCTCGAGCGGCGGAGTTTCGCCAACGCATCGGAGATGCGCGCGTATGAGCCGCTCCATCCGCATCGCGACTCTGATCATCCTCCTGGGGCCGGCATGGGCTGAGGCACTCTCTGCCCAGGGGCGGTTGACGGATATCGTCTTCAGTGGCGGTATGGCCGGGGAGTTGTATCGTGGGGGCATCCCGTCCGTCACGCTTCCGGTGGTCGACAGCGTGGACGCGGCTTCGGCCGCAAGCGGCGAATTCGGGCTCCGGGGCGCCCTTAACTCGAATCCCGGCGGTTCCGGCGGGTTCAACGTCAGGTTTGATGGAGGCGTCCGGCAGTTCGACGCGTTCGGCTTCAAGTTGCGCGACTACGCGCCCCGGGTGTGGAGCGGGCTGCTGGACGCCGGCCTCTACAGAATCACGGGTCTGGGCGTCTTCCAGCTCCGGGGGCTGGCTCGAGGCCGCAAGGTGGTTGACCGCACGCCTATTCCTCTGTTCCTGCAGCCGGGTTATGCAGACTACGAGGGTTCGGTTCTCTTCCGCACCCGGGAGATCGGCGGAGTCCACTGGGATGTGGGCGTGCAGGGCGGTCGCTCCGACTACCACGCGCAGGATATCGTGCCCCAGCTGGACCTGCTCGACCGCAACCAGCTTGGAGTCGAACTTGGCGCAATGCAGGAGCGGGCCTGGAACGGAGGAAGCCTGACGATGCGTTTCTACGGATCGTTCACCAGGTTCAGGTATCCGAAGCAGGGCACCCGCTACCTCCCCGATCCATTTCGGCGGGACCAGGCCTACCAGGCGGGCATGCTTTGGGCGTACGATGGGCGGGAGTCGTCCGAGGAGCTGGAGTCAGTGGGGTCGCCGGGGATCACGGCGGAGGTCGGAATCCAGGGGACCATGAACAGGTCCAATGCGAGTCGCACGGAATACAATGCGGTGTCGGTGAGCGCCGGCGTTTCGACGGCCCTGCCTGCTGATATGAGCCTCAACGTCCGGGCGGTGCTCACCGCGAAGAACTACCTGACCGAGACGGAGTTCGCCCGTCTGATCCCTGGTGAGGAAGCCGACAATGCGTCTACGGTATATGTGGAAGTGAGCCGGTTTCTGACCAACACCGTCAGCGCTGCGGTGCGTGTCGGCTGGACGCGAGCCGAAACGGATATCGGCGACGCCTACTTCGTGCGCTACGGCACGACGGTTTTTCTTCGCTACCGGCCCTGAGGGCGACCGATCCGGTTGAATCCTCAAGCGCTTCCAGGGCGGGTCTCGATCCTCCGACCCGCTCAACCGTTGCGCGGGAGCCTGAAGGAACGCCGGATATGACGAAGCCCCGAAGGGATCTCCCTCCAGGGCCTTCCGTACACTGCGCAACCAGGGATCGCGCTCAAAGTCACCAGCTCCGGCGGCAGGACTCGAACCTGCGACCCGGTGGTTAACAGCCACCTGCTCTACCAACTGAGCTACGCCGGAAAACTGCCTGCGATAGCCGGAAACCGTACCGTAGACCGGCCAACGTGTCAAGTTGCGCGCTCGGCAGCCTCGAAGACGTTGCGCACGGCGGGGCCGATGTCGTGAGCGAGATCCCACATCTCCTGAAACCGTGATCGTACCTGATCGACCTGTTCACCCTCATGGAGCAAGGCAAGGGCGGGTCCCCGGAACGGATAGGGGATCTGGAACCAGTGAGCACCCACGAGCGCAGTGGGACGCCCGTCGGCACGAACGAAGATGGAGAAATTGGGGGCCCAGTCCAGAAGCGGCGCACACCGAACCCGGAGTCGTTCTTCGGCCAACAGGCGCATGACGACGCGCAGGTTGTCACTCCGCCGGGGATCCGCCAGGATCGCCTCCGCCTCGAACTTGAGCGTCGCGGCGTTTATCTCGGTTACGAGCACCCGCAGTTCTGCTATGTTTGCCAACTCTTCACGGGAGAGGTCGATGCCCGACAACCTGACCCGGTCTACGGCTACGTCGATTTGTCGCGCTCTCCAGGCAAGATCGCCGTAGATGTCCCGAAAACTCCTCCGGGACCGGTCATGGATGAGTTCGCTCTGCAGGGGTTCCATGCGCTAATCAAGCGGGAACCCGGGGGCGATGGAATGGCAGGATGGGGCCACCGCCGCGAGCGGACCTGCGATTGCACGTGCGGCGGTCCTGGCGTCGCTCCGGCAAAGCCGAAGGGCGGCGGTTGCCCTCGCCTCCGGGATAGGCGATCTAACTAAAGCACCAATCCGTCCAAGGAGAACTGCTGTCGATGTCGCGCCCTGTCCTGCGCCGCTGCGCGGTGTACGCCCTGCTCATTCTCGCGGCCGGCTGTGCTGTTCCCGAGCCCGAGCCTGATCCGGATCCCCGCATCATGGTGATGCTGGTCGTGGACCAGTTCACTCCCGATCTGTTGACCCGGTACGACGAACACTTGTCGGGCGGGCTTCGCCGGTTGCTCGACGAAGGGTATCACTTCCGCAACGCCGCCCACGATCACGGGGTCACGGAGACCGCAGCGGGACATGCCACCCTCTCGACCGGCGTTCTCCCCAGGACACACGGCATCGTCGCCAACGACTGGTACGAGTTGGACAGCACCGGCCAACCGAGGTTGGTCTACGCCGTTGCCGACAGCCTTGCCTCTATCGTAGGCATCCCCGAGCGACCCGGGCGCTCGCCTCGCAATCTGGAGCGGAGTGGCATGGCCGACTGGGTCCTGGGCGCCGACTCCGGTGCGCACGTGGTGTCGGTGTCCAAGAAGGATCGAGCAGCGATATCGATGGCTGGGCGAGCGCCGGGCCATGTGTACTGGCTCGACACCGACGAGGGACGCTACGTGACATCGACGTGGTACCGGCAGGTGGTTCCCCGGTGGCTGGAAGACTTCAACCGGGAGGCGCGGACACGGTTCCTGTCCGACTCGGTCTGGTATAGCACCATCCCTCCGGGGCTGGAACAAGCGGTGCCGCGTGGCGACAAGGCGCTGTACGAGGGCGACGGAAGGCACACAACTTTTCCACATCGCTTCGAACTGGAAGGGGATCCATCGTCCCCTGCGGGCTTCAATGAATGGATCGCGGAGAGGCCCATGGTGGACGCGGCGACACTGGAGCTCGCGATGGTCGCGGTGCGCGAGCTGGGCATGGGGACCGATGACGTCGTGGACTACCTCAGCGTCTCGCTCTCCCAGCTCGACTACGTTGGCCACCGCTACGGGCCGCTCAGCGTGGAGCAGTTCGACACCCTTCTTCGTCTCGATCGGCTGCTCGGTACCTTTCTCGCGTTTCTGGACGACCAAGTGGGCGCGGGAGGTTGGGTGCTCGCGCTGACTTCGGACCACGGGGTCCAACCGATACCGGAATACCAACAGGAGACCGGACAGCTTAGAGGCCGCGTAGGAGGCGCCGACTTTCGAGCTGCCGCCCGGCTTGTGCGCGAAGCTGTCGAGGGTGCGGGTGATGAGGACCCGGCCGCCCGGGCCGCCCTCGCCGCCGAGGCCCTCGAACAGCTGGACTTTGTCGCAGACGCCGTGACGGAAGCGGAGCTGGCGGGCGAACCTTCCGCGGATTCGCTGATCAGGTTGCAGCAGAACTCCTACTTCCCGGGGCGGATGCCGGGGCCCCTGCACCGGTACGGGGTGCATCTCGAGATCCGGTTGACACCTGGAACGGTCGAGTACTCAGGAGGCGGGACCAACCATGGGTCGCCGTACTGGCACGACCGCCACGTGCCGTTGATCCTGCTCGGAGCGGGTGTCGGGCGCGGTAGTTCGGTCGAACGCGTGGGCACCGTGGATGTTGCACCGACCCTGGCGGCGCTGGCGGGGATACCCGCTCCGCCGGATTTGGCGGGCCGCAACCTGCTGCGCTGACGGACGCCGCTCTCACCGCACACAACGGCCTTGTCGGGGCCTTCCTGCATTGCGCGAGCCCGGGGCGTACCGGGGCCTCACGCTACCTCATCCTTCTCTGCAGTGCCCTGAGTTGGTCGATCCAGCGGGTGACTCCCAGGGCCGCCGCGGCTTTCGCAGCGGTCGCCGTCACCTCGTCCCGCAGGGGAAGGGAGTGGCGCAATCGCATGCGCGCCTCCTCGAACTTCAGCCTCGCCCAAGCGGCCGGTTGAGAGGTTTCGACCCGCTTTGCGATGTCGCCGATCGAATCCGCGCCTTCGCTGACGAATCCGCGCCATTCACTCATCTTTGCCCTGAACAGCGCGAACGACCATGGATCCGTGAACCAGCCCGTGGGGGGCGTGGCCAGGCGGCTCTCCATCTTGCGGGCTCGATCCAGCTTGCCCGACCGCAGCGCCACCAGGCCTGCGCCGGAATGGCTGGTCATCCCCAGGAGGCGGCCCATCCCAGGGGTCCACCAGCCCCGTGCGCGGGCATAGTGATCCCAGGCCTCCTCCAACTCTGTTTCCTCCAACGCCAGCTCCCCCAGCCTGCAAGCCAGAGTGACATGGGAGCTGCAGGCGTTGACGGTGGCCAGGGCCGCCTCTGCGCGGGCAAACCAGTTCCTGGCGCGGTCCAGTTGCCCAATCGCGAGGTACCCCGCTCCAGCGTTGGCGAACAGATTGGAGCGGTCGACGTAATTGTCACTCTCCGCGGCCAGCACCTCGCCCTCTTCCGCAGCCGCCATTGCCTCGGGATCAGCGATGAGACCCCGTACGCCCTGAATCGCGATCAGCCGCCCCAAAGCCCGGAGCAGTTCGCCTTGCGCGCGTGTCTGCCGGGCGATGGAAATCGCTTGGCGCGCATGCTCGAGCTCGGCATCGAAATCACGTCCAAGATGGATCGTGAGGCTGGCATGCAACCACCCGCGCGACCTCGGCTCAACCTTGTCCAGCAGCTTTGCCGCCTGCGTCGCGAGCCTGTCTGCCCGACCGCCCTGCCCTTCGCTCCGGTAGATCCGGAGCTCCAGGGCGACCGCCATGGCGAACGCCCTCCAGTGTCCCTCCCGCTCGGCGTTCCTCCTGTGCTCCTCGGCCCGGGCGGCGGCCCTCCGCGGAGAACGGGCACCGCCGCCCGCGAGCACCTCGATGCGCTGGATTTCCGCTACCAGCGCGCTCTGGGGCCGCTGGATCCTCCTGAGCTGCTCCGCCGCTTCGGCCAGCCGTGCCGGGGCCGCAGCGATGTCCCTGTGCAGGTAGTGGAGCCGAGCGAGACGGACGGCCAGCCTCGCCTGCGCCAGGGGATCGTCGGTATTTCGGTGAGCGAGGGAGAGCAGCTTGGATGCTTCCGCTACGGCGCAGGACTGCTCCGCGATGCGGGCACCGGCCAGCGCGTGCTGGAGAGCCGGCGCCCGCATGCGAGCGTGGTGGTAGTGCACCGCCAGTTCTCCCCGGGTAGCTTTGGCCTCTGATTCCTCCAGGTAAACTGCTACCTGACCGTGGACCCATGTCCTGCGCACGGCGTTCATCCGATCGTAGACTGCGTGACGGATCAGCTTGTTGCGTACGACGAAACCGCGCGGACCCCATCCGACCAGCTGACAGCGCTGCAGCTGGTCGAGCGCCTCCACACACGCCTTGGAAGAAAGGCCAGCCAGCGTGGACAACGAGGGAACGTACAGGGGATGTCCGCAGACGCTGAGCACCTGTACTGTGCGCTCGGCGTCGTCATCCAGTTGCGTTAGTCGGTCCGCGAAGACCCGTGCGAGCGAGGGTGGAAGCGGTATGAAGTCTTCGGGATCCAGGTTGGGCAGGCGTTGCCCTGCCAGATGCAGCTTGGTCAGCTCGAGAATGAAGAGGGGGTTGCGGTCACTGAGTTCGACGATCTGGTCGCGAACCTCAGCCGCCACCGTCGTCTTCAAGGCGGTGGTAGCGACCAGCTCGTTGGCGGCTTCCAGGGATAGTTGCCCGATGGAGAAATGGCTGGGCTCGCAGCGCACGGTGGGATTGTCCACAAACCTGCTGATGGGATCCTCCGGCCTCAGGCACTCCGTCTGAACTGCGAGCACGATGGCCAGCGGGAGGGAGGGCCATCGCTCGCCGACGTATCGGAGCGCTGCAACGGAATTCCGGTCGGCCCAGTGGAAGTCATCGATGAAGAGGATTGTCGGTTCGCTTCCGGCGATCATCATCATCAGCTGCCGAACGGCTTCCAAAAGGCGACGCGGGACTCGATCGGGTTCGACCGCGGGCGGTTCGGGCGGAGCCCCCGGGCCGGTGTGGAATTCCGGCAGGAGCTCAAGCATGGTCGAGCGCCACGGATCCGAGAGCTTGTGGATGTAGCGTGCGACATGGGAGGCTGACAGGGCCTCAAGAACGGAGCTGAGGAAGACACCGCGCTCGAACTCCGACGCTCGGCTCCGGAGCACCCGGATGCCGGTGAGAAGACCCTTGGTCAGGGATTCGTCGACGAGGCGGGTCTTTCCGGTTCCGCGTTCCCCGCGGATGACAACCAGACGCAACCCTCCCCCGGGACGAGGGCACATCGCGGCCGAGAGCGAGGTCAGTTCGTCGGCGCGCCCGACCAGTGGCATCGTGCCTTCGGATTGGGTATTGACCTGCGCTCCTGCCCGCGAGTCCATTTCGCGAAGACGTTCGACAAGAGACAGCGTTTCGGCGTCGGGAGCCCAGTCGTTCTCGTCGATTTCGGATCGCTCGACGAAACTGAAGAAAGCCGCCTCCACCTCACGCACGCTTCCGCACATGGCCCCCGCACGAATCAACATCCGAAGAGCCCGTTCGTCACCGGGGTCCACCGACAGCAGGGTTTGAGCCGGTGCGATGGCTTCCTTCCAGCGGCCCTGACGAGTCAGGCGGCCCCAGTGCTCCGCGGCTGTGTGTCGGATCCGGGAACGCAACTCAAGTCGCCTGGTATCCAGCCAGTCCGAGAACGCGTCCGTGGGAGGCGTTGTCAGTTCGGAAAGAAACCCCCGGAGGAAGAGGTCCGCGGCTTCCGCCGGATTTCCGCTCGAAATCGAGGCGGACAGCACCTGATAGTCGGTCGCAATCGTCTCACTCAGGCAATAGCGATCCCTCTCCTTGACAACCAACGGCGTCGGGTAGGCCCGATTCAGAGAATAGACGAGCTGGCTGATCCGATGGCGCAATCGATCTGGAGGAGCAGGCTGCCAAAGCAGCGCGATGGCGCGGACAATGGCAATGCACTCGCCCGGTTCGCTCGCCAGCAGGCCGAGCAGCGCCCCTTGCAGAGGCGACAACGACCTGTGCGTTGAGCCCAGGATCAACCCGGGTCCACCGAAGGTAACCAGTTGAAGAAAAGGACTCTTGCTGTCGCGGCCAACTTCTCGGTCACCAGCCATGGGGAGACATTCTGATCATTGCGAGGACGCTCGGGTGGAGGAGGCACGCATGATCAGCGCCTTCCTGTACCTGCGGGACGGCTTGCGGCGGATGCGGGTCCGTCCTGACGATCTATCCCTCAAGCCGGTTTCACGCAGATCATGCGTGAGCGCCCCATTCTGCCGCTCTTTTCTCAACCAGCACTCGATCAGCCACTCCCATCCCAGGCATCGACGGGCCGTTGAGGGGCGGACACCGGTGAGCCGGTTCATCTGATTGCTCAGGGCGAAGCCGTCGGGGTACCCGAGGGCACAGGCGACGGTGTGCAGGCTCTCGGCAGAGTTCTGAAGCCGAAGAACCGCTCGCAGGATCCGGGAGAGCTGCAGCCAGTGAGAAGGAACCGGCAGTCCCCTCGATACGAAGCGGCGCCCAAGGGCGCGTCGCGACAGGTAGACCGCGCGGGAAAGGCTTGCGATGGTGGTCAAATGCCTGGAAAGCTCGACCGTGCTGCGAATGATGCGGCGTGTCTCGCGGTCGACGCGGATGCCCCTCCAGGCCAGGTACTCCGTGAATTCAACCGGCAGGTTCGATGGCGGCCGGCGGATCAGGGCTCTGATGTCCTCCGGCTCGACGTCCTCGTGATGGGGAACAATTGCCGATGGTCGACATCGCCCGATGATTCCCAGCAGATCCACTTCAATGCTCAGCGACGAAGCGGGGGGGAGAATGAGGATCAGGACGACGCCGGCTGGCCGCTGGCGCGCAATCTCCAGGTTGCTGCTCAGTTCTCCGGTCCCCACGAACCAGACCACCGCTGATCCCTTGAGGCCTGTCCCGTCCCGCAGGAACTCAAGCGGGGCCGTGAGCGGAACGAAATTCCGGTACGGCGGAGTGATGAGAAGAAACGGTGGTCGCGAATCGTTGGTCATCTGCCTCCCTCCGAAGTTGGGTGTTTGCCGAGCAAGAGTAGTGGACACGTGTCAGCACCCGATCAGCAAATGCGACACGCAACTCTTTGCAAGGGCTGTACATGAGCGACATCCTCAGCATCGATCCGACTTCGGACGGTGCTGAACTCAGCGGCGCCGCGCCGGGAGCGGCACGGACATTCGCGGGTTGATCCATTGCGACGGACGCACGCGAACACGTCATGCATCTGGCGAAACCGGTTGACTGGCGGAATGATTTCAGTTCAGGGTACAGGGGGGCTCAGGCGTTTTCAGACGTCCGCAAGGCGGGCGTTGGTCACAAGAGGAGGTCCAGGATGAACCGGAGTTTGATCGTGATTGCGATGGTGGTTCTGCTCGCCACCGCCGGCTCGAGGCGATCCGCGGCGACGCCCCTGGGGGCTCAGGAGGTGGGTCCGGCAAACGGCTCGCTGGTAGTGGTGGGCGGCGCGATGCGGGATCTGGACATCGTGCGGCGCTTCATCGACCTGGCGGGCGGGCCCGGCGCCCCCATCGTTGTCATACCGACCGCGGGAGGAGCGGCCGAGTATGACCAGTTCTACCCCGGGCTTCGGCAATTCCGCGCCGCCGGGGCGACCAACCTGACGGTCATCCACACCAACGATCGCGCCGAAGCCGACAGCGACGCCTTCATAGAGCCGATCCGGAAGGCCGGCGGAGTCTGGTTCCCGGGAGGGAGGCAGTGGCGGATTGCGGACTCCTATCTGGACACGCGCACAGAGGACGAACTCCACCGGGTCCTCGAACGAGGCGGGGTCATCGGCGGGTCATCGGCAGGGGCATCGATCCAGGGATCGTACCTGGTCCGAGGGGACACCGAGACCAACACCATCATGATGGGAGATCACGTGGAAGGGTTCGGATTCCTGCGCAACGTGGGCATCGACCAGCACCTCCTGCAACGGAATCGCCAGTTCGACATGCTCGAGGTCATCGGGGCCATGCCCGATCTCCTCGGTATCGGAATCGACGAGAACACCGCGATCGTCGTTCAGGGCGATGAATTCGAGGTGATCGGCGAGAGCTACGTCGCCATCTACGACGCCGGGGCGCAACTCGACTCGGGGGGTGAGTTCTACCTCCTGGCGCCCGGAGACCGTTTCAACATGGCGACCAGGGAAGCCCGGCGGCCGGCTGCCACTGCACGCCCGCTGGCGCGCGTGCAACGGCGGCCCGGCGGCTAGTTGCCGGACTCGCCAGCCTGCTCCAGCGCCTGGAGCTCGTTGTCCAGGATGTCGCGGAAGAGTTGCGTGGGCAGGGCTCCCTGTACCGGGAACCCGTTGACCAGGAAGCTGGGTGTGCCGCGCAGTCCCAGCGCCCTGGCGGCCCGTTTTCCGGCGGCGAGACGTTCCGCCGGGCGCTCCTCGGAGATGCAGGACTGGAACTGCTCACCGTTCAACTCCAGTTCCGAGGCGTATCCGAGGAAGTGGGGCAGGGCGTCATCGCTGTTCTTCCACGTTCCCTGATCCTCGAACAGCCGTTCGAGCATCCCCTCAAACTGACCCTGTTCGCCTGCGCACTCGCCCGCGAGCGCGGACAGGTCACCGTGCGGAAACATCCCGGTCACGATCGGGATGTACTTCCAGAGCACGGTTCCGGCGTCGATGTACTCCTCCTGGAGGGCGGGGAAGGTATCTTCGTGGAACTTGCGACAGAAGCCGCAGCCGAAGTCGCTGAGTTCGGCGATGCGCAGCGACGCCTCCGGGCTGCCGAAGTCGAAGCCGAGGGTCGCGAAGTCCACGCCTTCTCCCATGGGTTGCTCGGGAGGGTTGTTGAAGAGGCTTCGGGTCAGAGGGTCGGAGGATGCACCCTCGGCGGGAGGGCTCGTGTCGCTTTCTCCGCTCGCGCAGCCGGTCGCCAGCGCCAGGATGACCGGGAGCAAAGCCCGGGAACGGACCCGGTTGGTGAACCGACTCCCGGCGGGCCGTATGGGGTGCTGTAGCTTCATTGTTCTTTCCCGGATTCATCCGATGTGGTTGCGGCGGCGCCATGCGGCATCGGCGGCATTGGGCTCCGGGCCGCGTCGCGAGCGCGAAGCTCCGAACATACGGTGGAACAGGCCTGCCTCGTCCCGCAAGGCTTCGGCGCAACGACCAGGGCAAGTCGTGGGCGAAGCAACCGTGCAGGCGGCGTCACTTGCAAGGCGGTGTTACTTGCAAGGCCGCACCACCACCGAATCACGATCCCGGGGGTGCGGGGGCCAGCCGGTGGTCGGTGCCGGCGAGGGGGCGATGCCGCTTACGGCCGACGCACGAGGCGAACGATCAGCACCCCCGCAACCACGCCCAGCAACAGGGAGCCAACCAGCGCGCGGCCCCTCCACCGCCGGGGTGCGCGCACCCCGGTCGTATCCGGGGCGTCCGGGGGGGCGGGAGGCAGCAGGCGGTCGTGCGGTTGGTCGCCAACGGAGCAGGTAGTGCATTCCGCCAGCCCGCGGTCGCGGGCGGTGCGGTTTGTGAAGCTCAGGGGCGAAGCGCAATCGGGGCAGGCACCGCTTGCAGCTATCGGCTCGATCAGTCCGTAGAGCGCGCCCTTGGAGAGTTCGAGGCTCTCCGCTATCCGGTTTACGCTTTCGTCGGAGTCCCAATACAGGCGGTTCACGACTTTCGCCAGCTCAGCCGGTCCGACGATCATCGGTCGTTCTCCCGTACTGCCCTTGACCCGGATTGCCTCACGCGGACAGAATAGCGCCGCCCCGATCAACATGCGAACAGGCCAGGGCCCCATGACCTCTTTGTCGAAGGGAGGCTTCCTCTCGATCCCCGCCTCGCACGGTTTGCTGGAGGCTGTGCTCCGGCAGCCGAACGAGGCTCCGTGCGGCGCTGCGGTCATGTGCCATCCTCATCCGCTGCATGGGGGCAGCATGCACACCAAGGCGGTGTATCGCACCGCCCAGGCCATGTCCGACGCGGGGCTGGCGACGCTGCGCTTCAACTTTCGCGGGGTGGGGCGGAGCACCGGCTCCTACGACGGCGGAGTCGGCGAAACCGAGGATGCGCGTGCTGCCCTCAGGTACCTGGCCGACCGCTTCCCGGGTCTGCCCCTGGTGGCTGGTGGATTCTCGTTCGGGTCGATGACCGCGCTCAGGGCGGGAGCCTACGACGCGCGCGTGGGCGCCATGGTCGGCGTGGGACTCGCGTTCACCCGCAGCGACTACGGCTTTCTGGCGGAGGCCCGGTGCCCGGTGCTGATCGTTCAGGGCGAGCACGACGAGTTTGGTTCGGGTGCCCGCGCGATCGAATTCGCGCGGAACCTGGGTGAGGGGGTTGAAGCGGTCGTCATCGCCGGAGCGGACCACTACTTTCACGGACACTTCGACGAACTGCGTCACGCCGTGCACGGGTTTCTTGCCAGCAGGGCGGTCGCGGCGGCGCTGGAACAGAGGCGGGTCAGGACAAGATGAGAGATCGCAACCGCATCGTCGGCAATCTGGAGTCGATCTATACGGGCGCTTTCGCCCGGGCCGAGCGCGAGAACGACCGCTCGGAGATGGATCGGCTCGACTTCGCCTTCCAGCGCGACCAGTTGTACCTGGAAGCGCTGCTCGACATTCGTGACCTGCTGTTGCCGGAACCCGAAGGGAGTGTGGAGAAGGCGTCAAGCCTGATCGACAAGGCCAGGGTCCTCAAGAGGGTCGTCAAGCTCAGGTAGCGCAGATGAGGATCTATACCAGAAGAGGTGACGAAGGGGATACCGGCCTGCTGGGCGGGGGTCGGGTCGCCAAGGATCATCCCCGGCTGCACGCCTACGGCACGGTAGACGAGCTGAGCTCCTTCCTGGGCGCCGCCAGCAGCCAGACGCGGCTGCCGGCAACCGCCGCCCGCCTGGTGCGGATTCAGGGGGATCTCTTCGCCATCGGAGCTCTGCTCGCCCGTCGCCCACCCGCCAAGGCCCGCAGGCAGCCGCGGCTGCCCGGGGTTCCGGTAGAGCGGATCGGCGAAATGGAGGCCTGGATGGACGAAGCCGACGAAGTCCTTCCCCCGTTGCGGAATTTCATCCTGCCGGGGGGCGCGCCCGGCGCGGCCACGCTGCACCTTGCCCGCGCCGTGTGCCGTCGGGCAGAGCGCGCTACGGTGACGCTTGCCGCCCGGGAAGCGGTCGACGAAGGGATCCTGCCGTATCTCAACCGATTGTCGGACTTGCTTTTCGTGCTGGCCCGGGTCGAGAACCACGCTGCGGGAGAGACCGACCAGATCTGGGGGAAGTGAGCGGACGCCTCGAAGTGGTTCGCGACGGAACACCCTTGCGGGCCCAAGGGCACAAGACTGAAATGATGCGGTCTTGCAACCCATATGGGGTTTTCTGCATCATGTAGCGCGGTGTCGCGCCAGAGCCATGCTGGACCGGATGGCAGGGTCGTCGTGGGCCAGGCGCGGTATCCCCGATGATCCGACTCTCAGGAGGGACCATGACATACATCATCACGGAGCCATGCATCGGGACCAAGGACGCAAGTTGCGTCGAGGTCTGTCCGGTGGATTGCATCTACGAAGCCGGCGAGCAGTACCTCATCCACCCGGACGAGTGCATCGATTGCGGAGCTTGCGAGCCGGAATGTCCCGTGCAGGCGATCTTCCCGGACACGGATGTGCCTGAGGAGTGGACGAACTATATCGAGAAGAACAAGGATTACTTCGGCTGATATGCGCCGAATAGCCCTGCCGCGTCCGTGGACCCACGCAACGCTGCGGGCGGGGGAGGGCGTCAGATACCCAGTTCGCGCAACTGCTTCCGGGTAAGCGCCCGCCGGTAGGCCTCGCGGGACCGGGGACGGGGGCGGGAACGAGTGCCGACCAGGATAAGAGTGGCCACGGCTGCAGCACTCAAAAGACCAACAGTGAAAGCTCGGATGATTCCTCCCGCGTTGTGAGTCGCATCGTCTGATCCGCGTTCAGCAGCATCTGGTTGCACAAACCGTGCCTCGCCGAATGGGGTTCCATTCGTCCCGAACTCGGGAATATCCCCACCCCAGGCATCCGATTCCCCGAGTCTTGACATGAAACGGAATCGAAAAACTGACGGTGGACGCCGAGAGCCACCGAAAACTGACGCCCGCCAGCGTTCGGCACGTTGGCGGGACGGGGATCCGGAATGACCCTGCGAGACCAGGCCAGTGACGGAGATGCCCTCGCGCTTGCCCGCCTGCTGGTTGCGATTCCATCGGTCAATCCGCGCATCGAACCGACGGGAAGCGGGGAGGCGCAGATTGCCGCTCGCTCGGCAGAATTGCTTGAGGGCTGGGGATTCAAGGTCTCCCTGAGCGAACCGGAGCCCGGCCGGCCGAACGTCGTCGCGCGCAGGGGTCATGGACCACGCAGCCTGATGTTCAACGGCCATCTCGACACCGTCGGCGTGGAAGGCATGACCATCGACCCGTTCGGCGCGGAGGTCCGGAACGGTCGTTTGTGGGGGCGCGGCTCGTGCGACATGAAGGGGGGTGTGGCAGCTCTTCTGAGCGCTGCCGAGGCACTGGCCCGCTCGGACCTGCCGAACGAACTGATCATCGCTCTCACCTCCGACGAAGAGCACGCGAGCACCGGAATGGCGGCGCTGACCGAGGCCGGAGTTCAGGCGGACGCCGCGGTGGTATGCGAGCCGACTGAACTCGCGGTGATGCCTGCCCACAAGGGCTTCGTGTGGGTTGAAGCCGGTTTCCGCGGCCGGGCGGCACACGGTTCGAGGCCCGAGCACGGCGTGGACGCGATCCTGCACGCTGCCGAGTTCCTTGTTGCCATGGCGGAATACGAGGACGGCCTGGGCGAACGAGCGGCTCATCCCCTGTTGGGTTGGGGATCCATTCACGCGGGAACGATCTCCGGAGGGGCCGCTCCCTCGGTCTATCCCGAGCGATGCGATGTGGTGGTGGAACGACGAACCCTCCCGCACGAGACCCCCGAGACCGTGATGCATGAACTCGCGGCTGTGGTGGCCGGATTGGGCGAAGAGGCGCGGGCGGGCGCCGCACTGCGGATGACGTTGGCGCGTCCCGGGACGGAAGTGCTGGCGGCATCGCCGTTGGTGCGGGGCCTCCGCGAGGCTGTTGCGGCGACCGGACGGGAGCCGACGATCGAAGGCATGACCGCCTGGGTCGATGCCGCCTTCCTGAACGAATCCGGAACCCCGGCGGTGTGTTTCGGACCCGGATCGATCGCGCAGGCGCACTCCGCCGACGAATGGATCGTCGTTGAGGAGATCGAGGCATGCGCCCGCATTCTGGAGGACTTCGGCCGGAGGTTCCTGTCAGGAGAGGCGTAGCTCGGCCGGGGATGCGGTACGATGCGGACCTCTTACGGGTAGGACGGCGGGATGGATGGCCGTAGTGGAGCCGAGTTGCGAGGAGCCGCGATGAAGAGCACCCCGAAGCCGGGCGACGGCGGGATGGAGGCAGCGCGCCAGGCCATCATCGACCGGCTTTGTGCGCGTTTTGCCGAAGACGGCTTGTCCATGCGGGACTTCGAACGACGCCTCGATCTCGTGCATCGAGCGACCTCGACCGGGCAGCTCGAAGCGCTGGTGGCCGATTTTTCACCCGCGGCCGCGCAGCCGCCGCTCGGCAGGCAGGACGCGGTCGCAGCTGCGCGCCCCGCCGGTCGGGGCCTCCCCGACAGGACGGTCCCCCCGGAGATGGTGCCGAACCGGCGGTTCATGGCCGGTGTGCTGGGAGCGAGTTCGCACGGCGGGCCGTGGATCGCGCCAAGGGAGGCTTATGCGGTCGCGCTGATGGGCGGCGTAGAACTCGATTTCAGGGAAGCCCGCTTTGGGCCGGGACTGACGGAAGTGACCGTTTTCGCCGCGTGGGGCGGGGTGGAGATCATCGTGCCGCCAGACCTCCAGGTGGACTGCAACGGCGTGGGCATCCTGGGAGGCTTCGCCCACGAGCGCGACGAACTCTCCGAGGCATCCGCCGGTGCCGGCGATCCGAGGTCTCCCGTCCTGCGCGTCAATGGTGTGGCCCTGATGGGCGGGGTGAACGTGAGCACACGCCTGACGGGCGAGAGCAAGGGAGACGCGGCTCGCCGGCGAAGACTGGCCAGGAAGGCTCGGCGCAAGGAGCTCAGAGGATGGTGAAGGAGCTGGCGCTGGTGTCGGTGCTCATGGATCTGGGCGCCGGGAGGCGCGGCGTGGACATGGGGCCGCCGGCGATCCGCATTGCCGGGTTGCGCGAAACGCTGGAACGACTCGGTTATCGCGTTCGCGAGATGGGAACGGTCGTGGCGACCGATCCCGAAGTCTCGGAGCAGCAGGACGCGCACGCGCGCTTTCTGCCCGAAGTCGAGTCGGTGTGCCGCCGCGCCCGGGACCTGGTCGAAGATGGGCTGGTGCGGGGGTGCTTTCCCCTCGTGCTGGGCGGCGATCACAGCATCGCCATGGGATCGGTGGCGGGGGTCAGCCGCTTCTACGCGCGCAGCCGGGAGAGGATCGGCCTCATCTGGGTGGATGCCCACTCGGACATGAACACGCCGGGAACCAGCCCGTCGGGCAATGTGCACGGAATGCCGCTGGCGGTGCTCACGGGCTACGGACCACGGGTGCTCAGGTCGCTGGCAGACAGAGACCCCGCGGTGCGGCCGGAAAACGTCAGCATGATCGGTGTGCGCCAAATCGATCCGGCCGAGCGCGAAGTCGTCATGTCATCCGGCGTGCGCGTGTTCACCATGTCCGAAGTCGACGAGCGCGGCATCGCCCCCTGCGTGGACGAGGCGATCGCCAGAGCCGGCGCGGGCACCGCCGGTTTCCACCTCTCCTACGATCTTGACAGCCTCGACCCGATGATCGCGCCGGGGGTCGGAACGCCCGTGCCTGGCGGGCTGACCTTTCGCGAAGGACATCTGATCTGCGAGAAGGTGGCCCGGTCCGGACAGCTCCTCAGCCTGGAGGTGGTGGAACTCAACCCCGTGCTGGACGCCCGCAACCGCACCGCGCAGATGGCGGTGGGACTGATCGCCTCGGCGTTGGGGAAGACGATCCTCTGACCGGGCTGGTGGACTCCGGTCCCGAAGCCGGGCCGGGCTGCGGGCAACGCGTTCGGGAGCTGCCGCGGAGGGGCGGCCTGCCTACGCGCAGTGTTCGTTGAAAACGGAACCCAGTTCAGAGGCGATCTGGTGGGCGGAGTGCCCCTCGATCTGATGGCGCTCCATCATGTAGATGAGCTCGCCATCCTTGAACAGCGCTACCGAAGGTGACGACGGTGGATAGCCCGCGATGAACTCGCGCGCCCTGGCGGTGGCGTCCATGTCCTGGCCGGCGAAGACGGTCGTCAGAATGTCGGGCCGGTTCTCGTTCTCCAGCGCCATGGCGACAGCCGGACGCATGGCCCCGGCGGCACATCCGCAGATCGAGTTAACGACCAGGAGCAAAGACCGATCCTCACCGTCCACGACAGCCTCCACCTGGTCGGAGGTACGCAGTTCCTGAAAGCCCAGGCGGACCAGTTCCGCCCGCATCGGGGCAACGATCATCTCGGGGTATGGCATCTCGAAATCACTCCCATCGACGAGGACAACAGGGAACGGGAAATAGGGGCGGCGCCGGGTTCGCCGGGTCGCCGCCACAGACATCCCATGTGGGCGAAAAGTAACGAGGATCGAACAGTCGGCTCAAGTCCTGGTACTTTATTGATATGGGAGGACGGGCACCGAAGGCCCTTGCACGTCGGGTCGCCGGGGAACTCTCAGAGATAATCAGGAGGTTGCCGGACTCGCATGGCGAAGGGCACGAGCGAAATCGTCCATCTGCGCGTAAACGGAGACGACTACGCACCCGGCGTTCCCCTGCACTTCACCCTGCTCGAGACCCTTCGCTACGCGATCGGCCTCACCGGCTCCAAGCAGGGTTGCGACAAGGGCGACTGCGGGGCGTGCACGGTCATTCTCGACGGGGAGCCCCATCTGTCCTGCATCACCCCGGTCTGGGAAGCGGAGGGACGCGAGGTTCGCACGGTCGAGGGGCTCGCCCGACGGGGTCGCCTGCACCCTGTGCAGGACGCGTTCGACCTCAACGGGGCGGCGCAGTGCGGTTTCTGTACACCGGGCATCCTGTGTTCGGCGGTCGCCCTTCTGGACCAGAACGATGCTCCGAGCCGGACCGAGATCCGGGAAGCGCTGTCGGGCAACCTCTGCCGCTGCACCGGATACACCAAGATCTACGACGCGATCGAGGCTGCGGCAGCGACTCTTCGCCGGGAAAAGGGCGCATGAGCGGGCACCCCGGGCCTGATCGGGCTCCCGGGATGCTTCCCTTGTGGAGGGAAGCCGCGGACCGATCGGGCGACGATGGTAACTCTCAGTCCGACTTCACGATAGTTGGGTATCCACAGCGCAGGCTGGACGGATTGGGGAAGGCGACGGGCAAGGCCGCGTACACCGACGACATCTCGCTCCCGGGCATGCTGCACGGACGGATTCTGCGGAGTCCGCGTCCTCACGCCCGCATCGTCTCCATCGACTCCTCCCGGGCCCTCGCGCTCAAGGGTGTGCACGCCGTCATCACGGGCCGCGACATGCCGGTCCGCTACGGCATCATTCCCTGGACGCCGGACGAGTATCCGCTCTGCGTGGACCGGGTTCGCTACATCGGCGATGGCGTCGCGGCAGTGGCGGCGGTGGACGAGGACACCGCGAACCGGGCCGTGTCTCTCATTCGGGTGGACTATGATGAGCTGCCTGCCTACCTGGACCCGGCGGAGGCACTCGCGGCCGATGGGACCGCGGAAAGCCCGTTCATCCACGAGTCCCGCCGCGACGGACAGAACGGAAACGTGACCAAGCGGGTGCAGCTCAGCTTCGGCGAAGTGGACGAGCGCATGGCGGGCGCGGAAGTGGTCGTGGAGGGCGAGTACTTCTTCGAGGGCACCACCCACACGCCCATCGAACCCCACTGCGCGATCGGCCGCTACGACGAGAACGGGCGCCTGACGGTGTGGTCGGCCACCCAGGTGCCGCACTACCTTCACCGCGAAATGGCCTCGGTTCTGGGACTGGATCCGGCGGCGATCAGGGTCATTCAGCCACCTGTGGGCGGAGCGTTCGGCGGCAAGTCCGAGCCCTTCGACCTCGAGTTCTGCGTTGCCCGGCTGGCCATGGCAACCGGCCGTCCGGTCAAGATCCTGTACACGCGCGAGGAGGTGTTCTACGCCCACCGCGGCCGACATCCCTTCCACATGAAGTACCGGACCGGCGCCGATGCGGAGGGCAAGCTTCAGGCGGTGGACGCCGAGGTGGTGCTGGACGGGGGCGCGTACGCGTCGTTCGGGCTGGTGACCACCTACTACGCCGGCCAGCTGCTCACCGCACCCTACGCCATGCCTGCGTATCGCTTCGATTCCACCCGCGTCTACACCAACAAACCGGCGTGCGGACCGAAGCGGGGCCACGGTTCCGTTCAGCCGCGCTTCGCCTTCGAGGTGCAGCTGGACAAGCTGGCCGAGAAGCTGGGGATGGATCCCATCGAGCTGCGGCGCGTCAACTTCATGGGCAGCAACACGCGCAC
Organism: Longimicrobiales bacterium; assembly: GCA_965232315.1. Lineage (GTDB taxonomy): Bacteria > Gemmatimonadota > Gemmatimonadetes > Longimicrobiales > Gaopeijiaceae > BD2-11. The sequence goes on along the minus strand of CBDDPN010000026.1, from coordinate 195,957 downwards.
GGTGAACGAGCTGCGCGTCACCTCCAACGGCTTCCTCGAGTGCCTGGACGCCGTGGAGAAGGCGAGCGGATGGCGGGAGCGCTTTCGCCGGCTGCCTCCGGGGCGCGGACTCGGGGTCGCGGGTTCGTGCTACATCTCCGGGACCAACTACCCGGTCTATCCCAACGAGATGCCGCAGTCGGCGATCCAGCTCCAGGTGGACAGGTCGGGGCGCGTGGCGGTGCTGAGCGGGGCGTCGGAGATCGGGCAGGGCTGCGATTCCATGGTCGCCTATATTACCGCGGAAGAGCTGGGTGTGCCTCTGGAGTACGTGCGGGTGCTGTCCGGCGACACCGACTTCACCCCGGTGGACCTGGGAGCCTATTCGTCGCGCATCACCTTCATGCTCGGCAACGCCTGCATCGACGCCGCACGCAAACTGCGCAGAAAGGTGCAGGAGGCCGTGGCCGGGACATGGGAGTGCCGGCCGGGTCAGGTGCAACTGGCGGGAGGGTGGGCGTATTTCGCGCCCGACACCGGGCAAAGGATGCAGATCGCGGAGGCATTCAACCTGGCCGAGGCGCGCTTCGGCACGCTGGGAGCCACGGGGTGGTACAACACCCCTCGCGACAATCACGGCGACTACCGGGGCGGGACCATCGGCGCCTCGCCGGCATACTCCTTCACGGCCCATGTGGCCGAGGTCGAGGTGGATGTCGAGAGCGGTGTCGTGGACGTGGTCAGGATCTGGGTGGCCCACGACTGCGGGCGCGCCCTGAACCCGGTGCTGGTTGAGGGTCAGATGGAGGGCTCGGTCTACATGGGGTTCGGCGAAGCGCTCATGGAAGAACAGATCTTCAAGTCCGCGAGAGAGGGGCGAGCCGGGCTGCACAATGCTCCCTCGCTGCTCGACTACCGCATCCCGACCAGCCTCGACACCCCGGAGATCGAATCGCTGATCGTCGAGTCGATCGATCCGGAGGGCCCCTACGGCGCCAAGGAGGCGGGCGAGGGGCCGCTCCACTCGTCGATCCCGGCGATCGCCAACGCCATCCATGACGCGACAGGAGTTCGCATGGACCGTCTTCCCTTCTCTCCCCCCAACGTCTGGAGAGCCCTACGGCAGGCCGGGGCACCGAAAGCGCTGAAACCGCCTCCCGGCCCTGGCGCCCCGGCGCGCGAACCCGTTGAGGCTGACGCCCGCGCGGCCGGGGGAGCGAGCCGATGAGGCCGGCGCCATGGTGCTCTCCGCGCGAGCGACCTCGCCTCGCAAGCCCTCGTTCCGGGCGCGCCGCGGGATCTGCCGCGCAGACCGGCGGGTGGCCGGCCCTGGGCAATCGGACCGGTGAGAGGACGGCCCGGATCGGTGCAAGGGTGGCCCGGACCGGGTGGAGGATGTCCCGGACCGGCTGGGGGCTCGAGGCGGCCGGCTGGCGTCGGCGCTCGAGGCGATGGGCCCTGGCGGTCGCGGCCGTCGTCGTCACCGCCTCCTGCGAATCCGCGCCCGACCCCGAAGCAGCCCGCCTGCCGGCGATGTCGGAGGGTACGGCCGAGGACTGGAGTATCGTGCGCGCAACCCTCGCCCGGGCCTGGGACGACGAACTGCACCAGCTGCCCCTGGGCGAGACGATGGCGCGCATCGGAGTCACCTTCGTGGGCACCGCGTATGTGCCGCGTACGCTGGAGGTACCGGGACCGGAGCGCCTGGTCATCAATCTGAGGGAGCTGGACTGCGTCACCTTCGTGGAGAACGTGTTCGCGCTCGGACGATTCCTGCATCTCCACGACCCCTCTGTGCTCGAGGACGAGGAGCGGCTTCGAGGCGAATACCGGCGGCTGCTCACCGAGATCCGGTATCGCGGGGGGAGGCTCGACGGCTATCCGAGCCGGCTCCACTATTTCTCCGAGTGGATCGCCGACAACGGGCGGCGGGGGCTGTTGCAGGACATTTCGCGGGAGCTTGGCGGGATGGTGGACGACACCCCGATCGACTTCATGTCGACGCACGCGGATGCCTATCGCCAGCTGTCGGAGCCCGGCGTGGTCGACGAAATCGCGCGCTCCGAGGCGCGGCTGAGTTCGGAGGCGCGCTACTACATCGGCGAGGCGGACATCGAGGCCGCGGCTCCGGGCATCGCGAATGGAGACATCATCGCCGCGACCTCCACCGTGGAGGGCCTCGACATCGCCCACACCGGGTTGGCGCTGGTGCGGGACGGCACGGTGTTTCTGCTGCACGCCCCGCTCGTGGGCTCCGCCGTCCAGATCAGCGAGGTTCCGCTCTCGCAGCGGGTCCAGCGCATCGGAGGCCAGGACGGGATCATGGTGGCGAGGCCCCTCGGCACGGGCGGTGCCGTCGAAGAGCGCTCCAACGCGCCCGCCGGGGATCGCTGAGTGCTGCGTCTGCCCCCGTTTCGGTATCACCGGCCCCGCACGGTCGGCGAGGCGGTGGGGCTGCTGGACCGCTGGAGATCGCGGGCGCTGCCGGTGTCGGGCGGCACCGATCTGATCCCCAACATGAAGCACCGCCTCTTCACCCCGGAGCACCTGGTGGCGCTGAAGCAGATTCCCGGGATGCGCGGGTTCAAGCGGCGGGGCAGCGCGCTGCTGATCGGCGGAGCGGAGTCGCTGGCGTCGGTTGCGCGAAATCCCCGGGTGCGGCGCCGCTTTCCCTCGCTCGCGGCTGCCGCCGGGCAGGTGGCGGGACCGCAGCTGCGCAACATGGGAACCCTGGGCGGCAACATCTGCCTCGACACGCGCTGCACCTACTACAACCAGACCGAGTTCTGGCGCGACGCCCTGGGGTACTGCCTCAAGAAGGACGGGGACGTGTGCCATGTCACCCGGGTCGGCAGGAAGTGCGTGGCCGCGCACTCGGCGGATACCCCACCCGTGCTCATGACCCTGGGCGCCAGCGTCGAGCTGGCCGGGCCCGATGGCCGCCGGGAAGTCAGCCTGAACGATTTCTTTCTGACGGACGGCATCTGGAACAGCCGCCGGAAGCCGGGGGAGATCGTGACCCGGGTGCGCATTCCGTTTCCCTCGCGCGACAGCCGCGCCGCGTACGCGAAGCTGCGCCAGCGCCGCTCCATCGACTTCCCGCTGCTTTCGGTGGCCGTGTCCGCCGATTTTCAGCGCTCGAGCCGGGTGTGCCAGATCATGGGTGTCGTGAGCGCGCTGGGTGCCCGCCCGCGTCTCCTCACCGGATGGGCGCGCATTGCAACCGGCTACCCGCTCTCCGACGAAGTCATCGAGGCGCTCGCCGAGCGCGCCCACCGCCAGTGCCATCCGCTGGACAACGCGATCGTCGATGCCGGCTGGCGGCGGGCGATGGTGCCGGTGCAGGTTCGACTCGCTCTCAGAGCCCTGAGAGAGGGGAGCCAACCCTGAGCACCGGCTTCCAGGCAACCCGTACCGAGGCCAACCAGCCTCGAGCCATCCGGCCCGCAGCCGCAAGTGCTCCCCAGGGCCAGCCACACACCTCAATCTGCATCCGACCAACCTCGAGCCAGCCATGCGCGCCGTTCGTTTTCACGTTTCCATCCCCGGCTACCTGATCGCCAAATCGCTCGGCCGGGTGACCGACTGGGCGCTCTTCGGCGCGGGCGGAGGGATCAGGCTTGAGGAGTTGCCAGCCCCTTCGCTGCCCGGGCCGTCGTGGGTCCGGCTGAAGGTGCTTCAGAGCGGCATCTGCGGCTCGGACATCAGCAACGTTACCTTCGCGGCCAGCCCGTCGATGGAGCCCTTCGGTTCCTTCCCGGCGGTGCTGGGGCACGAGATCCTCGCCCGGGTCGTCGAGACAGGGCCGAAGGTGCGGGGGGTGGAGGTAGGCCAGCGGGTGGCGGTCGACCCGATGATCTCCTGCACCTCGCGGGGCTTTTCGGCGGACGACGCCTGCCGCTCCTGCGACGCGGGGCTCCACTCCACCTGCGAACGGGCAGGGGAGGAAGGTCCCCCCCGGGCGGACGGCAGCTGCCTGGGGCGTGGGCTCACCATCGGTTACCATGCCGATCTTCCGGGGGGCTGGGGGGAGAGCATGGTGGCGCACGAGAGCCAGCTGTTCCCGGTGCCGGACGCCATCCCGGATCGCCGCGCCGTCCTTACCGAGCCGGTGTCCATCGGGCTGCACGCCGCGCTCCGCAATTCGCCGCATCCCGACGAGCCCGTGCTGGTGATCGGCAGCGGCCCGATTGCGCTGGGCACCATCTGGGCGCTGCGTGCGGTGGGCTTCGACGGCTTCCTGCTGGGTCAGACCAAACGGCGCCACGAGGCCGAGCTGGCACGCGCATTCGGCGCCTCCGACGTGGTGTCACCCGGTCTCGAAGCACGCAACGCGCTCGTGGATACCGGGGCCGTGGCCTATCAGCCCATCGTGGGTCCCGAAGTATTCGAGCGCGGGGGGTTCCCCCTGATCTTCGACTGCGTGGGTAACGCCGGAAGCATTGCGCAGGCGTTGAGCTTCGCTTCGCCGCGCGGCCGCATCGTGATGCTGGGATGTGCCGGACAGACCAGACTGGACTTGACCGCGATGTGGGCCCGGGAACTGGAGCTGAAGGGCTACGTGGGCTACGGCCGCGAGAGCTGGCGGGGAGGAAGCCGCCACACCATGGCGATCGCGCACCAGCTGATGCAGGAAACAGGCACCACCCTCGAACGGATGGTGACCCACGTCTTCCCGCTGGCACAGTTCCGCACCGCCCTGTCGGCGGCGGCGAACCATCGCACCAGCGGCGCGGTGAAGGTGTTGCTGGAGCCCTGATCACCAACTCGCAGCCGAACGGGACCTGCGTGGTTTTTCCGGAGAGGAGAAGCGGGCGCGGGTCGCGAAACCGTTCGAGGTTACGGGCTGTCCGGTTCCGCCTGAACCCGCCGCGCCGCTTCCTGGAGCGCGTCGAAGCCCAGCAGCGCGCACTTGATGCGCACCGGGAACTTGCTCACCCCCTGGAGGGCGCGCAGTTCGCCCAGCTTCCTGTCGCGGGCGGCTTCCCTGCTGCCGTGCATCATCTCGGTGAAGCGCTCGGCGAGAGCCAGGGCCTCGTCCAGCGTCTTTCCCTTCACGCGCACAGTCATCATCGAGACCGAGGCCTGAGAGATCGAGCAACCCTGCCCGAGGAAGGTGGCGGCTTCGACGCGCTGTTCCTCGTCCAGCCGCAGCTGCAGGCGGATTTCGTCCCCGCAGACGGGATTCGCCATGTGCACTTCGACGGTGGAGGCGGGAAGCCGGCCCTTGTTTCGCGGCTTGCGATAATGTTCGAGGATGAGCTGCTGATAGAGCGAACTCAGGGCGATTTGGCTCATGGTGCGCGCTGTGCCGTCCCTCTCAGCCGAAGATGGCCTTGACGATGCCCAGCCCTTCCACGAGCCGGTCCACGTCTTCGGTGTCGTTGTAGAAGTAGAACGAGGCGCGCGAGGTGGCGGGCACGCCGAAGTGCTTCATGACCAGCTGGGCGCAGTGGTGGCCCGCCCGGATCGCAACCCCGTCCGCGTCCAGGATGGTCGCGATGTCGTGGGCGTGGGCGTAGTCGAGCAGGAAGGAAACCACCCCGCAGCGCTCGCCGGGGGGCGGCCCGAAGAGGCGAATGCCGTCGACGACGGAGAGGCGCTCGAGCGCGTAGGCGAGCACCGTCCGCTCGTGCTCGGCGAGCGCTTCGTGACCGAGGCCCGTCAGGTAGTCGGCTGCCGCCCCCATCCCGACCGCACCGGCGATGTTGGGGGTACCGGCCTCGAACTTGTGGGGCACCTCGGCCCAGGTGCTGTAGTCCCGCTCCACCACCGAGATCATCTCGCCGCCGCCCTGGTAGGGCTCCATCCGCTCGAGCAGCTCGCGCCGCGCCCACAGCGCGCCGATCCCGGTCGGCCCGCACATCTTGTGTCCGGAGGCGGCGTAGAAGTCGCAGCCGAGCGCCTCCACGTCGACGGGAAGGTGGGGGGCGCCCTGCGCGCCGTCCACCAGCAGGAGGGCGCCGGCGGCGTGAACCTGCTCCGCGATCTCCGCTACCGGGTTGACCGTGCCCAGCGCGTTGGAGACGTGGGCGAGCGCCACCATCCGCGTCCGCCGCGAGAGCAGTTCCGGCAACCGGTCGAGCCGGAGCCGTCCCTCGCCGTCGAGCTCCAGGTAGCGCAGGCGGGCCCCTGCCCGGGCGGCGGCGAGCTGCCAGGGCACCAGGTTGGAGTGGTGCTCCTGGGTCGAGAGCACGATCTCGTCGCCCTCGCCGAGGAAGGTCCGGCCCCACGCGCTCGCCACCAGGTTGATCGCCTCGGTGGTGCCGCGCGTCCAGACCACCTCGGCGGGGTCGCGGGCGCCCAGGAAGCGGGCCACCTTCCGGCGCGCGCCCTCGTAGGCGTCGGTCGCCCGGCGCGCCAGCTCGTGGATTCCCCGGTGCACGTTGGCGTGGTCGCGCCGGTAGTAGCGCGCGATCGCGTCGATGACCGCGTCGGGCTTCTGGGTGGAGGCGGCGTTGTCCAGGTAGACGAGCGGCTTGCCGCCCACCTCCTGCTGGAGAGCCGGGAAGTCGCGCCGCGCCGCGGCGGCGAAGGCGTTCGCACGCGAACGCCGGTCGCTGGTGCGGACTGCGGCCGGCGCCGCCGGGCCGTTCATTTTGCCGCCAGCACGAACACCGCCGAATCCCGTACCTCCGTCTGGTAGGAGCGGACCGGCCGGATCGCAGGCAGGCAGCGCGGCCGCCCGCTTGCGACATCGAAGCGCGCGCCGTGGTACATGCACTCGATCTGATCGCCCTCCAGCATTCCGTCGGAAAGAGGGTAGTCGGCGTGGGAACAGCGATCCTGCAGCGCGTAGAAGTGCCCGTCCACGTTGGCCAGCACTACCGGCGTGTCTCCCGCCATCACGGCGAGCAGGGACCCGGGAGGGCAGGATTCCGCGTCGGCCACGCAGTGCCACTCCGGCGTCGTCCTCTTCCTAAACACGAAGCCTCTCCTTCCTGTCACGGGGCTTCTCCCCGCTCACCCGGAGCTCTCCGTCCTACCCATGGAGCTTCTCGTCGATGGCGCGCGTCACCTTCTCGGTCACGCTGCCCGGTGGCCTCCGCTGCAGGACGTCCTGGAGGAAGCCGCGCACCACCAGGCGCTCGGCCCGCCTGCGCGACAGCCCTCGGCTCCGCAGATAGAAGAGCGCCTCCTCGTCGAGCTGACCCACCGTGGCTCCGTGAGAGCAGCGGACGTCATCGGCTTCGATTTCCAGGTTGGGGAGGGAATGGGCGGACGCCTGCTCCGAGAGCAGCAGGTTGCGGTTGGTCTGATAGGCGTCCGTGCGCTGAGCGCCGGGCGCGACTCGAATGATGCCCCGGAAGACCGACCCCGACGCGTCGTCGAGCGCTCCCTTGTAGAGCAGGTCGCTGGAAGCGTAGGGGGCCGCGTGGTTCTGGCTGGTGTTGTGGTCGAAGTGCTGGTCTTCGTTGCCGAAATAGAGGCCGAGGATCTGGCTGTGTGCCCCCGGCGCGCTCAACTCCGCGTTCAGGTCGAGCCGCGAGGTGGTCGCGCCCAGCGTCGCGTGCAGCGAATCCATGCCCGCGTCACGGCCGACCAGTGAGCGATGCAGCGCCATGTGGAAGGCGCCCCATCCCATCCGCTGAACGGACGCATACTGGATCGTGCTGTTGTCCCCGCCCAGGACCTCCGCGGCCGACAGGAAGAAGGTCTGCTCGCCGAAGTCCGGCGACAGCACCTCCTCCACGAAAGAGGCCTTCGAGCCGGCCTCGCCCACGATCAGCGTACGGTTGAAATAGGCGGCGGCCGGGTCGGAGACCCAGCGCGTCACCCGCACGGGCAGGGGCAGGCTCACGTCACGCGGCACGAAAAGCAGGGTCCCGTCGGTCCAGAGGGCCGCGCTCAGAGCCGAGAACTTACCCTGCTCCGGGCGGATGGCTTCGGTCGCAAGGTGCTCGCGCAACAGACTCTCGTGCGTGAAGGTCGCGTCCTTCAGTGAGGCCAGCACCACGCCCTGCCGAGCCAGCTCGGGCGCGAGATCCGTATGCACCACCCGTCCGTTGATCTCGACGACGTGGCCGGTCGCGCCGGAGTCCTCGCTGATGGCCTGGCGCAGCTCGGGGGGATAGGCGTGAGGAGGAATGCAGTGCGGCCCCGGGGCGGCCGGGTGCAGCGAGTCGAGCCCGAGCGTGCGCGACAGGTCGGTATAGCGCCACTCCTCCAGCCGGGTCGTGGGGAGGGGCGTACGCTCGTAGATCTCCCAGGCGCGCCAGCGCCGCCGCGCGAGCCAGTCCGGCTCACCCGCGCACAGCCGCTCCACGGCCTCCGCGTTGATGGTCGCCGTCACTCCTTCCAGCGGCCCCGCGGCGGGAGCCGGCAATGTCGATGTCTGAGGCATACCCTCGGCTTCTATTCTCAGCGCCCGCGAACGGGCGCGCATGTACGTGTTATCCTACCGATCCTTCCATCTCCAGCTCGATCAGCCGGTTGAGCTCCACCGCGTATTCCAGGGGCAGCTGGCGCGCGATGGGCTCAATGAAGCCGCGCACGATGAGCGCCATGGCCTCTTCTTCCGACATTCCCCGGCTCATCAGGTAGAAGATCTGCTCCTCTCCCACCTTGGAGACCCGGGCCTCGTGGCCGACCGTGGACTGGTTCTCGTCGATCTCGATATAGGGATAGGTGTCGGTGCGGGCCGCCTCGTCGATGAGCAGGGCATCGCACTCGACGTTCGACTTTGCATCCGTCGATCCCTCGTAGACCTTGCACAGGCCCCGGTAGCTCGCCCGTCCGCTCCCCTTGGAGATGGACTTCGAGACGATCGAGGAGCTCGTGCGCGGTGCCGCGTGGACCACCTTGCCCCCGGTGTCCTGGTGCTGTCCGTTGCCCGCGTAGGCGATGGACAGGATGGAGCCGTGCGCCCGCTCACCCAGCAGGTAGCAGGACGGGTACTTCATCGTGAGCTTGGACCCCAGGTTTCCGTCCAGCCATTCCATGGTCGCGTTCTCGTGCACCATCGAACGCTGGGTCACGAGGTTGTACATGTTGTTCGACCAGTTCTGAATCGTCGTGTAGCGGAAGTGCGCCCCCGGCCTCACCACGATTTCGATCACCCCGGAGTGGAATGACTCCGTGGAATAGACCGGCGCCGTGCATCCCTCGATGTAGTGTGCGCGCGAACCTTCATCAGCGATGATGAGGGTCCGCTCGAACTGGCCCATCTGCTCCTGGTTCACGCGGAAATAAGCCTGCAGCGGGGTTTCCAGCTCGACGCCGGGCGGAATGTAGACGAAGGAGCCTCCCGACCAGACCGCCGAGTTCATGGCCGCGAACTTGTTGTCAGCCGGCGGCACCACGGTGGCGAAGTGCTCCCGGAAGAGCTCCGGGTGGTTGCGCAGGCCGTCCTCGATGGAATCGAAGATCACGCCCTGGGCCTCCCACTCCTCCTTCAGCGAGTGGTAGACCATCTCGGATTCGTACTGGGCCCCGACTCCGGCCAGGATCTCGCGCTCCGCCTCGGGAATCCCCAGCCGGTCGAAGGTCTCCTTGATATTGGCGGGGACATCGTCCCAGGAGCGCTCCATCCGCTCCTGCGGCCGCACGTAGAAGAAGATGTCGCCCAGGACCGATTCCAGCTGGGAGAGGTCGCCGCCCCATGTGGGCATCGGCTTGGCGTTGTAGATGCGGAGCGACTTGAGGCGGAAGTCGAGCATCCACTCGGGCTCGCCCTTCTGCGCCGAGATCTCGCGCACGACCTTCTCGTTCAGGCCGCGACCGCTCCGGAAGACGGGTTCGTCCTCGGTGATGAAATGGTATTTGTAGTCGTCGAGCCCGATATCCTGTACGGCTTCGTTGCTGGGCATATGACCTCGCGGGTTGAGTCGTCCGCCGCTCAGGCGGCGGAAACGGTCGACTGCAGCTGCCGGTACTCGCGGTAGCCGCCTTTTTCCAGACTGAGCGCAACTTCGGGGCCGCCGGAACGGACGATGCGTCCATCCACGATGACGTGCACGAAGTCGGGCTGGATGTAGTTGAGCAGTCGCTGGTAGTGCGTGATCAGCAGCACCGCCATCTCCGGACGCTCCTCCTGCAGGGTGTTCACACCCCGTGCCACCACCTTGAGCGCGTCGATGTCGAGGCCGGAGTCCGTCTCGTCCATGATGGCGAGAGACGGCTCCAGCACGGCCATCTGCAGGATCTCGTTGCGCTTCTTCTCGCCCCCGCTGAACCCGTCGTTGACTGCTCGCTCGGCGAAGGAGGGGGACATTTCCAGCAGTTCCATGCGGTCCAGCAGGATATCCTGGAAGTCGAACAGGTCGAGTTCCTCGCCCTCTTTCAGGCGGGCCTGCAGGGCGGTGCGCAGGAAGTTGGCGATGGAGACGCCGGGGATGGCAACCGGATACTGGAACGCCATGAAGACGCCCGCGCGGGCGCGCTCGTCGCTCTCGAATTCCAGCAGGTCCCGGCCATCGAAGACGGCGGCGCCGGCGGTGGCCTCGTAGGCGGGATGACCGGCGAGCACCTTGGCGAGCGTGCTCTTGCCGGACCCGTTCGGCCCCATGATGGCGTGGATTTCACCGGGCCGGATCTCCAGATCGACGCCCTTGAGGATCTCGATGTCCTCTTCGACGACGCGGGCCCTGAGGCCGGTGGTGGTGAGAATGGGTTTATCGTTCATCGGTTCTTTGTTTAGCCAGGGATTCGGCCCCTCAGGCGAGGGCGCCGGAGCGTGAAGGCGATTCGAGCCCACGCCGTGGGCCCGTAATCAAGAATGATTCTCGGTTTCAGCAAATCTAGATTTGGTGGCAGGGAGCGTCAAGCTGGTTTGAATATCAGCCGGCTGCCAGACGCGCGATGTCGGCCTCCGCCGCGATGTAGCCGAAGCCGGCCCATCCCGCGCCCTCCAGGATGCGGCGATACATCTCCTCCGCCTGCGCTCCACGCCCGTTGTAGAGGTGCCAGGTCGCCACCCCGTAGGCGATCGCCACACCGGATGGATCCTCCTGCTCCGGATCCCAGAGCTCGTCGGCTTCGATCTCGCCCTTGTACATCAGCAGAAGCTGGTGGTAGCTGGTGTTTTCGATCACGTCGAGATCAGCGGTGACGGGCTCGAGGACCGCCGCGGCATCGTCGTCGCGCCCAAGACGCCGCAGCGCCATGTACCACCAGTGCGAGATGGCTACCAGCTGGTCGGGGTTGGTGGTGACCGCGATGTAGTCTTCGTATGCGGGGACGGCGGACTCGAAGTCGCCCTTCAGGTAGTGGGCCAGCGCCAGATGGTAGTGGATGTTCGACTGGAGGGTGCTGGTGGGGATGCCGAGCGCGTTGGGCTGGCCGTCAGGCTCGACCTCGTCCGGCAGGCCTTCGACCAGGGAGGCGGCGTGGGCAAGATCCTCGATCGCGCGATCGAAGTCGCGCACGCTGATCCAGCGATGGCCCCGGTGGCGAAACATGCGGGCGTCGCCCGGGTGCTTCGCGATTCCCTCGGAGTAGACGGCGATCGCCTCGCGGTAGAGCCCCGTATAGGCGATGCGCCGGCCCAGCCAGATGATGGCGTCGGCGTCGTCGGGGGCGGCGTCGTAGTCGGCGCGCGCGGCGGCGATGTCCTCGGCCTGTTGGGCGGCGACCTCCGGAGGGGCCGGGTTGGGATACAGCGGCTCGCCGAAGAGCGAGAAGGCCTGGGCGCCTTCGGGAAGGGGGCGTGCCCCGGTCGCGGGGGCCTCGTCCGCGGGGTCGGCTTCCGAACCCGGGGCGCCTGGATTGCACGCGATGAAGGCGGAGGCGAGCAGGAGGATACCGGGCGTGGCGGATGGTCTTCGATTGTACTTCATCGTGCTGTCCTCGTCATGATTGGGGCCGGAGAGGGTCGAAACTAACGCGAACCATGCCGGAAGAGATGGCCGAGCGCGTCCGCCAACGCCTCGATTTCGGCCCGGGTATTGTAGTAGTGGGGGGAGACGCGCAGGGTGCTCTCGACGCCCTTTGCGTCGAGGTCGATCAGGGCGTAGCCGTGAGGCGTGGCCGAGGTGTTGATGCCCCGCTCGCGCAGGGCGTGGACGAGCTCTGCGGGGTCGCGGCCGGCCAGGTGCAGCGAAACGATGGCGGAACGCATCCGACCCTGGTCCAGGACGGTCACGTCGTCGAGCGCGCCGAGGGTGTCGCGGGCATGGTCCGCCAGCCGCCACGCGCGCTCACGAATGTTGTCGAGCCCGAGCCGTGAGGCGTAGCGCACCGCCTCTCCGGTCGCCAGAACCAGCGCGTACGCGAATTCCCAGTTCTCGAAGCGGGTCGCGTCGGGGGCCGGCTGATAGAGGTCGGTGTCGATCCAGTGGGCGCCCCGCAGGTCGGGAAGCAGGGGCTCGAGTCCCATGTCGAGGGCGCGGTCGGACAGGTAGAGGAACCCTGCCCCGCGCGGCCCGCGCAGGTACTTGCGGGCGGTGGCCGAGAGGAAGTCACAGCCGATGGCGCGCGCGTCCACCGCCATCTGCCCGACCGACTGGCAGGCGTCGACCAGGTAGAGGACGCCGCGCTCGCGGCAGATCTGCCCCACCTCCGCGACCGGCTGCACCAGGCCGGAGCTGGTCGGCACATGGGTCAGCGCCACCAGGCGCGCCCCGCGCCGGTGGATGATGCGCATCACCGCCCCCGGGTCGACGCCTCCCTCGGGCAGGTCCGGCGCCCGCACCACCTCCACCCCCAGGCGGGCCTGCAGCGACAGGTAGGCGATCTGGTTGGAGACGTAGTCGTTGTTGCTGGTGACCAGCACGTCCCCCCGCTGGAAGGGGATACACGAGAGCGCCTGGTTGAAGGCCGCCGTGGCGTTCTCCATGAACGCGATGTTGGCGGGGGCCACCCCCAGCAGCTCCGCGACCGCGTCGTAGGCGGCGGCGATCTGCCCGGCGCGCGCATCCGCCGCCTCGTAGCCGCCGATGCGGGCTTCCAGCTCCAGGTGCTCCCGGGCCGCACGCAACACGGGCGCCGGCATCAGGCCGGCGCCCGCGTTGTTCAGGTGCACTCGCTCCCGGCAGCCGGGGGTGTCCGCCCGCAGCCCGGCGACGTCCAGGGGTGCCCGGCTACCCGGGTCGCGCGCGGTCATCGCATTGCGCTCCCGTCGCGACCCGCCCAGGCCGTCCCTCTCCCCTCCTACCGGCCGGAGCCGTCCGAGACCGCAGCCCGTTCGGCCTTCGCCTGCCGCACCATCTCCCTGACGTCCTCCAGCAGCTGCTGGGCGTCGTAGATGATGCCGTCCTTGATGGTGTACCTGATGCCGCCGACCCTTCCGGGCACCCCGGTTTCGTCGTCCAGCTTCGGCGCGCCGTTGCCGTACAACACCTTCAGGTTCTCCAGCGGGTTTTCCTCCACCAGCACCAGGTCGGCACGCATGTTCGGGCGGATGATCCCGAAGTCGGCAGGCTCATCGCTGTACTTGGTGAGCATCTGCGCCGGATACAGCGTCGCCGAGCGGATCACCTCGATGGGATGAAAGCCCGCCTCGCGCAGCAGCTCGAACTCGCGGATGTAGTCGAAGCCGTAGAGCTTGTAGATGAAGCCCGAGTCCGATCCGGTCGTGACGATCCCGCCCGCGTTCTTGTAGTCGTTCAGGAAGTGCATCCACTTCTGGTAGAACCTCTTCCAGTGGTATTCGTCCTCGGTGGTCCAGTAGAACCAGTAGGAGCCGTGCGCCACCCGGCTGGGCTGGTAGAAGTCCTCCTGCGACGGAAGCGTGAACTCCTCGTGGAAGTCGGCCTCGCGGGAGCGCATGACGTCGCGGCTTGCTTCGTAGATGGTCATTGTGGGGTCGAGCCCGAAGCCGAGCTCCAGGAACTCGTCGATGAGTTCCTCCCACTGCTCGCTGCCCGGCTCGGCGGCCTGGGACCAGAGGCGGGCCACGTTGCCGAAGCGGTGCTGCTCGTCGTTGTAGTTGTAGTCGAGGGGCCATGCCTGTATGGAGTAGTCCGTCAGCATCGACTCCATGAGGCCGTAGTAATGGGTCATCATGTCCAGCCCGACCCGCGCCGCGTCCAGTGCGGTCATGCGCACGACGCCCATCTGGTCGAGGTGAGCGACCGTCTCAAGCCCGAACTGATGCGCCTCGTCGATGAGCGCGGCCATGATCTCGGGGTCGTAGGCCCCCAGCTTGAGGCCGTCGATGGTCTGGCCCTCGATCTCCTGGGAGGCGGCCCAGCGCACCCACTCGCGCGCGGCCTCCGGCGAGTCGATCGGGCGCCCGCCCCAGCCTTCGCCGCTCCCGGGCCTCACATACGAGAACATGTGGGGCGCGACGATGGAGTTTTCGGCCGCCATGGCCTTCTCGCGCAGCTGCCATTCGAACCCGCCATGGGGCACGCCGCGGGATGTGGTGATGCCGTGTCCCAGCCACAGCTTGTAGACGTATTCGCCCTGCGGGGCCTTGGGAACGCCCCCCGTGTGAGCGTGCATGTCCACGAAGCCGGGGAGCAGGAACATGCCCTCGCCGTCGATCTCGTGGTCACCGGCGTCCGGCCGGCGTTCCTGGTTGATGTCGACCAGCGGGTACCCGACCGAGCTGACCTGGGCGATGCGGTCGTTCTCGATGACCACGTCCACGGGCCCCCGGGGAGGCGCGCCCGTACCGTCGATGATCGTGACGCCCCGGATGACCATGCGGTCGAAGGGCCCCTCGCCCTCGTCGGCGCCGCGGAGGGTCGTGGGTTCCATCTGCGCGTGGGCGGCGGCGGGATGCAGGGCCGCGGCGAGCGCGCAGATCAGAAGAATGGGGGGCAGGAAGCCTCGGGATGGCTGATGGCGGGGCATGGGTCCTCCGGGATTAACGGATCGGGCGTGGGCGGGGAAATCTAGGCGAAGCGGGGCGAAGGGGCGAACGGGTACCCCCTGACATGGTCGCGATCAATCCGTGTGGCGCGCGACCCAGGCCTCCGGCGTGACCGCGCCTGCGCGGCTGACCAACTCCTCGTCCCAGGAGACGATCTCGCCACCCACCGCCTCCGCGACGGCAGCGTAGAGGGCGTCGCCGGAGCGAAGAAGCCGTCGCGTGCCGACGGCCACCGCCCGGCGGACTAGGCGCCGGGTGAGCGCGTGCCAGGTGATCAGCGCGACGTCCAGTGCCTGGCGCGCAACGAGGCGGCCCTGCTCGGTGTTGCGCAGACGCCGGGAAAGCGCGCATGCAACCTCGATCTCGGCGAACTCGGGGAGTGCGATCGGGTGGCGACTTGCACCGACAGCCCCGAGAAAGGCACGCGATGCATCCGACGTCAACTCGGTGCGATCCAGGGCCGACACCCAGACATTGGCGTCAACGACCAGAGGCCTCACCGAGGTTCGAGCCGGTTCCGGTCAGATTGCAGATGTTGCAACGCGGTGGGCCCCGGTGGAGCGTTCTTCATCGCTTGGTCCGCCGCTCGGAACCAGGAGTGGGGCCAGTCCGTCCGGTTCGATTCATCTACCTTCGGTTCTTCCTCGCTGAGCCAGCGTTGGTAGAGCCGCGTGGTCACTTCGCGGATGGTGAGCCCTCTCAGGGCGGCCTCCGCCTTGACTCTTCGGTACAGGTCGTCCGGGATATTGATGGTCGCCTTCATGGCACCATGCTAGCCGTATTACCGTATAGCTGCAAGCTCGCTCTGCCCGCGCGGTGCCCGTTGCGGTGGCACTGGCGCTTGAGTACGAGTACGGATGCAGCGATCCTGCGCAGCGAAATCGCTTCCGGCCTTGACGAGTCTCAGGTCCGTGCAATCATCTCGGCACTCTGCGCGGTTGCCGAGCCCGTCAGTACGTGGTCTCCATGGCGCCCGCAACTTCGAGATCCCGCGGACGAAATGGTTCTGGAGGCTGCGATTAGCGGTCGAGCCGAGGTACTTGTCACCTTCAACCAGCGGGACTCTGGAGACGCTCCCGAGCGCTTTGGAATCAATTTGCTCTCGCCGGGGCGAGCGCTGAGGAGGATGAAGGAATGAACCAGTTCGTCAACAAGGCGGTTGCGGAAAAAGTTTCCGCCATGCGCACCGCCGAATTCTTCACGAAGCGACGAGCGGAAGCCGACATCGAATTGGCTCGGCGGCTGCTTCGTCGGTCCGGCGGTCAGCCGCCGGATGACGACGACCACCTGCCGTGAGCTACACCGAGCAGGAAGCCCGGAGCGAAGCCGCCCGTCTGCGTGCGGAAATCACGCGTCACGACCACCTCTACCATGTAGAGCACCGGCCGGAGATCTCGGACGGCGCCTACGACAAGCTGTACCGGGCGCTGAAGGTCATCGAGGAGGCGTTCCCGGAGCTGGTTACTCCCGATTCGCCCACCCGGCGCGTCGGGGCGGACCCGCTCTCCGAGCTTCCGGTGGTGCAGCACGTAGTGCCGATGCTGTCACTCGATTCTTCGGAGGAACAGGGCGACCTGCGCCGGTTCGACGAGCGGGTGCGCAAGGCGGTGGAGGGGCCGGTCGAGTACCTGGTGGAGCCCAAGCTGGACGGATCGTCGCTGGAGCTGGTCTACGTCGACGGCGTCCTGGACCGCGCCGTCACGCGGGGAAACGGCATGGAGGGCGAGGGCGTCACCGAGAACGCGCGCACGATCCCGTCGGTGCCGCTGCGGCTGCGGGCAGAGCGTGAGCCGACGACACGCGAGCAGGGCGATGAGCGGAGTGCGGCCGGCGGGCCTGAGGACGGGGTGCCGAAGTTGGCGGGTGAAGATCTTCCGCGGTCGGACACCGCCCTCCCCATCCCGTCCTTGCTCGCTGTTCGGGGCGAAGTGCTCATGTACCTCTCCTCCTTCGAGGAACTGAACCAGGGCCGGGTCGAGGCTGGGCTCGAGCCCTACGCCAATCCCCGCAACGCGGCGGCGGGAGCGCTGCGTCAGCTGGATTCGCGCATCACCCGGACGCGGCCCCTGGAGTTCTTCGCCTACGACATTCTCGACGTCGAATGGGCGACCTCCGGTGCCGAAGAAGAGGAGGCCTCCGGCACCGATGAAGGAACGGCGTTCGAGACCGATGAGGACGCGGTGGAGGCGTTGCGCGGGTGGGGGCTGAGGCTGCCCGATCGCACCCGCAAGGTGGCGGACATCGAGGAGGCCATCGCATACCACGCCGAGTTCGCGAGAGAACGCGATGATCTCGACTACGAGATCGACGGGGTGGTGCTGAAGCTGAACGCCCTGGCGCCGAGGGCGGAACTCGGGAGCACCTCGCACCACCCGCGATGGGCGTTCGCATTCAAGTTTGCGCCCCGCCAGGAGGTGACGCGGCTGGAGCGCATCGGCGTGCAGGTCGGCCGCACCGGCAAGCTCACCCCGGTCGCGTTGCTGCGCCCCGTGGAGGTGGGGGGCGTGACGGTGTCGCGCGCGTCGCTTCACAACCGCGAGGAGCTGGAGCGCAAGGACGTGCGCGAAGGCGACCTGGTGCGCATCCAGCGGGCCGGTGACGTCATCCCGCAGGTGGTCGAGCGGGTGGAAGAACCCGGGCGGGAACGAAGCGAGCCGTTCCGCATGCCCGAAGAGTGTCCCCGCTGCGGCGCGGCCGTGGCGGACGAGGGCCCCTTTGTGGTGTGTTCGAACCGCCTGGGCTGCCCCGCGCAGCTGGAGCGCGGCATCGAGCACTTCGTCTCGCGGGCCGGGCTCGACATCGAGGGTCTGGGCTCGGAGACGGTCGCGCTCCTGGTCGGCGAGGGTTTGGTGCGCCAGCCCGCCGACCTCTTCGACCTGACGCCTGAACAGCTCCTTGAGCTGGAGGGCTTCGCCGACATCAGGTCGCGCAAGCTGGCAGCGGCGATTCAGAGGTCGAGGAAGACGGAACTCGCCCGGTTCATCTACGGCCTGGGCATCCCGGAGGTGGGGGTCACTGTGGCCCGTGTCCTCGCTGCGGAGTTTCGCGGTCTGCAGGCCCTCCGCGATGCCCCTGCGGAGCGGCTCGAGGAGGTCGAGGGCATCGGCCCCATCATGGCCGGGAAGATCACTGAGTTCTTCGAGGACGAGGCCCGGGCCAACTCCGTGGACGCCATCCTGTCGAAGGGCTTCGCACTCATTCCTCCGCCCGAGCAGGAAAGCCGGGCGCTGGAGGGCAAGAGCTTCGTTTTCACCGGCAGGCTCGCTTCGATGACGCGACCCGAGGCGAAGAAGCGAGTCGAGCGCCTGGGAGGGCGGGTGATCTCGTCGGTGAGTTCGGTGACCGGCTACCTGGTGGTGGGCGGCAAACCCGGCTCCAAGGCCGCAAAGGCCGAGAAGCTGGGTGTGACCGTACTGGACGAAGAGGGGTTCCTGACGCTTCTGGACGGCTAGCGCTGATTCCCACGGTGCGCGATTCCGGCCGCTCGGCTATCGTTGTCGCATGAGACTGCGGAATCACACCCCCAACCGCCGCTCCGCGGCTCGTCCCTGGTAGCCGGACTTTGACCCTCCCGGCACTGGGGCTGTTCGGCGGTGTGATCGGCCTGTATCTGGGGGCGCACTGGCTGGTCTTCGGGGCGGCCGGGCTGGGCCGGAGGCTTGGGGCGCGGCCCATCGTCGTCGGTCTTACCGTCGTCTCCCTGGGTACCTCGGCGCCCGAACTCGTCGTATGCGTGCTGGCCGCCATCGGGGGCAGTTCCGATCTGGCTATCGGCAACGCCCTGGGCTCGAACCTCGCCAACATCGGGCTCATCCTCGGAGTCACCGCGCTCGTACAGCCGCTCAGCGTGAACCGGCGCATGGTGGTGCGCGAGATCCCGGCCATGCTTCTGATCACCCTGCTGGTGTTTCCCGTCGTCCTGGACCAGGAGGTGTCCCGGCCGGACGGCGTGATTCTGCTCGTCATGCTCGTCGTCTACCTGAGCCTCTTGCTGAAATCCGCGCGCCGCGAGACGCCAGAGATCCTGAAGGAGTTCGAAGCGTATTCCGAGGAGGAAAAGCGGGCGAAACCGAGGTCCGTGGCGAAGGATGTCTTCCAGATCATGGTCGGATCCGGGCTTCTGGTGCTGGGCGGGAGGCTCATCGTCGTGAGCGCCATCGACATCGCCACGGGCATGGGGATTTCCGAGTTGCTCATCGGGGGGACGGTGGTTGCGATCGGCACGTCGCTGCCGGAACTGGCGACCTCCGTGGTCGCTGCGACGCGCAACGAGGCGGACATCGCGGTGGGCAACGTCATCGGCTCCAACATCTTCAATCTGACCGCGGTGCTGGGCGCGGCCGCGGTCATCGAACCGCTCTCGATCGCCTCCGGCGTGCTCGGGCGCGAGTTCCTCGCGGTGGTCGTGTTGTCGGCTTTGGTGTGGCCGGTGGCATGGACGGCGCTCAAGGTACGGCGCTTGGAAGGCTTTGTTCTGCTGACGGCTTACGCCGTATTCTGGTTGTGGCTGGGCCAGAGTTAGACGATCCATCTCGCCCAAGTGCAATGGAGTGGATAGCCGGATGAGCAAGGCCAACATCGAATCCGCCGTCGACAGATGGGTGGAAGCCGGGCTGATCTCCAGCGAGTTGGCTGAGGAGCTGCGGGCCGAACACGCGCAAAGCGTGCGGGGAGGGCGCCGCCGGTTCGTGCAGTATGCGGTCTCGGGCACCGCCGGCATTCTCCTGGTGATCGCCGCCATCACCTTCTTCGCCTGGTCCTGGCCCGACCTGGGACCCGGGGCGCGAACATGCGTCATCGCCGGGACGGGCATCGCGATCGTCCTGCTGGGGATGCGCCTCGAGGCCGCGGGGCGCTACGTGCCGGTGACCTACGCGCTTCAGACCAGCGGTCTGATCCTGCTCCTGTCCGCGTACGTGTACTCCATGGAGGCCTGGGACAACACGACGGCGGGGGGCGTCGCGGTCGGCCTTCTCGCCCTGGCGACGCCCGTCGCGACCATTCCCGTCTTCTTGCGGCGCAACCCGGTCATGCCGGCGGTGGCTACGGCGCTCGGTTACGGCTTTCTGGCGGCGTTTCTGTTTCGAGCCTTCGATCTGGACGCCGACATCATCATCTGGGTTCTCGACGGGGCGCTGGTCTCGACGCTGGCCGTGCTGGGCCTGTTGCTGCACGCAGGTCGCGTGGAGTCCGTCTCGCGGAGAACGCTCTACGCCTTCACGGTCAGTCTCTACGCGGGCTATCCGATGGCCGCGATGACAGCGGCCGGGCCCCTCGAACTCGGCGACGAGACGCTTCTGGCGCTGGACGCGTGGCTTCTGCTGGTCACGGCGCTGGCGCTCTGGGCCATCCACCGCGCGCCGCCCGCGCTGCGCAGCCCTCGCTACAGTCTCCACCTGGCGGCGTCGGTCCTGCTCGCCATCCCGCTCGGGTTCGGCACCACGCTCGAGGTGTTCGACCTGCCCTCGCTGGCCGCCGCAGCGGTGGTGGCCGGGGCTGGAGCGAGCGGGCTCTGGTACGGGTTGCGCGAGGATGTGCGGCCGCTCGTGCTCTGTTCGTGTGCTACGATCGTGAGTGCGGCGTGGTACCTGGGCGTCGAAGCGGGCGAGCGGCTTGGCTCGGTGCTCGCGCTGGCATTCACTGCGGCGCTGTTCTTCTGGATCGCCACTCGGCTGGGGAGGAAAAACAAATGACACGGAGCATGTCGGCATGCTGGGAATAGATCTGTCCGGAAAGCGCGCCTTCGTCGCCGGAGTCGCGGATGACCGCGGGTACGGCTGGGCCATCGCGCGGGCATTGGCGACGGCGGGCGCAACGGTCTGCCTGGGCACCTGGCCGCCGGTGCTGCGCATTTTCCGGATGAGCCTGAAGAGGGGAAGGCTGGATCGCTCGCTCCCGAACGGCGGTCAGCTGGGCTTCGAGAAGGTCTATCCCTTCGATGCCACCTTCGACACACCGGACGACGTTCCCGCCGGGATCCGCGAAGACAAGCGCTATCGGGCGGTCGACGGGTATACCATCCAGGAAGTGGCCGATGCCCTTCGGGCCGATTTCGGAGACGGCTGCCTGGACATCCTCGTGCACTCTCTCGCCAATGGGCCCGAGGTGCGCAAACCGCTCATCGAGACCAGCCGCGCCGGTTATCTCGCCGCGATCAGCGCCAGCTCCTATTCGCTGGTAGGCATGGTGCAGCGTTTCGGGCCGCTCATGCGCCCGGACGCGGCGGCGATTTCGCTGAGCTACCTGGCGTCGGAGCGGGTTATTCCCGGATACGGTGGGGGGATGAGCTCGGCCAAGGCGGCGCTCGAGAGCGATACGCGCGTGCTGGCCTTCGAAGCGGGCAGGCGGTGGGGCATGCGCGTCAACACCATCAGCGCCGGGCCGCTGCCCAGCCGCGCGGCCTCCGCCATCGGCCTGATCGACCGCATGGTGGAATACTACAAGACGAACGCGGCCCTCCCGGAGGTGAACACCGCGGAGGACGTGGCCAACGCGGCCGCCTTCCTGTGTTCGCCGCTGGGCGCGGGGATCACCGGCGCGACCCTCCATGTGGACAAGGGCTACCACGTCATGGGCATCGCGGCCGAGCCCCAGCTCTAGCAGGCGGACTGCCAGTCCACGGCGGGGTGTCCGGGCAGGCCGGGGGGCGGGTCCCCCTTCCGTCGGAGGTCGCGGGCGGGGGTTCCGCGGCCGCTGAGGGGGGTGGCGCGGGGCGCCGGATCTTCGGTGATGCCCCGCCGCACATCGAGGTCGCCCCCCCGGGGCCGCGCTCCCGGGCTCTCGGAAAGCGCCTCGGCCGGGCCGAGTCCCGCAACGTCACCTTCATCGGCGACAGGTTCCCGGTCTTCTGGGAGGAAGCACTGGGGTCGAACGTCCGCGACGTCGACGGCAATGTATACCTCGACCTTACCGGGGCCTTCGGCGTCGCCTTTGCCGGACATCGACATCCGCGGGTGATGCGGGCGGCGGCCGAACAACAGCGGCGCCTGGTGCACGGCATGGGCGATATCCATCCGCCGGCGGCGAAAGTCGAGCTGCTCGATCGGCTGGCCGGCATCGCTCCCTGGCCCGAGGCGCGGGCCGTACTGGCCTCCGCTGGGTCGGAAGCTGTGGAAATCGCGTTGAAAACAGCCGAGTTGTCCACAGGGAGGTCTGGAATTCTGGCCTTCGAGGGCGGATATCACGGTCTGACCCTGGGTGCGCTGGCCGCCACGCACCGCGACGACTTCCGGGCGCCCTTCCGAAGGCGCCTGTATGACGGGGTGGCGTTCGTTCCGTTTCCCGTCTTGCGGGACGAGGCATCGATGACCCTTTCGTCATGCGAGCACGTCCTCGCGAACGGCGCTCCCGGCGGGGCCCCGATCGGCGCCCTGCTTGTGGAACCGGTGCAGGGACGGGGGGGCGTGCGCATACCGCCTCCGGGCTTCTTCGATGAGCTGGGGGGGTTGGCGCGCCGATACGGCGCAGTTGTGGTCGCGGACGAAGTCTTCACCGGGCTCGGCCGCTGCGGGGCCATGTTTGCCGGGCCTGTCCTCGGCCTGGACGCCGACCTGATCTGCCTGGGCAAGGCCCTGGGCGGCGGCTACCCCTTGAGCGCCTGCCTCGGGCAGGCGGAGGTCATGGACGCCTGGCCGAAGTCCGCCGGCGAAGCGCTGCACACGAGCACCTTTCTGGGGCACCCGGTGGCGTGCGCCGCGGCACTGGCCTTCCTGGACCTGGTGGAGGCCGAACGGCTCGACCAGCGCGCCGCCCGGACGGGGAAGCGGATTGTCGCGCGGCTGCGCGAAGAGTTGTCGGATGTCCCGCACGTGGCCGGGGTGCGAGGGCTGGGATTGCTTGCCGGGATAGAGATTGCCCGTCCCGGGAGGGAATCAGCTGGCGCGAACCGGGGCATCCGGCGGACGGGTGACCACCCCGTGCCATCGATCTCGCCCGCCACCGGCGGTGCGCGCGCGGCGTCGCCGGACGCGCCGGCCCTCGTACCCGCACCGGCCGCGGGTGCGCGCGTCGCCGAGCGCCTGCTGGCCGATGGCGTGCTGGTCCTTCCAGCCGGCGAGCACGGTCAGGTCGTCGAACTCACCCCCCCGGCGACCATGTCTTCCCACCTTCTGGACCACGCCCTGGATCGAGTGGCTCGGGCCGTCGCCGATCTACCGCTCTAGACCGCTCGCCCTCAGATACTCGCGGGTCGCCTCCGCGCACGCCTCCGGCTGCTCCAGCTGCAGGAGGTGCGTCCCGCCGGGCAGGTAGTCGTAGTCAACGGTCGGGATGTGACTGAGGTCGGTGGTCGGGAAATAGGTGTAGGGTATGGCCGGATCGGCGCCGATGACCTTGGTTGGACAGCCGAGGGCTCCAAAATCGATCAGTGCCGCAAACTGTCCGGCATACCTGTAGATCCGGGCTTCATATTCGGGAGGACACCTCAGCCGGTACTCTCGTCCGTCCGCGGATCGGCGGAGGGTGGTTCGCGCCATGAGCTCGCGGACTCCGGGCACGATCCACTGGAAGGCGGGCATGTACAGAAGCACCTCGGAGAAGCCTTCGCGCGACGGATACCGATCGGCGCGGGACAACGTCATCGTGGCGGCGCGCCTCGCGACTTCGACGCATTCGGCGCGAGAGGGTCCGAACTCGCACAGGGGTGGATCGAAGAGCACGCGGGCCACGAACTCGCTGCCTCGCGTGGGAGCCAGGAGCGATATCAGAGCCGAAAGGGAGTGAAAGACGCCGGCCTGCGGCTTCTTCCCGAAATCTCTCTGGATGGCTTCCTGGATGCGGATGTGGTCGTCAATGAGCGTGGGTACATTGTGACTGCGGAGGGGGCCGACGGCATTCCAGCCGTGGTTTCTGAGGTCGTAGAGCACCAGATCGAAGTCATCCTCGAACAGCGACCAGAGCGGGTAATAGAGGTCGATCGCGAGGCTGTTGCCGTGGCTCAGAACAATGCGTGGGCCCGAGGGATTGCCGTGGCGGCGGAGCGCGGTCACGGCGCCATCGCCCAGGCGCACGTCGTGCACGGCAAGAGGCTCGGGCACCCGCCACACCTGCGTTTCTTCGGGGTCGCTCATCGGGATCCGGGTGGGGGTTGATTCAACACGGGGGAAGTCGGTATCTTACCGGCCCTTTGCTGGCAGACGCCCCCATCGTCTAGTGGCCTAGGATACTTGGTTCTCAGCCAAGAGACCGGGGTTCGACTCCCCGTGGGGGTATTGCGGAACGCGGGCCGTCGCTTTCGGGTGTGCGGCCCGGGTTTCGTTTGGCCGCTTAGCTCAGTTGGCAGAGCACTACGCTCACATCGTAGGGGTCGCTGGTTCGAGTCCAGCAGCGGCCACTCCTTCACGTTCCATCCGCGCGCGCCGGCCGATATCGCCATGGCCACGCCCTGCCCGCGGGCTGGCCACCGGCTCAGCCGGCCCTCATCCCGCCAGGGCCCTCATCCCGCCAGGCGCCTGCTGATCTCCGCCTGACGCGGGCGCGTCCCCGGCTTCCATCCGGTCACGTAGCCCGCCACCGCGCTCGCCGCCACGGAATAGGGCGAAGCCAGATAGAGCTGACCGGGTCCTGACCGTCCCGGGAAATTCCGGTTCTGGGACGAGATGCTGACCTCGTCCGGCCGGCGCGTGATTCCCGGCCCGGCGTTGATGCAGGCCCCGCATCCCGGTTCGATGAAGGTGGCGCCGATGCGCTGGAAGAGGTCGAGGTAACCGCGCTCCCGGCAGTACTCGCGGACGTCGGTGGAGCCGCACTGGATGAAGCATTCCACATCCGGATGCACCCCCAGGCCCCACCCCTCGTATGCTTCGCGGAAGACCCGGGCGTACATGTCCATGTCTTCCTTCTTGCCGGCCGTGCACGACCCCGCGTAGGCGATGTCGATGCGGATCCGGTCCGGCTCGAGCCTGTGTAGCGCCACCCCGTTGCCGGGGTCGTTGGGAAGCGCCGCCATCGGCAGGATGGTGGAGGCGTCGATCTCGATCACACGCACGTAGCCGGCGCCCG
Organism: Longimicrobiales bacterium; assembly: GCA_965232315.1. Taxonomy (GTDB): domain Bacteria; phylum Gemmatimonadota; class Gemmatimonadetes; order Longimicrobiales; family Gaopeijiaceae; genus BD2-11. Next base: position 171,221 of record CBDDPN010000026.1, on the reverse strand, counting down.
GGTCGCTTTGCATGTCGCGCACCAGCGCCTCTGCCTGCTCCCGCTTCATGCCGCGTTCGGCGACCAGGTAGTCGATGGACTTCTCGTCAGCCGCAACGACCCCGGTGAAGGCCCCCACCTCGGCGGCCATGTTGGTCATGGTCGCGCGCTCGTCCACCGGGAGGGCCTCCACCGCCGACCCGGCGTACTCGATGATCTGCCCGATCGCGTGGCCGTCTCGAATGTAGGGATGTCGCAGGATCTCCAGCATGTAGTCCTTCGCCGTCACGCCGGGGGCGGGCGTGCCCGAGATCACGACCTTGAAGGAAGGCGGGACCTGCACGCGCACATCCCTGGTGATCCAGGAATTGAAGATGGCGGTTGTGCCCACTCCGAACGCCAGCGCCCCGATGGCGCCCGCGTGCGGCGTGTGCGAGTCCGAGCCGATGATGAGCATCCCCGGCTCCGCGTAGTCCTCCAGAATCTTCGAATGGCAGATCGCGACCGAGCCCATGCGATGGCCCTGCTGCTCGCCGTAGAGCCGGATGCCCTGCCTCTCCGCGAACTCGCGCTGCTTCACCTCCAGCTGGTTGGCGACTTCGAGCAGGCCGTCCTCGATGCGCTCCTGGCTCATGGCCTTGTGCAGAAACGTCAGATGATCACGGAAGAAGAGCACGCTCCCCGGATCCTGCACCCGGCCCTCGGGTCCCATCTTCTGTTCGAAGAAGATGGCCGCCATCGGCGTTACGTACTCGTGTGAGAAACGGATGTCGGTGCGGAAGAAACCGGCCTCTCCCGGTGTGACCGAATCGACGCCCACGTTGCCGCTGGCCGGATCGACGACCCAGTGGCGCGCAAAGATCTTCTCGGCGAGGGTCATCGGGAGAGCCCCGGCGCGGGAAGCTCGCTGCCGCCCGTTTCGAGCAGCATCGTGCCCGGGGCCGTTGTCAGTCGTCTCCGCTGGTTCCGGGTCTCGCCGGCACTCCGGCGCCGGCACCGCCGCCCTGCCCTGGATTCGCGCGACGTTGAACTCGAAGAGGCCTCCGTACTCGATGATCTGGCGGGTGATCGCGTCCTTCCCGCGCGTGAACTCATCGAGCCGTATCGGCTCGCCGCGCGCGATGCGCCGGGCCACCTCGAAGTCGGTGGTCGTGAGCACGCCCAGGTTCTGGCAGTTCTCGTTGTAGATGCGCTCGATGCTCTCGGCGACGACGACCTGGATGCCCGCCATCAGCTCGGCATAAGGGCTCTGTTCGCGGCTTGAGCCCTTGCCGCGCCGCTTGCCCGCGACGGAGCAGACGAAGCCGCCGTTGCGTACGCTGGCGCGCGTGACCGGATACTCCTCCGCCCCGCTCTCCGCGTTGGTCGTGCGCAGCCCGAGATATGGAAATTCGCCAAGCGTCTCGTCGTAGAAGAAGCAGACGTAGGCGGGGGTGATCTCGTCGGTGGAGATCTGGTCGCGGAGGCGGGCCCGCAGTGCGCCGGTGAGCTCCAGGTCCCGGCCGTCGTCGAGTTGGGCGCGCACGAGGGCGGTGTCGTCGGCCAGATACAGCACGCGTCCGCGCACGTCGAGGGAATTGGGCCGTCTTGGCGTCGGCCGCGTGAGGAGGTCCTGGGTCACGGCCGGTTCTCCTTCGCGACCTGCAGCGTCCACGGACTCGCCTTGACGCTCATCTCCTCCGGCCGGCATCGCTGCGCCATTCCCTCCGCTCCCCTCGCATTCAACTGTTCCTCCATCTCCGACTCAACTGAAGTCGACGCCGAGGAGCACGGCGATGATGATCGAGGCCACGGCGATGGGCGCAACGAAGCGGATGAAGAAGCGCCAGGTGTCATAGTGGAACCACTTCGGCTGGTTGCCGTCCATGAGCTCGCTCTCGCTCACCTTCCGGCTGATGAACCAGCCAGCCGCCAGCGTGATCGCCAGGCCGCCGGTGGGGAGCATCCAGTTGGACACGAAGTGGTCGGCGGTGGCGAACCAGCCGATCTTCTCGGCAAAGAGCTCGAGGGTCGAGAAGAAGGGGGTGCCCGTGAACGATAGCGCGGCGAAGATGGTGAACACGAAGATGGCCCCGCCGCAGAGGAAGGTCGCGCGGTTGCGGGCAATGCCCCGTTCGTCGATCACGTAGCTCACCACCACTTCCAGAAGCGAGATGGTCGAAGTGAGCGCCGCCAGCGCCACCAGCACGTAGAAGAGCGGCCCCAGCACCACGCCGAAGGGCACCTCCGAATAGAAGAGCTCCGGCAGCGAAATGAAGAGCATGCCCACCGTCGATCCGCCCACCTGTTCGCTCATTCCCGCCACCGAGAAGATGACCGAGAACATGATGATCGTGGCGACCAGCGCGATCACGGTGTCGAGCACCACGATCATCGCTGAGGCCTTCACGATGGAGTGATGGCGCGCGATGTAGGAGCCGTACGTGATCATCGCGCACATGCCGAGCGAGAGGGTGAAGAAGGAGTGGCCGAGGGCCTCGAGCACCGAGTCGGCCTCGAGCTCCGCGAAGTTGGGTCGGAAGATGAAGCGCAGCGCTTCGCCCGACCCGCTCATCCCCAGGGCGCTGACCAGCAGAAGGAGCAGGATCCCGAAGAGGATCGGCAGGAAGAGGCGCGCGATGCGCTCGATGCCCTTGCTGACCCCGAAGTAGACGACGGCCACGGTTCCGACGCTGAAGCTGAGGGAGAGGGCGAGCTGCAGGCCGGCGTTGCCCACCTGCGCGTCGAACAGGTCGCCCGTGGCCAGCCCGTCGGGGAAGCCGCTGAAGGTCCATTCAATCGTCCTGGCGAAGTAGTAGATCGACCAGCCCGCGATGACCGTGTAGTAGCTGAGCAGGATGAAGGCGCAGATGACGCCCCAGCCTCCCACGAGGCCCCAGGCGGGCCCGGCGACCGCCTTGAGCGCCCCGACCGCGCTCCTCTGGCTTTTTCGCCCGATGAGCAGCTCCGCCATCATGATGGGCAGCCCGACGGCGGCGATGCAGACGAGGTACACGAGCACGAAGGCTCCGCCGTTGTTCTCCCAGGTGATGAAGGGGAACTTCCACAGGTTGCCCAGTCCGATGGCGCTGCCGGTGGCCGCCAGGACGAATCCCAGATTCGAATTCCAGTGGTCTCGCTGCTGTGACATGGCGTCTGCTCGGGTTGGCCGTCCCGGCAAAGAGGGGACGAGGGGTCGGGTCGATGTTGCCGCGGAACGGTTCTATATTGCGCGCGAGACGAGGCCCTGCGCCAGTTCCCGAAGGTGGCCCCAGGCCCCGGGAGGAGACGGCGCACTCGTGATCCGGGCCACCTCACAGGGAGGACAGATGACCCGTCGACGTGTGTTTCGAGCATTTTCCCGAGCCAGCCTCGCGTGCGCGGCCGCCATCGGCTGCGGAGGAGCGGAGGACGGCTCGGGCGACCAGACCCTGCGGATCGCCCTGCTGACCTCGGGGCCGGTGAGCGATGCGGGATGGTACGCGGGGGCGTACGAGGGCCTGCTGCTGATCGAGGAGTCGCTCGGAGCCCGGATCAGCCACCAGCAGACCCGCTCGCCAGCCGAATTCGACGAAGCGTTCTTCTCCTACGGTTCCTCGGGCTATGACCTCGTCTTCGCTCACGGCTTCGAATACCAGGACGCGGCGCTGCGAGCCGGGGCGGAGTTTCCCGACATGACCATCGTCGTCTCCAGCGGGGGACGGATTTCGGACAACGTCCGTTCGCTCATCTTTCGCCTGGAGGAGGGAAGTTATCTCGCCGGGATGATGGCGGGAGGCCTCACGCGCTCGAAAGTGGTCGGGATGGTCGGAGGGGTGGCGATCCCGCCCGCCCAGGGCACCTTCCGGGCCTTCGAGGCGGGCGCGCTCGCCATCGACCCCGACATCCAGGTGCTCGAGGCCTTTATCGGCAGCTGGGACGACGTGGCGGCCGCCAGGGAGGCGGCGACAGCCCAGTTGAACCGGGGGGCCGACGTTCTGGTTCACAATACGGATGCGGCCAGCTTCGGCGTCTTTCAGGCGGTTCGCGAGGCGCACGCGGACGAGGATCCCGTGTGGGCGATCGGCATGAACCGCGATCAGAACGACATCGCGCCCGATGTCATCGCGGGAAGCGCCGCCATCGACATTCCGCGGGCCTTTCTGGACGTGGCGAGCCGGTTTGCGGACGGGACGCTGCCCGCCGGGGCCCTGGATCTCAGCCTGGACGAGGGCGTGGTGGATTTCATCGTCAATCCGGCGGCGCTGGACCGCATCCCGGCAGAGCTGCTCGCGCGCATCGGCGAAGCGAGGACGGCCATCCGCGAGGGTGCGCTGGAAGTGCCCCGGATCCGGTTCCTGGAGGAGGAACCCGGCGGCCCTTGAAGCTCCGGGGCCGAGCGGCGGCACCCGCCGATGCGGGGGCTGGGTGCCTGCCGCGCAGTGCGTGCTTCTCACACCTCCCGTCCCGGTCATGTCCGTAGCCGCCGGGAAGCGGTCCGGGCGCGCGTCCGTCGAGATGCGGTCGGTTCGCAAGCGCTTCGGGTCCGTCGACGCCCTCGCGGACGCGGATCTGCGCGCTTTCCCCGGAGAGATCCACGCCCTGCTGGGCGAGAACGGCGCAGGCAAGACGACCCTGATGCGCGTGCTCTGCGGCGCGCTCCGACCGGACGCGGGCGAGGTGCTGGTGAAGGGGGGCCGGTTGCCGCCCGGGAGCGCGCGCGAGGCGGTCGCCGCCGGGATCGGCATGGTGCACCAGCATTTCACCCTGGTGCCCACCCTGACCGTCGCCGAGAACGTGGCGCTGGGAACGCGGGATGGCAGCGGCCTCCGGCTGCGTCTGGAGCTCGTCCGCGCGCGGCTGGCGGAACTCGAGCGCGTGACGGGGCTCCCGGTGGACGCGGACGCGCCGGTCGCCGGCCTCTCGGTGGGCGCGAAGCAGCGGGTGGAGATCGTGAAGGCGCTCTACCGGGATCCCCGCGTACTGGTCCTGGACGAGCCGACGACGGTGCTCAGCCCGCGGGAGGTGGAATGGCTGTTCGGCGTTCTGCGCGGATTGGCGCGGGAGGGGCGGACGGTTGTGTTCATCGGGCACAAGCTGGACGAGATCCTGCGGGTGGCGGACCGGGTGACGGTGCTCCGGCAGGGGCGAACCGTCCTGACCGCCGGCCGCGAGGCAGTCGACGCGCCCGGGTTGGCGCGTGCGATGATCGGCGGGGCGGCGACCGATCGGGAGACGGCGCCGCCGGCCGAGGCCGGCCGGAGCCGGGCAGGTGAGCGGGTGGCGCGACTGGAGGGGGCTGGAGCGCGCGGGGCGGGCGGGCGGATGGCCGTGCGGGACGTCACGCTCGAGGTGCGCCGCGGCGAGATCGTGGGTGTCGGCGGAGTGGAGGGCAACGGTCAGCGCGAGCTGGCTCTGGTCCTGGCGGCAAGGCTGCGTCCCGCGGCCGGTCGCGTGAGCCTCCCGGCCATCGTCAGCCTCATCCCGCAGGATCGTTCGGCGGGCGGGCTGGTGCCGGGCTTCGATCTCGCGGAGAATACCGCGCTCGCCTTCCACGACGACGACGCACACCGCCGCGGTCCGCTCATCGACTGGCGGGCGATGCGCCACACGGCGCGGGAGATCGTGGCGCGATTCGACGTGCGCGCCCCGGGCTGGAGGGCGACGGCGCAGTCGCTGTCGGGAGGCAACCGGCAGAAGCTTCTGGTGGGCCGCGAACTGGCGCGCTCACCGGACCTGCTGGTGGCGGAGAACCCGATGCGGGGGCTGGACATTGCCGCGGCCGCCTTCCTGCGTGACAAGCTGTTGGAACTGAAGAGCCGGGGGATGGGCTCCGGGGGCGAGCCTCCGGGCATCGTCCTCTTCTCCACTGATCTCGACGAGGTGCTGGACCTGGCCGACCGGATCTTCGTGCTGGTTCGCGGCCGCCTGATCGCGGTGCCGGAGCAGGATCGCACGCCGTGGGGGATGGGCCGGCTGATGCTCGGATCGGACGCGCGCGTCGGGGCGCCGCGCGGTGACGACCCTCCGGCAGTTCCGGTGACGTGATGCGCGTGGCGCGACGGACGGTCCGCGTGGATTGCCGGCGAGATTCGGCCGATGAAGCCATGCGGGCCCGGGCGGCCCGCCGCCGATGACCGGCTGGCGACTCCGCCAGCGCTGGTCCGGCCCCCTGGCGGCCAGCATGGTGGCGCTTCTGGCCGCGACGCTCCTGGCGGCGGCCGGGCTTGCCCTGGCCGGGTACGATCCGGTCGCCGCGGCCCGGGCGCTGGTCGGGGGCGCGTTCGGCTCGGGGGAGCGGTTCGCGTCCATCACCCTGGTGCGCGCGACCCCGCTGATCCTGACCGGGCTCGCCGTGGCTCTCGCCTTCCGGGCCGGGGTGTGGAACATCGGCGCGGAAGGGCAGCTCTACGCCGGAGCGGTCGCGGCGGCGTGGGTGGGCCTGACCTTCCCGGGCGCGCCGGGATGGCTGCTTCTGCCCGCCGCGATGGCGGCGGCCGCCGTCGCCGGCGGGCTCTGGACCCTCGTCCCGGTGGGCCTCAGGTTCCGCGCCGGGGTCGGGGAGGTCATCACCACCATCCTGATGAACTTCGTCGCCATCCACACGGTGGCGTGGCTGGTGCACGGGCCCATGCAGGAGGCGCGCGGGGTGTTTCCGCAGACCGACCCGATCGCGCTGGTGGCCCACCTGCCACGCCTCGGGTCCGGCCGGCTGCACGCCGGCTTCCTGGTCGCGGTCGTGCTCGCCGTGGCGCTCTGGTGGCTGCTCCGGCACAGCGCCTGGGGCTTTCGCGTGCGGACGGTGGGCGCCTCTCCGCGCGTGGCCGCCGTGGCCGGCCGGATCGAGACCGGCCGGGTGGTGCTGGGGGCCTTCCTGCTCTCGGGGATGCTGGCCGGGCTGGCCGGCGGCGTCGAGGTGGCGGGGGTGACCTTCGCGCTCTACGAGAATCTCTCTCCCGGCTACGGCTACACGGCCATCGCGGTCGCCCTGCTCGCCGGCCTGAACCCCCTGGGCGTCCTCCTGGCGGCCGGCTTCTTCGGCGTCCTCGGGGCGGGGGCGGCGGCGATGCAGCGCGACGTGGGAGTGCCGGCCGTCTGGGTCAGCGCCATCGAAGCCCTCGTCATCCTGGCGGTGCTGGCCGCGGACCGCTTCGCGCGACGGGGCGTGCTCGGGGGGGCGACACGGCCCGACCGCGGCCGTGGAGCGGTGCCGGAGCCGATGCCTCCTTCCGACAGGCCGGACCCGCCGGTGGCGGCGGACCGCGACGGGCCCCAACCCTCACCACCCCCGGGAGCGTGACCGTGGACGCCGCCGCCTTCCAGGCGTTCCTCGAGGCCGCTGTCCGCCTGGGCGCGCCCCTCGCCCTGGCCGCCCTCGGCGAGACCCTGAGCGAGCGCGCCGGGGTCATCAACATCGGCCTGGAGGGATCGATCATCGGGGGCGCCCTGGGCGGGGCACTCGGGGCGTTGCTCACGGGATCGCCGGGCGCGGGCGTTCTGGTTGGTGCGACGGCGGGAACCGCCATCGCCGCGGTCTTCGCGCTGTTCGCCATCACCCTCAACGCCGACCAGATCATCGTCGGCACGGCGGTGACCCTTGGGGGGTTGGGCATCACCGGCGTCGTGTACCAGAGCGTCTTCGGCGCGACCGGCACGGCTCTGACCCTTCCGACCCTCCCTCCCCTGGATGTGCCCGCCCTGTCCGCGCTGCCCGCTCTCGGGCCGGCCCTCTTCAGCCAGGCCTGGACCACGTACCTGGCGTACCTCCTTGCGCCGATCCTCTGGTACTACCTCTTCCGCACGCGCTGGGGGCTGGAACTGCGGGCGGTGGGCGAAGAACCGACCGCGGCGGAGGCGGCCGGGATCCGCGCAGGCCGCATCCGGGTGCTGGCGGTGCTCGCGGGGGGGTGCCTGGCGGGGGTGGCAGGGGCCCATCTTGCGCTCGCGCACGCCGGCACCTTCGCGGAAGGGATGTCGGCGGGGCGGGGCTTCATCGCCATCGCGGTGGTCGTGCTGGGCCGCTGGAACCCTCTTCTGGTTCTGCTCGCTTCTCTCTTCTTCGGCGCGGCTTCGGCTCTCCAGTTCGAGCTTCAGGCGGTGTTTGCGAACGTTCCCTACCAACTCCTGCTGGCCCTCCCCTACGTCCTGACGCTCGCAGCCCTGGCGGGCTGGATCGGCCGGTCGAAGGCTCCCGCGGCGCTTGCCCGGCCGTGGCCTCCGCGCGAGGTGGAATAGCTTGGCCCCGGCGAGGGTCACCCGGCTTGCCACGCCCCGGCCTCCGCGGAATGGCTCATCCGAAGAGACGGGCCGCATCTGCCAGGCGAGGTCAGGTTCGCTGGCGCCTCGTGAGGACGCCAAGGTCGGCAAAACGCCCCGGACCGCGTATCCTTGAAGGATCCGGCGCTCGGTGCTTCACGCGGACTCGGGCAGGACATGGAGGGGGCTCGGGGAACACCTGGAAATTGGAAGGAGAGAGGTCCATGAGACGTTTTTCAATCGGCTGCATCCAGGGGTTCGCGTTCCTGACCCTGCTCACGGCGTGCGCGGGGACCGGGCCGGGGACAGCCCTCGTGCCGGCGCCGGCTCCCGCGGCTGAGTCCGAAGTCGCGCCACGGCCCGATGCCCCGGCATCCTCCGATGCCGCGCCTTCCGCGGACGACCCGGCGCTCCCGCGAGTGACCATCGTGGCCACGGGGGGCACCATCGCGGGCGTGTCCGACACCCGCACCAGCTTCCAGAGCTACCGGGCCGGCACGCTCGGCATCGACGAGATGCTCTCCGAACTCAGGCCCCAGATCGACGAGGTCGCCGACGTCGCCACCGTCCAGTTCGGCAACCGGCCCTCGGGCGGCTACGCGATTTCGGACTTCTACGACCTTACCCTGGCCGTCGAGAAGGCGCTCGAGACCGCCGATGCCGTGGTCGTGACCTCGGGCACGGGCAGCATGGACGAGTTCGTTTATTGGCTCGAACTCACCGTGCAGAGCCGGAAGCCGGTGGTCATCACCGGGGCGATGCGGCCCTGGACGGTCATCGGCACCGATGCGCACGCCAACCTGTTCAACGCGATCGTGCTGGCTGCCAGCGGCGAGACGCGCTGCTTCGGCACCGTGCTCATGCTGAACGACGAGTTCCACGCCGCGAAGGAGGCATGGAAGGGCGACGCCTACCGGATGGACACCTTCGTGTCACGCGAGCTGGGCAACCTCGGCTTCATCGACGAACTGGACGTCCGCACGTACCGGGCTCCTCCGCGGGCGCAGCATTGCGCCGATCCCGAGCGCTGGATGACCCCCTTCGACCTCAGCCGGATATCGAAGGAGGACCTTCCCCGCGCCGAAGTCCTCATCGGATACCAGGGTGCGGGGCTGGACGAGGCCATCACGGCGTGGGCGCAGGCCGGGGTCCGGGGCATCGTGCTCGCCGGCGGCCGCGGCTCCGCGGAGGTGCAGGAGAAGGCCGAGGAGATGGGCGTGGTCTTCCGGCGCACCCATCGCTTCCGCACCGGCAGCGACAACCTCTATCCGCAGAAGGCGCGGCTGCTGCTGCTGCTGTCTCTAGCCTTCACGGACGATCCCGAACAGGTCGACGCCTGGTTCGAAGAGCTGGGCGGGGCCGAGTTCGAGATCGATCCGGGACGGTAGGGGCTCCCGGGATCCGGCAGCCGAGGCCGACGCGGTATCGGGATTCCCACAGCATCTCGGACGGGTCATTGCGCCGGATTGCCGCTCGACCCGAGCCCGGGCTGCGCTGATCGAGTTCCCGCCACAGTTTCCCCTCGTCGCGTGTCCTAATGTAGGGCGCGCTTTTCCCCGCCACCGCCCTTGGCTACGTTTTGCGCCCTACCGGAGTGCGCATGATCAAAGGAAGCATCCAGATGCCTCGTTTTCCGCTTGTTGCCCGCGTCGCCCTGCTGGCCGCCGCCTCCGCCGGTGCTCTGCCGGTCCCCGTCCCCGCGCTCGCCCAGGCACCCCCCGACGACCGGGGGGCCGTTGCGGTAGGGCTTCTGCTGCGCCAGCTGGACGGCGTGAAGCGGGTGCTGATGGTCGCCGCGCACCCGGATGACGAGGACACCAACACCATCACCACCCTTGCGCGCGGCATGGGCGCGCGGACCGCCTATCTTGCGCTGACGCGGGGCGAGGGAGGTCAGAACCTCATCGGCACGGAGTTCTGGGAGGGGCTCGGGATCATCCGCAGCAACGAGCTCGTGGCGGCGCGCGCCATCGACGGCGGCGAGCAGTTCTTCACCCGGGCCATAGACTTCGGCTACTCGAAGTCCGCCGACGAGACGCTCTCCAAGTGGCCCCGGGAGGAGATTCTCGGGGACGTGGTGTGGGCCATCCGCCGCTTCCGGCCGCAGGTCATCGTTTCCGTGTTCAGCGGCACCCCCAGGGACGGCCACGGGCAGCACCAGGTCGCGGGGATGCTTGCCCACCAGGCGTTCGACGTGGCTGCCGACCCGAACCGCTTCCCGGAGCAACTCGGCGATGGCATCGAGGCCTGGCAGACCGGCAAGCTCTATCTGGCGCGCGGGGGCTTCGGCGGAGGCGAGACGGCCACGCTGCAACCCGGCGCCTTCGATCCGCTGCTGGCTCGCTCCTACCTCCAGGTATCGATGGATTCACGCAGCCAGCACCGTTCCCAGGACATGGGATCGGCGCAGCCCATGGGGCCCCGGCAATCGATCCTGTCGCTGGTGAAGGCGGCCGAGGGAGTCGAGGACCGGGGCGGCTTCTTCACGGGCGTCGATACCACCTTCGCGGGTCTGGTCGGACAGGCCGTGCCGCCGGGCGAGGCATCGCAGGGGGAGATCGAGACCTATCGGGCAGCCATCGGGGTCGCAAGGGCTTCGCTGGATGCGATGGCGCCCGAGCAATCCGCCCCGGCGCTGGCGCGTGCCCTGGAGGCTCTGGAACGCATTATCGAGCGCGCCGGAGGTGCGAACGCGACCCCTGAGGTCACCGAAGTGCTCGCCCGCAGGCACGCCTTGGTGCGCAAGGCCCTCCTGGCCGCCGCCGCGGTGGTGACGCAGGTGCGTGCGAGCGACGACCTGGTCGTCCCCGGCGAGCCCTTTGAGGTGCGGGTCGATCTGTGGAACGCGGGCCCCTACCGGGTGGAGGGGGCGGGGCCGGGACTGGCGCTGCCGGACGGCTGGAGCGCGGAGTTGCTCGAAGGCCGAACCATCGACACCGGTGGCTTCGGCCCGCGCCGGTCTTCCATGACGACGGTTTCCGGAACGGCGGAGACGCTCGCGCCCGGGGAGATCCGCCGCTGGGCGTTCCGCGTTCAGGTCCCCGGGGACGCCGGCCTGTCCCGCCGCTACTACCTGCGCGAGCCGCGGGCCGGCGACATCTACACCTGGCCGTCGGAGTGGGGGTTGCGCGGCCTGCCCCACGACCCGCCCGTCCTGACCGGCGGCGTCCGCTTCGAGCTGGTCATGGGCGGTGGCCCGACCGGCTCGACCACGCGGATGCCTCTCGCCACGGAGGACGAAGCGCGCTACTACGGGGTGGATCCCGCCCAGGGCGAGTTCACCGACCCGCTCCTGGTCGTGCCCGCCGTCTCTGTAACCGTCGCCCCCGGGCAGATGGTGTGGCCGCTCGGAGACACCGGGGCGCGCACCGTCACCGTCCGCGTCCGCAACGAGGCGGAGGCCGGCGTCACCGGTGAACTCGCCCTGGAAGGACCGGGCTGGTCGATCGCGCCCGCCTCCGTCCCGGTGGAACTCGGGGCGCCCGGTACCGAGCGCACCTACACCCTGACCGTGGCCCCCGAGGCAGGTCAGGGCGTCGGGCGCGACCGGCTGAGCGCCACCGTGCGCGCCGACGACGGCCGCTCCTGGAGCGAACGCGTCGAGCTGATCGACTACCCGCACATCGAACGGGCCGCCCGGTTCCACCCGGCCGAACTCCAGACCTCGATCTTCCCGGTGGCCGTGCCGGAGGGCCGCCGCGTTGGGTACATCATGGGCACCGGCGACTCCGGCCCGGAGGCGCTCGCCTCCCTGGGCTTCGAGGTGGAGATGCTGGGGCCGGCCGACGTCCTGGCGGGCGACTTCGCGCGCTTCGACGCCCTGGTGCTGGGTGTGCGCGCCTACGAGGCCCGCGAGGACCTGGCCGCCGCCAACGACGCGGTCCTCGACTTCGGCCGGGCCGGAGGCACGGTCGTCGTCCAGTACAACCAGTACACCTTCCCGGCGAGCGGCCACGCGCCCTACCCGGTCTCGATCTCCAGGCCGCACGACCGCATCACCGACGAGAACGCCGCCGTCACCTTCCTGCGTCCGGCTGCCCCGGTGCTCAGCGGACCGAACCGCATCACCGATGCCGACTTCGAGGGCTGGAGACAGGAACGCGGCCTCTATATGCTGAACACCTGGGATCCGGCCTTCACCCCGGTGCTCTCCATGGCCGACCCCGGCGAGGCCCCCAAGGAGGGCGCGCTCCTGATCGCTCCCCTGGGAGAGGGCGTCTACATCTACACCGGGCTCGCGCTTTTCCGGCAGTTCTCCGACGGCATCCCCGGCGCCTACCGGCTTTTCGCCAACCTGGTGTCGCTCGACGGCCGGACCTGGAGGGAGTACCTGGCGCCGATCCCGGACCCGGCCGGCGAGCGGGACGGTGGCTCCCGGTGAGCGTGCCGGACACACGCGACCCGGCCGGCACCCCTCCCGACGAGGCTGAAGACGGTCGCATCGGCATCTTCCCGAGCTGGAAGGCGCTCTACATCGCGGTCATCGTGTATACCGCGGGGCTGATCGCGATTCTGCGCGCCTTCACGGTCCTGCTGGACACGAGCGCCCGATGACCGCAGCCGACTGGCTGGTCTTCGCCGTCTACTTCGGCGGCGTAGTGACGCTGGCTCTCTACCAGAGCCGCAAGAACGTCGGCGTCGAAGGCTTCTTCCTCGCCAACCGCCGCCTCCCCTGGGCCGCCATCGGCCTCTCGGTCATGGCCACCCAGGCCAGCGCCATCACCTTCATCGGCACCACCGGCCAGGCCTTCGACGACGGCATGGAGTTCATTCAGGTCTACCTGCCGCAACCGCTGGTGATGGTGCTCCTGTGCGTGCTCTTCGTGCCGTTCTTCTACCGGGCGAGGCTGTACACCGCCTACGAGTACCTGGAGCGCCGCTTCGACGCCAAGACCCGCTCCTTCACCGCCTTCCTCTTCCTGCTGTCGCGCGGGATGGCCGCCGGGCTCGTGCTCTACGCGCCCGCGATCGTCCTCTCCGTGATCATGGGGTGGGACGAGACCGTCACCATCCTCCTCATGGGCGCCATCACCATCCTCTATACGATGGCAGGCGGCATCACGGCGGTCATCTGGACCGACGTCATACAGATGCTGATGATGTTCGTGGGCATTGCGGCGGCGATCTTCGTTCTCTTCGGCACGCTGCCGCCCGAGGTGGGCGTCGGGGACGTGGTCTACATCGGCGGCATCCAGCAGATGTGGTCGAGCATCGACCTCGATCTCGACCCGTCCAACACCTACTCCATCTGGACCGGCATGATCGGCGGGTTCTTCCTCGCCCTCGCCTATTTCGGCACCGACCAGAGCCAGGTGCAGCGCTATCTCACCGCCCGCTCGCTCCGCCAGAGCCGCCTGTCGCTCATCTTCAACGCCTTCGTCAAGGTGCCGATGCAGTTCATGATCCTGGCGATCGGGGTCCTGCTCTTCGTCTTCTACCACTTCGAGCAGCCACCGCTGGTGTTCAACCCCGCCGAAGTGCAACAGGTGCAGGAAAGCCCGCGCGGTGCCGAGTTCCGGGAGATGGAGGCCGAGCACGCCACGCTGCACGGACAGCGGCGGGACGCCACCCTGGAGCTGCTGGCGGCGCGGGAAGCGGGCCGCGATCTGGCCCCCCTGCAGAGCCGCATCCGCGACTACGATGAGCAGATGGCGGATCTGCGCCAGGGATCGAGGGGCCTGATCGCCGAGGTGCGGGGCGCGTCCTCCAACGACGTAAACTACGTGTTCCCGTCGTACCTCATCGAGTATGTGCCGGCGGGGATCCTGGGGCTGATGATCGCCGTCATCTTCGCGGCCGCGATGTCGTCGCTCGACTCCGAGCTGACCGCGCTCTCGAGCGCCACCGTGGTCGACTTCTACAGGCGCTGGTTCCGCAAGGATGCTTCGGACAGGCACTACCTCCGGGTTTCGCGCGCCGCGACCCTCTTCTGGGGGCTGTTTTCCTGCGCGGTCGCCCTGCTCGCGGGGCAGCTGGGCTCGCTCATCGAGGCCGTGAACCTGGTCGGGTCCTATTTCTACGGCTCGCTGCTCGGCGTCTTCCTGCTCGCGTTCATGGTGAAGGGCGCCAACGGCACCGGCGCCTTCTTCGGCCTGCTCGCGGGGATGACGTCGGTCGCGGTGGTTTCGGTGACGACCGACATTTCCTACCTGTATTACAACGTGGTCGGCACGTTCGCGGTACTGATCGTCGGTACCGCGGTCAGCGCCGTGACCCGGGATCGGAGCAACACTGCCCATGCAAACCCGTAGCCCAATTCGATTCGCCCTGGCGGGATTCATGGTGGCTGCCGGCGCCATGCTCGTATCCGCGACCCCGGCGCATGCCCAGACCGAGATCTGGTCGGCAACGCTCACCGTGGCCCGGCCCGCTTCCGGATCGGACGCACTCGGCTATTGCCAGGGCGCCGCCAACTGCAGCGCGGCCGCCGGCCACTATGGTTCGCTGAGCGAACCGGGCTTCTCGATAGGCGAGACGAGCTACACGGTCACCAGCCTCCGCTGGGGAGTCGGCGGAGAGGGCCACCTCCACCTGACCCTGGACGGCCCGTTTACGGACGACGGCGTGGCGACGCTGGTCCTCCATGTCGGTGACGCCAGCCTGAGTCTGGCGGACGCAAGCGTCAACGAACCCTCGGACCACGACTTCACCGCGAACTACACGTGGGACGGGGACGGGGCCGCACCGAATGAGTCCTCAACCGTCAGCGTGAGCCTGACGCGGGGTCCGTCGCCCAACCGGTAGCCGAAACCCCGAGGTCTCCGGGTGCGCCAGCGGACGCAGACGATCAATGCGGGGTTCGACTCAAGCTTTAGACGACAGCTGTGTCGTGTTTGATGCCAACATGTCACCAAACGGAGACATCCAAGGGGCCTGACGAGTCACACTGCCGATCGTTCGGCAGGCCACGCACCGAAATGCTGCGTGCGGGAGGCCACACAGCGTGTGATCCGTGATGCGAGTGCGAACGCGGGCGCTGCTCGGGTCGCTGGACTGAACGGGCATCGCGAAGGTTAGCCGCCAGCCCGCCTTGAAGGGCTCGGTGAGCCGGCAAACCGACCGTGCCGTGTTGCGGTGCGGGTACGGACAAGGGCCGCCCACCTCGAGGGGGATTGGGCGGCCCTGCCAGGTCCTAAGTGTATGAGAGGCGCGCAGTGGAAGGTGGTGACGAGGGCTCCCTGCGACTACCCGCCTCCGCCGCCTCCCATCTCGACATGTACGCTCCACCAGTCGAAGCTCTGACCGCGCGCGTCCAGTTCGACGGTTTGCTTCCCGCCGGCTGCCAGATCAGAGTGCGGGGTCGGACCCAACTCCATTCCGTTTGACAGGTGGATCTCGACGCGCACTGCCGGGGCCGTCGCGTTGGTCGTGTTCGTGACCGTCCCGGTGAACCGTTGCTGCCCCGAGTCGTAGCTCATGATCAGTTCGACGCCGCTGCGCGTTTGGCGGGCTGTTTCCACGAGCTGATAACGCTGTCCGCCCTCCTCCGACTCCTGGCTCTCGGTTGGGCTGGTACACGCCATGAGGAGGACGAGCAGTGGCGTGAGACTCCGCGCTTGGGTGAGAGGCCGGTTGTGCATCATGAGATCTCCTTGTTTGGGTGAGCGTGCACCCTTGCCCTATCGCAGGAAATGTGCCGGCTCTTCGTTGCCACCGAGCGCGGTCGAGGAGGCAACCCGAAGATGAGCCCGCCCGCAGTCGACGGCTCGACCCCTTGGGAGCAACCCTGTGGACCGGCGTTTGAGCCTGTTGCCGCTTGTCGAGCGACAAATTGGATATATCTTCGTGATAAGTGAGCGATACTGTGGGAACCGCCGCATCGGGGCTGCATGCTCCGCGCGACTCACTGGTTCGGATAGGAGCGAAGAGAGTGACGGGCGATTCTGGCGAATTGAGGAGAGAGATCGAGGCGCTCCGGGAACGGGTTTCCAGGCTGAGCGCGGCCGTGCTGCGCGCGAGTGCCAGCCTGGACCTGGACACCGTGCTGAAAGAGGTCGTCGACAGCGCGCGCGCCCTGACCGGTGCGCGCTACGGCGTGATCACCACCGTCAACGGGGCGGGAGGGATCGAGGAGTTCGTAACCTCCGGCTTCACTCCGGCCGAGAAGGGCGAGATGGTAGCCTGGCCCGAAGGCCTGCGGTTCTTCGAGCACTTCCAGGGTCTTGCGGCACCGTTTCGCGTGGCGGACCTGCCCGCCTATGTCCGCGCGCTCGGCTTCTCTTCGGAGCTGATGCGGTCCCGGACGCTGCAGGGCGCGCCGCTGCGACACCGGGACACCCACTTCGGAAACTTCTTCCTCGCCGAAAAGGAGGGCGGTCGGGAGTTCACGAACGCCGACGAGGAAGTCCTGACGCTGTTCGCCGCCCAGGCTGCGACCGCGATCGCCAACGCCCGCGCGCACCGCGAGGAGCGCAGGGCCCGGGCCGACCTCGAGACCCTGATCGAGACTTCGCCGGTGGGCGTCGTAGTCTTCGACGGGCGAACCGGCGAGCCCGTGTCGTTCAACCGGGAGGCGCGCCGGATCGTCGAGGCGCTGAACACACCGGGGTTCGCTCCGGCGAAACTCCTGGAAGCAGTGACCTGTCGCCGCGCCGACGGACGGGAGGTTGCCCTGGCCGAGTTTCCGCTGGCGCAGCTCCTGGGGACTGCGGAGACCGTGCGCGCCGAGGAGATGACGCTCTCGGTGCCGGACGGCCGGAGCGTGACCACCCTGGTCAACTCGACGCCGATCCAGGCGGGCAATGGCGCGGTCCAGTCGGTCGTGGTCACGCTGCAGGATCTGGAGCCGCTGGAGGAACTGGAGCGCATGCGCGCCGAGTTCCTTGGGATCGTGAGCCATGAGTTGCGAACGCCGCTGATCTCGATCAAGGGCTCCACGGCAACCGTTCTGGGCGCCGCTCCGGCGCCGGACCCGGCCGAGATGCTGCAGTTCTTCCGGGTCATCGACTACCAGGCCGACCGCATGCGAGGCCTGATCGGCGAGCTGCTCGACCACGGACGCATCGTGACGGGCACACTGTCGGTGTCGCCCGAGCCGGCGGCAGTCGCCGCCCTCGTGGACCAGGCGCGAAGCACGTTTGTGACCGGCGCAGGAAGGCAGGACCTCAGCATCGACCTGCCGGAAGACCTGCCGCGGGTGTTGGTCGACCGGGCGCGCATCGTCCAGGTCCTGGGCAACCTCCTGTCCAACGCGGCGAAGTACTCGCCCGAATCGTCGCCCATCCGGATCGAGGCGACGCGCCAGGGCGTGCATGTCGCGATCTCCGTGAGCGACAAGGGCCGTGGGGTGCCGCCGGACCGACTTTCCCACCTGTTCCGAAATTACGCCGCGCCGGTCGGCGGAGACCGGGAGCGAGGTGGAGCGGGAGCCGGGCTGGGCCTGACCATCTGCAAGGGCCTGGTGGAGGCGCACGGGGGCCGAATCTGGGCCGAGAGCGGCGGTGTGGGACAAGGCACCCGATTCACCTTCACGGTGCCCGTGGCCGAGGAGCCGGACACCGCCTTCGGAGGTCGTCCCGCAGTGGCTGGCGCGCCCGCGGCCCGGCAAGGGCAGGAGGAGACGCGCATTCTGGTGGTCGACGACGACCCTCAGATGCTTCGTTACCTCCGGGACACGCTCACCGGGGCGGGCTACGCTCCGGTCGTGACCGGGGACGCGGAGGAGGTCGCCGGCCTCGTCACGATGCACAAGCCCGGACTGGTCCTGCTGGACCTGCTGCTGCCGGGCACCGACGGCATTGCGTTGATGGAGAGGGTTCCGGAGCTGACCGACCTGCCCGTTATCTTCATCTCCGCCTACGGCCGGGACGAAACGATCGTCCGGGCGCTGGATGCTGGCGCGGCCGACTACATCGTCAAACCGTTCTCTCCATCAGAGTTGACGGCCCGGGTTCGGGCCGCCCTGCGACGGGTAGCCGGGCCCCAACCTTTTGCCCTGGGGAAACTGACCATTCGGTACGACCGACGGCACGTCGCCGTTGGCGGCACGTCGCTGCAACTGACACCCACCGAGTATGAGTTGCTGCGCGTGCTGTCGGTCAACGCGGGGCGGGTGCTGACCCACGGGTCGTTGCTGCGCCAGGCGTGGCGCGGAGGAGATCAACGCTCGCCAGACCCCAAGCTCGTGCGGGCCGTCGTAAAGCGGCTGCGTCGCAAGCTGGGAGACGACGCGGCCAACCCGGCCTACATCTGCAACGAGCGCGGGGTTGGCTACTTCATGCCTGCAGGTCCCCCTGACTCTGCCATTACGTGACGACATCGCGTGTCCCCAACTGCAGAGATATCGTATTATCCCACCGTTGATGGGCTGCAGAGGGAGCCATGGAGCCACGAGTATCGACCCGCGACGTGCCAGCGCAGGTGATTCCGACCGTATCGGTCCTCCTGGCGCTCGTGTTCCTGATGACGGGCATCATGAAGCTGGCCGGGGGATGGTCCGACCGCTTCGAGATGTGGGGTTATCCCGTCTGGTTCTTCTACTTCATCGGCGCCACGGAGACGGCGGCGGGCGTCGCCCTGATGCGCAGGCGGACACGCCTGTACGGCGCGCTGGCCATCATCGTTGTCATGCTTGGCGCGCTTGCTACCCTGTGGCAGGCAGGTGACACGGATCGAATCGCAATCCCCTGTCTCGCGCTCCTCCTTGCGGCCGTGGTAGCGAACTATTCGAGGCAGTCGCCACATCCCGGTTCGAGGTAGTCGCTACTCCCGGTTCGAGGCAGTGGTTCCTCCCGGTTCGAGGCAATTGCCACATCCCCGGTGTCCGATACCGCGGGTTCGTCTTACCTTCGTCGCTCATCCACACAACCCTGCGACTCAAGGAGCATGAAATGGCGGACAAGGGATCCGGCAAAGGCACTCTGGTGGTTTCGATCCTGCTGGCGTTGCTTTTCCTGTTGAACGGGGGCATGAAGCTGGCCGGCACGATGGTCTCGCAGTTCGAGATGTGGGGGTACCCTGGCTGGTTCCAGTACCTGATCGGCGTCGCCGAGACGGCCGCCGGCGTCGGCTTCCTCATGGCGAAGACGCGCTTCCTGGCCGCCGCGGCCATGATTGTGGTCATGCTCGGCGCGATCTTCACGGTGGTTACCCAGGACGGAATGGGCCCGACGGTTGCGGTTCCCGTGATCACCCTGCTTCTCTGCGCCTTCGTGGCGAAGAAATCGCGGTAGGAGAACCATGCGGTCTCGCTCCGCCGGGCGTCCCTCGGCTCTTCCCATGCTGCTGGCCGGCCTGTTGTGCCTGGCGTGCGACGAGGAAGGGCAAACAGATCCCGTAGAGCTGTGGTCTGAAGACGATGACGTCGCCGAGCGGATCTTCCTTCCCGTCGACATGGACAGCCTGTGGTCGCTCGGCGGAACCGAAAACGACACGCTCCTGCTTAATCCCTACTGGGCGTCGGCTGGCCCGGAGGGTGTGACGCTGTGGGACGGGGGCCGCAACGCGGTGGTGCGGATCTCGGCGGAAGGCGAAGTACTGTGGACTGTCGGCAGGCAGGGCGGAGGTCCGGGCGAGTTTCAGACCGTTCGGGGCGTCGCGCAAATGTCGAACGGCGGAGCCGCCCTCGTCGACAACGTGAACGAGCGGCTCACCATCCTGGACCGCGATGGACAGTTGGCGGCGGAGACAAACCTGAGCGGGATGGCGCCGGAGTCCGTTGGGAGCTTGTACGACGGAGGTCTGGTGGTGCTGACGCGACTGGCCGAACCGGCGTTTCTGGTGTCCGACGAAAACGGAGTCGTTGTCGATTCGGTGGACTTTCCGTCGCGGGAATACCGCGATCTTCCCATGATGGCACGCCAGGGAAGGGTGGTCGGCGCGGGCGCCGGATGGGTCTTCGGTTTCACGACCGGCAACGGGTGGTGGCGCATGGGAGGGGACCGCGCCGCGCAAGGGTTTCCCTATGCGGAGCATGCAGATTTCCCTGGAACAGAGACTTCCGTCAGCGAGGAAACCATTGATGGTCGGCGGGTAACCACTCGAAGGACGCGAACGACGGTACGCGTCACGACCGCGATGAACTTCGGTGTGCGCGGCGATACCCTGTTTGTCCACTACTACGGGCACACCGACTCCCGCGGGTACCTGCTGGATCTCTTCGGCCTGGCCGATGGGTCGTACCTGGGATCGGTACTGCTGCCCCACTGGGCCCGCTCCGTGGCGGTAGGGCCGGAAGCCATCTACCTGCTGGCCGCGGACCCGTTTCCTGTCCTCACCGCTTTCCGGATGTCCATCGGGGAGGGTGTTGCCCGATAGCGCAACCGGACGGCTCGCTTGATACGACACGCACTCGCGTCGGGGTGAACCCAGCCATGACGGAACCGCGGATCACACCGTCCGGAGCGAAGGTCGCCGTCATCGGCGCCGGCATCGTCGGCAACTGTCTTGTCGAACATCTGGCGAGGCTCGGGTGGCGTGATCTGGTGCTTCTCGACAAGGGTCCCCTGCCCGACCCCGGCGGATCGACCGGCCACGCGTCCAACTTCATCTTCCCGACCGACCACGGCCGCGAGATCGCCCTCCTCACCCTCGAGAGCCAGCGCCAGTACGAAGCGCTCGGCGTCAACACGACCTGCGGCGGCATCGAGGTCGCGCGCACCGGCGAGCGCATGGAGGAGCTTCGGCGGCGGATGACCTCGGCGCGGGTGTGGGGCATCGAGAGCGAGTTGCTGACCCCGGCGGAAGTGGTCGCCAGGGTGCCGTTCGTCAATCCGGAAGTCATCCTGGGCGGCTTCCATACTCCGAGCGTGTCCGTCGTCGACTCGGTCAGGGCCGGCACCATCATGCGGGAGCGGGCAATGGCCAGGGGCGTGCTCACCGTTCTGGACGAGACGGAAGTGACCGGTCTCGAAGTGGAGCCGGTGCCCTTCGGACGTCCCCGCATCCGGGCCGTGGTGACGACCCGGGGAACCATTCAGGTGGACCACGCGATCATCGCCTGCGGCGTATGGAGCCCGCGCATCGCCGCGATGGCCGGCGCCTCGATCCCGCTGACCCCGGCGGTGCACCAGATGGCCGACTTCGGACCGGTCGAGGTCCTGGTCGGGACCGGCAACGAGATCGGTTATCCCATCGTGCGCGACATGGACTCGTTCATGTACGAACGTCAGAGCGAGGGAGCGATGGAGGTCGGATCCTACGCGCATCGTCCCATTCTGATGCACCCCGACGACATTCCGTCCGTTGCCGAGGCGAAGCGTTCTCCGACGGAGCTGCCCTTCACCCCGGGCGACTTCGCCCCCCAGCTCGAGCGGGCGCGCGAGATCATGGGTCAACTCCTGTCCGGCACCGAGATGCAGTACGCGGTGAACGGCCTGCTTTCGCTCACGCCCGACACCCAGCAGGTGCTGGGCGAGACCGCCGAGGTGGCCAACCTCTGGTCGGCGGCGGCGGTCTGGGTGCGCGAGGGCCCCGCCTCGGCCCGCCTCCTCGCCGAGTGGATGACCCATGGCTATCCGCGCCTGCTCGACCCGCACGGCTCGGACGTGACCCGCTTCCAACCGCACGAGCGCACCACGCATCACGTCCGCCTGCGCTGTCGCGAGCACTTCACCAAGACGTACGGCATCGTGCATCCGCGCGAGCAGTGGGAGTCCGGGCGGGGCATGAACCGGTCGCCCTTCCACCCGCGGACCCGGGCGCTTGGGGCCGAGTACTTCGAAGCGCGGGGATGGGAGCGCCCGCAGTGGTACGCTTCCAACGAAGATCTCGTGGCGCGTTACGACGTGACGGACCGCCCGCACGAGTGGGACCGCCGCTGGTGGTCGCCGATCATCAACGCGGAACACCTGCACCTGCGCGAGAAGGTCGGCGTGGTCGACCTGGGCGCGTTCCAGATCTTCGAGGTTTCGGGACCGGGCGTGGTCCCGTACCTGGAGCGGATGGCGGTCAACGCATGTGACCGTCCTGTCGGAAGCGCGATCTACACGCCCCTGCTGACCCCGGACGGAGGCTTCCGCGCCGATCTGATCCTCCAGCGGCTCGCCCCGGACCGGTACCGCATCGTCACCGGGGTATTCGACGGAGCGCGCGACGCGTTCTGGTTCCGGAAACACCTTCCGGCGGATGGCTCGGTCCGGTTCCGGGACCGGTCGTCGGGGATCTGCACCCTCGGGGTGTGGGGGCCCGAGGCCGCCGCGCTGCTCTCAAGGGTCGTGGACGGGGGACTCGGCCAGGCGGAGTTCCCGTACGGCACGGCAAGGGAGGTCCTGATCGACGGGATTCCCGCCACGATGCTGCGCATCTCCTACGTGGGCGAAGCCGGCTGGGAGATCTACACGCGGACGGAACATGGCCTGCGCCTGTGGGATGCGATCCACGGGGCGGGTCGGGAATTCGATGTACGGCCGGTGGGGATCGGCGTCTACGGCACCACCGGGCGCATGGAGAAAGGCTATCTGCTGATGGGCGCCGAGCTCACCTCCGAGTACTCGCCCGTGGAAGCCGGCCTGGCCAGGCGGCGCGTGAAACGGGCGGACTTCATCGGCAAGGCCGCCTGCCTGAGGGCCCGCGACCGGGGGCCGGCGGCCCGGATGTGCACGCTCACCATGGACGACCACACGAGCGAATCGGGCCTCGCGCGCTTCCCGACCGGGGGCAACGAGCCGATTCTGACGCTCGACGGGGACCGCATCGTGGACGCGCTTGGAAGGGAGTCGCGCGTGACCTCCGCCGGGATGGGACCGTCCGTGGGCAGGTATCTCCTGATGGCCTACCTGCCGGTGGAGTTGGCCCGCGCCGGCGAGCGGCTGCAGGTGATGTACATGAACGAGTGCTTTCCCGTCACGGTGGCCGCGGTCGGCACGGCGTTGTTCGACCCGTCGGGCAGTCGGATGAGAGGGTAGGTCTCATACCGCAAAACCGTTGCAAACCTACCGCTGAGTCCGTTGAAAACGCACCCTGGTTGCGTTGCGAAAGTACCTCTACGCTCGCTGACAGTTTGAACTGAAGCCCGGGACGGAGTGGTTGCTGAGAGCCGTAATCGATACCAGCGTCTTTCTGCCGGGCGTGTTCTTCGGTGGACCTCCGCGTAACGTGCTCGCGGCGTGGCGCGACGGAAGATTCGAGGTCGTGGTATCCCGTGAGATCATTCGGGAATACGTTCGGGTCGGCGAGCGGCTCTCGGCGCGATTTCCAGGGGTGGGTTTTGAACGCGCTCTGGACATGGTCGTCGACCGCGCCACCCTGGTCTCGGCGCCGCCCTTGCCTGAGCCGGTGTGCGCGGACAGGGACGACGACAAGTTTCTCGCGTGTGCGCTGGCCGGCGGAGCCGGGTACGTCGTGAGTGGAGACAAAGCCCTGCTGGCGACCTCTCCGCATCAGAAGGTGATTGTCGTCCGTGCCCACGCGTTCATGGACCTGCTCGCGGAAGACCGACCGAAGGCCGACAGGAGAGCCTGACGCGAATATCTCAGGATCCTCCCCGAGCGTTGCAATCCTGTCTCCGGATTCGTTGCAATCTTGTCTCTGAGAGCGTCGAAAACGTGCCTCGCGCCTGCGCGCGGATGGTGCTTTGGCGGCTAGCGCGATCCCCTTGGGGGCAGTGGGCCCCCGGGCCTCTCAGCCACCCGCCGACGACGGCGGCACGATCCCGTTGATGCGCATGTAGGTGACGAGATTCCCGTAGTGCTCGTAGTTGTGCATCGAGTTGAAGGCGAGCACGCCACCGACAGCCATCTCACCGCCGAAGAAGGTGACCACGCGAGAGGCGTCCTCGTCGGTCATGGAAGCATAGACGGCGTCGCAATATGCGAACGCGTCCGCCAGCGCGGACGTGATCCGGGCCTTGGTGGTGGCGGTCTCTTCCAGGTTCTCCGTCAGCGGGCTTTCCTGGCCTGAGGCAGCCGAGCAGAAGGCGTACTGGGAATTGGCAACGTGGGCCAGGATCTGACCGAGCGTGCGCACTTCGTCCGTGGGCCGGAAATCGTAGAGGTCGGCGGGCACCTTCTCCGCCGTCGCCTCGATGTTCGTGACCGTGATTTCGTGGAGACTGTTGAGCGAGCCGGTCAACTGCCCCTGGGCAGGCGTGGCCGCAAGAACGAAGAGGCACAGAACGGCTGCGGTTGTAGAAACGAGTTTCATTCGGGTTCTCCGGGGTCGATGGACAGATGGGTCAGGGATGGTTGATGGGTCCTGCGTTGATGTCGAAACGTGGGTCGGCCCGCGATACGGGTGTCGCCGAATCCAGGGCTCCAGCCGTTGCACGGCGTCTCAGCCCTCCGCCTCCAGTGGCGCGTAGGGTTTCGTCCCCGGCACCAGTATCCCCCCTCGCTTCGAGCCCAGCGCGATGTTGCCGTAGCGTTCGGCGTAGGCGGGTGGCAGCTCCCTGCCGTCGCTGGCCGAGAGCCACAGCCGCAGCAGGTGCCGCTTGCGCTCCGGTTCGGGATGGTCCTGGTATTCGGTGCGGGAATGCACGATCTGGTGGTTGTGCACGAACTGCATGTCGCCGGGCTCGAGCTCCATGTCGAGGCGGATGTCGCGGCGTTCGGCCAGGTGTTCAAAGAGGTCCATGGCCTCGGTCTGCTCGCGCGAAACGGGAGGCACTCCCTCGTGGCGCTGGGCGCCGTCGAAGAAGTCGCGGGCGTAATACGTGGTAATACAGCCGGCGTGATGGTTGAAGACGGGCATCCGGTAATAGGGGCCCTTTCCCGCGGGAATCTCGCCCTTGCGGTCGATATGGATGGGCCGCGAAAGCAGTTCGGCCAGTTCGCGCCGATGCCGCCGCATCTCGCTGTAGATGGTGGCGGAGCTCGAAATGCTGCTCAGCCCGCCCTCCTTCGCGGGCCGCACGCAGAAGAGCCCCACGACGTCGCACGAGTCGGTGTGGAAACGGTGCCGCGCCCGGGTCGCGTACAGCCGGTGCTCGGGGTTGTGGGGATCGTGGCCGATGTCCTTCACATGGCCGAGCAGGTGTCCCATGGCGTTCTGCGAGATGGCTTCGCCGAGGTGCGCGCCGATGCCCCAGAAGGCGATCGCGATCTGCTCCATGGAGCGGCCCTCGACCGGCAGTCCCCGCACCAGTACGAATCCGCGTCCCCGCAGCAGTTCCTCGCGCATGCGCGCCAGTTCGGGGGCCAGGGTGGACAGGGGGAAGTCGGCGCGGGTGATGTCCGCGATGTCCAGGCCGCTGCGCTCGATGCCGTCCACGGCAAGGTGGATCTCCCGGATCTCCCCTTGGCCGAGCCGGCGAATCCAGCTGTCGGAGCCGCTCATCTCCGATCCGTACCAGACATCGGGGCCCCGCATGTCCGGGCCCCCGCCCGGGCTGGATGCCGCCATTGTATCCGTCACCGGAGTAACCTCTCGCGCGGAATCACTCAGTGAATTACCCATCTCGCCCCGGCTCCCGGACCTGAGGAAAACCTCAGTCCGCGGGCGAACCCTCCAGCAGTCCCTCCAGCGGCATCTCGCGCGCGCCGTTCTCGTCACATACGGCGTAGGTGATCTGGCCGGAGGCGTACATCGACACGCCCGCGTACTCCGCCTGCTTGTTCAGGACGAAGAAGCGCACGTTGAAGTTGGGTTCGCCCCGTGCGTTGAGGAGGCGATCCTCGACGGTGTTGGAGCGGATGCGCTCGAGCGCCGCCATCCCCGCGTCCAGCGGATGCATGCCGCCCCGCATGTTCTCCACGATGAGGAACGAGGAGAGGTTGAAGAGGTTGGCCTCGCCCCGGCCCGTGGATCCCGCGGCGCCCACCTCGCCGTCGACGTAGAGGCCGGCTCCGAGGATGGGGGAGTCGCCCGCCCGTCCGGGGATCTTCCAGGAAAGGCCGCTGGTGGTGGTCACCCCGCAGATATCGCCACCCGGGCCGATGCCGTCGCAGTTGACGGTGCCCCAGAAGCTGCTCTCGTCGATGAGCCCTTCGCGCATCATGTCCAGCCCGGCCTGGTATCCTGCGTGGTGTCGCGCTTCCAGGACGGCGCGGGCGCTCGCCAGCTCTTCCGGATCGGCGCCGCTGCCCGTCCCGCCCCGCCGTCCCCGCCGCGGATCCGGGAAATGGCCCGGGTCGATGCGCCGCTTCCACTCCAGCCAGAGTTCGCGCGAGCGGTCGGTGTTCAGGTCGTCTTCGATCTCGAAGCCCATCATGCGGGCGAACTCCTGCGCGCCCGCTCCCACCAGCAGGTGGTGATCGGTGTATTCCATGACCGCCTTTGCCACCAGGGAGGGCGTGCGCACACCTTCCAGCCCCGCCACGCCTCCGGCCTGCTTCTTCGGACCGTGCATGCAGCACGCGTCCAGCTGCACCACCCCGTCCGCATTGGGCAGGCCGCCGTAGCCGATCCCGGTCTCGGTGGGGTCGAGCTCGGGGACGTTCACCCCGGCGATGAGGGCGTCCAGCACGTCGGCGCCCTCGACGATCATCCGGAACGCCCGCTCCACCGCGCTCTCCGGGCCGCCGTTGGTGAAACGGATGCCGCTGGTGTCGGAGATCACCACGGGCGAGACCGACTGCGGGGTGTACACCATGGGAGCGCCGTCCAGAGTGCCCGGCACGGCGCCGGCTACGCTTGCGGCGGCAGCGGTCTTGACGAAGTCGCGACGTTTCATCTTCGGATTGTCCGGCAAAGGGTGCGGATGGACGCCGAAGTATGGACAGGCCCTCTCGCGGCAGGCAAGTTTCAACCATGAAAATCAGAGAAAAAGCAGTCCGGAAAGCGTTGCGCACGGTAAAGGATCCCGAGTTGCACCTGGATCTCGTGGTGCTGGGTCTGGTGTACGGCATCGAGATCGAGGACTCCAGTGTCCGGGTTCGCATCTCGCTCACCACGCCGATGTGCCCGGCCGCGCCCCAGATCGTGGAGGACGCCCGGGCGGCGGTGGCGGGCGTCGAGGGCGTCGAGAATGCCGAGGTGCAACTGACCTTCGATCCTCCCTGGACTCCAGAGCGCATCAGCCCGCTCATTCGCTCCTCGCTGGGACTGTGATGACTGAAGAAGAGATCAAGGCCCGCGTGCACAAGGGCCATATCGTGGAGTCGCCCGAGGAGATGACCGAGGGCTACAGGAGGGCGCTCGCCGTCCAGTTGACGGTCCAGGCCGACACCGAGCTCATGAGTGCGCCTTCCTACTGGATGGCCGCGCGCCATGCCCCCTCCACCAACACCCAGGTCAGCGCGCACGCCATCATTCAGGACGAACTGGCGCACGCCAACATCGCCTATCGCCTGCTCGAGGACATGGGGATCTCGAAGCAGAAGCTGGTCTACGAGCGCGAGCCCCACGAGTTCAAGCACCCCTACGGCTTCGACCAGCCGCTCGACAACTGGGCGGACCTGGTGGTTGCCAACGGCTTCTTCGACCGCGCCGGCATCTGTCTGCTCTCGGACGTCCACCGCAACACTTCCTACGGGCCGCTCAAGCGGGCGCTGGTGAAGGTGGACATGGAGGAGACCTTCCATCTCCGCCACGGCGAGGTCTGGATGCGGCGCCTGGCCCGGGCCGGAGGCGAGGCGAAGGAGATCCTGCAGCAATCGGTCGACTGGATGTTCCCGATGACCATCGAGTGGTTCGGGCTCCCGGACGACCGCAAGCGCCACAGCGGCCAGCTCGAGTACAAGCTGAAGGGGCTGACCAACGATCAGCTTCGCCAGCTGTGGATGTCGTCCACCGTGCCTCTCTGCGAGCGGCTCGGTCTCGACGTGCCCGCCCACTTCGACGAAGCCACGCAGTCCTACGTCCTCGACTATCCGTTCCCCTGTCAGTACGACGCGAGCGAGAAGCACTGGCTCTTCGAGGATGGGGAGATCAGCTGGGGTCGGGTCTTCGAGCGCTGGAAGGGCCGCGGGCCGATGAACGAGATCTACGTCGAGTCGATCCGGCGGTCGCGCGGCCAGGTGAGTTCGTGGCTGAACTGACGCTGCCGGCCATGGCCCCGGGCGCGGCGCCGTCCGCGCATGCGACGAGGGCGTCGCCAGGGCCCGTCGTCGCCGGGCTGCCCCTCCATGTCACCTCGCATATGAGCGGTGGGCGCGATCTGTGGTCGGAGCCGCTGCCCGGCCGGCCCGCGGACGCGGACGCGGAGGCGGCGGTCTGGCGCGCGCTCGGCGAAGTGCTCGACCCGGAGTTGCCCGTCAGCGTGACGGATCTGGGGCTGATCTACGGGGTGCGGGTGGACGGCGAGCGCGTTCACGTGCGGCTCACCTTCACCGCCACCGCGTGTCCGTGCATGGAGTTCATCGAGGAGGACGTGTCCGACCGGCTGCTCGCCGAGCCGTGGATCACCGGGGTGGAGATCGAGCAGGTCTGGGACCCGCCCTGGACGAGCGAGCGCATCACCCCGGCGGGAAGGCGTGCGCTCCGGCAAGCGGGGGTGAGCGCCTGACGGCGCCTGTAGGGGGAGGACACGATGGAGGAAGCGGTCTACGATGTCTTCGCGCGCAAGAGAAGGGCTGAGCCCCTGCGCCACATAGGCTATGTGGACGCGCTCGACGATGCCCTGGCGCGTGTCTACGCGTGGAAGACCTACGACGAGGAGAACTGGTTCGAGATGTGCGTCGTGCTGCGCTCGCACATCATCCCGGTGAACCGGATCGATGGGCCCTATGCGGGGCGCGCGACGGGCCGGCTGGGGCACCGCCCCGGCAAGACCTCGTGAAGGCAGCCGAGCTCCGACCGGCGGCCCGCTCGGCGCTCGAGCGCCTCATCCTGTCGCTGGCCGACACCAAGCGCATGCTGGGGATCCGCTACAGCGACTGGCTCTTGGGGGCGCCTTCCATCGAGAGCGGCATCGCGGCGGCGTCCATGTCCCAGGACGAATGGGGGCACGCCCGCCTGCTCTACGCCATGTTGAAGGACTTCGGCACCGACCCGGTGGAGATTGAGCACGCGCGCCCCGCGGGCGAGTACTGCTCCGCATCGTGCCTGGACGAACCCTTTGCGGACTGGGCGGCGGTTGTGGCCGGCATCGTGGTGGTGGACGGCACGCTGTCGCTCGCGCTCGAGGGATTCGCCGCCGGGTCCTACGAGTCAGCCCGCCGGCGAATTCCCAAGATGCTCGCGGAAGAGGCGTTCCACAGCGATTTCGGAGGAGCCTGGATGCGCCGCATCAGCGATGGCGCCGAAGCGGGGCGCGAGCGCCTGACCGCGGCGGTCCGGTCCACCCTTGCCCCGGTGGTCGCCTGCCTGCTCCCCGACGACGCAGAAGCGATGCTGCTCGCCGAACTGGGCCTTGCCGCACATCCGCGGGACGCGCGGGCGGAGCTCGCCCGCAGGCTGACCGAACCCCTGGCGGCGCTGGACGTGCGGCCCGCCACCGATCCGCCGCTTCCAGCCGACTGGATCGCGGGCCGTCGCCGGCCCGCCGGGGAACCCGTCGGGGATGCGGTGGAGCGGGCGCGGGGAGACCGGAACCGTGCGCTGTTCGTCGAATGAGCGACGACGACTTCGCGCCCGACCCGACTTCGCGCCCGGGCGGCAGGGGCGGCGCGCCACCAGCCGGCCTGCCCGCGACGCCGCAGTGTCCGTTCTGCGACCGCGCGAAGACGTGGCTGGTCAGTCCTTTCGGCAGCCAGCTTTCCGTGGCAACCTACTGGTGCGACCGTTGCCGGACCGCGTTTGAACACATCAAGTGGGCCGAAGCGAAGCCCCGGCCTGCGCTCTGAAGCATACCGGCGGCTCGCGGGTACGCATCCGGTACGGGCGCAGGGGCGCCCACATGCATACGACAGACCACAATTCCGATACAAGCGAGACTCGATGATGGAGAAGTCTTCCAGGTCCCATCGCGGCGCTCTCGGGGCGCTGCTCGCCATGGTGCTGTTCACCGGTTGCGCGGCCTCTTCCTCGCTTCCCACCTCCCGCGGGCTGATCACCCTTTCCGGGGCGCGCCTCCCCCCCGACCCGGACCGCATGGACGCCATCGACCTCTGGATTCGTCCGGAACTGCAGAACATCGAGGAGGATCCCACGTTCCTCATCGTCACCGGCTTCAACGACGAGCCGGTGATGCCCTGGGAGGACTTCGTCATCGAGGGTGACACTGCGCGCCTGAACCTCGACGGCAACCTCGCCGAGGCGCGGGCCGTGTATCTGGTCTACGCGCATCTGCACCTCATGCATCAGATGGAACGACTCGACGAGTGGCTTCCGGACGCGGTGGGACTCGATGGGTTCGACCTGGAGCGGGCGATCGTGGCGCGCACCGCGGATGTCTGGTTCTATGGCCGTTCCGTCTTCGGCTGGCCTCCCTATTCCGCCCTGGACGAGCTGCTCTACTCCAGCGAAAACGGCTACCTGGACGCCTATCTCCTTACTGCGCGTGCGGAGGAGTTCGCCATGGAGAGAGACGCCTGGCTCGACGAGAGCGCGGGCGCGCTGGAGGAGTACCGCACCTGGTTCCGGGACGCATTCGAGACCAACCCTCCCGGCTTGCGCTGATGCCGAACGGCGACCCGCCGGCTCGGGCCGTGGAACCACGGAGTCGCGAATTCCCTGAGGCGGGCCTGGTGGAGGAATGGACGCGGGCCGGGAACTGGCTGTTCCGGTGGCGCAGCTATCTGCCGCTCGCGGTCCTGGCTTCCCTGGCCGTGCTGAGCTACACCTTCCCCCCGGTCACCGCCGGACAACTCGATGGGTGGGAACTGGCGGGGCTCGCGGTGGGTCTGGCGGGTCTGGCGCTGCGCGTGTGGACGGTGGGGCATGCCCCGGCGGGCACCTCCGGTCGCGGGACGCGCCGGCTCGAGGCCGATTCCCTCAGCACCGAGGGCGTCTACTCGGTGGTTCGCCATCCACTGTATCTGGGGAATCTCCTGATGTGGGCGGGCGTGGCCATGACGACGGGCAGCGTGGTGGCCGTGATCATCACCCTGCTCGTGTTCTGGATCTACAACGAGCGCATCATGCTGGCCGAGGAGCGCTTCCTGCAGGGGCGCTTCGGGCCGGTATTCGCCCGCTGGGCGGAGCGCACGCCGGCGCTGCTGCCGGCGCCCCGCCGCTGGCGGCCGCATCAGCTGTCGTTCTCGCTGCGCTTTGCCCTCGGCCGCGACCACGCCGCCTTCTACGCCTGGGTGGCCGCGACCACCGCGCTGGAAGTCGCCGAGTCATTGGGCGCGGGCAGCGGTATGGGAGTGGCGTCGTTCTGGTGGGTGTACTTCGGAGCCGGTACGGTGGCCTATCTCGTGCTGTGGAGGCTCAAGAAGGATTCGACGCTGCTCAACGTGGAGGGGAGGTAGCTGAAGGCGAGGGTGGGAGCGAGAGGTGCCGGGACCGCATCACGACGGGGAGCGAACCCATCACGCCGGGGTGAGAACCCACTACGCCGGGGTGAGCACCCACTTCATCGACACCGGCGGGGCGTCGGAGCCCTCTTCCCGGACATGCACGTCGACGCGGCCGGTATCGGCGAGGCGCCGATTGCTGACCTTGCCCCCGAATGCCGCGAATCCCGTCACCGTCACGCCACAACGAGTGCCGTCCGGAGCCGTTGCGGTGAGACGGCAGCCCTTGAGGTGGCGCACCCGGGGCGCCGGTCCTTCCTGCAGCTGCAACCGTAGAATGCGGCCCCCGTGCGGCCCGTCCAGGGCATCGATCACCCGAAACACCGGGGCTGGCTTTGCGCGGCTCGCGACCATTGCACGTTCGTCGGGGCTGATGGATGATTCGTCGGGTCCGGGGGCTGTTGTTTCGCGGCGATGAGCCGAATAGCGTCCCGGGGCGATTCGTCGAAACACTAGGAAGCCGGCTTCTGTCCGTCAATGCCGGAAGGAGGAAATGTGGCCGGGCCGAAGCCCGAAGGCACGCGCGGGGGAAACGGAAGGGTTCGAGCGGGATCCGGAACCGATGCGCCCGGAATCGAACGGGCTTGAGGCGGATTCGGGGCCCGGGCGCGCGGAATCGGAGGGGCTCGATGGGGATTTGGCGCCCACGCGCGCGGAATCGGTCGGGCTCGATGGCGTTTCCGCACTCACGCGCCCGGAATCGGACGCATTGCAGTGGGATGCCGAACTCATGCGCCGCCTCGGGCACCGCGTAGTGGACCGCGTGGTGGAGCGCTGGGCCGGCCTGCGCGAAGATCGGGCCTGGAACACCGCGACCCGGGTGTACACGGAGGATCTGCTGCGCGAGTCGGCTCCCGACTCCGGCCACGACCCGGAGGAGGTGATCGAGCGGGTCCTGCGTGATGTTCTGCCCTATGCCGGGCGCATCGACCATCCCCGGTTCTTCGCGTTCATTCCCTCCTCGCCCACCTGGCCGAGCTTTCTGGCGCACCTGCTGACCAGCGGCTTCAACGTGTTTCAGGGCACATGGCTCGAGTCGGCCGGTCCCAGCCAGGTGGAACTGGTGGTGATCGACTGGTTCCGGGAATGGCTCGGCATGCCGGAGACCGCCGGAGGCATCTTCACGAGCGGAGGCTCGGCCGCAACCCTGAACGCCATGGTGGCCGCCCGCCACGCCGCGGGCAACGACGAGCGTCTTGTTCTGTACGAGAGCGACCAGTGCCACGCGGCCGTGCACCGGGCCGCGCACATCTGCGGCTTTCGGCATGAAAACCTGCGCCACGTTCCCACCGACGACCACTATCGCCTCGATGTCGCCGCGCTCGCCCGGGCCGTTCGCCGGGACCGAAGCGATGGAAGGACGCCCTTCATGGTGTCCGCCAACGCGGGCGCCACCAACACGGGCGCCATCGACCCCCTGGACGACCTCGCCGACCTGTGCGAACGCGAGGGGCTCTGGCTCCACATCGACGCCGCCTACGGGGGCTTCGCCGTCCTCGACGACGCCACCCGGCCGAAGCTGAAGGGGATCGAGCGGGCCGACAGCGTGGTTCTGGATCCCCACAAGTGGCTCTTCCAGCCCTACGAGACGGGCTGTCTGCTGGTACGCGACGCGGCGTTGCTGAGGGACGCCTTCCGGATCATGCCGGAATATATGCAGGACACGGACATGACCCTGGAGCATGTCAATTTCGCGGACAGGGGGCTGCAGCTGAGCCGTTCCTTTCGGGCGCTGCGGGTATGGATGTCGATCCAGATGTTCGGTCTGGACGAGTTTCGCGTCGTCATACGGCGAGCCATGGAACTGGCGCGGGACGCGGAGGCCCA
Source organism: Longimicrobiales bacterium (assembly GCA_965232315.1). GTDB lineage: Bacteria > Gemmatimonadota > Gemmatimonadetes > Longimicrobiales > Gaopeijiaceae > BD2-11. The sequence goes on along the minus strand of CBDDPN010000026.1, from coordinate 137,988 downwards.
TATCCGCGAGAGCGCGCAGCTGGAGCTTCTGAGCCCGGCCAGCCTGGGCGTGGTGTGCTACCGCTTTCACCCGCCCGGGCTGGATCCGTCCATGCTCGATTCGCTCAACCGCGACATTCAGGAGGAGATCGTCGAGAGCGGCTTCGCCATGATCTCCTCGACGCGGCTTCAGGGCGAGTACTCGCTACGCCTGTGTATCCTCAACTACCGGAGCACCCGGGACGACGTGCGCGCGACGCTCGCGCGCGTGGAGGAGATCGGAGGGAGGCGGGTGAAGGCGGCTGCGTGCACCTGACCGACCAGATTCTGCTCGTCGTGCTGCTGGTCATCGCGCCCATCAACGGCATCGCGCAGTTGGCTCTGGCGAAGAAGAACCTCGACATCTCGCGCATCTCCGTCTACGCAAGTTCGGGGATCGTCATCTTCGTTCTGGGAGGGGCGAGCGCGATCGTCGGGACCATCGGAGCGGGTCCGGCCGCCATGGGGCTGGTCTCCGTTGCCCCCCTGGAGTTCGTCGTCTGGACCGTGGCGATCGCGGCGACGGTTCTCGGGGTCATGGTGCTTCTGAAGTGGGTTGCCCGGGCGCTGGGCGTTCCGGACTCTCCCTTTCTGGCCAGGCTCTTCCCGAAGACCAGGCGCGAGAGGACGTGGTTCGCGGGGCTGTCGTTCGTGGCGGGGACCGGGGAGGAGATCGCCTATCGGGGGTACGCGATGTCGACGCTGGGGGCGATGTCGGTAGGCGCCTGGATGGCGGCGGCGGTGACATCGGCGGCGTTCGGGTTGTTACATTGCTATCAGGGTGTGCGGGGCGTGGTGGTGACGGGCGCCGCCGGATTCGTATTCGCCGCGTCCTTTATTCTGACGGGCAGCATCTGGCCGGCGATCGCCGCACACATCACGGTCGACCTGGTCGCCGGGCTCGTTCTCGGCGAGAAGCTGCTCACCCACGGAGACGCAGGAGCGGACGCATGCGTGTAGACCTCGCGTTGCTCGCGGATGCCGCCACGGTGGACAGCGCCGGCAAGCTGAACATCCTCGGCATCTTCGATTCAATCACCGCCACCCGGTTTCCCGCCAAGCACGGCCTCATCTCGCTGGTGCTGCGTTTCTCGGCTGGACTGGAGCAGGCCGGCGAACACACCATAAGGATCCGCCTGGGCGGGCCTTCGGGAGAGGAGCTGCTGCGCCTCGACGGCAAGGTCAAGTTCGGTCCCGGTGCCGTGAGCGACGGCGGGCAAATGAAGATTCCCCACATCCTCAACATGGATGGCATCGTCTTCAGGAGACCGGGCAGCTACGCTTTCGATGTGGATCTGGATGGGGAGCACCAGGTTTCGCTGCCCCTGCGCGTGGTATCGTCGACGTTCTCGGGCGCCGTGGAAGCCTGACCGTCGCAGTGTCGCTCCCCCGGGGCGAATCGCCGGCTCCCCGGGGAGGCCCGTTGAAGCGCCGGCCGGGGGGCGGCCCCGCCGCTCCCGCATGACCGCCGGCCCGGTGCCGGCCGAGCATCCCCTGGCCAGGAGCCGCCATGATGCAGATAGCCCGGTCGAGGGAGCGCATCCTTCCGCGTCCCATCGAAGAAGAGATGCGGGAGTCGTTCCTCGACTACTCGATGAGCGTGATCGTCCAGCGCGCGCTTCCGGATGTGCGCGACGGCCTGAAGCCCGTGCACAGGCGGATCCTCTTCGCGATGCACGAACTGGGGCTGGCCCCGGATCGGAGTTACAAGAAGAGCGCCACCGTGGTCGGCGATGTGCTCGGCAAGTACCATCCGCACGGGGACAGCGCGGTCTACGACGCCCTGGTGCGCATGGTGCAGGATTTCTCGTTGCGCTACCCGCTGGTGGACGGGCAGGGCAACTTCGGCTCCATCGACGGAGATCCGGCGGCGGCCTATCGCTACACCGAGGCGCGCCTCTCGCGGGTGGCCGCGGAGCTGATGACCGACATCGCCAGGGACACCGTCGACTGGGCGCCCAACTTCGACGACCGCCTGCAGGAGCCCGTGGTGGTGCCTTCGCGGCTGCCCAACCTGCTCATGAACGGCAGTGCCGGGATCGCTGTCGGGATGAGCACCAACGTGCCGCCGCACAACCTGGGGGAACTGGTCACGGCGATCCGGAAGCTCGCGGACGACGAGGAACCGACGCTGGAAGAGCTGATGAAGATCATTCCCGGGCCGGACTTCCCCACGGGTGGCTTCATCGTGGGACGCAAGGGGATCAGGGACATGTACCGCACCGGCCGCGGGCGTCTCATCATGCGGGCGCGGGTGGTGCTCGAGGCGGTGCGCGGCGGGAAGGAGCAGCTGGTGATCACCGAGCTGCCCTACGCGACCTCGAAGTCCAAGATCATCGCCCAGATCGCCGGGTTGTCGCGCAAGGGGGCCCTCGCCGAGGTGTCCAACCTGCGCGACGAGTCGGATCGCGACGGGGTCCGGCTGGTCATCGAGCTGAAGCGAAGCGTGGATGCGGGCAAGGTGCTCAAGCGGCTGTTCCGGCGTACCAGCCTGCAGTCCACCTTCGGCGCCATCATGCTCGCGCTGGACAGGGGCGAGCCGCGCGAGTTCACGCTGAAGGAGATGCTGGAGCGGTTCCGGGACCACCGTCTGGAGGTCATCCGGCGCCGTTCACAGCATGATCTGGAGAAGGCGGAAGATCGGGCCCACGTGCTGGAGGGAATGCTCCGCGCCCTGGACTTCATCGACCAGGTCATCGCCATCATCCGCTCGTCGCCGGACCGGGCCCGGGCCGCGGAGGGGCTCCAGCGCGAACTGGATCTCTCAGAGAGGCAGGCCGGGGCCATCCTGGACATGCAGCTCGCGCGCCTGACTTCGCTCGAGCGGAGCAAGCTGGAGGACGAGCTGGCCGGGCTCCGGAAGAGCATCCGGAAACTCCAACGCATTCTGTCGAGCGAGTACAGGCAGCTGCAGGTGATGCTGGACGAGCTGGAGGAGGGCGTGCGCGAGTTCGGGGACGAGCGCCGTACCACCATCCTGGACGGGGAAGCCGCCTCCGTGGCCAGCGTGGAGGCGACGGTGGCGGACGAGGACGCAGTGGTGACGGTGAGCCACCAGGGCTTCGTCAAGCGGATGACGGTCCACCTGTACCGCCGCCGGCTGGCGAGCGGAAAGCTGCTCTCAGGGATGGAGCGCTATCCGGACGACTATCTGGAGCGGCTGTTCGTGGCGCGCACCCAGGGGTGGATCCTGGCGTTCACCGAGGGCGGGCACCTGTATTCCGTGAGCGTCGCCGACGTTCCGGAGGGGGGACCCGCTTCGCGCGGCCAGTCGGTCTACGCCCTGACGAAGGGCAACCGGACGGACCGGCTCGCGGCCCTGCTGCAGGTCGACAGCATGACTCCGGACGGGAACGTGGTGTTCGTGACCGAGCAGGGGACGGTGAAGCGGACACGCCTGTCCGAGTTCGCGAACCGCAGGACGGCCGGGCTGGCCGCCTCCCGGGTCAGACCGGGTGACCGCATCGTCACGGTGATGCTCTCGGAGGGCGGCGCCGACATCATGCTGATTACGCGTCAGGGCCGCGCGATCCGTTTCGCCGAAGGGCAGGTCCCGGTGATGGGGCGGGCGGCCTTCGGGGTGAAGGGCATCCGTCTTCGCGACGACGACGTGGTCGTGTCCGCGCTCCTGATCCGCCGCGAGGGCACGGTGCTGGCGGTGGCCGAACGGGGGTGGGGGCGGCGCACGGACGTCGGCGACTACCCGCTCCGCAAACGCGGCGGGCTGGGCGTCCTGATGCCGGCGCCCGGCGGCGGTAAGGGAAGGCTGATCGGTGCCATCGAGGTCCTCGATCAGGACGCGGTCATGCTGGTGACCGCCGGCGGGCAGATCACCCAGGTGGTGGCGGGGAGCGTGCCGGTGACCACGAAGACCGTCCGCGGGACGCGGCTCACCCGGGTGGCGGTGGGCGACCGGGTCGTGAAGGTGACCCGCAGCCAGGGCGGTGGGTCGCCGGGTGGGGAGGCCGGGGGTGGGGCAGGTGGGCGCGCCGGGGAGGCCGGGAGTGGTAAGGTCGCCGATGCCACGACCGAGGCGGCTTCCTCGGAGGGCGGGGGCGCTGTGGCGGCTTCGGACGGCGTCCGGGGGGGTGCCGGGGTCGCGAAGGACCACAGGGACACGTCCCGGTCGCAGTTCGATCTGCTGGCGGGCGACGGAGGGTAGCAGCCGACCGGACCTCTGCATCGAGGGCGCGGGAAAACCGGGCTTGAATGGCGGGAGCCGGTCACCGCTGTCGGGGCGATCAACGAGCGTCCCCGGAGGCGAGCGGTTTCAGCGCCCCTTTGCCGGATCCCGTTGGCCGACCGTGAGGGAAGATCGCGACACACCTCCCCAATCGCGGAGCCCATCGGCGCTTCAGTCCCCCGAAGGGGGGATACCGTCGCCCACGGTTCCTCCCGAAGTTCTCGTTGCTGGTTCGACCGTTTGTCTTCCTGCCATCGCCGCTCGCGGCCCGTAGCACCGAATCGCAGGTCCCCATGTTCCGTACCTTCCTGCTCGCCGCCAGCGTCGTCTCGCTCTCCGGTTGCTCCTTCTTGCTCGTCGAAGGTCCGCCCGGTTCCAGCCCGCAGCCGGGAACGACGACCCAGGCATCCGAGGTCTGTACGACGAGCATGCTGTATCCTGCCCTGGATGCAGTCGCGGGCGCACCGTCGACACTGTTCGGTGGACTAATGCTGGTTGCCGCAGCAGTTGACAACTCGTTGTTCACCGAAGGCGAATTGCTCGCCATGGGTGCCGGCTCTCTGATCCCCGGGGTTCTCTGGCTCAGGTCGGCCTGGAACGGCCGCAAGAAGGTGAACGCGTGCCGCGGGTACCTGGAAGACGTGGTCATCCCCCTGCCGGCGAGCAGGGATCGCGCCGCCCCGCCAACGCCGACCCGTCTGTCCCCTGCAAACCGACAATACCCACGGGAACGGGTATGAACCCACGACGATCCAGCGCTTTGCTGGGGGCCGCGCTGGGGGGTCATCGTATGGGTCGCTTGGTGTGGTGATGGGGCTCGTCCTGTAAGCGGGGCGAGATGGACGTCGCCAGCATCGTCGTGCAACGGGTGCCGACCCAATTGGCGCCTCGTCTGGCGCCGCGCGGGTGGGGTGGCGATCATGCTCCCCCCACGCCACTGTCCCTTCCTGGCCGCCTCTCCCCCGGAGAAAGGAAGCATGCGCACCAGCGCTTGGGCCGTCCTTGCCGTCGGACTCTTGGTTGCGGCTTGCGAGAGCCCGCTGGCGCCGGTCCCCTGTGGGGCGATTCCGCAGGTGACGGCCCACGTGGGCGAGGACGCAGGTGCGACGGTGTGCTTCAACGATGCGAACGGCGATGCGCTCCACTATACGGCCGTGTCGTCCAACCCATCGGTGGCGGCGGCCTCCGTGGCGGGTGCGCAGGTGACGGTGAGCGCGCTCGCTCCGGGCAGCGCGACGGTCACGCTGACGGCCAGCGACCCCGGGGGGCTTCGGGGCCAGCAGAGTTTCCAGGTCGTGGTGCCGAATCGTCCGCCACGGGCACTGGGGACGATCCCCGAGCAGCTGGTGAAGGCTGGAGAAGCGGCCGTCGTCGAACTCGCGTCCTGGTTTGAAGAGCCCGACGGCCAGCCCCTGACCTTCCACGTCATGGCCTCGGATGCCGAAGTGGCCGGTTTGGCCCTGTCGGGTGGGCGCCTTGCACTGGAGGGGCTTGCGAAGGGTACGACCGACGTCACGGCCACGGCCACGGACCCCGGCGGTCTCCAGGCGGAGCAGACCTTCCGGTTCGAGGTGCCCAACCGCGGACCGGCCGCAGTGGGCACGATTGAGGGCCAGATCATGCAGCGCGGAGAGACGCGGAGGATCGATCTCTTGCCGTGGTTCGCCGATCCCGATGGGGAACCGCTCCGCTACGCGGCTTTGTCCTCGAATCCGGCGGCCGTGACGGCGACCGCCCCGGGCGCGGTGCTCGATCTGGCGGCGGTCGCGACTGGCCGGGCAACGGTGACGGTGACGGCGCGGGATCCCGGCGGACTGACGGCGACGCACACCTTCATTGCGGAGGTGCCGAATCGGCCGCCGGTTGCGCTCGGCGGCCTCCCGGACGTTGAACTTGCCGTGGGGGGCGCGGTGCGGACGGAGGTGCTGGATCGTTTTTCCGATCCTGATGGCGACGTGCTTGTCTACTCGGCGTCGTCGTCCAACCCGGAGGTGGCGGAAGCGTCAATGGCGGGGTCGGCGTTGACGGTGGCGGCGCGCAGAGCGGGCATGGCGACGATCAGCGTGACGGCGACGGACCCGGACGGATTGAGCGCGATCCAGCAACTGCGCGTGACGGTGTCCAATCCGAACCGGCCTCCCCGCCCCCAGGGATCCATGCCCGGGCAGACGATCGCGGTCGGCGAGCGTGCAACAGTGATCCTGCCGCAGTTTTTCACCGATCCCGACGGCGACGACCTGGTCTACTCGGCCTCGTCTTCGGAGGTCGGCATCGCCACGGCCGCAGTCTTCGGATCGACGCTCGAGCTGTCGGGGGAGAGAGAGGGGCTAGCGACGATCACCGTCGCGGCCACTGATCCGGGTGGGCTGTCGGCCACGTCGTCGTTCCCAGTGACGGTGACCGGCGATGAGCAGCCGCCGGGGGCCTTTCGCATTGAACTCCGAGCGGCCACCGAGGTCACTGCGACCGTAAAAGCGGCGTTTCAGAGCGCCGCGGCGCGTTGGATGGCGATTCTCGAAGACACGGAGCTCCCCGACATGCCCGTGCCCGAGGGGATGGTAAGTTGTCGATTCTCCGAAAGGACGTATGAGCAGGCCGCGAGCATCGTTGACGACCTGATGATCGTGGCGGCAGTCGCCGAAATCGACGGTGCGGGCGCGACCCTCGGCCGGGCTGGGCCGTGTGCGTTGCGCGACGGATCTCTGCTTCCATGGCTCGGCCTCATGGAGTTCGACGGCGCGGACCTGGAATGGATGGAGGCGAACGGCATCCTGGAATCCGTGATTCTCCACGAAATGGGTCACGTGCTTGGGATCGGAACCATCTGGCACGATCTCGGGCTGTTGCGAAACCCATCGCTTGCGGCGGAACGGGAGGTCGACACGCATTTCGCGGGCGCGCTTGCGATCCGGGCGTTCGACGGGGTGGGGGGCCATGTCTACGCCCAGGGCGCCAAGGTGCCGGTCGAGAACCGGGGGACCCGACCGGGGAGCGACGACAGTCATTGGCGCGGGATAGTCTTCGGGCCGGAACTGATGACACCGAGCATCGAGCCGGGATTGAGTCCCCTCAGCAGGGTGACGGCCGCCTCGCTTGCGGATCTCGGGTACGCCGTGCGGCTGGATCTTGCAGACGCCTACCGCCTGCCGGGCGCGGCTGCGCTTCTTGCTCATCAGCGCCGCGCGATCGAGCTCGGCAACGACGTCATCCGCCTTCCCCTCGAGGTGCGCGACGGAAACGGGCGCGTGGTGGGGATCATCCGCCCCTGATGGATGGAGCCCCGTCGTCGTGTGGCCCTCAGCCTGACAGTATCCCCGGACTCCGTTGACATACAGGGTTAGCGATATCACGTTGCTATCTTACAATATGGTATAAATATCTCGCGCCAGCCCCAATACGCGACACAACATACCCTTTAACTCTTGAATGCCGTGTCATGACCACGCTTCCACTACCCCACGCGAACGCTCGGCGCGGGCCCTGGCTCCGGACGGCGTTCCTGTTGGTGGCTTGGGCGGTGGCGTGCGAGAGCCCGTTGGCGCCGGACCCCTGCGGCCCGATCCCCGAGGTAACGGTCCATGTCGGCGAGACCTCCAGCGTGACCGCCTGCTTCAACGACCCGAACGGCGACATGCTGAGCTACACGGTCGCGTCGTCGAACCCCTCGGTTGCCACAGCCACCGTCGCCGGCGCCGCGGTCACCGTGAGCGGAGTTGCGCCTGGCAGCGCCACGGTCACCCTGACGGCCCGCGACCCCGGCGGGCTCCAGGGCCAGCAGAGCTTCGCGGTCACGGTCCCGAACCGGTCTCCGCAGCCCAGCGGCACGCCGCCCAACGTCACCGTTCGCGTGGGCGCAGCAGCGATGGTCGACGCCGCCCAGTACTTCACGGACCCGGACGGAGAGGCGCTCACCTACACGGCCAGCTCGTCGGACGGCGAAGTGGCGGGCGTGAGCATAGCGGGTTCGTCGGTCACGGTTACGGCACAGGCCAAGGGCAGCGCGACGGTGACGATCACCGCTCGCGATCCCGGTGGGCTCTCGGCTACGCAGTCCTTTCGGTTCACGGTTCCCAATCGGTCGCCCGCAGCGGTGGGTACGCTTCAGCCGCAAACGGTCGAGGTGGGGCAGTCGGCCACCCTCGACGTGGCCGCTTCGTTCAGCGATCCGGACGGCGACGCGCTCACCTACACGGCCGCGTCCTCGATCCCTGCGGTTGCCCGCACGAGCGTGTCGGGCAGCGCCGTCACCTTCACCGACACATGAAGTCCAGAAACATCCCAAGATGTTCGTGAACGTTCATGATATCCAGCAATTGCAACATGTTACGAGACTTCGGTACGGATCCCATTGGCTAACACCGTCCCTTGCGATCCGGTGTCATCCCACATATTATGTGGGGATGAGTACTGGAACGAACACCGCCAAGAAGCCACCTAGGACCAAGCCCAAGGGCCGCCATCCCCACAAGGCCCTGTCGGCCGCCTTCATCCGCTCCGCATCGCCCGGCAGACACGCCGATGGCAACGGGCTGTACCTCTACGTCCAGCCAAGCGGAGCCCGCAGCTGGATTCAACGGCTCGTCATTCGCGGACGGCGGCGGGAGCTCGGGCTTGGCAGCGTCGCCCTTGTCTCGCTGGCCGAGGCGCGGGAGAAGGCACGGGCCAACCGAAAGCTGGCCCGCGAGGGCGGGGACCCGCTTGCGGAGAAGCGCCGGGCGCAGGGAGTCCCGACCTTTGCGGAAGCGGCGGCCAAGGTCGTCGAGCAGCAGAAGGCAGGTTGGCGCAATCCGAAGTACCCGAGGGCGTGGCTGAGCAGTCTGGAGCGCTTCGCGTTCGGGCGCATCGGCAAGATGCCGGTCACCGAGGTCACGGGCGCGGACATCTACGAAGTGCTCGCCCCGATCTGGCATGTGAAGCCCCCGACCGCCCGGACATTGCGCCGACGGATGCGCGCCGTACTGGAGTGGGCCGTGGCGATGGAACTGCGGTCCGACAACCCTTGCGACCGCGTCGGGCGGGTGCTTGGTCCTCAGAACGACGTGGTGCGGCACATGAAGGCGCTGCCGCACCGCGAGGTCGCGGCGGCGCTTGGGAAGGTGCGCGCGTCCGATTCGCTGCCGGTCGTTAAGCTGGCCTTCGAGTTTCTGGTCCTGACGGTGGCTCGGTGGGGGGAGGTGCGGTGGGCTGTGTGGTCGGAGATGGACGACCGGGAGGGCGTGTGGACGGTCCCGGCCAAGCGCATGAAGGCGAATCGGAAGCACCGTGTGCCGCTGTGCGGGCGGGCGCTGGCGATCCTCGACGAGGCGCGGAGGCTGGACGAAGAGAGTTCCATCGTCTTCGCGAGAGGGCACGGACGGGAGCTTGCCGAGAAGCAGGTTCGCCAGATGCTTGAGAGGCTGGGGATCGCGGCGGTGCCGCACGGGTTCCGGTCGTCGTTCCGGGACTGGGCGGCCGAGGAAACGGATCATCCAAGGGAGGTCGTCGAGGCGGCGCTGGCACACGTCGTGAAGAACAAGGTGGAGGCCGCCTACATGCGCTCCGACCTGTTCGAGCGGAGGCGTCGGCTCATGGATGAGTGGGCGGAGTACGTCGCGGACCGGAAGGCTGGCACCCCAGACTGATTTGACCCCCCGACGGGGCTCAGAGGCCGTTTCCGGCCGTTCCAGGGGCTGTTCGAGCAAACTACGGGCCGTGGAATGGCTCAGGACCGACGATCTCGGGTCTCCGAGGGGTAAACGCAGGTAGGGCGGCAGCGGGCCGTGCGGGAGCGAGCGGCGCCCCTCGCCGAAGAGTGACGGATCGCCGGTCCCTCTCCGTCCGTGAGGCTGGCGACCGCGAAGCCGGGGAGCTTGCCCGCGACGGCCCGGCCACCGTTGTCTCGGGTGGCGTGCGGGAGCGCCTTCGAGGGCGTTCGCGGGGCTGGCTTGAGCCACGCTATCGTGGTCAAGCCAGCACACGCGATGTTGAACATCGCGGCTGGCAAGGGGATGCTGCGCCCCCCTTCGAACCCCCGGCCTGTCGCGCGGCTGCCGCAGCGCGCACCGGTCAGCGGCGCGGTCGCTGTCCCGCCTCCTCCTGCAGCACGGCGTCACGATATCGTCCGGTCACTGCTCGTCCTTTCCAAAGAAAGGAGGAATCATCGCCAAACACTCGCCCAAAAAGGCCGATGTCTCGCCTACAAATCGGATTCAACAGGCTACATTTAGGAGTTACACCGAAAGCGACCGTCGGCGGGGGACCGCCTTGCCACGGTCTCAACTTCGCTTCCAGCGAACCGAATCGCGAAAGGTGCTCTTCTAAGAACGGATTTGAGTTGGCGGGACTCCCCCGCCCGCGCCGCCTCTTCGCCAAGGTCCCGGGCTCCGTGACGGCTTCACCGGACTCGTACTCCTCCACTCACGCCGGCACAACGTTCCAGGAGTTGCTCGGCGTTCGCCAAGCCCTCGTCGCTCGGGCCCTCGTCGCTCGGCCACTCGTCGTCGTGCTCGACGACGAGTGACGCTGTGACGTTCAACTGGGGCTTCGACTCCTCGGAAGTAGTCTCGCTCACCATAAGGATGTCTGTGCTGCGATGGCTGCAGAAAAACCCACACCGCCGCTGACGCTCGCCTCTGACGAAGCCTGTCGCGCGGTCCCCGTCAGTGATCGTATACCCCAGCTCGACAAGCGTCGCGCTAACGCAATCGAGCCCTCCCGCCTGACCTGTAACTGGCCGACTCAGCATCCGCGGTACACTCCCCAGGCACCCACCGAATGCCACCACTCCTGCCGCCATTATCATCGGCCACCTCAACGAGAGCGCGGTCTTCTGCGTCACTTCGGTCTCCTCTCCCACCAAGCAGGCTGACAAACCTCGTCTTGGCGGACCTGGTCCGTTGTGGTCTTTCATACCATCGGGGTCACTGACATGTTCCGCGGGATCGAGCGACAGCGAGTCTCCTGTTTGCACCGCATTGGGCCGGGATTCCTTCCGTTACCTCTGGTGCCCGGTTCGCCACGGTCACTTGGAAGCTTGCGGGGCTGCAAGGATCGCGTGCGGTCACAGTAACGCAACGCTTTGCCCCGATCTGGCATGTGAAGCCGCCGACCGCCCAGACGTCGTGCCGTCGCATTCGCGCCGTCTTGGAATGCGCCGTGGCGACGGAACTGCGGACGGACAACCCCTGCCACCGGATCCTCCGCCTGCTGGGTCCCCAGCACGACGTTGTCCGGCATCATCACGCCCTGCCTACGGGGAAGTCGCGGCAGCCATCGAGAAGGCGGGCGGCGGATCCGGAGGCGGCCCCGGCCTGCACCGCGCCGCCGATGGCGCGAAAAGCCCCATGGGGTCAAAGGGGGGCGGAGCCGCCCCTTGCCAGTCCGCGATGTTCAACGTCGCGTCGGCTGGCTTGAGACCGGTATCGGGCACAAGCCAGTCTTCGCCCTCCCGCGCTGGAGTGCGTGACGGACTCGTACCATTCGCTTGGTGCTTTGTCGCGCAGGCACCGATGAACCTGTACGATGAATGGGGGAAGTGCCTTCCGATTTGGAGCACCACCGAGGAGCGCCACTGGAAACGGAACCATTCCTCCTCCATGCCTTCCGTGCGCCACAGAGACTGAGGCTGAACCATGCGCAAGATCTTTTCTCGTTCCGCAATGCTCCCGCTCCTGCTCTGTTCTTGCGATGGGGCTCGGGATGCCGAACCCGCGACCATCGGCATCGATCCCGACCAGATGGCTTGGGAGTCTCCTCGGGGCGACTTGTATGACATCGTCGATGTGGTGGAGAAGGACAGCCTCGTTTGGGTGCTTACTACCGCCGATCCCCTCGTGCATGGATTCCGGCAGGGCGTCGAGGTCGTTGCGTTCGGACGGCATGGCGACGGTCCGAATGAGGTGCGGTCGGCACTGGCCCTGGTGGACCGGGGCGCCGTCGGTGAGATCACCCTCTGGGACGCGGCGGCGAGGTTGTATCGCACGTTCTCGGCGACCGGAACGCTCGTCTCGACCTGGGACGCGGGTCGATTGGGCACTGTTCGGGGGGACATCGACGTCGTGACCTTCGGAGACCCTCGGCGTCTCGCCACGGCCACGGAAGGTACTGTAAGGGCCGAGTATCGTGAGGCGGTGACTTCGCCTCCCGATCTATGGACTGCGAGATTGGCCCGGTTCGAGGACGACGGCAGCGTCGAACACGTGGTCGACTTCACGGAACTCCGTGGCGCGCCTGACGAGAACCAGAGAGTGGGGACCATTCTCTCGGCCGTGCCCCTTTGGGACGTGTGTCCCGACGACCGAATTGCGCTGCTGGATCCGATTGCCCGGCATCTCTATCTGGTCGGGGCAAGCTGGGAGACACGAGACTCCTTGTTGGTGCCGTGGGAAGGCAAGCCGCTGACCCGCGATGACAGGCTGGCGTATCTGCGTGGCCAGATGGAAGCCGAGTTGCAGGGACGGCAAGTCGGAAGCGAAATCCAACCGATGCTGGAGCAAGCGGAAGCCGGAAGCCGGGATCAGTTCGCTCCGACAACCCCGCTCGGCGTCGATCTCCGGTGTGCCACGGGGCGGGTTTGGATTCAGGAATTCGACGGTGGATCTCATCCACTTGGGCAGGGCCGCCGTTGGCGGACAATCGCCTTGGCAGGCGAAGAACCGAGGTACTCGCGGGTGACCGTGCCCGGAGGATTCAGACCGTACAGGATATCGGACTCGCGAATGTTGGGAGTCATGACCGACTCGCTGGGCTTGCAGAGGGTCGCCAGCATTCAGCTTCCGTCGGCTCTTCGATTCGGCCAAAACCAATGACCATGCAAGCAGGCGTCAGCGTCCGGGGAAGTCCTCAGAGGACCGGCACGTTCCCGTTCGGGAAGTGGGATGGGATGAGGGGACACCTGCATCATCGTCTACGTAAGTCGTTTATATAAAACCGTTTAGATCGATTCTAGACATAGTCGTCACCGTCACAGCCTCGCTCGACGCACCGCTCAGCGTCGCCGTCACCACGGTGGAGTCGCCGTTCTCGGAGATCGACGCCGGGCTCAGCACCAGCGATACGGTCGGCGTTGCTTCGTCGTCGGTGATCGCCAGCGTCTGATCGGACGGGTTCGCCACTCCGTTGCCACCCGACGCGGTGGCCGACACCGTCACCGACTTGTCCGGCGCGTCCACGGCGTTGTTCACCGCCTTGATCTTCACCGTCCCGGTGCTCGTCGTCGCTCCAGCCCCGATCGTCAACGTCTTGTTGGTACTCAGGGCGAAGTCCCCGGCCACCGCCGGCGACACCGCCGCCGCCGACACAACGAGCGTCACCCTCTCGCTCGAAGCTCCGCTCAGCGTCGCCGTCACCACGGTGGAGTCGCCGTTCTCGGAGATCGACGCCGAGCTCAGCGCCAGGGTCACCGTCGGCGTCGTCTCGTCGTCGGTGATCGTCAGGGTCTTGTTCGCCGGGTTTGCCACCCCGTTACCGCCCGACGCAGTCGCCGACACCGTCACCGACTTGTCCGGCGCGTCCACGGCGTTGTTCACCGCCTTGATCGTCACCGTGCCGGTGCTCGTCGTCGCCCCCGCTGCGATGGTGAGCGTATCGTTCGCGCTCAGCGTCAAGTCCCCGGCCACTGCCGGCGAGACCGCCGCCGCCGACACGATGAGCGTCATCTTCTCGCTCGACGCGCCGCTCAGCGTCGCCGTCACCACGGTGGAGTCGCCGTTCTCTCCGATCGACGCCGGGCTAAGCGCCAGCGTCACCGTCGGCGTCCCGTCGTCGTCGGTGATCGCCAGGGTCTGATCGGACGGGTCTGCCACCCCGTTGCCGCCCGACGCCGTCGCCGACACGGTCACCGACTTGTTGGGCGCGTCCACGGCGTTGTTCACCGCCTTGATCGTCACCGTCCCGGTGCTGGTCGTCGATCCCGCCGCGATGGTGAGCGTATCGTTCGCGCTCAGCGTGAAGTCCGCGGCCACCGCGGGCGAGACCGCCGCCGCCGACACTATGAGCGTCACCTTCTCGCTCGACACCGCGCTCAGCGTCGCGGTCACCACGGTGGAGTCGCCGTTCTCTCCGATCGACGACGGGCTCAGCGCCAGGGTCACCGTCGGCGTCGCCTCGTCGTCGGTGATCGTCAGGGTCTGATCGGACGGGTTCGCCACGCCGCGGCCGCCCGACGCGGTGGCCGATACCGTCACCGACTTGTCCGGCGCGTCGATGGCGTTGTTCACCGCCTTGACCTTCACCGTCCCCGTGCTGCTCGTCTCCCCCGCCGCGATGGTGAGCGTATCGTTCGTGCTCAGTGTGAAATCCGCGCCGACCGCCGGGGACACCGCCGCCGCCGACACAACGAGCGTTACCTTTTCGGTGGACGGGCCGCTCAGCGTCGCCGTCACCACGGTCGAGTCGCCGTTCTCTCCGATCGACGACGGGCTCAGCGCCAGGGTCACCGTCGGCGTCGTCTCGTCGTCGGTGATCGTCAGGGTCCGGTCCGCCGGGTTCGGCACCCCGTTGCCGCCCGACGCTGTCGCCGTCACCGTCACCGACTTGTTGGGCGCGTCCACGGCGTTGTTCACCGCCTTGATCGTCACCGTCCCGGTACTCGTCGTCGCTCCCGCCGCGATCGACAGCGTCTTGTTTGTGCTCAGGGTGAAGTCCCCGGCCACCGCCGGCGACACCGCCGCCACCGACACAACGAGCGTCACCTTCTCGCTCGAAGTCCCGCTCAGCGTCGCCGTCACCACGGTGGAGTCGCCGTTCTCTCCGATCGACGACGGGGTCAGCACCAGCGACAGCGTCGGGGTGCCGTCGTCGTCGGTGATCGCCAGGGTCTGATCGGAGGGGTTTGCCACCGCGTTGCCGCCCGACGCCGTCGCCGACACCGTGACGGACTTGTCCGGCGCATCCACCGAGTTGTTGACCGCCTTGATCGTCACCGTCCCGGTGCTGGTCGTGGCCCCCGCCGCGATGGTAAGCGTGTCGTTCGCGCTCGCGGTGAAGTCTCCGGCCACCGTCGGCGACACCGCAGCCGCCGACACAATGAGCGTCACCTTCTCGCTCGACGCTCCGCTAAGCTTCGCCGTCACCACGGTCGAGTCGCCGTTCTCGGAGATCGACGCCGGGCTCAGCACCAGCGATACGGTCGGCGTCGCGTCGTCGTCGGTAATCGTCAGGGTCTTGTCGGACGGGTTCGACACCCCGCGGCCGCCCGACGCCGCCGCCGAAACCGTCACCGACTTGTTGGGCGCGTCGATGGCGTTGTTCACCGCCTTGATCGTCACCGTCCCGGTGCTGGTCGTGGCCCCCGCCGCGATGGTGAGCGTATCGTTCGCGCTCAGCGTGAAGTCCGCGCCCACCGCCGGCGACACCGCCGCCGCCGACACAATGAGCGTCACCTTCTCGCTCGACGCGCCGCTCAGCGTCGCCGTCACCACGGTCGAGTCGCCGTTCTCCGAGACCGACGCCGGCGTCAGCACCAGGGTGACCGTAGGCGTCGCGTCGTTGTCGGTGATCGTCAGCGTCTGATCGGACGGGTTTGCCACCCCGTTGCCGCCCGAGGCCGTCGCGGACACCGTCACCGACTTGTCCGGCGCATCCACCGAGTTGTTAACTGCCTTGACCGTCACGGTCCCGGTACTCGTCGTCGCCCCGGCTGCGATCGTCAGCGTCTTGTTGGTGCTCACGGTGAAGTCCCCGGCCACCGCCGGCGACACCGCCGCCGGCGACACAATGAGCGTCACCTTCTCGCTCGACACTGCGCTCAGCGTCGCGGTCACCACGGTGGAATCGCCGTTCTCTCCGATCGACGTCGGATTCAGCGCCAGGGTCACCGTCGGCGTCGCGTCGTCGTCGGTGATCGCCAGGGTCTGATCGGACGGGTTCGCCACCCCGTTGCCGCCGCTGGCGGTGGCCGACACCGTCACCGACTTGTCCGGCGCGTCCACGGCGTTGTTCACCGCCTTGATCGCCACCGTCCCGGTGCTCGTCGTCGATCCGGCCGCGATGGTGAGCGTGTCGTTCGCACTCAGCGTGAAGTCCGCGCCCACCGCCGGCGACACCGCCGCCGCCGACACAACGAGCGTCACCTTCTCGCTCGACACTGCGCTCAGCGTCGCGGTCACGACGGTGGAGTCGCCGTTCTCTCCGATCGACGACGGATTCAGCGCCAGGGTCACCGTCGGCGTCGCGTCGTCGTCGGTGATCGTCAGGGTCTGATCGGACGGGTTCGCCACCCCGTTGCCGCCCGACGCCGTCGCCGACACCGTCACCGACTTGTTGGGCGCGTCCACGGCGTTGTTCACCGCCTTGATGCTCACCTTCCCGGTGCTCGTCGTCGCCCCCCGCCGCGATGGTAAGCGTATCGTTCGCACTCAGCGTGAAGTCCGCGCCCACCGCCGGCGACACCGCCCCCGCCGACACAATGAGCGTCACCTTCTCGCTCGACACTGCGCTCAGCGTCGCGGTCACGACGGTGGAGTCGCCGTTCTCCGAGACCGACGCCGGGCTCAGCGCCAGCGACACCGTCGGCGTCGCTTCGTCGTCGGTGATCGTCAGGGTCTTGTCCGCCGGGTTCGCCACCCCGTTGCCGCCCGACGCCGTCGCCGACACCGTCACCGACTTGTTGGGTGCGTCCACGGCGTTGTTCACCGCCTTGATCGCCACCTTCCCGGTGCTCGTCGTCGATCCGGCCGCGATGGTGAGCGTATCGTTCGCGCTCAGCGTGAAGTCCGCGCCCACCGCCGGCGACACCGCCGCCGCCGACACAATGAGCGTCACCTTCTCGCTCGACACCGCGCTCAGCGTCGCGGTCACGACGGTGGAGTCGCCGTTCTCCGAGACCGACGCCGGGCTCAGCGCCAGCGACACCGTCGGCGTCGCCTCGTCGTCGGTGATCGTCAGGGTCTTGTCCGCCGGGTTCGCCACCCCGTTGCCGCCCGACGCCGTCGCCGACACCGTGACCGACTTGTTGGGCGCGTCCACGGCGTTGTTCACCGCCTTGATCGCCACCTTCCCGGTGCTCGTCGTTGCCCCCGCCGCGATGGTAAGCGTATCGTTCGCGCTCAGCGTGAAGTCCGCGCCCACCGCCGGCGACACCGCCGCCACCGACACAACGAGCGTCACCTTCTCGCTCGACGCGCCGCTCAGCGTCGCGGTCACCACGGTGGAATCGCCGTTCTCTCCGATCGACGCCGGACTCAGCGCCAGGGCCACCGTCGGCGTCCCGTCGTCGTCGGTGATCGTCAGGGTCTGATCGGACGGGTTCGCCACCCCGTTGCCGCCGCTGGCGGTGGCCGACACGGTGACCGACTTGTTGGGCGCGTCCACGGCGTTGTTCACCGCCTTGATGCTCACCTTCCCGGTGCTCGTCGTCGATCCGGCCGCGATGGTGAGCGTATCGTTCGCGCTCAGCGTGAAGTCCGCGCCCACCGCCGGCGACACCGCCGCCGCCGACACAATGAGCGTCACCTTCGCGCTCGACACTGCGCTCAGCGTCGCGGTCACTACGGTGGAGTCGCCGTTCTCTCCGATCGACAACGGGCTCAGCGCCAGCGACACCGTCGGCGTCGCCTCGTCGTCGGTGATCGTCAGGGTCTGATCGGACGGCTTCGCCACCCCGTTGCCGCCGCTGGCGGTGGCCGAAACCGTCACCGATTTGTCGGGCGCGTCCACGGCGTTGTTCACTGCCTTGATCGTCACCGTCCCGGTGCTGGTCGTCGATCCGGCCGCGATGGTGAGCGTGTCGTTCGCGCTCAGCGTGAAGTCCGCGCCCACCGCCGGCGACACCGCCGCCGCCGACACAATGAGCGTCACCTTCTCGCTCGACGCGCCGCTCAGCGTCGCCGTCACCACGGTCGAGTCGCCGTTCTCCGAGACCGACGCCGGCGTCAGCACCAGGGTGACCGTCGGCGTCGCCTCGTCGTCGGTGATCGTCAGGGTCTGATCGGACGGGTGCGCCACGCCCCGGCCGCCCGATGCCGTCGCGGACACCGTCACCGACTTGTCCGGCGCATCCACCGAGTTGTTCACCGCCTTGATCGTCACCGTCCCAGTGCTGGTCGTCGCCCCCGCCGCGATCGACAGCGTCTTGTTGGTGCTCAGGGTGAAGTCCCCGGCGACTGCGGGCGAAACCGCCGCCGCCGATACCGTCACCGTCACCGCCGCGCTTGAAGTCCCGCTCAGCGTCGCCGTCACCACGGTGGAGTCGCCGTTCTCCGAGATCGACGCCGGGCTCAACGCCAACGACACCGTCGGCGTCGCCTCGTCGTCGGTGATCGTCAGGGTCTTGTCCGCCGGGTTCGCCACCCCGTTGCCGCCCGACGCCGTCGCCGACACGGTGACCGACTTGTTGGGCGCGTCCACGGCGTTGTTCACCGCCTTGATGCTCACCTTCCCGGTGCTCGTCGTCGCCCCCGCCGCGATGGTGAGCGTATCGTTCGCGCTCAGCGTGAAGTCCGCGCCCACCGCCGGCGATACCGCCGCCGCCGACACAACGAGCGTCACCTTCTCGCTCGACACTCCGCTCAGCGTCGCGGTCACCACGGTGGAATCGCCGTTCTCTCCGATCGACGCCGGACTCAGCGCCAGGGCCACCGTTGGCGTCCCGTCGTCGTCGGTGATCGTCAGGGTCTGATCGGACGGGTTCGCCACCCCGTTGCCGCCGCTGGCGATGGCCGACACGGTGACCGACTTGTTGGGCGCGTCCACGGCGTTGTTCACCGCCTTGATGCTCACCTTCCCGGTGCTCGTCGTCGATCCAGCCGCGATGGTGAGCGTATCGTTCGCGCTCAGCGTGAAGTCCGCGCCGACCGCCGGCGACACCGCCGCCGCCGACACAATGAGCGTCACCTTCTCGCTCGACACCGCGCTCAGCGTCGCCGTCACGACGGTCGAATCGCCGTTCTCTCCGATCGACGCCGGACTCAGCGCCAGCGACACCGTCGGCGTCGCCTCGTCGTCCGTGATCGTCAGGGTCTGATCGGACGGGTTTGCCACCCCAGTACCGCCCGACGCCGTCGCCGAAACCGTCACCGACTTGTTGGGCGCGTCCACGGCGTTGTTCACCGCCTTGATGCTCACCTTCCCGGCGCTCGTCGTCGATCCAGCCGCGATGGTGAGCGTATGGTTCGCGCTCAGCGTGAAGTCCGCGCCCACCGCCGGCGAGGCCGCAGTCGCCGACACAACGAGGGTCGTCGTCTCGCTCGACACCCCGCTCAGCGTCGCCGTCACCACCGTGGAGTCGCCGTTCTCCGAGATCGACGCCGGGCTCAACGCCAGGGTCGCCGTCGGCCTCGGCTCGTCGTCGGTGAGGTGCATGCTGGAGGTGACCGCACCCAGATCGTCGGCGTTGGCAGACACAAAGATGAACTCGGTCCACTCGGCCACGTCGTCGTCGATCGGTTTCAGCGTGAACGTCGCCGTGCCCGCCGTGTTGCCCGCCGCGATCGTCAGCTTGACGGTGTCCGACACTACCTCGTGGTCCGTGCCCGGGACCGCGTCCTCCGGGAGCAGTTCGTCCGGTGCGCCAATGGTCACCCTCACGGTCTTGTCCACCGGGAACGCGTCGTGGTCCAGCCTCGCGTACACCGTGACCACCACGCTGTCCGCGTCCTCCGCCACCGAGGACGGATTCATGCTCACCGTCACCGTCGTCGACTCCGTCTCGTTGTCGTCGAGCGTCACCGTCGTGCCCGTCACCGTCAGACCCGTCGAGGTCCCCGACACCGAGAGCGTCTCGTCCCCCTCCGCCAGGACGTCGTCGGTCGCGCTTCAGCGTGAACGTCGCCGTGTCCGCCGTGTTGCCCGCCGCGATCGTCAGCGTCAGGTCCGCAACCGTCGCGTAATCCGTCCCCTCGATCGCGCCGTCGGTCGACGCGCCCACCGCGACCGTCACCGACGGTTCGTGTTCGAACGTCGCCGTGTCCGCCGTGTTGCCCGCCGCGATCGTCAGCGTCAGGTCCGCAACCGTCGCGTAATCCGTCCCCTCGATCGCGCCGTCGGTCGACGCGCCCACCGCGACCGTCACCGACTTGTTCGACGTGAACGCGTCCTCGTCCAGCGTCCCGATCACCGTCACCACCGCGCTGTCCGCGTTCTCCGCGACCGAGTCCGGATTCACGCTCAGCGTCACCCCCGTCGAGGCCGTCTCGTTGTCGTCGATCGTCACCGTCGTGCCCGTCACCGTCAGACCTGTCGCGGTCCCCGACACCGACAGCGTCTCGTCCCCCTCGGCCAGGGCGTCGTCGGTCGGCTTCAGCGTGAACGTCGCCGTGTCCGCCGTGTTGCCCGCCGCGATCGTCAGCGTCAGGTCCGCAACCGTCGCGTAGTCCGTCCCCTCGGTCGCGGCGTCGGTCGACGCGCCCACGGCCACCGTCACCGACTTGTTCGACGTGAACGCGTCCTCGTCCAGCGTCCCGATCACCGTCACCACCGCGCTGTCCGCGTTCTCCGCGACCGAGGTCGGATTCACCGACAGCGTCACGCCCGTCGAGGCCGTCTCGTTGTCGGAGATCGTGACCGTCGTGCCGGTCACCGTCAGACCCGACGAGGTCCCGGACACCGAGAACGTCTCGTCCCCCTCGGCCAGGGCGTCGTCGGTCGGCTTCAGCGTGAAGGTCGCCGTGTCCGCCGTGTTGCCCGCCGCGATCGTCAGCGTTACGTCCGCAACCGTCGCGTAGTCCGTCCCCTCGGTCGCGCCATCGCTCGTCGCGCCCACGGCCACCGTCACCGTCTTGTTCGACGTGAACGCGTCCTCGTCCAGCGTCCCGATCACCGTCACCACAGCGCTGTCCGCGTTCTCCGCCACCGAGGTCGGCGACACAGACAGCGTGACCCCCGTCGAGGCCGTTTCGTCGTCGGAGATCGTCACCGTCGTGCCCGTCACCGTCAGACCCGTCGAGGTCCCCGACACCGAGAGCGTCTCGTCCCCCTCGGCCAGGGCGTCGTCGGTCGGCTTCAGCGTGAACGTCGCCGTGTCCGCCGTGTTGCCCGCCGCGATCGTCAGCGTCACGTCCGACACCGTCGCGTAGTCCGTCCCCTCGACCGCGGCGTCGCTGGCCGCGCCCACCGCCACCGTCACCGTCTTGTTCGACGTGAACGCGTCCTCGTCCAGCGTCCCGATCACCGTCACCACCGCGCTGTCCGCATCCTCGTCCACGGAAGACGGATCCACGCTCAGCGTGACCCCCGTCGAGGCCGTCTCGTTGTCGGAGATCGTCACCGTCGTGCCCGTCACCGTCAGACCCGTCGCGGTCCCCGACACCGAGAACGTCTCGTCCCCCTCGGCCAGGACGTCGTCGGCCGGCTTCAGCGTGAACGTCGCCGTGTCCGCCGTGTTGCCCGCCGCGATCGTCAGCGTCAGGTCCGCAACCGTCGCGTAGTCCGTCCCCTCGGTCGCGCCGTCGGTCGACGCGCCCACCGCGACCGTCACCGACTTGTTCGCCGTGAACGCGTCCTCGTCCAGCGTCCCGATCACCGTCACCACCGCGCTGTCCGCATCCTCGTCCACAGAAGACGGATCCACGCTCAGCGTCACCCCCGTCGACTCCGTGTCGTCGTCGGAGATCGTCACCGTCGTGCCCGTCACCGTCAGACCCGTCACCGTCCCCGACACCGAGAACGTTTCGTCCCCCTCGGCCAGGCCGTCGTCGCTCGGCTTCAGCGTGAACGTCGCCGTGTCCGCCGTGTTGCCCGCCGCGATCGTCAGCGTCAGGTCGGCCACCGTCGCGTAGTCCGTCCCCTCGACTGCGGCGTCGCTGGACGCGCCCACCGCCACCGTCACCGTCTTGTTCGACGGGAACGCGTCCTCGTCCAGCGTCCCGATCACCGTCACCACCGCGCTGTCCGCGTTCTCCGCGACCGAGGTCGGATTCACCGACAGCGTCACGCCCGTCGAGGCCGTCTCGTCGTCGGAGATCGTCACCGTCGTGCCCGTCACCGTCAGACCCGTCGAGGTCCCCGACACCGACAGCGTCTCGTCGCCCTCGGCCAGGGCGTCGTCGGTCGGCTTCACGGTGAACGTCGCCGTGTCCGCCGTGTTGCCCGCCGCGATCGTCAGCGTCACGTCCGACACCGTCGCGTAGTCGGTCCCTTCGGTCGCGCCGTCGCTGGCCGCGCCCACCGCCACCGTCACCGTCTTGTTCGACGTGAACGCGTCCTCGTCCAGCGTCCCGATCACCGTCACCACCGCGCTGTCCGCGTTCTCCGCCACCGAGGTCGGATTCACCGACAGCGTCACGCCCGTCGAGGCCGTTTCGTCGTCGTCGATCGTCACCGTCGTGCCCGTAACCGTCAGATCCGTCGAGGTCCCGGACACCGACAGCGTCTCGTCCCCCTCCGCCAGGACGTCGTCGGTCGGCTTCAGCGTGAACGTCGCCGTGTCCGCCGTGTTGCCCGCCACGATCGTCAGCGTCACGTCCGACACCGTCGCGTAGTCCGTGCCCTCGACGGCCGCGTCGCTGGACGCGCCCACCGCCACCGTCACCGTCTTGTTCGCCGTGAACGCGTCCTCGTCCAGCGTCCCGATCACCGTCACCACCGCGCTGTCCGCGTTCTCGTCCACGGAAGACGGATCCACACTCAGCGTCACCCCCGTCGAGGCCGTCTCATTGTCGGAGATCGTTACCGTCGTGCCCGTCACCGTCAGACCCGACGAGGTCCCGGACACCGAGAACGTCTCGTCCCCCTCGGCCAGGACGTCGTCGGCCGGCTTCACCGTGAACGTCGCCGTGTCCGCCGTGTTGCCCGCCACGAGCGTCAGCGTCACGTCCGACACCGTCGCGTAGTCCGTCCCTTCGGTCGCGCCGTCGCTGGACGCGCCCACCGCGACCGTCACCGTCTTGTCCTCGGTGAACGCGTCCTCGTCCAGCGTCCCGATCACCGTCACCACCGCGCTGTCCGCGTTTCTCCGCCACCGAGTTCGGATTCACCGACAGCGTCACGCCCGTCGAGGCCGTCTCGTCGTCGTCGATCGTCACCGTCGTGCCCGTCACCGTCAGACCCGTCGAGGTGCCCGACACCGAGAGCGTCTCGTCGCCCTCGGCCAGGCCGTCGTCGGTCGGCTTCAGCGTGAACGTCGCCGTGTCCGCCGTGTTGCCCGCCACGATCGTCAGCGTCACGTCCGACACCGTCGCGTAGTCGGTCCCTTCGGTCGCGCCGTCGCTGGACGCGCCCACCGCGACCGTCACCGTCTTGTTCGACGTGAACGCGTCCTCGTCCAGCGTCCCGATCACCGTCAACACCACGCTGTCCGCGTTCTCCGCCGCCGAGGTCGGATTCACGCTCAGCGTCACGCCCGTCGACTCCGTTTCGTCGTCGTCGATCGTCACCGTCGTGCCCGTCACCGTGACCTCCGTCGCGCTCCCCGATACCGAGAGCGTCTCGTCGCCCTCGGCCAGGGCGTCGTCGGTCGGATCCAGCGTGAATGTGGCCGTGGCACTCGCGCTGTCGGCGGGGATCGTGACCGTGAAGTCGTTCACCGCCGTGTAGTCCGTGCCCTCTGTGGCGCCGTCCGCCGCCGCGCCCACCGC
Source organism: Longimicrobiales bacterium (assembly GCA_965232315.1). Lineage (GTDB taxonomy): Bacteria > Gemmatimonadota > Gemmatimonadetes > Longimicrobiales > Gaopeijiaceae > BD2-11. The sequence goes on along the minus strand of CBDDPN010000026.1, from coordinate 114,297 downwards.
GACGGTCACCGCCGTCGCCGCGATGCGCGTGCCCGCGTCCATCGCCGCCGTCACCGTCACCGTCGCCGCGCTGGCCGTGTCCTCCGCCACCGAGGACGGCTCCACGCTCAGCGTCACGGCCGCGTCGTCGTCCGTGATCGTCACCGTCGTGCCCGTCACCGTGAGTCCCGGCACCGTGCCCAGCACCGTGAAAGTCTCGTCCCCCTCCACCGCCGCGTCGTCTTCCAGTTCCAGCCCGAACGTGCCCGTCCCGCTCGTCGCGCCGGCGCTGATCGTGACCGTGAAACTCGCGTCCTCGGCGTAGTAGTCGCCGCCGCTCGCACCGTCGTCTTCATGGCCTACGGTCACCGTCACCAACTTGTCTTCAGAGAAGGCGCCCTGGTTCAGCGTCGCCGTTACCGTCATCGTCGCGATGCCGCCGGTGATGTCTTCCGCCACCGAAGACGGGTCCACGCTCAGCGTCGCGCTGGTCGACACCTGGTCATCGTCGGTGATCGTCACTTCGGTGCTCCCCACCACCAACCCCCCCGTCACGGTCCCGGAAACGGAGAGCGTCTCGTCACCCTCCGCCACCTTGTCGTCGGTGGGATCCAGCGTGAACGTGGCGGCCACGGTCGTCGAACCGCCGGGGATCGTCAGCGTGAAGTCGTTCACCGCCGTGTAGTCCGTGCCCTCGGACGCGCCATCGCTCGTCGCGCCCACCGCCACCGTCACCGTGGTGTCCGCGCTGAACGCGCTCACGTTCAGCGTCGCCGTCACCGTCACCACCGCCGCGCTGTCCGCGTCCTCCGCCACCGACGACGGATTCACACTCAGCCTCACGGCCACGTCGTCGTCGGCGATCGTCACCGTCGTGCCCGTGACCGTCAGCCCGGTCACGGTCCCCGACACCGAGAGCGTCTCGTCCCCTTCCGCCAGACCGTCGTCCGTCGGATCCAGCGTGAATGTCGCCGTCCCGCTCCCGCTGAATCGCGCGATCGGCACCGCCAGGTTCGACACCGTCGCGTAGTCTGTCCCTTCGACCGCGCCGTCGCCCGTAGCGCCCACGGTCACCGTCACGGTCGTGTCCTCGGACAACACGTCCCCGTTCAGCCTCGCCGTCACCGTCACCACCGCGCTGTCCGCGTCCTCGGCCACCGACGAGGGCGACACCGACAGCGTCACGCCCGTCGAGGCGACGCACAGGGATAGGCTAACGTTGCCCTGCTGCGGGTTGATTCCGAATAGTTCGTCTTCGAGGAAGGGATTGAGCGACCTCGGAACACAGCCCGTCAGCGAGTTGCCAAAGACGTGGAATTCGGTCAAGCTGGACGACAGCTTCCCCAGCTCCGGCGGGATCGACCCCGTCAGGTCGTTGTCTACGAGATGGAATTGGGTCAAGCTGGACAGGTTGCCCAGCTCCGGCGGGATCGACCCCGTCAGGTCGGTGTTACTGAGTTCGAGGAATTCGAGGCTGGACAGGTTCCCCAGCTCCGGCGGGATCGACCCCGTCAGCGGGGTAAAGAAGATATGGAGCCTGGTAAGGTTGGACAGGTTCCCCAGCTCCGGCGGGATCCCCGTCAGGCCGGTCCAATATAGGTTGAGGGTTTCGAGGCTGGACAAGTTCCCCAGCTCCGGCGGGATCGACCCCGTCAGGTCGAGGTTCTCGCCGAGACTGAGGTAGGTGAGGCTGGTCAGGTTCCCAAGCTCCGGCGGGATCGACCCCGTCAGGTAGTTGGCTTGGAGATTGAGCACGGTGAGGTTGGTCAGGTTCCCCAGTTCCGGCGGGATCGGCCCCGTCAGGTCGTTATAGTAAAGATCGAGCTGTTCGAGCCTGGTCAGGTTCCCCAGCTCCGGCGGGATCGGCCCGCGCAGCCCCTTGCCCTTGTGCTCGCTCAACTTCCCGAGGGCAAGAAGCCTGAGCTTGAGGACAGTGAGGTGGGACAGCTTCGCCACTTCCGCGCTGATCGTGCCGGAAAGATGAGGGCGCTCAACTATTTCGAGCCGGTCCACCCGCCCGTTCGCCAAGGTTACGCCGTTCCAGCTGGCCATCGCCACGTCCGTGCCCCAACGCAAAGACCCCTGCTGGCCCTCCAGCGTCGGCTGCAACCTGAGCATCGTCTCGCAGTCGTCCACCAGCCCGCCGCTCGTCACCGCCGAGCCGCCCACCGCCGTCGAGCCCGCGCAGCCGTGGGTCGCCGCCACCGTGATCGTGAACTGCACCGAGGTCGCGTCGGTCGCGGTGGTGTCGGCGTCCGAGTCCGCCACCTTGTAGGTGTAGGTGGTCTGACTCTGCACCGCCGTGGGCGTTCCGGTGAGCGTCCGCGTTGCCGCGTCGAACGTCAGGCCCGCCGGCGGGTTCGGGCTCAGCGTGTAGACCAGCTCGCCATCGCCGCCCGTTGCCACCGGAAGCGTCTTGTGCTTGATCAAGGTGTTTAGCACGTAGTTCGCGTTATCCACGCTCCCTGCGGTGAGCCTCGGTGCAGTCCCCGGCGTCGCGCTCGCCGTCGCCGACCAGGCGCCCGTGTCCGTGGCCGTCTTCGCGCGCACCCGCACGTCGTACGTCGAGCCGTTGGCGAGCGAACCGATGGTGGCCGTCGTCCCGGTCCCGGAGTGCCCCGCGTCGGTCCAGGTCGCGTCGCTCGATAGCTTGTACTCCAGGTCGTAGCCCGTCGGCGTGCCGCCCGCCGGCACCGTCCACGACGCGTCGATCTCGGCGTCACCCGCCGTCAGCGTGAGCACCGGCACCACGGGGCACAGGGGCAGGTTCACGCCGTCCCGCTGCGGGTTGATGGTGCTGACGAAGCCCTGCAGTGACACCGGAATGCAGCCCGTCAGCGAGTTGCCGGTGAGCCAGAGGCCGGTGAGGCTGGACAGATCCGCAAGCTCCGCCGGGATCGACCCGGTCAGCGCGTTGTTTCGGATATCGAGCGCAATGAGGCTGGACAGGTCGCCCAACTTCGCCGGGATCGAACCCCCAGCGAGTTGCTGCGGAGCCGGAGCCGGGTGAGGGCGGACAGGCCGCCCAACTTCGCCGGGATCGTGCCGGCGAGTCCATGACCAACCAGTAGAACCCGATCCACCCGCCCGCTCGCCAGGCCCACGCCGTCCCAGTCGGCCATCGCGGTGCCCACATCCCAGTTGAGCGCCGTGCCCGTACCGACCAGCGCCGCCTCCGACGCGAGCAACGCCTCGCAGTCGTCCACCAGACCGCCGCTCGTCACAGCGCCGACCGCGGTCGAGCCGGAGCAACCGAAGCTGACCGCGATTGTGAACCGCAGAGCGTCCGCATCACTCGACGTGGTGTCGGCGTCGGAGTCCGCCACCTTGTAGGTGTACGTGGTCGCACTCTGCCCCGCTGTCGGGGTCCCGGTGAGCGTTCGCGCAGCCGCGTTGAACGTCAGACCCAGCGGCGGAGCGGGGCTCAGCGTGTAGACAAGCGCTCCGTCTCCGCCCGTCGCCGCCGGAAGCGTCAGGTTCGCGATGGCGGTGTTCAGCGCGTAGCTCTGGTTCGCGACCGTAGCGGTGCCGAATGTCGGCGCCGTGCTGCGCGTGCTACCCCCCGTCTCCGGCGTGGCGCTCGCCGTCGCCGACCATGCTCCCGTGTCCGTGGCCGTCTTCGCGCGCACCCGCACGTCGTACGTCGAGCCGTTGGCGAGCGAACCGATGGTGGCCGTCGTCCCGGTCCCGGAGTGCCCCGAGTCGGTCCAGTCGTCGTCGACCGACCGCTTGTACTCGAGGTCGTAGCCCGTCGGCACGCCGCCCGCCGGCACCGTCCACGACGCGTCGATCTCGGCGTCACCCGCCGTCAGCGTGAGCACCGGCACCCCGGGGCACAGGGGCAGGTTCACGCCGTTGCGCTGCGGGTTGATGGTCCCGGCGAACCTCAGCAGCGCCGCCGGAATGCAGCCCGTCAGCGCGTTGTCGGCGAGACGGAGTTCGCCGAGCCGCGGCAGATCCCCCAGTGCCACCGGGATCGTGCCCGTTAGCGCGTTGTCGGTGAGCCAGAGCCCGGTGAGCCTGGACAGGTTCGCAAGCTCCTCCGGAATCGACCCGGTCAGCGCGTTGTGGCGGGCATCGAGCACGGTGAGGCTGGACAGGTCGCCCAACTCCCTGGGAATCGAACCGCCCAGAGAGTTGTCCTGGAGCCGGAGCCGGGTGAGGCCGGTCAGGTCGGCCAGCTCCGCCGGGACCGTGCCGGCGAGTCCATGATCCATCAGCCGAAGCCGGTCCACGCGCCCGCTCGCCAGGCTCACGCCGTCCCAGCCGGCCATCGCCGTGCCCGCATCCCAGTTGAGCGCCGTGCCCGCGCCCACCAGCGCCGCCTCCGACGCGAGCAGCGCCTTGCAGTCGTCCACCAGCCCGCCGCTCGTCGCGCCGCCCACCGCCGCCGAGCCCGCGCAGCTCTGGCTCCGGGTCACGGCGATCGTGAACCGCAGGGAGTCCGCGTCGGTCGCCGAGGTGTCGTCGTCGGAGTCCGTCACCCTGTACGTGTAGGGAGTCGCGCTCTGCCCGGCCGTAGGCGTCCCGCTGAGGGTCCGCGCCGCGCCGTCGAACACCAGGCCCGGCGGCGGGTCCGGGCTCAGCGCGTAGACCAGGTCGCCGTTGCCGCCCGTCGCCGCCGGCAGCGTCAGCGTCTCGATCTCGACGCCCACGGCGTAGGTCTGGTCGGCCGCCGACGCGCCGGCGGCGCCAAATGTGGGTGCCGTGTTCGACGCACGCGGCGTCGCGCTCGCCGTAGCCGACCAGGCGCCCGTGTCCGTGGCCGTCTTCGCGCGCACCCTCACGTCGTACGTCGAGCCGTTGACGAGCGAACCGATCGTGGCCGTCGTCCCGGTCCCGGCGTGCCCCGCGTCGGTCCAAGTGGTGTCGACCGACCGCTTGTACTCCAGGTCGTAGCCCGTCGGCGAGCCGCCCGCCGGCACCGTCCACGACGCGTCGATCTCGGCGTCACCCGCCGTCAGCGTGAGCACCGGCACCCCGGGACACAGGGGCAGGTTCACGCCGTTGCGCTGCGGGTTGATGGTCCCGGCGAACCTCAGCAGCGCCGCCGGAATGCAGCCCGTCAGCGCGTTTTCGGCGAGACGGAGTTCGCCGAGCCGCGGCAGATCCCCCAGTGCCACCGGGATCGTGCCCGTCAGCGCATTGCCGGTGAGCCAGAGCCCGGTGAGCCTGGACAGCTTCGCAAGCTCCTCCGGAATCGACCCGGTCAGCGCGTTGTGGCGGGCATCGAGCACGGTGAGGCTGGACAGGTCGCCCAACTCCCTGGGAATCGAACCGCCCAGAGAGTTGTCCTGGAGCCGGAGCCGGGTGAGGCCGGACAGGTCGGCCAGCTCCGCCGGGACCGTGCCGGCGAGTCCATGATCCATCAGCCGAAGCCGGTCCACCCGCCCGCTCGCCAGGCTCACGCCGTCCCAGCCGGCCATCGGCGTGCCCGCATCCCAGTTGAGCGCCGAGCCCGCGCCCACCAGCGCCGCCTCAGACGCGAGCAGCGCCTCGCAGTCGTCCACCAGCCCGCCGCTCGTCGCCCCAGCCACCGCCGGCGAGCCCGCGCAGCCGTCGATCACGGCGATCGTGAACCGCAGGAAGTCCTCGTCGGTCGCCGAGGTGTCGTCGTCGGAGTCCGTCACCCGGTAGGTGTAGGGAGTCGCGCTCTGCCCGGACGTAGGCGTCCCGCTGAGCGTCCGCGCCGCCGCGTCGAACGTCAGGCCCGCCGGCGGGTCCGGCCTCAGCGTGTAGACCAGCTCACCGTTCCCGCCCGTCGCCGCCGGCAGCGTCAGCGTGGGGATCGCGACGCCCACGGCGTAGCTCTGATCCGCCGCCGCCGCGACGCCGAACGTGGGCGCCGTATTCGGCTGCCGTGGCGTGGCGCTCGCCGCCGCCGACCACGCTCCCGTGTCCGTGGCCGTCTTGGCGCGCACCCGCACGTCGTACCTCGAGCCGTTGACGAGCGAACCGATCGTGGCCGTCGTCCCGGTCCCGGAATGCCCCGCGTCGGTCCAGCTACCGGCGCCGGACCGCCTGTACTCCAGGTCGTATCCAGTCGGCGAGCCGCCCGCCGGCACCGTCCACGACGCGTCGATCTCCGCGTCGCCCGCCGTCAGCGTGAGCACCGGCACCCCGGGGCACGCGGGCAGGCGCGCGCCGTTCCGCTGCGGGTTGATGGTCCCGGCGAACCTCAGCAGCGCCGCCGGGATGCAGCCCGACAGCGCGTTGGTGTGTAGGCCGAGGAGGGTGAGGTTGGACAGGTTCCCCAGCTCCTCCGGGATCGTGCCCGTCAGGAGGTTTCCGCCGAGCTCGAGCCCGGCGAGACGGGACAGCTTCCCGAGCTCCTTCGGAATCGAGCCCGTCAGCGCGTTGTCGGCGAGATGGAGTTGGCCGAGCCGGGGCAGATCCCCCAGCTCCTTCGGAATCGAGCCCGTCAGCGCGTTGCCGGTGAGCCAGAGCCCGGTGAGGCGGGACAGGTGCGTCAGCTCCCTCGGGATCGTGCCCGTCAGCGCGTTGTGGCGGAGATCCAGCACGGTGAGGCTTGACAGGTCGCCCAGCTCCCTGGGAATCGAACCGCCCAGAGAGTTGCCCTGGAGCCGGAGCCGGGTGAGGCCGGACAGGTCGCCCAGTTCCGCCGGGACCGTGCCGGCGAGTCCATGATCCATCAGCCGAAGCCGGTCCACCCGCCCGCTCGCCAGGCTCACGCCGTCCCAGCCGGCCATCGGCGTACCCGTGTCCCAGTTGAGCGCCGCGCCCGCGCCCACCAGCGCCGCCTCCGACGCGAGCAGCGCCTCGCAGTCGTCCACCAGCCCGCCGCTCGTCGCCCCAGCCACCGCCGGCGAGCCCGCGCAGCCGTCGATCACCGCGATCGTGAACCGCAGGAAGTCCGCGTCGGTCGCCGAGGTGTCGTCGTCGGAGTCCGTCACCCGGTAGGTGTAGGCGGTCGCGCTCTGCCCGGCCCTAGGCGTGCCGCTGAGCGTCCGCGCCGCGCCGTCGAACGCCAGGCCCGCCGGCGGGTCCGGCTTCAGCGTGTAGACCAGCTCACCGTTGCCGCCCGTCGCCGCCGGCAGCGTCAGCGTCGGGATCGCGACGCCCACGGCGTAGCTCTGATCCGCCGCCGTCACGGTGCCGAACCTGGGCGCCGTATTCGGCTGCCGTGGCGTGGCGCTCGCCGTCGCCGACCAGGCGCCCCTGTCCGTGGCCGTCTTCGCGCGCACCCGCACGTCGTACCTCGAGCCGTTGACGAGCGAACCGATCGTGGCCGTCGTCCCGGTCCCGGAATGCCCCGCGTCGGTCCAGCTACCGGCCCCGGACCGCTTGTACTCGAGGTCGTATCCCGTCGGAGCGCCGCCCGCCGGCACCGTCCACGACGCGTCGATCTCCGCGTCGCCAGGCGTCAGCGTGAGCACCGGCACCCCGAGACACACCGCCAGGTTCGCGCCGTTGCGCTGCGGGTTGATGGTGCCGGCGAAGCTTCGCAGCGCCACCGGAATGCAGCCCGTCAGCGCGTTGGTGTGGAGCCCGAGGAGGGTGAGGCGGGACAGATCCGCAAGCTCCTCCGGGATCGACCCGGTCAGCGCGTTGTCGCGGATATCGAGCACGGTGAGGCTGGACAGGTCGCCCAGCTCGCTGGGAATCGAACCGGCCAGCGCGTTGCTGCGGAGCCGGAGCCGGGTGAGGCCGGACAGGCCGCCCAATTCCGCCGGGATCGTGCCGGCGAGTCCATGACCAACCAGTAGAAGCCGATCCACGCGCCCGCTCACCAGGGTCACGCCCTTCCAGCCGGCGATCGCCGTGCCGACATCCCAGTCGAGCGCCGTGCCCGCGCCCACCAGCGCCGCTTCCGAGGCGAGCAGCGCCTCACAGTCGTTGACCAGCCCGCCGCTCGTCGCTCCGCCCACCGCCGCCGAGCCCGCGCAGCCCTGGCCCCGGCTCACCGCGCTCCTGAACCGCAGCCCCGCGGGCGACCCGGCGTCCACCGCCGGCGTGAACGCAGCCTCTCGATCCGCCCTTGCAACCAGGTGGCTGGCGTTGGGTTGTCTGACCTGCCCGGTGCCATCAACGAGCGTGGCGACGTTTTGGGCCCATGCCGCCTCGACACCGAGCAGCAGGGCGAACAAGACGGCGAGCAGGCTCGCCGCCGCGCGCCCGCAATACGCGAGGCGGACGCGAGAATCGGAGCCGCCACGGGACAAACCCTTTGCGGGACCCGTAAGGCCCAAGTGCAGCGCCCGTTTCGAGCGTCGCGATCCGCAAGCCGCTGATGTCTCGCAGGTTGTCGGCAATCGAGCCTCGTCCGTCGAGCCGGCACGACCGACCGACGATCGAGCCGCTCAGGTTGGCAAGCAGATTTGCTCCCGATACCGGGAGATATCGGGAGCTATCTGTGACCATTGTATCTCATTGCTATTACACCATTTATGCCAAATACAGACCCAAAACGAGTGACCCGCCATTCGATGTCAGCCACACAAGAGGCACAAGTCGGCGCGCGCCCGAGAGCGGACCTGAAAACCGCCGCCGACGGCTCCCTCAGCACCAACACGGTGCGGGCCCGCAGGGCGGACCTCGAACGGTTCGCGGCGTGGTGCGCCGAGCGGCAGTTGGCCCCGCTCCCCGCCCGCGCGTCCACGGTGGCGGCCTACATTGAGGCGATGGAGCGCGTCCGTGCGCCCGCCACCGTGCGCCGTTACGTCTCGAGCATCGCCGCCGCGCACAAGGCGGCCGGCGAGCGGAGTCCGTCGGAGTACGCCGAAGTGCAGCACGCCCTGCGCCGGATGCGCCGGCGCAAGGGGTCCCGGCAAACGCAGGTAAGGGGCCTGACCTGGGCGCTCCGGGAGAGACTCATCGAGGCCGCCGGGGGCCGGCTGATCGACAGCCGGAACCGCGCGCTCCTGGCCGTGGCCTACGACGCCATGTTGCGGCGCTCGGAGGTGGTCGCGCTGGAAGTCGTTGACGTGACGATGGATAGGGGAGGATCGGCCTCCCTGCTCGTGCGCCGGGCGAAGACCGATCCGGAGGGCTGCGGGGCGGTGCTGTACCTGCACCGCGACAGCGTGAGGCTCCTCAAGGAATGGCTGGGCGCGAGCCGGATCGCCGCCGGGCCGCTCTTCCGATCCGTGCGCAAGGACGGGGCCGTGGGCGGAAGGCTCGATGCGAGCCAGGTGCCCCGCATCTACCGCGCGATGGCCGAACGCGCCGGGCTACCGCCCCGGATCGTGCGGCGGATCTCCGGGCACAGCCCCCGGGTCGGAGCGGCCCAGGACATGATCGCATCCGGCATCGGGACTGCGGCCATCATGCAGGCCGGGCGCTGGAGGAGCGCCCGCATGGTGCAGCGTTACGGCGAGCATCTGCTTGCGAAGCGCAACGGCGCCGCGCAGCTCGCGCGGCTCCAGAAACGCCGGTGAAGCCCGGACCTGAGGACCCCGAAAATTGACCCGTGACGCATACACACTATCTTTGTTAACCCCTTCAAATTGCTCTCGATAGCTCCCGTTATCGGCAGCTATTTCTGCAATATAATGGCCTATTGGTGACCGATTTGTGGCCATCGCAGTCACGGGTCGTGGCCCGCTGGTGACTTCTGGCCCAAATCGCGTTATTCTTCGCTCTCACCGGTCCGGACCAACCCACCCCGGACCGAACCGGCCGGAGCCTTCCTCCCGGCTCCGGCTCACCCTTCGGGAAGCGAGTGGATGGGCGATTCAGACCCGAGCGGGGACCGCGCCTCGCGGCTGAGCGCGGCGATCCTGCGCGTCAACGCGAGTCTCGACCTGGAGACGGTGCTCGAGGAGGTGGTCGAGAGCGCGCGGGCTCTCACGGGTGCCCGCGCGGGCGTGATCACGACGATCGACGGGCGGGGGGAGCTCCAGGAGCTTGTGATTCGCGGCCTCTCCCCGGAGGAGCACCGGAAGATCGTGACCTGGCCCGACGGCGAGCGCCTCTTCAAGCACCTGCAGGACCTTCCGGGACCGCTGCGGGTGGCGGACTTCCCGGACCATCTTCGTTCACTCGGCCTCTCGCCGACCCCGTTTGGGGTCATGACGCTCCAGGCGACCCCGATGCATCACCGGGGCGAGCATCTCGGCAGCTTCTTCCTCGCCGACAAGGAAGACGGCGAGCCGTTCACGAGCGCCGACGAGGAGATCCTGGTCCTGTTCGCCTCGCAGGCGGCCCTGGCGATCGCCAACGCGCGCACGCACCGGGACGTGGAGCGTGCGCGGGCGGACCTGGCGGCACTGATCGAGACCTCGCCGGTCGGCGTGGCGGTGTTCGACGCCGCGACCGGCCACATGGTGTCGTTCAACCCCGAGGCGCGGCGCATCGTCGAGCACCTCATGACCCCGGGCCGCCCGAAGGAGGAGCTGCTCGAGTTGATCACGGTCCGGTACGCGTCGGGCCGCGAAATGTCGCTCGAAGAACTTCCCCTGTCCCGGCGGCTCGGGCACGCGGAGCCGATCCGCGCCGAGGAGGTCGAACTCTCGGTGCCCGACGGGCGGAGCGTCCGGGCGCTGCTGAACGTCACGCCGATCCGTTCGGAGGAGGGAGGGATCGTCTCGGTCGTCGTCACCATGCAGGATCTGGCGCCGCTCGAGGAGCTCGAGCGGATGCGGGCGGAGTTCCTCGGCATGGTGAGCCACGAACTGCGCGCTCCGCTGACCTCGATCAAGGGCTCGGCCGCGACCGTGCTCGACGCCAAGCCACTCCCCTCCCAGGCCGAGATGGTGCAGTTCTTCCGCATCATCGGCGGGCAGGCCGACCACATGCGGGGCCTGATCTCGAACCTGCTGGACGCCGGCAGCATCGAGGCGGGCACGCTCACCGTCCAGCCCGAGTCCTCGGACGTGGCGGCCCTCATCGACCGGGCCCGCAACACGTTCGTGAGCGGGGGCGGCCGGCAGGCCGTCCTCATCGACCTGCCGCGCGACCTGCCGCGCGTGTTGGCCGACCGCGAGCGCATCGTGCAGGTGCTGACCAACCTGCTCTCGAACGCCGGCAGGCACGCTCCGCCGAGTTCGGCGATCCGCGTCGAGGCGGCCCGCGAGGGCGCCTACGTCGCGGTCTCGGTCTCCGACCAGGGCCGCGGGATCCCGCCCGAGCGGGTGCCACACCTCTTCCGCAAGCGCGTCAAGCCGGGTGAAGGCACCGGGCTCGGCCTCCTCATTTGCAAGGGACTCGTCGAGGCGCACGGCGGCCGCATCCGCGCCGAGAGCGGGGGAACGGGCCAGGGCGCCCGCTTCACGCTCACGATTCCCCCGGCCGGGGAGGCCGAACGCGAGGCGCCCAGGGCCGGCGGCTGGCCGCGTCCGCCCGCCGACCGGGCGGACCGGGGGCGCATCCTGGTGGTGGACGACGACCCGCAGACGCTACGCTACGTGCGCGACATCCTCTCCGACGCGGGCTACGCCCCGCTTGCGACGGGCGAGCCCGGCGAGGTGCCCTCCATCATCCGCGCCGAGAGGCCCCGCCTCGTACTCCTCGACCTCGTCCTGCCCGGAACCGACGGGATCGAGCTGATGAGGCGGACCCCCGAACTCGCCGACCTTCCGGTCATCTTCATCTCCGTCTACGGCCGGGACGAGACCATCGCCAAGGCGCTCGAGAGCGGCGCGGCAGACTACGTCGTCAAACCGTTCTCGCCCACCGAACTCGTCGCGCGGGTCCAGGCGGCGCTGCGCGCCCGGCCCGAGACCTTCGTGCACGGAGAACTCGCCGTCGACTACGACCTGCGCCGCGCGACCCTCGCCGGCAGCGACATCCCCCTCACGACCACCGAGTTCGACCTGCTGCGCGTCCTGTCCGCAGCCGGGGGACGCATCGTCTCCACCGAGGCGCTGCTCCGCAAGGTGTGGGGACGCCGCAGCGCCGCCGACACCGACCGCCTGCGCACCGCCCTCAAGAAGCTCCGCAAGAAGCTCGGCGACGACGCCGCCAACCCGACCTACATCGTCAACGTGCACGGCGTCGGATACCGCTTCGCGAGGCCCGAGAGTGAGCGGCGTTTGAGGCCGCGACGCCCGGGGAGTCAAAACGCACCGGGCTACGGATAGTTCGGGATGAACAACAATCCCGCCCCCGCCTCGTCGAAAGCGGTCGCTCAGTCCCCGAAGGCGTATGACCCGGCGAATCCCGATGGTCAGGGATACCTGGGACATGACCTGGAGGCGACGCTGGTGGCCGACCGGAACAACAGGGAAATCGTCCGCGTGTTCTCTCCCTTTCTCGGAGAGCACCTCGTGGAGCATTCAACACTTCGTCCCGGGGGCCACCTGTGTCTGTGGGTGCCCGCCGTCCCCGCGCTGTTCAGCAGCGATGACCGCTCACTGGGGCACTATCGCAGATACCGAAAGCCGGAACGGTCGGAGAAGCTCCGGAACGCTGGATTCGAGATAGTCCAGATGGAATACAAGGACTTCGTGGGGATGGTAGCCCGCTTCGTCTGCTGCCGCGTCCTGGGACTTGGGTTGACGCCCGGGAATGTCCTGGTGTACGACCGGATGGTTCTGCCCCTGAATACGCCTATCGGAAGGCGACTACGACTGCCGATCGGAAAGAGTCTTCTCGCGATAGCACGGAGAGGGGTCGATGGCGCCAGCAATGCGTAGCAACCGCAAGAGACGGGGCGTGTCTATGGTCCAGTGGACGTCGCCGGTCTTCATCCTGGGATTGGTCGTCGTGGTCCACGTGCTGCTTGCCGTATTCGTCGCATGGCCTTCGATCCACACTGGAGGAGACAACGCCGCGTACGTCTCGTTGGCCCTGTCGTTGGCGCGAGATGGTGCCTACTCGGAGCTGTGGCACCCAGGCGCCTCAGCTCACACCAAGTACCCGCCACTCTATCCCGGCTTCCTGGCGTTGCTAATCCTGTTGGGCGCCAAGACCTGGGGTGTCCTCAAGGCGTCGTCGATATTGTTCACCGCGGCCGCAACGGCCTCTTGTTTTCTGTGGGTGCGAAGAGTCCACGGTGTCTCTGTCGCCGCACTTGCGGCACTCCTCTTCGGGATATCGCCTGCCGTTCTCTTTCACACGCAGTGGATTCTCGCGGAGCCCCTGTTTCTGGCGTTGACATTCGGGTGTCTTTGGGCACTGACCCCCGACTCGCCGGAAGCCCGAAGACGATCGCTGCCTGCAGACCGTCCCGATGGTGTGTCGCGTGCAAGCCTGGCCGCGGGACTGGGGTTGGCGGTCGCGGCCTACTTCACCCGATCGGCGGGATTGCCGCTGATCGCAGCGGTGGCGATCTGGCTGGTGCTGGAGCGGCGCTGGTCAACCCTGGCGGTGCTCGGTTTCGTGTTTGGAGTGTTGGCGGTGCCCTGGCAACTCCGGTCCGGGGGGGAATATGCTTCCGAGTTCTGGCTGATCAACCCATACGCTCCCGACCTGGGAACGGCCGGACTCGGAGATCTCGTTCAGCGGGTGGCCCAGAACCTAGGGGAGTACTCGCTCCAACATGTGCCCTCCGGCCTGAGCGGGATGACCGGCCCTCTCGGAGCCGCATTCGGTGTGGCCCTCGCCGCTTGCTTTGTCGTGGGATGGTTTCGCAGAGCGCGTCAGAGCCCGGGCGTGGCCGAGATCTTTTTGTTCCTCTACACGGGCCTCATCCTCGTGTGGCCGGTCCAGTGGTCGGGGGACCGTTTCGTGTTGCCCCTGCTGCCCCTGGTCCTGCTGTACGCTGGTGAGACCGTCGCTTGGGGAGCAAGCCGAGTCTTCCGCCGACCCGCCTGGATCGTGGCCGTAGCCGCTGCCCTCGTCGCGGTGCCAGCGATGGATTCATGGACAGAGCGGGCCGATCAGGCGAATCAATGCCGGGTTCGGGTGGCCACGCTGGGACCCATGGGCTGTTACGCGAGCCAAATCAGCGAGTTCCAGGCCATGGCCTTGTGGGCACGCACCGGATTGCCGGAGGGCTCGGCTGTCTTTACCCGCAAGCCCCGGCTCTTCTACGCTTTCAGCGGGCACGCATCAGTGACGTATCCGTTCACCGACGATGGTCAGACCTTGCTGACCCATGCGGATTCCCTGGGAGTGGGATATGTAGTCAAAGGCAACTGGGACTTCTCGGGACCGGCCTACGTCAATCCCGTGATCCAGGCCAATCCCGAACGCTTTTGTCTGGTGGCACAGTGGAACAGCGAGGGCGGATCACCGATCTCGTTGCTGGCGATAACCGCCCCGACAACCGGTGATAAACGCGGAGGGGACTCAGGTGGCGAACCCTACCCGACGGAAGTGCAAGTGGCGATATGCCTGGGCGACGACTGGGACACGCCTCCTTCGGCCGCCGCCATGACTTCCATGACGATACCCATTCTGGAGCGGCGGTAGACGATCGTGCAGACGAATACGAACCGGAATAGACCGATCCAGTCCCCACGCCCCGGCCCTCGCCGCTCTCGCCCTCGCCCTCGCCGCCCTCGCGCTCCCCACGTCCGCCCAGCGCGTCCTCCCCGACGAGGACTGGCGCCAGTTCAGCACGCCGCACTTCGTCGTCACCTACCCCGGGCTGCTCGCCGCACCTTCCACAGCGCGCCGCCGAGTCCCTACAAGCCGTCTGGATCTCCAGGCAGTGTAGGGGGCGCGCCGAGTCACGACGTTCCCGTGAGCTCCCTCCCAATGGTCAAGGTCGCGGACCACCGGGCGTGCAGGACAAGGAAATGAGTCGCGATAAGACCGTTCGGCTCTACCGCACGGTCCTCGACGGCATTCAGGAGCGCATGCGGCAGTCGATCGACCTATCGCGGCAAGTCCTGGACCATGCCGGCGAAAAAGGTGCGTCGATCGAACGCGTCGTGCGATCTGGACTCCGGGATATTCTGCCAGAGAAGATCGGCGTTACTCACGGATTCGTCATCGACTCGTTGGGCGGCCGGTCCAAGCAGATGGACATCATCCTCTACGACCGGCTGAATGCTCCCCGGTTCTTTCCGCTGCCGGGTATTCAGGTCCTGCCGGTTGAGACGACCTATGCTTGCGGCGAGGTCAAAGCGCAGCTCGACGGGACCGCATTGAGAGACTGCTTGGACAAGTGTAGCAGTTACAAGGCGCTGGAGCGCGCTGCGTACGTCGGAACCCCTAGTCCGATCTCAACTGAGTATTCTCTCTTTGGCGGGAAGCACGAGCACTGGCAATCGATCTTCTTCTGCATCGCCGGCAGCGCCACCGATGTCGATCGTCTGACACACCAGTACCGGCGACTCGTGCTGGAGCGTTCCCTTAGCAACAACGAAGGGATCGATACACTGCTGTCGCTCGAATCGAATGGAAGGTGCAACCTCATGCTCAACGTCAGTGGGCTTGAGGATGAAGGCGTGCCTTCGAACCGCTCGATCAATCTTCTGCCAAGTCCGAACAGTCGGCCCATGCCCTACCGTGCGAAAGCACCTTGGGCACTCTTCGTTCACCTCCTACTGCCGTACATGGCCGCCGCTCCGGTGGAGCGTGTGAACCTGTTGAAGTACTCCGGGCCTAACCCGTTTTGATACTATGCCAGCGGAGGGCAAGCTGGCCGAGGGGGTCGGCCCGCTGGAGGGCACTGCTCCTCCATGCCGTCGCGCACCGGTAGCCCTGTGGAGCCAGCGTCAACGGTCCCGTCAAATTGCCCTGATTTGTCCGCTATTTGGGCACGACAAGCCCGATCACGGCCTCGCGGCAAGCACAGCAGATCGTGCCGACCTGTGGAACGCCTACGACATCGGCGCCGATACTGCTCGATGAGAGCCCCACTGAGTCCTCCGATGGCAATCGCAGGAAACTCGCTGGGCGGCAGCGGTTCGGCTCTGCTGGGACTCGACCTCCACGCCGCACTCAGTTCATGGTCGGTTCAGGAACGCGAAGAGATCGACGAGCAACTTGAGAAGGTCTGGAAGCCGACGATTGCAGAGCTGCCGGAACGGCCTGAGGGCTCACCGCCGGTTACCGTGCCTCACGCCCCTGCGGCCATCGCCCTCAGGCGGGCACATGTCGAGATCCGTTACGACGGGTCCGCCCGCGTCACCGTCCACCGCTGCCCGAACTCGGCGCGCATCGAGCTCTTGCCTGTGCAGCGTGCGGTCATGCGGGCGGCCTGAAGGGAATAGGCGTGACCGCGCGGCGGCTTGGCTCGGAGAGGTCTCCGGCGTGCACGCCCCACGCGAGGTCGCCCAGCGCTGGCTCGACGACCGCGGCCGATCCCACGTACCTCTTCAACGTGCACGGCGTCGGCTACCGGTTCGCGAGGCCGAACACCGTGTAAGGAGCC
Organism: Longimicrobiales bacterium; assembly: GCA_965232315.1. GTDB lineage: Bacteria > Gemmatimonadota > Gemmatimonadetes > Longimicrobiales > Gaopeijiaceae > BD2-11. The sequence continues at coordinate 98,090 of CBDDPN010000026.1, read as the reverse complement.
GTTTTTCGGCCCACGTTCGGCGACGCAACAACCGGATCGCCGCAGCGGTGAAAGGCGTTACGCTCGGTTCACCAGGCTGCGGAGGTGTCGCGAGGGTTTGAAGATCGGCACGGCGCGAGCCGGAACCTCGACCGGTTCTCCGGTCCGGGGGTTGCGCGCCCTGCGGGCCTTGCTGTGTCGCACCTTGAAGCTGCCGAATCCCCGAAGCTCGATCCCGTTGCCGTGCGCAAGCGCTTCCTTCACGGCGGCGAGAAAGGCGTCGACCATCAGCCCGCAGTCCTTCTTGCTGACCCGCGGTCCGATCGCATCGGCGACCTGCTCAACGAGGTCGGCCTTGGTCATGCTCTTCTCCTCGCCCGAATGGCTGTTGACTGGTGAGTCTGCTACTCCGCAGCGAAAATTGCGCCGTAGCGATACCCTTGCGTCAAGTCTGCGGGCGGCGGTCCGCGCATCACGTGCAGAGGGCAGGTCGAGAGCACGGCCCGGCACTTGGCGGGCTCAGCTCCCATCAGGTGACGCTTCGGCGACTAACCGGTTCTCGCCCCATTGGCCAGGTACTCGCTCCACCGCTCCATCACCTCCCGGCGGCTCTCCAGCAGATCCGAGCGTGCATACGCGGCCTCGACCTTGTTCTTCACGACATGGGCCAGAGCCGCCTCCGCGACTTCCCGGCGAACACCCGTCTCCGAGCACCAATCGCGGAACGACGACCGCATCCCGTGCGGGACGCACTGGATGCCCTTGCGCCGGAGCAGGAGCGAGAGGGTAGCGTCCCCCAGCGGCCGAGCTCGCCGGCCGGGGAAGACCAAGCCTTCGCCGTTCCCAAGAGCTTGCGCTTGGTCGAGAACCTCGAGGGCTCCCGACGACAGCGGCACCCGGTGCACGCGCCCCGACTTCGTCCGGTCCTCCGGAATCGTCCAGATCGCCTCCCGTAGGTCGAACTCCGGCCACCTCGCCATACGCACCTCGCCGCTCCGACACGCCGTCAGAACCAGCAGCTCCAGCGCGAGTTTCGTGCTCGGGAGCGCTTCGGTCGCGCGAACCCGGTTCAGCGCCGCCGCCACCTCGCCGTGAGGCAACGCCCGCTGGTGCCGGACGCGAACACCGTTCTTCGGCAACGCCGCACTGATGGCGTCGCCCGCCGGGTTGTCCTGGCGGTATCCCTGCGCGACGGCCCACTTCATCACGGCTCCGATGCGCTGCCGCACCACCCGCGCCGTCACGCGCTTCCGGTTCCAGAAGTCGTCGGCGAGCAGCGCGCCCATCACGTCGGCGGTCGTGATCTCGTGGACCCGCTTGTCGCCAAAGCGGGGCACGGCGTATCTCCGCAGCGTGCCCCGCCATTGGGCTTCGTACCTGCGCCCCGACCGCCATGAGGGGCGATGAATCGCGATCACCGTCTCCACGGCTTGGGTAAACGTCGGGATGCCGCCCGAGCGGGGATCACGCCCCCGAGCAACCGTACGGCGGTTCTTCAAGGCCTTCTCCCGGGCCTCCGCCAGCGTCACGACCGGATAGGCCCCGAGCCCCATGTTGACAGGGTGGCCGTGGATCCGCAGCCTTTGGCTCCACGTCTTCGAGAGCCGTCCGTTGGTGGTCGGCTTCACGAGCAGCGACAGCCCGAAGCCGCCCCGGCCATCGCCGTACCGGCCGGGGCGCTTCACTGTCTTCACGAACGCGGCGCTGAGCTTCTTCGGACGGTTCATCCATTACCCTTCCAGTTATCACAAAATGATCGATACTAAACGATACGAAAGGCGGTCCAGCGGGACAAGGGGTCGGCGCGAGGTGTCCTCACTGAGGCCCGGTGTGATTCCAGTAAGATACATTATAGCAACATCTTATCGGTATCACATGAAACCTCGTTGGACCCCTTGGGACCTCGTGGCCTAGGATGGGTCGATAGCTATGTACACCACATGCATGTTCTGCAGCAAATCGCTCCGGACCAACGAGGTCGTGGAAGCCTTTCCGGTCGGTCGCCGACTGGCTTTCGACGCCGCCCGCGGCCGCCTGTGGGTCGTATGCAGGAAGTGCGAGCGCTGGAACCTCACGCCGCTGGACGAGCGCTGGGAGGCCGTCGAGACCTGCGAGAAACTCTTCCGCGAGACCCGACTTCGCACATCATCGGAGAACATCGGGCTTGCCCGGCACCCCGAGGGTCTGGAGTTGGTGCGGATCGGCAAGCCGCTCCGGCCGGAGTTCGCCGCGTGGCGGTATGGGGATCAGTTCGGCCGCAGACGGAATCGGAGGATTCTCGTTGGGAGCGTGGCGGGGCTGGCATTGACCGGAGGTATTGCGGCAAGCGGGGCGCTGATAGGCATAGGAGGGGCGATCGGCACCTATCAGATCGCCGCATGGTGGCATAAGCTGTCCCGGGCGCGACCCGACATCCGTTTTCATGCTTCCGATGGCCGCGTGCGCGCCCTGAGCCGCAGCCAGGTCCTCTCACACACGCGCATTCTCCCGGCGGACGACGAGACTGGCTATCGCGTACAGACCGTGACCGTAACCTGGAGGAATGGCAGCCGGGAATGGTTCGAGGGCGAGGACGCGCGCCGGTCCATGGATGCCATTCTTCCCGTGGTCAACTCCATGGGAGGCACTTCAAGGACCGTGCGCAATGCCGTTGCACGGATCGAATCGCATGGTGACCCGCAACAGTTTCTCCGTGATATCGTGGGGCGGTCCTCGGCCTTTGAACACGACGGAGTCCCGGGCTACATTCACAAGATGTCGAAGCCGACCAGGCTGGCCCTGGAGATGGCTCTCCACGAGGAGCAGGAGCGCCGCGCCCTCAGAGGGGGATTGTGGAGGCTTGAGCGGGCCTGGCGGGAAGCCGAGGAGATCGCCGCGATCGCGGACAAGCTGCTGTTGCCGAAGGGTGCCGCCGAACGGCTGGACGAGCGTTCCGGGCGTGGGACGGCGCCTTGATACAAACCGTCTATAAGATATATCTATCATAACATATATTTATCATAAGTTATATCTACTATAGTATATATCTATTGTGGTATCTATTTACTAGAATATGGATTTACTATCCTTGTCCTGAGCGGAGAGCCGCGCCCGGGTTGCGGCGTTTCACCGCAGGACGCGCAAGCGCACGACGTGGGGCACGCCCAGATCATCCGCCTGCACCCCGTAGAGGTATTCCCCATGGGCCAGCATTGGGGAGAAACCCTTTGGGGGCGTCATCGTGCCGAGGTAACGTCCCTCTCGGTCGAAGATGTCGTACTCCGGTGTGGCGAAGGCGTGGAGACCGAACCTTGCCATGACGTCGGGTTCGAATGATGAGACCTGAAGCGCCTGCTGGACCCAGAGCGTTCCGGAGGCCACGCCTGTCCTGCGGGCGCCCGAGTGACCGGGAGAATGCCTGCGACAACCCCGTTCGGTGCGCTATCTTGCCTGCCTGCGGTCGTCGTTCTGGTGCTCGATGTGAAAGGAGGCGGCGTGGCGGACCATCCGCTTCGCAATCAGGTGGCTGTGGTTGCCGGTGCGACACGCGGCGCCGGCCGGGGCATCGCGCGCATGCTGGGCGCTGCCGGCGCCACCGTCTACTGCACGGGCCGCAGCGTGCGGAACCGGCCCGCCACCCCGGGGCGGCCGGAGACGTTGGAGGAGACGGCGGAGCTGGTCGAAGCCGAGGGGGGCAGGGCGATCGCCGTCCGCACCGACCACACGGTCGAGTCGGAGGTCGAGCGGCTCTTTGCGCGCGTTCGTGCGGAGGCGGGCCGGCTCGATGTCCTGGTCAACGACATCTGGGGCGGCGATGCGCTGACCGAGTGGGGAACGCCGTTCTGGCAGCTCTCCACCGCCGGGGGCATGGAGATGCTCGAGCGCGCCGTCCACAGCCACATCATCACGAGCCGACACGGCGCGCCGCTGATGGTCGAACGCAACGCCGGACTCATTGTCGAGGTCACCGACGGCGACACCTTCGGCTACCGCGGCAACTTCTTCTACGACCTCGCGAAGAACGCGGTCGTCCGGCTCGCCTACGCCATGGCCGCCGACCTCCACGCCCACCGCGTCACGGCTTTGGCGATCACCCCCGGATTCCTGAGGTCGGAGGCGGTGCTCGACCACTTCGGGGTCAGCGAGGCCAGCTGGCGGGAGGCTGTCGTGCAGGACGAATACTTCGCCGAGTCGGAGACGCCGTGCTTTGTCGGCCGTGCGATCGCGGCGCTGGCCGCCGACGCGAACGTGGGCGCAAAGAGCGGCGGCCTGTTCTCCAGCTGGGGACTGGCGAAGGAGTACGGCTTCACCGATGTCGACGGACGCAGGCCGGACTGGGGGAGCTTCTTCCTCGGAAAGGTACGGGAGATCGTTGCGCGGGACACGCCGCCGGACGAGATGGATCTGTTCGTCGTTCGCAGCCGGCTCTACCAGGCGGAGCTCGATCCCGCGGCGGCGGATGAGGCGGTGCAGCTGCGCGCTTGGCTCGGGCGCCACGAGTAGGGCTCATCTCGTGACGCGCGCCGTGCCGCACATCCCCTCCACACTGGAATCTCCGTATTTGGCGACGTAGTCGGTACTTGGATATCTTGTCAGGCTGATGTCGGGCGAGATGGCCCGCGCGGATCCCCAACCCGTCTTCATCATGAGCGAAGCCAGAAAAAGCAGCCCCGGACACACGGGAAGAAGCAGTCCCGGACGCACGGGAAAGAGCAGCCCCGGGCACGCCGGAGCGATCAGCCCCGGGACAACCGGAAGACCCGGGCCCGGCCAGCCCGCCTCCAGCAGCCGGCGGGCCTTCGTCAAATCCGTCGCGGCCGGTTCGGCGGTCGTCGCGGGTCTGCCGTCCCTGCTGGCGGGGGAGGAGGCGGGCGCCGTCCACCGGATGTCCCGGCGCTTCCCCGCCTCCCCGGGCGAGGCCGGCGCCAGCCAGGTCGCTCCCTCCGAGCGCGTCGGCCTGGCGGTCATCGGAGCCGGCGGCATGGGGATGGCCGACGTGGACACTGCCCTGCGCATCCCCGGCGTCGAGCTGGTGGCCGCCTGCGACGTCTTCGACGGCCGCCTGGACGCCGCCCGCGAACGCCATGGAGACATCTTCACCACCCGCGACCATCAGGCAATCCTCGCCCGCGACGATGTCGACGCGGTCATCGTGGGGACACCCGACCACTGGCACCAGCCGATCTCGATCGATGCGCTGAGGGCAGGGAAGGCCGTCTACTGCGAAAAGCCGATGGTGCACGACATCGCGGAGGGCCACGATCTGGTCCGCGCCCAGGAGGAGTCGGGCCGCGTCTTCCAGGTGGGCAGCCAGGGGATGAGCTCGCTCGGCAACGAGAAGGCGAAGGAGCTATACGAGGCCGGCGCCATCGGGGAACTCAACTACGCGGAGGGCTTCTGGGCGCGCAACGATCCCATCGGAGCATGGCAGTACCCCATCCCGGCCGAGGCTTCGGAAGAGACCGTCGACTGGAAGCGTTTCCTGGGGCCGGCCCCGCAGCGATCCTACGACCCGCTGCGGGTTTTCCGCTGGCGCAACTACCGCGACTACGGGACCGGCGTGGCCGGCGACCTCTTCGTCCACCTCTTCTCGAGCCTCCACTTCGTCGTGAGTTCGCGCGGGCCGACGCGCATCCAGGCCGCGGGAGGGCTCCGCTACTGGAAGGATGGGCGCGAGGTGCCGGACGTGCTCCTCGGCGTCTTCGACTATCCCGAAACCGACGCGCACCCGGGGTTCAACCTGTCGCTGCGCGTCAACTTCGTGGATGGAACCTCGGGCAGCACCTTCCTCCGGCTGGTCGGGAGCGAGGGCGCGATGGACGTGACGTGGACCGATGTGGTGCTCCGCAAGAACGTGGCGGTCGACCCGATGGACGCCTTCTCGCAGGAGAAGATGGCCGAGGCGGCCGCAGACGGGGGTGGCCTCCCGGCGCGGGTGCGCATGCTGCCTCCGGCCGAGGCGCGCTACGCAGTCGAACAGGGGTACCGGGGCGCGCACGTCGATCATTTCTTCAACTTCTTCCAGGCGATCCGGGGCGGTCCGCCCGTGCTCGAGGACGCGACGTTCGGGCTGCGGGCTGCGGCGCCGGCGCTGGCCTGCAATCTCAGCTACTTCGAAGACCGCATCGTACGCTGGGACCCCGAAGCGATGAGGCTCATCTGATGCACGGGCGCGGCGAGTGAAAGGCGGTCCGAGGGCGATCTCGACAAGCGTCGCGTGAAGACGGTGAATGGAAACGCCCGCCCCACGAGGCGAGGCCAGTCGCTTGTCCTCTGCCTGGTGTCCGTCTTCTGCCTGGTCATCGGCTGCGGAGAAGACGTGCCCACCTCGCCGCCAGAGCCGACAGCCACGACGTTGATCGTCGCACCCTCGCCGGTGACGATGGACGCCCTGAGTGACACGACTCGATTCACCGCGACGGTGCGTGACCAGAACGGTCAGATCATGGCCGGGGCCCTGGTGGCCTACTCGTCGAGCGACCGGGCCGTGGCAACGGTGGACGGTTCGGGTCTGGTGACGGCTGCGGGCAACGGGGTCGCGACGGTGACGGCCACGAGCGGAGCGGCATCCGGGGTCGCGACGGTAATCGTGGAGCAGAGGGTGGCGGAGGTGCGCGTGTCGCCCGACTCGCTGACGCTGCTGGCGATCGGGGACACGCTACGGCTGGCGGCCCGGGGGCTGGACGCGAACGGTCAGGCGGTGGTGGATGCCGAGTTCGTCTGGTCGAGCGACGCGACGGTGGCGACCGTGGGCACGACAGGCGTGGTGACGGCGGTGCAGAACGGGCGCGCGCGGGTCACGGCCACCATCGATACGGTGTCCGGCAGCGCGGCGGTCACCGTGGAGCAGAGGGTGGCGGAGGTGCGCGTGTCGCCCGATCCGGTGACGCTGTTTGCGATCGGCAAGACGGTTCGGCTCGAGGCCAGGGGGCGGGACGCGAACGGTCATGCAGTGGTCAATGCCGAGTTCGCCTGGTCGAGCGACGGGGCCGTGGCGCGCGTTGACGCCTACGGTACCGTGACGGCCGTAGGCGAAGGGAACGGGATCGTGACGGCCACCAGCGGGTCGGCGTCGGGGAGCGCGACGGTGACGGTCACCGTCCTGGGTGGCCCCGGCAAGGACCGAGCGATACTGGAGGCGCTCTACGAAGCGACCGGCGGTCCCCTCTGGAGAAACAGCCGCAACTGGCTCACCCTCGCGCCGCTGGACGACTGGTACGGTGTCGACACCGACTCCGAGGGCCGGGTTGTGGAGCTCAGGCTCATCGCCAACAATCTGGAGGGCCAACTCCCGCCCGAACTCGGCAGGCTCGATGAGCTCAGGCACCTTCGACTCGATGCGGCGCTGACCTTCGCAACGGCATGTTCTCGACCGTTCACCCCACCTGAGTCGAGCAGGCAGTACGCGCGCAGCAGTGGTTGGCCGGGATCCGCAGGCGCGGCCGCAAGCCAGTACTCGCGCTCATGGGTCAGGCACTCCGTCGAGGGCCGGACGCACGGGGTCGACCTTGTCGCGGATGCCGCGGGGAGCGCACCCGTCAGCTCGGCAACCCGCCTGCAGGGCGGGGGCAACCGACTGGTGGGGCGCATTCCGCCCGAACTCGGCGACCTGGTCAACCTTGAAACGCTTTCCCTCAACCTGAACGAACTGTCGGGGCCGATCCCGCCCGAGCTGGGCAGACTCGTCAACCTGAGAACGCTGTGGCTCGCGAGAAACCAGCTCACAGGCTCGCTCCCGCCCGAGCTGGGCGACCTGACCCGTCTTGAGTCGCTGGACCTCGCCATAACCTACGACTACTCCTTCAACCCCCCGCGCCCGCAGCATGTGCTCTCCGGGACGCTCCCGCCCGAGCTTGGGAAGCTGGTCAACCTGGAAGAGTTGAATCTCCTGGGGCACAAGTTCACAGGATCGATCCCGCCGGAGCTCGGACAGTTGGCGAAGCTCGAGTACCTGTCGCTGACGTGCAATTCGTTTACCGGCCCGCTTCCGTCAGCGCTCCGACAGCTCCGCGACCTGCGCCACATGGGCCTGTTCGGCAACCAGCTCGAGGGGCGGATCCCCGGTTGGCTCGGCGAGCTGGTCCACCTCGAGTTCGTCGATCTCAGCGCCAACTACTACCTGACCGGCCGCATACCCGGCAGCATGGGCGCACTGACCGAGCTCGCCAGGCTGCATCTTGAGACCAACCGGCTCTCGGGTCCGCTCCCGGAGGAGCTCGGTCTCCTGACCAACCTGGAAGTCCTCGCGGTGGGCAACAACCAGCTGGCCGGCGCGCTTCCGACCGAGCTGGGGGACCTGACGAACCTGAGAAATCTTTCGGTCCTGCGTAACGTCGGCCTCGCCGGGCCGCTGCCCCGCGAACTCATGCAAGTTCCGCTGAGGAGCCTCAACTGGGGAGGAACCCGCCTTTGTGCCCCGCGGGATCGTGTATTCCAGGCCTGGCTGGAGAGCATTCTGAACCACCAGGGGGGCCGGCGCTGCACGCTGCCTCCACCACAGGTCTTCGCCGCGTTCTACGAAGCGACCGGTGGTCCGGGCTGGACAAGCAATGCGAACTGGATCACGGACACACCCGTCACTTCCTGGTTCGGCGTGACCGTCGAGGACAGCCTGGTCACTGCGCTGGAACTCCCGGGAAACGCGCTTTCGGGCACACTCCCCTCCGCAGTGGGGGACTTCGTGGATCTGACCCGCCTCGACCTGGCGGGCAACGCGCTGACGAGCGATCTGCCCGCGGACCTCGGGGCCCTGACCGAGCTCGAGGCACTCGATCTCTCGGGCAACCGGTTTTCGGGACCCGTCCCACGCGAGTTCGGAAGCCTCGGCTCGCTGGAGCGACTCGACCTGTCCGGCAACCAGCTGGAGGGCGCACTGCCGGGAGTCCTTACGAACCTCCAGTCGCTTTCGGACTTCAACTGGAGGGAGAGCGGCGCGTGCGCCCCCGAGGCGGCGTGGTTCCAGACCTGGGTCCGGTCGGTAGGGACGCGCTCCGGGCCAAGCTGCGACGGGCTCTTTTCCCTGTCGGTTGCGGCCGCCCACCTGTCGCAGGCGGCCCAGGACCTCCGCGGCGCGGTGCCGCTCATCGCGGGCCGACCCGCACTGGTGCGGATCTTCGCGACCGCGGACCGGGCGAACGACCACAGGCCCGGTGCCCGAGCCGCATTCCTCCTGGATGGCCGGGAGGTTCACACGGCGGAGATGGCGATCGTCTCGTCGCGCGGCCTGGCCGAGTACCTGCCCGGGCAACTGGACCAGTGGTATCAGGCGGTGATCCCGGCGGAGGCGCTGCGTCCCGGGGTCGAGATGGCGGTGCAGATCGATCCCGACAGCCTCATGCCGAGGACGGCACTGGATGAGCTGCGACTGCCTCTCGACGCGCGCGAGATGCCGCCCCTGGAACTCACGATCGTGCCCGTCGCGACAGGATCCAGCAGGGACAGGGATGCGATGGAATGGATCCAGCGCGCCGAGGATCCGCCGGTGGAGTTCCTGCGGGCGGTGCTGCCGGTCGGGGAACTGGAGCTGACCCTTCACGCGCCGCTCACCATCGCTGCCGCGCGGTTCCCCGAAACCAACGAGGACTGGATCGGCATCCTTCAGGACATCAAGCTGCTCAGGACAACCGAGGGCGGCAGTGGATACTGGTACGGCGTGGTGAACCGCGAACGAGACGAAGGCATCGCCGGGATTGCCTTCGTGGACAGCCGGACCAGCGTCGGCATTCCCGACCCCGAGATATTCGCACACGAGGTGGGCCACAACATGAGCCTCATGCACGCGCCGTGCGGAGAACCTGCGCAAATGGACCCGGACTATCCCTACCCCGATGGGAATATCGGCGTCTACGGCTACGACGCCCGATCGCGGGAGCTGGTGGCCCCCTCGATCGCGGACCTGATGTCCTACTGCCATCCGCAATGGATCAGCGACTACAACTTCAACAAGGCCCTGGAGTACCGGATCCGGGCGGAGGCGCCGCCGGCCGCCCTTGTGACCAGGGACGAATCCCGGGGTAGCCGGCTGCTGTTGTGGGGCCATGTGAGCCCGGAGGGCGAGATTCGCCTCGACCCCGCCTTCACGTTCGACGCCCCGGCCGCGCTTCCCTCGGGCTCCGGTCCGTACCGCGTCGAGGGCTTTGCGAGCGATGGCAGCAGCGCGTTTGCGCTGGACTTTGAAATGGAGGAGGTCTCGGAGGGCGGCGGCGGCTTCCTCTTTCTGGTCCCGTTCGCCGAGGGTCGTGTCGCCTCACTGGAGCGTATCGCGCTTTCGGGACCCGAGGGCTCGACGGCACTGGAACGGCAGACGCCTGTGCAGCCGATGGCCATCGCGATCGACCCGGCGACGGGGCGGATCCGATCCATCCTGCGGGGTGAGGGCGCCGGAGCCGCCATCGCCGCGGTCGCGGCGGATGCAGCCCCGGGTACCGTGCGGCGCGAACAGCTGCTGGTCAGCTATGGACTGCCGGGACAGCTGCCCAGGTAAGGCGACCGGGCGCACCGGGTACCGGCGCGCAACAATCCCATACCTCGGTTACTATGAGGATCCGATGATTGGCTGGGACCCCGACGCGATGAGGCTGGTGCGATGGATGAGATGAGGGCTCGTCTGATGGATGGAATCCGCAAGACAAGCACGGTGCGCAACGCCCGGACTCGCTCCTTGCACCAACGCAACGCCTGGACTGGCTCCGTTCGCCGGTTCACCTGGCTGCTGGCGGCGGTCCTGGCCGCGGCGTGCACGGACAGAGCCGAAGCCCCGCCGGAGGACGCGCCCGACTCCGGGATGGACGCGGCGGCCGCGGAGCAGCCTGCGCCTCCCAACACCCTCACCGAGGCCGAGCGCGCCGCTGGCTGGCGCCTCCTCTTCGACGGCGAGACGACGGAGGGCTGGCGCGGCTACAATCGCGAGGAGTTCCCGGACACCGGGTGGGCGGTGATCGACGGCATGCTGGTCGTGGGAGCCACCGCCGTGGACCCGGATGTCCCGGTTGGCGGGGACATCGTCACGACGGAGTCGTTCGCGGACTTCGACCTCAGGTTCGAGTTCATGCTGTCGGAGGTGGCGAACAGCGGCGTCCTCTACCGCGTGATCGAGGACGAAGGCGCCAAGATCTGGTTCAATGCGCCCGAGTACCAGGTGCTCGACGACACGGCGTACATAGAGATGGGCACGATGGACATGAACACGCACCTCACCGGCGACAACTACGATCTGCACGCCTCGGGCGAGAAGACCCTGCACGGGCCCGGCGAATGGAACCAGGGCCGCATCCGCGTCGTGAACAACCATGTGGAGCACTGGCTGAACGGCGTGAAGACGGTGGAGTACGAGCTGGGTTCGCCCGAGTGGGAGGCGCTTGTCGCGGGCAGCAAATTCGCCCCGTATCCACGCTACGGGCGCGCCGCCTCGGGCCCGATCGGCCTCCAGGATCATGGGCGCAACGTCTGGTACCGGAGCATCAGAATCCTCCCGCTGGGGCCCGTCTCACTCTTCAATGGCGAGAATCTCGATGGGTGGCGAGTGCACGGAACCGAGCGCTGGTACGTCGAAAACGGGGACTTGGTGTGCGAAAGCGGCCCCGACGCCGAATACGGCTATCTCTCTACAGAACCTGCCTTTCAGGACTTCGACCTGACGGTTGACTTCAAGCAGGAAGCGGACGGCAACAGCGGGGTGTTCTTCCGCTCGAGCGTAGAAGGCACCGTGGTGAGCGGCTGGCAGGCCGAGGTGGCGCCGCCGGGCCTGTTCACCGGCGGACTGTACGAGTCATATGGGAGAGGCTGGCTGGTGCAGCCCGATCCGTCGCTGGATGCGGCGCTGCGCATGGGGGACTGGAACACCATGCGCGTGCGCGCGGTGGGCGACCGGGTCACCACCTGGCTGAACGGCACGCGCATGGTCGACTTCGAGGACGAGCAGATCGGGGCGGGGGAGGGCTCGATCGCCCTCCAGATCCATGACGGCGGCGGAATCAAGGTCCGTTGGCGGAACCTCCAGGTGGTGGATCTGGGGAGGTGAGGCGCGCGCCGGCTCGGCCGATGGCTGGCGTGGAAGCCGTCCTGTTCGATCTGCTCTCGGCGCTGCTGGATTCGTGGTCGCTCTGGGACGACATCGCGGGGAGCGAGGAGCGCGGTCGCCGTTGGCGCTTCGAGTACCTCCGGCTCAGCTACGGGGCCGGTGCCTACGTGCCGTATCTGGATGTGGTGGCGGAGTCGGCGACCGCCGTCGGCCTGCCGCACGCGCACGCGGCCGAGCTGGAAGCGCGCTGGGACGAGCTGGCCCCGTGGCCCGGTGCGGGCGTGGCGTTGCGGCGGCTGGCCCGCACACGGCCGATCGGCGTCGCGACCAACTGCTCCCAGGCGCTCGGCGTGCGCGCGGCCGGGCTGGTCGGAGCCCCTTTCCGCTCCGTGGTCACGGCCGAGTCGGCCGGCTTCTACAAGCCCGACCCGCGCATGTACGACGCGGGGGTGGAGGCCCTTGGCGTCCCGGCAGACGGGGTGTTGTTCGTGGCCGGTTCGCCGCGCGACATCCGGGGTGCGGCCTCGGCGGGCCTCAGGGTCGTGTGGCACAACCCGGCGGGCCTGGACGGGGGCGGGGCGGAGCAACGCGCCGCTGCGGTGATCCGTGATCTCGGGAGTCTGGCATCCGTGCTTAGCTTAGCTTAGGCTAGCTTAGCTAACCTAGTCTCCGGTCGAAGGAGCGTCCCATGAGGGTCAACATGCACGAAGCGAAATCACAGCTGTCCCGTCTGGCCAGGAAGGCGTGGCACGGAGAGGAGATCGTGATCTGCAGGTCGGGGCGCCCATGGCTGCGGCTCATCCCCTATGAGGAACGACTGGAGCGCCGGCAGCCGGGGGGACTCGAGGGTCGGATCCGAATCAATCCGGACTGCGACGCGGAGGATGAGCAGGTCAGCGCCGCCCTCGCCAACTTCGAGCTCTTTCCGGGCATCGAGTGACGATGCGACTGCTCCTGGACACGAACACGTTCCTCTGGTGGGTGTCCGACTGGGAGGAGATCGCCGATGCGACCCGCGACGCGATTGCCGACCCCGCGAATGAAGTGTTCGTCAGCGCGGTCTCGGGTTGGGAAATCGCGACCAGGAAGGCCAGGGGTCGGCTTGTCGCGCCGGACAACCTGAGTGCCGTGGTCGAGGAGAAGGACTTCCAGCACCTCCCGCTGACGTTCGAGCACGCTGAGAGAGCTGCGGCGCTCCCGCCGCGCCATCGTGATCCGTTCGCCAGGATGCTGATCGCGCAGGCACAGGCAGCGGAGCTTGTTCTGGTCACCCGGGACGCGACCATCCCGCGATACGACGTGCCGACCCTGCGGGCGTGAGCCGGAACGGAGCCCCTTGCCTCCGTTCGGTGGCCGCACCCCGCACGAGGCGGTTCTCCCCAGTCTTCATGCCAGTACCTGCCTGTCCCGCTGTACGATGCGGCCGTCGACGGCGATGGTCGGCTCCCACATGAGCAGGTCGTAGTGCGTCGGAGCCACGATCTCCCCGCCGAGGGTATGGCTGGTGCCGATGCCGATGTGGATGGTTCCCATGACGCCTTCGTCCTCGAGCATCTCTCCGGTGAGGCGGGCGTTCGGATTCAGGCCCACGCCCAGCTCCGCGACGTTGAAGCAGTGGCGGTCTGCGAAGGACTCCAGGTGTTCGCGCAGAAGGTTGGCCTGCGCCCCGCCGGTCATCTCGACGATGTAGCCCTCACGCACCGAGCAGACGATGGGCTCGTCCAGGATGCCGATGCCCAGGTAGGGCACCGAGGCGTCGGCGATGATCGTGCCTTCGGCCGAACCGGTGACCGGCACCACGTTGACCTCGATGTCCGGCACGGGAGCCAGTTGCCCGGGATCGGGGATGTTCGTCAGCACGTTGGCGACCCGACCCTCGATGCCGAAGCGGAGATCGGTGCCGCGCGGGGAGGTGAGACGGACCGACCCGCCTTCCGTGAACGCAGTCCCCAGGCGGCGGCAGACGCCGGCCTGTGCCTCGAAGTCGGTCTCGAGGAGCGCCGGGCTGGTCATGATCGCGTCGGTGTAGGCCGTCATCATGCACACGCGCGCGCCCGCCTCCAGCGCGGTCCGCATCGCCCGGGTGTGGGTGATGGAGACGCGCACCGGGGAGAAGACCACGGCCGCCTCGGCCATGGCGCGCGCCACGGCCGGGGGCGGCTCCTGCCCGTCCTGGTCGCGGACCGGCATGACGGCCACGGTGACTGCGGCTTCGGCCTCGCGGGCGGCGCCGGCGACGGCATCCGCGTAGCGCCGCATCGTGGGGTCGGTCACCACCACCACCACCTCGCCGGGCTGGATGCGTGCGTTGACGTGCACGAGCCGCTGCGCGCCCGGTGACAGGTCGACGCTCATTGCCGGCTCGCTCGCCTCAGCCAACCGCGCGCCTCCGGTCCCCCGGCTCGACCAGGCCTCGTTCGGGTCACTCTCACCTCGCTCGCACTCCAGACGGCCACGCCTTCCTCAGCCACGTCCCTTCCCAAAGAACTCATCGAACCTTCCATCGAAGATGATCGCGGTGTAGCCGTCGCCGGTGCAGTTGGTCGCGGTGCGCAGCATGTCGGGGATGCCTCCCGAGAGCGCGATCCAGCTCGCCACGAACTCGCCCTGTGCCTGCCCCTCGAGCCCCAGGATGCTCGCGAACAGCGTGGCGCTCCAGAGCGCGGTCCCCATTCCGGCCGGCAGCCCGGGCGCCGCGACCGTGAACAGGACCACCGCCGGCCAGACGGCCAGCATCATCATCCAGCTGAGCTCCATGCCGAAGACGTAGCTCACGACGAAGGGCCCGTAGGCGACGTAGGCCAGCGCGCTGGCGTCGAGGTTCACGACCGCACCGAAGGGCAGGACGAAGTCGGCCACCTCGTCGCGGACCCCCAGCCTCTTGGCGTTGGCCAGGTTGACGGGAAGCGTCGCGAGCGACGAACAGGTGCCCGCCGCGAACACCGCGGTCGGCAGGTAGTACCCGCTCAGCACGGGCCGCACGGGCCGGCGTCCCACCCGACGTACGAGCACGAAGGTGTAGAACGCCCACCAGACGACCACCAGCGCGGCCGTGTACGCGGTCATGGCGAGGTAGTGCGAGAGGCCCAGCCGCGCCCCGAAGCGCACGCCCAGCGTGATTCCGAAGGCGAGGATGAGCGGCAGCATGACGTAGGCCAGTCCGCTTCCCGCGCTCTCGATGCCGTCGGCGACTCTCCTGAGCACCCGGTACGTGGGATCGTGGCGGGCGCCGAAGAGCCCGAGCAGGATGCCCGTGAGGATCGCCAGGAGCGGCCAGGAGGCCCCGCCCGCTCCGAGGCTCTCGAGCATCGCCGCGGCCTCGGTCCACACGCCCCGGTCGCCGGTGGTGAGGGGGATGCGGAAGATGGCGGCCGACGCCACCAGCGCGATGAGCCCGGCGACGGTCGAGGTGAAGACATACCAGACGACGACCGCACCGGCGAAGCGGCCGGCGAGCCCGCGTCGCACCAGGGTCGCGATCGCCGGACTGAGGGCGGCGAGAATCAGCAGCGGCACGACGGCGACGATCCAGCCTATGAACACCGACGTGGCGTCGGCTACCGGTGCAAGCGGGGCGGGGAAGAGACCGCCCGCGGCCAGGCCGGCCACAAGGGCCAGGAACGTCCAGACGTAGGCGGGGATTCGGCGCGTCATGGGCGGCAAGTCCCCTCTCGATCGCTCCGCGCCCATCGTTTCCGGGTCTCGGACCACCTCACGCGCACCGCGCCGCAATCGCTGCAACCGCCGCGTCGATCTCGTCGCGCGTGTTGAAGAAGTGAATCGACAGCCGGAAATCACGCTCCCGCCGCACCGGCGAGGCGAGGATGCCCTCGTCTTCCCGCAGGTCGCCGTACAGCTCCGTGGCGTCGCATCCCCCGGGGAGCTCGAGCACGAACACGCCCGAGCGATCCGGCCGCGTGCGCGGGGACGAAACACCCAGCTTGTCCGTGCGGTCGATGACCTCTATGGCGTGGTCGACCAGCGACTGAATGCGCTCGTCGATCCGTTCCAACCCGATGTCCTCCATCCACTCGACGGCGCGGGCGAAGCCGGCGAAGTCCGCGAGCGCGCGGGTCCCGAACTCGTAGCGGGCTGCGCTGGGGAGCAGGGTGAAGGCGCCTTCGTAGTCCATGGTCGCGTGGCTGTGGGACCCGGCCCAGCTGAGTTGCACGTCGTCGAGCCGTTCCCGGCGGACGAAGAGCGCGCCCGTGCCCTTGGGGCCGAGCAGCCACTTGTGGCCGCAGGTGGAATAGCAGTCGCAGCCGAGCGCGCGGAAGTCGGTGACGACGCAGCCGGGACCCTGCGCGCCGTCGAGGTGGTAGCGCACGCCGCGGGAGCGCAGGAGGCCTCCCAGCTCGGCGGACTCATCCGTACGCAGCGTCCGTCCGTTGTTTCGTGACACGTGGCTGAGGCTCACCATGCGCGTGCGGCCGGAGAGCTGGCGGCGGACCTGGTCGATGAGGCCGGTTCCCGTACTCAGGTCGATCTCGCGGATCACGATCCCGAACCGGTCCCGCAGGACATACCACGGGATCACGTTGGCGGGATGTTCGGTGTTGGAGATCACGACCTCGTCGCCCTCGCGCCAGTTCAGGCTCCAGGCGGCCATGGAGATCCCCTCAGAGGTGCTGTGCGTGAGCGCGACCTCGTCGGTCCCGGCCCCGAACACGCGCCCGAGCTGCGCCCGCAGGTCGGGTTCGATACGGGCCATTTCGGTCGCGCGACGAGGGTCGGCCGGACTCTCGTTCTGGAAGGCGAGGCGTTCCTGGACGTGGTCGATGACCGCCCCGGGGGAGGGGCCGATCCCGCCGGTCTGGAAGTACAGGTGGCTGGTCGAGGCGGGGATCTCGGCGCGCGCGCGGGCCACCCAGGCTTCCTGGCGACGCGGCGAACGGGCCCGCCCCGGAGCCGATCCCGCCGGGCGGGACGCGGGTGCGGGGTGCGCGCCGTCCCTCCCGTCGAGGAAGGCCAGCTGCCCCACGGGCACGACCGGGGCAAGGGCCATCACGCCCGCAGACCGGCGGAGGAAGCTTCGTCGACTGGTCTTCATGGAATGCCCTCCTGTGCCTCCCCGCAGCTTCCGTCAGGCGCCCGGCCGAGGCCGGATTCGGAAGCGCAGCCAGTCGGCAATCGCTTCCTCATCCCGCTTGCCGGACGCCAAGGCCAGCATCGTCTCAACCACTTCGTCTCCGGGCGCAACGAGGTCGAATCCGTTGAGTCCGAGACGTAGCACTGCGATGCTACGGGGTTCGGGGCTATCCAACAAGCGCGGTCGGGGTGGTCAAGCAGCGCCCAGGCGGCCGGCAATCCTGATATGCCTCCGCTGACCATGGCCATTCGACGCGGTGCGGGCTCGAGGTGAGCCGGCCGCCCCGGGCGAGGACGACGCCTCCTTGGATGGCGAGGCGACCATACAAGATGATACGAGCACTATACAAGATGATACGAGCACTATACAAGATGATACGAGCACCATGCAAGATGCCGGATCCGCCATACAGGATATCGGAGCTGCCCTACAAGATGACGACAGTACCATACAGGATCTCGTGAACGGGTACGCCCTCCTTCGCCGGTAGGCGCACTGGGACCGGCTCTGCGGCGATCGTCCGTTCGTCGAGGGGGTTGGCCATCGGTCTACCGGCCTCGGAACGCCTCCCACAAGCGGTGGTGCTTGTTCTCTGCGGGGTCCACCTCGAGGCCTCCGACCCACATCCGCTCGATCCGCGTGAGCGACTGCAGCGGGGAACCGTCCGTGACCAGAAGATCCGCCCGCTTTCCGGGTTCGATGCTTCCCATGAGGTCTCCCAGACCCAGCGCCTCTGCCGGGTTCAGGGTCACGCCGCGAAGCGCGGCATCTTCGGGAAGGCCGAAGCCCACCGAGAGAGCTGCGTGATAGGGGAGGTTGCGGACGTCCGCGTCGCTCGCCGTCGAGAACGAGACCGTGACGCCCGCCTCGTGCAGAAGTGCGGCGTTGCGGAAGCCTGAAGTGACGGCCACGTCGCGATCGCCGGGGGCCTGGAGCGTGCCCGTGAGGATCACGGGGATGCCGCGCCCGGCCACGTCCGAGGCCACGCGATGGGCTTCGCGGCCGCCCAGAACCACGGCGTCGATCGTGGGAAACGCGTCCAGGAAGACGAACAGGGTGCGGATCTCCCAGGCTGTGTCCACCGAGAAGAAGACCGGCCGTTCTCCGCGGAGCGCCGGCTGAAGCGCGTCGAGCAGGACGGCCTCGCCGCCCCAGGTGTTCGCCTCGAAGGGCGCGGTCGGGTCGTCGGAGGTCGCCGGGTTTCCGCCGTATGCGACGGCGCGCTCGAACAGGTCGACGAGGTCCTCCATGGCGCTGCTGTCGAGCTCCGGTTCTTCATCGTCGTCGCCCGCGGGACCCGATGGCAGATCCACGATCAGCGCTGCCTCCGCAGCCACCGCCACCTTCTCGAAGGTGTCGCCGTCGTTGAACTGGATGACCGAGCCCGTGCCGCGAACGATGCCGCCGCCCTGCGCGGTCTGCACCGTGGTGATGCCGTTGGCCCGCGCCACATTCAGGCTGGGGTAGTAGGGATTCACGGCCGGGAGCGCGCGGATGTGCGGGTTGTAGTCCCCGATCTCGGCGATGTCGGTTGCCTGGCCGACCGCGCCGAACTCGAGCAGGCCGATCGTCGTGAACGGATCGATCATGCCCGGATAGACCTGCCGTCCGGCCACCTCCACGCGCGCGGCATCGGCGGGAACCTGCACCTGCGACCGGGTTCCGACGGCCTCGATGGTCCCGCCCCGGATGAGCACCACCCCGTCGGGTATCGTCCCGCCCGACACCGTGTGCACCGTCCCGCCCACGAGAGCGGTCGCGGCTTCCTGGGGGGCTGCCGGCCGCGGCGGCGTTCCTCCGTTCGCGCCGTTCGGGCTGTTTGCACCGTTTGCACCGGGCGCGCCGGTCACACGGTTTGCACCGGGGGCGAGCCCAGCTCCGGGATCCTGGCCGTTCCCGGCGTCCGGACCATCGCCGGTCTCCGGGCCAGCGCCGGACTCCGGGCCGTCGCCGGGGGTTGACGTCCGGGGCGTGGCCGGCGGAGCGACGACATCCGTGACCGGGCGAACGGGCTCGCCCCGCGTCCCCTGTTCATCGTCCACGTCGTAGTAGACGATGCCGTCCACGATGGTCTTCTCGACGCGGCTGAACGAATCGAAGGGCGATCCGTCGAGCAGCACGACATCGGCTTCCTTGCCTTCCTCGAGGCTGCCGACCCGGTCGTCCAGGTACATCATCCTGGCAGGATTGAGCGTCAGCATCTGCAGTGCTTCGAGATCGCTCACGCCCCCGTACTTAACCGGTTTCACGATTTCCCGGTGCATGAACGGCTGGAGCGAGGGGATGTCGGAGTTGATCGAGGTGAGCACCCCGTGCTGGTGCATGATGGCGGCATTGTGCGGGATCGCGTCGAACGCCTCGCGCTTGTACTGCCACCAGTCGGAGAAGGTCGAGCCGCCGGCCCCGTGTTCCGCCATCTCGGTCGCGACCCGGTATCCCTCCATGACGTGCGTGAACACGTCGATCCTGAACCCGAACCGTTCCGCGACGCGGATGAGCATGAGGATCTCGTCCGCGCGGTATGAATGCGCGTGGATGCGGATGCGGCCCTCCATGATGTCAACCAGCGCCTCAAGCCGGAGGTCGCGGCGCGGGGGGACGGGGAAGGCGCCCGTGTTCCCGCGGAAGCCGTCCCACTCCGCCCGGTAGGCCTCGGCGGCGGTGAAGGCCTCGACGTAGATCGCCTCGACTCCGGCGCGACTCAGCGGGAACCGGGAATTGGCGTTTGGCGGAGCCCCCTTCCGGGTCACGTTCTCTCCGAGGGCGAACTTCACGAACTTCGGCGCCCCGGGGACCAGCAGCTGCTCGGTGGCGTCCATGCCCCAGCGCATCTTGACCACGGCGCTCTGGCCGCCGATGGGGTTCGAGCTCCCGTGCATGATGCGGGCGGTGGTCACGCCACCCGACAGGGCCCGGTAGATCCCGAAGTCCTCGGTCGTGAGCGCGTCCAGGACCCGCACCTCGGGCACGATGGGAGCGGTGCCCTCGTTGCCGGCGAGAAGCGCGGTGTGCGAGTGCTCGTCGACGATGCCCGGCATCGCGGTGAGACCCGTTCCGTCGATCACGCGCACGCCGTCGGGCGCCGTGAGGCCGGCTCCGATTTCCTCGATGATCCCGTCCCGGATCAGGATCGAGACGCCCTCCAGCACGGGGCCGGCCGCCGTGTGCACGGCCTCGAGACCCCGGACGAACAGGTCGCCCGTCGGGTAGCTCCCCTGATCGGCGGGAAGCTGCACATCCCACTCCTGCGCTGTGGCCGGGGTCCCCCGGGAGAGGCCGATCGCCGCGATCGCAAGGCCAGCGCATGTCATTTGCCGAATACTCATCGCACACCTCCCGGAGCCCGTCGGGCCGTCATCTGGAAGTCCCCCATCGGGCTCGATCCCGAACCGTTCATGCGATCGCCCTCCACGTCGGCCTCGAACGACACCTCCATCGACTCGCCGCCCGCCGAGACAACCAGGCGGAACGAGATTTCGTTGCCTGAAACACGGCCCCCGCGCACCTCGGCATCGCCGAACATGTCCGCGGCCGCGGTGCCCGAGAACTCACTTCCCTCCTGCTGGAGCTCCATCTCCATGGGGACCGTCATCCCCTGCGCGGTCACCTCCACTGTCCAGGAGCCGGTCACGTTGACCGAGGGGGCCTCGCCGCCCCCGGCGCCGGATCCGGGCCCGACCTCGTACCTGCCCTCGACGAAGGTGTAGGCGATCTCGCTCCCCTCCTCGAGCAGGGGGCCGGTTGCGAGGAGGAAGGTCGCCGGCCGGCCCTCTTCGACCCGGATGAGGGACGCCACACCCAGGATCTCGGCGGGAGCGGTGGTCATCGCCGCAACCGCCGCGTTCCGGGACAGTCCGTACTCAACGGCCTTTCGAGCCCCTTCGACCAGGTCCGCGTCGCCCTCTCCGCTCGTCAGCGCGAACTGCACGCCGGCGGCCTCGAGCGCGGCGGCGTTTCCGTACACCGCCTCGAGCTCGCGCTTCTCCCGGAAGGCGGCGGGTTCGAGCTCCTCCTCGCTCTCGGGATCCCATTCATCCGGTTCGCGGAAGTCGGTGTCTATGAGCACGGGAACGCCTCGGTCGGCCAGCTCCTCCGCGACCTGCCACGCCTCGTCGCCTCCCACGATGATCGGGCGGAAGCCGACCTCGTCCGCGAGCCCGAGCACTCGACGGATATCCTCCGAGTCCGCGGCCCGGAAGAACACGGGTGTCTCGCCTGCTGCCACCGCGCGGAGCACCTCGGAGTCCGGATCCCAGTCCGGCATCGTCATGCCGGCGCGCCCATTCGTGAATGCGCTCTCGAGAGTTGCGTAGCGCTCGGCGTCCAGGAACGCCTGTCGGATGGTGGCCATCACGCCCAGGAGCGTCGACGGGTACACGCCCTGTGCCGTCTGGAAGCCCATCGAGAGTCCGGCATCGGGGCGGGCGATCAACGCGCGGGAAGTCTCGGCGTCGACCCGATTCAGCAGCACCGCGCTCCGGCCCGGGGCGATTCCGTCGCCGGCGTGCACCGCCGCGGCTACGATCCCCCGTCTCCGCTGCTCGCCCTGCGCCCCTCCGGTCGCAGTGAGGTAGTCGGCGACACGCCGGTACGGGGTGACGCGTTGAGCGATTCGGGTGGGCGCCCAGGACGGGGGCCCATCGTCCGGGGCCTCGGGGAACTCCAACTCGCTCGCGCCGTCGGCGTCGACGAGACCCGGGTAGAGGTAGAGGGAGTCCCCCTCCAGCCGCTCCGCGTCCACGGGAATCGCGACCTCGGCACCCATCGCCTCGATCAGTCCGCCCCGGACGATGATCGTGACGCCCGGCTCCTCCTGAAGGCCGGATTCGACGACCGTCACGCCCTCGATCGCGTAGGCCGCGGGGGGCGGGACGCTTCTGTGCTGAGCCATGAGCGGCGTGACGCAGAGCAGCGATCCCGAAAGGACGATCGTGGCGGTGCGAGCTGGTATTCTCATCATTCCGGGGCCGGTCTCCATTGCTTGTCCGGGTGTCTCCCTGCTTCCTGCAGTGGCGAGCACACTACGCCTGGCGGTGGCGAACCCTACTACTCCTTCGGCGCGGGGTGCAAGGTGGTGCACGGAGCGATCCCCGGCGCCTGACCGCCCGCCTGACAACCTTGCGCCAGAGCCGGAGGGGTCGTCTCCTGTCATTCATGCGCGAACGCAAGCTGATGATCTACGGCGCGACCGGATACACCGGCCGGCTGGTCGCCGCGGAAGCGGTCGAAGCCGGCGTGCGGCCTGTGCTGGCCGGCCGCGATGCGGGGAAGCTCGGCGCCGCGGCAGATTCCGTCAGCGCGGCTGCGGGCGGAACACTCGGCGCCGTACCCGATTCCTCGAAACCGGCCGCGGGCGGGGGGTCCCGGAGCGGGCCGCTCGAGACCCGGACGTTCGGATTGGACGACGGGGCGACGATCGAGGCGGCCCTGCACGACATCGATGTGGTGCTGCACTGTGCCGGGCCCTTCTCGCGGACCGCACTGCCGATGTTCGAGGCCTGTCTCGGGACCGGCACCCATTACGTGGACGTCACCGGCGAGATCGCCGTCTGCGAGGCGCTCGCGGCCCGGGATGCGGAGGCCAGGGGGAAGGGGATCATGGTCCTGCCCGCCGCCGGCTTCGACGTCGTGCCGAGCGACTGCCTGATCGCCGACCTGGCCGCCAGGCATCCCGGGGGACGCGTCCTGCGGCTGGGCCTGCTGGTCCGCTCCGGAGCCTCGCGCGGCACGATGAAGACCGCGCTGGAAGGCATAAATGCAATGCGCATTCGGCGCGGCGGTAGCGTCAGGCGGGTCGCCGCTGGCAGCATGCGGCACGAGTTCGATTTCGGTCGTGGAGCGGCCGCGGCTCTCGTGACCCCTCTGGCGGATGTATCGACGGCCTGGTGGTCTACCGGCATCCGGAATATCGAGACCTACTATCGCGCGGGAGGAAGAATTCCGCGGCTGATGCGGTTGAGCCGGTGGTTCGGCTGGCTGTTGGCCGGGCGGGCAGCTCAGGCTCTTCTACGCAGATGGATCGACCGCGGACCGCCGGGACCGACGGACGCGGCGCGCAGCACCAGCGAGGGCATCCTGGTCGCCGAGATCGAGGACGCCGAGGGCCGGCGCGCCGCCGCCCGCATGCGCGTTCCCGATCCCTACGGGTTCACGGCGAAGGCCCTGGTGGCCATCGGAGCTCGTGTGTTGAACGGCGACCTAAAGGCCGGATATCAGACGCCGTCATCAGCGTATGGCGCCGGTTTCGTTCGCCAGTTCCGTGGCGTGGAGTGGGAGCTGCTCTAGCGCACCAGCCAGATGCTGAACCGCTGGCTGGACCTCGGCGCCGGCCGACACCCGAGCGGGCGTGGGCGTGCGCATGGGCGAATGAGCCTCCAGACCCCGCGCCCATCGTTTGATTTCGCGTGTTCTGACGCCGAGATTGCCCCTGATCGCTCGATGCCGCACCGGTTGAGCCGCGCGACACGCAACACCCAAGGAGGCCCGAATGACCGCCCGCCGCCACTCTTCCACCGGTCCCGCGCCTCTCGTCCCCGCGCTCATCCTCCTCGCCACCGCGCTCGCGCAGCCGGCCCCGGCGGACGCACAGCAGCCCAGCGGCCTCCTCCACATGGACACCTACATGGAGATGGAATCCGTCGGGAGCCCACGCATCTCCCCGGACGGCAACCACATCCTCTTCACGCGCGCAAGCGTGGACAAGATGAACGACCGGAACAAGAGCGAACTGATGATCATGGATCTCGCGACCCGGCGGATCAGCGAGCTCGAGACCGGAAGCTTCGAGGTGTCGTCGCCGATCTGGTCGCCGGACGGCACCCGCATCGCGTTCCTGTCCGACAAGAGCGGGACCAGCCAGATCCACGTCATGTGGCTCGACACGCGCGAGACCAAGCAGCTCACGAACCTCGACCGGGCTCCCGGCGGGATCCGCTGGTCGCCCGACGGAACGCAGATCTCGTTCACGACCTTCATCCCCGAGACCGGGTCCCCTCTGCCGATCACGATGCCCGGCTTCCCGCCGGGCGCGAAGGTGGCCGCGCCGGCCGTGGTGGAGGACCGGATCGCGTGGCAGCGCGACGGGACCGGGTACACGCGCAAAGGCGACACGCAGATCTTCATCGTCGACGCGGAGCTGGGCGGGACCCCGCGCCAGATCACCTTCGGCGACAATTCGCACAACAATCCGCGCTGGGCGCCGGACGGCACGAAACTCTACTTCAGCGCCGACCTCACGCCTGAGGAGGGCTACGAGCGCGGCAACTCCGAGGTCCACGCCATCGACCTCGCCACCCTCGACATCACCACCCTCACGAGCCGCCTCGGCCCCGACAACGGCCCGAACCCGTCGCCCGACGGCAGCATGATCGCCTACACCGGCTACGACCAGAACGACAACTACAGCAACCTGTCGCATCTCTATCTGATGGACGCGGACGGCGGCAGCCCGCGGATGCTCGCCGGCAACCTGAAGAACTCGCCCGGCGGCGTCACCTGGGCGCCCGACGGCTCCGGCCTCTATTACACGCTGGGCGAGGAGGGCTCGTCGAACCTCCATTTCGTCTCCACCAGCGGCGCCATCCGCAAGGTGACGGACGGCGTCCACTACATCACCGGCGTCTCCATCGCGAAGAACGGCCGGGTGGCGGCCACCAACTCGACCTTTTACCGCCCGAACTACCTCGTCACCTTCGACCTGGACAATCCGGGCGAGATCGAGACCCTGGTCGACTACAACGAGGATGTCCTCGGTGACGTCAAGCTCGGCGAAGTCGAGGAGATCTGGGCCGAGTCCTTCGACGGCTGGCGGGTGCAGGGCTGGCTCATGAAGCCGGCCAACTTCGAGCCGGGCCGCGAGTATCCGCTGCTCCTCTGGATCCACGGCGGGCCGGTCTCGATGTACACGGTGCGCTGGAACTGGAACTGGCAGAACTTCGCGGCGGACGGCTACGCGGTGCTGTGGATGAACCCGCGCGGGAGCACCGGATACGGCCAGGACTTCGTGAACGGCATCAACTACCTGTATCCCGGCAACGACTTCCACGACCTCATGGCCAGCGTCGACGCGGCCATCGACCGCGGCTTCATCGACGAAGACAACATGTTCGTCACGGGGAGCAGCGGCGGAGGCGTGCTCACCGCCTGGATCGTCGGCCACACCGACCGCTTCCGCGCGGCCGTGTCGCAGCGGCCGGTCATCAACTGGCACTCCTTCGTCGGGACCACGGACGGGTCGGGCTGGTACCGCCGTTTCCGCTCGATGCCCTGGGAGGACCCGGTGGAGTACGCCGAGCGCTCACCGCTGCACTACGTGGGCAACGTCACCACCCCCACGATGCTGCTCTCGGGCGTCGAGGACCTGCGGACCCCGATGCCGCAGGCCGAGGAGTTCTACCGCGCGCTCAAGGTGCTCGGCCAGGAGACGATGCACGTCAAGATCCCGGACGAGTACCACGGCTCGCGCGCCGTGTCGCACCGGATCATGACACAGCTCTACATCAAGGCATGGTTCGACAAGTACCGGACGGGGGCGGTGACGCAGGAGGACGGCGGGTAGCCTGGGCCGGCGCACGTGCTCTCCCGCACCCGTCGTGGCGGTGCTGTCAATATGAAGGCGGTATGACTACATTATCCCTTCATGGCCACCCTGGCTCTTGCGGAGGAGCCCTTGGGCGTACTCACCATTCGGAAGGTGGACGACGACGTCATCGCCGCGCTCAAGGCGCGAGCCAAGGCCAACCATCGCTCGCTCGAGGGCGAACTGCGCTATCTGCTGGCCCGCTCCGCGGCCCCGAGACCCTCGCTCGGCGTAGTGCGCGAGCGAGCCCGGATGGCCGCCAGGTACCGGGCGAATCCGAGCGTCCGGAGCACCGCGGACGAGGCGACTGAGGCAGCCGCTGACACGGGCCCCGGCGTGCACGCCGACAGCGCAGAATGGATGGGGTCCATGAGCGACCTCGGCGAGATCGTCGGCGACATCGTGTCCCCGGCCACCGAGCCCTCCGAATGGGCCGCGCTGCGCTCGAAGATCGTCGCGCCAAACGACGTCGAGAAGCCGTGAATCTGCTCCTCGATACCCACATCTGGCTGTGGAGCCTGCTGGAGCCCGATCGGCTCTCCGAACAGGCGCGTACCGAACTGACAGATCCGGCGAACACCCTGGCGCTGTCGCCCGTCAGCGTCTGGGAGGCGCTGGTGCTGGCCGAGAAGGGCCGCGTGCTTCTGCGTCCCGATCCCTGGAGCTGGATCCGAACCGCCCTGACCGTCCGTCCCATGCGGGAGGTACCGCTGACGTTCGACATCGCGCTCGGTAGCCGGAGCATCCGCCTCGGTCATGACGATCCGGCCGACCGCTTCATCGCGGCCACGGCGGTGGTGCACGGACTCGTCCTGGTCACGGCGGACGGGTCGCTCCTGCGGTGTCCCGACATCCGGGTGATCTCTGGCGGCTTGCGCTCTTGACGCGAGCCGTTCCCCTCCTAGCGTGCCAGCCAGGTGCTGAACCGTTCGTTCAGCTCGTCCTGGTGGTCGACCCAGAAGGCCCAGTCGTAGAGCAGGGCGCGAGCGGCATTAGCGGGGGTTGCCGGCATGTGCGGCCCCAACTCGACGCCGCTCGGAATGTGGGTCGTCACCAGCGGCATGCCGGACCTCCGCGTCGGCGAATAGGTGATGCGACTGCTGATCCGCGCCAGCGACTCGGCGCTGGTGGCGAAGCCCACGTAGCTCAGTGCCTCCTGCAGCCTCGGCGTGCCCCGGAGAATCCCGAGCTGGCCGACGGCGAGCAGCTGGCCATCCCAGACGATCACGAACGGCTGGCCCTCCAGTACCCGCGCGTTGAAGACCCGCCCGTTGTATGCCGTGCTCATCACCACTTCGCCGTCAGCCAGCATCTGCTGTGGCTGGGCGCCGGCCTCCCACCAGATCACCTCGTCCCTGATCGTGTCGAGCTTGCGGAAGGCGCGCTCGAGCCCTTCCGGCGTGTCCAGAGTCGGGTAGACCCGGTCCCGCGGCACTCCGTCTGCGAGTAGCGCAGACTCCAGATTGCCCTGCGGAACCCGCCGCATCCCGCGCCGGCCCGGGAACTTCTCCAGATCGAAGAAGTCGGCCATCGTGGCGGGCTTCTCGCCCGGAATGTAGTCCTCGTTGTAGGCGTACACGGTGGACGCGTACAGGAACCCGGCGCCGCACCTGGTCCGGGCCTCGGGAACGAAGTCCTCGGCCGCGGGCGTGCCGTCGTGACCCGGAGGCAAGGCGTCGATGTCGATCGGCTCCAGCAGCCCTTCGTCGCACGCCCGCACCGCGTCGGAAATCTCCAGGCTCACCACATCCCAGTGGATGTTGCCGATGTCCACCTGGGCGCGGATCTCGGCAAGGCCGCCGTTGTAGTCCTCGACGTTGACGGGGATGCCGGTCGCCGCGGCGACCGGGATGATGGCGCCCTCGTCGACGGCGCGGCCATAGGAACCGCCCCATGATACGACGGTGATCGGCTGCGGCCGGTCCTGTCCGCAGGCGGTGGTCATGAGGGTTGCGGCCACAAGGACCCCCGCGAACACAGGAATCCCCCTTGCCCGCAACTCGCCGCGTTGACGCTGCATGGCTGTCTGCGGCCTACCGGTCATGGAATCCCTTCCCATCCAGGATCTTGCGGCGTCTGCACTTTCGATACGCGCGATCCGCGTGTTTGATTGTTTCGCACCAGAGGGCTGGAATCTTCGAACTCACCCACCTTCGACGGGTTACAAGATCTGCGGTGGACGGTGTCCGCCGAGCAGATCCAGTGAGTGGCGTTGCCTGAAGATGATCAATCCCGAGTCGAAAGGCGACGAGGCGCCACTAGCGGGAAAGGCGATGATCGTGAGCCGGCGAGTCAACGCAGGGCGGCGGCCGCTGCAGCGACGGATGACTCCAGTGGCCCCGCGAAGCCTGGCTCTCTTCTGTCTGGCGATCCTGATCCTGGTCGGCTGCGACCTTCTCGGGCCCGAGTACATTGAGGAACGGGAGGTGACCGTTGGCCCTACCCTGGCCAAGTGCTACGGCGTGGGCCTGCAGTCATGCATGGTTGTCGATGGCAACTTCTTCTACGACGGAATCGAAGGGTTCGATTACGAGCCCGGCTACGACTATCGTCTGCTGATTGGCAAGTACGATCCCTGGGGCGGGAGTGAACCGCCGCAGGATGCCGGCCAGTACGCCTATCGTCTGCTGGAGCAACTGGAGAAGACCCCCGCGGCGTCCACCCGCGCAACCCTGTCGCTGGCTCCGACGCGGGTAACCTGTCTCCGCGGCGACGACTTCTGCCTGGTGTTGGACGGCGGACTGTACGACGACATGATCACCAGCTTCGAGTACGAGGCCGGCCATCACTACATCCTTGATGCCAACAGGTATCGCGATGGCCGGTACGTGCTTAGCGACGTCTTGTCAAGAACCAGGGCAGCCGGCACGGAAGAGGACATCACCATCGATCGCCACCGGGTAGAGTGCGACGACGGCCATCCCGGGTACTGCAAGGTCGTCAACGGCACCCCTTTCCGCGGCGAGATCGTTGGTTTCCAGCCCTTGCACGACTACGACTATCGTCTGCGCGTCGAGAGGTTCGACATGTTTCCCGAAGGGGTGGCCGCAGCACCCTACGTTCCGGCATACGGCTACCGCTGGCTGGAGACGCTCGAGCAAACTTCAGGCGGGTGATGGCTCGGCGGGCAACCTGGATTGACCACGCGCAAGCATTACGCCAGCATCCTGCGATCACACGGACACTGCCCAATGAGAGGTCCCGCGTCGAGGCGGTGGGAGGCTGGTGAGATGGCTCGTGCAGCCCTTCCTGGACCAACTCGTTACCGCGCCTGCATCTGGAAGCACTGCCGTCCAGAGCCGTGCGCCCACAGGTCCCGAAGCTCGAGGTGCGCAGCCACTGGATCATCGACCCGGGTCGCAACGGGCGAGCCCGGGCCATGGCAACCCTGACAGCTCCTCTGAACGATCGGAGGGCTTCCAGTAACTCTGGTTGGCCCCTCGGATTCCGTGACGAACGTGGCGCACACCTCGTAGCGGCCATCGTCGAGCGCCCGATACCCGTAATGCTCCAAGCTGGTGGGATCCCGGGTGCTGATCCTCAAGCCGGGTTCGGCTGCCAGATCGTCCAGCGATCCTGGAAGCCGCCCATGTCGAGTCCGGTAGAGATCGGTGGCCGCTGCGATTCCGTGCAGGTCGGTCACTCGCCGATCGTCGATCCGGCGCTCGCGCTCCTGCGCGGGAGATCCCAGGAGTACCAGCCCGAACACCACCGCCGCGACAACGGTCGCTCCTGAGGCTCCCAACACGATGAATCGTGGCGAGAGGTTCATTCTGTCACCTCCTCCTTGCGCACGTCGCGGAGGAAGTATCCAAACAACGAGCCGGTGATCGTGGCGACAGTGAGGACCTTCAGGGTGAACCGGACCGTCAATTCGCCGCCGAGAAGGTTGTAGACGATGCTCGTGATCACGCCGATGAGGGTGGCTGCGCCAACGAAGAGTGACAGGTACGTCAGCGATTGCCGGACTCGTGAGAGCCGTCGACCCGGGTCCCTCCGGACGGCCCGATCATTCGTCCAGAAGACGAAGGCGAAGACGGGGAACGTCGCGACCAGGAAGGAGATCGACCACCGGATCTCCTCTCGCGCCATCTGCAGGGCGGCGGTGGGATCCAGGGAAGGATCGGGAAACGCCTGATGGATGAACGCGAAGAGGAGGCTCCCCAGGCTGATCGCGCTGCCATACAGCTGCCGAATAGAACGAGGTAGAGGAAGGCCTCACGAGCGGACAGGTATGGTGCGGGGCGGGGAACGGGGACCGGAAACGCGATGTCGGCGAAACCGCCCAGGGCGCGTCGCACCTGGTCTTGCGGCCAACCGGCCTCGAGCAGCACCTCCTTGAGTTGCTCTCGGGGCAGGCTTCGCTCCAGGCCCGCCTTCAGGAATCGGGAAATCTCCTCGTTGACGGCCATCTGGCTGTTCCTCCCTTGAGTGGTCGATCCAGAGTCTGTTGACGGTGTCAACTTAAGCCGTGACGTTGACGCTGTCAACATTGCTGATCACCGTCGTACCGATCACCTTTGGGCATGACCCCCGATGGCAACGCGTATCACCACGGAGACCTGCGGGCGGCACTACTCGCCGAAGCCGCTGTCATGATCGACGAGGGAGGGACCTCAAGCGTGACGATGCGCGCGATCGGGCGGCGCCTGGGCGTATCGCGGTCCGCGCCCTATCGCCATTTCGCAGACAAGTCCGCACTCCTGGTTGCGGTCGCCGCCGCCGGTTTTGACCGCCTTCGCGACCGCCTGGAGGCAGTGGACGCGGGAGCCCCGGACGCCGGGATCGAGCGGCTCCAGCAGGTCGGTGAGGAGTACGTGCGCTTTGCGCTCGAAAACCCGGGGCACTATCGCCTGATGTACGGCAAGGAAGCGATCACTCGCGAGGACCGACCCGAGCTCCGCGAGGCCGCGAACGCGTTGTTCGACGAACTCGTGCGCGTCGTCCGGACATACCAGCGGAGCGGAACGATCAAGCGGCGGGATCCCCACCTGCAGGCCTACGTGGCATGGGGCGCCGTGCACGGCCTGGCGTCGCTGCTGATCGAGGGACAGATCCTTACTGCCGTGGATGTCGATGGGCTGATCCGCCAGACCACCTCGACACTCCTGGACGGGCTGCGTGCCGGTCGCTAGAGGCCGTACACGAGCGAGACGCTGACCGAATAGAGCGCGATGTCACTGAGCACCAGATCGAAAGTCGCAGGCGTACGACCGTCCTCGAGCACCGGTGCATGGCTTCGCAGCAAATTCCAATGTCCGGGTTTTTGGACATCGCGGTAACGTGCATAGCGCCCGCGAAGCGCGAAGCTGAATCGCTCGTTGGCCTCCAGGGCCACGCCTCCGATAAGATTCGCTCCGAGCGTCGATTCGGCCAGGAGGAGTGTCATGTAGTCGGCCGTGCCCGCCGCGCGCGTCTGCCATGCGGGAACGGCCATGTCCGTCGCAGGGTCCACGCCGCCCGCAGGCGCGAACCCGTTGGCGAGCGTTCGTCGGACCCGCAATGCCTCGAAAGCGAGCACGACAGTGGATACGCCACCTCCGACACCGACGAAGGGCGTGAAGCGCGACGAATTGTCGAGGTCGAGGTGTACGTTCACGAACAGGTCCGAGACGGTGAGCCCTGACACCCTGGCTGAAGGCGGCTCGACCGCGCTCCACTGCCCGGTCTCGCCTGCGAGCCGGCCCGCGTCCAACAGCGGCGCCGAGGTTCCGCCCAGCGAAGTGTTGTTCGCTTCAGCCTCCAGCCGGATCCAACCAAGTGAGTACCCCAGCGCGAGAGCGGTGGCGCTGGTCATGGTTTCCGCGCCGTGATCGAACAGCACCGTCGCGAACACGCCGGATCCGAATCCGGAGCACGTTGGATCGCGCGGGACAATCGCGGGGTCGGGATGCAATAGCCGGTCACAACGCGTCGGCTGAACGACGCCCTTGATGCTACCCCGAAAGGTCAGCGCGTCCGAGTCCCCGAAATCAACCCGCACATAGAAGCCGTCTCGCGCCTGGGCCGTCGCCGTCACGGGGGCTGCGAACCAGCTCAGATGTGTCGATCAGGATAGCGGCTATGTGTCGATTAGACTGGCGGCTGATTGACGGCTAGCCGCAGATGTACGAGAGAGCAGATCGGTTTGCCGAGGTCGTCGATGCGACACTCGACCCTTTCGGCGGATCGCTCACCCGCTGAGAGCCCGTACAACTGCTTCGGGCTCACGGTCGATGACGGTGAGCAAGACGCGGGCTGCGCGGTCGGGCACCCGCCGCCCCTGCTCCCATTCCTGCACTGCTCTGACATCGAGCCCGAAACTGTCGGCGAACTTCTGTCGGCTCAACTTCATCCGCTTGCGTAGCGCCAGGATGTGCTCGGGGGCCGGGTCGTCGACGATTCGGCAGGGAAGGGGTGTGGTGCCGCGCACATGGGCGAGCACTTCGCCGAGGGCTCCCTCGAGCTCGCGTCCCAAACTGGTGCGTCGGCTCGTCATCGGCTTCGCTCCTCCCCTCCGGTACCCTAGATAACAGGCGCAGCACCGGCATCGGCGACGATGGCCGCTTCCATGGCCGACCGGTCGGCTTCTGGCAGCAGCTTTCGTACGGCGCGTTCGTAGGTTCGCGTGGTGAAGACCCACAAGAAGTGTGCGGCACTGCCGCAGTTTCTGCAAGTGGGGGATTGCGGCAGCTGGAGAATTGGGCTTCTTGCGTGGCTCTAATCTCGCCGGGATCCACGGGCGGACGAATGGCTGGATGAGGTGTGATGACGAAAAGCGAGCCCCCCGGTAGCGAGGGCCGCGGACATCGATTGTGACAGCGGAGCGGAGTTGTTTGCCCGCGTGCGTGCGTAGAACAGCTCCCGAGTCGCAAGGCGACCAGACGCTACCGGAAGAGGCGATCATTGTGACGGACCAACTGAACAACGAAGAGCGGGAGATCCTCGAAAGATTCGAACGGGGTGATTTGAGGCCTGCTTCGGAGACCGGCCACGAGATGGAGATCGCCCCTCAGGCGGTACCCAATACCGAGACGGGATCCGGCGGACGCTGGAGATTCAGGCCATCCGCACCCGTTCGATGAACTCCTCGCCCGTGCCGCATTCGATCAAGGCGTCGGTCACCTCGTCGATCCTGTCGGGTTCGGTGAGTGTAGCGAGCAGTCCGGACAACTGTACAGCCGTATGCTCGCTGAATCTTCGGGTTATCTGCCGGCGCAGGATCTTCCGGGCTCCCTCCCGCGCACCCTGCTCGAACAACTCATCCAGACCGCGCTGAAATTTGTCCACCAGCTCCTCCATCGTCTTGGGCTTGTGCCTGCTCCATGAGTCCGCCCAGATCGTGCTGCCTTTGCCCGTTCCCAATTCTCTGCGGATCGTTCCGAGAGCCGCGCTGGAGCCGGGCGCGAGGGTGCGGGCGTCCACATCCCGGACCCTTCCGACATCAGGGACATCAAGCGGCGATGTGTCGGCCGGAGAAGCGGCTGATTGCCGGTCGGATGCGTGGCTCGCGGCCGAGAATTGCACCCGCTCGATGAATTCCTTGCCGGTTCCGCATTCCAGCAGCGCGTCGGTGACCCTGTCGATATTGTCCAGGCTGGTCAGGTCATGGAGCCGCCCGTACAGCTGGCCCGCCGTGTCGTCGCCGAACTTCCGGGCAATCTGTCGTCCCAGGAGCAGCACCTGACCCACCTGCCGCCCGTATCGAGCTCCCTGCCGAATGCCCCGGCGCCCCGCTTCCTCGACCAACTCGTCCAGGCTTCGGTGGAACCTGTCCACCATCTCGGTCATCGTCTTCGCTCCTCCCCGCTTCAGCTCCTCCGGCTGGTCCCTCAATTCTAACATGGTGTCCATTCGCTTGACCGCGGTAGAGCACCGCCGTGTACCCAGTACCCCGGGTTCGACCGCCCGGAGTAATCAGTCTCATTCCGCCATGTATTCGCCCAGCCGACGATCCGATACTTACCGGCGGCACCGGGCTCACAGCCTCGCAGGACGCCCCTCTGGCCGCCACGCGAACCCGCTTCGCCGGAGTCCGGATTGGCTCGAAGGCACGACGAGACCTACAAACTCATCTTCTCCCAGCGAGCGGCGGTCGAGGAACTCATCCGCAATTTCCTGGGCAAGGGGCTGGCCAACGAACTCGACTTCGACACACTGGAGCCCCTCCCGACCAATCGGATCAGCGGTGGCCTGGTCCAACGCCAAATGGACTTGCTCTGCAAGGTGCGCTTCCGGGACGGCTGGCTGTACCTGCTGATCCTCCTGGAGTTTCAGTCGGAGAACGACCCTTTCATGGCGCTCCGCATCCTCACGTACACCTGCCTCACCTATGAGGAGCTGATCCGCCGGGGAGAGGTCAGACCGGGCAACAAGCTGCCGCCCCTGCTGCCGGTCGCGGTCTACAACGGTCGGCCGCGCTGGCGGGCTGCCACGGACGTCGCCGAGCTTATCGCCTCCGTTACGGAACCGCCGGCGCAGTACCTGCCGAGCTTCAGGTATCTCCTGCTGGACTTGCAGCGGATCGGCGAGCAGGACCCCAAGTCCCGGGACCTGGTGACCTCGCTCGGGATAATGGAGCGCGAACCCACGCCGGAGAACCTCCGGCGGGTCATGCGGGGCTTGATCCGTCGGTTCCAAGGGTCGGAGTTCGCCGAGTTGCACAAGGCGCTGCGTTCGTGGGTAGCGGGGGCTGCAGAGGCGTGGCAGATTCCCGAAGCGGACCTGGCACGGATGATGTCGTTCACGGAGGACGAAGAGATGTACGAGAGAGCGAAGGAGTTGAGGGACCAGGTCCACCGCGACGGTGTCCGGCAGGGCTTGGAGCAGGGCCTGGAGCGGGGCTTGGAGCAGGGCCGCATCAGGGAGCGGGCGCTCCTGGTGCGGCGTTTCGCGACCAGGAAATTCGGGGCGGAGACGGCCGAGCGGCTGACGCGGATCCTGGAAGACAGGGCGGATGCAGATCGGCTCGACGAGGTCGTCGATGCGATCATCGACTGTGACAGCGGAGCGGAGTTGTTTGCCCGCGTGCGTGGGTAGCGGCTCGGTAGGTGGTGAGGTTGTAGCGACCTATCTCAAACTGTTGGCCAGCCGGACCCGCGCTCGCCCTTCAGCCGAACCCACGCGATCCCCCAATCACCCAACACGGCGAGAGGCTTGCAGTTAGTGCCGGAAGACGGTTCGCAGGAAACGCAGACACCGCGCGGCGGGACCATCGAGGAAAGCGAGCTTCCCGATTCCCCCGGCCACGCACGGGGTGGAGGTCGCGTGACCCATCGCATCCCCTTCGGCCGTCTTGCGCTTGAGTTTGTGGTTATCGTCGTCGGCGTTCTCGTCGCCCTCGGCTTCGATCAGTGGATGACCACCATCGACCAACGCCAACTCGTCAACGAGACGCTCTACGCCCTGGCCGCAGAAATCGCCGAGAACACGGTAACCCTCAACCGTCGCATGGCCTATCACGACCGGATCCTGCCGGGGCTCGCCGAGAATCAGCGGGCTGCCGAAGGAGGCGAACGCCAGAGAATCTCGATCAGCGGAGCACTGCCCGAAGGACTCGGCCTCACGCCGTTGAGGAGTACGGCGTGGGAGTTGGCCAGCGTGACCGAAGCCGTGCGGCACTTCGATTTGCCGATTCTCTCCACGCTCTCCCTCACGTACGCCCTTCAGGAATCGCTCCACGAGTACGATCGGATCGTTTCCGCCGGGATCATCCAGCCGCAGTTCTTCGCAGCCACGGACCAGCCCGGCCCGATCATCTACCTCGGCGTCATGGTAAGCGACGTTCGGGAACGGGAAGACGAGCTCAGGCGGTTTTACGCCGAGACGCTGCGGCATGTGCGTCAGCAGTTGGGAGATCCCGAGGCTGGCGCGGTGGTGGAGGTCCGGTGACGGAGGATGTCGAGGGAGCGAGGACATCGGTCACTCTGCACCAACTCGTCCAAGCTGCGCTGAAACCTGTCTACCAACTCAGCCCTTATGGGGATGGCCGCTGGCGGACTAGCCAACCAGCCGCCTCCGAGTGATGGCGGATGACGAACGCGAACGCGAGGCCAGAGGACGCGCCGATGGACAAGAAGGCGATGGACAAGGAGTTGGACAAGCTGGTCGGGGACTCGGGATTCCTGCGGTACCACGCGGAGTATGCGAAGCGGCGGGAGTTCAATGCCTTCGATGTCCTGCGCTACGCGGAGTACGAGATCCGCCACAGCAACGTGCTGGCGTGGTTGCTTGACCCCGGCGAGACCCATGGCGTCGGCCGCGCCTTTCTGGACTGGTTCCTGGGCGGGGTGAACGAGTCCATCAGGGACCATGGCGCGCAAAGAGTTCGGGTGTACCGCGAGCTGCATTACGTCGACGTCACGATCTTCCTGGAGAGTGATCAGGACCGGCACATCGTCGCCATCGAGAACAAGCCCGGCGGGTATTCGTCAGAACATCTCGCCCAGGTGTGCGGATACGCCAAGGAGTTGCGCAAGGAATACCCGGCATACACCCTCCACAACGTCCTGCTGACCACCTCGCGCGAGGTTCCCGTCCTCGATGTGGCAGGAGCTTGTGGCCCGGATGTTCCGAAGGACCTGCGGGTCACCCACGCGAGTTGGAGGGACGTTGGCGCGCAAATCAAGGAGATGCACAGCGGGGGCGCCTTCGAGCGGGAGGAAGTGGCCGCCTTCGTTCGGCAGTACCTCGTGGCGGCTACTGCAAGCAGTGCGGCAGATGCTGACGGATCGGGGAATGGACACGAAGAAGTGGGGTCCTTGGCTGTACTGGGATCTGGAAGAGGCGGAGGCGTGGGGAAGTGACGGATCGTATATTCGGTGGGGCATCGACTTTCAATTCCGTGAGGTTCGCGTGTTTCTGGAGGTTCCACCGTATGGCCGAGGGGAAATGGTGAACCGGATACTGGCGTTCATGCGCGAAACGCCGGTGGACCGCCGCCACCGCGACAGGTATCCAATGAAAGGCGGGGAATACAACTATTTCAGCGTCTATTCCCACCCACTCGTCGGCGACGACATCCTCTCCGGCAGGTCAACCGCAGCGGTCACGGAGGCCGTGCGGCGCGAAGTGGAGAACTTCCTGGATTCGGAGGACTCGGACTACATGCGCATCCGCGACTACTTCAAGTGTTTGGCTTTCCCACATGACGCGGCTGCGGGGGAGGAGGGCGCTTCGACCTGATCCGGCGACCTCCACGGGCTGGAGCAGGCCATGGACCAACTCGTCCAGGCTCACCCAAGACGGATCGCGATCAGCCTCTCGTGAGGATCGCTCACCCGCTGAGAGCCCGTACGACTGCTTCGGCCTCTCGGTCGATGACGGTGAGCAAGAACAAGCCGCGATAGCACCCTTCTGTCCGCTGGACTCAGGTGGTGAACTTGGTGATCCTCACGGAAGAATCAGCGGTCCCAGCCACAGGACCCACAGGGGGCCACCCACGGCCACGCTGCCCACCAGCGTCGGGACGACGACCCGCACCCTCCGGCCGCGGGGAATGGCGGTCACGAGGAACCAGTATCCGAGCAGGAGGCAAGTGAAGCCGAGCAGAAGGAGAAGGGTCTCGGGGATTCCCGTGAGCGCCGCCAACCAACCCTCGTCCGTGTTCGATGTGGATTGCAGCCGTCCGCGTAGTCTTGAGACGAAGATCGGAATCGCCCCCAGCCAGCGCAGGGGGGTCACCAGCCCGACTCCGAGAACCACCGAAAGCGGGCCGGGGCCGAAACGGCGGACCGCAAGCACGCAGGCGATGACCGTCAGGTAGCTGACGATCACTCCCGCAGCCACGCCGACCGCCACTTGCCACGGCTGAACAATAGCCGCCGCGGCTTCCACGTCTCCCGCTCGCATGAGCCTGTCGAACTCCCCGGAACCGGACCAGCCCGCAGAGGCGTACCGCAGGACCGGATCGGGGAATCCGAACGCGGCGAATGCCCCGAAGTGTCCGAGTTCGTGAACCAGGACCGCGACGGGGAAGGCAATTGCGCCGCCGGCCAATCCAGACAGCCACCTGCCGGATCGCGACCGGTCCCCGCCTATCGCGTCCATAGCTCGTTGAGCGGCACGGCAGCACCCCGTCCACCGCCAGCGGGCGCGGGTACAGCCTGGGCGAATCGACCATGCCCGGAATGATGGCTCATCAACCGGGGGTGGCCATCCGGGCCTCGTGGGGCGCTACGTTGATCTCGTGCTCGCGCTGGCGCGCCTGGGCCAGATCGTAGGTAGTTTGCCGACGGAGCCAGAACTCGGCATTGGACCAACCGGCCTTCTCCAGCCGAATGGCCATCTCGGGCGAGATCGCCGCGTGGCCATTCAGAACCCGGGACAACGTGTGACGAGCGACCCCCAGGACCTTCGCTGCTTCGGTCACGTTCAAACCGAGTGGGGTCAGACAGTTGTCCCTGATGCTGCGGCCCGGATGTGGAGGATTCTTCATTGCCATCGTGATCTTCCTGCTTGGGACTAGTGGTAGTCCACCGATGGTCTGCGAGCATCGTCGAGGTCCGCCAGCGCCGAAGCGAGGCGCTCCGCTTGGTCGGCACGAACCCGGCTTCGGTCGCCTCGGTGGTACAGCCGCTTGAGACCCCGATGACGAAAGCTTCGAATCACTCGCTACTGTACCGTATACCGGTACGCGCGTCAACCAGGGTAGGACTCACTTGCCGTGCGCGTAGTACGCGATTCGGTGTGGCGGTTGGAGAAGACCGACTTGAGGAAGAGCATCGTGCACGGCGGCTCCGGGATTGGCGGGGCACCAATCTCGCCGGAATCCGCGGGCGGACGAATGGCTGGATGGGGCGCCAGGGCCGACGTACCACTCTGGACGCGAGTCACCGAAGCGGAGGAATCCACCGACCTTCCCGCTCGTCTTCCGGGGTCGACACCAAATCAACAACGACCCCGTCCTCGATGCGGATCGCACGGATGTCGTATTGATTTCCGTCGTCACTCGCCGAGAACATCAACCACCGATCATCGGGAGACCATCGGGGGCCGTACCGGAAGCCCGGTCCGCTGGTGACTCGGCGCTGGTTGTCCCCGCCCAGGTCGCTCACGACGATCTGTGCGCCGTCGTCCGATTCGGAATGAAACGCAATTCGGTCACCCGAGTGCGAGAACGTTGCCGAATAGTTGCCTCGCGTGGATTGCGTGAGTTGCGATTCGAGGCCGGTCGCAAGGTCGATCACAAAGACATCGGGTCGCTCTCCCACTACCCGGGCGAACAGAATCGACTCTCCGTCGGCTGACCTTCGCGCCACCATCGTTTAGCCGGCGGGGTGGTTCGGTCCGATCCGAAGCTCGGTCACGTGAAGGCTAAGGTCGCCACCTGCGGCGATGCCAATCCCTCCGTCTGTCGGTAGTCCCGCGCCCGGGAGCTCGGCAACAACGGCATCGTTGATGAAGAACGATACAACTCCATCCTGGACATCGACGGCTAGCCGGTTCTCGACCGGGTCCCCGGTCGGCTCCAACGACACGATGTCGGCGACCGCGACCATTCCAGCGATCAAGACACAGGATCGTTCGGCACTTCCTCGCTTCTTATTCATGGATGGGCTCCTTCGATGCCGGGAGTTCAGCGACCGGCCAGTGTTCGGTCCGACACTTTTTCGGTGTGAACGGCTGCATGGCCCGAAAAAGAGCGAATAGGGCCCTCGTCCCCAAGCTGGGCCGACCGGTTTCGATGACTGCCTTGAGCGTATTCACGATCATCGGGCCGCCCTGAACCATCTGCTTGGCAGGGCGCAAAGCGGAGACCTCCATGCGGGAGTTGAAGAAGCACGCGATGGGTTCATCCGTCTTTGTGATCTCCCGCCAGACGTCTTCAACGGATCCGTGGATGACGAAGCGGAAAACCTGGGTGGTTTCAGGCACTCTTGAGTTCCTCCGTTTCTGCGCGGCCCTCGATTCGGGTCTTGAGATCGGCCATGCGGCCTGCCCAGAAGCCCGCGTATTGCGTGGTCCACCGGTCGTAGACCAGTTGGATGGGGATGGGGTTGAAGAAGAGGTGTCGGATGCGCCCCTTCTTCCTGGACGTTATCAGCCCAGCTGTTTCCAGGATTCTGAGGTGCTTCATCACAGCGATGCGGCTGACGTCGAAATGCGACGCCACTGCCGTGACGCTCATCCCGGGCATCCCGAAGTCCAGCAGGGGAGGATCTATTGGTGCCTTGCGACCGACTTTGAGGATCTGACCAGCGTACCAGAGGCGCCGGAGCGACGAGGTCTACGTGACCCTGTAGAGGTCGCGTTGGGGTAGGCTGCGTGTTAGGTCAGTCGAGCCTGTCTCGCTCGGAATTCAAGTGAGACAGCTCGCCTTCACACCGTTGGCAAAGTCGGTCCGCGCCCGCCCCTTAGCCGAATCCACGCGATCCCGTCCACATGCTCGAAGTGGCGGACGGCCGACACCGGATCGGCCCCGGTCTCCATGGCATGGGCAGCGATCCAGCGATCGTTTGTGGGGATGCGACGGCCTTTCGCGCCGAGCGCCGCCGCGATCCGGCCTGGGCGCGCCGCAGCCGAGCCACTCAGAAACGGAGATGTCCACCGATGGACAGCCCAGGGATGGCTTGTCGACCGAGTCGTAGATCCACGGTCGGCGAAAGGATCATGGCGCCCGCACGGTCGGTCGCAACGGTTTCCCAACGCGAGAACAGTCGACCGATAACCGCACCCGAGAGACCTCCGACTATACCCAGGATGGCAAACCCTGCTGCGGGGGGAACAACTTCGATGCAGAAGCCGGTGCATGGTTCCTTCGTCGCCACTGCGATCGCCCCTGCCCCCACCAGGACACCACCACCAATTGCTGCCCCCAATAACCAACGCGAACCGGTCCTGCGCTCCAGCAGATCGACACTCTCCCACGCGACGGCTCTGAACCGAGTCGGGCTGGGCAGCAGGCCGATGCTGTCCTGTCCAATCGTGGCAACCCTGCCGACAACCCTGTCTTCGCCGATAGTGATGCGTACTCGATCACCCACGTTCTGGGCTGTGGCCATCACAGGCCCGAAGCCGGGTGTGGGCGCGACGAGCGCCAGCGCGAGAGCGAGTGTGCGTCCGTTCACGGCCTGCCTCCTTCATCCTGGATCTGGGGGTCTGGCGACGCTGCTCAATCTGGCCGAGCTCGAGGTAGCCTCAATCGTCTGGCGTTCTCATCGAGATCCAGGACGTGGAGGCTGGAAGATTTCGAGGATTTCACGGTCTGTGAGCGCATGGGTCACCGCACTCCGAGCCTGCGCCGAAACGGGTTCGCTACCATCGCGTCTCGGTCGAAGGAGGGAGAGGTCATGGCAGGAAGACAACCGGTCGAACGAGAAGCGAAACTTATGGAGGGAAGCGTGCCCGCGGCATCCCCTTTTCGGGGTACCCCAGGAGTTAGTGGGGGTGTGCGGCCGCAGTGGGTGCGCGGCATCCCCGATGGCGGTTAGCGGACGAAGCGAGTGAGCGGGAGAAGCCCGGAGAGCTCCCGTCGTCCCGGCGCTGCAGGTTCGCTTCAGGCCGCAGGGTTGAGTTTCTCGTAGTTCGCATCACCCACCGAGCCCATGGACTGCACCACCATGATGTGGCGCGCCAGCACGATCGACGGGACAACGGATCTGGTGCTGCTGCTGGAGCTTCAGCGCAGGCCGGAGCGGCACATGGTCCTGCGCACCACCACCTACAACATTCTCGCGGTCCAGGAACTGATCGAGCATGACAAGGACCTGAGAGGGGCGAGCGGCAACTCGCCGTGGAGTCCCTTGTCCTTCACCACGGGGACAGGCAATGGAATGCCCCGGGGCGTGAGGGCGATGTTACGTTCGAAGGGCTTCGACAGCGATCGACTGGAGGAGGCGATGACGATGGGATCGATAGTGACGGAATTTCAGCGCAGTCTGGACGACATCAGGCAGGAGGGAATGGAAGTGGGACAGATGAGGGTCCTGCGCGATCAGGCTGCCCGCAAGTTCGGTAGAGGAATCGCCGAGAAATTGGCGCGGTTGCTCGCGGAAGTCCATGATGGGGAACAGATTAGCCGCATCGCGGAGGCGGTTGTCGATTGCGACGCCCCGGACGACTTTCTGGCACGGGTGCGCGGGGGCTGAGGTCTAGATGCGTCCCTGCACTCGGGCGGTGACTCACACCGTTGGCCAGGTCGACCCGCGCTCGGACCTCAGCCGAACCCACGCGATCCCGTCAACATGCTCGAAGCGGCGGTCGGCCGACACCAGATCGGCCCCCGTCTCCATGGCGTGAGCTGCGATCCAGACGACGTTGGGGGGAAGGGGACGGCCCTTGGCGCGGAGCGCGGCCGCGATCCGCGAGTAGCGGTCGGCAGTGGTGGCTCCCGCCGGCACGAATGACACGTACGGATTGTCGAGGAAAGCGCGCATCTGCTGGATGTTCCGCTCGTAGCGCGAGCCGTGACGGAACCCACGCAACAGCTCCCCGAGCACAAGCGCCGACAGCATAACCTCCTCGGCGCCTCTCACGATCCGGCTCACCTGTTCGCGCCCGCGCATGAACTGGGAGTACGCGCCCGCGTCGAGCAGCACCCTCATTTCCACACACCCTCGTCGATGGCCTCGAAATGTCGCAGCGCCTCGTCGATCTCGTCCGCCTCCGCACGGCTCCAAGTCCCGATCAGGTGGTCCAGCGATGAGCCGACGATGTCCGCGTCCTGTCCTTTAGCCAATCCCGCGCCCCGGCGCATCAGCTTGACGGCTGCCCGGTTGAGCGATGTGCCGTCCCGGCTCGCAAGCCGTCGGATTGCCCGCGCCAGTTCGTCTCCCAGGCCACGGACGGTGAGCTGCTTCACGGCTGTCTCCTTTGTGTGACTCATAACTCGATTCGTATTGAGTCACAATATGACCTGACGGTTCATGGCGTCAAGCGGACGCGTGAGCGGTCGCTACGCTCTCGCACGGACGGTCCGGGTCTCGAGAGTGATCCCGGCCACCCCTGAGACAGTGTTCCGGACATGGACCGATCCGAAGCTGGTCCTGCGCTGGCACGGCTCGCGTGGAGGAAGGATCCTTGGGTTCCAGCGTGATCTTGTAGAGGGCGGGGCGTTCAAGCTTCGCATGGAGGTGGCCGGCGGGAAGGTCTACCATGTGTTCGGAACGTACCGGGAGGTCGATTTCCCCCGACGGCTCGTCTACACGTGGGATCTGGAGGAGGCGGAGGACTGGGTCGGGGAAACCCTGGTGACGGTAGAGTTTCTACGCGAGGGTGAGGCGACGCGAGTCGTCATCACCCACGAAGGGTTCCCTGCGGCGGAGGATACCGAAGGACCGCGCGGCGGCTGGGCCGGATGCCT
This sequence comes from Longimicrobiales bacterium, assembly GCA_965232315.1. Lineage (GTDB taxonomy): Bacteria > Gemmatimonadota > Gemmatimonadetes > Longimicrobiales > Gaopeijiaceae > BD2-11. Next base: position 55,165 of record CBDDPN010000026.1, on the reverse strand, counting down.
GGAGAAATCTGGAGCTCCTGTTCGCGTGATGTCCCTCCCGGCGCCCGCTCTATTGCGTGGGTCGTGGCCGCCCCTGCCGCGTGTCTAGTTCGTGGCGTCGCTTCGCGGTTCATGCCTTGCATCGTATATACGCTCTAACGTATATATGATCATGCTCACGACCCTTACCGCCCTCGCCGAGCCGACGCGACTCCGAATCGTCGAGTTGCTGCAGTCCGGGCCGCGGTATGTCGGGGAGATCGAGAGACTCCTCGTGCTTACCCAGCCGCAGGCATCCAAGCACCTACGGGTGCTGCGGGACGCTGGCCTGGTCGAGTCCACGGCGGATGCCCAGCGGCGCCTCTACGAACTCCGCCGAGAGCCGTTTGCAGAAATGGGCGAGTGGCTGGAGGGCTACCGTCGGTCCTGGGGGGGGCACCTCGACGCCCTTGCAGCACACCTCGAACAGTCTGGAGACGACCCATGAACGAGAGCGAAGGAAGCGGGACCCTGGAAGAGCGGGGCGGCAGATACATGTTGCGATTCCAACGGTTCCTCGGGCATTCTCGCGAGCGCGTTTGGCAGGCGATCACGTCGGAGGATGACCTTTCCGAGTGGTTCCCGGCCCGCATGGTGGGCGAGCGCAAGGTGGGCGCCGCGCTCCGGTTCGTGTTCGCGGAGCCCGGTCGGACACCTGCCGACTCGGACGCGGAGGCGCTGGTCATGACGGGTGAGATCCTGGTCTGCGATCCGCCCGGCGTGCTCGAATACCGGTGGGACGACGATGTGCTCCGTTGGGAGCTCGAAGAGCGCCCCGGGGGAACGCTGCTCACCTTCACCCACACCTTCGACGACCGGGGGCGGGCGGCGCGAGACGCGGCGGGGTGGGACCACTGCTTCGCATCGCTGGAGGCACATCTGGGTGGAAGCCCGGTCGAGCCTTTCAGGTGGGACCGCCACAACGACCGGTTCGTCCGCTATGCGCGCCGATTCGGGCCAGAGGGGGCGGTGCACCGAAGTCCGCCCGAGCCTGCTGGTGAGTTGGCGTTCGGATCGCGTGAATCCACGGAGGACATATTGTGAAGACTCTGGCTCGCGCCGCCCTCTACATCGTCGGTACTGCGATCGCCTGCGCGGATGATGATGAAGGCACCTCGGTACCCGCCTCCGTCGTGCGTGACAGCGCTGGTGTGACGATCGTCGAGAACGAACGGCCCGGGCCGGATACCCGGCTCGGATGGCGGGTTGGCACAGCGCCCGCGACAACTATCGGGACAGCGGTGGGCGACCCGGTATACGAACTGTTCGGAGTGACCGATGCCACACGACTCCCCGATGGGAAGATCGTCGTCGCCAACACCGGGTCAAGTGAACTGCGCGCGTTCGACGCGTCGGGCGTCCACCAGGGATCGTGGGGTGGCCAAGGCAGGGGGCCCGGCGAGTTCAGCACAGCCGGGCCCTCGGCGGTCGAGCCCTGGCCCGGTGACTCGATCGCGACTTCGGATGCGATTGCAAGGCGGGTTTCCGTCTTCGATGCCACTGGAGCACACGGCCGCACGTTTGTGCTTGAGGCACCGTACTACCGCCTCCGTGGAGTGCTGCCGGACGGCAAGCTGTTTTTGGGGAACGGCACCACATTGGCGGCGGGCGTCGTGGGCACCGGGGTGGTGCGCCGAGACATTGCGTACGGCATTGCCTGGTCTGACGGTGGCTTGCACGCGACTCTCGGGACGCATGCGGGTTCCGAGTGGTATGTGGTGTCGGAAGACCAGCGGATGGCCGTGTACGCGCTACCGTTCGCCCGCTCGACGCTCACTGCCCTCTGGGCGGACTTGGTCGTTGTCAGCCCCAACAACCGATACGAGATCCGGGCCTATGGAGCCGACGGCACGCTGATGAGAATCGTGCGCCGTGATCACGATGTCCGAAGTCCAACCGCAGCCGACGTCGAAGACCATCTTGCCCGCGAGTACGCGGACGCCTCTCAGGAGGAGCGCGCGGCGGCGCTGGCCGACCTGCGCGACATGCCGCGTGTGGAGACGTTCCCGGCCTTCCGCAGGATAGTGGGTGACCGCTTGGGTTTCCTGTGGGTCGAGGAGTACCCAATGCCCGGTGGGAAGGATGATGCGGTCCCGTTGTGGACCGTCTTCGACGTCGATGGCCGCGTGCGCGGCCTCGTGACCACACCGCCCGACTTGCGAATCTTCGAGATCGGCGCGGACTACATCCTTGGCTCCACCGCCGACGAGTTCGGGCTCGAGTACGTGCAACTCTGGACGCTCGACCGCGTCGACACCTGACGGGAAACGCACGATGCCGGGTACTGACAACGCCGAGGCCGGACCCCATCGATTCGTAAGCGAGGCGCGCCTCGAGTGAACAGCCGACGGACCCGTGGACGACGATGCGAAGAACGCGGCGCACACTCCTGGGCTTCCGCGACCTGCTGGCGACTCCGGACGGAGCGACGGCGCTCCCTCAGTGCCTGGACGAGAGCACGAACTGGTTCCCGTCGGGATCGGTGAATGTCGCGAAGGTGCCCCACGGTTGCTCCTGTGGCTCGGCATCGAACTTCACGCCGCGCGCTACCAGCTCGCGGTATGTCGCTCGTACGTCGTCGCTCGCGAACACCACGTTCGACGGCGTTCCGATGCGATCTTCCTGACCTGGAGGGGTGTGGAGCACGACGCGGGTGTCGGCCCCGGGAATGCGCAACTCGATCCAGCGCTGCTCACCGAGTGGCTGATCGGTGGCCACGCGGAAGCCCAGCTTGCTCGTGTAGAAGTCGAGCGCGGCGTCCTGGCTCCGGACGGGGATGGATGTGAACTTGATTCCTCGGATCATTGCGACCGTCCATGATTGGGAGTTTCTCTCGCGAACGTCCTAAGTCAAAACCGGGGCGCCTCGTGGGATCAAGGCGTGAAGGGTGTGCTAGTGCAACGGTTGCCACATGCCCCGCGAACGCCCAGCTTTGATCGATGGAAATTGACCCCTATGTCATCGATGTTCTTCTGCCCGATCTGGTCGGGCACGATCGGCATCCCAGCGCCTATTTGACCTACCTCTATCTGTATCGGCAGGTGGACAAGTCGGCCGAGCTGAGCCTGAGGCAGATCGCGGAGGGCACGGGCCTTTCCAAGCGGGCGGTCCAGGCTGCGTTGGCTAGGCTGGAGGGCCGCGGGCTTATTGGCGTCGAGCGGGACAGCATCACTTCCGTTGGCCGATACACCGTGATGCGCCCATGGGTGGGCTCGCGGTGAGAAAGCCCGGTTTCAGCCCGCGATCTGGAGTGCTCCAAGGGTGGTCGCCGTGGTAGAGCACCAGGTAAACGAACTCGGGGAGCGGATCTCCGGCCCGGATCTTCTCGTCGGCTCCGGGATCGGTGGAACACCAATGTCGCCGGGATCCCTTGGCAGACGAATGGCTGGATGGGCCGATATGCGGAGAAAACGTCCCCCTAAGCTGGTTCGGTAAGTCCCGACCATGAGCTTGAACAGGCCGCCACGATCAGGAGGGGCACGTAGTCAGGCAGGAGGGTCTCCTGTCTCTGTCACCCGCTCTCCGCCAGTTCTCCGTCGAAGTGACCCCCGTAGGTCAAGTTCGCCGTCCATACCCCGTCGCCGCCGCGCACCAGCACGGCCTCGTAGATGTGGTCCTCCACGTCGCCTTCCTTGTCCGCGCACAGCATCCCGACGATCAGCGTGGCCTCGTTGGTCGCCGTCAACTTCAGGTCGCGGAGCGTGATGGTGTAGGTGTCGGGCTCCACCCTGGCGTCACCGGGAACCCGCTCGAAACTGTGGCCCCGGTAGGTGAGGGTCTCCAGCTCATATGCGCTCCCGAATACGCGGTCGAGGTCGATGCGCCCGCCGCTGGCGTCGGGGTGCTCCGCGAGCAGCTTGCCAAGGGTGGCGAGCACGAGATCGTCGCGCAGGTCGTCATTAAGGCTCGTCGCTTGGGGCGCGCGGTCGATAGCGGCGCCCGTGGCGGACTGCTCGCGCAGATCGGCGTCCATCATGCCGGTCTGGTCAGAGCAGGTTGCGAGCACCGGCATCACAGCCAGAAGGCCAAGTACAGCGTTTCCTGAGGTCGTCGGCTTGGAACGCCTGCCATCTTCAGTCCCGTGGATATTATGTGGGAGCCAACACTAGGGAGGATGGCCGGGTGCTCGCGTCGAAGCAAGCACGGTGCCACAGGGACGCCGTTCTCGCCGAAGGCATGACCCGGCGCGGGAAAGTGGTAGCCCGGAGATAGTAATGCGATACGCTCGAGCTGGGTGATTCACACCGTTCTTGCAAGTACGGTAATCGCGTGACACCCGGCCTCACCGAGGTCAGGTCCTACGCTGCTTTCTTCACCTCCTTGCTGGCTGAGGACTTGCGTGTGCGCTTTCCGGGCGATTCCGGCCTTGAAGACCACGTGGGCGTCCTCCCCTTCATGCCACGGCCCTGGTGCGGACGCCGTCGGTTGTAGGTCTCAAGATAGGCATCCAGGTCCTTCTGCATCTGCTCGAGGCGGCCCGGAAGTTCATCAACCGCCGTGAGGGCGGAATCATCTGGAATGTGAACGTACCATTTCGCCCATTCGTTCTGCAGCCTCGATGAACCGGTCACGGATGTCGGCCGCCACCTCCCGGACTTCCCGTGGAGCACGAATCTGATTGCCGGCGTGTTCCTCAAGGGCGACGACGAGAGGCCGGAGGCCGGCGGACCTGGCGGTATCGCTGGCGAAGACGGCCAGCAGATCCAAGGGTGAGACTCCTGCCCCAACCAGTGCTGGCACAAGGCGGACCATCTCGTTCATTGTCCCCTCGAGGCTTGGCGGGAATGCAGCGTAGGCGGCCCGGAACTGCCGTATCGAGGCCCGATGTTCGGTTCGAACCGCCAACGCAAGAGCCGTCGCGCCCGCCGTGCGCCACTTGAGCCACGCGACCCAGGGTACACCAAGGAACTCTTCGCTGTCGCTCGTCCAGAAGCGAGCGACATCCTCCAGTTTCCGGCAGCTATCGAGCGCTTCGTCGGCCAGACCGATCTGCGCCTGTGCCATGCACTTGAAGCTCAGGGCAACGGCCGCATGCCGTCTGAGATCCAGGACATCAGCCGACTCGAAGCGCTCAATGACGCCATCGTAGCTGCGGATCTCTTGTTCGGAGTCACCGAGGCGCCGGCATGCCAGGCCCTTGTTCATTAGTGCCGACACAATGCCCGACTGGATTTCGGGGCGCTCACTATCGCCAAATCGATGCATCACCTCTTCGTAGTCGCGGATCGCGCGAGAATCGTCATCCAGGTGCGCGCTGGAGCATCCGCGGGTAAGCAGTGCATCCGCGACCACCTCCTCAAACGGCGACTCCTCCCAGCAGCCGAAACGACGAAGGATCTCGTCGCAGGTTACAATCGCGGCAGCGAAGTCACCGACGCCCAGCTGTGCGTTTGCCCTGAACGCCAGCGTTGGAGCAATACAGGCCAGGACCGTCATGTCTCCGCTGTGAGCGAGTCCTACGACCTCGGCGGAGATCGCGAGCACATCCCAGGGGTTCTGCAATCCATCATGAGCACGAACCTTCAGGTACGTCGTCCAGGCCGTGCGTATGTCGGACATTGACTCCCGGACATCGACCCATCCGGATGCTACATATTCGTCGACGAGCTTGATGACCTTCTCGAACGCATCCGCCTCGAACGCCGCTTCAACTGCATCGTGAAGACGTTCGTCCGCGATGGCCTCCGCGCGGGACCAGGAGTGGTCCGATACCTGTTGAATGGCTCGCCATTTCTCGTCCAGCAGAACGTCGTCGTAGGTCGACCCGGCGGGCGGTTCCGCCACGATATGGGGTCGATGACGGAGCGCCCGCCCGATTCCCCGACGAAGCGTTCCGGATTCCGCCGCCTCGGCGGTTAGCGGACGCGACAGCCGCCACAAGTCATCAACCCAGTAGCACGCCACCATGAACCTGATCAGGTTCTCAACGACGGCCGCCTCGTCCCGCTCCCTCCGCAGCTTGTAGTACATGCTGTACAGGGGCTCCGCGGCCGAATACAGCCGCTTCCGGCCGCGACCCTGCCGGATGACGGCACCGCGTTCGACCAGCCGCCCCAGCATTGTAGATGCCACCCGGATATCGACCCGCGCCCGCGCGGCGATCTCGCTCGCCGAAGATGGCTGCCACAAGTCGATCACCGACACGTAGACACGCCGCTCCGTCTTCGCCAGGACCTCGAGATGACCCCGGAAGTACTCGGTGTGCTCGTCGATGAGCGTGACCAATTCGGACATCAGTCGACGGATGGACCGATGCCGGGCGAACTCGGCGGCCATTACCAGAAGGCGCGGATTGCCGCCCGTTAGAATCTGGAGGGGCCTGACTTCGCACGCTGTCGCCGGCTTCCCGCTCACGGTCCTCCACAGGCGACTGCACTCCTCGGTATCCAGCGGCTCCAGACCGACGATGCGGAACATCTCGAAGAAGGGCTCGTCCACTTCGTCCAGCTCGCGGAAGCGGCTGGTGGCGGAAGCGAGAAGGATGATCTGAGGCTCCGTCTGCAGCACTTCGCGGAGTTGCCAGCCGAATTCATCGTGGGTATCGCGGCAGAGTGACTGCAGGTTCTCGACGATCAGGACGAGTCTCCTGCTCAGCCGGTCCGCCGCGTCGAATACGGCGGCGCGGGCCTGCGCCTCGACGATCTGCTCGCGCCAGCGCGGCGCCAGCGCGGCCCGGGTGTCGCGCAGTTCTCGCGCCAGCGCGGCATCGTGCTCATCGACTTCGTTGGCGAGATGGAACATGGTCTCCAGCCAGAAGTCGGTGAGGCTGAAGACCTCCAGGCTCTCTTCCATGAATCGAACGGGCAGCAGCGACCCGACGAAATCCCCGTTGCTGCGCAGCTCCGCGGCGATCCGGGCAAGGAGCATCGTCTTTCCCCGGCCCCGAGGACTGACCACGAGAATGTGCTGGCATGACGGGGAAGCGATATTGCCCCGGAGCTCATCCAGCACCAGGTCCAGTTCGTGACTGCGGACCACGAACTGCTCCTTGATCTCCTCATCCGACTGTAGCATTCCGGGATTGAACTTGCGGATGACGGTGCCAGCTTCGGTGCTCATGGCTCTCAGCCCTCGCTCGCCCGCTCAGGGCACCGATCTTCGAGCGGCAGGTGGTGATCCCGGAAGCGTGCCGCAAACCAGTCTCGAAGCAGCCTGGATGGGAACCGGTGCCCGTTCTCGCCGTCCTCGATATAGCCGTCGTGCACGCGCTCAACGTCCGCGACAGTCACCGCAGTTGTCCCTCTGATGGTCGCAAGGTCTCGAATCCGCGCGAAGAACGACTGCACATGGTGCGAAATCCCGAGTCCCAGGGCGTCATAGACGGCTGTCCGGTCAACAGCAGATGGTTGCGGTCCCAGACGTGGGCTTCGAGAATCCGCAGTTCGCCCTCGCGATCGAAGAAGTCGTCGCCGCTCACCCAGCGGCCAGCGGTTGGTCTCAAGGCGTTCCTCCGTTGGTGTTGATCTCTCACCCCAAGAGAGTACACAACTGTTTCGTTGTCAACAGCTTTGTTGTGTAACTGGAGGCTTGCGGGTCGCGAGTTGCGGCCGATACATGTCTGCAGCGAACTCGGAAGGGCTCGGCTTCCGACTGGCTCCGAGTCGTTCGCTCCTGTTCGCGAAGCCAGGGGATGGCCGGTCAACGATGCAAGCGGAGAGATCCGATGGCAGTCCCGAACACGCAGATCGATGAGCACTCGGCCATCGGCACGCGCATCCACGTCATCGGCAACAGCACATCGGGCAAGAGCACGCTCGGGGCGAGGCTGGCGGAGGCGCTGGATGCGACGTTCGTTGAGCTGGACGCGATCAACTGGCAACCCGGATGGGTCGGCCTCAACGCGACGGATCCCGACGAGTTGGAGCGCCGAATTCGCGAGGCGACCCGGGGCGAGCGCTGGGTCGTCGCGGGCTGGCCCCACTTCATGATCTGGCGACCGCATGATTCACTGCTCGGATGGATCATCACCCAGCACGCCCGGAAACGAAGAGGCATGATCGCGTACATGTCGGATCCGCGGTGGGGACATATACGGTTCGTGCGGCTGAGATCGCCGCGGAAGGTGGAGGGGTTTGCCACTGCCGTGGCGCCTCGATGAGGCAGCCAAGTGGTCCTGCGGCACACACAAACCGAATCAAGCAGCAGCTTGTTATACGCGTCCTGGAAATCGATTTGCCTCCGGTCCAGTGAGGCGTAGAACGGCGCGTTGATGTGTGCTCCGACGGTCGTCTTCATCTTCGTAGGCAGGAAAACGACATAGACGCCTTTCCGTGTTTCCGTCGTCTCCTCCACCGAAACGGCGACCTCGACTTTCCGCACCTCCGGCCACCGATTCGGCAGGTGGAGGACGGCGTCCTTGATCTGCTCTGTCTCGTCCGGATGTTTGTCTCCGCCGACAGTGCGGCTCCAGACGTGGAACGAGCGCTCGGTTGCATCGGGCGCCTCTGGCCCCGCCCTGGCGACCCGTACCCGCTCCCGCCGCGCGGCCAGCGCGGGAAAGGGGAGTTGGGGATCGACCGACCGCAGGAACTCGTCGCACTCTCCGTCAATGGTGATGCAGACCACCGACAGGTGATGCAGGAAAACCATCGCGGCTTCGTCCAAAGCCCGAAGTTGGTTGCGAACCGACTCTACGGCCTTCTCCTTGGCATCTTCGTCCAATGTGCCCGCCTTCCCTCCGTCCAAGGGAAGGCGTATGACCGTCACATGTCCGTTTGCGAGCAGCTCGGCAACCTCGCGCGGAAGATCACCGAGAAAGCGGGGCAGCACATAGGGTGACAGGTACTTCGTTACCTCTTCCACCGGCTTGATGCCGCTCCGGGACAACCTGCCCCGGTATTCGTCGATCTGTCTTTCTGACCAGTCCACGACCGGCTCCGAGCCGAACCTCGGGACGGTCGGCACGTGATCGTCGAAAAGCCGCTTGGCCACCCGGGCTATCGGATCAAGCACATCCGGGTCGAAACCGAACGTGAACGCCGCGTCGGCTCCCGCCGGGGCCGTCGACCACACCTCTGGGCGGGTGGTGAGTTCGAGCACGCTCCGAAAGCCGAGTCCCTTGTTGCCGACGCTCTCGTTCGGATCCTTGGGGCTCTGCCCAAGCTGGCAGATTCCGCTGAAGTCTTCACGGCGAAAGGGGCGGCCGCTGTTGGCGATCAGCAGTTCGGGCTGCTCAGGAGACGAGTTCAGCACGAAGGAGATTCGCCGCGGATCGTCGCTGGATGCGAACGCGAGGACATCGTGGGCATTCTGCAGCAACTCCAAGACGGCCCGTCCCCGGTACTCTTGCGCCACCTGATCGCCCAGGCTAGCGACCGTCCGGTAGTTCGTGGTGCCGTTCTTCAACTCATCCAAGAAGCTCCGGACTTGGCTCCGGGCCTGCTCCTCGATGATTCGCTTGCCCACAAGCCTGTGCTGGCGAATCGGCAGGCTCTCGACTCTAGGTATGGAGTCTCTGGGGTCTCGGGCAGTGGCTGGGAGTGGAAGCAGACATGAGAGTGGGGCAGCGCCAAGATGCTCCCACGGCTGTAGCCCAAGTTCGTTCACGACATCGGCGATTCTGCGCGTCAATTCTCCGGGGGCGACTCGGTCGGGCGCGAACACCTCCCGGAGCCGCCGCTCCCGACGGATGCCCCACGGCGCTTCGAGGGCGTCCGCAACCCGGTCCCGATCCTGGACAACGCGGAGACCCCGGACGCATGCGGACATGGTCGGCAGCGGCCCGGACAAGGGGGCGTATGCCGGGCTGGGGAGTGGCCGGATCGGTGGCACGCATCCATTCGTCGTAGATGTCGCGGCGGGCGCGCTCCCAAGCGCCGAAAGCTCCTTCCGCGAACCGCTCCGGCAGCGGCGCGCGCGGTGGTGCTCGGGCGCATGAAAGGACTCCGAGGCAGGTCAGGTCAGGGTGCCACGCTCGATCTCGGCGTCCGGCGTCGTAGCGACTGTGCCGATCACTCCCCGTACCGGGCACTCTTGCGATCCGCCGCGCAAGTAGCACCGAGCCCGGTTATTCGGTAGAGTCAATGGACCATGTATCTCCACCCGATCCGCACCACTTAGTCGGCAACCCAAATCGCTAGGAGGTCTGTTGTGGACCTGCAATGCACGGCGGTGTTCCGGAGAGTGCCTGAAGGCTACATCGCCTTCATCGAGGAGTTTCCCGGTGCCAATACCCAAGGCGCTTCCCTCGAAGAAGCACGTACGAACCTGCGCGAAGCCGTCGCCTTGGTGATCGAAGCCAACCGGGAAATGGCCCGTGAAGACGCCGACGGCGGTGCGGTCATCAGAGAGCCCATCACCGTCACGGCGTGAAGCGCCGGGACTTGCTGCGGCACTTGGCACACCACGGATGCGTCTTTCTGCGCGAAGGCGCGAACCACACCCTCTACATCAACCGGGCGGCCAAGAAGGTCTCGACGATTCCCCGGCACAACGAGATCAACCGGGACCTCGCCAGAAAGATCTGCAAGGACCTCCAGGTGCCCCGGCCTCCAGAAAGCTAGAATGGCGAAGCGGCTGCCGCGCTCGGGGCCTCTGGGCCGGCGAGGCCGGGGAATGGGGATGATGATGCTCGGGCCGCTCTCCCGCTCCCCCGTCTCTTGGCGCTCCCTCATCCTCTCCCGCACTGCCCATGCGCGCCGCTCCGCGTCTACAACAGACGCTGTCCGTTGAGTCTCTCGCGCCAAGTCTAATCAGCGCGGCTCCCAACCTCACGAGGCTTGCCGAGCAATTCTCCCTCGGCTGGTCCCACTACCTTACCTTGTTGCATGATGCAACAGCTCCTCAGCGGTGCCATCCGCCTGCCCATCCCAGCCACTTCGGTCGAGGGTGAGGCGGACCCATGATGCCGATCCGCATCGTCATTAGCAGCGACCAGCGAGAGTTCGCGCTCGCGCGGAAGCGCTTGCGCGACTATTTGCGCGGCGATCCACTGATGCGGCGGTTCTTCGATGTCTTCCTGTTCGAGGACGTGCCGGCGTCCGACCGGCGTCCCGACCGGGTGTACCTGGACGAGGTCGACCGGTGCGACATCTACGTGGGCCTGTTCGGGCGAGACTACGGCAGTGAGGATGCCGAGGGCGTCTCGCCCACGGAGCGCGAATTCGACTGCGCCACCGAACTGGAAAAGCATCGCCTCATCTTCGTGAAGGGAACGGAGGAAGCGGACCGGCACCCGCGCATGCGCGCGCTCATCGCAAGGTCGCAAGCCGGTTTGGTGAGGAGGCGGTTTGCGACCTTGCCGGAGTTGGTAGCCGGGCTCTACGCTGCGCTCGTGCAGTACCTCGAATCCAGGGAGCTGTTGCGTTTCGGGCCGTTCGACGCCGCGCCGTGCTCGGGTGCCAGGCTCGACGATCTGGATGTCGAGGACATGTACCGCTTCATTCGCATCGCGCGCCGGGCAAGGCAGTTCCCGTTGCCACCCGAGACGCCCCCGCCGGACCTGCTCAGACATCTGAACCTGTTGAACAAGGGCCGGTTGACCAACGCCGCAATGCTGCTCTTCGGACAGGCCCCGCAACGCTTCCTGATCTCCTCCGAAATCAAGTGCGCGCACTTCCATGGGACGGAGGTCGCCAAGCCGATTCCCTCGTACCAGGTCTATAAGGGGACGGTGTTCGCGCTGGTGGACCAGGCGGTGGACTTCGTCCTGAGCAAGATCGCGCTGTCGGTGGGCACCAGAGCGGAGAGCGTGCAGGCGCCCGTCAAGTACGAGATCCCGAAGGAGGTGGTGACCGAGGCGATCGTGAACGCGGTGTCTCACCGGGACTACACGGACAGCAGCAGCGTTCAGGTCATGCTCTTCGCGGATCGCCTGGAAGTCATGAACTCCGGCCGGTTGCCGCCTGCGCTGACCGTCGAGAAGCTGCGCGTGCCGCACCATTCCCTCCCCGGCAATCCGTTGCTGGCGGAATCGATGTACCTGCTGCAGTACATCGAGAGGATGGGGACCGGGACCGTGGACATGATCCGGCGGTGCGCCGAGGCAGGCCTGCGAGAGCCGGAGTTCGATGTAGGCGCGGGTTTTCTGATCAGGATTTGGCGGGCTGGAGACCGTGAGACCACCCAGGACGATCGCGACACTACCCAGACGGCAACCGGAAACGACGGCGAACCACCAGAAAAACGCCAGAAAACCACCAGAAAACCGCCAGCAAGGAAGGAGTCCAGCCAGAACCTGGCGAACCGAATCCTCACATTCCTGCGGGAGCATCCGTCCGCCAGCCGCCGCGACATTGCTGGAGCACTTGAAGGCACCACCGAATGGAGCGTCCGGTATCAGTTGGACAAGCTCAAGGAATCAGGTAGGTTACGTCGCGTTGGGCCGGACAGGGGAGGACGCTGGCTGGTTGTCGATGATCCCGACACGGATCCCGGGGAGGAGCCTGATGACTCTGCGGGGGACCGTCGGGACGCAAGGGAGCCCCAGCCCGTAATCAGCCAGAAAACCGCCAGAAAACTACCCGAGAACCGCCAGAAAACCGCCAGAAGCGAAGGCCAATCACCAGAACTCCCGTCCCTCTCTGACCGCATCCTGGCTCTCCTTCGCCAGAATCCGTCCGCAGGCCGCCGCGAAATCGCCGCCACCCTCGGCACCACGCGATCCATCGTCCGGTACCGGCTGGACAAGTTGCGCGCGGCCGGGAAGATCGAGCGAATCGGTCCCGACAAGGGCGGCTACTGGAAGGTGCTGGGCGAATCCGCTGTCGAGGTCGATCCTGTCCCCGAACGCGACGCTGGATGAGACGGAGGGGTTGCGCGGTCAGGCCGTCCGCACCCGCTCGATGAGCTCCTCTCCCGAGGTCCTCAGGGCCGGGTAGCTCCTCAAGCACGTCCGAGACCTGCCCCGCCGTTTCCTCGCCGAACCTCCGGGCGATCAGCCGCTGCAGACCCTGCCCGGGCGCCCCTCTGGACCAACTCATCCAGGCTTCGGTGAAACCTCTCCACCATCTCGGTCATCGTTTTCGCTCCTCCCAGCTGCAGTTCCTCCGGGTAGTCCCTCAATTCCAACATGGTGTCCATCCGCTCGACCATGAACGCGTCCAGGCCCGCATCCCCGCGCTCGGCGACCCTGAGTCGCAGAGCCGCCACCTGCGCGGCCATCTCCTCAAAAGAGAGGCTGCGGGCTAAGCCCAGCACCAGGGCCGTCATGTCGTCCAGCGGATCGCCAACACCACCCTACCGCCGGACCAGATCATGTCGGGATGGCCCCGCTGCAGGGTTTTCTTGCCTACCGGCTCGGTCGGTTCTTCCCGCAGGGTCGAGAAGTCGATCTCGGCGACATGATCGCGGATCGAAATTTGGCGACCAGTCAATTTCCGAGACGGTGTCTCGGGTTTTGCAGAGGCGATGGTCGACACCCAATGCGCGCTACGTGAATGCTGGGTGGAAGGCTCTGCTCGCCGTCCGCCCGCTCGACGACCTCCTGCCCTCGCTTGGGCGCTTCCAGATCGGTTCGCTGGCTTATCATTGCCTCCATGCGGTCATCCAGGTAGCCGGTCAGGTCGCCGACCCAACTCCCCGGAGTCGCGCGGATCCCTTCCGTCATCAGGGGACGGAGGAACCGGACAGGATCCAAGCTGAAGATAGGCTCATTCGGCTATGGATGCGCCCCAAGCTCCGCGAGAGGTTAAAGGGCCGAACCCCCTCACGGCCAATTCATCCATCCCAAATCGGTACATCGGTGGACGACGCCGCCTTCAAGAAGCTGTTCTCGCACCCGCGGATGATCGAGCTGCTGATCCGCCGGCAGGTTCCCGCATGGGATGGGAAGATTGAGTACTCGACGCTCGAACGGCTGCCCACGGAACTCATCGATGAACGTCTGCGGCGGCGCTATCCGGACATGATGTGGCGCGCCGGCACGATCGACGGGACAACCGATCTGGTGCTGCTGCTGGAGCTTCAGGGCAGGCCGGAGCGGCACATGGTCCTGCGCACCACCACCTACAACATTCTGGCGGTCCAGGAACTGATCGAGCATGACAAGGAACTGAGACGGGCGAGCGGCAACTCGCCGTGGAGTCCCTTGTCCTTCACCATGGGGACAGGCAATGGAATGCCCCGACCCGCTTGCGCGACCTGTTTCTGAACTCCGCCCCGGATACCCACCGAGTGGTGGAGCGCCTGCCGCCCGATGCTCCGCCGCAAGGGCCTCTGGACCTGCCACAGATGACTCTGGGGTTTGCTGGAGTGGCTTCGGCGACCGTCATGAGCAAGCAATTGGCGGTGTTGCGACGGGTGGTGGCAGGCTGCGGCGACGAGGACTTCGACCGTTTCATGGCCCGGGGCGTGAGGGCGATGTTACGTTCGAAGGGCTTCGACAGCGATCGACTGGAGGAGGCGATGACGATGGGATCGATAGTGACGGAATTTCAGCGCAGTCTGGACGACATCAGGCAGGAGGGAATGGAAGTGGGACAGATGAGGGTCCTGCGCAATCAGGCTGCCCGCAAGTTCGGTAGAAGAACCGCCGAGAAATTGGCCCGGTTGCTCGCGGAAGTCCATGATGGGGAACAGATTATCCGCGTCGCAGAGGCGGTCGTCGATTGCGACGCCCCGGACGACTTTCTGGCACGGGTGCGCGGGTGCTGAGGTCTAGATGCGTCCCTGCACTCGGGCGGTGACTCACACCGTTGGCCAGGTCGACCCGCGCTCGGACCTCAGTCGCACCCACGCGATCCCGTCCACATGCTCGAAGCGGTGGTCGGCCGACACCAGATCGGCCCCCGTCTCCATGGCGTGAGCTGCGATCCAGACGACGTTGGGGGGAAGGGGACGGCCCTTGGCGCGGAGCGAGGCCGCGATCCTCGAGTAGCGGTCGGCAGTGGTGGCTCCCACCGGCACGAGTGACACGTACGGATTGTCGAGGAGAGCGCGCATCTGCCGGATGTTGCGCTCGTAGCGCGAGCCGCGACGGAACCCGTACAACAGCTCGCCGAGCACAACCGCCGATAGCAGAACCTCCTCGGCGCCTCTCACGATCCGGCTCACCTGTTCGCGCCCGCGCATGAACTGGGAGTACGCGCCCGCGTCGAGCAGCACCCTCATTTTCACACGCCCTCGTCGATAGCCTCGAAATGTCGCAGCGCCTCGTCGATCTCGTGCGCCTCCGCACGGCTCCAGGTCCCGATCAGGTGGTCCAGCGATGAGCCGACGATGTCCGCGTCCTGTCCTTTAGCCAATCCCGCGCCCCGGCGCATCAGCTTGACGGCTGCCCGGTTGAGCGATGTGCCGTCACGGCTCGCAAGGCGCCGGATCGCCCGTGCCAGCTCGTCTCCCAGACCACGGACGGTGAACTGCTTCACGGCTGTCTCCTTTGTGTGACTCATAACGCGATTTGTATTGAGTCACAATATGACCTGACGGTTCATGGCGTCAAGCGGACGCGTGAGCGGGTTGTCTGGCCGACGAGTGCGGCTTGGAATGGGCTCCCGTTCAGGGCATTCGCACCCGCTCGATGATCTCCTCGCCGAGTCTGCGGGCGGCCTGACGACGGAATCAGTGGACGGCATCCGTCGGAATGAGTGGACGATTTTCGTCGGAATCAGGATCATGCTCTGCACAATACTGCCGGCGCCGCTCGCGGGCCCGAGCCGGGCTCCGGATGAGAGGCTCTGGGTATCCCCCCAAGACCAGTCGGCACGCTACCCGCCCGGATTGGGCACCAACAGCAGTTCAGCCGCAACGGTCGGGCGTTGGAGCATGGGGGTGTACTTCTTGACATCGGCATGGAACGCACCCATCAAGCGGTCAACCACATCGACAAGGCTGACTGGAAGTTCGCTGGCCTGCCACTCTGGAGTCGGCCGGCACGAATTCAGCTTCTGAAGCAGTTCCCAGTCGCGTAGCACCGTGACCTCGTCCCCAGCTTCCGTCACCCCGAAAACCAGTCGGTGGGAAATGGCACCGGTGCCAGTGATCTCATCCTCGGCCGACACGACCAGAATCGGAGACCGAAGACCATGCGCGATAGCGACGCTTTCCTTAAGGGAACAGGCCTCTTGAAGGGCAATGTCGAAGACGGTATGGCCTACGCCGAGCACCCTGGTGGCTGCGCCCTTTCCGCGCACCGCTCGATCGAATACCAGACCCTCGTACTTGTCCCGCACCGCGTAACTACGTGCCTTCCATCGATTGGGGGAGTTGAACGCCAACCCACCGTCCCGCCGGAAGACTCGAGCTCGGTGTCGCCCTACCGCTCGCACGAAGAACGACTCCAAGTCGGGCAGGTCGACCATCGGCAGCTCCCTGCCGACCTGTTGAAAATCGAATCGTGCAACGTTGCCCAGAAGCTCACGCGCCGTGTCCACGACGTCCTGGCCCCCCAGTGTTGCAGTCTCTTGGTCGAACCACTCCGCAAGGCGTTCGCGCGGTACTTCCTGTGCGTCCGAGAACAAGCGATCAAATGACGAATGCAATGCCGCACCGGTCACGAGCTGAAGAATGTCCTCCTTGTCGTCCATGACCGACGTATGCGCCATCTGAATCCGCTCCAGCTTGGCGTTCAGAAGTTCCCATATTCGAGCCTCCACCGTTCCGGGATTCCGCAGAATAAAGACCGTAACGGGTAGCGCTTGGCCGTATCGTGACAGCCGCCCGACCCGCTGGTGCATTCTCATGGGATTCCAGGGCATGTCCACATGGATGAGGGTGCAGCAGCTCTCCTGCAGGTCAATTCCCTCTCCCCCGGCCTCAGTTGACACCAGAAACCGGATCGATCCGGCATTGAATGAGTTGGCCGCATCCTCTCGGGATCGGCGAATGGTGCGTGGCGGTCCATCCGACACCTCGACTCCGTCAAGCCGGTCGTCTCCGTTGATGAAGGCGACCGTTCCGTACCCGAACTCTCGCTGAAGTGAATTCATGACCAGAGCCTGAGTTGCCTTGTATTCTGTGAACAGAAGTACGGATTCTCCGTCGGGGATGTCATGTCTGACCAACTTGACCAGACAGTCAATCTTGGTCTCCTTGCCTACTTTGTTGGACAGATCCAGCAGTTCGTCCAGACGTCGAATCTCATCCCTCATCAGCACGAACGCGACCTCCTCTGCGGCCTTCTCTTCCCACCGGGCGAAATCGTCAAGAGTGCTGGCATCCCCGTTCGGCATCTGCGCGCCTTCGGGACGTTCATTTCGAACCGCCTCTTGAAGCATCCGCCGTCGATTGAACAGCGCCTTGCGGACAGAGGCGATCGAACTGGCGGCCAGCTTCTGAAGAGTAGTTAGGACCAGCATGCGGGCCGTTTTCGCCCGCCCGGTTGCACTCGTGGCATAGGCGCGACCATCGAGGATGAACTGGCTAAGTGTTCGATAGAAGGCGTCCTCTTCGTCACTGTACTCGTATTCCCGGTCGTGTACGGTTGTACTTGTGAAGAGCTTCTCGCCGCGAAGGTCGGTCGCAGAAGCCTTGTTGTTGCGGATCATCGCCTGCCGGAGCTTCGGAAAGAGAGATACACTCTTGCGCTCTGGATCGAAGAGGTCCGGACGGAGAAGTTGCATCAACTTGAAGAATCCGTAGTCCTTCCCGCGGTGGGGAGTACCAGTGAAGAAGAGCAGCGATTCGGTCTTCTTTCGCATATTCAAGTCAGCGAGCAGGCCGTATGCCAGCGTGTCTCCCATTCGCTCATCGGCGTTCAGATGATGAGCCTCGTCAACGATCACCAGGTCCCACGGGGCTGCCTCAAGGAGCCGCTGACGGGCACCACGCTGTTCGTGGCGGAGCGTGTGAAAGGACGCCACCACCATGGATGCGGTTCCCCAATAGTCGGAGCGATCCGTGTCGGCCTGGGACACATAGCTTTGCAACCGAATGTCGAACATGTCCCGCAATCGGTACTGCCACTGGGCGACAAGACTGGCCGGCGTCAGAATGAGGAGCCGCCGAACCCGTGCCGAAGCGATCAGAGGCATCAGGATCAGTCCGGCTTCGATTGTCTTTCCCAATCCCACATCGTCGGCGATCATCCAACGGAAAGGCCACTGGGCGTTGACCAGTCTGCAAACCCACAGTTGGTGAGGCAGAAGCTGGATCCGCGAGCGGGAAAAGACGCCCCACTGGTCGTTGACTGACGAGATCGCGAGACCCTGTGCGCGGAGCAGAACCTCGTTTGGGTCGCCACAACGGCCCTGACGGAGCGAGCGATCAAGGGAAGGGATAACGTCGAGTGTCTCGGCCGGTAGCTGGTGAAGCTCGTTACCGAAGCGAACGACGACAGTGGCACCGAGATGAGCGACGACCCGCCCGCGACCGTGCTGGCGGTGTTCGACGGGATCGTTGGGGACGAGTGCGGATCGATCGGTCATGGTCAGGACTCTTGAGCGAACGGGTTCCTGGTGTCTGTGGCTTAACCAGCCCACCGGACGGGATCGGGAGGTTCCCCACCGGCCTCGCGGAAAAAGTTGTTGAGCCATTCACGGTTCCTCTTCAGCGTGATCAAGTGAAGGGGGAGATCGAAGTCGCCGCCGAAGTCGGCTTGCCCTGCGCCCAGATGCTTCCGTACAAAGTCCCAAATCCGTGTGCTGGCATCCATGTCTGCGTCGTTGCCAAGGTTGGATCCGAGGTGATCCAACAAGCGCCGCACTCGAGCCCGGGCCGACCAGCAGTACGGGGCCAGCACCTCCGCGTCGCCTCGGTTGTAGAAGTTGTTGCGAACGAGCTCCCGGATCATCCAATTGATGCCGAAGCCGATGGGAGAATCGATTGGCGCGGCGACGGTGCCGAGGCGCATGTGAACGTCCGATTGCGCGGGATAAAGGAGTTGCCGAAGCGAAACTCGATCCTCCTCTCGGATGATCCGCGGCAGGCGACGCATTACGGCAGAATAGGCATCCAATCCGCGGGCGATTGAGTACAAATCAACCAGGGTGTTGCGCCACGGACGATACGCGTGGTCCGGTTGTTCCGGGTCACTCCAGGTGTCCAGAAGATCGACCGCGATCTCATTCCCCTTTGTGCGGGCAAGTTCCACCCACCACCCGTCGTCATAGGCCTTATCGATGAAGGTCCGATTCTGCGCGTCCATCACTCGGCCAAGGTTCTGAAAGCGTGCGATGGCGAATAATGTGAACCATGACGCTGACGAATCCTGAAACGGAAACACGTCGAAAGACTTAGGATAGACGTGTTCCTCGTAATGGTGACGCTGTTCCTGTCCGTGCTCTGTCCACCAGTCGTGAATCGCCAAGAGAACGTCGCCTGCTGCCTGGGTCCCGTTCTTGGGAATGGGTCTATTGTCTTTGATCACTACTGTGGTGTGCCTCGGATAGAGTCTCCGGGCCAAGTCCTGCTTGTCTGCGTCACGCCAACCGTCAAGAAGGCCGTGCGAGGACAACTCTGAGGGACCCGGGAGCCAGCCAGGGCGATCGCTTTGGAGTTCCTCCGCCAAGGCGCGTCCATGTCGTCCCACGATCAGGTACCAAAGCACCGCACGTTGCCCTGCCTGATCGTTGGCCTCCCGTGCCCAACAGAAGAGATCCTTGGCTTGAGGTCCATATCCGGACTCACGTCGCGCAACCCTGAAGAACTCCAGTCCGTCACCCCGATAGGCGACATCCAGCACGCAGCTGTCAGGTGCGAAGTTGCAGATCAGGTCCTCGTCGCCTCCCAGTCGCGCGCTCACTTGGCGGACGGCGTGCCATTTTCCATCTTGGCAACGGAACCGGGCCTTTCGCGTAACAGTCAGTATTGTCGTCCTTTCCTGGTCGAGCGGCGCCCTCTCAATGGATGTCATATTGATGAGCTTGCCGAGCTTCTCGGCAAGTGTGGCGTCCACGCGGCCACCCGTCGGATCTGCGTGTTCGAGTCGGTTCGCCCTCTGGGCAAGATCGGCCCCCTCGCTCAGTTGCCGCTCAAGTGCCCTAGCAACTGACAGGTCCTCGACTGGCTCGAATCCGAGCCCACGCAGCTGATCCGCGACGGGGCGGGCCACGAGCGAGCCAGTCAACGAAGCTAGGGCTGGCCAGCGCAGAACGTCTCGCTGCACGTTCTCGTCCGAAAGGGCATCGGCTGTGCGGTGTTTGACGTTCGCAGCTGTTACGACCCCCCCGCACGGGTCCGGCAATCGAGTGGGGACGACAGGGCGTTTGAACGCGAGGTATCCGTAGCCCCTATCGACACCATGAAGATTGCGCGTAAGCGGATCACCCAGATCCGCGGCAACGATGTCGAATAACCGACTCCAGAAATCCCATTGACTCTCATGGCCACCCCGCAGGTCCAGTGCCTTGCAGAACCCTTCCCAGTCTGCCGTCGCCGCGTCATAGAGGTTCCGCAGGCAATCGCCAAAGGCGTCACCGCGTTTCTCCATGATCGCCCGCCGGCTATCGATGGCACCCGCCAGCCGACCACGGCCCGGGTCCAATGGAAAGGGACCGTTCAGCAAGCAACCGGCTGAGACGCTCTCTTGCAGGGGAGCGAGGTTCCATAACCGAGGAAGCGTGGACGAGAATCCGATTGGACCGTCGCGGTCAAGGCGCAGTACCAAGCTGTATCCGTCCCGAACGTCAAACATAAGCAGGCGTTCCGTCGAATCAGCGAGAACAGTCACTACACGGGCCCCGTCAGCGATCTTCTCGCCATCACGACGCTCTACGGTCGTCAAATTGCTGTCTTCGAACTCGATGCGCCGAATCTGCCTTGCAAAAAGAGGCAACCATACCATGGCTTCCCGGAAGGTCTTCACCGCGTCTCGCCCCATTCGCCTCCGGCCCTCCACAAACGGCACATCGACTACCGTAGCTTGCTGTCCGTCTCGCCGCTCTTCGTCACTCGCATTCGCACCCTGCGGCCACGGCCTTGGGATCAGCCCCCCTTGCGTGCGTACTGCTAGGAAGCGACTGGCGATCCCCACGCTGTCGGACAGCATGTGAACGGTCTTGAAGCCCAACCCGAACTGCCCCGTGACGCCATCGCCCCGTCGCTTTTCGGAGAAACTCATCAACAGCATATTGTGAAGGTCACGGCCATAACCACGGCGGCGGCCCTCGTCAGGATTGCTGCCGAAATCGTTAATCGCGCGGCCCCAGTGAATAGCCTGAAAACCCCCACGTTCGCCGGAGCGGACCCTCAGGACGAAACACGAAACGCCACCGCGGCCGTGAAGTTGATGGTAGGCATCATCGGCGTTCTGGAGAAGCTCAAACACAATCCGATCGGTCGAGTACCCGTATTCCTCAATCTTGCTGCGAATGGCGTGCAGGAGTTCGACCTGGGCCTCGGGCGTTTCCATAGCGTTCCACAGATCGGCTTTCAGAACAGCGATATCAGTGGCTGACTTCCCGAGAGAGGTTGCCCGGTCGCGACGGTCTCGGAAATCACTCAACGCCTTCCAGATCACACTGTCGCGCTCTGGCTTGAGCCCGCTCAGCGTACTGTGAAGCTCATCCTGCATTAGCGCTGTCGTGTCGCGCAATGTAGTCTGGTTCACTTTGATTGCTCTATCGAGCAGGGAAGCAAGCGCCTGTCTGTCGGATTCCGTCCACCGCTTGACGCAGTCTACAGCGACAGTTTCGACGAAACGGCGGAATATCTCAGCAGCGTCGGAATTGCCACCATTCAGCTCTCTGATGTCCTGATCGCGAATCCGCAACCGGGAGACGTGACGTTCGACCCCGTCATCCGCGACATAAATCGTGCCGGTCTTGTGGCCATTGCCACGGATCAGTTCTCCGGAACCGGCTGACGGAGGCACTTCCAAATCGTGGCCAGACAACGAGACGGCTCGAATGGTGTTGCCACGGTAGATGTCAACAAGCAATCGATGCTCGTACTTCAGCTTTAGTCTGGAGCGAGTTTCCTCCCACCATGTTTCGATATCGTGAGTAGTGGCGCGGCCCCGGACGAGACTACCAAGGAGTTCACGAGTGCCGAGCAGCGCGAGATAGACGACAACAAGCCTGGTGGGAATGCAGCCAAAACACCCTTTGAGGAAGTCCGCCTGCTGCTCTAGGGCCTTCCTGTCAAGATCGTGCAGATGCTGATATCCTCTATGGATTGTCCATCCTCCAAGCGTAGACCGCGGCGCCAACGGTTCGCCAGATTGGTCACCCGGAAGACGATTTACGCGCTCGCCGGACCCGAGGATCTGGGCGCACTCACGGTCCAAGACAGAATCGCGGGACAGCCCCTGCCCCCTGGGAATGACCTCTCGCCCGGTTCTCCAATCGCCGGTTTGCGTCGGTACGTGCGTCTCCGAAAAAACTGCTTTGCGAGACTGTTCGCTCCACTCGGCTATTGCGCGAAATGCATGTCGGCAAGCAGCAAGGGCGGGCTCCGGAGCGGTCAGTGACACGGCGACCAGCGCGTTCAGATGGTCGATTGCCAAGCTTCGATGATGCTCCCTCGCGACATCGAGATTGTCTACGATCCGCCGCACGTCATTGTCGCGCTCAACCGACCGAAGGACCGCGGCCAGCAACGGCCACCCGGGAAGGGCCAGGTCAGCCATTCGCCTAGCGAGAGCACGAAACTGGCCAAGAGGGTAGTCTCCGGCAGAACCAAGTCGGCCGATCAAAGAGGACTCGCCAAGCAGGCTGGCCAGCCGCTCAAGGGACTTGCTACGGCACGGGAGGATGTTCGCTTCCAGAATCGAAAACCCGGGATGATGGCGCACGTCGCTCCGTAGGTCCTGTCTCGACACGAAGGAGGAAATTGAACCGCCACCATCCAACGATCGTGCTTCGCGCGCAACCTCGCCCGGAAGATCTAGTATGGAAGCTGGGGCAACCGGTTCCGAGCGCGCGATCAACCATCGGGAGTCGCGAAGGACATTAACGAGTACGCCACCCGAGGCTGTGACATCGGCGACCTCCGCCAATGCATCGAGAATCTCACGCTGGTACCGGTGGGCATCCGAAGCCTCAAGCGCGACCTTGACTTGTTGCGTCGGAGTCCAGACCTGCACGATAGCTTTCTCACGAAGCCTTGCCTGCGGCTGCCGACTTGGTTCGAGCAACAGGACACGGTCTTTGAGCGACCGAGGTACCGTCCACTCGTCAGTGTCCCGGAACATCTTGGTTGCGGGTCCAACCGTACCGTCGGTTCGTGCGAAGATCGGCAGCTTGCGCGTAACGCCGGAATCCAAACGCCGAAGGAGGATTGCCCGTTCCTCTCTCGTTGGGCGGCATGATGCCAGTGCTGCCCGGAGGCCCCGATCCTGAGCGACGCGATTAAAGTACTCGAAGCCGATTGCTTGCATGCCGAGCCGCTTGGACTCACTCGGAGGCAGTGTGTCGGTGATTTCCGGGTGTACCAGGAAGGCGGCCGGATCGTTCTTGAGAAGTACTCGGATAACTCGTTCCAGCCCTTCGAGCTCACCCTTGAGATAGTAGAGATTTGTCTCAGGATCGACCGCCTCCCTGGCCCCCGCACACAGGCACCGCAACGCCTGTCGCATTTGACGATCATCGGAACCCGGCATGCCACGAAGGTACTCAATAAGTTGGCGTCGAGCGACAGCGGGCCCATACTCGGCTGCTTCCCTGACAGCTCGGCAAAGGGACTTTCTGTCCACATTCCTTGGAACAAGCTCGCTAATTGCCAACCCTTTCAGAAACTTCGCAATCCGTTGATCAAGAATGACAGGCGATATCTTGGGAATAGCGCCTGCGAGGATTGGCAACGCCTTGTGGGCATCGGGCGATCCCGCGAATAGCAGTCCCCGTGCGACACGATCCCTGATGGCCTCGATTGATAGAATTTCGGTCTCTCTCCGCGCCTCACCATTCGTGCCGTAGCCCTTCCGCACATTGCGTCCACGCAGGACAGCAAGGGATGCCAAGGTGGGATCGGACGCAACTGCGGAGGAATTCCCGTGGCCTTGGATGAGGGCAAGCGCTGTCCGACTTGCGGCCTCCGAGTCCGCTCCACGGACTTCAGGCTCAAGGGCCTTGAGCAATGCCGTCAGATCCTTCTTGTCGACTCGCTGCGAGCCGCTCGGCATGTAGGTCTCTGGAACGATCAGAACTGTCGACTCCGATTTGGCGAGTGTGCGCAAGAGGCGACGATTCGGCGGCAAACCGGAAATGACTCGAAGATTGGTGTCAGGCAACTGCCCAAGAACGCTCGCAATCTTCTCAGCGTCGACCAGTCGTGCTCTCCCAAGCAAGGCCGTGCGGAGAACGTCAACGATTTGAGCTGTCATCGAAGCGAGCAGGGCAGCATTGTCCGATTCGATCAACCTGAGGAACTCTGCAAGGGGCCGTATCAGCGGGACGCGATTAAAGACACGTGCCTGCAAGGACGAGAAGAGCTCGTTCAGCTCATCCGCCGACCAGCTCATCTGATGAGCAACCAAGGACGCATCGACGTGTGTACACAGCACCAGTTCATGGCTGGCTGCGAACGCATGGACCTCGGGGAAGAGTTCCGCAAGACGCCGTGGAGTCTGAAAGACAAAATCCGGCAATGCACGGAGCTTGCTCTTCGCGGACAGGAGCTGCCATTTCGGCCTTTTTTGCGCCCGTGACTCCGGGGGTTCCAGCACGCACACCAGCGCATGCCTACGGCAAATGGCGCTTCGCCGATGCCGAAACCAGTCATGCCCTGCGAGGCCCATCAACAGGCTTCGAAGAGCGTTAGGCTTCAGCACTCTTGCCGCGAGTGCGTCGTGCAATACCCGCGGGAGAATAGGCAGAACAACGGAGTTGCACAGTTCGGCATTCCAGGCCTGACGGGTTTCCGATTCGTCAATCGATTCAGCACGGACGCGGGGTCCATCGATGCCATCGATGCGCTGACGACCGCTGTCCAGAAAGAAGTACCCGTGCACCAAGAGGCGCACTTGGCCAACCGACGGACCCTCGATCGGAATTGTGATGTCCTCTTCCTTTGAGACAGGCAAGAAGACGGCCCAAGATATCGAGAGTTCCGATGCATGGCTCCGCGGATCACACCACAGCGAGATGGCTCCGTGCGGTTCGCCTTTCTCCGGTTGTGGCACGGGGCTGAAGGCTGTGTGGGTGCACGGCCAGTGCTCGCTATCCTTCAGTTCGTCAAGCTGGTGATTGGGTAGTAGGGCCTCCAAACCGACATACGGCATTCTTCGACCGCCCGGGACTCTCTGGATCATACCGTGAAAGTGACGCACGCCGTGTCCTGGAGCGCGGCTGATTCCCGTCGTCTCCTTCTTCGCCACTAGCGAGAGACGCTTCGCCGCACCGATCACACGGAGTGCGACCAAGTCTTTGCCCTCCCGGCGGATTGCCACTTCTCGGAGATGCCTGAGCATTGTCAGAAGTGTGCGTAAGTCCCTGGGGCTGTTCCAGGACTCGGCTACTCCGTCCAGGGAAGGTGGCGTCCTGGAAAAACCGGCCTGCGGCGCCACCTGTAGACTTGGGTTTCGCAAGGGGATCCAGATGCCGAGACAGTGCTTCCAGGCCACGGTTTTTAACCGATCGGCAAGCAGCTGACGATCCGCTTGCGGCAAGTCTTCCCAACCTTCCGTGACGTTGCCGGGCAAGTCCTTGACGCCAACAAAAGGATTAACGACCTGCCAAGACGACTTGACGGGATGACCTTTCGCAACAACAACGAAAGCGTCGCAGAGGTGAAAAACCGCCTTTTGACCGATTCCGAACTTGCCGACCCGTGAGCTGTCGTGCGATTTGGTGCTGTCCCCGAAGGTGCGAATTCCCTCCATGTCGGTGTCGGAGAATTGTCCATCGTTCAGGATCAACGCGCCCGGGGCACGAAGCAGCGGATTGGTGGCGTGTTCAGAACCGGGCAAGCAGTCGTAGAAGTCGGCCACGAAGCGGCGCGCCTCGGCGTCGTCGGCATTCTGAAGGAGTTCCTTGAGAATGGGAAACCCGGGGTGGTACCGGTCCCGCAGCAACTGCGTGATCTGGTTGACGATGGCGGTTGAGGAGAATATCAAGTCAGGCATGTCGGACCTTCGGCGGGAACGGATGGTCTGAACGGCCCGCAGCAGATGAGCGAGGAGGGCGCCACCGGCCCGAGCGGCCTGCGTGGCAGATGGTGTTTCATGTTCGGGGGCTGGGCTCGAAGCCGGCTGTTGGTGGGAAGGAATTTGGCGCACGATGGAAACGCTCGTGGAGTATATTGGGGTCTCAGTCGCCCGTCCAATCCTCGGTCGGGTGTGCCGGATCCACGGACGGGAACTCGACCGGGCACTGAGGGCCTACGTCGGGCCGGACCACCGCGATGCGACCAGGCTCCGCTCATGCGGCTCGGGGCGCCGCGAACTCTGGAAGGCGCGACGGGCGAAGGCTGATCCGTTCAGGGCAAGGTTCATCGCTTCGGTCCCGCCGGAGATCCAGTTGATCTCCTCGGGTGTCAGGCAAACCAGGGCCGCTACCCCGCGTCGAACACTCTCAACCGCTCCGCGGCCGCGTGGCCGAAAATCTGGTGAGGTTGGGTTCCTGAAAGTCCACATGCTCGAAGCGGCGGTTGGCCGACACCAGATCGGCTCCCGTCTCCATGGCGTGAGCTGCGATCCAGACGTCGTTGGTGGGAAGGGGACGGCCCTTGGCTTGGAGGGAGGCCACGATCCTCGAGTAGCGGTCGGCAGTGGTGGCTCCGACCGGCACGAGGGACACGTACGGATTGTCGAGGAAGCGCGCATCTGCCGGATATTGCGCTCGTAGCGCGAGCCGTGACGGAACCCATGCAACAGCTCCCCGAGCACAACCGCCGACAGCAGAACCTCCTCGGCGCCCCGCACGATCCGGCTGACCTGTTCGCGTCCGCGCATGAGCTGGGAATACGCGCCCGAGTCGAGCAGCACCCTCATTCCCACACGCCCTCGTCGATGGGCCTCGAAATGTCGCTGCGCCTCGTCGATCTTCCTTTGTCTCCGCGGAACGCCAGGTCCCGATCAGGTGGTCCAGCGACGACATCCGCGTCCTGTCCTTCCGCCAGCCCCGCGCCCCGGCGCATCAGCTTGACGGCTGCCCGGTTGAGCGACGTGCCGTCACGGCTCGCAAGCCGTCGAATCGCCCGCGCCAGCTCGTCTCCCGAGCCACGGACGGTGAGTTGCTTCACGGGTGCCTCCTTTGGTGACTCATTAGCTGATGCAGAATGGGTCACCCTATGAACCTGCTTGTCCAGAGGTCAAGTTCGTTGCGGCCAAGTGATGGTTTTCAACGGCCTCGGGGCGGCTGACTTCACGCCATCCGTATCCGCTCGATGAACTCCTCGCCCGTTCCGCATTCCAGCAGCGCGTCGGTTCCCTAGTCGATATCCTCCGAGGCGGACATGCCGCCCAGGAGCTCGAACAGACTGCCCTGTAGCGCATCGGCGGGGCTCATGCGAGAACTTGAGAGTTGTCTTGCCTTTGGTCATCAGAGCCTCCGACCATAAGTTATGGGACTGGATCGATCAGGTGCAGGCGAACGGAGGATGGAAGATGGAAGATCTGCAACGCCGTTGGTTGGTGAGGATGGAGCAGCAGAGCCTTGACTTCCTGCAGGATGATCAAGCTCAGCTCGATTTCATCGAGGACTATTGCGATGCACAACTTCAGCTCGCGATAGATTGGGGTGACGATATCGACTGGGATCCGCCGGATGAGCCGCCTGCGGATGGTCCGATGAAGCGGCGGATGAAGCAGGTGACGTGGTGGCTTCTGGGACAGGCGGGATTTCAGATCCTGTGGGAGTTGCTGACTGGGCTGGTTCCGCGAGTTGCCATTTGTCGTCGATCTGACTTGCCCAGCCTCTCTTCTGGCCGTCGCGTAGCGCTATGCGCACTACTTCGGCGGGAGCCTTGGAGCTGGTCCGCCAGCCGCGTCTCAGCATGATGCGAAGAAGCTCGTTCACGGAGGCACGGAAGTGACCCTGAACAGGACGGGAGCGCGCTGAGCCAGGTGGACAAGCGGAGCCTCTCGGAACGCGACATCTGCACAAAGTTCATCACACCCGCCCTGCGCGGGGCGGGGTGGGACGAGATGTCGCAGCTTCGCGAGGAGGTGACGTTCACCGCTGGTCGCATCGTCGTGCGCGGCAAACTGGTGACGCGCCGCAAGCGAAAGCGCGCCGACTACATCCTCTCCGTCAAGCCGAACATCCCGATCGCGGTGATCGAGGCCAAGGACAACAGCCACAGCGTCGGCGACGGCATGCAGCAGGCCATGGACTACGCCGAGACGCTACACATCCCCTTCGCGTTCTCTTCGAATGGCGACGGCTTCGTATTCCATGATCGTACCGGGGCCAGCACTCCTCCCGAGGTGGACCTCCCGCTCGACGCGTTTCCGTCGCCGGACGATCTGTGGGAGCGCTACCGGACCTGGAAGGGGCTGACGCCTGAAGCTGAGGAAATCGTCCTCCAGGACTACTTCGAGGACGCAAGCGGCAAGACGCCGCGGTACTACCAGGTCAACGCGGTCAACGCGGCGGTCGAGGCCATCGCCAAGGGGCAGGACCGCATCCTGCTGGTCATGGCCACGGGCACGGGCAAGACGTTCACCGCCTTCCAGATCATCTGGCGGCTGTGGAAGGCGCGGCGAAAGAAACGCATCCTGTTCCTTGCCGACCGCAACGTGCTCGTCGACCAGACAATGGCAAACGACTTCCGCCCGTTCGGCGGCGCGATGACCAAGCTGTCGCGCAGCATCGACACCTCCTACGAGGTCTATCTCGGCCTCTACCAGGCGATCACGGGGCCAGAGGAGCACCAGAAGGCCTATCGCAAGTTCTCGCGGGAGTTCTTCGACCTGATCGTGATCGACGAGTGCCACCGGGGCAGTGCCGCCGACGATTCCGCGTGGCGCGAGATCCTCGAGTACTTTTCCTCCGCGACCCAGATCGGCCTCACCGCGACGCCGAAGGAGACGAAGTACGTCTCGAACATCGCTTACTTCGGGGAACCGGTGTTCTCCTACTCCCTGAAGCAGGGCATCAGCGACGGTTTCCTCGCGCCCTACAAGGTGGTCAAGATCCACATCGACCGGGACATCGAGGGCTGGCGTCCCACAAGGGGCCAGCTTGCCCGCGATGGGGAGCCGGTCGATGACCGCATCTACACCGTCAGAGAGTTTGACCGCACACTGGTTATCGACGGACGCACGAAGGTGGTTGCGGAAAAAGTCACTGCGTTCCTGAAGGAGAGCGGCGACCGCTTCCAGAAGGCGATCATCTTCTGCGTCGATCAGGAGCACGCCGCACGGATGCGCCAGGCGCTGGTCAACGAGAACGCCGATCTCGTCCAAGGGAACTTGCGGTACGTCATGCGGATCACGGGCGAGGACGAGACCGGAAAGAACGAACTCGGGAACTTCATCGATCCCGAATCCAAGTACCCGGTCCTCGTCACCACCTCGCGCCTTCTGTCCACCGGCGTTGATGTCCAGACGTGTCGCCTGATCGTGCTCGACCGCGTGGTCGGGTCGATGACCGAGTTCAAGCAGATCGTTGGGCGGGGCACCCGCGTGCATGAGGACACGGGGAAGTACTACTTCACGCTCATCGACTTCCGGGGTGCCACGGGCCATTTCGCGGACCCGGAGTTCGACGGCGAGCCGGAGCAGATCTACGAGCCCGGAAACGGCGATCCCGTTCTCCCGCCCGATCCGCCACCGAATGGCTCGGATGGCCCCGACGACGGCGAGATCATCATCAATGGCGGGGATCCACCCGGGCCACCACCGACCGGGCCACTAAAGAAGATCTACGTTGATGGCATCGAGGCGACCGTTGTCGCTGAGCGGGTCGAGTACTTGGACGGCAAAGGTAAACTCATCACCGAGTCGCTCCGCGACTTCACGCGCAGGGCGCTACGGAGGCGCTTCGCGAGCCTGGACGACTTCCTGAATCGTTGGAACGGGGAAGAGCGTAAGCAGGCGATCCTCGACGAGATGGCGTCCGAGGGGCTGCCTCTGACGGAGATCATCCAAGAGTTGGGTAAGGATCTCGACCCCTTCGATCTGATCTGTCACATCGCCTTCGACGCCAAGCCCCTGACTCGCCGCGAGCGGGCCGAGAGCGTCAAGAAGCGGGACGTGTTCACCAGACATGCGGGCCAAGCCCGCGCCGTGCTCGACGCGCTGCTCGACAAGTACGCCGACGACGGGGTGGTCAATCTCGACGATGCCAAGGTGCTCAGGATCCCGCCTCTGGACAGCATCGGCACGCCGCTCGAACTTGTTCGCGCCTTCGGTGGGAAGCCCGGCTTCGAGCGGGCCGTCCACGATCTTCAATCCGAACTCTACCGGGAGAGCGCCTGAGACATGTCCGTCGGCACCCTCGTCAAGTCCATTCAGAACATCATGCGCCAGGACGTGGGCGTAGACGGCGACGCCCAGCGCATCAGCCAGCTGTGCTGGATGTTCTTCCTCAAGATCATCGACGATCAGGACCAGGAGCTCGAACTCCTCGACGACGTGTACCGCTCACCGGTCCCTGCCCCCCTACGCTGGCGGAGCTGGGCCGCCGACCCGGAAGGAATGACGGGCGAGGAACTGCTCGGCTTCGTCAACGGCGATCTTTTCCCGCAGTTGAAGGAACTTCCGATCCGGTCCGGTCCCCGCGCTGGCGTCGTGCGCGACGTGTTCGAGGATGCCTACAACTACATGAAGTCGGGCCACCTGCTGCGGCAGGTCGTCAACAAGATCAACGGAATCGACTTCAACAACCTTAGCGACCGGCGGCACTTCGGCGACATCTACGAGCAGCTCCTGAACGACCTGCAATCGGCAGGCAACGCGGGCGAGTACTACACGCCGCGCGCCGTGACCACGTTCATGGCGCGGATGATAGACCCGATGCCGGGCGAGACCCTGCTCGATCCGGCTTGCGGCACCGGCGGGTTCCTCACCTGCGCCATCCGCCACATGCGCGAACGGTATGTAAGGCGGACCGAGGACGAGACGAGCATGCAGGTCTCCCTTCGGGCGGTCGAGAAGAAGCCGCTTCCCCACATGCTCGCCGTCACGAACATGCTCCTGCACGGCATCGAGGATCCCTCCTTCCTGCGCCACGACAACACGCTGGCCCGGCCCTACACCTCCTATCGCCGGAACGATCGGGTGGACATCGTGCTCACCAATCCGCCGTTCGGCGGCAAGGAAGAGGACGGCATCGAATCCAATTTTCCGCAGCACTTCCGGACGCGCGAGACGGCGGATCTGTTCCTGGCTTTGATCATCCGGCTACTCAAATCCGGAGGCCGGGCCGCCGTAGTCCTGCCAGACGGCTCCCTGTTCGGCGAAGGCGTCAAGACTCGGCTCAAGGAGCACCTGATGGAGGAGTGCAACGTTCACACCATCGTGCGCCTGCCGAACTCCGTGTTCCGCCCCTACGCTTCGATCGGGACGAACCTGCTATTCTTTGAGAAGGGGGAGCCGACGGAGGACGTCTGGTTCTGGGAGCATCTCGTGCCCGAAGGGCAGAAGGCGTATTCCATGACCCGGCCCATTCGGGTGGAACATCTCGACGACTGTGCCAACTGGTGGGGTGGAGCGGAACGCACGAGGCGGGAGGAGTGTGATCGCGCTTGGAAGGTGTGCGCCGACGAGATCAAGGCGCGCGGCTACAACCTCGACGTCAAGAACCCCCATGCCCAGGAAGAGGATCTTGGCGATCCCGAGACGCTCTTGGAGGAACTGAACAGCGCCGAGGCCGAAGTGATATCAGTGCGCGAGCAGTTGAAGCGGATCCTGATCGAAGCCCTGTTGCGGTGAACGCCCACAGTCTGTTCACCCTGCACGACCGCGTGGCGGACGCCCCGGACGCCGTTGACCGCCTGCGCCGGTTTGTGCTGGATCTCGCCGTGCGGGGGGAACTGGTGGAGCAGGATCCGGCGGATGAACCGGCATCGGAGTTGTTGAAACGGATTCGAGCGCAGAGGGCAGAGGCCCCGAAGGCTAAGGGGCCGAAGTCGCACGCGCTAAAGGTCGGAGGTGCCGATCAAGACCTCTTTGACTTGCCGGACGGCTGGGAGTGGACGCCGCTAGCTAGGATCTCAGAGGTTACAATGGGCCAGAGTCCTCCTGGTGACACGTACAATAAGTCAGGCGACGGAGTGCCGCTCATCAATGGTCCGGTTGAGTTCACACCGGGGCCATTTGGGCGAACGGTTGTCAATCAATTCACTACTGCGCCAAGGAAGTATTGTGAGGAAGGCGATCTGCTCATCTGTGTCCGTGGATCTACCACTGGGCGTACCAACGTAGCCGCATTCCGTGCCTGCATCGGCAGAGGCGTTGCCGCAATCTGTTCTTCATTTGACGATGACTTCATCCGGCTGTTTCTCTGGAGAGCCCGCGAAGACATCATCTCGATGGGGAGAGGCATGGCTTTTCCAAGCGTCAGCAAGAAGCAACTAGAGGACCTAGCCATCCCGCTTCCTCCTCTCACCGAGCAGCGCCGCATCGTCGCGAAGGTCGATGAACTCATGGCGCTCTGCGACCAGTTGGAAGAAACCCACGCGGCGCGAGAGGACACCCGCGACCGGCTGACCAAGGCCAGCCTGACCACCTTTTCCGCTCCTGACACGGACGCGTCGGCGTTTCAGGCTCACGTGCGCTTCGCCATTGATGCCCTGCCTGCACTGACCGCTCGCGCCGATCAGGTCAAGCATCTCCGCCAGACCATTCTCAACCTCGCCGTGCGGGGAGAGTTGGTGGAGCAGGATCCTTCGGATGAGCCGGCATCCGAGTTGTTGCAGCGCATCGCGGAGGTCAGGGTGCAGTTGGGAGTCAAGCACGACGTGGAGCCGCTTAGCGCGAACGAAACTCCGTTTCGTCTTCCTGAGGGTTGGCATTGGAGCCGGATTGGCGAGCTTTGCACCAAAACCGGCTCTGGGAGAACTCCCCGGGGCGGCAAGAGCGTATACAAGAAGACTGGAGTGCCCTTCCTTCGCTCGCAGAACATCTATGACGACGGGCTGCGACTCGCCGGTGTAGCCTGCATCGGAGGCGACGTTCACGCTCGAATGGCGGGTACTGCTGTACGAGCAAGAGATCTGCTTCTGAACATCACAGGTGGCTCTATGGGTCGTTGCTGTCGCGTGCCTGATGATCTCGCCGAGGCCAATGTTAGCCAGCACGTTGCCATAATCCGTCCGGCAGTGTCCGATATGGCTGACTATCTTCATAAGCTCGTGCTGTCATCCCACTTCCAAGCGTTCATTCTTCGTAAGCAAACCGGCGCAGGACGTGGTGGCCTTCCGAAGAACAGAATGGATCGGATGGCTGTCGCCGTTCCACCCCTCGCCGAGCAGCGTCGCATCGTTGCTAGGGTTGATGAACTCATGGCGCTCTGCGATCGTTTGGAGACTGGTCTCGACATTGCAGACGACACTCGCAGCCGCCTTCTCGAATCCCTCCTTCATGATGCGCTATGGTCACACGAAGCCGCGTCCTACGGGAGAGTCAGTGAGGTGACGAGGATCGGCGCGTGACCGAGGTCCTGGGGTTCCCGACGGAGGGCCGTATCGGATCTAAGGAGGCCCATGACCTGACAGGTTGCGAGGTGGAACTTCCCAGAAATACGCTTAGGCGACTGGGCGTGGTCTACCGTGATCGCGGCCACTCCTGTACGCTCTCTGCGAGAAGAGATTTGCTGTCCCGATGGCTATTTGACCCACAGACTGATTGGAGTGACAGATGACCGAACATCCTCCCGCGTTCCTTCCGAGGCGGACCGCCGACGGCATGGAATTCAAACAAGTATATGGTGAGTCACAGGACTATCGGCCGGTATGGTACCAGTACGGCACAATGGGCGTGGTGATGGTATTCGTCAGCAACGCCCAACCGAGAGACAAGGTGGCCCGCGAGATAGAGAAGGTCTTGGAGGCAATATAGCGCCCCTTCGGCATTGTCGCGGCAAGTGTCGGAGTTTTCCCCTTCACCCGCGCGCCTCGAT
This sequence comes from Longimicrobiales bacterium, assembly GCA_965232315.1. Classification (GTDB taxonomy): domain Bacteria; phylum Gemmatimonadota; class Gemmatimonadetes; order Longimicrobiales; family Gaopeijiaceae; genus BD2-11. Next base: position 21,326 of record CBDDPN010000026.1, on the reverse strand, counting down.
GTGGTTCTTGGAGCCTCTTCGGAAAACCGACGAGCAGGGGTCATACGCATCCTATTGAGCTCGACAGACCCATGTCAGGTAGCCAAGGCGCTCCCTTAAAATCCTCGGCAATCAGTGTTTGGTCTCGTTCACATGGACCTTCTGACCGCGGGCCGAGTTCCAACTCTAGGGCTTGGCACAGGTGAAGGCCTACCGCACTTGCAAGCAGCGGAGGTACGGCATTCCCGACTTGTTGGTTGCCATGCCACATCGTAGGATGGAATAGGTACCAGTCCGGAAACGATTGGAGTCTTGCGCATTCCCGGGTAGTCAACACGCGGTCTTCGAAGGGATGGATTGGTCGCGGTGCCGACCGAGAGCCGTAGTCAGGAGGGGTACCGGCTCGAATCGTCCCCGCCACCCCGGTCGGGTCCAGTCGCCGAAGCCTGCTAACCGGATCCTGCTCCCCGGCAGCTAGGTCCCTGAAGCGGGTTCGAACGATTTCGCTATGGCGTGTACGCACGGCGTTGGTACAGAAGCGGTCGTCCCAGATTGGCGAGTTGTGTCGATCCTCTATTGATCGCGCGTGGCCACGCATTTCCTTCGCAAATAGTGACTCAGGTTTGGCGGCATACGACACTCCAAGCGCGCCACCCGGTTCTCGTGGCGGCGCCGTCGGCAAATCGCCAATGGCATCCGCAACCGTAGGGCATTCTCCATCCACGGAATCGACCTCGTCCGGAATACCGCCAACGTCCCGACGGATACCCATCAGGAATACGCGCTCACGGGCTTGGGGCACTCCGTAATCCGACGCCCTAAGCAGTTGAGGCTCACCAACGCGATAGACGTTCGCAAGGGTCCGGGTCGCAGCATTGAGCTGTACCATTCCATTGCTAAGGATTCCTCTAACGTTCTCCATTACGAACGCCAAGGGGCGGAGTGCGAGCACCGTTTGAGCGAAGCATGCCACCTCGCGATTGCGACGATCACTTACCCGGCGGCGGCCCGCCCAACTGAACCCTTGACAGGGTGGCCCTCCCATGACCAACGCAAGGTCCCTCCCCGAGGGTATGGTCGCCACCAACGATTCCTTGATCGCGGTTCCTACCTGGTTCGTCAAAACCGTTGTTTCCGGGTGATTGTATTGGTAATACCTTGCAGTCAGGGCGTCCGCCTCGACACCGGCTACCACATCGAAACCTGCCTGCTTCATCCCTAGAGATAAGCCACCTACTCCGGCATAGAGATCGATCGCAACCGGCCGACTTCCAGCCCTATTCATCGCATTCACGTTCAAGCGCAGCCTCGATCCTCTCGACCGCCCAATCTAGGTTCACCCGGATGTCCGATTCCCAAACGCGAACGACCGTCCAGCCTGCCGTCTCTAAGGTATCTCTTACACGGATGTCCCTCTCAATGTTGCGCTGCACCTTGGTCAACCACCACCCTGCGCGTTGACGAAACTGTTTTCTGAAGGCATTGACTCTCCCCTCCTGAACTAGGCGCCCGTGCCAAAAGTCTCCGTCCACGAACACCGCCACCCGCGATCGGAAAAACACCAAATCCGGTTTGCCCATCACTTCCTTCGGATAGAGTCGGTATCGATGTCCCCGAGCCCAAAGTGCTCGTCGCAGGATGCGTTCTGGCTCTGTGTCCTTGTGCTTGACGGCAGCCATCCGCCGAGAAGTCGCTAACGAGACGCCAGATGACCTAGAGGTCATATTCTGCAAAGGTCGGGTACTCACGATAGAACGCATGATACGCAGCCAGCTTCTCTTGAGACAACTCAAATCCCAGCCTCTCCCGAACACTCTCCACGCTTGGTGGCCCGTTACCTGGCATCATTTGATCGAGCGCAGCCTTTTCCCGCATCGTAAGGTGTGGCACTCGAATCCAGAACGGATCTGTAGTCGAGGGCGGCCAAAACGGAAGCGGTCCGTGGTCCTCGAAGCTGATAGGCGCGCTTCCACCGCCAAGAAGCACTCCCCCCACCGTGACCATCGTCGCTCCGTCTTTGTAAGCTATGTTCAGAAGCGGCTGAAACGTCGCCCCAGTGCCCGCCACCGTCACACCGTGTGAGAACGCGTTCAACAGTGTCTCCCCCACCAGCGCCGGAAAAGCTGACCGTTTGATTCCTCCGTCCGCCATGCCGACCGGAGCCAAATCGCCTACATAATACCGAAACGCCTGGCTATCATCACTGAACTCCTGGCCATCTGGTCCCTTTTGGTTTTTCACCAAGCGTACATCGGCCTTGACCGTGACAATGCAGATGCTCCGAGCCGCCGCAGTTCGCGTTACGAATTCGATATCGTTCAATGCTGGGCCAGTCAGGTCAGAATCATAGTCGAGCCATATGATCGCGGGACTCTGATCCAAATCCAGATCCGGGAGTACAGACGATGACTCTCCTTCTTCAACCTGCACGCACTCAAATGGCCGATTGAAGAGCGCTCTCTTGGCTTGCCGCATCTCGATCGACACGAGATCAGTGAGTCCGAATCTCCTGTGAATCAGAGTGAAGTCGGCAAACCACATTCCTCCTAAGCCGATATATCTGTGGTCGCGAATGTTTAGTGGTTTTTCGAGTCGACGAAACATTTCCATGAAAAGTTTCCGCTCGACGTTCTTGTTGGGTCGCAGTAGGTAATTGATGGTATCAACGGGCATTTCAATCGCCATTAACTACTTCATGCTTGCGGAAATACTCGAAGGTACGAATGCCGATTTCTTTATAGGACATATTTCTGTTTCCCAGCGCCACAGCTGCTTCTCTTAGTTCCTTTCTGGGTTTACGGTAAAGGACATTGCCCATGGTAATCCTTGGTTGCGGATCTACTTTAGGCACCTTCATTCTAGGCCTAATCTTAATCTCCTCGATCAGCATCGGTCGCGTAGACCGCTCCACTTGCGCCATACGCTCTTCCTGATCCTTACGCGCGTTCGTATACTCTATGTATGGCTTGGTCGCATCCTTCATACGTGATAGCGCTCGGCGATATAGCGGATGAGCGAGATCGAGGTCTCGCTTCGTTGTCGTCCACGGCAGAGCGGCCGGGTTGGTCCTTGAACGAAAGGCTGCTACGCCCAGGAATCCGTTGTATTGATTGTGCCATGCGTTGAACTTGTCGTTGCTCCACACGGTTCTGGCGCTCTTGTCGCCAGCTAGCACCACACGATCGTTGCATACAACGTACCATCCGTACCTGTGATAATGAGGAATTTTGGCGTCCGCGGAATCATCCTTGGGTGGAGGAGATGCCATTCCCGCGGTGATTTCGACGTGGACACCGTTGTCTTCGTAGGTCGTGCGAACTGGCGCAAAATCGTCGCCGACTAGCAGCTTGAAGTGCTCAGGTTGAATCGCCGTAGAGTCCAAGGCTACCTCAAGACCATCTCTCATGAAGAGAGCGTACCCGCGAGATATTGCGCGCGACAGGTTATTCTGAAAGACGGAGTCGACAAGCTCTTTGCCAACACCAGGATTAAGCTGGTCAACCGTAATCTCAGTACCGGCGTTGTTTTGAGGTTCGCCCGACGCCAAGTCAAATTCCCATGCCACAGTACGCTCCCATTCCTCGACATCGATCTCGGTCCGAAAGCTGTCTTCTTGGGTTGACGATACGATAGCGATGTTTTTACCTAACTTAAAAAGGGCCCGTTTCATCCCGATGCCATAGATTCCGATTGACTCGTCAGACACGGGAGGTGCGTCCCGACGACGTCCGAAATTAAAAGCGTACTCGCGGGCTTCCGTGAGGGGGATACCACCACAATTGTCCTCGATCGTGAATCTCTCTCTATTCAACGACAAACGAATGTAGAATCCAGCTAGGCGTTTCTCTTCCGTGTCACGTCGGTTACGACGTGCTCCATCAACCGCATTGTCCAGCAGGTCAAGAATACAGTCGGTGAGGGATATGTCTCGCGTAAGCATGCTGATAAAGAACTCTTTAGCCGGAACGGCGTTCGCCTTTTCGCGCTGCAAGGGTGTATCCTCCTCAAGGCAACGTGTGGATGTAGGGTTCTCGGTCGGCTAGTTCACGACCATGGCTTGGCAAGTGCATGTCTTTCACTCCGCCACCCCCTTCTCCCTCAGAATCTCCCAAACCCGATCCGGCCTGATCGGAATCTCCACATGCGTGACCCCCAAGTGCGCCAGCGCATCCACCACCGCGTTCGCGATCGCAGGCGGGGCCCCCACCGTAGCCGACTCCCCGACCCCCTTCGCCCCCAGCGGATGATGCGGCGAGGGCGTCACCGTATGCCCCGTCTCCCACGCCGGCGTCTCCACAGCCGTCGGCACCAGATAGTCCATGAACGACCCAGCCTGGTTGTTCCCGTCCTCGTCGTAGGTCATCTCCTCATACAGCGCCGGTCCGATACCCTGGGTCAGCCCGCCGTGGATCTGACCCTGCACGATCATCGGGTTGATGATGTTGCCGCAGTCGTCCACGGCCACGAACCGCCGCACGCTCACCTCGCCCGTCCCCCGGTCAATATCCACGACGCAGATATACGTCCCGAACGGGAACGTCAGGTTCGGCGGGTCATAGTAGTTGGTCGCCTCCATCCCGGGCTCCATCCCCGGGGGCAGGTTGGTGTAGGCGGCGAAGGCGCAGTCCTGGATCGACACCGACTTGTCCGGGGCGCCCTTCACCGAGAAGGTGCCGGGCTCCCAGTCCAGGTCCTCTTCGCTCACCTCAAGCAGGTGCGCGGCGATCTTGGCGGCCTTGTCGCGGATCGCGCGCGCGGCCATCGCGCCCGCGGCGCCCGCGGTCGGGGTCGAGCGGCTGGCGTACGTGCCCAGCCCGTACGGGGCGGTGTCGGTGTCGCCCTCCTCCACCTGCACGTGCGCGGCCGGGAGGCCCAGTTCCTCGGCGATGATCTGCGCGTAGGTGGTCTCGTGCCCCTGGCCCTGCGACTTGGTGCCGAAGCGGGCGATCGCTTTGCCGGTCGGGTGCACGCGCACCTCGGCCGAATCGAACATCTTGATGCCCAGGATGTCGAAGTCCTTCGACGGGCCGGCGCCCAGCACCTCGGTGAAGCTGCACACGCCGATGCCCATCAGCTCGCCGCGCGCGCGCTTCTCTGCCTGCTCCTTGCGCAGGTCGTCGTAGCCGATCATCTCCTTGGCCTTGTCCATCGCGGCCTGGTAGTCGCCGCTGTCGTACTCCCAGCCCAGCGGTGAGTGGTAGGGGAAGGCTTCCTTGGGGATGAAGTTCTCCTCGCGCAGCTGCGCCGGATCCTTGCCGATCTTGTGCGCCAGCGTGTCGACGACCCGCTCCATGCAGTGCACGGCCTCGGTCACGCGGAACGAGCAGCGGTATGCCACGCCTCCCGGAGGCTTGTTGGTGTAGACCGCGTCGACTTCGGCATACGCCTGCTCCATGTCGTACGACCCGGTGCAGATGGAAAACAGCCCCGCGGGCCACTTGGACGGCGCCGCCTGTGCGTCCGCGTAGCCGTGGTCCGCGATCGTCTTGATGCGGAGCGCCTTGATCTTGCCGCTGGCGTCCGCCGCCAGCTCGGCGTCCATGTGATAGTCGCGCGCGAAGGAGTCGGCCTGGAGGTTCTCCATGCGGTCCTCGATCCACTTGACCGGCGTGCCCAGCACCACCGACGCTGCGATCGCGATCACGTAGCCGGGGTACACCGGCACCTTGCCGCCGAAGCCGCCCCCGATGTCGGGGCTCACCACGCGGATCTTCTCCTCGGAGAGCCCCACGTGGCCCGCCACCAGCGCCAGCACGGTGCGGATCGCGTGCGGGGCCTGGGTCGTCATGTAGACGGTCAGGTGCCCCTCGACCGGGTTGAAGTCGGCGAGGCAGCCGCAGGTCTCGATCGACGCCACGTGGATGCGCGGCACGTGCATCTTCTCGCGCACCACGACATCGGCTTCGTCGAAGATCCGGTCCGTGGCCTCCTTGTCGCCCGCCTCCCAGTGCCAGATGCGGTTGTCGCTCTGGCCTTCCTTGTCCACCCGCAGCACCGGCGCGTCGTCCTCGAGCGCCTTGAACGGGTCCATCACCGGCTTCATGGGCTCGTAATCGACCTCGACCGCGGCCACGCCGTCGGCGGCCGCATAGCGCGAGGTCGCGATCACGCCGGCGACTTCCTGCGCCTGGTACATGACCGTGTCCGTCGGGAGCACCATCTGGGTGTCCGACATCAGCGTCGGCATCCAGTGCAGATTGTAGGCCTCCAGGTCCTTGCCCGTCAGCACGGCGAGCACGCCGGGAATCTCGAGCGCCTTGGATGAGTCGATGTTCTTGATTTTGCCGTAGGCGATGGGGCTCCGGACGATGTCCAGCCAGAGCATCCCCGGGAGCGTGAAGTCGTCGATGTAGTTGCCCTTGCCCTGCAGGAAGCGCGGGTCCTCCTTGCGCTTCATGGAGTGGCCCATGCCGCAGATCTTGGCGGAAGTTCTCGGTGCCATCAGTTGTCCTCCCCCATCTTGGCGGCGGCGTACTCGACCGCCTTGACGATGTTCACGTATCCGGTGCAGCGGCAGAGATTCCCGGAGATGGCCTCGCGGATCTCGGCGTCGCTGGGGTCCGGATTGCTTTCAAGCAGCGCAGTCCCGGTCATGAGCATGCCGGGGGTGCAGAAGCCGCATTGCAAGCCGTGCTCCTCCTGGAAGCCCTCCTGCAGCGGGGTCATGCCGTCGGCGCCCGCGAGCCCTTCGACCGTGCCGATCTCGGCGCCATCGGCCTGGACGGCCAGCATGGTGCACGACTTGGTGGGCGCCCCGTCGACGAGCACGGTGCACGCGCCGCAGTGCGTGGTGTCGCAGCCGATGTGGGTGCCGGTGAGCGTGAGCTCGTCGCGGATCAGGTGCACGAGCAGGAGCCGCGAGTCGACCGTGGCCGAATGGGCCGTGCCGTTCACGGTGACGGTGATGTTGTGTTTGGCCATCGCTCTATCCTCCCACGCGCGCGAGCGCCTTGCGGATGGCCCGGGTGGTGAGCACGCGGGCCATGTTCGTCTTGTATTCGACGGAGCCGCGCCGGTCGGCGATGGGCTCGGCGGCGTCGGCGGCAGCCTGGGCGGCCGCGGCGATGGCTTCGTCGCCGGGCGTCTGGCCGGTCAGTGCGTCCTCGGCGTCGGTCACGCGGATGGGCGCGATGCCGAGGTTGGTGAGCGCGATGCCTGCTCGCGCCACCCTGCCGTCCTCGTCCAGCGTGAGCTGCACCGCCGAGCCGGCCACGGCGTAGTCGCCCACCTTGCGCTCCAGCTTGACGTACGCGCCACCGCTGCGAGCGGGAGGCGTCGGGATGCGGAGCTCGGTCAGGATCTCGCCCTCTCCGAGCGCCGTCATGAAGAGGCCGAAGAAGAATTCGTCGATGTCGATGGTGCGCGCGCCGTCCGGTCCCGTGGCCACCACCTGGGCGCCGAGTGCCAGCATGGTCGCGGGATGGTCATTCGCGGGGTCGCCGTGGGCGATGTTGCCGCACACGGTGGCGCGGTTGCGCACCAGCGGGTCGGCGATCACCCGGGCCGTGTCGAGCAGGATGGGATACCGCTCCGTCACCACGGGCGAGTTCTCCAGCTGCGTTTCCGTCACCAGCGCGCCGATCCGCAGAAAACCGTCACGCTCCTCGAGCGCATCGAGGCCCGGAATGCGGCCGATGTCGACGATGTTTGCGGGCGAAGCCAGGCGCAGCTTCAGCATCGGCAGGAGGCTCTGTCCACCCGACATCACCTTCGGGTCGTCGAGGGAGCCGAGCAGTCCCAGGGCCTCGTCCAGAGTGCCGGGGGCGTGGTAGTCAAACTCCGGGGGAATCATGTCTCAGCTCTCCTTTGCCTGCTCGGCAAGTGCCTGGGTGAGGTTTCCCACAAATTCCTGTAGCATCTTCTTCGACACGACCTGGATCATGCCGCGGCCCATCTGGGCCAGGATCCCGCTTACGACGACATCGGAATCGATCGTCACTTCGGTGCGCGCGTCGTCCAGCGCCACAACGCGACTGGTCATGGACATCGCGGCGGTGCCCATGCCCGCCTTGCCCTGGCCGCGCGCGTGCACCACGCAGGATCGATCGTCCTCGTCCAGCTGGAAGGATACGGTCCCCTTATACGCCACCGCGAGGGGGCCCACCTTCATGGACATTCCGCCGGAGTAGGTGTTGTCGTCGAGCTGTTCGCCCATCTCCGCCCCGGGAAGCAGGGTCGCGACCCCCTCGGGATCGGAGAGCAGCGCCCAGACCGCGGCTGCGGGCGCATCGACGGTGAAGCCGTCCTGAATTTTCATGCGGGTCTTACTCCGGTTTCGGGCATGCGATATCGGGGTTCAAGAGACGGGGCTCCAGGGCTCCAGTCCAGCCCCTCATTCAACCGTCTTTCGTCTCATGGCTTCGGCATCGTCTCACGGGCCCAGCATCGGCAACAGTGCTTCGAGCGCCTCAAGGTTGTGGGCGGGCACGAGCCGGTCCACATGCGGCAGCGCCGCCTGCATGCCCTTCGCCTCCGGACGGTAGCGCGGATCGCCCATCAGCGGGTTCAGCCAGATGACCCGGCGCGCGCGCCGGCGGATGGCCAGCAGGGCCGTCTCGAGCGACTCGGTGTCGCCGCGGTCGAGCCCGTCGCTCAGGATCAACACCGTCGTATCGCTTCGCACGGTTTGGCGCAAGTGCCGGTCGACGAACCCGAGCAGGCACTCGCCGATGCGGGTCCCGCCGGACCAGTCCTCGACGTTGCGGGCGAGGCGCTCCAGGGTGCCGGCCACGTCGCCGGTCCTGAGCCAGGGGGTCAGCCGCGTGAGCGAGGTGTTGAAGGCGAAGATCTCGGTGCGGCGCGTGACCTTGCGCAGCGCGAAGACGAAGGCGAGCAGGAAGCGCGAGCAGGCGTCCATGGAGCCGCTGGTGTCGCAGAGGACCACCAGGCTGGGCAGCTCGACGGCCCGCGCGCGGCGCGCCAGCTCGACCAGTTCGCCGCCGTGGGCCAGCGAACGGCGGAAGCTCCGGCGCACGTCCACCACCGGCCCGCGCGCGGCAGGCACCAGCCGGCGACTGCGCCGGGTGGCGATGCGGCGTGCCAGGCGCTCGAGCAGACGCTCCATCTCCCGGAGGTCGTCCGGGGTGCACTCGTCGAAGACCTTCCGGCGGAGGAGGGCGCGCGGGCTGTACCCGGGAAGGTCGCCGTCGGCGTCGGGCACCTCCGCCTCGCCGCTGCCGATCCGTTCGTCCAGTTGCCGGCGGATGCGCGCGAGGGGCACCTCGCTGTTCTCGTCGCCGCGCCAGCGGTGGGGGGTGCGGCGGTCGCTGCGGTCGTTGGCGGGGCGGGGAAGGGCGGCGCGGCGCCAGCTCTCGTCGAAGAGCCGGTCGAAGTCCGCCCACCATCGGCGCGGGATCTTGAGTGCGGTGCGGAGCGCCAGCCGTACCTCCTCCGGGTCGCCGATGTCGATGAAGCGGAGGGCGGCGGCGCCGTCGATCTCGTCGCGGAGCCCCACCGGAGCGCCGATCTGCCGCAGCTCCCCGGCAAAGCGCGCGAGATGCGCGACCAACTCTCTTTCGGGCGCGCGTGCGATGGCGGGCATCAGGCCAGCTCCTCGTCGGGCACCCGAGCGGGGGCGGGCACGAAGCCCAGCTCTCCCTCCGGCGCGCGTGCGATGGCCGCCATCAGCCCATCTCTCTTGCGGAGGCTCTGGTGCGAACGGCCATCACCCGGCTCGCGCGCCTGCCAGCACGGATTCGATCTCCTCCGCCCCGAGGAGGCTGATGTCGTGCTGATCCTTGACGAGGCAGCCCAGGGTTTCGGACACGATCTCCGCGTCGAGGCGGTCCTGATGCAGGGTCACCAGCGCCCGCGCCCAGTCCAGCGTCTCGGCGACCCCGGGCGGTTTCATCAGACGCCGGGCGCGCAGCCCCTGCACGACATGCGTGATCCGGGCGGCGAGCGCGTCGGATATCCCCGGCACCTTGATGCGGATGATCTCCACCTCCTTGGCGAAGGTCGGATGCTCGATGTAGAGGTAGAGGCAGCGCCGGCGCAGCGCGTCGCCGATCTCGCGCGTCCGGTTGGAGGTGAGCACCACCAGCGGACGGTGCGCGGCGCGGATGGTGCCGAGCTCGGGGATGGTCACCTGGAAGTCGGAGAGCACTTCGAGGAGGAAGGCTTCGAATCCCTCGTCGGCCCGGTCGATCTCGTCGATCAGCAACACGGGGGGCTTGTCCGGGCGGGTGATGGCGCGCAGCAGCGGCCGCTCGAGCAGGTAACGGCGCCCGAAGATGACGCCTTCCAGGCGGTCCGCGCGTTCGTTGGCGCTCTCGCCACGCTCGCCGCCCTCGCTGTGAGCCTCCCCGCGCCTGCCGCCCCCGCCGTCACCCCCGCCCCCGCTGCGGGCCTCGCCGCGGCTGCCGCTCCCGCCCGCACCCTCCGCCCCATCCCTCCCCATGCGCAGCCGGAGGAGCTGCTTCTGGTAGTTCCACTCGTAGAGCGCGGTGTTGGCGTCCAGCCCTTCGTAGCATTGGAGCCGGATGAGCTCCGTCTCCATGACCCTGGCCATGACCTTGGCGATCTCGGTCTTGCCGACACCGGCGTCGCCTTCCACCAGGAGCGGCTTTTCCATCGAGCGCGCCAGGTGGACGGCGGTGACGATGGAGGGTTCGGCGATGTAGTGGGCCCGGCGCATCGCCCGCTGAAGTCTGCGGATCTCCGGTCTCACGCGGGACCCGTCGCGGGGCTGGAGGCGAAGGCCTCCGGTGTGGCCTCGAACAGGCTGCGGCAGCCTGTGCAGCAGAAGTGGAAGGAGGTGCCCTGGAATATGGACGACGGCGATTCGGCCACCGCGACGGTCATGCCGCACACGGGGTCCGTCGCCCAGGCGGCCGCGGGCGCTCCGTCGGACCCGGTGCTCCGGTCATGGCCGCCAGCCGCAGACGCCTCGGACTCGGCGGCTGTCGCGTCGCCCGCACCCTGACCTCCACCGGCGGCGTCCCCGTGCCCCACGGCAGCCGACTCGCTCGACGCCTGCGCCCGGGTCTGCGCGCCCCGCGCGCCGTCATCGACCCGCACCCGGACGGGCCGGCGGAACTGCTCCACGATCTCGGCCAGGATGCTCAGGGCGATCTCGACCGGTTCCCGGGCGCCGATGTCCAGACCCGCCGGGCCGCGGATGCGCCCGATCTCCTCGTCTCCGAGCCCGAGCCCGGCCAGCACGGCACGCACGCTCCGCATGCGTTTGGGAGACGCCACCACGCCCATGTAGTCGGGCCGGACGGCCACCAGCCCCGCCAGTGACCGCTCGTCTTCCCGTCCCATGGTGGCCACGACCGCGAACACGCGCGTGCCCGGCGGACGCGCTACGAACAACTGGACCGCCTCGGCCAGATCGGCAACGCAGTCGTCCGCTCGCTGGACCACTTCCTCGTTGTCCGAAGCGGTCGCGACCGTCCTGTAGCCCATGGCGCCTCCAAGCCGCAGCAGGGCCAGCGCGACAGGCGAGTCGCCCACGACCAGGAGCACGGGCGCAGGCAATACGGGATTGATGTGCACCTCCACTTTTCCTCCACTGGCACAGGACATGGGGACCTGGACGAGGTCATCGGGCCGCCCGTCGGCAGCCCCGAACGCGAGCAGGCGGGATTCTCCCAGGCGGAGCGCCTCCAGGGCATGCCGGACGACCTCGGAGCGCGTGCAGCTCCCGCCGATCCATCCGTGCATGGTCCCGTCGGGAGCGACCAGCGCCGTGTTGCCGGCCTTGCCGGACGTGGGGCGCTCGCTCCTCACGACCGTGGCGAGGGCGAACGGCCGCTGCTCGCCCTCCATGCGCGCAGCCAGACGCAGCACTGCGCCGGTCACCGCGGTGCACCGCCGGAGGCACCCCCTGTCTCCCCGGCCGCCGTCGGCTCGTCGCGGGCCAGCTCCTCCCGCACCTCCTCGTAGTCCGCGGGATGGTCGAGGTCGCGCAGCCGGGCCCTCGGCCAGTCCACCTGCACGGCCCGGTCGTGGTGGCGGCGCACCACCTCCCGCCCGCACCCCGCGCGCATGCGGGCCACCTCGGGAAAGAGCACCTGGTCGTACAGCATCGGCGGCGCGTTGACCTCGCCGCCGTAGCGGGACACCACCAGCGGCGGCGCCTTCTCCCGGTAGCGCTCCACCAGCTCCCGCAGCATGGCCGCGGTGACGAACGGCATGTCCGCCAGCATCACCACCGCGGCGTCGCAGGCTCCCGCCACCCCGGCCACGCCCGAGGCGGCCGAGGTCTGGATGCCCGCCGAATGATCTGCATTGAATACGGCTATGCAGTCGAGATCCCCGATCTCGCGCTCGATCCTCTCGCGCGCGTGGCCCGTCACCACCACCACGGGATCCAGGCCGGCTTCCCCCGCGACACGCACGGCGCGGCGCACGAGGCTCTCTCCCCCGACCTCCAGAAGGAGCTTGTTGCGCCCCATCCGGGTCGAGGCGCCGGCCGCCAGCACGATGCCCGCTACGTTCCGTTGCTTCGCCATTGGTGCTCCGCTCTGCCGACTCCCGGGATCGCTGGAGGAACAGGCCTTCGCCTGCGGGAACAGGCCTTGGCCTACGGGAACAGGCTCACAGCGAATACGAGGAACGCGCGGTCCGGGTCGTCTCCTTCCTCGTCCATGAGTTCGTCATGCATTTCGCCCTCTTCGGCAGGACGGTTCGGGTTGAGGATATACGAGACGCTCAACGGCAGCGAAAAGGAGTCGGTGATCACCAGATCCCTGGCCGCCGACACGCCCAGATTCACGAACGTGGTGCCGCTGGTCCCGTAGAAGTCGCTCTTCCCCGCGACCATCCCCGCTGTCAGACTCATGTCAACGCCCTCGAAGCTCGACACCGGCACGCTTGCTTCGAGATACAGGGAATTGTCGGGGTCGTTCCGCGACATCCTGCCCGCGTAGAGCGATATGGGGAAGCTCTCCGGCCCACTGAACGCGGCGGACAGCTCCAGTGTGTGGGCATCGGTCACAAAGAAACCGTCGGTCCCGGGACCGGGGAAGTAGTAGTCGGTAAAGCCGAACGAAAACGAGGCGCCGTTGGACGTCGCAACCGTATACGTCGCCCACAGGTCGTTTTCGTTGGCGCCGGCGCCCGAGCGGGAGATGGAGTAGGAGCCCCACGCTCCCACTTCCAGCCCTCCGAAGCCCAGCGTCAGCGCGGGCTGCACGGACATCGACTCCCCGAAATCGGTCCCGCGCCACACATAGCGGCTCACCATGTCGGCGCCGAGGGACGCGGTCTGGCCCTGAACGGGGGCTGCGGTCGCCACGATGACGGCGAGCGCCAGGGTGGACAGAAGGGTTCGTGGACTGCGGGTAAGCTTCATGTCTACCTCCAGAGAAATGAGTTCCTGTTTGGTTCGTACTGTCCTCACGCCGCCTTCCCGTCGTGTCGGACAACCTCCACGCGCGTGGTGAGCGTGGACTGCGCGGAGCCGCGGAATACGCCCCTCACCGGCGGAACATCCGCATAGTCCCTGCCGACCGCGGCGCGCACATGGCGTTCGTCGCAGTCACAGTCGTTGGCGGGATCGAATCCACTCCATCCCAACCCGGGCAACCAGCACTCGACCCAGGCGTGACTCTCGTTGGTTGAAGAGAGATGACCGTCGGGTCCGAGATATCCCGACACGTAGCGAGCCGGTACTCCCCAGTTCCGCAATACCGATATCATGACGTGCGCGTAGTCCTGACACACGCCTCGACCGGTGTCCAGGATCTGATCGATGGGAGAGTCGACGTTCGTGCTTCCAGGGGCATACTCGAATAGCCGATGGAGCGCGGACCGCAGGGTGCGAACGCTCTCCAGCGGGTCGCTTCCCTTTCGGATGCCGCGGGTCGACAGGAACCGTCCCAGTGCCTCGGACGACGGCTGTCCGAAACGGCTCGGCTGGAGCATCAGCCAGAGCTCAGGCGTCCGGACGCCTGAGCGCATCGCCTCCCACGCATCGTGTCCGAGGCGGACGGGGGGCGCGTTGGGGGCCGTGACCTCCACATTGGAACGAACGACGATCCGGAGGTCGTGATGGCCCCCGGGGCGATCGAAGAAGTGTCCCCGGTTGCCGAAGGGTCCCCGGAAGTCGAACACCGCTCCCCCGGGATCCGTCTCAATGGAGAAGTCGTGAAGTTGCTGGCGGCGGTCGCGGATCGGAGACACGAAGAGCGTCATGACCGCTCCGTGCACGGGAGCGTCGTAGTTGAACTCCAGATCGTGCCGGATCAGAAAGCGCGCGGTCACGACGGCAGCCCCGCTTCCACGGGATAGTCGACGTAGGCCGCCATCGTGACTTTGTGCAGCGCCCGGCTCTCTTCGAGGAGACCCTGGAAAAAGTCCCGTCCGTCGCCCTCGTCTCCTCCGTTTGCGAGGTCGGTCTCGACCGCCGCCGCCAGCCGAAGCGCCACGCGATGGGGCGTTCTGACAGGATAGCGCGCCCCTCGGGGGTCGATTCCCGACAGAAGCTGCTCGATGCGGTGCACCGCGAAGCACAGCGACCGGGGCAACTCCGGGTTGCGAACCAGGAATGCCAGCGTCGGATCCCGGCGGATCACCATGGAGTGGGTGCGGCAGTAGAACTCGTAGGCGCCGCAGATCCGCAGCAGCCCCGCCCACGACAGCGCCGGAGCGTCCTCCGGCGACCGGCCGACCCGGTCCCACGCGTCGAGCAGCGACACCTGGTGCTGCAGGCGCTCGACGAAGCGGCCCAGCTCCAGGAAGCGCCAGGCGTCGTCACGGGGCATGCGGGTCTCGACGACCCCGGCCAGCAGCCGCAGTCTGTCGATGGCCTCGACGACGAGTGCGGTGGGCCCCCCTGCCCACGCCTTGGCGAAGTCTCGGTCCCGGAGCCAGAAGAACCCCTGGTTGAGGCACGTCCACACCCGCACCGGCAGCCAGGGCCTGAGCTGTTTCGCATTCTCCCGGGACATGGTCCAGCATCGGATCATGGAGTCCGGGTTGGCTGTGTCCTCGACCAGGGTGGCCGCCAGCGTGTAGGCGTCGGCGATCAGAAAAACTTCGGCTTCGTCCGCCTGGGTGGGGGTCACCGGCGACGATTGCCCCAGCGCCCGGTAGATCACCCTCCACCCCAGCGCCAATTCGTCGGCGGGCGTGTCGACCAGGCGCGTGAGCTGGTATTGAAGCAGCCGGGCCGTGTGTTCGGTGCGCTCGAAATAGCGCCCCATCCAGTAGAAGTCCGCCGCGGCCCTGGCGAGCATCAGTCCCGCGCCCCCTGGTCGCGCAGCACCCAGAGGTCCTTGCAGCCGCCCCCCTGGCTGGAGTTCACCACCAGTACGCCCTTGCGCAGAGCCACCCGGCACAGTCCGCCCGGAGCGATGTACGTTTCGGCACGGCCCCGGAGCACGAAGGGCCGGACATCCACATGGCGGGGCGCCAGCTGCCCGTCCACGAAGCAGCTCGCCCGGGACAGATCGAGCACGGGCTGCGAGATGAAGTTGGCCGGGTCCGCCAGCAGGCGCTCCGCGTAGGCGTCACGCTGCCTCGCGGTGGAGTGCGGACCGACCAGCATTCCGTATCCGCCCGACCCTCCGACCTCCTTCACCACAAGTTCCTCGAGGTGCGCCAGCGTGTAGGCGAGTCCGTCGGGTGTCCGGCAGAGATGGGTCTCGACGTTGGCCAGAATGGGCTCCTCGTCGAGGAAATAGCGAATGATGCGCGGCACGTACGCGTACAGCGCCTTGTCGTCCGCCACCCCGGTGCCCGGCGCGTTGGCGATCACGACGTTGCCCGCGCGGTAGGCGTGGAAGAGTCCGGCGACCCCCAGCATGGAATCGGAGCGGAAGGTGACCGGGTCCAGGAAGTCGTCGTCCACCCGCCGGTAGATGACGTCGATGCGCTTCAGTCCCGACACGGTGCGCGCGTATACGGTGGCGTCGTGCACCACCAGGTCCTGCCCCTCCACGAGTTCGGCGCCCATCTCTCCGGCGAGGAAGGCGTGCTCGTAGTAGGCCGAGTTGTAGCGGCCCGGCGTCAGCACAGCCACTCGCGGCGAGCCCGCCCACGAGCCCAGCGATGCGAGTGTGGCATGGAGTTGCCCGGGATACTGCGAGATCTCCCGTACGTCATGCGCGCGATACAGCCTGGGAAACGCGTGCTTCATGGCAGCGCGGCAGGCCAGCATGTACGAGACCCCGGACGGGACCCTGAGATTGTCCTCCAGTACGGCGAAGCCGTCGTGCGTCCGCACGATATCCGTGCCGCAGACGGCGACGTAGATGTCGTGGGGCACCTTCAGCCCCTTCATCTCGACCCGGTATTGCGGGCATCCCAGGACAAGGTCGTGGGGCACGATGCCGTCGCGTAGCGACCTTCCCTCGTGGTAGATGTCCCGGAGGAAGAGGTTGAGCGCGGTCAGGCGCTGCCGGAGACCCCGGTCGATGTGGTCCCACTCGGCCGACGTGAGCAGCCTGGGGACGCAGTCGATGGGGATGATCTGTTCGGACGCCTCGCCGGCGCCGATCACCGTGAAGGTGATCCCTTCGTGGATGAAGCGGCGCGCCACGCCCTCCTGAAGCTGCGCCAACTGCTCCGGCGCTGCCGCCGAGAGCGCCGTGCCCAGCCGCCGCGATGCCCGGCGGAGGCTTCCGTCTCCCCGGAACATCTCGTCGTAGAAGGGCGCGTCCAGCTTGTAGCCCGAGAATGCCCCGGACCCGGCGGAACCGGGCCGGGACACGTCGGGGAAACCGCGGTCGACGGGCAGGTGGGGGGAAGGCAAGGTCTCGGACTCGGCCTAGGGATCGCGGTAGTCGTTGCCCTCGTCCGGATCGACCATCAACACGAACTCGGGGTAGGCTTCCAGGCCGAGTTCCGCCGCATCCTGGCCGATCTCCTCCACGGTGCGAGAGACTCTGACGCCCATGGTCTTCTCCAGAACCGTCCACAGCACCCAGGAGGTTGCGAAGGCGAACACGCCCACGCTGACAACTCCGATCAGCTGAACGCCCAGGTTGGCGCCCGCCGCGATGGCGGTGGCCAGGGTGCCCCAGATGCCGGCGAAGAGGTGGGCGGGGACCGCGCCGACCACGTCGTCGATCCGGCGCTGCTCCAGGAACCTGAGGCCCATGGTGCACACGATCGAGCCGACCGCGCCGATGAACACCGCCCAGCGGGCGTCGACGATGTCGGGTCCGGCCGTAATGGCCACCAGGCCGGCGATGGCGCCGTTGAGCCCCGCGAACAGATCGATGCGTCCCAGAATGGGCCTCGACACCAGAAGCGCGGCGACCACGCCGGCGGCCGCCGCCAGGTTGGTGTTCACCAGGATGTTGCTCATGGCCACGGCGTTGACCGCGCCATCGAGGGCGAGCTGCGAGCCGCCGTTGAACCCGAACCAGCCCAGCCAGAGGATGAACACGCCCAGCGTGACGGCCGGGATGTTGGAAGGCGGCGTCAGCTTGACCGAGCCGTCCTTGCGGTACTTGCCCCAGCGCGGACCGATCACCAGCGCGCCGGCCAGCGCGGCCCATCCGCCCGTGGAGTGCACCATGGTGGATCCCGCGAAGTCCTGGAAGCCCATCTCTGCCAGCCAGCCGCCGCCCCAGTGCCAGGCGCCGATGACCGGGTAGATGAAGGCCGTCAGCATCGCGGTGAAGGCGAAGAAGGCCCACATGTTGACCCGCTCGGCCAGCGCCCCGGACACGATCGAGGCCGTCGTCGCCACGAAGACCATCTGGAAGAACCAGTCCGAGGTGACCGCGTAGCCGTTCTCGACCACGGCGGCCAGCGCGCCCTCATCCCCTCCCAGCAGCGCGACCTCGTCCGCCGACGGGCCGTAGAAGAGGTCGATCGAACCGATCCATCCGCTCACGTCCACGTACATCAGGCCGTAGCCGATGAAATAGTAGGTGAGCCCGGCGATCGCGTAGATGCCGATGTTCTTCAGGCAGATCATCGCCGCGTTCTTGGACCGGACGGAACCGGATTCCAGCATGGTGAAGCCGGCGCACATCCACATCACCAGCGCGCCCCAGATCAGGAACGAAAAGGTGTTCAGGACGAAGCCCATGTCCTGCGGGGCCTCCTGCGCCAGTGCAGCCGCCGGCGCGGGCGCCAGCAGGAGGATGGCCGCGAACAGGGCGCCGACCGCTCCGATGCTGCGGATGCGGGTTCGGGGAGCGCGGGTGTTCGTGCTGCGTGGACGTGAGTGCATGGTGTCTCCCGTGGTGGTTACGGTTGCCTGCCGTGACGGAATTACTGTCGATGCGTTAGGGAAGGGCCCGGCATTTGCCCAGAAAACGTCGATTCTTGTCAGAAACTGTCGCATTCGCCGACACGCTGATCGTTTTGCACTTCGAGCTTGGGTTCAGGCTCGGTCATTATCTGTCCAGACACCCTCTCCCGCAAGCCGCCGCGGGGCTCACCTCGGGCGGGTTCCGGGTTCATTTGCGCGAAACCCCGCCTCACGCACGCGATGCTCGGGCCGGCGCCGCGCGTGACTCGGACTGGCGCCAGGGCCGACTCCCGGCCGACGTTGCGCGCGACCCCGGCGAAGAGTGATATCTTGCATCCATGAAATTTCCCTATCTGTCCGGTGCCCCGAGCGGTTTCGTGCCTCTCTTTCTCGCCCCCCAGGCCGGGGTGAGCGAGTCGCCGTTTCGTCGCCTGTGCCGCCGCTTCGGAGCGGATGTGGTGGTCACGGAGTTCGTGAGCGCCGAGGGCATCTGCCATGGAAACCAGAGGACGCGCGACTACCTGCGCTTCGAGGAGGAGGAACGGCCGATCGGCGTGCAGATCTTCGGGGCCCGCCCCAACCGCATGGCGGAGGCGGCGGCGCTGGTCTCGGACATCTACCAGCCCGATTTTGTCGACATCAACTTCGGCTGCCCGGTAAAGAAGGTGGTGAAGCGCAACGGGGGCTCGGGCTGCCTCCGCGATCTGGGGCTGGTCGAGCGCATCGTGCGCGCCGTCGCGCGAGCAACTCCGCTCCCGGTCACCGCCAAGATCCGCAGCGGCTTTGACGAGAAGACCCGCGATCCGGTCACGATCGGCCTGCGCTGCCAGGACGCGGGCGCCGCCGTGGTCACGCTGCACCCGCGCACGCGGGCGGACATGTATTCAGGGAAGGCGCGCTGGCACGAGATCGCTGCCCTGGCGGACGCGCTGGACATCCCCGTGGTCGGCAACGGCGACATCAAGACCGGCGAGGACGCCCGCCGCATGCAGGACGAGACCGGGTGCGCCGGCGTGATGATCGCGCGTGCCTCCCACGGCAGTCCCTGGGTGTTCGCCGGCGCCCGCGCCGCCCTCGACGGCAAGACCCTTCCACCGCTGCCGGACGCTGCCGAGCGCCTCGCCGTCTGCCTCGAGCACGCGCAGAACGCGGTGGACTTCGAACGCGACGCCCGCAAGGCGGTCATCGAGTTCCGAAAGCACATGGGCTGGTACACCAGGGGCCTCCCCAACGGGCGGCAGCTGCGGACGCGGCTGTTCCGTCTGACGACGCTCGAGGAAACACGGGAGGTGCTGGAGGGCTATCTTGAACAGGAGTTGGCGAGCGCCGCCTGACGGGCGGCGGGCGCCAGCGACGGGCCGCACACGAGAGAGACCACCACGACAAGGAGAACGAGCAACGGATTCTGAGCCGTCTGCACCAGACCGAAGGGGGCGTCAAGGCTTCGACGTGTTTGGTGAACGCGAGGTAGCGTGCCGAGGTCCGGGAGCCTCGTAAAACACCCGGAATGAACACAACTGCCAACAACCATCTGGCAATGGCTGCCTGAGTTTTCTCACAGCCCGTCTCCTGGCCGGCCCGCCCAAGGCAGGCCTTGCAGGCGTCGACAAGTTGGGCTGGTCCGCAGGCGTTCGTCGTCGTGCCGTGGACGAGACTGTAGACGGCTAGTCGGGGGTTCGGAGGGTCGCTGGCCGCTCTCCCGATGAAGTGCAGCAGCGATCTACGCACGTAGAAGCTTCGCCGGACCCACTCGCGGACGCGGGTTCGACTCCCGCCGCCTCCATGCCGGCGGCCCGGCCCCCCAAGCCAGGCCGCGTCGCCGGGATCCACCCAGTCTACACCGGCTCCCGGCACAGTCTACACCGGCTCCCGTACGCCTTCGTACCACTCCCTGAATCGCCGGACGGCGGCCTCGGGGTTTTCGCGAACGGCAGCGAACGTGGATCCCGCCAGCCGCGCACATTTCCGCTCCATCGTGCGCCGGTGCACGCCCGCTTGGAGGGCGACCTCGCCGCAACTGTCCTTCGAGGATGCGCGAGCAGCCCACAGGAGTACGGCCCAATCCAGAAACTCCTTCAGGCTGCACTGAAGCGGAACATCCTCCTTCCAATGGCGGCTCAGCGCCTGCGCGCTCAGATGGACGCGGCTTGCCAGCTCCCTTACCGAGTTGTTCGGCGGGTCCGTCCTGTTGTTTCTGCAGTCCAGGCCACACGTGCGCGTGATCACTTCTCTCATGGCAGGCCGGAACGGACAGTCGGAAAGCAGCCTCCAGCCCAGCTGCCATAGCGGATCCCGGCTGTCCCGCCCCATGTCCCGGACGACGCGAAAAAGGCAATCCTCCGCCTCCTCCGCCCAGACGAGGCGCAGACTGCGGGACCGGAGTGGGTTCAGCCGTCGCAGGCACTCGACCGACAGGGGCGCCACCACGATGCAGGGCGAACCGGGAAGGCTCTCCCGGGTCATCCACCGAAGCCATGGCACATCGACATCGGAGCACCGGGTCATTCCATAGACGATCGCGCATGGGCGTGCGCGCGTTCCTTCGAGGTCGGCGCGCGAAGTCACCGTTTCGATTGCCAGATCGGCGAGCAGGCCCGTCAGCCGGTCTCGCAGCCGTTGGTCTCTGCAATAGAGCAGGTGGACGAGTCGGCCATCCGTCACGTGCGGCTCCGTTTCTGCCCATCGGACGTCCGGGAACGCTCCGCCCCTCGGCCATCGGATGGCTGATGCAACTGCTGCACGCTGGTGACGGCGGCTAACCTACGTTGGGCCGCGGGCCATCGCAACCGATATCTGCTGAAGGACTTGGGGGCGATGTCAGGCGAAGTCCGCGCGCCACAACCGGACGGCGCGGACCGCCAGTTGCGCCTGGCGCTTGTCGATGTGCGCCGGTGTCCATGCCTCCGGCGCGATCCGGCAAATCGCGGTCGTCAGCCTGTATCGACTCTTCGCGTATGCGGCCAGCTTGTGGGCGAAGTTGCCGTTCCCCGCCTCCCGGTTGAGCCGTACTTCCAGCAACGTGAGGTTGCCGAGCCGGTACACCGCGCGGCCTTGAAGCGGTGCCGGGAATACGTCCGCCCAGTCGGCGTCCGGGTGTTCGGGAAGTATGTGTTCGACCGTCCCGGAATCGTCTCCCGGCGAGCGCCGACCGGCGTGGCCGGAGGCGTCTTCTTCGAGCCGCATCAGGATG
>CBDDPN010000025.1:0-13559 GCA_965232315.1 Longimicrobiales bacterium | reverse complement strand
GGAGCTGGGTTACGTCGAGCTCGGGTCCCAGGTCATCATCGTGCCCAGGACGCGCCTCGAAGTCCTGCCCCGCGACGCGACCCCTCAACGGCCGCGTGCGCTCCGCACTCGCCGTCCCGGTAGCCGGCGCGACCGCGCGCCTCACGCTGACCGCGGATTCCACCGTCCAGAGCGTGACCGGCACCGACGCGCTCGGCTTCTTCGCCTTCCGCGACCTCATGGCCGGCCGCTACCGCCTGACCATCGGGCGCATCGTCTACCGGCTCCACGATCAGGAGATCGCGCTGGCTCCGGATACGGACCTCCAGCTCGAGATCTCGCTCGCGGAAGAGGCGATCGAGCTGGAGGCCGTGGTCCGTCGAGGCCCGGCGAAGCCGCGAGCGGGCACGCTTCGAGGAGTCCGCGGGCCTTACGGTGCACGAACTGAGCGCCGCGCAGCTCCGCAGCATCCCGGGCGTGGCGGAGCCGGATCCCGTGCGCGCCATGGACGTGCTCCCGGGCGTGACCCGGGTGTCCGACTTCACCGCCGTGCTCAACGTGCGAGGCGGATCGGGCGATCAGAACCTCATCCTGATGGACCGCGTCCCCCCTCTTCCATCCCTACCATCTCCTCGGGCTCTTCTCGGTGTTCAACCCGGACATGGTGCAGCGGGCCGAACTCCGTTCCGGGGGCTTCCCGGCGGAGTACGGAGGCCGGGCCTCGTCCGTGATGCTGGTCGAGTCCGACGTGGGAGACGGCGACCTGGGCGTTGATGCCGGCCTCGGCCTGATCTCCTCGCGCCTGGCGGTTCGCGGCAGTCTTCCGGCCGGGATCAGGGACGGCCTGGGGCTCGGCGCCGCGCGCTGGAAGGTCTCGGCACGCCGCCAGCTACTGGGACATCGTCGCCAAGCTGGCCAGGCCCAGCTTCCCCTACAGCCTCACGGACGCCCAGGCCGTTTTCGAGGGCTGGACGAAGGGGGGTGACCGGGTACGCATCAACGCGTATTCGGGGCGGGACCGGATCCAGCTTCGGGACCTGGAATTCCTCTTTACAAACATCAAGGCGATCGCGGACGACTCTGACAATCCGGATGACACCGGCTGGAACGTCCACTGGCCCTGGGGCAACGATGCCGTCGGCGCATCCTGGACCCATCTCATGCCCGGGGGCGGGACGCTGGATGTCCACGGCTCCATCTCCCGTTTCGCCGCCCGGTTCAACTTCACGGAATACGACGACACCCGGATGACGACCCGAATCGGACAGTCTTCCCTGGGGGCCGATCTGGAGCTCCGTCCCACGCCGCGCACGCGATGGAAGTCGGGGCTCGTCGCGAGCCGCAGAGAAACCAGCAACCTGACCGAGGGTGTGCCGCCGTTCTTCCAGAACAGCGAGGCAGCCGGGTGGGAGTCGGGCGTCTACACGCAGATGGCCTGGACCCCCGGGCCCGCGCGTGGCTGGTGGAGGGCGGTCTGCGCTGGGACCACTGGCTTCCGCGGGACGGCCGGACGAACGGTCGTGCTGTCGCCGCGCGTCGCGGTCAAGCGATTCCTGGGCGATGGCCGATGGGCGGTGCGCATGGCGGGAGGACGGCACACGCAGTTCCTGCATTCCCTGCGGGACGAGCGGCTTCCGGTCAGCCTGGACGCGTGGGTCCTGGCGGGCACGAACGTGCCGGCCCTTGTCTCTGATCAGATCCAGATGGGGGTGGAGGGCTACCTCGGCAGCGACCGGCGCTGGTTCGCGTCGGCCGAGGGATACTACCGCACCTACGACGGGGTCGTCACGCAGAACTGGACCGATGATCCCTCCGACCCGGCGGACGATCTGCTGTCCGGCACGGGATGGTCCTACGGAGTCGACGTCATGGTCCGCAAGGACGCGGGAAGGACCCGGGGCTGGGTGTCCGCGTCGCTGCTCAAGGCCAACCGGAGGTTCGAGGACACGGACGCAGGTCTGGTTCCGGCCCCGGTCATCGAGTATCCGCCGCTCTTCGACAGGCGCCTGGAACTCGACATCGCCGTGCAACAGGACATGCCCCTGGGGCGTGGAAGCGGGCCTCCGCCTGAACGTGGGCACGGGGCTCCCCTACACGCGTCAACTGGTGAAGTACGAGAAGTTCGAGCAGAGGCTCATCGATCTGCGCCTGGACGACGCGGGGGCGAGGGCCGTGCTGCCGGGGCCCAGAAACGGAGCCCGGCTCCCGGCATACCACAGGCTGGACGTCAGCTTTCGCAAGACGGTGACGAAGGGCTGGGGCAGCCTGACGCCCTACCTGAATGTGATCAACGTCTACAACCGGGATAACGTGCTGTGGTACCAGCGGCACTACTACAACGGGGGTCTCTCCGAGCTGGAGACCCACATGCTTCCGATCCTGCCCACGGTCGGCGTGGAGGTGTCGTTCTGATGCGCGGCGCGGGATGGTCCGGCAGAGGCGCGGGATGGTCCGGCAGAGGCGCGGGATGGTCCGGCAGAGGCGCGGGATGGTCCGGCAGAGGCGCGGGATGGTCCGGCAGAGGCGCGGGATGGTCCGGCAGAGTTCTCCTGCTTGGGGTGATGCTGATGTCGGTTGCCGGGTGCAATGTGACCGATGTACCGGCCGGGTCGGGTCACGACATCTTCGTTGCCGTGGCCACGGTGGTGCTCACCGTCGATCCCGGCGAGCCCTCGCAGGTGGGCACGCGGGCGATGGCGCTGCTCAGCCGCAGCCATCAGCAGGTGCTGTCCGAGGTGCCGGGGGCTTCCGTGCGCATCACCGGCGCGTCGGGACGATCCGTATCGCTCGTCGAGGAAGCGGATCCACTGGGTACGTGCACGGTGCTGGACAAGGAACGGTATGTGTTCGACGGGCGCCTGGAGCCGATCGGCGCCTGCTATACGGCCAACACGCCGTCCGCCCTGTTCGGCCCCGGCGAAGTGCTCACCCTTGCCGTCACGACGCCGGACGGCGGTGTGCTCGAGGGGACCAGCCGCATCCCCGACGCGTTCGTGCCGCGGGATCTCTCCGTTGAGGACGGACGCTGCCGGGTGCAACCCGACACCGGCTATCGCTTTGCGTGGCCCGCCGTCGAGGGGGCCTGGGCCCATGTGGGCGAGGCGGAGATCACCGGCCTGAGTCCCGAACTGTGGTCGTCGGACGATCCCCTGTACCTGCCGGTCACGGTTCTCGGCCGGGGCCGCGAGGTCACCGAGATGGTCTTCCCCGGCGACTTCCTGCTCGAGTTGCTGGGCGACGTCGATCATCGGGCGCTGCATCGCACGCTGCGGGCGGGACTGCCCGGAGGTGCGAAGGCCGACGTCGCGATCGCGGCGCTGGATCGCAACTGGGCCAACTGGATCCGGGAGGGGCGCGCGAACATCAATGGCGTGGTGCTGATTCCATCGGTCTTCGGCGACGGCACCGGCACCTTCGGGACCGCGGTGCGCTGGAAGGTGTCGGTGGAGTCGCGCGATGCCGCGGAGGCCGGAGACCTGCCGCTGTGCGGGCCGAGGGTGGCGGGCTGATGCGGAGCGCGAACACCGGGCCTCGCAACGCCGGAGCCGGGCCAGGAGGTCGCGGACCGGCCGATTCCCGCATGAGGCTGAAGCGCGCGTTGCAATGTGCGGCCGTGCTCGCACCGATTCTCCTTGCGTCGCTCGCCGGCTGTCCTCCGCCACCGCTCGCCGCACAGAGCAGCCAGGAGGTCGCGCGGCTGACCGGCGAGACCGGAGTCGACCCCGGGCCCGGCACCCTCCTCGCCGCCACCGCCCGGCTCTCCATCGAGCGAATGGCGCTCTCCGCAGCCCTCGCCCGGCTCGCGGAAAGCTCCGGGGTGCAGATCGCCTTCAGCCCGAGCCTTCTCTCGTCGGACGCCGTCGCCGACTGCGACTGCGCAACAAAAAACGTTGCGCGGGCGCTGGACGGGCTGCTGGCAGGCACGGATCTGGGCTACGTCGAGCTGGGTTCCCAGGTCATCATCGTGCCGACCCGACGCCAGGTCGCGCCGGCTCCGGCCGGGTCGGTCAACGGCCGAGTGCGGTCCGAACTCGCCGTGCCCGTGGAGAACGCCACCGTCCAACTGGTTCCGGCTGGGGACACGACCGCGCAACGGACCACCGGTACCGACCGGCTCGGGTTCTTCTTCTTGCGCGACGTGACACCCGGCAACTATCAGCTCGTTGTGGCGCGCATCGGCTACGGTCGTCACCAGGAGCCGCTCAGCCTTGAGCCGCGCGCGGATGTCCGTCTCGAGATCACGCTGGCCGAACAGGCCATCGAGCTTGAGGGCGTCGTCGTGGAGGCGCGCCGGGGCCGGCGGAGAGCGCGGTTCGAGGAGTCGGCGGGCGTCACGGTTCACGAAATGGACCGGGCGGAACTCAGGTCGATTCCCGGGCTGGCGGAGCCGGATCCGGTCAGGAGCATCCAGGCGCTCCCGGGCGTGACCCAGGTTTCCGACCTCACGGCGACCTTCAACGTGCGCGGGGGTGCCGGAGACCAGAACCTGGTTCTCCTGGACGGGATTCCCGTCTTCCACCCTTTCCATCTCATGGGGCTGTTCTCGGTTTTCAACGCCGACATGGTGCAGCGAACGGAGTTGCGCGCCGGCGGATTCCCGGCGGAATACGGAGGCCGGGTGTCTTCCGTGCTGGCCATGGAGAGCACCGCGGGTGACGGGGAGCTGGGCGTGGAAGCGGGGGTCAGCCTGCTCGCGTCGAGGTTGGCGGTCGGCGGTGGACTGCCCCGGCGAGCGACTGAGGGTCTGGGGCTCGCCAGCGCGCGCTGGAAGGTGTCGGCACGCCGCAGTTACGTGGACCTGCTCACCCGCCCTTTTCTCAAGGCGCCCTTTCCGTATCGACTGCATGACTACAACGGCGTCTTCGAGGGCTGGACCAGGGGCGGGGACCGGATAGGGGTAAGCGCCTATTCGGGCCGCGACGCGTTCAACCTCACGCACCTGGCCATTCTCACGGACGGCAGGTCGGACCCGGAGACATGGCGTGCGGATGTCAAGTGGCTCTGGGGCAACGACGCCGCCGGCGCCTCCTGGACCCGGCCCCTGGCTGGCGGCGGGGCATTGGATGTGCGCGGTTCCCTGTCCCTCTTCGATGGCTCGTTCGAATTCACGGAGTTCGAGGGCAATCGGATCGCCACCCGAATCAGCCAGACCTCTCTGGCTGCGGATCTGGAGCGTCGTCCCACGTCGCGAACACGGTGGAAATCCGGACTGATGCTCAACCGCATGCAGTACCGGAACCTGAGGCAAGGCGTGCCGGAAGTGTTCAAGTCCGGCTTCGGAGACGGATGGGGATCGGCAGCCTACACCCAGATCCATTGGACTCCGGGAGTCCCGTGGCTGGTGGAGGCAGGTGTCCGCGCAGACCGCTGGCAACCCGCAGACGCCGGCTCGATGACCACCCTCTCGCCCCGAATCGCGGTGAAGCGGTTTTTCGGGAATGGAACCTGGGCGGTGCGCGGGTCCGCTGGCCGATACACCCAGTTCCTGCATTCGCTGCGTGATGAGGAGGTGCCCATCGGTCTGGATCTCTGGATGCTGTCCGGGCGCGGGGTTCCGGCGCTGGTTTCCGACCAGCTTCAGGCGGGCGCAGAGATGTTCCTGGGCAACACCGTCGAATGGTTTGTGTCCCTCGAAGGGTATTTCCGCAACTTCGAGGGAGTCATCACGCAGAATTGGGCCGAGAACCCGGGCGACCTCGATGACGATGTGATCACCGGCAAGGGACGGTCCTGGGGAGCCGATCTCATGATCCGGAGAGACCGGGGGGAAACCACGGGCTGGGTGTCGGTCTCGTTTCTCAAGGCCGATCGAAGGTATCCCGATACCGGCTCGGGGCTGGATCCCGCCCCTGTCGTCGAGTATCCACCCGTCTTCGACCGCCGCCTCGAGGTGGATCTGGTCGTGCGGCGTCAGCTGGGTTGGGGTGTCGAGGCGGGGTTTCGTTGGAACCTGGGCACAGGACTGCCGTACACGCGTCCCCTGGCAACGTACGATGTGTACCGACAGAACATGATCGATCTCCTGGTGGAAGACACCTATGCATCGGGCATGCTGCTGGGGCCGCGAAACGCCGAGCGCTATCCGGCCAACCACAGGCTGGACGTCAACTTCCGCAAAGTGCTGGAGAAGGGCTGCGGCCGGGTTACGCCCTACCTCCAGGTTTTCAACGTCTATAATCAGAAGAACGTCCTGTACTACGACTATCATTTCCGAACCGATCCTCCCCTTCGCGATGGCAAGTCGATGATGCCGTTCCTGCCCACCCTCGGCGTGGAGGTGGTGTTTTGAGGTGGGCACTGATGGCGACGATGACGGTGGCTGCGGTTGGCTGCGACCTGGCGGGTGTCGAGACGCTCCCCTCTTCGGATCTGGTCACGGCCGGGGTGACGGTCGTAGTCAACGTCGATCCCGCCGACCCGTCGCGCATGGGTACGCGCATGCTTGCGCGTTTGACTCGAACCCGCCGTGCGTTCGAGAACGAAGTGCCGGGCGCGTCCGTGTGGATCAGCGGGGAGTCGGGCCGGTCGGTGCAGCTCGCGGAAGAGGCTGATCCGCGCGACGCGTGCCAGCCGCCGTTGCCGGAGGAAATCGCCGACAGGTACGACTACGACGCCCGCGTGCCCATCGGTTCCTGCTATACGGCCACACGGTCCTCCGCCTTCTTTGTGCCGGGCGAACGACTCTCCCTTGAAGTCACGATGACGGATGGCCGCGTCCTGCAGGGTGCTGCGAGAATCCCCGGCACGTTCGCGCCAGCGGGCATGTCGCTGAGCGAGGGGCGCTGCCGGATGGAGCCGGATACCAACTACAGGTTCGTCTGGCCTGCGGCCGAGGGCGCCTGGGCCTACATCGGAGAGGCCGGGATCACCGGACTGACCCATGAACTGTGGCCGTACCCCGAAGGGCTCTACCTCTCGCTGGTCTCGATCGGCGACCAGACGGACATGACGTTTCCCCGCGACTTCCTGTTCGATGTCATTGAGGAGAGTGAAGGCAGGTTGTACCGGACTCTGCACCGAGGCCTGCCGGCCGGGGCCTCCGCCGACATAGCCATTGGAGCGGTGGACAGGAACTGGACCAACTGGGAGCGCCCCGGGCGCCCACTTCCGACGGGGGAGATCCGCGTCCCGTCCGTGTTCGGAGACGGCACGGGCATGTTCGGCGCGGCGGTGCGCTGGAAGGTGTCGGTGGAGGCGCGGCCTTCAGAGGGAGAGGATGATCTGCCGCTGTGCGGCGCATAGTCGCACTCATCCCCTGAGCTTCGCTACCCGATACGCGATCAGCTCTCTGCGCGCCGCCCCACGTTCCGCGCTTCGGCACACAGGCGCCGGATCTCCGAGGATGCTCGACGCACCCGCGCCTCGGACTCGTCCACCATGTCTCGCAGCCGGTGCGCCTTGCAGCAGGCCCCCTGGTAGCGGCGCGTCACTTCGGCCAGCTCCCCGGCACTCCGCAACAGCTCCCGGCGGGCCTCTCGCAAGTCGGTGTCGAGACGGCGCAGGCGTTGGCGAACCCGTTCCACTCGATCCGATCGCGCTCGTTCGGCGCTCACTGCCGCCCCACTGGCCAGGGTTGGGGAGAGGTCCGGTTCCCTCGCGGAGTTCCCGGGCTCGGCCATCTCGCTCCTCCCTGTCTCTTCCCGGCTACGCCTGGGCGGGCGACCCGATGGGGCGGTCGTTCGGGGCGGGCATCCGGTAGCCCACTCTTCGCTCGTTGACGACATAGACCGGCCGACCGCCGTCCTCGCCCAGTTTCAGACGGAGCCTCCGCACAACGGCATGTACCAGCTTCGGGTCGACGGAGCCCCGGTAGCGAGTGCCCCAGGCCTGGCGTAGCAGCGCGCGGTACGTCAACACCCGCCCGGCGTTGGTCGAAAGCACCCGCAGCAGCTCGTATTCGGTGGCGGTGAGCTCCAGCGGCCGGCCCTCGAGCGTCACCTGGCGGCGATCATAGTCGATGGCCAACCCCCTGAGCCTGAAGGACGCGCGCTCGGTGCGCCTGCGCAGCGCCGCCCGGATCCTCGCCGTCAACTCGGTCGCCGAGAACGGCTTGACGAGATAATCGGCGGCCCCGGCCTCGAGGGCCTTGGCGATCGTCTCGTCGCGCCCGTAGGCGGAGATGAAGATGACCGGCACGTCGGCCAGGTCGGGAACTTCTTCCATCAGCTTGATGCCGTCGGTCCCGGGCAGCATCAGATCGAGCAGGACCAGGTGGGGCTTCTCCGCGCGAATCACGCGCGACAGCTCCGGAGGCTCGGCCGTCTCCGTTACGGCATAGCCCGCCGTGGTGAGCGTATCGCGGACATAGAGCAGCGCCTGCGGGTCGTCGTCCACCACCAGGATGCGCGTCGCCCCCCGACCTGGACGGGAGCGTCCCCGCGAGGAGGCATCCGAAGCCGCAGCGTCTCCGCCAGCCTCATCGGCGGCAGGGACGGTGAACGTGAATCGCGCCCCCCGACCCACTCCGTCGCTCCGCGCCCGGATGCGGCCTCCGTGCGCCTCGACCAGTCCCTTGCAGATGGCGAGGCCCAGGCCCGTCGCCAGACCGAGCTTGCCCTCACCCGCTCCGGCCCGCTTGGCGAACAGGTGCGGGAGCCGCTCGGGCGCGATGCCCCTGCCCTCGTCGGAGACCGTGATCGAGACGTGGATGCCGTCGCGCCGCGCCCTGACCTCTATGGGCGACGACGTCCGAGAGTGTCTCGCCGCATTGGAGAGGAGGTTGTTGAGGACCTGGACGATGCGCTGCCGGTCGACCATCACCTTCGGCAGGTCCGGAGGCAGGTCGACCCGCACGCTGTGCCGGCCGCCGGCGTTCAGGAATGTGTTTCGCGCCTGGTCGATCAGCGCCCCGGGATCCGAGGCTTCGGGCGAGATGGACAATGTGCCCGTCGTGATCCGCCCGGCGTCGAGCAGGTCGCCCATCAGGGCGCTCATGTTGTCGGCATGCTCGTCGATGATCCGGAAGAATCGCAGCATCTCGGCGGAAGCGAAGCGCCTGGAGCCCGCGAGCACCGTGGCCGCCGAGCCCTTGATGGCGGCAAGCGGCGCGCGCAACTCGTGGCTCACGATCCCCAGGAACTCGGTCCGCATCCGCTCGAGTTCCTCAAACGGCGCCAGGTCCTGCATGGTGACCACAACGGACTCGACGATACCGTCCGCCCCATGGATCGGCGTCACGTTCATGAGCGCCTTCACGCTGCGGCCATCGGGAACCGAAAGCTCGATCTCCTCGGCGCGCAGCGTCTCGGCGCTGCTCAACTCGCGCGCCAGCGGCAGTTGCTTCAAGGCGATCTCACGCCCGTCGCCGCGCCGACAGGTCACCAGCTCCAGCAGCTCCATCGTTGACCCGCCCCACGTCCGCAGGCCCCGGACAATTCGCTTCGTCTCCCGGTTGATCGACACCGGACTTCCGGTTCTGGCGTCCAGGACCACCACGCCGACCGGCGACGTGTCGACGAGGGTTTCCACCTTCGCCCGCGCACGCTGCTCGTCGCGAAAGGTGTGGGCGTTGGCGATCGCCGTCGCCGCCTGCGACGCCAACAGCACGAGAACCTCTTCGTCTTCCCGGGTGAACTCGCGGCCCCCGTCCTTGCCGGCGAGAAAGAAACTGCCGACGTAGGCGCCCCGATGACGGATCGGCATGCCCTGCAGCGTCCGGTATGCGCGTTTGACGAAAAACCGAGCGACTGGAGCCAGGCCGGCAGATCTCCGACCCGCACCGCTCCCTGAAGGTCCCGGAAGTGCTCGAAGACCCGGAGCCCATCCTTCCACTCCTCAAGCTGCCGCAGTTGCTTCTGCGTCAGGCCGGAGGCCAGGTACGGCCCGGGTTCGCCCGCGTGGTTGACCGTGGCAATCAGGCCGTGGTGGGCACGGGTCAGGGCACGGGCGCTGTCGACGACTTCCTGCAGGACGGTCTCGAGGTCCAGGCTTGCGTTGATGCGCAGGATTGCGCCGCACAGCCTCGAGACGCGCTCCTGCAGCGCCTCGATTCTCACTAGGTCCGGGTGCTTGGTCACCGGCCTCCCCTCCCCCCATCTCGCCCGGCGTCTCGTGCTCGGGCACGACCGCTCATCGCGAAGACATCTAATCGCGAAAACATCGCAAATGGGCCCGAAATATCATCCCAACGTCATACAATCTCGAACGGGATTCAAGGGTGCGCTCTCCCGGAGTGCGGGGGGTTCCGGTGGGAAAGCACTAGGATTGAAGTACATGCGGCCCGGGCGCCGCAGAGGTGGCCGCAACGTGCGGGCATCCATGCTGTCGCTCAGTTATCATCAAATGAGCCCAACTTATTATTTACAGATCACATGTTATCGGCTACCTTTAAACGTCCTCACGGTAGCGTGGGGTGGTGTGTCCACGCGCGGAGACGCTGAAGTCACGGGAGCGAAGCGATGACTCCTTTCTTCAGGAAGGGACCTGCCCCAGGGGCACGGCCATCACCGAAGAAGCAACGCCCATCACCAAAGAAGCAACGCCCGAGAGGCAGAGCTACGGCATCGGTCATCGCGAGCGGGATGACCCTGGTGGGTCGCTGCAAGAGCGAAGGCACGATCCGGATCGAGGGTCGGGTCGAGGGCGAGGTCCAGTCGGAAGAGGCGATCGTCATTGCGGAGGACGGCGTGGTGGTCGGTGAGATCATCGCTCACGACGCCTTCATTTCCGGGCGGGTCGAGGGTGGGGTGACGACCGCTTCGAGTGTCGAACTGAAGGCCTCTTGCGTCGTGGACGGCGAGATCGACGCCCGCTACATCGCCGTTGAGCAGGGCGCCCTGATCAACGCCTCGTTCAAGGGCTCGTCCGCCAAAACCCGGCGCTGACCCCCCACCCCCTGATTCGTTCCGGCCTTCGCAGACGGCTACAGAGCTTCCGGCCTTCGCGTCCGCGATTCGCGTTTCTGCGACCGGCTCCCCGGTCTCGGCGCGCGTCGGGGCATGCCAGTCCCCGGTTTCGGCGGGCCTCGCCGTACCTTCAGTTGGCGGCCGTGCCACTCCGCCTTGTATTCGAGCTGGCGCAGCAGTTCCGAGCTCGCGCCCTGGACCTCGATCACGCGGGCGTCGAGCGCGACGGCGGTCGTGGTCTTGTGCCGCAGATCTTCATGGTGGTTCCGGACCTTGCGCGCCTGGTTGCGCAGGCGGGCGAGGGTGCGCTTGCGGCCCTCCGACCCGAACTCACATCGCTTCAGCCGTCGCTCGAGCCTCGCCAGACGGCGTCTCGCGCTCCGCAGCGCCTTGCTCTCCCTGACCACGCGGACCGATTCGCCGTCGCCCGACACCGTGATTTCGTTGCCGTTCTGACGGACCACGGCCTTGTCGGTGTTCGGTTCGACGGGGGTGAGCGGCGCGCATTCGAAGAGGCACGACAACATCCAGCGGCTTCCCGCATCCAGCCAGACCCGCCCGGAGAGCAGACCGAGGGTCTTGCGTCCGGCCGGCCCCGCCAGCCTTCCCGGGGGCAGCCGCCCGCCCTTCCAGCGCATCCAGCCGTACTTGGGCAGCCGCACCCGGGCGCCCTCGAAGCGGATGCCCTGGTTGCTGAGGTAGATGCCGGGCTCCCGGCCGATGGCCTTGGGCCGGGGAGAGCCGCTCCGGCCGCGTCTGCCGGGCTTGCTGAACCAGGTGCGGAAGGCCCGGTCGAGATCGGAGGCGATGCGGTAGGTGGCGCTGGCGGGGAACCCCCGGTGCTCCGGCTGCCGTTGCCACTCCCTGGCGAAGGCGCGCAACTCGGTCAGGGACAGGCGCCGTCCGGTCTCCACGTACCTGAGCTGGGAGGTGGCGAGCAGGGTATTGGCGAGTTCTCGGAGGCCGTTCCTGCAACGGAGCAGCGCCGCGTGCTGCGAGGGACTCGGGTAGAGCCTGCAGCGCCAGCCGACGTAACGCCGGGAAGTCGATCCGGCCACCGTTCAGGGCATCTGCCCGCGGGGTGCCTGCGGCGGAACCGGACCGTACGCCCCACGCCCGTTTCCGGAGTGGGGATCCCACACCGCGTCGACCCACTCATGAAAATCGGCCCACGACCCGCTCCGAATCCTCCGCCGCCTCCGCGAGCGTACATCCGGCCGTCCGAAGGAAGTTTCTCTCCAGCGTGCGGCGCTGCAGTCGCAGCTGATCGGCGACACGGGTCCCAACTCCCGAGCGCGCGTGCGCGCGTGCCCCAGAGGGTCACGGCCCAGCTCAGGAAACTCCTTCAGGCTGCACCGGAGCGGAAACTTCCTCCCTCCAGCAAAGCCGAAGCGTCGACGTGGCTACGCCCACCTCGCGCGCCAGCTTGCCGACCGACTTCTCCGGGACGAACGGAGTGCCGCCGGGATCGCTGTTGAGGCCACACGCCCGGCTGATCGTCTCTCTGACGAAAGGCCTCAGGGAAGGCTCGGAGACCAGCCTCAGGCCGAAAACGCCACATCGGACCCCAACTCACCCTCCCGAAACTCGGTGACGACTTCTCCGAGGCGGTCTTCAACCTCGGCGGCCCCACACGACCCTCAGCCTGCAGGAGCGGAGTGGATACAGTCGTCGCAGGCATTCCACGGAGAGGTCCGCAACCACGACGCATGGCGGGACTCAGAGGCCCGAAAGCCGACCGCAGCCACTCGACTTCCCGATCGGAGCAGGTGGTGGTTCCGAAAACGCTGGCGCAGATGATCGTGGGCGGCGCCACGAGTGCCTCTCTCGAACGCACTCGCTGTACGGCGAGACCGGCGAGCGCGCGCTCCAGTCGGTCTCCAAGCTTGCCGTCCCGGCAATACAGCATGCAGGTCAATGGTTCCGATTCCATCCGTCCGATCCAGCCGTGTATCGAAGGGGGGGCCAAAACGTGGCACCCGGTTCCCTTGCCCCCATAGTCATGAGCCTTACTATACCGGTATGGCACGGATCGGCAGTCTTGTCAAATTTGAAGCCGGGGACGAATCGTCCCTGCAGTCACTTTTTGCGGTGGCTATATCGATAACGTCGTATACCGCGAGGGCGGGAGACTGGTGATATTTGAGATATATTTCTGATATTCTGGCGATATCGCTAACCATTCTGTCGTTTTAGCCGCATTCAGAAAAACAGGGGCATCCCTCGACAATCCGAGGGTTTGTGGGGGTTTTGCCGGATACCACAGACCGGTGTGATAGTCCGTAACCGGTTGAAAAAATATGACGATTTTCAGAATTGGCATCACCTTTGCAAATCCGAAGTCCCGCGAATCCTGCGCCGCCGTTTCAGGCCGGTACTCATTCCCATCATCAGGAGCGTTCGATGAACTGACTCAAACTCCTCGCCATGGCCACGTTGATGGCCGTGACCTTCACCGCCTGCGACGAGGGCACTCCACCCGTCGTCGACCCGCCGCCGCCGCCGGATCCCGTAGGGACCATCTCCGGCACGGTGACGATCGACGGCGAGGGCGCCGCAGGCCTCACCGCCACTCTTTCCTCGGGCACCACCACGACGACCAACACGAGCGGGGCCTTCTCGTTCGCGGACGTGGTCGCGGGAAGCTACACCGTCTCGATCAGCGGCTTTGCCGATGACGTGACGTTCCCGAGCGCGTCCCAGGCCGCGACGATCGCGACGGATGGCCAGACGGTC
>CBDDPN010000024.1:0-33446 GCA_965232315.1 Longimicrobiales bacterium | reverse complement strand
GGTTCCCGTATTTTGTTGATCCTGGTGCTCGGCTTCATCCTGGGCGGCCTTCTGACACGCCTCGCGCAATTCATGCCGGAGAGCGCTACGCGGGAGTTTCTGACCGCGGCGGTGACGGCGAGCCTGGGTCCGGTCTCGTTGGGCCTGGTTTCGTTCGCCATCACGATCGGGCCCGTCGATTTCCACTTCAACGTGCTGACGCTCGCCGCGATCGGCATCGTGGCACCGATCGTTCGCTCCTGGCTCTAGGACAGCTCCTGGCTCCAGGACAGACCGGGTCGTTTTCGGACGAGCGGTGCGAACTCCAGAACCTCCGCAAAGAGGTAGTTTGCGCGCACGAAGCCGGACCCGGCGCGCGCGACGCAGGTATGAGTTAGATTGACACGGACACCTTGAACGGCCAACGGGCTTCGCCGGTCATCAGCGGGAAGGAGCTGTCATGGGATTCAGTGGACTTGGAATGTGGGAGATCATTCTGATCTTCCTGGTGTTCTTGCTTCTGTTCGGCGCCAAGCGGCTTCCGGAAATCGGCTCATCCCTGGGTAAGGGCATTCGCGAATTCAAGGGTTCGGTGCGGGACATCGAACGCGAGTTGAAGACTCCGCAGCCTCCCAAGATGGTGACGCCGTCTCCCGCCGAGAGTTCGGAAGAGGGCGGAGAGCCGCGCAAACTCGGCAGTCGCGCGGAAGCCGGCACAGCTTGACGACACGCCCACGCACAAAGGGCCGGGGGGTATCGCCCGGAGGCAGGAGTCAGCCGCTAGAAGCCTAGCGGCAGCTGCGTCTGGTTCGCGGCCTCTTCCTGGGCGCGGAAGACTTCCCGGCGCCGGTCCACGATACGGGCGCGTTCGCGCAGACCGGTGATCCACTGCTCCAGTCGCTGCTGGCCGACCGTGCCCGCCACCATCGCGCGCTGGACCACCCTCTGCTCCTCCCACGCAGTGCTGTCCGCGGGAATCCGGTCGACCAGTTCCAGCACGAAGGCGCGGCCGTTGGCTTCTACGACGCCGCTCAGCTGGCCGGGCGCCAAACCGAAAGCGGTGCCTATGATGGCGTTCTGTCGACCCAGGCCGGGCACGAAGTCGCTGCGCGAGAAGGTGGGCGGCTCCTCGATGTCGGCCTCCAGGCGCGCGGCGATCTGTTCAAGGGTTTCGCCCTCGCGTACGGCTTCTTCCGCCTGTTCGAGGGCACTCGCGAGCTTCTTCTCCAGCCGGAGGGTGCGTTCGATGGACGATCGCGCCTGTTCGATGGACAGGAATCCTTCTGGCTCCCGACCGACCAACTCAAGGGCATAGAACGCCTCGGCATTCTCGAAGACCGGGCTCACGTCCCCTGGTTCGGCTTCCTCGAACGCCCACTCCGATCCCTCGCGAACCTGGCCGGCGCCCATCACGAACGGGAACTCCTCCGTAATGTCGACCGCATTGGACTCCAGGCCCAGCTCCGCCGCGGCCTCCGCGAGCGTGAGGTCTTCGCCGAGCACCTCCAGAGAGTCGGCGGTGGTGAGCAGTTCGATTTCGGAGGCGTCGGTGCGCTCCACCGGGACCAGGATGTGGCGCGCGCTCGCGGAATCCGCCGTGCGCGACATCACTTCGATGAGATGCCACCCGAACTGCGTGCGGACCGGCTCCGTGATCGCTTCCAGCGGCGCGCTGAAGGCGGCTGAATCAAACTCCGCAACCATCACCCCGCGGGTGAAGGTACCCAGATCTCCGCCGATGGCGGCCGAGCCCTCGTCGGCCGACTCCTCCTGCGCCAACTCCGCGAAGTCCGCTCCATCGAGTATCTCCTGGCGGATCTCGTCGGCGCGCTCGCGCGCGGCGACCGTATCTGCGGCACTTGGATCCTTGTCGACTACGACAGTGATCACGGCGGCCCGGGCGGGGGTGGCGAAGTCGTCGCGGTTCTCCCTGTAGTACGAGGTGACTTCCGAATCCGTGACCTCGACCTCTTCGTCGCCGACGCGCGTGGCCGGATCCAGCGCCAGGTAGCGGACTTCGACCTGTTCGTTCTCGTCCCTGTAGGCTGACCAGAGGGCTGCATCCGGCAGGTAGATGCCCGTGCTCAGCTGGCGCATCAGCTTGGTGCGGGGGATGACATCACGGTAGTAGGCCTCCAACACCAGGAGGGCGCTCTCCGAGGCCGTTGCGAGGTAGCTCTGATACTTCTCCATGTCGAACAGGCCATCGGTCTGGAACGCCTCCAGCGCCTGGTATTGCGGTGGAGGACTAAAGCGCGCAGCCTGGCGAATCTCGTCGTCGCTCACGCGGATTCCGCGGCGCTCGAGTTCACGCTGGATGAGAATCTGGGTCACGACTTCATCGAACGCTGCGTCCTCGAGCTCCAGGTTCTGGTCGGACGTTATGGCTTCTTCCTGCCCCAGCTGCGTCTGCTCGTAAAGGTTGCGATAGGTGAACTGGTACTGGTCGTACATGACCGGCACACCGTCGACCTCCCCAAGCTCGCTCAGCCCTGCGGTGCGCCCGGTGATGTCCATTCCCCACTCGAAGACCATCAGCGCAGCAAAGGCGAGCGCGGTGATCATCATGATCCACTTCGTGTTGTCCCGCATCGTTCGCATCATGACGAAGCGTCTCCTGGCGTATTCGGGTATGACGAGATGATCTGGTTGCGGGCGTTTTCCGCAAAGAGGACCAAGTTACGAGAATGCCATACGGCTCTCAAGCGAGGCCGGGGCCTGGATCCGTTGACACCCTTCGCGGCGGCTCCATATTTTTGCAGGCTAGGGCACTTGCGCACCTCTCGAACCCGCGCGACTTCCAATCGTCCCTCATTCCGAGAGCCTGCCTGTGGATCAGTCGCTGGAGCAGGAGATTCGCAGGCTCTACTCCCGCTTTCACTCGCCGCGGGATCTGCAGGGGCGGAGCTTCGCGCCCCTGGCCGATGCCTACAGACGGTCGGGGGACCTGTTGAGAGCCAGACTGGTGCTCGAAGAGGGCCTCCGGCGGCACCCCGACTTTGCGAGTGCGCATGTCGTTGCCCTGCGGGTCGCGCGGGACGTGTCGGATCACGAAGGAGCCATGAAGGCCGCTCGGCGCGTGCTCGAACTCGATCCAGGCAACAGGGAAGCCCGGCGGGCGCTCGACCACATCGGCCCGCGACAGGAGGTCCCTCGAGGTTCTGAGCCTTCCGTCTCCGGCGATGACGGCGAACCCGCGCTTCCGGACGAGTCGTGGATGGCTGGGGATGCGGGTGTGTGGGGTCCGGGGACCGACAGCGGCCTGGCCTCGGTGGATCCCGTGGCTCTGGAGGAAGAGGACGCGCAGGCTCGGTCGCTGGCGCAGACATCCGGTGCGATGGCGGCCGGGGACGCGGCTGCGACGCAGAAGGCACCTCAGGCGGAGGACGTGGAGGCATCGGAGGCTGCGGTAGTCGAGGAGGAGGAGGCCCGGCCGGAAGCTACGCCGTCGGTGGAGCTCGAAGCCGAGACTTCGCCTGGGGCGCCCACTGAGGCGGCAGAGGTGGTTGAGGTGGTTGAGGAGGTTGTGGCCGCGGCGTCAGAGGAGGCCGAGGCAGTCGAGGCACCCGCCGACCCGGTGGAGCCCGAAGCCGAGACTTCATCCGAGGCGCCTCCTGAGGGGGCAGAGGTGGTCGAGGAGGTTGCCGCCGCAACGGAGGCTGCAGAAGACGCCGTAGCGTCAGAGGAGACTATTGACGCGGCCGCTGAGGCGGTGGTCGAGGAGGTTGTGGCCGCGGAGGAGGTCGGGGCGCCAGAAGAGATAGTCGCGGCAGAAGAGGCCGCGGCGCCAGAGGAGGTCGCGGCAGTCGAGGAGGTCGAGGCAGAAGAGGTCGAGGCGGTCGAAACGGCTGCAGTCGTTGGGGAGGAGGTGCAGCAGCAAGCCACCCGGCCGGTGGAGCCCGATGTCGAGACTTCGTCCGAGGCGCCAGCCGAGGCCGAGGCAGTCGAGGCACCCGCCGGGCCGGTGGAGTCCGAAGCCGAGACTTCATCCGAGGCGCCTCCTGAGGCGGCAGAGGTGGTCGAGGAGGCTGCCGCCGCAGCGGAGGCTGCAGAAGATGCCGGAGCGTCAGAAGAGAATGACGCGGCCGCTGAGGCGGTGGTCGAGGAGGTTGCTACCGCGGAGGAGGTCGAGGCGCCAGAAGAGGTCGCGGCAGTCGAGGAGGTCGCGGCAGCAGAGGTCGAGGCGGTCGAAGCGGCTGCAGTCGTTGGGGAGGAGGCGCAGCAGCAAGCCACCCGGCCGGTGGAGCCCGATGTCGAGACTTCGTCCGAGGCGCCAGCCGAGGCCGAGGCAGTCGAGGCACCCGTCGAGCCGGTGGACCCCGAAGCCGAGACTTCATCCGAGGCGCCCACTGAGGCGGCAGCGGTGGTCGAGGAAGCTGCCGCCGCAGCGGAGGCTGCAGAAGATGCCGGAGCGCCAGAAGAGGTTGTCGCGCCAGAAGAAGCCGCGGCGCCAGAGGAGGTTGCCGCAGTAGCGGAGGCTGCAGAAGACGCCGGAGCGTTAGAGAGGATAGACGCGGCCGCTGAGGCGGTCGTCGAGCAGGTTGCTACGCGGGAGGAGGTCGGGGCGCCAGAAGAGGCGGTGGTCGAGGAGGTTGCTACCGCGGAGGAGGTTGTCGCGCCAGAAGAGGCCGCGGCGTCGGTGGAGCTCGAAGCCGAGACTTCGTCTGCGGCGCCA
Source organism: Longimicrobiales bacterium (assembly GCA_965232315.1). Lineage (GTDB taxonomy): Bacteria > Gemmatimonadota > Gemmatimonadetes > Longimicrobiales > Gaopeijiaceae > BD2-11. The sequence goes on along the minus strand of CBDDPN010000024.1, from coordinate 28,792 downwards.
GCCGAGGCCGAGGCGGTCGAGGCACCCGCCGAGCCGGTTGAACCAGTCGCCGGACCCGCTCCGGCTGCGGGCAGGCCGCCGGAGAGCGCCCGCCGGAAAGCGCCCCCGGCGGCGGACCCGACCACCCCTTCCAGCAGCTCCGACGACGCCAACATTATCACGCGCACCATGGGTCAGCTGTATGAGCAACAGGGACTGTACGCTCATGCGATCGTCGTCTACGAGCATCTCCTCGAATCCGACCCGGACGACGACGGACTCTCCCGGCACCTCGAACGCCTTCGCCAGCGTGCTGGCGAGGAAGCATCCACACGGTCGGCGACCGGGCGAGCGAGGCGATTCGAACTGGTTTCCGCGAGAGCGGCGCCGCCGGACAGATCGCCGGACGAGGACGAACGCCTCGCGGAACCGGCCGGCGACCGCGGGACCGAGGCCGTCGAAGCGGAATCTTCTCCGGGTGAAGAGACCGCAGGGCAGCCGGCGACGGTTTCCGTCCACGGTTCCGACCTGCCCGTCGTCCCGATCGAGTCGCTGGCTCCCGATCCCCCGGCTACGGGAGCGAAGGGGGGAGCGCCATGAGGATCGCCATCATCCATGGTGCCAACCTGCGGCTCCTGGGACAACGCGAACCTGACGTGTACGGTGCCGACACGCTGGACGACATCAACGACCGCCTGCGGGCCCTTGGCGGCGAGCTGGGGGTGGAGATCGAGACCTTTCAGTCCAATTCCGAAGGGGCGATCCTCGATTATCTGGAGGAAGTCGCGCCCCGAATCGACGGGTTGGTCATCAACCCGGGCGCGTTTACGCACACCAGCATCGCCTTGCGCGACGGGCTTGTGGGCATCGACCGGTCCTTCGTGGAGGTGCATCTTTCCAACCCGGCGGCGCGCGAGCCCTTCCGGCATCGGTCGTATCTGGCGCCGGTCGCATGCGGCGTGGTCGCAGGTTTTCGCGCGGAAAGCTATCTTCTGGCGTTTCGAGGACTCGTGGCACACCTGTCCGGGCGCTGATTTCAGCTCTGGTTCGCGGGTTGGGTCCGACTGATTCGTTTTTGAACACAACTGACAACGAGGCTGCATGGCCACGACTGCCAACTTTCGCAATGGCCTGATTCTGGACATTGATGGTGTCCTGTGGACGATCACCTATTTTCAGCACGTCAAGCCGGGCAAAGGCGGTGCCTTCGTGCGCACGAAGCTGAAGAACGTGCTCGCCGGACATGTGGTGGAAAAGACCTTCAGGGCGGGAGAGAAGGTGACCCCCGTGCGGGTCGAGCGCCGTCCCATGCAGTACAGCTACACGGATGGCGAGTTCTTCCACTTCATGGACCTCCGCGACTACGACATGCATCCGGTCTCCGGGAGCATGATCGGTGATGATCAACTGAAGTACCTGAAGGAAAACATGGAGTGCGAAGGCCTGGTGCACGACGGTACCACCATCAGCGTGGAACTCCCGTCGTTCGTGGAGCTCGAGGTAACCGGGACGGAGCCCGGCATGCGGGGCGATACGGCTCAGGGGGGAACCAAGCCGGCCACGCTGGAGACCGGAGCGGTGGTTCAGGTGCCCCTTTTTGTGGATGTGGGTGACGTGCTCCGAGTGGATCGCAGGGAAGACAAGTACTTGACCCGGGTAACGTCATGATCGACGTAGAGTTCGTCGAGCGTCTCATCCGGGCGGTGGATGGGAGCGGTATCGATACCGTGGAGATCAAGCGCGGCGGCACCCGCGTAAGGATCAGCAAGACCCCCCTGGCGGCCGCGGGCGCAAACGAACCCCGAACCGGGATCGCTACCGAGTCGGATGCGCATGCTTCCGCCGGAGGCCCCGTTGTCGAGTCGCCTGCGAGAGAGGTCGCAGCGGTCCCGCAGGCGGAGCCGGACTCGACGCTCATCGAGATAGAGTCACCCATGGTCGGGACCTTCTACCGCGCCGGAGCCCCGGGCTCTCCTCCGTACGTGGAATCGGGACAGAGAATCTCCGAGGGGGATACGCTCTGCATCATCGAGGCGATGAAGCTGATGAACGAGTTCGAGAGCGAGATCAACGGGACTGTCGAGGAGATTCTGGTCGAGGATGGCGAGCCTGTGGAATACGGGCAGGTTCTCTTCAGGGTGGCGCCGGTCTGAGCGGGCTGCACTCTTCCGTCGGCGCGGCGCGCGTGCGCCGGGAGCGAACCGGGTGTTCTCCAAGGTTCTGATCGCCAACCGGGGGGAAATCGCCCTCCGCATCATCCGCGCTTGCCACGAGCTCGGCGTCGAGGCGGTGGCCGTTTTCTCCGAGGCGGACCGCGACTCGCTGCACGTGCGTTTCGCCGATGAAGCCGTCTGCATCGGCCCGCCGTCGGTGTCCAGAAGCTACCTGAATATCCCGAGCATCATCGCCGCCGCGGAGATCACGGGCGCCGAGGCGATCCACCCGGGGTACGGGCTGCTCGCCGAGAACGCGGAGTTCTCCGAGATCTGCGACGCGTCCGGCATCACCTTCATCGGCCCGACGGCGGCCCAGATCCGGGCGATGGGCGACAAGGTCGTGGCTCGCGAGACGATGATGGAGATCGGGGTGCCGACCGTGCCGGGATCGGCCAGGTCGCTGAACAGCGTCCGCGAAGCGTTGCGCCTCGCCGATGAGATCGCATACCCCGTGATGGTCAAGGCCGCTGCGGGCGGCGGTGGAAAGGGCATGCGCACCGCGCGCGACGCCGGCGAGTTGGAGCGGGTCTTCGGGTCCACGCGCATGGAGGCGCAGGCGGCGTTCGGCGACTCCTCCGTCTACCTGGAGAAGCTCATCGAACGGCCTCGCCACGTGGAGATTCAGGTCTTCGGAGACCTGCACGGCCGGGTCGTGCATCTCGGCGAGCGGGACTGCTCCGTGCAGCGGCGGCACCAGAAACTGATCGAAGAGTCGCCCGCCTACGGATTGTCGCCCGAGCTTCGCGAGGAGATGGGCCGTGCCGCTGTGCGCGGAGCTGCCGGCATCGAATACGCGGGGGCCGGCACGGTCGAGTTTCTGGTGGACCGGACGGGGGCTTTCTACTTCATCGAGATGAACACCCGCATCCAGGTCGAGCATCCGGTCACGGAAGTGACCACCGGTCTGGATCTGGTCAAGGAACAGATCCGCGTCGCGTCGGGAGCCCCGCTCTCGTTTCCGCCCGAACCCGCCAGACACCGCGGGCACGCCATCGAGTTCCGGGTCAACGCCGAGGACCCGGAGCGAGGCTTCATGCCGGCACCGGGGAAGATCAACATCTTTCATCCGCCGGCGGGACCGGGGATTCGGCTCGACACGCACGTCTACGCCGGCTACACGGTGCCCCGCTACTACGACTCGCTTCTGGCCAAGGTGATCGTGAGCGCGGCCACCCGCCGGGAGGCGATCGACCGGGCCCGCCACAGCCTCGACCACTTCGTTGTGGACGGCGTCCCGACGACTCTGAGCTTCCTTTCCCGCATCCTGCGGGATCCGCGCTTCGTCAAGGGGGCGGTCGACACGAGCTTCGTGGACCGCCTGATGAGCGAGGCGGCGTAGACGGTGTCCGCGCGCAAGAAGCCGGCGGGGCGAAAAGGCCGGAAAGCGGCCCCGGCTCGGCGCGCGCGCGGTGTGCGGGGTGGAGCGGGCCCCCTCCTGTCCCGGACACAGAGGTCCGACATCCTGGCGCTGGCTCTGCTGGTTCTGGCGCTGTTCGTCCTGCTCGCCCTCGTGCCCGTATCGATACTGGGCGCGCGCGGAGCGGCATGGTTTCCGTCGGGGAACGCGATCGGACTGGTTGGGGCCACGATTCAGGGTGTGGCGACGGGGGCCCTCGGCGTGGCCGCGCTTGCGCTGCCGATCCTCCTGACACTGGGGGGGTTGCGCGCGGGCGCGTGGATCACGACCCGTATCGGCATCCGCGCCGCGGTGCTCGCGGCGGGCGTGGCGGTGATCGCCTCGTGCGCCGCGTCCTTGCTGGGAAGCCCTGGAGGAGCGGGATGGCTGGGGTCGACCGTCGCCGGCGGTTTGAGTCTGGCCATCGGCTGGCTGGGGACGGTGCTCCTGCTGCTGGGCGGCCTGATCGGGCTCATCGTGGCCACCCTCGACTGGAACCCCCTGCGCTGGCTGGGGCGCGCCCTGAAGGCCGCGTGGTCGGCGGCGGCAACCTGGCTGGCGCAAACAGTCGACGGAATGCGTACAGCCAGGGCGCGGAAGCCCCGAAGAAAGGGGAAAGCGTCGGCTCGGCGCGGCCGGGAGCGAGGCATTCCGGAAGATGTCGCGGCGGTGCTGGACGGTGTCGTGGAAGGGCCCGAGGGAGACGCCGCGCCGGCGGATTCGACCGGGAAGGCGTCCCCGGAATCCACGCAGGGCGCCGCTGGGGTGGCGGCCGAGCCGGAGGGGGCGACTCGCGGATGGGACGCGGGCTCCCCTCCATCGCCGGCGACAGGGCAGCTCCTCGGCCCTGGGCAGGAGGATTCGGAACCGGCGCCCGGAGAGGTGTCGGCCCCACCGGAAGACGAGGTCGAGGATCCGGCCGGCTCGACCCTGCCATCCATCGACTTGTTGAATGCGCCGGAGCCCAGGGATCCGTTCCGAATGGAGCTGCAGCTCTCCCGGCTGGGCGAGATCCTGGTGGAGAAACTTCGTTCGTTCGGTGTGGAGAGCAGCATCGGAGGGCGCACCACAGGTCCGGTCGTGACCCAGTTCGAAGTCGTGCCCGCGCCGGGGGTCAAGGTGAACCGGATCGCCAATCTGGAAGCCGATCTGGCGCTCGCGATGAAGGCAAGGAGCATCCGCATCGTCGCGCCGATTCCCGGCAAGGGTGCGGTGGGGGTGGAAATCCCCAATCCCGAGCCTGAAATCGTGTTTCTGCGCGACATTCTGGAGTCGTCCGCTTTCCGTTCCTCGAAGGCCACGCTGCCGCTGGCGCTGGGCAAGGATCTGCGCGGACGTCCCTACGTCGCCGACCTGACACGCATGCCCCATGTGTTGATCGCGGGCGCCACCGGGTCGGGGAAATCGGTCTGCCTCAACACCTTCATCACCAGCCTGATCTATTCCCACTCGCCGGAGTCGCTCCGGCTTCTCATGGTCGATCCCAAGATGGTCGAGCTGTCCGTCTACGCGGATCTTCCGCACCTGCGGCATCCGGTGGTAACCGACCCGGCCGACGCGGCCGGCGTGCTGAAGTGGGCGGTGCTCGAGATGGAGCGCCGATATACGCTGCTCTCGGCGAACCATGTGCGCTCGCTCGAGGAGTTCAACCGAAGGGTGCGTGACGGCGAACCCCTGCGCCGCCCGCCGCGCCCGCCGGCGCCCGATGAAGACCCCACGGAGGAGCCCTACGAGGATGGGATTCTGCCGCTGGTGGTCTTGATCGTCGACGAGCTCGCGGACCTGATGATGACGGTTCAGGGGGAAGTCGAGCGTCCCCTGACGATGCTCGCCCAGAAGGCGCGCGCCATCGGCATCCACCTGGTCGTGGCGACCCAGCGACCCAGCGTGAACGTGATTACCGGGCTCATCAAGGCCAACTTCCCTTGCCGCATCGCATTCCGGGTCGCCTCGAAGACCGACTCGCGCACCATCCTCGATCAGAACGGGGCGGACGCCCTGCTGGGGAATGGCGACATGCTCTTCCTTCCGCCCGGGCAAAGCGAGCCCGTGCGCATTCAGGGCGCCTTCATCCCGGGCTCCGACACGAACCGGCTCACGGGCTGGTTCCGCCAGCTCGCCGAGCACTGGGAAGCGGCGGGCGAGATGCCGGATTTCGCGCGGGAGGAAGACATTCTGGCCATGGTTCGGAGCCGCGAGACGGAGGGTGTCGACGATGCGGAGGATGGCGCCGCGGAGCGCGACGACCTCTTTTTCGCCGCCGCCGAGGTGTGCGTGCGCCAGAACCAGGGCTCGACCTCGCTTCTGCAGCGCAAGCTGCGCATCGGGTACGGCCGCGCCGCGCGGGTCGTGGACCAGCTGCACGATGCGGGCGTTCTCGGTCCTCCCGACGGGTCCAAGCCGCGCGCAGTGCTGATGGGGCTGGACGAGATCGAGTCGTTGCGCTAACCGGCGCGCGGTCTCCCGCGTCCGGGGCGGATGAGTGGGCCGGACCTCCGGGATCGCAGGGTCACGCAGCGGGCGGTGAATGGGACCGAGCTCCGGCTCGGCGCCGGAACGGGCGGCTTCGGCGGCGTGTATGGCGTGCCATGAAGAACGCATCGTTCGGCTTTCTGGTGGTGATTTGCGCGGCCGCCGGTCCGGGAGCGGCCTGCGCCATGCAAGGGGCCGCGGACCCACTCTCCATCCTCGACCGCGCTTCTGGCGAGTTCGCCGCGCTGGATGGCTTCTGCGCGGACTTCCGGCAGACGCTCACCTCCGAGCTTCTCGATCAGGTCACGCACTCCAGCGGGCGCATGTGTCAGCAGCACCCCGACCGCTTTTCCATGCGCTTCAGCGATCCCGAGGGAGACCTCATCCTCGCCGACGGCGAGTGGCTGTGGATCTACTTTCCGAGCAGTGACGCCGGGCAGGTGATTCGCTCGCCGATGACGTCGGGCGGGCAGGGCCGGTTCGACTTCCACCGCGAGTTCCTCTCCGATCCGGGCACCCGCTACGCCCCCTCCTACATGGGTGCCGAGGAGCTGGACGGGGTTCCCGCGCACGTGATCCGGCTGATCCCCCGACAGCCGTCCGCTTACCGGGAAGCCCGGGTCTGGATCGATGAGCGCTCGTGGCTCATCCGGCGTACCGAGATCGAGGAGGAGAACGGCAACGTGCGCGAAGTGCAGCTGGCCGAACTCGAACGCAACCCCAGGCTGGGAAGCGAAGCCTTTCGCTTCACGCCGCCCCGGGGGGTTCAGATCATTACGCGATGAGGCACGGGCGCCCGACCGGAAGACGCCGCCCCGCGAAGGGGTTGAGAACTTCCCGAGCGGTCCTGTCGATGGTTCTGGCCGGCTGCCTGATGATTGCTCCCGCATCCGCGCAGGAACTGGCCGACTTCGATTACGAACATCTGAGTTTCCGGGGCATCGGTTTCGAGGCAGGATACCTGCCGGCGTACAGGGTGCACGGGGTGCAAGGGGAGACGCAGACCTGGGGGGGGGCGTCTGGATTTCGGATACCTGGGCCCGGGGCTGCGCATTTCGCCCTCGGTGACCTACTGGTCGTCGGAACTCGAGACCGGAGAGGTGTCCCGATTGGAGACGCGCATCGAACAGTTGATCGCCCGTGAGCTGGGGCGGTCCGGGTCCGATGCGGAGGTCAATCTCGGCAAGATCGTCTGGAGCGACCTGGTCGTGGGCGTTGACTCGCATATCGTCTGGAATATTCCCTTCGGTTGGCTGAGCTTCCTGGGGCTGGGCGCCTCGGTGCACGTTCTCGACGGTCACGGGGAGGCGATCAACGGGACCTTCATCGAAGATCTGCTGGACACTGTGAGGCCGGGAGTGAACGTGCATGCGGGGCTCGAGTATCCGCTCTGGCGGTGGGCCCGGCTCTATTGGCAAGGCCGCTACGAGCTGACGGACGACCTCCGGTACGTCAATGTCCGGGGCGGGCTGCAGCTGATGTTCGGCAGCGTGGCGCCGGGGGAGATGGAGCCTCGCTGACGCCATCTCCGGGCGGGTGCTCGCAGCGTGCGAATGGCTGAGCTGCCGGCGGAGAGCGCGAGTTCGGCAAGCGTCCAGCTGTCGCTGTCCCGGTCGGGTGGGGCGGTCCGCCTGTTCGGGTTGAGCGGTCGCGAATGGCGGCTCGCGTCGGCGTCCTCCGTCCTGCTCTTTCTGGCGTTTCCTCCCTTCCATCTGCTGGCGCCTTCCTTCGTGGCGCTGGTTCCGCTGGCGCTGATGGCCTGGTCCGCACGCAGTCCGCACCGGGCGGCGCGCGGCGGCTTCGTGTTCGGAGTCCTAGCACTACGGCCTGCTTCTGCACTGGATGGTGCCGGCACTGCTGCGGCTGACGGCGACTGCCCCGCTGGTATTCGCCACGGCCGTGCTGCTCCTCGCGCTGTCGCAGGCGTTGGTGTGCTGGATGCTCAGCGGCCTCGGTCGCGGAAGCGCGATACCGCTCTGGTTCGCTCTGCCGGTGGTCTGGACGGCGGGGGAGTGGGGGGTGGCGCACCTTCCGGGAACGTTCGCCTACCCGTGGCTGGGACTGGGCACCTCGCTCACGGGATATCCGGAGCTGGTCGGGATCGCGGAGTTGGCGGGCGCGCGCGGGGTGACGTTCTGGCTGGCGCTGGTGAACGGACTGGTGGCGGAGGTGGCGGTGCGGGTGGTCTCCCCGCACCCCGCCACCCCCCGCGCGGCCGCGGGTGCGGGACCGCCTGCGCCCCGCCCGCCCGTGGCTGGTGGCCGCCATGGCCGTGGCCGCCGTGCCGGCGGCCTGGGGGGTATGGCGCGCCGGCCACCTGGACGTGCGACCGGGCCCGGTGGTGGCGGCGGCGCGAACCACCCTGCGCCCCGGTCCCGGCGAGGTGGTGGCCGACCTGGCTGCCCTGCGCGCGGTGGATTCCCTGCTGGCGGCCGGGTCGGCCAGCCCCTCCGCCCCGTCCCTCGTGGTGCTCCCGGAGGGCACCTTCCGGGACGGGCTGGACCAGCCGGAGGTGGTCGCGGGGTTGGGCGACCTCTCCCGTCGGATGGGGGCGCCGATCCTGTTCGGCGTGGTGCGCGCGGCGGGTCGGGGGGCGGGGCGCTACAACTCGGCGGCGCTCGCCGGCCCGGGCGGACTTCTCGGCGACCCCTACGACAAGCGCCGTCTGGTGCCGTGGGTCGAACGGGTTCCGCTGGCGGATCTGCTCCCGGCCGATGGCGACGGAGACGTTCTGCGCGCCGGAGACGAGTGGACCGTGCTTGACGCGGGCGCCCATCCGACCGGCGTGCTGATTTGCTACGAGGCCGCGTTTGCGGGCGCCGCCCGGGCTCTTCGCCGCGCCGGGGCCCGGGTGCTGGTCAACCTGACCAACGACGCGTGGTTCGCGCGCGCGGGCACTGTCGCCATTGCCCAGCACGAGGCGCATCTGGTCATGCGCGCCATCGAGACCCGGACCGGGATGGTCCGCTCGGCCAATCTCGGCCCCGCCGGACTCGTCGACCCCGTGGGGCGGATGCGTGCGCGCACGAACGGCCCGGAGGCGGGCGTGGTCATCGGGCGGGTCGATGCGGCGCCCGGGCACACATGGTTTGTCCGCCTGGGCGATGTGGCCGGGCCGGGGGCGGCGGTCGTCGTTCTGTTGCTGCTTCTGGCCACCCGTCCGCGTCGTCCGGGCACAATCGACCATTGAACGCCCTTGCGGCCAAATCTATACTACGGGCTCCCGGCCCCGGCTGGCTGCGTGCCGTCTTCCGCGACCGAGCCGGGACTCCTGTGATCCCGAAGGACGACCCGAGCATCGCCCTGGATGCCGAACGGAGCCACCTTGCTCGACAGGCCCCTGGAACGCCTCGATCAGGTACGCAAGCGCCTGAAGGGGGCGGAGCGCCGCTTGCGTGAACTGGACGCCGAGCTGTCCGACCCCGCAGGTGGCGCGCGACCCGGAGAGGCTCCGCATTCTGAGCCGGAAACGGGCGGAGGTGGCACCCGCCGCCCGTACGTCCCGCGAGATCGAAACCATCCTCGGGGAACTGGAGGCGGCGCGCGAACTCCTGTGGGATCCCGACGACCCGGAGATGCGGGAACTCGCCCGCATGGAGATCGAGGAGCTGGAGGCCCGGCTGGAGGTGCTGGCGAAACAGGCCTGGGAACTGGTCCTTCCACGTGATCCCCTGGACGATCGCGCCGCGGTCGTCGAAGTGCGGGCCGGCACCGGGGGCGACGAGGCGGGTCTGTTCGCCGCGGAGATGATGCGCATGTACCAGCGCCTGGCCGAGCGCCGCGGCTGGAGCGTCGAATTGCTCAGTCTCTCGGAAGGCATCCCGGGCGCGGTCAAGGAAGCCGTGTTCGAGGTGAGCGGCCGAGGGGCCTACGGGGCCTTGCGCTACGAATCGGGCGTGCATCGCGTGCAGCGCGTGCCGGTTACCGAGAGCCAGGGGCGCATTCACACGTCCGCAGCCTCCGTGGCGGTGCTTCCCGAGGCCGAGCCGGTGGATCTGGAGATCGATCTGAACGACCTGCGCATCGACGTGTTCCGTTCTTCGGGACCGGGCGGGCAGTCGGTCAACACCACGGACTCGGCGGTGCGCATCACCCACGAGCCCACCGGCCTGGTGGTTACCTGCCAGGACGAGAAGTCGCAGCACAAGAACAAGGCCAAGGCCATGAAAGTGCTCCGAAGCCGCCTGCTCGACCGTGAAATCGCCGAGCGCACCGCCGCGCGCTCGCGTGAACGGAAATCGCAGATCGGGTCCGGAGACCGGTCTGCCAAGATCCGAACCTACAACTTTCCCCAGAACCGGGTCACGGATCATCGCATCGGGCTTACGCTCCACCGGCTGGAATCGGTGCTGCAGGGCGAACTGGACGAGCTGCTGGGCGCCCTGCGGCTGGCCGAGCGGCGGGAAAGGCTGGAGGACGACGGGTGAGCACGCTCTCGCTGGAACGGCCCTCCGGCCGGGTGCCGGGCCGGGAGGAAGGCTGGACCGTCCTCAATCTGGTTCTCTGGAGCACCCACTACCTGCGGGGCAAGGACGTGCCCGGCGCTCGCCTGGATGCGGAGCACCTGCTTGCCGCCACCCTCGGGGTGCCGCGGCTCCAACTGTATCTCGAGCACGACCGGCCTCTCCAGGAGTCGGAACTGGCGGCGTTCAAGCCTCGTCTGCTGCGTCGCGCCCGCCGGGAGCCGCTGCAGTACATTCTGGGCCGCGCCGCCTTCCGGGAGCTCGATCTGGCGGTGGACCGCCGGGTGCTGATTCCACGGCCGGAGACGGAACTGCTGGCGGGAGAGGTCCTTGCGTGGGTGGCGGGCCGCGCCGGCGCCGGCTTGCGGGCGCTGGACCTCGGAACCGGGAGCGGCGCCCTGGCGCTCTCCCTGGCCACCGAGGGCGACTTCGCGCACATCCTGGCCACCGATGTCTCCAGCGACGCGATCGAGGTGGCATCCGGGAACGGCGCACAATACCATGACGGTGCTGCCGGTCGAATTCAGGGTGGGATCGCTCTACGAACCCGTTGGACGCGCAGAACGCTTCGACGTGATCGTGTCGAATCCGCCCTACATTCCGAGCGGCGACATGGAAGCCCTTCAGCCCGAGGTTCGCGACTGGGAACCGCTGCGGGCTCTGGCGGCGGGCCCGGCCGGCATGGGGGTGCTGGTTCCCCTGATCGCAGGTGCGCCTCGCCACCTGACGCCCGGAGGATTGCTGGCGCTGGAGACGGGACCGGAACAGGTGGCCGAGGTTGCCGGCCGAATCGACGACACGAACGCCTTCGCCGGCGTGCGCATCATCGCCGACCTGGCGGGCCGCGAGCGCATCGTGCTCGCGAACCTTTCGCGCGCAAGCGACGACCGTTCGCACGGAAACGAGGAGCGAAAAAGGGAGGCCGAATGGCTGGAATAGACGAGATGGCGCGGGATCTGGGCCTCGCCCTGGGCCGCACCCCGCAGTATCAGGACCTGAGGAGCGCCGCTCGCCGAGCGGATGACGACCGTGAGCTGGTCAGCTTGCGCAACGAGCTCTCGAAGCTTGAGGAGACCGTGGCCCGGAGCGTTCGTGCCGGCGAGGAGCCCCCGGCGGAGGTGGCGGAAGAGTACGAGCAGGTCTTCGGGCGTCTGCAGGCGAGCCCGGTATACCAGGGGCTGGTCGCGGCCCAGGCCAACTTCGACAGGGTGCTGGGTCGCGTAAACGAGGGCATCTCGAAAGCCATCGAAGAAGGGGCCAAGTCCAGCATCATCATCACTTCCTGACCGCCGGCCGCGTGCCGCCGGGCGGGAACCGACCGCCCACCCTACAGGGCAGGGGACCGTTTAAGTGAGGAAACCACAACAGATTCCGCCGGCCGATGGCCGGCTAGGGGTGCTGCTTCCGGGTTTTGGCGCGGTGGCTACCACCTTCGTCGCCGGGGTGGAGGCGATTCGCAGGGGCCTGGCCCATCCAACGGGCAGCCTCACACAGATGAACACCATCCGCCTCGGCAAGCGGACCGAGGGACGGACGCCGCTCATCAAGGAGCTCGTGCCGCTGACCGGGCTCGACGACCTGGTATTCGGCGCCTGGGATCCGATCCCCGACAACGGTTACGAGAGCGCCGTACGCGCCGGCGTGCTTCACCGCGAGCAGCACATCGACCCGATCCGGGACTTCCTCGCCGGCATCGAGCCCATGCCCGCGGTCTTCGACACCGGATATGTCAAGAAGCTCGACGGTCCCAACAAGAAGAACGGTACCAGCAAGCGCGATCTGGCCGAGCAGCTGCGCGCCGACATCCGGGCCTTCAAGGCGCAGCACGGCTGCGAGCGGATGGTCATGGTGTGGTGCGGCTCGACCGAGGTCTACGTCCGTCCGGGCGAGGTGCACGCCTCCCTGACCGCTTTCGAGAAGGGCATGGAGGAGAACCATCCCGACATCGCGCCCAGCCAGCTCTACGCCTGGGCCGCCCTCATGGAGGGGGTTCCCTACGCCAACGGCGCCCCCAACCTGTCGGCCGACTTCGGGGCTCTCGAGGATCTGGCGCGCGACCGCTCGATTCCGATCGCGGGCAAGGATTTCAAGACCGGCCAGACCCTCATGAAGACCATCCTGGCGCCCGGCTTCAAGGCCCGCATGATCGGGCTCTCGGGGTGGTTCAGCACCAACATCCTGGGCAACCGGGACGGAGAGGTGCTTGACGATCCGGAATCGTTCAAGACCAAGGAAGTCTCCAAGCTTGGCGTGCTCGAACACATCCTTCAGCCGGAGATGTACCCCGAACTGTACGGGGACATCTACCACAAGGTGCGCATCAACTACTATCCGCCGCGGGGCGACAACAAGGAAGGCTGGGACAACATCGATATCTTCGGCTGGCTGGGATATCCGATGCAGATCAAGATCGACTTCCTGTGCCGCGACTCCATTCTGGCAGCGCCTATCGTCCTGGATCTGGCGCTCTTCCTGGACCTGGCCTCCCGTTGCGGGATGGGCGGGATCCAGGAATGGCTCTCGTTCTATTTCAAGAGCCCGCAGACGGCGCCGGGGCTCTATCCCGAGCACGACATCTTCATCCAGCACTGGAAGCTGAAGAACACGCTGCGCTGGCTTGCCGGCGAGGAGCAGATTACTCATCTCGGCGTCGACTACTACCGGTAGGGGCTTGCCTACGACCGGTAGTGGGGGTGGGCAGCGGGCGCCACCGCGGGACGCGTCGGCCGCTCCCGGAGCCGCGACGCTCCCGGTCGGGGACGGCACCGTGGTGAAGGGGTGTTTCGTCGTGCTCGAAGGCGGAGAGGGCGCGGGCAAGTCCACGCAGGCCGCGCTGCTCGGCGAGTGGCTCCGGGAGCGAGGCGTGCCCCACACGCTGGCCCGCGAACCCGGATCCACGGGCGTTGGAGAAGCCATACGCGAGGTGGTGCTGGGACGCACGGAGCTCGAGATTCCCGCCGAGTCGGAGCTGCTGTTGATCCTGGCGGCGCGGGCGGCCTTCGTGCGAGAGGTCGTGCGTCCGGCGCTCGCTCGCGGGGAAGTCGTGATCGCCGACCGCTTCGACCTGTCCACGCTGGCATATCAGGGATACGGCCGCGGGCTGGACCTCGCGGACGTGCGGGCGGCGATGCGAGTCGCGACCGGGGACCTGCGGCCGGATCTGTACCTGGTCCTCGATGTGCCAGTGGAGGAGGGCGTGGCCCGCCGCCGGACGGCGGGGAGGGCCGCGGATCGCATGGAAGGCGCGGGGGTCGACTTCCTGCGCACGGTGAGAAGCGGATACCTCGAGCTGGCGGCAACCGACGGTCGCGTGGAAGTGGTGAGCGGCCTGGGGACGCCCGATCAGGTACAAGGACGTATCTTGTGCCAGTTGGGACGGCATCTGCCGGAGGTCTTCGGGCCCGGCTCGCAACAGCGGGGCTGACTACAGGCCCGAAGCATCGCCGCCGTGGGACGCCCAACCGGCGGCTCGTGCAACGCGCGACGAAGAAGGCATCTCGATTCAGGAACCTGCCCGACAATTGGAGGACACCCGTGAGAACCTGTGCCGTTACCCTGTCGATGGCTGTCCTGGCGCTGGGCGCGGGTCTCCTGGCGGGATGCGCCGAGCCCGCTCCCGCGCGTGCCGGCACCCCTGACCTGCGTGCCGCGCTCTTCGACTCCATCCTGGCCCGGACCGAAGCCCGCGAGGCCTTCTCGCCCCTGAAGAACGAGGCGCTGGACCTGGATCCGCTGGCAGCGATGCGCGGGCTGCGGGAGCGCGTGGTGGCGGCGGACACCGAGGTCGAGCTCTTCTACGCGCTGGCAGCGCTCAGCCATGCCCGCCGCGACCGCCACCTGGACGTGCAGCTGGTTCCGGGCGGTCTCGAGCTGCCCGACAGCGCGGGGCTGGAGATCCAGGGAGGGACGGCGCCCGAGCCTCGCCAGGCGGGCGTGCGCGTGTTCCCGGACTACGGCGAGGAGGGCCTCGCCTATTTCGTGGGAGAGGTCGCCGAGGGAGAGGAGGCCCCGCCGGTCGGCAGCCGCGTCCTCGAAGTCAACGGCAGGGCGGTGAACGATTGGCACGAAGCGGCGGCGGTCTATCTGCCGCACTCCACCGAAGCGGGTCTGCGCTGGAAGCTTGCCGAAGCCATGACGGTCTCCAGCGCGGCCTTTCCACAAGAGCTGCGCGCGGATGAACTCGCGCTGGTGGTGGCGCCGCCCGACGGACCGCCCGCGAGCTACAGCGTGCCCTATCGCGACCCCGGCGCACTCTCCTGGACGGGCCTTTCCCAACCCCGATATCCCGGCACGGCCAACGCGCTCAGCACCCCCACCTACGACTTCCTCGTGCCGGAGGGCTCGGCCGGGCACGTGGTTCTGGTCTGGTACGGTTTTCGCGAGACGATGGTCGCCGACGTCGACCGGCTGGTGGAGTACGCGGCGGAGCAGGACCTCCTCGACCGAACTCTGGTGATGGACGTCACCCGCAGCCGTGGCGGTTCGCTCGGGCCTTATGCGCTGCAACACCTGCAACCCCGGCCCTTCCGGACGACCTTCGGCAACCTGCGCCTGAGCGACGTGATCCGGCCCTTCATCGACGAGAAGCGGGCCGAGGCCGCCGAGCAGGGCGCAATGGATTCGGGAGTCCCCGAGGTGATCGACGACGGCACCTGGCTGCTGGAGTGGCTGGAGATGGATGTGGAGCCCGCCCTCGCGCGCGGCGACGCCTATTCCAACGCCGTTCCGTTCAAGAGCGCCCACGCCCCGCGCGACTCCGACGGGATCCTCCAGCCCGCGCCCGTCCACTTTCGGGGTCCCATCGCGATCATCTCCGGGCCGAGCGGAGGATCGCACCTGGACCAGTTCGTCTCCATGGTGTCCGACAACGGGCTCGGTCCCGTGGTGGGGATGCCGCCGGGGGGCTACTCGAACACCTGGGAGTGGGAGGAGACGCTGACCTTCCAGCCCGGCGGCCAGCCCGTCATCCGCTTCATGTGGAACATCGGCCACACGCTGCGGCCCAACGGCGAGATCCTCGAGGGAAACCCCGTGGAGGTCGACGAGTGGATTCCGCTCACTGCGGAAAACGTGCGCGACTACTACGGGAATCTGCTCGAGCGGGCGCTGGCGCTTGCAGGGGCCGGGAACTGAAGGACAGGGGGATCGTGCCGTGATGACGGCGACGCGCGGTGGACCGGCGAGCGCCGCTCGCGCGCCCTGCGGTCAGGCCGCGTGCGCAGGGCGCCACGGCCGCCGGACATGAGTCGCCGATCGAACTCGCGGGGACGCCGGTTTGGACCGGGAGCCCGCATCTTCGCCGGCATGGGGGCAGGCATCGTCGTCGGGGCGCTTCTGGGTGAGGAGGCCGCAGTCCTGCAGCCGGTCGGCGACCTTTTCATCCGGCTGCTGGTGCTGGCCGCGGTTCCGCTGGTCTGCTTCAACCTGCTGGCCGGGCTCGCGGCCCACTCGGGCGTGGGCGCCTTCGGTCGGCTGGCCGCGAAGATCATGGGCTGGTTCGTCGCCACCGACCTGGTGGCGCTCTCCACCGGGATGGGGGCCATGACCCTGCTCCGCCCGGGCGCCGGGATGGAGCTGACCGCCCCGGTCGAGGCGGAAGCCGTGGGGACCGTTCCCTCGCTCGCGGATGTCCTGCTGGACATGGTCCCCGTCAACCTGTTCCAGGCCTTCGCGGAGGGGAATATCGTCCAGGTGGTGGTGGCTTCGCTCGCGATCGGGGTGGCCACCCTGATGCTCGGGGGCGGCGCCAGGACCCGGTTGGAGGCGGCCTACCGCGATCTGGCCAACCTCTTCCGCCGCCTCGTGGACCTGGTCCTTCTGCTCGCGCCGCTGGGCATCGGGGCGTTGATGGCGGTGACCGCCGGACGCTACGGAACCGAGCTGGTCGGGGGTCTGGTGCGCTTCCTGGCGGGGGTGTGGGGCGCGCAGTTGCTCATCTTCTGCGGGTACATGCTGCTGCTCGGTCTTTTCACGTCGCTGCGTCCCGGGCGCTTCCTGACGGAGACCGGTGCACTTTGGGCGACCACGGCGGCCACCTCCTCCAGCCTGGCCTCGCTGTCGGTCGGCCTGGAGAAGGCCGACAGGCTCGGGTTGCCGCGGTCGGTCTACGGCTTCACCCTTCCCCTGGGCGCGCAGCTCAACAAGGATGGCACCGCGGTCATGCTCGGGGCCGTGCTGGTCTTTACCGCCCAGGCGGCGGGGGTGGACTTCGGACCGGAAGCGCTGCTCGCCATCCTGGCGATCGGGCTGCTGCTCTCCCAGGGCTCCGGGGGGATACCCGGCGGCGGGTTCGTGGTGGCTCTGGTCTACGTGCAGGCGTTCAATCTGCCGATCGAGATCGCCGCCCTGGTGGGCGGCATCTACCGGCTGGTCGACATGGGGAACACGACCTTGAACATCATGGGTGACATGGTTGGGACGGCGCTGGTGTCGGGACGCCGCGGGGATCCTTCGGCACCGGAGAGTGCTCGAGCAACCGCGAACGACGGCGGATCCACGGACCGCGGGACGGGCTTGTGAACCCCGGTGTGCGGGCGCTCTTTCCGGGAGCGGGGCCTCGGGCCTACTTCGACATCGCCGCGCGCTGCCTGCTCCCGGCGCCGGTGCGGGATGCCGCGGTCGCCCATCTGGAGACACGCATGCGCAAAGGGGGCGACAAGGACGAGCTGAGGGCGGTGGTGGAGGACGCCCGCTCGGACTTCGCCGCCCTGATCGGGGCCGACCCCGAAGAGATCGCCATCACCAAGAACGTCTCGGATGGCCTCAACCTGTTCGCCGCCAGCCTGCCATGGAGCGCCGGCGACAACGTGGTCTTCTGCCCGGAGCTGGAGCACCCCAACAACATCTACCTGTGGTACAACCTGCGTCGCACGAGGGGAGTGGAGGTGCGCCCGGTGGCGCCGGTGGAGGGGGAGGTGCCGGTGGAGGCGATGGCGGCCGCGATGGACGGGCGGACGCGCCTGGTCACGGTGTCGAGCATCACCTTCGCACCGGGGTTCGTCACGGACATGGCGGCGGTCGCGTCGGCGGCGCGGAAGGTGGGCGCCCTCACCCTGGTCGACGCCGCCCAGTCGGTGGGGGCGGTGGCGACCGACGTGCGCCGACTGGGCGTCGATGCCCTGGCGGTGGCGTCCCAGAAGTGTCTGCTCTCGTTCTACGGGTTCGGCTTCCTCTACGTGCGGCGCGCGGTGGCCGACGGCCTCATCCCCGGCCATGTGGCCCGCTACGGCGTCGATCTGGAAGATGCCCACGAAACCGCCTTCTCGGCCGACGAGCTGCGGTACCGGCCGGGCGCGCTGCGCTTCGACGTCGGCAACTACAACTATCTGGGTGCCGTGGCGGCCGGGATGGCGCTGAAACTGATCCGCGCATGGAGGGTGGAGGCCATCGAGGCGCACGTGCGCCGCATGGCCGAGCGACTCGCCGCCGGCCTGGCCGATCTGGGGCTGCCGGTGGTCGGAGGGGCCGCGTCACCTCGCCGGGCGCACATCGTGACGGTCGGCGCCAGCGGCGGCGGACGCCACTACACCGCCGACGATCCGGCGATGAACGCCCTCCACGCGCGACTGAACGCCGACGGCATTCGACTCGCCATTCGTAGCGGGGTGTTGCGTTTTTCGGTGGGAGTCTACAACGATGAGTCGGACGTGGAACGAGTGCTTGCCAGCGCCCGTGCGTGGTGCCGGGATCGTCGGTCCTCAGCACTCCCGTCGCCCCGAAACCTTCCGCACGGGCGGGTTTAGCAAGCAGCAGCCTCCTGCTTCCCCCTTGGAGAGAGATCCGGCGCGGGAAACTCCGGTTCCGCGCGTGAACCAGCAAGCGGGGTGCCCCGTGCCCGCCTTCAGCCGAGTCGTGACGCCCATGCGCTTCTTCCGCTCCATGCTCGCCCCGGGTCTCGTCCTGGTGGCAGCCTTGCTGTGCGGTGGCTGGTTCCTCCAGCAGGGCATCGCCCAGGACCGCAACGTCTACTTCCAGGCTCGCCTTTTCGAGGAAGTGCTCGACCGGGTGACGGACGACTATGTCGACCCGGTCGAACTCGATGCGCTCTACGGCACCGCGATCGACGCCGTCATCGACGAACTCGACGATCCCAACACGGAATTCCTGAGCGCGTACGAATGGTCCAATCTCCGAATCAGGACCGACGGCGAATACGCCGGTGTGGGGCTGGAAATCGTGCGCCAGGGAGATTGGATCACGGTCGTCAGCGCCCTTCCGGGCACGCCCGCGGAGCGGGCCGGCATCCGCGCCGGCGATCGCATCGTCGAGGTCGAAGGCGAGTCCGCCCGGGGCTGGAACGCGGATCGGGCCGCCACGGTGCTGCGGGGAAGGCCGGGCACGGAAGTTGAAGTCGGAATCGGGCGTCCGGGGATCGAGGAGCCCATACCCTTCACGCTGCGGAGGGCCACGGTTCAGGTTCTCTCGGTCCCGTTCACCCACCTCTTCGAGGGGGGGGTGGGGTACGTCCCGCTGCGGGTGTTCAGCGAGAGCGCCTACGAAGAGCTGAAGGGGGCCATCGAGGAACTCATGGAGGACGGCGCCACCCGGATGATCCTGGATCTGCGCGGAAACCCGGGAGGATTGCTGGATCAGGGGGTAGCCCTCGCCGATCTTTTTCTCGACGAGCGGCTGACGGTCGCGGAGACGCGGGGCCGCACGCGGGGCCAGAACTCCATCCTGCGAACCTCGGACGAAGCATCCTTCCCGGGCGTCCCTCTCGTCGTTCTAATCGATGGCCGCAGCGCAAGCGCGTCCGAGATTCTCGCTGGCGCGCTGCAGGATCACGACCGGGCCCTCCTCGTAGGTGCGACTTCCTTCGGAAAGGGGCTGGTGCAGACGCTCTACCGGCTGAGCGGGGGCAACATGCTCAAGCTCACCACCGCGCGATGGTATACGCCGTCCGGACGGTCCATCCAGAAGACGCGCGAGAGCGATACCTCGGCCTTCGAGGACGGCGTGCTCACGCTCGAGGGGCGTTGGGTGCCGCGGCCTGACGTTGAGGACCGCGAGCCCTACCAGTCCTTCGGCGGAAGGAGGCTCCTGGGGGGTGGAGGCATCACACCGGATCTGCAAATGCTCCCGGACACCCTCACCAACGCCGAGGAGACCGCCTTTCTCCGGCTTTCGCAACAGGCGTACCGTTTCAGCAACGCCCTCTTCGAGTTTGCCGTGCTGTACATTCAGGAGCGTCCGGATCCCTCTCCCGACTTCAACCTCGGGGACGCCGACATCGCGCGCTTCCACGAACATCTCGCCGAGAGCGGAATCGAGATCGAGGCTTCGGTCATGGAGGACGCGCGGCGCTACATCCAATTCCAGCTGGAGCGCACGATCGCGTTGCAGCGAGCGGGCGCGGAAGGTGAATTCCTGCGGCTGATGACCGCTGATCCACCGCTGCAGCGCGCTGTGGAGCTGCTGAGGGAGACCCGGTCGCAACAGGAATTGTTCGAAGATACTCTCGTTGAAGGGCCGGGTGTGACGGGCGCCGATCCGGTGTCGATCGGTGTCGGCGCGAGCCGTTCTTCCGGTTCGGGGTCCTTCTGAGGACCTGCTGCCCGCCGGGGAACCGCCGGTCGGCCCATCCTGCCATTCCATCGCCCGGAGAATCCTTGTTCCTTAATCCCGCGAGCCGCGGGGCGCCTGCGCGCCTCAGTTGAACCGGGATGCGTTTCGATCGGCGAGCCCGGTAGCTACCGAGCCGTGCATCAGGGTGACGCGCGGCGGGGCGACGGAATCGAACCACCGGGTGCATGTCGCGGTCGCCGATGCGCAGGGCAGGCTGATCGGGGGCTGCGGGGATCCCGGACAGGTGGTGTTCTACCGATCTGCCGCGAAGCCCTTCCAGGCGCTTCCGCTGGTGGAGGACGGGGTGATGGATCGACTCGGGTTGACGGAGAGGGAGCTCGCAGTGTGTTGCGCCTCCCACAACGCCGAGCCCGAACACCTGGCCCTGGCCCGAAGCATCCTGGCCCGGACGGGGCTGAATGAGCGCGCGCTGGGCTGCGGGCCCCACCCTTCGCTGCGTCCGGCAAGGGCTCGCGAGCTCTGCGCCGCAGGCGTGGAGCTTACTGCGGTGCACAACAACTGTTCCGGCAAGCACGCGGGGATGCTCGCGCTCGCGGTCAGCCGGGGATGGCCGACCGAGGGGTACCTCGAGCCCGACCATCCGGTGCAGCGGCGGATGTGCGCCGAGGTCGCGCGCTGGTCGGGATTGGAGGAATCGGCACTCATCACCGGGACGGATGGTTGCGGGGTGGTGACGTTCGCGCTCTCGCTGGGGCGCATGGCGGGCTCGTACGCGCGTTTCACGGCGGCTGCGGACGCGGGCCGCAAGGCGAGGCGGATCGTCGCCGCGATGACCGGGCACCCGTTCGCCGTGGCGGGGACGGGGCGGATGTGTACCGCGGTCATGGAGCGGCTCGGCAGCAAGGTGTTCGTCAAGACGGGCGCCGAGGGGGTGTACTGTGGAGGTGTTCGTGGACGCGGCCTGGGTTTTGCCCTCAAGGTGGAGGACGGCGCGCGGCGCGCGAGCGATGTCGCGCTCGTGCAGGTGCTCTCGGATGTGGGCGTTGCGGGAGCGGCCGATTTCCCGGTCCTCGCCGGCCGCCGGAGAACCGAGGTGCTGAACACGCTGGGGGAAGCGGTGGGGCGGATCGAGAGCTGTTTTCGGGTGAACATGCGAGGGTGGGTGGATTCGTGAGCAGGGAAGAGCTTTCGTCCGCGGAGCAGTCGCTGGTGCGGGCGAGTGCCGCGCTGGCATCCGGGGACCCGGAAGCGCTGCGGCGGGCGCTGACGGCGGCGGCCCGGGAGGCGGATCGGGTGGAGGTGGAGGAGGCGCTCCTGCAAAGCTACCTGTTTCTGGGCTACCCGACCGCTCTTGCTGCTCTGGCGCAGTGGCGGGAGGTGGGTCCGGGGGGCCCCCTGGCCGCCAGCCTGGACGACTGGTGCGCGTGGGCGCGGCGGGGAGCCGACCTGTGCCGGCGCGTCTACTCGACTCGCTACCGCGAGTTGCGCGACAACATCGGACGCCTGCACCCGGACATGGAGCGATGGATGGTGGTGGAAGGCTACGGCAAGGTGCTGAGCCGTCCCGGGCTGGCCCCGCTTGTGCGCGAGTACTGTATCGTGGCACTGCTCGCCGTGGCCGGCGCCGGTCCTCAGCTGTATTCCCACCTCCGGGGGGCGCTCAATCTGGAGGCTTCGGTGGGGGCGCTGGCCGAGACCCTGGAGATCGCGGGAGCCTTCATGGACGACGCTGGCCGCCAGGCCGCCCGGGGCACGTGGGAGAAGGTGCTGTCCCGCCGGGAGCCCGCGAACAGGGCTCGCCCGGGGTCTTCACGGGCGCGAGCGTCCGGATCGGGTCGCGAAGTGGCGGCGGCCGGCGAATCGAGCGGTCAGGCGGACGCCGGCGCGGGGCCGGGACGTAGTCCGTGAGCGAGGCGATCTTCGTCGACCGGGCCGTCATCGAGGTGGCGGCGGGCACCGGCGGGTCGGGGGCGGAGGCCTTCCGCAGGGAAAAGGGGATCCCGCACGGGGGACCGTCCGGCGGTGACGGCGGCCGTGGGGGGGACGTGGTGCTGGTCACGGATCCCCAGCTCTCCACCCTGCTCGACTTCAGCTATCGGCGTCACTACAGGGGGGGACGGGCACAGCACGGAGGTGGCAACAACCGAACCGGTCGCAGCGGGGTGGAGCGCGTGGTGTCGGTCCCGCCGGGCACTACCGTCCGAGACGCCGACACATCGGATGTACTAGGCGAACTGCTCGCGGCGGGGGACCGGGTCGTGGTCGCCCGGGGAGGACGGGGGGGGCGGGGCAATGCCCGCTTCGCGACCGCGCGCAACCAGGCTCCCCGGCGATGGGAGCCCGGCGAGGAAGGGGAGGCTCGCCGCATCACGCTGGAGCTCAAGTTGATCGCGGATGTGGGTCTGGTGGGAGAACCCAACGCCGGCAAGTCGACGTTGCTGGCGAGTGTGTCGGCCGCGCGGCCCAAGGTGGCGGAGTATCCCTTCACCACTCTTGTGCCGGGCCTTGGCGTGGTTCACCTGCCCGACTTCCGGTCGTTCGTGCTGGCCGATATCCCCGGCATCATCGAGGGCGCGCATGAAGGAAAGGGGCTCGGGCTGCGTTTTCTGCGCCATGTGGAACGCACGCGCACGCTGGTCTATCTGATTCCAGCCGACTCCAGCGACCCGCAGGCGGAGTACCAGCGGCTGCGCTC
Source organism: Longimicrobiales bacterium (assembly GCA_965232315.1). Taxonomy (GTDB): domain Bacteria; phylum Gemmatimonadota; class Gemmatimonadetes; order Longimicrobiales; family Gaopeijiaceae; genus BD2-11. The sequence goes on along the minus strand of CBDDPN010000024.1, from coordinate 6,046 downwards.
GGAACTTCGGCGCCACTCCCGCACGCTGGGTGCCAGGGAACACTGTCTGGTGGTGTCCAAGATGGATCTTGTGGAATCCGGAGCTCCCGCTCCCCACATCGAGGCGCCCGACGCCTGGGGGTGTTTCTCGGTCTCCGCCGTGACCCGCCGCGGGCTTGATGAGCTCACCGAGGCGCTCTGGCGCCGCACACGCCGGAGTTGACGGGCGTGTCCCGCGCCTCGATGTCCCCCCCGGCCATGGCTCCGCCCGGCGTCCTGACGGAAGAGATCGTGGCGCGGATACGGTGGACCCTCCACAAGGGGCTGGGGGCGGTAACCCTGCGGCGACTCATCGACAAGTATGGATCCGCGCGGGCGGCGTTTGCGGCAAACCCGCTCAAACTGCCTCTGGCGGCTCGCCGCGCCCGTGACGCCGGTGAGAACACGCGCCCTCTCTCCGACGTGCTCTCCGTGGCCCGGCGGATCGAGGTGGTTGCCACCGGCTACGGCCTGCCCGGCTTCCCCGAGCGGCTGAATCACCTGCACGACCCGCCTCCCCTCCTGTTTCTGCGTGGAAATCCCGCGCTGCTGACTCTTCCCGCCGTGGCCGTGGTCGGCTCGCGCAAGGCCAGCGAGTACGGGCGCGGCATGGCCCGCCGCATGGGCCAAGGCCTGGGCGGCGCGCGGGTCGCGGTCGTGAGCGGGCTCGCGCTCGGGATCGATGGCGCCGCGCACCTGGGAGCCCTGGCCGCCGGGGGAAGCACCATCGCGGTCTTGGGGTGCGGACCCGATCTGGCACACCCGCCTTCCCACCGGCGACTCTTCGGGCGCATTCTGAAGCACGGACTGATCGTCTCCGAGTTTCTCCCGGGAGAGTCACCCCTGCCGCATCATTTTCCGCGGCGCAATCGGCTGATCGCGGCCCTTTCGAGGGCGGTGGTGGTCGTGGAGGCCGCGAAGAGGAGCGGAGCGCTGATCACGGTCGAGCACGCTCTCGACATCGGCAGGGACGTGTTTGCGGTTCCAGGGCCGGTCGGCCGTCCGCAGAGCGTGGGAGTTCACACCCTGATTCGTGAGGGAGCCGGCCTGGTCACCAGTGCCGGCGACGTGCTGGCCGGAGTCGGCCTCGAGGAAGCTCCCTTCGGGGCGAACACGGACAAGCAGAAGATCCCTCCCGGGCTGGATGCGCCTCAACGCGCGATGTGGGATGTCCTCGAGTTTGATGCGGACCACATCGACGCTCTCGCGCGCCGGGCGGGCCTGGATGTTGCGACCGCGTCCGCAGCCCTGTCGCTCATGGAGGTGCGCGGGTGGGTGCGGCGTGCCCCCGGGTTGCGCTTCTCCAGGTCCTCGGTGGCGGTGCGCGAGCCTCCAGGTGCGAGCGTGCCCGGCTAGCCGTGGAGGGCGCGACGGCTTCCATCTACATACACGCGCCGTTCTGCGCCCGTCGCTGCTACTATTGCGACTTCGCGGTCACGGTCGATCGACGAGGTGGACATGACGCCTGGTTGAGCGCGATCGCCGCGGAATGGGGTCAGATCCGGCGGGAAGGACTCTTCTGCTTTCCCGAACCGCTCGAAACGCTCTATGTCGGGGGTGGCACGCCCTCCCTCCTGGGCGCGGGCGCCATGGGCGGGCTCGCATCTCTCCTGGGTGCCCGCCTGGTGGGGCACCCTGGGCTGGAGTGGACCGCGGAGGCGAACCCGGAGAGCTTCACGCCCGATGTCGCCCGGGCCTGGCGAAGAGCAGGAGTGAACCGCGTCAGCCTGGGCGCACAGAGCTTCCACGGCCCGTCTCTGCGCTGGATGGGGCGCCTGCACGGTTCCGCGGGAGCCGGCCGCGCCGTGCGCACGGCGCGGGAAGCCGGCTTCCGGAATGTGAGCGTGGATCTGGTCTTCGGTCTACCGGGCCGGCTGGCGCGCGACTGGACGGACGATCTCGAGCGCGCACTCGACCTCGATGTCGAGCATCTGAGCCTGTACGGCCTGACTGTGGAGGACCGCACGCCCCTGGGAAGAGCGGTGGCCGGCGGGCGCGAACGGGTCGCATCCGGGGACCGGTACCGAGACGAGTACACCGAGGCGGTGGAACGGCTCACCGGAGCGGGCTACCTTCACTACGAGGTCAGCAGCTTCGCCCGCCCGGGCCGGGAGTCCGGTCACAATCAGGTCTACTGGTCCGGTCGCCCGTATCTGGGCCTGGGCAACGGCGCGCACAGCTTTCTGAAGCCCCTGCGCCGCTGGAACCTGCGCGACTGGACGGAATACAGTACATCGCTCGCGAGCGGGGGCGCGGCCATCGGCGGACACGAGGTGCTGGACGAGTCCGCCCTCCGCCTGGAAGACATCTGGCTGGGGCTTCGCGCCCGCGGGGGTGTTTCCCTGGCGTCGATGCCGGCGTGCGCCGTTCCGTTGGCGGAACGATGGATTCACATGGGTTGGGCGACGGCTGATGGGGGCAGGATTCGCCTGACGGTCGAGGGCTGGCTGCTATTGGATGCCCTCGCCATCGAGTTGGACGAGGCAGTGACGAAACGAAAGGACGTGGAATGACGATGCCGACAAAGGGACTCCGGGAGCGCATCGTCATCCGGGAAGAATTGACGTCGCGGGAGCGGCAGGTTCTGGAGGCGGTGGTACGTACCTACGTGGACACGGCCGGTCCCGTCGGCAGCCACTCGGTGACCCGGCGCTGGAAGCTGGGCGTGTCGGCCGCCACCATCCGCAACACCATGTCGGAGTTGGAGTCGAAGGGATACCTGGCCCGCCCTCACACCTCTGCCGGGCGGGTTCCGACCGACACGGCGTATCGGTACTTCGTGGACCGGCTCATTCGGCCCGCGCCGCTGACCAGCGCGGAACGCGGTCGGATCGAGGAGGAACTGGACCCGGATGCGGCCTCGCCGATCGAGCGCCTGGTGCGGCGCACGACCCGCGCCCTCAGCCTCATCAGCCACGAGCTGGGGCTGGGCCTGGTCCCCAGTCTGGACTCGGCGGTACTCGAGAAGATCGAGCTCATCCGGCTCTCCTCCCACAAGGCGCTCATGGTCGCGACCGTACGCAACGGCGTGGTTCGGACGGTCTACGTCGATCTTCCGCTGGAGATTCCGCGGGATACCCTGGTCACCCTGACGGTTATCCTCAACGAGCGCTTGTCGGGGCTCAGCTTCGCGGACCTGAGGGAGTCGCTGCCGGCGAGACTGCGAGACCCTGGCACGGCGGATGAGACCGCCACGGAACTGCTGAACATCTTCATGGAATCAGCCCAGACCCTCCTGGACTGGCCGGAGGCTGGAGCATCGCCCGTACTCTTCGGGCAGACCTCCGTCCTGGCCAGCCAGCCGGAGTTCACCAGCGGCCAGCGCCTCAAGAGCCTGATCGAATTGACCGAGCGCAACCGTCTGATGGCCGGCGTTCTGAGCAGCCGCAATCACCGCGGCGGGCTGCGCATCACCATCGGTCGAGAGCATCGGGACGAGGCGCTGGCGGGATTCACGCTCGTGACCGCCGAGTACCACGTGGGCGGACTCAAGGGTGTGGTGGGGGTCATCGGACCGACCCGCATGCCCTACGAAAAGGTCATCAGCCTGGTGGACTACACTTCTTCACTCGTCAACGACATTTTGCGCTGATTCGAGATCCGCATGGCAGATTATTACGAGACCCTGGGGGTATCCCGGGGCGCCGGCCTGCAGGAGATACGCAAGGCCTACCGGCAGCTGGCCATGAAGCACCACCCCGATCGCAATCAGGGTTCGCGACAGGCGGAGGAGCGCTTCAAGGAGGTGACGCGCGCGTACGAGGTCCTGAGCGATGCGGAGAAGAGGGAACTCTACGACCGCTACGGGGAGCAGGGACTCAAGCGGGGCCAGGGAGGGGCCGGCTTCGGCGGCTTCGACTTCTCGGACGCGATCGAGATCTTCATGCGCGACTTCGGGAGCGGAGGAGCCTTCGGCGATCTGTTCGGCCAACGGGGGACCGGGGGCGCGCGCAGCCGCAAGGGGAAGGGCATTCGCCTGCGCCTCCCACTCACGCTGACCGAGGTTGCCGGCGGGGTCGAGAAGCGGTTGCGGGTGAGCCTGCTCGAGCCCTGCGACGAATGCGCGGGCACCGGGGCGCGCGGCGCAGGGCCTTCGCAGTGCCCGGGCTGCAGCGGCACGGGACAGGAACGCATCGCTCAGCGTTCGCCGTTCGGGCAATTCGTGAGCGTTCAGCCCTGCCGCAGATGCGGGGGCGAGGGACAGGTCATCCAGGACCCCTGCCCGGCGTGCCGCGGGGAGGGCCGGGTGCGCGAGGAATCGACCGTCACCGTCGAGGTACCGGCCGGCGTCTCCTCGGAGAACTACATCACCCTCCAGGGCCAGGGCAACGCCGGTCCACGTGGCGGTCCACGCGGCGACATCACGGTGCTCATCGCCGTCGAAGACCATCCCGAGTTCAGGCGCGACGGCAACGACCTCATCCACGAGCTGCACGTGACCTTCGGCGAGGCGGCGTTGGGCGCCGGCGTTGAAGTCCCGACCGTCGGGGGAGGCGCGCCGCTTGCGGTTCCCGCCGGCATTCAGAGCGGCGAGGTGCTGCGTATGCGTGGTCTTGGCCTGCCAGACCTCAACGGCGGGATGAAGGGGGACCAGCTCGTGCGGGTGCTGGTGTGGACGCCCGATCGCCTCAACCGGCAGCAGCGGGAGGCGGTGGAGCGGCTGCGAGAAGTGGAGGATCCCGTGCCGGAGGACGCGGGCAGCGGAAAAAGAGGGTTCTGGGCGCGCGTGAAAGAGGCGTTCGTACCCTGACGCGCCTCTTCCACCCGCTTCGCCATTCCCAGTGATGCCGGATCGCTGGTTGGCCGTCGCCGTCACCGCACCCGACCCTCGAGCGAACGCGCTGATGGCTGCCGAGCTCGTGCGCCGGGGTGCGAGGGCGGTGGTCGAGCAGGCGACCGGGACGCTCGTGACCCACTTCCCGCCACCATCGGACGTCTCCACGTGGCTCGCTTCTCTTCGCGGCGACCTGGGTGCGGCAACCGGCCTGTCCGTCGACCTGCGCTGGCACTGGCAGCCCCACGAGGAATGGGCGGAGCATTGGAAGCGCGGCCTGGCGCCCACGCGAGTCAGCCGCCGCATTACGGTGGCGCCGACATGGGATATCCCTCCCGGGTTGGACGGAGGGGTGCTGATCGTCCTTGATCCCGGTATCGCGTTCGGGACCGCCCGCCACGCCTCCACCAGGTGCGCGCTGAGACTTCTCGATATCGCGGTTTGTCCCGGCGACAGCATCGCCGACGTCGGAACCGGTTCCGGGATCCTGGCCATCGCCGCGGCCAGGCTCGGCGCCGCGCGCGTGGTGGCTGCGGACAACGACCCGTTTGCCTGTGCCGCCGCGCTGGACAACCTGGGGTTGAACCAGGTCGACGACGTGGTCCGGGTTCAGGAGCGCGAGGTTGCGTCCGAATGGCTCGAGGAACGCCACCCCCTCGACGGCGTGGTCGCCAATATCGAAAGCGGGGTGCTGACCTCTCTGCTTCCGGGATTTGCCGCCGCGCTGACGCCCGGCGGATGGCTGATGGTGTCGGGGCTCCTCGCGGAAGAATCGGGTGACTTCGCCTACGAGGCCGCGCCGCATGGTTTCCGGCTCCAGGAGGACGATGCCGAGGACGGCTGGTGGGCCGGGACCTTTCGGCTTGCTTCGAGCGGCTTTCCGGCCTAGTTGAACCGGAGTCCAAGGGCGCGGCGGCGCTCCCGCAGGCGGCGGTGCTCCCCCAGCAGACGGAACCAGCGGTTGACCGCCACCGGCGACTTCGCGTCGAGGCCTCGCGCAAGGCACACCAGGGCTTGACGGGTCGAGCGCACCAGGGGGTCGCCGCGCGCGTCCCGGTACAGGTCACGGTCATCCAGGAGTACAATCCATGGGTCGGGGGTGATGTATTGCTCCGCCAGCACCTTTCCGTAGGGTCCTGGAGACCGGCACAGGTTGCCGGCGGTCCACGCTCCGCGCATGGTGTTGAGCAGTCGATACTGATCGGGACAGTGGAGTACCGCTTCCACAACTTCCCCCGCCCCGATCTCCGGCAC
>CBDDPN010000023.1:0-11512 GCA_965232315.1 Longimicrobiales bacterium | reverse complement strand
TCGAGGACGAGGACGTTTGGCTGCTGGATCGCAAGCCGGCAGAACACCAGGCGGGCCGCCTCACCTCCCGAGAGGGCCGAAAGCGGCTTGGCGGCGTCGTCTCCGCTGAAGAGCACCAGGCCCATCTGGCCACGCACGTAGCCGACGTCCCGGCCGGGGCAAGTGTCCCAGATCCAGTCCTGGGCCGAGCGTCCCGGTTCATCGAGCTGTTCCTCGTGGTCCTGCGCGAAATAGCCGACGTGCGTCTCGTAGCCCCAGCGGACGGAGCCGGCGTCGGCGGGAAGCTCGCCGAGCGCGATCTTGAGGAGGGTGGACTTGCCGATGCCGTTGGGGCCGAGGATGGCGAGGCGGTCCCCGCGGCGAACGGTGAAGTCGACGCCGTGGAGCACTTGGTTGTCGCCGAAGGACTTGCGTACGCCCCTGGCGTCGAGGACTTCGCGTCCGCTGGCGCGCACCGGCTCGAATCGGAATGCCGGATAGCGCCGGGAGCTTCCGGGTAGCGACTCGAGCGCCGCACCCTTCTTCTCGATGAGTCGCAGCTTGCTCTGCGCCTGGCGGGCCTTGCTGGCCTTGGCGCGGAAGCGATCCACGAACTTCTGGTGGTGCGCGATCTCCTTCTCGCGGCTGGCGATCTCCTTCTCCCGGCGCTCGTGTTCGGCCTGCTTGCTCTGGAGGAAGGTGCTGTAGTTTCCGGAGTAGGCGATGGCCGTCTCGTAGTCGATGTCCAGGATGTGGGTTACGACGTTGTCGAGGAAGCGATGGTCGTGGGAGATGACCACCAGCGGGTCCTTGAAGTCGCGCATGAACTTCTCGAGCCAGCGGATGGAGAGGATGTCGAGGTGGTTTGTGGGTTCGTCGAGGAGGAGGACGTCGGGTGTGCCGGCGAGCACCTGGGCGAGCAGCACGCGCAGCTTGAATCCCCCGGACAGCGTCGACAGCGGATCGCGATGGATGGCGGCGGGAAGCCCCAGTCCCTCGAGAATGGCGGCGGCTCTGGCTTCCGCGGTGTAGCCGTCGTGGCGTTCGACGATCTCCTCCAGCCGGGAGAAGCGGTCGGCGTCGAATTCACCGCCCGCATCGACATGTGCCAGCAGCTTCTCCCGGTCGGCCAGCGCATCCCACAGAACCGGGTTTCCGCGCATGGCGACGCGGAGGATTTCTTCGTCCTCGAACGCGAACTGGTCCTGGCGGAGCACCCCCAGTCGGAGGCCGCGGGGGATGGAGACGGCGCCTTCCGTCGGTTCGACTTCGCCGCCGAGGATGTTGAGGAGCGTGGTCTTCCCGGACCCGTTGGCGCCCACCAGGCCGTAGCGCTCGCCGGCCTGCAGGCGGAGGGAGACGCCGCTGAAGAGGATCCGGTCGCCGAAGGCCTTGCCGAGGTTGGTGGTGGCGATCACGTGTCGAGTCTCATGGCCGGACGGGCTTGACGGGGCTGGCCGCCGGGGTCTGCCCGGTGGTGGCGATCACGGCATGCCGGTCGATGGGAGCGTCCGGGTCGCGGGGTCGGGTCAGGCCGGCCGCAGGCCCGCAAGCGCGCCGACGAGGCGGTCGATCTCCGCCGTGGTGTTGTACACGTGGGTCGACACGCGCAGGGCCTCGTGTCCGTCCCGGCGGTGTTCGTCGATGTGGATGGAGGCGCGTTCGGCGATGACGGGCACGGAAGCAACGGCGTCCACGCCCTCGATCTCGAAGATGGTGGAACCGGGGCAGGAGGTCTCGTTGGTCGCGCCGCTGACGAGTCTGACGCCTCCCATCCCGGCGAGGCGCTCCTTCAGGTAGTCGGAGAGGAAGCGCATGCGAGCCTCGATGCGGTCGATGCCGACCTGCTCCAGGAAGCTGAGGGAGGCGTCCAGGGCGGCGCGGACCGGCAGGTCGGTGGTGCCCGGGGGCTCGAACGCGGGGCTGTCGCGGGTGCCGTCCCAGGCGAAGGTCGACCGGATGCGGTCGCGGGCGCCCGCGCGCACGTATAGAAAACCGGTGCCCATCGGGCCGAGGAACCACTTGTGCAGGCTGGCGGAGTAGGTGTCGCACCCGAGGTCGTGGAGATTCACCGGGAACATGCCCACGGCCTGGGCGCCGTCCACATGCGAGAGAATGCCCCGGTCGCGCGCCAGGGCCGCCAGCCGGCGGACGGGATAGAGGTGGCCGCCGCGGGTGACCTGACAGAAGGCGACGACCCGGGTGCGCGGCGTGAGCGCGGCCTCGAAGGCCTCCACGACCTGGTCGGGGCCGGGCAGCGGGCTGGGGATGAACACCTCGCGGGTCACGATCCCGTCGCGGGCGGCGCGCAACTGCCACGGCCGGCGGCCGGCGGGGTGCTCCTGGGTGGTGAAGACGACCTCGTCGCCAGGGCCGAGGTCGATGCCGAGCGCGCTCAGGTGCAGGGCTTCGGTGGCGTTGCGGGTCAGGGACAGCTCGTCCGCGTCGGCTCCCAGGAAGGCCGCCAGGCCGGGGCGAACCCGCCGGGCGATGCGGTCGCCGAGGGCCTGCGTGCCGCGCCGGGGATCGCGCGAGACCGCCTCGTACCCTTGCGCGACGGCGGCGGCGACGCTCGCGGGGGGCATGCCCAGGCCGGCGTTGTTCATGTAGGCCGTGCCGGGGTCGAGCGCGAAGGCCGCGCGCACCCGGGTCCAGGCGAGGTCGTCGAGTCCTTCCGGTGGCGTGAGGGGGGTGGGGTCGGGGGCCTGGGACGGAGTGTTTGGCGCGCACGCCGCCAGCCAGGTGCCGGCCATGCCGCCCGCGCCGGCACCCAGGAATGCACGACGCGTCAGCGTAGTCATGGTCTCCTCCCGGTTGGTGGGCATCCCGGTCTCGCGCCATCGCCGGCCACCGCCCTCGGGCAGGGGCGAAGCGAGAATCAAAGGATGCTAACGCCAAACCGGCGGTCGCGCGCCCCTGGATCCCGTCAGGCGGCGCCGATTCCGTCAGGTGCTGTCGGATCCCACCGGATGTCGCTGGATCCCGTCCGCGGCTATTGGATCCCGCCGGGTGCCGCCGGACCCCGTCCGGGCGTCGCGGGACCCTTCAGGTGGCGGAACGCACGGCGGTGAACTCCCGCTGGCCTCTTCCACGGGCGCCCGAGAACGTGCCCGTCATCTGGTCGCCCTCGATGGCGGCGCTGTAGCTCTGGGTGATCTCGCGATCGCGGAAGGTGCGCGTGACCTCGAAAGTGATCCGACCATCTTCGAAGGAGATGTTCTGCAGTTCCATGGTCCCGTTGGGAGCGGTGGCGGTACCTGCCAGCGCTTCGCCGTCGACAGCGAAGGTCAGCGTCTGGGTCACGCTTCCGCGCGGCGTCTCGAAGGTCATTTCCCAGGCGCCCAGCACGGCGGTGAAGTCCGCGGAATTCTGGGCTGACAGCTGGGTAGCGGGTACCGAAACGAGCAACAGGACGAGGGAGAAGGGGATGAGTCGGGACATGTCGCGTGAACTCCTGTGAGGCTGGATCGTGCCGGGGCCGCCTTCGTCAGGCCGGGCCGGCGATGACCGGAAGAGCAGTTGTGTACCCTTTTAGGACAGGAGGGACCGATGAAGTGTTGCCCGCCAGAGGCCCCGGGTTCAACGCACTCTACCGCGTGGACCCGGTCGCCGCGGTGTGCTTCGGTGCTGGAACCCCGGAGCCAGACTATATTCGATTACCTTGTTCGCAAGCTCAGGCGTGCCTCGTTTCGCCTCTCAGGTTCCCCCAAGGGTTCTCGCCAATGGACTCCCCGCATCCGGTATCTTCCTCGCAGTGTCCGGGCAGATTGCAGCGACTGGCGGTACTTCTCCTGTTTGTGCTCCCATTCGCCAGCGCCTGCTTCACCTATACCGAGGTCGGGCTGGAGAGCGTGGCCCCCGGGGACCCCGTGCGAATCCGCATGTTCGAACAGGCCGCCGATCGGCTCCCCGCGCAGCTGGAGAGGAGAACGCAGGTGGAGGGGACCGTTGTCGAACTCGATGACGCCCACCTGAGTCTGCTTCCCGAGCTGGGGTCCGTTGCGACCGATCCGGTTGCCCTGGCGGTGTCCGACATCGAGACCGTCCTGCGGAGGGAGTTGAACCAGGCCCGGACATGGGTCGCGGCGGGCGTCGGCGCCGCGCTCGGCGTCGGGCTGCTCCTGGCGATCGAGGGCGAGCCTGCCTCAACGGCAGGCGGGCCCATCACGGAGTTCATGTGGGGGTGGTCGCTCCCGTTCGGGAGATAGCAACCAGGCGCTCAGCTCCGCCCGATCGCTTCCTCCACGGGGTCACCGCGATGCGTCCGCACGATGTCCATGACTTCGTCGTCGGTGAGGACCCGGTTGGACGCCTTGGCGCGAGACAGAATGGCCGCGCTCAACTCGTCGTCGCCGGGGATGCGGCGCGACGCCAGCCAGTAGTTGACGTTGGACAGCCCGCTCATGTGGCCGATCTCGATTTCCTGCTCTCGGCCGAACCAGTTGGCGGGCACGCCCGAGTACACGCGGTCGGCCAGCGTGCGGTCGCCGCGTTTGAGCGCCTTGATGATCGCTGCGGCGTGCACCCCTGTGCCCGTGCGGAAGGCGTCGCGGCCGGCCATGGGGTAGCTGGGGTGAATGTCCACCCGGCAATAGCGTGACACCGCCTGGCAGTAGCGGCCGAGCTTCGACAGGTCGTGGTCCCATTCGCCCAGCAGCTTGAGGTTTAGCAGCATCTGGTCGATGGATGCGTTCCCGACCCTCTCCCCAACGCCCAGCCCGGTCCCGTGCGCCCGGGTGGCGCCGTATTCGATCGCCAGGATCGCGTTGGTCACCCCCAGCCCGCGATCGTTGTGGCCGTGCCAGTCGAGCTCGACGGGCTCGCCCAGGCCACGGATCAGCGCCTGGGTCCAGTCGAACAGGTTCTTCATGCCGTCGGGGGTGACGTGCCCCACCGTGTCGCACAGGCAGAGGCGCCGCACCCCCAGCCGGACGGAGGCACGGAACACGGGATCCAGGACGTCCGGCCGCGAGCGCGTGGTGTCCTCGGTCACGATGCAGACCTCGAGCCCTTCGCGAACGGCGAAGGTTACGGTCTCGTCGATGCGGCGCAGAAGCGTGTCGACGCTCCAGGACTCGACGTAGAGGCGGATGGGGCTCGAGCCGATGAAGGCGTAGACCTCGATGGGCATGCCCGTCTGCTGGGCTATGTCTGCAATGGGCTCTACGTCGCGAACCATGGTGCGCGCGGCGCACATGGGCTGGAGCTTCATGCGGCTGTCGCGGATTTCCTCGACCAGCGCCCGGACATCGTCCTGTGCGCGCTTACCGGCACCCGGAAGCCCGACATCCGCCATCCGGATGCCCAGGTCCTCCATGAGGTGGATGAGCTCGATCTTCTGCTCGATGGTTGGATCGGTGACCGAAGGGGACTGAAGACCGTCCCTCAGGGTCTCGTCAACCAGATCGAAGCGACCGGGTGCCAGGGGAGCCCGCTTGGACAACTGGTTCCAGTCGAAGATGACGTCCTGAGCGGCATCGACCGTACCTGTCTGCACCAAAGACCTCCCGGCGGGCTCCCCCGCACCGTATGTCAGTTCACGTGCCGGCTCACCCGATGTTGGGATTGGTGTCCAGTTCGGTCATGCCGACCGGGAAGCACCGGCTGCGGGCCGACATGTCCTCCATGGGCGTGGCCCCCGGCCGACCCGCTTCGTCCCATCGCCGCAGGTCGGCGAAGCGCCTGTTCTCGAACCACAGCTCGATGCGCCGCTCCTGCTTCAGGGCCGTCCAGGCCTCGGCCGCGCTGGAGGCGGTGGCCGGTGCCAGAGGTTCGCCCGTATGGTCGCTGGCGACGCTGGTTCGAACGTCGTTGATCAGATCCATCGCGCGCTGGAAGTTCCCGGAGTCGTTCACCAGGATGTCTTCCGCCCGGATGAGGATCATCTCCCGCCCCGAGGCCAACGTGTGCGGCGAAGTCTTCGAGGTGAACTTCTGCTGCACATAGAAGGGGTGGTTGTAGACCATGGTGATCGGGTGGTCCGGATTGGCCTTCCACCCCATGCGCGGATCCCCGCTTTCCGTGTAGTAGCCCTCGGCGAAGGTGCCCCAGATGGTGTATTCGCGCCACGGAAACGAGGCCGACCGGAAATAGACCTCGTTGGGATCCGGGAAGTCGTCCAGGTCGTAGTGGTGCAGCTGGAAGACGAAGTCCTCGGGGACGCCCGAGGCGTCACTGCGGGCGCCGCCCCAGTCCCCGAGCCACATGCGCACGTCGGCACGGCCCGCCTGGGCAGCCAGCGCGATGTCCGATTCCCCGGCGCCGTTGCCAACCTCAATCGCATCGGAGAAGAACTCCTCGGCCCGCGTCAGGAAGTCCGTGTAGGGCTGTTCCGGCCCGCCGTCGATGACGGCGCTGCACATGCTGTGGCCCAGGGTACGGTTGTTGTAGCCCGCCAGCACCAGGAGGTGTCCGGCGACTGCGTTCGAGCTGAACTCACCACCCAGTGCCTCCTGCAACCGGCGGACGCCGTCCTCCGCCATCCAGCGCGCCTGCTGCGATCGGTCCCAGTGATCGTCGACGTTCTGCGACGTGAGCTTGCCGTTCACGAACTCGGCGTCGAAGAGCCCGCCGGGCGTGCCCTCGAAGCTCATCATGCCGGAGTCGTATGCGAGGCGGGTGTAGGCAATGGCGGCAGCGCGCCGGACGCCCTGGAGCACGGCCGGGAACGCTCTCTCGTCGTTGAGGAACTCGTCCTGGACGGGTCCCGGATTGGTCACTTCCAGATCGCAGCCGGTAAGAGCGAGGACGGCCACGGCCGCGACCTGAACCACGCGGCGCGAGGCGCCTGTCAGTCGGTTCGTACGCATCTTCGAAGACTCCCTCGTTATCGCATTCATGGTCTTCCTCCCGTTCGCCGGCCGCATCAGAAGGCCATCCGGAGGGAGGCGATGAAGCTCGCGGGCGGCGGCGGGTGCTCCCAGATCTCGCGGGTGAGCCCGGAGTTCATTCCCGTGTTGCCGGCCATCTCGGGATCCATGGCAAGGAAGTCCTCGTTCTTCCAGGTCCAGAAGTTCTGTACGGAGACGGTGAGGGTCGTGTTGCTGGCACCCGGCACCTGGAAGGGCAGCGGCGCCAGCACGGTGAAGTCGCGCACGCGGAAGAAGTCGTTCGGGTAGACCAGCCGGGGCGTGAAGTCGCCGCTGCAGGTATAGATGTCGAAGGCCGTCATCTGGCTGCGCTCGCCGCCCAGCAGGCGCGGCACTGCAGCGTCGCACAGCGGGCTCACCTGCCCCCGGTTCGCCGAGCTGGAGCTCTGGCGGTCGTAGATGTAGTGGCCACCCAGGTATTCGCCGCGAGCCGACACCGTGATGCCGTTGCCGAAGGAGACGGAAGTGCTCGGGGTGACGGTCAGCGTCGGCTGGTTCGGCCCCCAGATATGGTTGCGGTCGACGTCGGGCTCCCCGATCTGATCCGGGTTCAGGAGCCGGTCATAGCGAACGGCGGGAACGGGGTGACCCTCCGCCAGCCAGCCATTGCCCGTGACCCTGAAGCCGGCGTTGCCGCCGAGGTCCACGGCTTCGCTCTTGTTGGTGTAGACCGTGAGCCCCATGTCCCAGCTGAGCGCGCGGCTCTGCAGCAGGGTGCCGTTCACGTCGAGTTCCAGGCCCTGGTTGGACAGCACGCCGACGTTGCGCAGCTGCGACCCGGTGAAGCCGAGGCTCGGGGTCAGCTGTACGGGGATGAGCGCGTCGCGCGTCTCCTGGTCGTAGTAGGTGAAGCCGACCCGGAGGCGCTCGTCGAAGAACGAGCCGTCGATGCCGGCCTCCAGCTCGATGGTGCGTTCCGGTCCCAGGTTGGGGTTGCCCAGATTGCGCGGATTGAACGACGTCTGGCCAAGCCAGGGGATCGGGTCCCAGGTCCGAACCGCGTCGAAGGCACCGGGCGCCCGTCCCGCGTGGCCCCAGGCTACGCGGACCTTCATCTCTCCCAGGTCCTGCGGCCAGAAGTCCTCGTCCGACATCACCCACGAGAAGGTGGCGCGGGGGTAGGGCTGGAGGCCGAAATCCTGGCCGAAGGCGCTGTTGCCGTCGATGCGCAGCGCCACGGTAAGGAAGTAGCGGTCGCTGAAGTCGAACAGCGTCTGACCGAAGATGCCCGCGTTGACGATGCGCGAGCGCGCCTCCCGGGCCTGATAGGAGGCCCCGCTGGTAACCGTGTGTTCGCCCGGTCCGGGGAGGCCGCGGGTGCTCGCCCCCAGATCCGTCTCGCGGGACACGACGGACTGGCCGCCCCAGGAGAGGCTGGTGCGGAAGCCCTCGGTGAAGCGCAGGTCGAAGCTCCCCACGTAGTCGGCGGTGAGTTGTTCCGCCGTCCAGGTGCGGTCGGAGACGGACCCCCTGGGATCGTTCACGTAGCCGAAGGGCCGGATGTTGCGCATGTCGCTCGCGAGACGGTCGAGCCCCAGCGTGAGCCGGTTGGTGAAGCGCGGCATCGGCGTGTACGTGGTGGTGATGCCGGCCACGACACGGTCCACGTCGGTGTCGATCTGGTACTCGAGGAGGCGGCTGATGACATCCACTTCGTAGGAGCCGACATAGGTGGCGTGGCGGCCGATGGCGGGAGACCTCTTGTAGCCATTGTGGGAAATACTGTACGGGCTCGACCCGCTGGGCGAGTTCTCCACGTGCTGGCGGGTGATCGACGTGTTGACCTGGATGTCCAGATCGCCGCGGGGCTGGAAGCCGAGGTTGATGCGCCCCAGGTATTTCTCGTCCGCGTCGTTGGGGAGGATGCCCTCGTTGTTGTCGAGGCTGCCCGAGACGTAGTACGAAACGATGTCGCTTCCGCCCCGCACCGACATGGAGTAGCGCTGCTGGTGCGCGTTGCGCAGCCAGGGATCAAGGCGCATGTAGGGGGCGTTGGCCGGGCCGAATTCCTGTACCCAGTTCACGCCCTGGTCGATCTGCGCGGCCCACTGCGCTTCTCCCCCGGAGCCGCGCTTGGTGAAGATCTGGATCACGCCACCGGCCGCCTCTGTCCCGTAGAGGGCGGTCGCGGCGGGACCCTTCACGATCTCGATGCGCTCGATGTCGCTCGGGTTGATGTCGTTCAGAGGCCCCATGACATCCTTGGGCCCGAAGGCGACGTGCTGCCCTACCGCATGGTTGAGGGCCAGGCCGTCGCTCCGGATGCGTACGCCATCCACATAGATGAGCGGCTGATTGGACATCGCCACGCTCACGTTGCCCCGCAGGCGGATCTGCGAGCCGGAGCCGGACATCCCCGAACTCCGAACCGACACTACGCCCGCCGCGCGCGCGGCGAGCAGCTGGTCCACGGAGGGCACCGGGTCGGGAAGGTTGGAGACATCCACCTGGGCGATGGAGGTCCCGACCTCGCGCCGGCGCGCCTGGCCGGCGGTGCCCGTGACCACGATCTCGTCCAGCCCGAGCGCCTCCTCCTCGAGTGCGAGGTCGGCCGTGGTGGACTGGTCTCCCTGGACGGTGATCTGCGCCGTCGCAGTGCGCATGCCGATGCGCTCAGCCGTGAGAGTGTAGTTCCCTGCAGGCACGTTGAGGATGAGGAAGCGGCCGTCGCCGCGGGTCAGGGTCCCCAGCCCGGTGCCCGCCAGGTAGACCTGTACCTGCACCAGGGGCCGGCCTGTCGCCTGGTCGGTCACCTGACCGATGACCTGACCGTTTTCCTGGGCCTCGACCGTGTGGGGAGTCGCAAACCCGAACACCGCCGCCAGCGGGAGTACAGCCACGGCGGCGAGAACCGCCCTCCTGAGCCGGCCGATGCCGGTTCGTGGGTTTGTGTAGTCCGACCTTGGATGCGCCATTTGGCCTCCTCTGCAGCGATCAGAAAGGAAAGAGAACTTCGTGGGTAAGTTCGGGAGCCAGGCACTGCCCGGCAGGCGAATACAAGCCCCCACAATACGCGCGGGGCACCCGGGGATCAAGCTAAACCGTGTGTGGGCCATGTGTACGAGGCCGGCGACTGCATGGATTCACAGAAGCCGGTGGCGCGCGGATGGCGCCGCCAGCGCAACACCGGGGCTGCCGCTCGCCGGCTAGTCGCCGCCCGGAGGACGACCGTTGACCAGCGAGTTCCAGAGCTCGATGGTCGGGTTGCGCTGGATGCGGATGCCCTCCCGCTGGTCCCGCGCCATGGCGTGCACATCGTGTTCGTCACCCAGGATGAAGGTGTCGAACATGCCGCTCATGATCTCGAGCGACTGTCTCACGCTCGCGGGACGCCAGTGGTACCAGCCATGCGGTTCCTCGCCGTAGACGACCCAGTCGTACCAGTTGCCGTGGATCTCCGCCTGGATGCCGTACTGTTCGATCTGCTGGAAGCGCGCCGCGCCGTCGCCCTGCGCGTATAGAAACAATAGCGGGACATCGATTTCGTCCGCGTGGTAGATGATGGAGCGCTCGTAGTAGTTGCGCGGATTCTCCATGGGGGTCCGACCGATCAGGAAGCGGTTCCAGCCCTCCATGCTGCCGTAGGTGGAGAGGGTGACCAGGTCGGTCGAGCCGTACCACACGATCCCCGCGCGGAAACGGCCCGGGTCCTTGGTGACCGCGGTGGTGGTGTAGAAGCCCCCGGTCGAGCCGCCGAAGGCGCCCACCCTCTCCGGGTCCACCCAGCCCTGCCCGGCGAGCAGGTCCATGCCGATGAAGGCGTCGCGCAGGTCGTGGTCGCCGCCGTGGGTGTGCACCGCCTGCCGGTACGCCTTCCCCCGCCCGGTGCTGCCGCGGAAGTTGGGCGCGAAGACCAGGTAGCCCCGGCTGACGAAGTACTGGACGTACGGATGCCACTGCTTCGGGTGCTGTCCGTTGGAGTTGGCGCGGAAGAAGAAGAGGGCGGGAAGGCGGTCGCCGGCGCTGGCACCCTTCGGCTTGTAGACAAGCCCGGCGACTTCGAGGCCGTCGAAGCTGGTGTATTCGATGAACTCCGGCTCGACGAAGTGGTCAGGGTCGCGGAGCGCGGGATGCTGGTGGTTGGTGACCTGACGCGGGTCGCCGCCGTCGACCGGGAGGATCCAGAGGTCGCCGGTGCGCGAAGGCCCCGAGTGGGTGTAGACGATGTGCTCGCCGTCCGGGTGCCAGAGATGGCCGCCGCGGGTCTGGCCGGTCGCGCGCGAGCCGCCGTTGACCCCGGTGGCGTCGGTGAGCTGCTCCGGCTCGCCGCCCTCGGCGGGGATGCGGAAGATGTGATAGTCGTAGTCGAGGTTTCGGGTGAAGGAGATCCAGCGGCCGTCGGGGGACCAGCGTGGCTCGCTGTGCTCCACATCCTCGGTGAGCAGCATGGTGGCCTGACCGCTGGCGACGTCCAGCACGCCCAGGTTGTTGAAGCCGTCGCGGTCGGAGACGAAGGCCAGGCGGGTGCCGTCGGGGGACCAGCGGGGTTCGGTGTCGCGCCAGTCCGGGGTGTTGGCCGTGAGTGCGCGCGCGTCGCCGCCCCCCACCGGCGCGACCCAGACGTCCTGGTTGCTCTGCGCGTCGTCCCGGGGCCGCGTGTTGCGGGTGAAGGCGAGCAGGCTGCCATCAGGGGAAAGCTGACCGCTCCCCGCCGGCCCGACCCG
>CBDDPN010000022.1:0-146289 GCA_965232315.1 Longimicrobiales bacterium | reverse complement strand
TGCAGCAGCACGGTTGCGACGGCTGTCGCCCCCGTCTCGCCAATGCGCTCGGTAAAGTACAGATAGCTGTAGACGGGGCCCTGCCCATACACATACCTGTCCGAGCCGGCGCGGGCTTCCAGCGGCAGAATCCCCTGATGGGTTCCCGCCCAGGCTACGAGTTCCGTTCGGGCGTCGAATACCGCGACCGCCTGCAGATTGCCTTGGCGGCGCACGTCCTCAAGAAAGGCCCAATAGCCGGGCGCGCCCCCATCGAGTACCCGCCCGGCGACCCGGGAAACCGCCTCGTCCCCGCGGTCGATCAACGCCTCGAAGCGCTCGTCCAGGGCCGCCTCGAGCCGGTCTGCGTGCCTGCTCCGGAAATGCTCCCAGTCGCTGGCGACAAGGCCAAGCCTTGCGGAGCCCAGGAAGCCGCTTGCGATACCCGCCAACAGGGTCACGGCGGCCGCGAGGACCCAGGGGCCGCTTCGCGCACCGCGGGAAAGCAGGCCGAGCACCGCCAGCGCTCCCGCCAGCGCGCTCACAAGCAACCATCCGGAGGCCGGCCAGCGCGTCCATACGGCCAGCGTGGACGCGCTCAGCCAGAACAGCCCCGAGACGGTAACGGGCGACCAGCCCTGCGTGCGCACCGGGCCCTTAGTGGACACCGGCCCGCCGTTCATGGCGTCGAATCACCGCGGCTTCTCGCATCCTCGCCCCCACCTGGGCAGAGCCGGATAACCGTATCACGGGGTTTCCCCCGCAAAATCTCCGGATCGATACGTCCAGAGCAACCGGTTCGCCGGATCCGTCCGTTCGTTGGGGTGTAGTCGGATATCGTTTCCATTTACTTGCGACCGAGGCTTCGCCCGTGCGCCGCATTCTCCTCCCTCTACTTCTCCTCACCCCCGCCGGATCCATCCCGCTCGACACCGCGGCCGCGCAGAACACCATCCTGGACCGGGGGGAATTCGAGGTTAGCATCAACGGGCGGGTAGTAGGAACCGAGACCTTCTCGATCCGCCAGAGAGGTACGGGCGGGGAAGGCTCCGTAATTGCCGCGGCACAGGTTCGCGCGATGCTCGTCACCGGCCGGAGTACGATGGACATCCTGATGGAGCTGGCAGGGACCGAGCGGATGCCGTCCGCGTATCAGAACAAGCTCGATGGCATCGACGCGCAACAGATGGGTCTTGAGCTCCGTGGGACCCGCTTTGAGTCGCGGGTGACATCCGATCTGGGAGAGCAGGTCAAGGAATACCGGGCGCTGCCGGGTACCAGAATCCTCGAGCGCGGCGTTGCGCACCACTTTCACTTTCTCGCCCCACGAGCAGACCCTGGCCCGGCGGGGATCCCCGTCATCGTCCCACGTGACGGACTGCAGATGGAGATCGAGATGATCCTGGCCGGAACCCGGGACGTGCGCATCGGACAGGAAACGGTTTCAGCGCGGCATTATCGAGTTACCGGCGGGAGCATGCGCTGGGAAGTCTGGTATGATGATGACGGGCGCGTCCTGAGGGTGCTCGAAGACTCCACCGGATACTCCGCCACGCGCAAGGCCCTGCCCGGGTCGTGAGGGTAATCCGCCCTCGCCCCTGCCTCCCCGACCTGAATTGGCTGATCCGATCTGTCGCGCCTTGGACCCTGTCGTGAAACACCCTTGGGCGGAGGCTCGTACATTCCGCGGCTCCAGGACACCGAAGACCGTGAAGACACCAGCGGAGAACGACCCGTGTTGAGGATGACCTCAGTTCTTAGATACGCCCTGACGCTGCTCCTGTGTTCGGCGACACCGGCCTTCCTGCAGGCCCAGGAGGTTCCCTTTCAGCTCAGGCTGGAAGAGGCGATCGATATCGCCCGGCGCAACAACCCTGGGTATCAGGCGACGCGCAACGACTCCGAAGTCGCCGACTGGTCGGTCCGTTCCGCATACGGCGAGCTGCTGCCCTTCGCCAACCTCAGCTCGAGCCTCTCATGGCAGGGGCAGGGTGAACAACAGTTCGGAAGCCTGACGACAAGCCAGCTGGGATTCGGCAACGAGCCCTCCTACTATTTCTCCAGTTACAACGCAGGACTCAGCTACTCGATCGGGGCCGAGTCGCTGTATCGTCCCGGGCGCGAAAAGGCCGCTCGCAACGCCACGGTCGCATTCATCAGTCAGGCCGAGGCCAACCTCGTCCGGGACGTGACGATCCTCTACATGGATGTCCTGCGACAGCAGGAAGGCTTCGTCCTGGCCCAGCAGGAGCTCGAACGCGCCCGCTTCAATCTGCGCCTGGCCGAGGGGCAGCTGGAGGTGGGGACCGCGACACCCCGTGACGTTCGCCAGGCTGAAGTTTCGGTGGGTCGCGCCGAAGTCACCCTCCTGCAGGCCGAGTTCGCCGTGAGCAATGCGCGCCTTGCGCTGTTGGTCATCCTCGGAGCCGAACTGCCGCAGGAATACACCGTCGTGAGTACGTTCGAGGTGCGCCAGCCGGCGTGGTCGGAAGCGGAACTGGTGACGATGGCGCTCGAGCGCAATCCGGGGCTGATCGCCGAGCGGGCGAACGCGACCGTTGCCGACAGCGACGTGAAGATCGCCCGATCGTCCTACTACCCTTCCCTGTCGCTCAGCGCGGGACTGAGCGGGTTCACGCGCGAGGCGTCCACGGTGGAATCGATGATCAGCCAGGCGCGGGCCGGCGTCGCCGGTCAGCAGCAGCAGTGCTACCTGCTGAACGAGGTGTACGGGCGGCTGGTCGATCCTCTGCCGGCTCAGGATTGCAGCAGGTTCGTTTTTACGCCCGACCAGGAACAGGCCATCACGGCGAGAAACAACGCGTTTCCGTTCAATTTCACCGGCCAGCCGCCTCGCGCCTCCCTGACGGTGAGCGTCCCCGTATTCCAGGGTTTCAGCCGGCAGCTTCGGGTCGAGAGCGCGCGCGCCGCCCGGGAAGACGTGCGTCATCGGCTGCGCGGCGCTGAACTGGACCTGCGCGCGCAGATCGCATCCAGCCTGGCGGCGGTGCGCACCGCCTACGAGACCGAACGCATAGAGGAGCGCAACCAGGCCGTGGCGGCGGAACAGCTGCGTCTCGCCACCGAGCAGTACCGCGTGGGCTCGGCCAGCTTTCTGGACCTGGTCGAGGCGGAAACGGTAAAGGCTCAGGCCGACCGTGAACGGGTGGCCTCCATATATGCATATCACGACCTTCTTGCCAACCTGGAAGCGCTGGTTGGCGCCAGACTCAGGCCCTGACATCGGCCGGGACAGAGCCGAAGGAAGCGGCGAGCCGCCTCCGCATGATCCAGTCTCCAATTCGAGAAACGATACCAGATGTCATTCCGAGTAAAAATCGCGATCGGCGTAACGGTGGTGACCGTCCTCGCGGTCGCGGGAATCCTGACTACGCTCCAGTCGCGCAACAACGGCACCCAGGTGCGCACGGAGGAGGTAAGCCGTCGTGATCTGGAGGCCATCGTCACCGCCAGCGGCAACATCCGGGCGCGTCGAACCGTCGACATCAGTTCGGATGTCTCCGGGCGCATTGTCCAACTCAACGTTGACGAGGGCGACGATGTTCAAGAAGGACAAATACTTCTGCGCATCGACCAGACCCAGTTTCAAGCCGCCGTCGCGCAGTCGCGCGCCATCCTTTCCCAAAGGCAGGCACAGGCCGCACAGCAGAACGCCAGCCTGATCCAGGCGACGCGCGAATACGACCGCATGCAGGGCCTCTGGACCCGCGACTCCACGCTGGTAAGCCGGCAGCAGGTCGACGATGCCGCGACCCAGTCCGATGTCGCGGAGGCTCTCTTCACCGCGGCCGGGCACGGGGTCGACCAGGCGCGCGCAACCCTCGCCGAGGCTGAAGACCGCCTCGCCAAGACCACGATCCTCGCCCCTATCTCCGGAAAAGTGACGCGGCTGAACATCGAGCTGGGTGAAACCGCCATCGTCGGGACCATGAACAACCCGGGAAGCCTGCTGCTCACGGTCAGCGACCTGTCGGTGATCGAGGCGGTCATGCAAGTCGACGAGACCGACGTACCCGAGATCAGCATCGGCGACAGTGCCGCGCTGGAGCTGGACGCCTTCCCGGACACGGAGTTCGTCGGCACCGTGACCGAGATCGGAAATTCCGCGATCCGGCCGCCGTCGAGCACGGCGGGCACGGGCCAGACGCCTACCATCGACTTCGAGGTGGTCATTACGCTGGAGGATCCGCCCGTCGAGCTGCGCCCGGATCTTTCGACCACGGCCGACATCGTCACCGAAATTCGCGGCCAGGCTCTCGCGATCCCGATCATCGCGCTGACGGTGCGGGACCGCTCGGAGGCGGAAGAAGCGGATCCGAACGACTCGGATGGCGACGAGGAGGGCGGCGACGGTTCGGCTGGACCAGGAAACGCGGACGCGCAAGTCGAGGGCGGTGGAGAGGAGGACGAGGAGGAGGAAGGCGTCTTCGTAGTGCGGGAGGGCGAAGCCCATTTCGTTCGGGTCACCGTGGGCATCGCGGGCCAGGAGTATTTTGAGGTGCTCTCCGGGCTGTCCGAGGGAGACACGGTGGTGAGCGGTCCCTACCAGAGCATCCGCGAAATGCGGGACGGCGAAGAGGTGCGGACGGACAGCACCTCCGCCGAGCCGGAGGAGCCGGCCGCATGATCCAACTCACGCAGCTGGCGAGCTAACCGTGCATCTTTGGGAGGGCGTGCGCCTGGCGCTGGGCTATATCCGAAGCGAGAAGCTCAAGAGCTTCTTCAGCCTCCTCGGCGTCATCGTCGGCATCATGTTTCTGATCGTGGTGGTCAGCGTGGTCGAGGGAATCGACCGCTATATCCGCGACGACCTCTCGTCCATGATCTTCGGGGTGAACACGGTCTCCCTGCAGCGAAGCCGACCGAACGTCGTGGATGGCGATCCGGTCTCCCTGCGCCGAGCGGCGCGCCGGCCCTGGATCGAACTCGACGACGCGGAAGCCATCCGCGAGCGGTTGGAGATCCCGGCCCTGGTCGGTACGGAGACCAACATAGGCGGCGAGGTCGAAGGACCGGGCGGACGCAAGCTTGAGAACGCGTGGCTCGTTGCCGCATCTCCGGAGATCTTCACCATTCGCGACTACGGAGTGGAGCTGGGCCGCCCCTTCTCCCAGGAAGAAGCGAGTCGGGGCGCGTCCGTCGTGGTTCTGGGCAACGGTGCCGCCGAACTGCTGTTCGAGGACGAGGATCCACTGGGCGCGACCGTGCGCGTCAGGAACATTCCCTATCGCGTCGTCGGCGTGATCGAGGAACTGGGATCCATGCTCGGCTTCTCGCGAGACAACATGATCATCGCGCCCGCCCTCTCGCCGTTGCGGCGCATCGTGCGCCGGCGGGACTTCGTGGGCCAGGTGGTCGTCCAGACGGAGACTCCGGAATCGCTTCGGGAGGCGCAGTCCGAACTCGAAGGGATCATGCGCGCCCGGCACGGCTTGCGCCCGAGCGAGCCCAACGACTTCGACCTGGAGACGGCGGAGGAATCGCTGAGCTTCTGGGACAACATCTCGCGCATGCTCTTTGTCGCCCTGCCCGGTCTCGTCGCGATTTCGCTGGTGGTGGGCGGCATCGTCATCATGAACATCATGCTGGTTTCCGTGATGGAGCGCACTCGCGAAATCGGTGTGCGCAAGGCCATCGGGGCACGCCAACGAGACATCCTGCTCCAGGTTCTGATCGAAACCGCCACCCTGTCGGTGGTCGGCGCGCTGATCGGGATCGGAATCGGAGTCGGGCTCACCTTCATCGTGCGCGCGGTCTCGCCGCTGCCGGCGGCGGTCGCTCCGCAGTGGATCGCGCTGGGTGTCGTGCTGGGGGTGTCCGTGGGAGTGATCGCGGGGGTCTACCCCGCGGCGCGCGCGGCCAGGCTCGACCCGGTGGATGCCCTGAGGTACGAGTGATGAAGGCCAACCTGAATACGCTCGGCGAGGGCATCCGGATCGCCCTGAGCGCGATCCGGGCGAGCAAGGTGCGCGCGGGGCTCACCATCGTCGGCGTGGCCATCGGGGTGGCCGTGGTCGTCACGATGGCAGCGATGATCACCGGGATCCGCTCGAGCATCTTCGAGTCCTTCGAGGCCGCGGGCCCCGAGAATTTCTTCGTCATGCCCTTCGACTTCAGCGAAGTCCGTCTGACGGGGGACGGAAGCGGCCGGCCGCCCTGGTGGAACCGCCCCGATCTCACGCACGAGGAGATCCGCCGGATCGAACGTCTGCCCGCCGTGGCGGAAGCGACCGTGGACTTCGATTTCAACGTCACCATGTCCTTCGAGGGAAACCGCGTCTCCGGCATCCAGTCGAGCGGCAACTCGGCCGGCTGGCCAAGCTATACGGCGGGAGATTTCTCCGCGGGACGCAATTTCGTGCCCAGCGAGGTTCAGCAGGCGCGCGCGGTCGTTGTCCTGTCGCGCCCCCTGGCCGAGGAACTCTTCGGCCAGCGTGATCCCATAGGCAAGAACATCCGAGTGTCCGCGAGGCGGCGGGGCGTCAACCCGCTCTTCAGGGTCGTCGGCGTCTTCGACCTCGAGGGCAACGTATTCGCGGAGGTCGTCGACCATTTTGCGATCTTCCCGTGGACCAGCGCCGAGAAGAGGCTCAAGGCCAGAAACCCGTTTCAGAATTTCCTGTCCCTGGTGGTCGTGCCTCATCCCGATTTCCCGCGCGACGTGTCCAAGGACCAGGTCACGACCGTGCTTCGCTCCATGCGGGAGCTGGGCCCCGGCGAGGACAACAACTTCGCCCTGGTCGAATCCCAGCAGATGATGGAGACGTTCGATCAGATCACCGCGGTGTTCTTCCTGGTGATGATCGCCCTGTCTTCGGTGGCGCTGCTGGTGGGCGGAATCGGCGTCATCGGCATCATGATGATCTCGGTGACCGAACGGACGCGGGAGATCGGCATTCGCAAGGCCGTCGGGGCAACGCGGAACGAGATCCTCTGGCAGTTCCTGGTGGAGGCCGCGGTGCTGACCTTCATGGGAGGCGCGATCGGCCTGGCGCTGGGCGCGCTGGTGGCATACGGGATCGAGGCGCGGACCCCCATCCCCGCGGCCATTCCCTTCTGGTCGATCGTCGCATCGCTATGCTCCGCCATCGTTACCGGAATGCTATTCGGCCTCTTCCCCGCCCTGCGAGGGGCGCGCATGACGCCGGTCAGGGCGTTGCGATTCGAGTAGAGGCAAGCGGCGCTCCCCGGAGTCAGACCGTAGGCAAGTCGCCGGGCGCGGACCGCTTTGCCTGGTCAAGGCAGCGTACATCCAGCACCAGCCTCCGCCAGCTGGGGACACCGGCGTCGCCGACCCGAAACGCGGTCGCCCAGGTGCGGCCGCCCGCCTGCAGCCACGGCGCCAGCCAGCCACCGATCTCGGGCGGGAGGTATCCCACCGGATCTCCGCTGGTCAGGTGTACCCACACCGCAGCACGCCTGGCGCCCGGGGGATCCGGGATCAGCAGCAGCGAGTCGCCGGGGCTGAGGGCATCCAGATGGCGCTCGCGGCCCGCAAACACGGTCCCATGCACGGTAGAGCGGAACCGCGTCGGCGAACCCGCAGGAAGTTGCAGTTGGCTCATCGGAGATCCTGTGTTTCCGCTTGCAGGCTTCAATCGAAAGCCCGGGGCGGCTAAAGTTAGGCGTTGAAATCCTTCCCGCCATGCGCAGCCGACACCGTTGATGGCCTCTTCCGCCCTCTATTTCGACCACGCCGCCACAACGCCTCTCCGACCGGAGGCGCTGGCAGCGATGCGTCCCTACCTTACCGACGCCTTCGGCAATCCGTCCAGCGCGCACCGGTGGGGCCGGGAGGCGCGGGCCGCCCTGGACGGGGCGCGGGCGAAGTGTGCGCAGGCAATCGGGGCGGAGCCGTCGGAGATCGCCTTCGTGCGGGGGGGCACGGAAGCCGACAACATGGCCGTACTGGGGCGAGCCGCGGTGGCGTTCGCCGCCGGGACGCGCGCGCGCGTGATCGCGACCACGGTCGAGCATCCGGCCGTGCGGGAGGCCTGCGAACAGGTGTGCGCCTGCGGTGGCGAAGGCGTGCAGATCGCGGTGGACCCATCGGGTGAGCTGGACGACACCATGCTGACCGACGCGCTGGCGCGGGGGGCATGCGTGCTCTCCGTCATGTGGGTCAACAACGAGGTGGGGACGATACTGCCGGTAGGGCGCGTGGCGGCTCGGGCGCGCGCGGCGGGGGTGGTGGTGCATTCCGACGCCGTGCAGGCGGTCGGCAAGGTGCCGGTGGATTTCGGCCGGGCCGGACTCGACCTGGCCTCGATGAGCGCGCACAAGATCGGCGGCCCCCGTGGTGTGGGGCTGCTGTACCGCCGCCGGGGGGTGGAACTCGCTCCTCTGCTCTTCGGAGGTGGGCAGGAGCGCCGCCTGCGGCCGGGCACGGAGGACGTTGCCGGGGCGGTGGGGCTGGCGACCGCGCTGACCCTGGCGGTGCGGGAGCAGGCCGCGGAGGCCGAGCGGCTCGCGGCGGAGCGTGACCGCCTGCAGGCGACCATCGTCGAGGCGCTGCCCGGCACCCGGGTGTTCGGCGCCGAGGGAGCGCGAGCACCGCATCTGCTCAACCTGGGCTTCGCCGGGCTGCCGGCGGCCACCCTGGTCATGGCCTTCGACCTGGCTGGCGTGGCGGTGTCCGGGGGATCCGCCTGCTCGTCCGGAAGCACCACGACCAGCCCGGTGCTGCGCGCCCTGTACGGAGCGGACGCGGAGGGGCTGGCCTCGGTGCGTTTCAGCCTGGGGCATACCACCACCTCCGAAGAGGTGGACGAAGCGGCAACCCGAACGGTCGAGATCGTGGCCCGGGCCCGCGAACTCGCAGACCGGGCACCCAGACCCGCCGCCGGGAGTGGAGGTTGAGATGGCGGGCGAGCGGATTCTGGTGGCCATGTCCGGGGGGGTCGACTCCTCGGTAGCTGCCGCGCTGCTGGCCGAGCAGGGCCACCAGTTGGTCGGCGCGACCATGAAGACCTTCTGCTACCAGGAAGATCCGGGCCCGTCGCGCACCTGCTGCGGGCTGGACGGCATCATGGACGCGCGCCGGGTCGCCGATGCGCTGGGCATTCCGCACTACGTCTTCGATGTGGAAGAGGAGTTCACCCGCGACGTGATCGACGACTTCGTCTCGGAGTACGCGCGCGGGCGCACCCCCAACCCCTGCGTCCGGTGCAATTCGAACACCAAGTTTCGCGACCTGCTCCGGCGAGGCGAACTCCTGGGGTGCGACGCGGTGGCCTCGGGGCACTACGTGCGGGCGGCGGTCGTGGACGGGGAGACGGCGCTCTTCCGGGGCAGCGACTCGGGCAAGGACCAGTCCTACTTCCTCTGGGGCCTCCCGCGCGAGCTGCTGCCGCGGCTGAGGTTCCCGCTGGGCGAACTCACCAAGCCCGAAGTGCGCGCCTGCGCCCGCGACCTGGGTCTGGTCACCGCCGCCAAGCCCGAGTCGCAGGAGATCTGCTTCGTCCCCACCGGCGACTACCGTGATCTGCTGCGAGGGCGACTGGGCACCCGGCACGACGCGCTCCGGCCCGGCAACCTTGTGGACGCTCGTGGCCGGGTAGTGGGCCGACACCAGGGGTACGCTTCCTTCACCGTCGGACAGAGGCGTGGTCTGGGGGGAGGCTTCGACCGGCGGCTCTATGTGATCGCCATCCACCCGGACCGGCGCGAGGTGGTGGTGGGGACGCGAGAGGAGCTGGCGTGCCGCCGGCTGCGCGTGGGCGAACTCAACTGGCTGACCGAAAAGGTGCCCGCGGACGGCACGCGCGTGCGCGCCCAGCTGCGCTACCGGGCTCCGGCTGTGCCGTGCCGGATCCACCATCGGGGCAGCGGTGTGGAGCTCGAACTGGAGCGCCCCGTACTCGCGGTCACGCCCGGGCAGTCGGCGGTCTTCTTCGACCACAACCAGCGTGTTCTGGGAGGCGGGCGCATCGCCGCCGCCGCCGTTGGAGGCGGAAGCGCGGCACCCACGGTCGCGGCCGCCGCGGGTGGAACGCCCCGGTAGCTCGCAGCGCCAAGCCGGGTGGGCGTGCCACGGGGCCCCGTCAGCGTGTGCCGCGATGCCGATGTTGGCGTGCGGGTGTGCCGCGGGGCTCGACAAATAGACCGTGTGGCGCGAGACCGACGGGAGTGGGTGGCTGGGCCGCCCAGGAGTCAATCGAGGGGTCGCGCGCGTTCCAGCAGCCTGAGCAGCTCCCCATCGCTCGCGCCTTTCACCAGGGCTTCCGCTCCGGCCTTCCCCGCCGGCACCTCGGCCGCCCGAGCGCGCATGGCGGGATCCGAGCAGCAGCGATAGACGACCCGACCCGGGCTCGGAAGCCCGTGGCGCCCCGTCGTGGCGAAGGCCTCCCAACTGCGAAACGAACCGTTCCGAATGGTGCGTCGCATCCAAATCCTCTCCCGTGGGTCCACCGGTTCAATCAGATGGCGTTGCGTCCGCCGGACCGCGCTGGTGCCTGGTGCTAGTAGTTGAGTTCGGCGACTTCGGCGAACTGACGTATGGCCTCCTGGGCCTTCTCGGAAAGTGAGTCGGGGACTTCGACGCGGACTTCGACGATCTGATCGCCGACGCGCGCGCCCTTGCGAATCCCGTGGCCCCGCACCCGAAAGCGCGCGCCCGGCTGCGTGCCCGCGGGAATCTTGAGCACGACCCTCTTGCCGTGAACGGTTTTCACCCGGATCCGGGTGCCCATGGTCGCCTGGGCGATGTTGATCGGCACGGATACATGGATGTCGCGCCCCTCGCGCTCGAAAAACCGATGCGGCTTGACCTTGAACGTAATGAGAAGGTCGCCCCGCGCTCCCCCCTTCGTTCCCCGCTCGCCCTGCCCGGTCAGCCGTACCTTGGAGCCCGAGTCCACCCCCCGGGGGACGGTGACCTCGATCTTGCGAGTCTGGCGCACCGAGCCGGTCCCGCCACACGCACCGCACGGGTCGGTGGGCATCCGCCCCCGGCCCAGGCACGCTGGACACGGTCGCTTTACCGCGAATCCACCCTGGCCGAATGACACCGTGCCCGCGCCCTTGCACTCCTTGCAGCGTGTCGTGGTCGTCCCCGGCCGTGCGCCGTTCCCTCCGCAGGTGGCGCATTCCTCGGTCATCGGGACGGTGATCGAGACACGCCCACCCCTGACTGCGACCTCGAAATCGATGTCCACCACGTACTCGACATCATTGCCCTTGCTGGGACCGGTGGAGGCCTCCTGCGGGGCCTTGCGGCCCTGGCGGTCGAAGATGGAGCCGAACAGGTCTCCGAGCCCGCCCAGATCATCGAACGAGAAACCCGGTTCCGCCGCTGAACCGCTTCCCGGCCGCGAGGATCCGCGTCTGTTCCCGCGCAGGCCGAAGGCGCCCAGGCGGCGCATCTGGTCGTACTGCTTGCGCTTACCGGGGTCGGAAAGCACCGAGTAGGCTTCACCTACATCCTTGAAGCGGTCCGACGCCGCCGCGTCGCCGGGGTTGGCATCGGGGTGATACTGCTTGGCCAGTCTCCGATAGGCCTTCTTGATCTCTTCGGGCGTGGCCTTCTCCGAAATGCCCAGCACCTTGTAGAAGTCTTTCGTCGCCGGGGGCATCAGAACCTTTCGCCGGTTGCCGGTCGTTTATCCGTGCTTGCGCACGCTTACGCGCGCGGGACGCACCAGTTGGCCCTTGAGGAAGTATCCGCGCTGCAGGACCAGGTCCACGGTGTCATCCTCCTCCTCCGAAGCGGCGGGCGCCGTCATCACGGCCTCCATCACTCTGGGGTCGAAGTCCTCGCCGGCGGGATCCAGCACCTCCAGCCCGGCATCCTCCAGCGCCCGAAGCATCTTGCGCTCGACCATGTCGACGCCCTGGACGATGTCCTGCACAGTCGCGGTTTCCGGGTCCAGAAGCGCGACCCGCTGCAGGTCGTCCACGGAGTCGACCAGACGGCGCACCAGGTCCGCCTGCGCTCGCGTCCAGGTTTCCTGCTGTTCGTTACGCACGCGCTTCCGGTAGTTCTCGAATTCCGCCGCAAGGCGCAGATGGCGGTCGTTGAGGTGAGCGATCTCGCGCTCACAGTCTTCCCTGGTTTCGTTGGTTGCCGGCGAAGACGGATCTCCGGACGCACCATCCTCCCGGGAACCTTCCCCGGCTGCGGCTTCCTTCGATGCATTGGCTCCGGCATCTCCGGAAGCGGCTTCCGCGGAACCGGTGGTTTCCGGCGAACCGGCCCGGGCATCATCCTCCGAGGCTGCGTCGTCCTGCGCCGGTTCCGATCCAGAGCTCCCGGAGCGGGGGTCGGCAGCCTTATCATCTTGTTTGCCAGAGGTTTTGGGGCTCATCTCTCTCGTTTCGGGTTGAGGCGTGGATAGCGAACAGGTCCGCTAGGATACCCCGGTACCGAACGAGATGTCCAGTGGGGAGGATTCAGTTGGCCCCGAGGGACCGACCCGGGCTCCGAAGGGTAGTTTTCGGCGTTAGGCCGGATGCCACGGGAAGTCCGGGAACGCGGCCCTGGTAACAGCAGGAGTGCTTGACGAGTCGTGTTGGCGAGGAAGAATACGTCGGGCCGGTCTGAAGGGCGCGCCGGCAGTGCGGGGAGCGCGCTTCGCGGGATCGGGGCAGCCTCCAGCCAAGTGCCGTGACCGACCCGAGCCTCCGAATCGTCGTCCTGGGACCCGGACGCATGGGCCGGTCGATCGACAGGCTCGCGCGGGCCCGCGGATTCGGCGTCCTGGCCCGGCTGGGGCGGCGGGAGGTGGAATCCAGCCCGGAAGAAGCGCGAAGCCGCATCGCCGCGGCCGATGTCGCGCTTGAATTCACGACACCCGATTCGGCGGTGTCCAACATTCGTCTGTGCGTGGCGGCGGGATGTCCGGTGGTTTCGGGCACGACGGGGTGGTTCGACGAGCTGCCGGATCTGGCCGCCTGGGTGAAGAAGCGAGAGGGCGCCCTGATGTGGGCACCCAACTTTTCGTTCGGGGCGGCCGCCCTGCAGCTGCTGGCACGAGCGGCGGGCGAGATTTTCGCCAACGCCCGGGGATTCGACACGCATGTCGTCGAGACCCATCATACGGGGAAGATGGACGCCCCTTCCGGCACGGCAATCGCCCTCGAGGCATCGCTGGGTGAGGGACTGGGACGGCGTTCTCACACGACCTCGATCCGGACCGGACACGTGCCCGGCACGCACGAAATACTGATCGACGGTCCTTGTGAACAACTGGTCCTGCGTCATGAAGCCCGGGACCGCAGCGTCTTCGCCGAGGGCGCGTTGCGGGCCGCCGAGTGGCTGGTGGGGCGCAGGGGAGTCTATACGATGCGAGACCTTCTCGCGGGAGATGCAGGGTGAGGCACGAGATGCTGCGTGGCTGCGGGACGGCCCTTGTGACACCGTTCCGGGAATCGGGTGAGGTGGACGAGGAAGCGCTTCGGTCGCTGGTTGACTGGCAGATCGAAGAGGGGGTCCATTTTCTGGTGCCGTGCGGCTCGACCGGCGAGGCGGCGACCCTCTCCCTCGAAGAACGGGTGCGGGTGGTGGCGATCACCGTCGACCAGGCGGACGGTCGAGTGCCGGTCGTGGCCGGAGCCGGATCGAACGACACGGCCGCGGCCGTCGAGCGGTCCCGCAGGATCGCCTCGACCGGCGCGACCCACCTGCTGCACGTTTCCCCGCCCTACAACCGCCCGCAACAACGCGGCCTGATCGAGCATTTCACCGCAGTGGCCGATGCGTCCCCATGCCCCCTGGTGCTCTACAACGTTCCCGGCAGGACGGGAAGCAATGTCGCCGCCGCCACCACGCTCGCGCTGGCCGCCCACCCCAACATCGTCGGCACCAAGGAAGCGGCCGGCGACTGCGGTCAGGTGGCCGAGATCGCCCGCCACCGGCCGCCCGGGTTTGCCCTGCTGTCCGGCGACGACTACCTCACGGTGCCGTTCATGGCGCTCGGCGCCGACGGTGTGGTCTCGGTAGTCAGCAACGCCACCCCGCGAGCCGTGGCGGAGCTGGCAACGGCCATGGCGTGCGGTGACCTCGCGCGGGCGCGCGACCTGCATTTCCGGCTCTCCGACTGGATGCGGGCGGCCTTCGTGGAATCGAATCCGGTGCCGGTCAAGGCGGCGCTGGGCATGATGGGCCGCATACACCCCGGGGTGCGCCTGCCGCTGGTCCCTCTTGCGGAAGCTCATCGCGACATGGTGGCCGCGGCCTTGCGGACAGCTGAGGGGACGTGAGCACCGGCTCGACTTCCATGGCCGCAATCAGGGCAGGTCAAGGCGTCGTCGACCGCGGTGGGCGGGCGCCGGTTTGTGGGCGCAGCCGAGAGCGGGCGGCATGAGCCGTGATGGAGCCGCCCCGGCGCCGGGAGGCACACTGCGGGAGCGCATCGACGCACTCCACGCCTGCCCCGCCGGCGCGCCCCTTCCGGAAGCCGCCGAAGAGGTCGTGGCGGAGTTGCTGGATCGCCTGGAAGCCGGGTCGCTGCGATCCGCGGTTCGTCGCAGCGACGGGTCCTGGGCGGCGGTGCCGTGGGTGAAGCGGGGGATTCTGGTCGCCTTTCGCAGCGGGCGCGTCACGCCGGTGGCCGCCCCCGGCGGAGGCCCGGCCGACCCGCACGGCGCGTCGGCCTTCCTCGACAAGCACAACCTGCCGGTGCGCGCCTTCGTCGCCGGGGAGGGTGTGCGCGTGGTGCCGGGCGGGTCGGCGGTCAGGCGCGGCGCCTACGTGGGTCGCGGGGTGGTGTGCATGCCTCCCATGTACGTCAACGTGGGGGCCCATGTGGGGGCGGGCAGCATGATCGACTCCCACGCACTGGTGGGGTCGTGCGCGCAGATCGGCGAACGTGTGCACCTCAGCGCGGCCGCGCAGATCGGGGGTGTCCTGGAGCCCGTGGGCGCGGCGCCGGTGGTGATCGAGGATGACGTCCTGGTAGGGGGCAACGCCGGCGTCTACGAGGGGGACGGTGGTCCGCCGCGGTGGCGGTGCTGGCCGCGGGCGTCATATTGACGCGAGGGACGCCGGTCTTCGATCTGGTACGCGAGCAGACCTGCCGTGGCGGTCCTTCCCGGCCGCTGGAGATTCCGGAGAACGCAGTGGTGTGTGCCCGGCGGACGGGCCGTGAGCCGCGAGGTGGGGAGAATCGCACGGGCTGTCCCTCTACACCCCGGTCATCGTGAAGTACCGGGACGCGGGAACGGACCTGGCGACCGCCCTCGAGGACTGGTTGCGCTAACGGACCGCCGGCACCGTCGCCCCGCCCCCGCATGCGGGCGGCGTTGAACTCCCGGCCGCCCCGGCGACATCCGTCAGCGCGCCCGCTGTAGCCCGCAGGTCCCGCGGCGGGAACTGAAGACCCCCGCGCCGGGTCAGCCACTCCGCAAGCGCCGGTGGAGCAGCGCGAGCACCGCCTGCGCGCTCCGCTCGCGAACCGCGCGCCCGCGCCCCGGGGAAGGTGCTCCGGCGCGCTTCCGTGCGGCCGTCCAGATGGTACCGCATACCACACCGTGCCGACGGGCTTCTCCGCGGACCCCCCGCCCGGCCCCGCCACGCCGGTCACGGCCAGCCCGGCGTCGGCGCCGAAAGCGCGCACGACACCCCTCGCCATGGCGCGCGCCACCTCTTCGGACACCGCCCCGTGCCCGGCCATCAGCTCGCCCGGGACCCCCAGGTGGGTGCGTTTGGCGTCGTCGGCGTAGGTGACCACTCCGCCAAGGAAGTACTCGGACGAGCCCGCAAGCTCGGTGATGCGCCGGGCAACCAGGACCGCCCGTGCAACTCTCCGCGACCGCCAGGGTGCGCCCCGAAGCGACCATCTTCCGGGCGATGGACTCCACGATGTCTCCGCTGTCAGCCTGGTAGAGGTATCGGCCGCACCACCGGCTCCACCAGCGTCTCGACCCGGTCGAGCCAGCGGGAGGCACGCGGGTCGTCCGGGGGTCGCGCGCGCGGTGAGCCGGAGGTCGACGCCCGTGAGGCGGGGCAGAAAGGCGATGGACACGGGGCCAAGGTTAGCGGGAAGACCGGCGTCGATGCGTTCGGCAAGGGAGGATTCGGCGATGCCGGTGGTGTGGAAGACACGGTGGACGAGGGGAAGCAGGCGGTCGCCGAGTCGCCTGCGCAGCAGGGGAACCACCCCATCGCTGAAGAGCGCGCGCATCTCGGACGGCACGCCGGGCAGAAGCACCACCATCCGTCCGTCCACATCCAGCACCAGCCCCGGCGCGGTCCCGACCCGGTTCGGGAGCACCAGCGCGCCCTCCGGCACGCGGACCATGCGCTCGTTGCCGGGCGGGAGGGGCGTGGCGCGCCACATGGCCCAGCGGGGTACGGAGTTCGGCGAGCAGATCGTCGTCCACGCGCAATGGCCTGCCCAGCATCCCGGCCCACGACCTCTCGTGTGATGTCGTCCGGCGTGGGACCCAGGCCTCCGGTGACGAGGACCACGTCGGCCACCTCCAGAGCGCGTGTCACCGCCCCACGGATGTCGGGCGCGCCGTCCCCGACGACGAACCGCGCCCGCACCGGAAGTCCCAGAGTCGCGGCTCTCCGACCCACCCAGGCGCCGTTGGTGTCGATCGTGAACCCCGCCAGGAGCTCGTCGCCTACCGCGACGATCGCGCAGCTGGCCGGAGGAGGGACCGTCCCGGTCAGCGGTGAGTCCCCGCCAGATCGCGGTTGCGCCAGAAGTAGAGGCCCATCGAATAGACGGTCAGCAGAAGTGCGAGCAGAAGGGTCACACCGATGAGGGCGCCGTGAAACCGGACCCAGAGATCCCAGGGGACCCCGCTCCAGTCTCCCTGCTCGGCGAAGCGATCCAGCGCATACCAGAGCAGCGCCGCCCCTATGAACAGGTTCTGCAGGAGCGCCTTGTACTTCCCGAACCGGTCGGCGGCGATCACCACGCCCCGGCTCACGGCGAAGCCCCGGAGCAGAGTGACAAGCAACTCGCGGCCGAGCAGGATGATGAGAACCCAGAGTGGAAGCTCGCCCCACCACGGAAGGTCTCCGTCAGATGTGGGGCGGTGCGACACGATGTAGATGGGCACGATGGTCGAGACCAACAGCAGCTTGTCGGCGATCGGATCAAGCAGCTTGCCCAGATCACTGATGAGATTGTGCTTGCGCGCCAGATACCCGTCCCAGACGTCGCTCAACGCCGCCGCAAGGAACAGCGCAAACGTGGCGGCCAGCACGGTTCCGTTCGAGGACAGCGCCAGCACGAAGATCGCCGGGCAGACGGCGATCCGCGAAATCGTGATGATGTTGGGCAGATTCAATCGGGCCATGGAGGCCTCAGCGAAGCGATTTCACCACCAGCCTGCTTACCGCCGCAAGGGTCTCGAAGACGCCCGTGCCCTCGGTGGCGACGCTCTCGAAGTCCGGTACCCCGCCCGGATTCAGTCGAGCGCGAAGCTCGTCCACGGGGAGGATGTCGGGAAGATCGCGCTTATTGTACTGAAGCACGAAGGGGAGACGCGAGAGATCGTACCCGTGCGCGTCCATGTTGTCGTGGAGCCCCTGCATCGCTTCGACGTTGGCATCGTCCCGGTCAATCTGCGAGTCCGCTACGAAGATAACTCCGTCCACGCCCTTGAGAAGAAGCTTGCGGCGCACCTCGTAATAGGCCTGGCCGGGCACCGTGTAAAGATGGAAACGGGTCTGGAGGCCTCGCACGACGCCCAGGTCGACGGCGAGAAAGTCGAACAGCAGCGTGCTTCCCTGCCTGGTCTCCAGGGAGATGAGTTCTCCCCGGCGTTGCGGATCCACGCGTGAGTGCACGTATTCGACGTTCGTGGTCTTGCCCCCCAGTCCGGGACCGTAGTAGAGAATCTTATAGCTGATCTCCCGGTGGGCGTAGTTGGTCATCGACATGCGAGATTCGTCTCCAGTGTCAGCAAGGCGCCGCGGTGCGCCACGGCTTGTCCGCCCCTTCCCCACTGCCGGCTCCCGGGCATCAAGCCGTCTTCTCGGTGAGGCGGGAATCGATTCCCGCCAGGTCACGCTCCATCCTCGCGACGATGGCTTTCGCCCGGTCCCGCAGGAGCTTGCGTGGCTCCCAGGCCATGAAGTCCCGCAGCAGATTCACGGTGTTGACCGAAGCGCGGGCGCGGGCCATGTGTCCCAGCGCCGCCAGCCGCCGAAAGACCCGCGGACTGAACAGGTCCCGCTGATGGCGGGTCATCTGATCGTGCGCGACCAGAACCGCGATCCCTCCGGCCACCACGACCAGCAGCGTCACCAGCCCCACCCTCTTCAGTTTCTTGTTCATCGATATCCTCACCCCGGCCGGCGACCCCGGCCGCTACATCTCGCGACGCCCTTCGAGCGCCTGCGCGAGCGTTGTCCCATCCACGAATTCGAGGTCGCTGCCCACCGGGAGCCCCGTGGCCAGCCGCGTCACTCTCATGCCCAGGGGCCGTAGCTGACGTTCGATATATACCGCGGTCGCCTCGCCTTCAACCCTCGGGTTGGTCGCCAGGATGACCTCCTTGACCGCACCGCCCGCAGAGCGGATGCGCTCGAACAGTGAGCGCAGGTTGAGTTGCTCGGGACCGATCCCGTCCAACGGAGACAGACGACCACCGAGCACATGGTATACTCCGCCGTATCGTCCGGTGCGTTCCACCGCCCCCACGTCGAAACTCCCCTCGACGACACAGATCGTGGAAGGATCACGGCGCGGGTTTGAACATATGCCACACAGCCCGTCGTCGCCGAAGTTGCCACAGGTGCCGCAGGGACGCACGCGCTCCGCCAGCGTCTGGATCACGGACGCCAGGCGCCGGCTGTCATCGGGACCGCTGCGCAACAGATGGTAGACGAGACGAAGCGCCGTCTTGGGGCCGACTCCGGGGAGCCGGGTGAATTCGTCGGTGACTCGGTCGATCACCGACATCGGGCGCGTGTCTCCGAGTTGTACAAGCGTCTTTCGCGGGCCCGATCGGCCACCTGCCGGGCGGCGGCCTAGAAGAGCTTGGGAAGCTGCGCCGACAGGGGAAGTCCGCCGGACATCTTCTTCATCTCACTCTCGTAGTGCTGGCGCGCCTTGTTCTGCGCCTCGGCAACCGCGGCCAGAACGAGGTCTTCGAGCATCTCAATGTCGTCCGGATCCACGGCCGAGCGTTCGATCGTGATCCGCCTCAGGCTACCCTTGCCGTCCACCACGGCGGTCACCATGCCCCCGCCGGAGGAAGCCCGCAGCTCCTGGCGGTCCAGGCCTTCCTGAAGAGCCGAAACCCGGCTCTGCATCTGCTGCCCCAACTGGATGAGCCGTTGCAGATCTTTCATCTGGGTATTCTCAAGGCGGAGGTGAAGAGGGCGCTGGTCGCGGAGATGAAGAGGACGCTAGTCGAGCAATTCCAGATCGAGTTCTTCTACCGCCCGAGCCAGGAGTGGTTCCCGCTTCGCCATCGCGTGGAGACGCTCCCGTCTCGCCTGCTCCGGCGTCACCGTTCGGGGGCTGGAAGGCTCGGCTTTGCGTCCCTCGACCATGTCGATGTGTGGTCTGTAGCCGAGGGACTTGGCGAGTCCTTCCTTGACGGAAGGGACGGTGCTTCGGGGAAGGTCGTCCAGGCTGATGCCGTGAGGAAGCGTGACACGCAGCCTCCGGTCCCCCGCGCCCTCCACGCGGGCACCCCGAAGGAGAAACGGCAGGCCATCGGGAAGAATTCCTCGGCCCCGGTGGAGCAGGTTGTTGAAAGCCGCCACGGGATCCGCTGCGGCGTCTGGAAGCGACGGGGCGGACTCGGCAGCCGGGAAAGCGGGGGCCGGAGATGATGGGTCGGCCCCGGCAGGCCTCCCTCGACGAGGTCCCGGAGCCGACCCCCCGGGGGTAGACTCCGCAACGTCGGCGTCGTGCTGCGCGGGCGCTCGGCTGGGCTCCGGCGGTCGGGCTCGGGTCGTGGGCTCCGGTGGTCGGCCTCGGGTCCTGGGCTTCGGCGTCCGGGTTCCCGCCGTGGACGCCGACTCTCGCTTTGACGGCCGGGTTCCCGTCGTGGACGCCGACCCTCGCTTCGCGGTCCGGGTTCCCGCCGTGGGCGCCGACCCTCGCTTCGCGGTCCGGGCCTTCGGCGCGGGGCTTCGACGAGACTGCGTCGGAACTTGTCCGGGAGCCGCCTCGGGGGGGGGTCGCGGGGGGCTTCGGCGAGCCTCCGAGGCTGTCCAGGAGCTCCTCGATCCGGATCGTGCGATCGAGATAGCTCAGCCGCAACAGCAGGAGTTCGACGAGAACGCGGGGCTGGCTGACCCGCTTCAGGCTCCCCTGTGCTTCGAGATCCGCGGCCATCGCCAGCATGCGAACCAGATCGGCAGGCTGGAAGTCCTGAGCGCGCGCCTCCAGTTCGTGGCGGTAGTCGGTGCCGGCGTCGACGGACCCACCTCCGTCCAGACTGATGCGCAGGAGCATCCGGAGGGTCTCGACCAGCCCGTGGTAGAACTCCACCAGATCGTAGCCCTCGTCCACAAGGGACTCCACGAATGCAAAGATGTCCCGGTGGCGGTGGCTCAGGATGATGTCGAACAGTTCCAGGTAGCGTTCTTCTTCGACCAGGCCGAGAACTTCCCGCACCGAGCGGGATTCGACCTCACCGCCGGTCAGCGCCAGCACCTGGTCGAGAAGGGAAAGCGCGTCGCGCATCCCCCCGTCGGCCTTGCGCGCGATGATCCGCAACGCGTCGGCGGAGGCCTCGGCGCCTTCGCTCCCGATAACCTGTTCCAGCCTGGATGCGATGTCGACCACCCCGACGCGACGGAAGTCGAACCTCTGACAGCGGGACAGGATGGGGGACGCCGACTGCTGGATCCGCTGCGGCTCGGTGGTGGCGAAGATGAACATCACGCGCGGAGGCGGCTCTTCCAGGATCTTCAGAAGCGCGTTCCAGGCTTCGCGGGTGAGCATGTGCGCCTCGTCCACGATGTAGACCTTGAAGCGATGCTCGGCGGAGGGGGCGTACATGGCCCGCTCGCGCAGGTTGCGCGCGTCCTCGACACCCCCGGTTGGAGGCGGCATCGATCTCGACCACGTCCATCGATGTGCGGCCGCTCCAGATGAGCCCACAGCTCTCACACTCGCCACAGGGCTCGCCCGCGCCGTCGCGGGCCTGGCAGTTGAGCGCCATGGCAAGCACGCGTGCAAGCGTGGTCTTGCCTACACCACGGGGACCGCAAAAGAGGTAGGCGTGCCCTGTGCGGTCGCTCTGCACCGCTCGTCGCAGCGTCTCGGAGACGTGCTCCTGAGTCGCGACTTCGCCGAAGCGGCGGGGGCGGTATTTTCGGGCGAGCGCGGTATGGGACACGCGGTTCGGATGCGAGGACGGGGGTGTTGGCGGAAGACACCCACGCCGTCGCGACGACGATCAGGGCGCGGGACGGTCTGCCACGCGCGATCCGGAGACGGGCTTCCGCTGGCGAAAACAGAAGCGCCCCAGGTGACCCGCAGCCACGATCGCCGCACGTACCGCTGCTGCCTGCACGGCCCTGACGGGGTTCGGTGGGTCTTCGCTCTGCGGACCTGGGGCACGCCGGAGTCTAGATTCGTGGGTGGCGCGCGTCAAGCGAAAAGCGCTGGGGCTACAGGCGCCACGCGTCGGCGACATGTTCGATCCGGGGAGGGTCGGCGGCCCCACGCGTGCGCTCGAACGTCACCGCCACCGCGTCGAAGCGCAGCACCAGGCCGCGCAGCCCTCCGCGGGCGCGGACCCAGGCGCGGGCGACCTTGGCGATCTCACCCCGCTTGTGGGCGGTGATGGCCTCGAGCGGATGGCCGAAGCCCGTCCCCCGGCGAGACTTGACCTCCACGAACGCGACCGTGCGCCCACGCACGACGATCAGGTCAACTTCGTTGCGGCTGGCGCGGTAGTTGCGCTCGAGCACACGCCATCCCGCGTCTTCCAGATAGCGCGCGGCGACGGCTTCTCCCTCGCTCCCCAGTTGTTGGCCGGCTGTCATGCATCAATCTGCAGCCGGACCTTGGGCGTTGGAATGGGATCCCGGGACGGGCGTTGGAATGGGATCCCGGGACTTCCTGCGGATGGCCGCGCCGGGACTACTCGAGCATGGGAATCCGGATTCCCTCGCGGCGGGCGGTCGCCACGGCGCTGGCGTACCCGGCGTCGGCGTGACGCGCGACCCCGATGCCCGGGTCGTTGGTGAGCACCCGTTCGATGCGCGCGCGCATCTCGGCAGTGCCGTCTGCGACCACGACCTGGCCCGCGTGCAGCGAGTAGCCGATCCCGACACCTCCGCCGTGGTGGAAGGACACCCAGCTCGCCCCCGACGCGGTGTTCAGCAGCGCGTTGAGAATCGGCCAGTCGGCCACCGCGTCGGTCCCGTCGCGCATCGCTTCGGTCTCGCGGTTGGGGGAAGCGACGCTCCCGGTGTCGAGGTGGTCGCGACCGATGACGACCGGCGCGCTGACTTCTCCGCTCGCCACCAGGTCGTTGATGGCGCACCCGAAGCGCGCCCGCTCGCCCTGCCCCAGCCAGCAGATGCGGGCGGGCAGGCCCTGAAAGGCGACCTGGTCGCGCGCCAGCCGGATCCAGCGGCACAGATGATCGTCCCGGGGGAACATCGCCAGCACCAGGTCGTCGATGCGGTGGATGTCGGCGGGATCGCCCGAGAGCGCCGCCCAGCGGAAGGGGCCCTTGCCCTCGCAGAACAGCCCGCGGATGTAGGCGGGCACGAACCCCGGATAGGCAAAGGCGTTCTCCAACCCCGCCTCCAGGGCGAACCCGCGCAGGTTGTTGCCGTAGTCGAACGCCACCGCGCCGGTGTCCTGCATCGCGACGATGGCCGCACAGTGGGCGCGAATGGACGTCAGCGAACGGCGCAGGTACGCGTCGGGGTCGCCGGCCCGCAGCCGCGCGGCCTCCTCGAGGGAGAGGCCCGCCGGAACGTACCCGCCCAGCGGATCGTGGGCGGAGGTCTGGTCGGTGACCACATCCGGGGTGACCCCGCGCGCCACCAGCTCGGGCAGGACCTCCGCGCAGTTGCCCACCAGCCCCACCGACATCGCCCGACCCGACCGGGCGGCGCCCCGCACCCAGGCGAGCGCCTCGTCGAGGTCGCGGGTCATGCGGTCGCAGTAGCGCGTCGCGATGCGTCTGCGGATACGCTCGGCGTCCACCTCCACGCAGAGGATGGCTCCTTCGTTCATGGTAGCGGCGAGCGGCTGGGCTCCCCCCATGCCGCCCATTCCCCCGGTCAGGACCCAGTGTCCGCGCAGTGACGCGCCGAAACGCTTGCGCGCGAGTGCCCCGAAGGTCTCATAGGTGCCCTGCAGGATGCCCTGGGTGCCGATGTAGATCCACGAACCCGCGGTCATCTGTCCGAACATGATGAGGCCGCGCCGCTCCAGCTCCCGGAAATGCTCCCACGTCGCCCAGTTGCCCACGAGGTTGGCGTTGGCGATGAGCACCCGCGGTGCCTGCGGGTGGGTGCGGAATACCCCCACCGGCTTGCCGGACTGGACAAGCAGGGTCTCGTCATCCGCGAGTTCCCGCAGAGCCTCCACGATCGCGTGAAATGCATCCCAGGAGCGCGCCGCCTTGCCGGTGCCGCCGTACACGACCAATTCGCCGGGGGCTTCCGCGACCTCCGGATCGAGGTTGTTCATGAGCATGCGCAGGGCGGCTTCCTGGGTCCATCCCCGGCATGAGATGCGCGTTCCGCGGGGTGCCCGCACAGGCCGGATCTGTTGCGTGTGTTTCATTGGCCTCCGCCGACGGTTCGGGTGACGCGGGCGACGACCCCCGACCGGACCAGGCCCAGGAGAGCTTCCATGCCCGCAGTCAGGGACCTGTCACCGTCAAGCGTCGCGGCCCGAGAGCGAACAAGCGCGTGAACGTCTTCGACTCCGGCGCCGGAGCGTAACGGACGGCGGTAGTCGATCCCCTGAGCCGCGCACATGAGCTCCGCCGCCAGGATGCGTTCCAGGCACGATACGGCCCGCCCCGCTTTGCGCGCAGCCGCGAGCCCCATCGAAACATGATCCTCCTGGCTCGCGCTCGTCGGCACCGAATCGACGCTCGCGGGATGCGCCAGAATCCGCATTTCGGAGAGGAGGTCGGCGACGATCACCTGGGCGACCATGAAGCCGCTCTCGAGCCCCGGGCGACGAGCGAGAAAGGCGGGCAGCCCGAGCGACAGGTCGGGGTTGATGAGACGCTCGATGCGGCGCTCGCACATGGACGCCACATCCGCCACCGCGATCGCGAGCAGATCGAGTGCCTGCGCCACGATCTGGGCGTGGAAGTTGCCTCCGCTCAGGACCGTGCCGGCCGAACGCTGGCCCAGGGTTCCGGGCCCCGTGCTCACGGTCGCATCCGGGATGGAGCCCGGGGCCTGCCCCGCCGCCGCGACGAAGACCAGGGGATTGTCGGTCGCGCTGTTCGCCTCCACTTCGAGTATGCCCCGCGCGTAGCCGAGGGCCGAGCGCGCCGCCCCGTGCACCTGCGGAATACAGCGAAGCGAGTAGGCGTCCTGAACCCGCGGGTCGCCCGCGCGATGGGACTCCCGAATCTCGGATCCGGCAATGAGCGCGCGAAGCCGGGCGGCCGACACCGCCTGTTCAGGGTGTGGACGGGCACTCTGGATCTCGGGCCGGAAGGCCTCGGGCGTCCCCAGAAGGGCCTCCACCGACATCGCGCCACTCGCTTCGGCGGTGTCGAGCGCCCGTTCCGCGGCCAGCAACGCCAGAATGCCGAGCCCGGTGGTCGCCTGGGTACCGTTGATGAGCGCCAGCCCCTCCTTGGGTCCCAGCTGGATGGGCGCGAGTCCCGACTCGGCCAGGATCTCCTCCATGGGACGCC
This sequence comes from Longimicrobiales bacterium, assembly GCA_965232315.1. GTDB lineage: Bacteria > Gemmatimonadota > Gemmatimonadetes > Longimicrobiales > Gaopeijiaceae > BD2-11. The sequence goes on along the minus strand of CBDDPN010000022.1, from coordinate 121,518 downwards.
CCTCCCCATCCACTTCGCCGTATCCCTCGCCCAGTAGGCTCAGAGCCACATGCGCCAGCGGCCCCAGATCACCGCTCGCCCCCACCGATCCGAATGACGGGACCCGAGGGTGAATCCCGCGGTCGAGCATGTCCAGCAGACGCTCCACGAGTTCGGTGCGGCAACCCGAGTAGCCCCGGGCAAGGGCGTTGGCGCGCAGGAGCATGATGGCTCGGACGGACTCCCGGGGCAGCGGCTTGCCGACACCCGACGCGTGGCTGCGAATCAGATTGTGCTGCAGCGTCCGCCGGTCCGCGGGCGCGATCACGATGTCGGCCAGCCGCCCGAACCCGGTGGTCATCCCGTAGACCGGCTCGCCGGTTGCGACCAACTGCTCGATCGCGGCGCGCGATTCCCGCATGCGTCCGGCGGCAGCCGCGTCCAGCCGCAGCCGCAGCGTACCGGGGGACGCGCGCGCTACCTCGTCCACCGCTTCCAGCGTGAGGGAGCGCCCGTCGATCAGGATTTCACGCAGGATACCCAATCTCGGCTACAGCAGCAGGGTGGTGGCGAGGCCCAGCAACAGCAGGAAGCCCAGCAGATCGGTCGCGGTATGCAGGAAGACCGAGGACGCGACCGCCGGATCGAAGCCCAGCCGGTGAAGAAGCATCGGGATGAAGGCCCCGCCGAACCCCGCCATGAGCATGGTGCCCCACATCGAGATCAGCACGACCAGCCCCAGGAGCGGATCCCCTCCCGGCACCACCAGGCTCGCCCCCGCCACGATGCCCCCGAGCACGGCGCCGTTCACCAGCCCCACCAGGACCTCCTTGCCCACGACCGCCCGGGGATCGGCGCCCACGTCGTCGCGCAGGGCCAGCCGTCGCACGGTCACGGCCAGGGCCTGCGACCCGGCGTTCCCGCCCATCCCGGCGATCACGGGCATCACGACGGCCAGGATCACGGCGCTCTCCACGGTATCGGCGTAGAAGTAGACGACCATGGCCGCCGCGGTTGCGGTCACCAGATTCAGCACCAGCCATGGAAGGCGGGTCCGCACCGCCGCCACCCAGCTCCCCCCCAGCGACTCTTCATCCGATACCCCGCCGAACCGCAGAATGTCCTCGGTCTGCTCGGCTTCCATGACGTCGAGCACGTCGTCGAAGGTGATTCGGCCGACGAGCCTGCCACCGGGTTCCACGACCGGCATCGTGGGCAGGTTGTAGCGGGCCATGAGGCGCCCCACCTCCTCCTGGTCCTCGTCCGGATTCACCGAGGCCACCACGGGCTCCACCAGCAACGACACCGACGCCTCCGGCGCGGCGAGAATCAGGTCGTCGAGGGGGACCGTCCCCAGCAGCCGGCCGCCGCCGTCCACCACATAGACGGTGTAGAAGCCCTCCACTTCCCTCCCCTGCCGGCGGACTTCCTCGATCGCCTGGGCGGCGCTGAGCACCTCGCGCACCGAGACCAGCGCGGCGGTCATGATCCCGCCCGCGCTCTCCTCCCCGTAGGCCAGCAGCTCGCGGATCTCGCCGGCCTCTTCGACGGGCATCTCCGCAAGGATGCGTGCCCGCTCCTCCGGCTGAAGGTCCGCCACCAGGTCGGTCGCGTCGTCGTCGGCCAGCTCCTGAAGGAGCTTTGCGCCGCGGTGCGGCGTCAACGCCGCCAGCAGCTCCGCCGCCCCTTCGTCCTCCTCCATCTCGGTCAGCGTTTCCGAAGCCAGCTCGGGGGGGAGGGCGCGCAGGACCGCCAGACGATCGGAGTCCGACAGCGACTCCAGCACATCCGCCACATCCGACGGATGAAGCTTCGCCAGCGTATCGCTCGCCTCCACGACGTCCCCGTCGGCGACCGCGGCCAACAGAAGCTCTTTGCGGAGGGCGAGGGATTCTTGCGAAGACACGTTGGACGCTCGGGAAATCAGGGCTGGTTCGGCGAAGCGCCGGAATCTTCGCGCGACTGATCTTCGCCGGCAAGCACCCGTCTCACCAGCATCTCCTGACGGCGAAAGAAGTCGCTCGCGAAACGATCCTCTCGAGGATGGTCGTAGCCGAGAGCGTGCAGCGTGCCGTGTATCGCAAGCCGCACCAGTTCTTCGCGCGCGGGCAGACCCAGCTCGGCCGCCTGCCGCAGGGCCTCGGGGTACCCGATGTAGATGTCGGCGAGCAGCGGTTCGCCCGGATCCTGAAGCGAGAACGAGAGGACATCGGTCACCCGGTCATGGCCGAGGTAATCGCGGTTCAGAGCCCGGATGCGGTCGTCTGCGACCAGGGTAAGCGAAACCTCTCCCTCCCCGGCACCCCGGTCGGCGAGAGTCTCGAACACCGCGCGCTCGAGCGTCTCCAGCGGCGGCGGAACGGCATCGGGACCGGTGGCGGGAAGGTCGGCGCCGACGTGGACGGCGATTCCCGGCAACAGCTCTCTCGCGGCCCGGGCTTCAGGGTGCCGGGGACGACGATTCGCCCGGGCCGGAATCGGCATCGGTTGCGACGGCTCCGGGCGACGATCCGGCAGACGGCGGCCCGTCCTCATCTGCCCTGCCGGCTCCAGCCGGCGCACTCCCGTCGACAGCTTCGTCCGGCCCGTTCCCCTTCTCCTCCGCTCTGCTCAGGTGCGCGGTCTCCGGGTAGTCGATGCGACGGTGGTACATCGCTTCCAGCACCGTCGCGAACTGTTCCTTGACCAGCGAGATCTGGGCGAAGGTGAGGGGGGCCTCGTCCAGCTGCCCGCCTTCCACACGGCTGTCCACGATCGCGTCGACCATGGCCCGGATCCGCTCCGGGGTTGGATCCCGCAGGGTTCGCGCCACCGATTCCACGGGATCGGCGAGGAGCAGCACCGCGGTCTCCTTCGACTGCGGTTTCGGTCCCGTGTAGCGGAATTCCGTCTCGTCCACGTCCTCTTCCTCCGCCTGCTCGAGCGCCTTCCCGTAGAAGAAGCCGATGCGCTGCGTGCCGTGGTGTTCGGCGATGAAGGCGGCGATGGCGGCCGGAAGCTTCTCCTGACGGGCCAGGCGAAGTCCCTCCGCGACGTGCCTTCGCAGGACTGCCGCGGAGATGGCGGGATCCAGGCGGTCGTGGGGGTTGATGCCCCCGTGCTGGTTCTCGATGAAATACTGTGGCTCGAGCACCTTGCCGACATCGTGGTAGTACGTGCCGACCCGGCAGAGGAGGCCGTTGGCGCCGATGGCGGTACCCGCGGCTTCGGCCAGGTTGGCCACGTTGATGGTGTGCGCGTAGGTCCCCGGGGCCTCCAGCGACAGGCGCTTGAGCAGCTTCCGGTTGGGATCCGCAAACTCGAGCAGCGTCTGGTCGGTGGTGATGCCCGTGAACCACTCGAAGACGGGTACGAACAGGAGCGCCAGGCCGGCGCTCACGATGGCGTTCCCGGTCGTCCAGCTGATGGAGGGCAGCAACCCGGCGGAAGGCTGAATGCGGCTGAGCCAGAGCGACAGGGTGACGGTTGCGTAGGAGGCCGCGATGATGGCGATGAAGGTCCAGCTCTGCGACCGCCGGCGCACCACCCCGACGCTGAGCGCCGCCGCCCCCCCCTCCGACCATCGTGGTCACCAGCACGTCCGGGCCCTGGAAGGGTGTGAGCGAGGCGGTGATGGCCGCGAGCACCAGCGCGAGAATCAGGGCCAGGCGGCCGTCCCATACCACCGCCACCGAGAGTGTCACGAAGGCGATCGGCAGCATTTCGGGAGGAAAGATGGCGACCCGGGAAACGACCACGGCCGACACGAAGTAGGTGGCCAGCAGAAAGGTCAGAAGCAGCATCCAGCGCAGGTTGGCGTAGACTTCGGCGCGATAGGCCCAAAGCACGATCCAGAGCATCCCCAGCAGCAACAACTCCAGCAGATAGACGCCCAGGGAGGGCAGAAACCCCGTGGCGCTCGCGCCCAGGAGCCCCAGCGAGCGAAGCTGCTCCTCGTAGGCGCGCAGGCGGACGAGGTCTTCCGCGGTGATTTGCTGGTTGGCGCGCAGGATTGCCTCCCCCGCCAGCACGTTCGCGCGCGTCGTGGACACGGACTGCCGGGCGGCCGTGCGGCTGGCCATCGTGGCCTGCTGGTCGGGCACGTAGCTGAACTCGCGAAAGCGGATGAGAAGCAGACGCAGGATCTCCGTCGCCTCCGGCGAAGCATCGGCGGGCAGCAGTTCCGCGGAGCGGTTGTAGAGGTCGGTGGCGGTGAGCAGCTCCCGCGTGGGCACGAAGCGCTCGCCCTCTCCCCCCAACACTGTGATGCGGTCTCCCAGGAAGTCGCGGGTGGGCGCGTCGACCATCCCCTGGGGGATGAACTCGCGGGCGGCCCGCAACGCGGCCCGGTGGATCGCCTCGCGCATGGCGGGGTCGCGCAACACCTCCACGAGCGACGGCGCGGCGGCGATGTTCTCGGCCGCCAGCACGGTCTCGAGCTCACCGGGATCCCGCCCCAGCGTCTCCTCGACGGTAGCGAAGAAGCGGTTGAGCGAGCCCGCGGTAGAGTCGCCCGCCTCCGGACGGTAGCGGTAGATCATCGGCGTCGCGGCGACCGCAGCCGCGCGGTCGCGCTCGAGTTCGGTCTCCGACTTGGGGATCGCGAACCCGGCCTCCGCGATGAGGTCTTCGGTCGCGAGCATTCCGGCCTCGTAGCCGCTGAGGTCGGCCACCCGCGGATTGGGCGGAAACCCCGCCGCCAGGATCAGGGCGAGCCCGGCCAGCAGCACCACCCGCGCGCCGTGGTGCACGGCACCCTCCGGCCAGCGGCGCTCCGGCGGGCTCGACAACACGCGCCAGAGGTGCACTACTCTTCTCCTTCCTCGGACAGTTTCTCGTACGCGCGGATGATGTGCTTGACCAGCCGGTGCCGGATGACGTCCACAGCGTCGAGATACACTAGCGCGATGCCGTCGACGTCCCGCAGGATCCGTTCCACCTGAAGCAGCCCCGAGTCGGCCCGGTTGGGCAGGTCGATCTGGGTCTTGTCGCCGGTAATGACCACACGCGAGTTCAGGCCCAGGCGGGTCAGAAACATCTTCATCTGGGCACGGGTGGCGTTCTGCGCCTCGTCCAGGATGACGAAGGCATCCGAGAGGGTTCTGCCGCGCATGTACGCCAGCGGCGCGATCTCGATGGTGCGGTCGTCGAGGGCGCGGCGCACGCGCTCGCCGGGCATCATGTCCTCGAGCGCATCGTAGAGGGGCCGCAGGTAGGGGTCGACCTTCTCCTGCAGATCTCCGGGGAGAAATCCCAGGTTCTCGCCCGCCTCCACGGCCGGACGGGCCAGCACGATGCGCCGCACGCGCTTGCGGTAGAGGGCGTCCACCGCCTTGGCTACGGCCAGATAGGTCTTTCCGGTGCCGGCCGGCCCGATGGAGATGACGATCTCGAACTGGTCGATGGCCTCGACATAGCGCTGCTGCCCCTCGGAGCGGGGGCTGATCACCCTGCGCGAGCCCGGTAGCGCGATGCGGGACGGCTCGGTCGACTCGATCGACCGGGACGAGTCGCCGTCCGCCCGCTCCTCCGCGAAGCGGGCGATGTCGGAGGCGTCGAACGGCACTCTCATGCGCGACAGTTCGATCAGGTGGCGCACCACCGGGACCGCCCGCTCCACACCCTCCAGGGCGCCGGAGAGGAGCAGCCGGTCGCCGCGCAGGATCACGCGGATGCCGAAGAGGCGCGCCAACCCCTGCATGTTTGCATCGTTGACGCCCGCCAGAAGGAGCGGATCGGCTCCTTCGGTGTCGAGGCGGTGCTCCACCATGGTCGGCGTCATGCCAGCTTCAGCGCCTCCAGCTCCGCCTGTCCGGGACGGCCCGGGGACGCTTCGAACAGCGCCCGCGCCGTGGTCGTCTTGGGGAAGGCAATCACGTCTCTCAGGCTTCCGGCTCCAGCGAAATGTTGCACGATGCGGTCGATGCCAAGGGCGATGCCACCATGGGGCGGAGCACCGGAGCGGAGCGCCCGGAGGAGGAAGCCGAAGCGCTGCTCAATCTGATTCCCGTCCAGCCCGAGGACCCGGAGTACGCGTTCCTGCAGAGCGGCATCGTGGATGCGGAGGCTGCCCGACCCGAGTTCAGACCCGTTATACACAAGGTCGTACGCGCGTGCCCCGCAGGAAAGCGGGTCGGACTCCAGGCGATGCAGATCGTCCTCGGCCGGCATCACGAAGGGGTGGTGGTTGAAGGTGATCCCCTCTCCGTCGGGGAGCGGATCGAAGAGCGGGAAGTCGAGGACCCAGGCCCACGCGTGCTCTCGTTCGTGCGGGACGGCGGTCGCCACAGCCGCCGCCAGCCGGGTCGCCGCGAGCGCCGGCGAAGTGACGGAGTCGGGACCCGCGGCGGCCAGCGCCAGGTCGCCCGGGGAGAGGCCCAGCGCCTGGTAGTGTCCCTCCGTGAGAAAGCGGGCGAGCGGCCCGGACCCACCGGACTCGGTGCGTTTCACCCAAAGCAGGCCAGGCGCGCCAGCCTTCCTGGCCGCGGACTCGACCGCCCCCACCTGCTTGCGGGAAAGCGCCGCGCCGCCTTCGACACGCAGCCCGCGGACCCGCCCGCCCGCGTCCAGCGCCGCGCGCGTAATGCGGAAGTCCACATCGCCAAACGGTCCCGACCAGTCCTCGATTTCCAGCCCGAAGCGGAGGTCGGGCCGGTCGCTTCCGTAGCGTTCGAGCGCATCGCGGTGGGCCAGGCGCTGAAAGGGTTCCGGCGTGCCCAGGCCGGCGACCTCGGAAAGGCGGACGATGAGCCCCTCGATCCACGCGAGGAGGTCCTCGGGAACGATGAAGGAGGCCTCGACATCGATCTGGGTGAACTCCGGTTGCCGGTCGGTGCGCTGATCCTCGTCGCGGAAGCAGCGCGCGATCTGGAAATAGCGGTCGAATCCCGCCGTCATGAGGATCTGCTTGTAGATCTGCGGACTCTGCGGCAGCGCGTAGAATTCTCCCGGGTGCAGCCGGCTGGGCACGAGGAAATCCCGGGCCCCCTCCGGCATGGGCTTGGTCAGGATCGGGGTCTCGATCTCCAGGAAACCCAGGAGGTCGAGGTACTTGCGGGTCTCGAGCACAATCCTGTGGCGCAGATCGAGCGCGGCCTGCATGGATGCACGGCGCAGATCCAGGTGCCGGTGCAGAAGCCTCAGTTCCTCCGCCGGAGGTTCTTCTCCCGGGTTCTGGTACACGGGAATGGCGGGCGTGTCCGCGTCTCCCAGCAGCTCGAAACTCGTGGCCTGCAGCTCCACCCCTCCCGTGTTCATCTCGGGGTTGCGCGCCTCGGGCGGCCGTCGCACGACCTCGCCGCGCACCGCGATCACGTCTTCCGCCCCGAGTCTTCCCGCGGCGGCGAAGGCTTCGGGGTCGGTCCAGTCCGGGCCGAACGAGACCTGAAGAATCCCTGAGCGGTCGCGCAGGTCCACGAAGACCATGCCTCCCAGGTCGCGGCGTCGATGGACCCAGCCGGCGAGGTGATGAATGTTGCCCGCGTCCGCCTCGCGCAGGCTTCCGGCCATGCGCGAGCGGTAGGAAGTACGCTCCAATATCGGATCAGTCATGTGAGCCTGGTGTGAGAAGCGGGATGAAGGGGATGGTCGAACAGACGGAGGGTGCTCGCCCGGGATCCCGCGAGCGAGGACGAGAGAAGCAACCGGCAACCCTCTCCGTGCGGAATCGCGCTAAGTTAGTCGGCGTGCCGCCACGGCTCAAGCAAGCAACTTCGTCTGTTTCGGCCGGTACGAACGGCAAGACTGCGGTGATTCCCTGGCCTGAACCTGCAATGATGCGAGAAAAGGACCGCGACGGGCGCCCCGATCTGCTGGGGCTGGTCCCCACGGAACTCGCGCAAGTCCTGCGTCGCCATTTCGACGAGCGGGGCGAGCCGGGGTATCGTACCGAACAGGTGGAACGCTGGGTGTTTCGCAATGACGCACGCGGCTTCGGGGAGATGAACGACCTGCCGAAGGCGGAGCGCGGGGCCCTGGCCGCAGCATTTCGCCTCGAGGAGCCCGCCACCGCCAGCGTCTCGCTCTCGCGCGACGGCACCGTCAAGCACCTGTGGCGCCTGTGGGACGGCGAGCTGATCGAGTCCGTGCTGATCCCCGTGCGCTCGCGCCTGACCCTGTGCATCTCCTCGCAGGCGGGCTGCCCTCTGGGATGCACGTTCTGCGCGACCGGCTGGTCCGGCTTCCGCCGGCAACTCCGCACGGGCGAGATCGTGGCGCAGTTTCGCGCCTCGCGGCGGTGGGCGCGCCGCAAGGGCATGGGGCAGATCTCCAACATCGTGTACATGGGAATGGGCGAACCCCTCGCCAATCCGCGCGCGGTCCTGCCGTCGCTCACCATCCTGAATGGCGGCTACGGGGTTGGAGCGCGCAGGATCACGGTCTCGACCGTGGGTGTCGTTCCGGGCATCCGCTCCCTGGCCGAGCGCCCGGAGCAATTCGGCCTCGCGTTGTCGCTGCACGCCCCCGATTCGGGGCTCCGGCGCGAGCTGATCCCGCTGGAGAAGCGCTACCCGCTCGCGGAAGTGAAAGCCGCGCTCGAACGATTCCGGCGGGTGCGCGGACGCCGCATCACGCTCGAGTACACGATGATCCGGGGGGTGAACGACGACCTCGCCCTGATTCCCGCTCTGGCCGTCCTGGCACGGGACACCCGCGCCTTCGTGAACCTGATCCCCTTCAACCCGATTCCCTACCAGCCGGAGTGGCGTCCCAGCACCCCCGGCAGGGTGCAGGCGTTCCGCAGGAAGCTGGAGGAGAAGGGGGTGGCGGTGAAGGTGCGGGAGCCGCGCGGACGGGACATCGACGCGGCGTGCGGGCAACTGCGGGCGACGAAGCTGGCGGTGTTGGCAGGGTAATACAGGCCACCATCAATTATATATATATGTTGTAGATATAATACAATATATAATATATGTATGATATACAGTGAAATATATGTATGATATACGGCGACGTATTTGTGCGCCTTCAGCGAATGCGGTCCCCGATACGGTCCCAGCGAATCCGGCGGATCCACGGAAAGGGCGTCATGGTGCCGCGCTCGTACGAGTAGTAGATGAACATGGCGCGGCCCTCGAGCCTCCAGCCCTCCAGAAGTCCCCAGTAGCGGGAATCCTGGCTCTCGTCGCGGTTGTCGCCCAGCATGAAGTAGTTGTCGGGCGGGATCACGATGGGACCCCAGTTGTCGCGGCTGGGGCGGTAGGACCCGGCATCTTCTCCGGGCACCAGGAACGGCGTCTGCCACGTCATGCGAATGTCGGAGTGGTCCGGACTCTGCTCGATATGCCGGGCGTACGGCTCCTCCGCGACCGAGCCGTTGATGTAGAGGGTCTTGTCGCGCATCTCCAGAGTGTCGCCCGGCAACCCGATCAGGCGCTTCACCAGCATCATGTTCTCTTCGTGGGGTGGATCGAAGACAAGGATGTCGAAGCGATCGGGGCTCGAGTAGCCGGGGATGCGCAGGGACGTGCCGGGGACGGGCGAGCCGATCGCGGCCCGGTTGACGACCAGGAAGTCGCCCAGCAGGAGCGTGTCCTGCATCGAACCCGAGATGATGACGAAGGTCTGCACGACGAAGAACCGGATCAGCCAGAAGAGACCGCCCCAGATCAGGAGGATTCGAATCCACTCGCCCAGCGTCCCGCCGGAGCCTTCGCCCTTCGGCTTCCGCTGCCGGCCTGGCCTGCGCTTCTTCCTGGTCATGACCCCTCGTCCGATTGAGTAAGGTCGTCGGCCCATTGCCGCAGGCGCATCAGGACGGCGCGCCAGCGCGGCTCGGGTTCCGGCACGGGAAAGGTGTCGGCTGCGGCGGCCAACGCGGCGTCACGCGCGGCCACGACGGACGGATCCCAATTCTTCCCGAGCCGAACCGTGATATCGACGAAGATGGTCGAGTCGGGTTCGTCCTCATAGTTCGATATGGCCAGCGCGTCCGCCACCCGCGCCGCCATGTCGACCCGGCCCAGCCGCGCCAGCACGACCGAGGTGTCCTGGTCGAACGAGCTGGCGTTGCCGACATCGACGACATCGAAGCCGGCATCGCGCAGGACCTCGGTCGCCGCCCGCGCCATTCCCGCAACGCCTCCCGCGTTGAGCACTTCCACCCGCACCCGCTCGCCCGGGTTCGCCACCCGCTCGGCTGTCGCGGGCGGGACCGCAGGCGGCTCCCACCACTGCAGCGCAGCGGAAGCGGCCAGCACCGCCAGCCCGCCCAGGACGGCAATCAGGACGAGTCCGCGAAGCAACCTAGCCATGAGCTCGCTCGGTCAGAAGTTCCAGGAAGGCGGTGGTCTCGGGTCGGACGAGCTGGCTGCCTTCCAGCAGATGCCCCGCCCTGACGGTCGCAACCTCCAGAGCGACCTCGTCCAACTCACGGGGCATGCGCCGGCGCAGCGAGGCCCGCCACTCCTCCCGGAACGCACGTCCGGGCTCAAGGAAGTCGGCCGTGTAGAGAGCCACGCCCGCCGTGTCCAGCGCCGGGTGGCCGAGGGTGTGGCAGGCCACGGCCAGCAGAAGGCCTTTGTCGCGAACTCCCTCCGCAGCCAAGCGGCTCGCCGCAACCGGGCCGTGCAGCAGCTGCCCGGGGAGGTCGACGAAGTCACCGTTCGCCATCGCTCGCAGCTCCCCGGGGTCGGCATCGCGCAGGACATCGTGGAGATGCCCCAGGGCCACCCATCGCACCACTTCCTCTTCGCATTCTCCGCGTACTACTGCCCAGTGGCGCATAAGGTTCGACACCCGCATCATGTGCTGGCGCCGAGCCTCGCTCGCCTGCGCCCAGTGCGGGAGCAGCCCATCGGCGGCGTGAACGATCAGGGGGTGGTTGCGCTGCGGTGTCATGTCGAGGAGTAGATAGCGCATCGAGCGGGTGGAAATCAAGCGAAAAAGGGGCGCTGCGGGTAGCTTCGAGTCATGCTATGGGACAGTCTGCTGGTGGCGGCTACCGCCCGCGAACTCTCGCGCGAGCTGAGCGGAGGACGGACGCGCTCACTCTACCTGGATCGCGGCGCGGGGCGGGCCGCGCTTTATCTGCGGGAAGGGACGGTGGTGTTCGGACTGCACCCGGCCCGGGGGTCGGTGGCGCTGGTCGCCGAGGCGACGCCTCCTGCGGGCGCCACCCCGCTGGCCGGGATCGTGCGGGAGGTCAGCGCACCCGCGGATGAACGCGCGATCCTGGTGGACATCACCCGGCTGCGGGGACGCGCGCGACGGACGCAGCTCGTGCTGGAGCTCTCCCCCGGCCGCTGGAACGCGATCCTCACCGAGGGGGCCGACGACCGCATCCGGAGCGTGTTGAGGCCCCGCCGCTCGGAGGATCGCCAACTGCTCCCGGGCGCGCACTACGAGTTGCCGCGGCCTTCGAAGCGTCGAGGAGCCAGTCGTCCAATCTCACTCGCGTCCTGGCTGGAGCTGCTCGGGGACCGGGCGCCGTCCGAGCGGGTGCCCACCCTGGTGCGCAACGTCGCCTTTGTCTCGCGCATGAACGCGCATGCGTTTCTGGGATCGGAGGAGGAAGACGGTTCTTCGCGGGCTCTGCTGGAGCAGGGCTGGAGGCGGTGGCGGCGATGGCGCCGGCTGGAGGAAACGCGGCCTCACCTGCTCTGCGGGAAACAGGGTCCCCAGCCCTATCCCTATCCCCTTCCGGGAGTCGATGGCGATGCGCGCGACACGCTCCTCGCCGCGCTGGCGGAGGGCTCGGACACGGATCCGGGCGCGAGCCTGGTGCCGTCGGAAGTGATGTCCGCGCTGGAACGGCGCATCGGGGGCGCCGAAGGCAAGCTGGTGCGGCTGCAGGAGCAGCTCGAGGGGCTGGAGGATCCGGCCCGCGCGCGAGCCTTCGGTGATCTGCTGCTTGCCCGCATCACCCTGATTCCGAGGGGGGCGGCCCGGGTTTCCCTCGAGAACTTCGAGGGGCGCCCGATCCGGGTTTCCCTCGACCCCACCCTGGCTCCCCACGAGAACGCCGCCCGCTACTACGCCCGTGCCGCGCGCGCTGAACGGGCCGCCGCCTCGCTCCCCGGGCAGATCGAGCAGGCGCGCGCCCGCCTGGCGTCCTGGTATGCCCTGTCCGACGAGGTGACGAAAGGCGCCGTGGACACCCGGGAGCTGGAGCGGCGGCTGGCGAGACCCGTCTCCGGGAGGGAATCACGCAGGACTCTCGCCCGGTTGCCCTATCACCGCTTCTGCAGCTCGCTCGGAAGGGAGATCCGGGTGGGTCGCGGGGCGAAGAGCAACCACGACCTGACCTTTCATCACTCCGACCCGAACGACATCTGGCTGCACGCGCGGCACGCCTCCGGCGCGCATGTGATCCTGCGCTGGCGGGGCGAGGGGAGCCCGGCGCCCGGCGACCTGGAAGAGGCCGCCATCCTGGCCGCGCTCAATTCGAAGAGCCGGACCTCCGCGACCGTCCCCGTGGACTGGACGCGCCGGAAGTATGTGCGCAGGCCGCGCGGAGCAGCGCCCGGAACGGTGATGCTGGAGCGCGAAAAGACGGTGTTCGTGTCGCCGGATGCGAAGGTGGCGGAACGATTGAAGGTGGATCCGGATGCGGCCGCCTTCGGACGTTAGAGCCGGCGGGAGGGGCCATCCCGGTCCCCGAACCGCGGACGGGCGGTCGCCCGGGCCAGCTACCCGGCGGAGGGAGCCGGGCCCTCCCTCTCCATGGCTCTCCTGAGGGCGGCGACGAAATCGCGCACGCCGCGGGCCCCCCCCTGTTCGCAGCGGTCGATGAGGGCGCTTCCCACCACGACCCCGTCCGCCACCGCGGCCACGTCGCCGGCCTGGTCCGGGGTCGAGATTCCGAACCCCACCACGACCGGGATCCCGCCGACCCGGCGCTTGACGGCCTGCACCTCCAGTCCCAACGCGCGGCGCAGCCGGGCGCGAGCGCCGGTGACTCCCGTCAGCGAGATGTAGTACAGAAAACCCGCCCCCGCCGCAGCGATCGCACCGACCCTCTCCGGCGACGTCGTGGGCGCGATCAGGCGGATCAGATCAAGGCCGTGTGCCGACAGGCGCCCCTCCAGTGCGGGATCGGCCCCGGCCGGCACGTCGGTCAGCAGCAGTCCCTGGGCGCCGGCCTCGGTGGCCGCGCGGGCGAACTCGTCGACCCCGTATCGCAGAATGGGATTGAGGTAGCTGAACAGCACGACCGGGGTATCATGTTCCGCGCGAAAGTCGCGGAGAATCTCGAGGGTCCCCTCGGTGGTCATTCCCCCCTCGAGCGCCCGGAACGAGGACCTCTGGATGGTGGGCCCGTCCGCCAGCGGATCGCTGAAGGGAATGCCCAGCTCGATGATGTCGGCACCCGCGAGCGCCATCCCGCTGAGCAGGTCCGCACTCTCCGGCCCGCTGGGATAGCCGCTGGTCAGAAAGGGGATCAGCGCCGAGCGGTTTTCCGCACGGCAACGCGCAAAACACGGTGCCAGGGGCGAGTCAGACATCGATCCCCCGGTCGTCGCGGCCCTCGGCTCCCCTCGCCGGAAGCATCCCTTGATCCGCCCTTCCCTCAGCCATCGGCGCCTCCCTTCGGGTCGGCTCGCGACAGGCGCGCCACGTGCGCCACGTCCTTGTCGCCGCGGCCACTCAGGCACACCACGATCGGCCCCTGGCGAGCCAACTCCTCCCCCGCTTCGAAGACGTGCGCCATCGCATGCGCGCTCTCGAGCGCCGGAATGAGGCCCTCCAGGCGGGAGAGCCGGTGGAAGGCGGCCAGCGCCTGCTCGTCGGTCACCGTCACATATCGGGCCCGCCCCTCGTCGAGAAGCCATGAATGCTCCGGCCCTACGCCCGGGTAGTCCAGTCCGGCGGAGACGGAGTGGGCCGGGGCCACCTGCCCGTCGGCGTCCTGCAGCAGATAGCTCAGGGATCCGTGCAGGACACCCGGCATGCCCGCCGCCAGCGGTGCCGAATGCCGCCCGCTGTCGAGCCCTTCGCCGGCCGCCTCGACGCCCACCAGGCGCACCTCCCTGAAGGGCACGAAATCGTGGAAGATGCCCATGGCGTTGGATCCGCCCCCCACGCAGGCGACCACGGACCCGGGCAGCCGGCCCTCCGCGGCGTCCAGCTGGGCGCGCGTCTCTTCCCCGATGACTGCCTGGAAATCGCGCACCATGCGCGGGAAGGGATCGGGCCCGACGACGGAACCGATGATGTAGTGCGTGTCGCGCACGTGGGTCACCCAGTCGCGGATCGCCTCGTTGGTCGCGTCCTTGAGCGTGCACGAACCGGAGGCCACGGGACGCACTTCGGCCCCCAGCAACTCCATGCGATAGACGTTCAGCGCCTGGCGCTCGACATCCTCCGTGCCCATGTAGACCACACACTCCAGGTCGAAGAGCGCGCACACGGTCGCCGTGGCCACCCCGTGCTGGCCGGCGCCGGTTTCGGCGATGATGCGGCGCTTGCCCATCCAGCGCGCCAGGAGCGCCTGTCCGAGCGTGTTGTTGATCTTGTGGGCCCCGGTGTGGTTGAGGTCCTCGCGCTTCAGGTAGACGGGACCGGCGCCGATGGCCTCCTCGACGCGGGTCGCGCGATACAGGGGGGAGGGACGGCCGGCGTAGTCCTCGAGCAGGACCCGGAGTTCAGCCGCGAAGCCCGGATCCGCCGCCGCCTCCCGGTAGGCGGCGGTGAGTTCATCCAGCGCCGTGATGAGCGTCTCGGGCACATAGCGACCGCCGTACGGACCGAAGCGCCCCTGAGCGGAGGGGTCACGCGGGGTCACGGGACCGCTCCGGCGTGACGGGCGGCGCGCACGAACCGGCGCACCCGGGCGGGATCCTTCAGGCCCAGGCGGCTCTCGACGCCCGAGCTCGCGTCGACGACATCCGGCCGCAGGATCGAAACCGCTTCCGCCACGTTTTCGGGGTTGAGCCCCCCCGCGGCGACAAAGCGCTGCCCGGGGGCGAAGCCTTCGCGAATCCCGGCCAGGCTCCGCCACGGAAAGCGGGTGCCGGTCCCTCCGGGCAGCTTCTCGTGCCAGCCGTCGAAGAGGAGGGCGTCGGCGGCCTCTCCGTAGCGGTCGAGAGCCGCCCGGGCGTCCGCCGCATCGCGCACGGGCGCGGCCTTCCACACCATCCAGGGGCCGCTTGCGCGCAGGCGGGAGGCGGTGGTGGGGCTCTCGCGGCCGTGCAGCTGCACCACCGACGCCCCGGTCGCGCGCGCCGCCGCCACCGCGTCATCGAGGGTCGGATCCACCAGGAGGATCACCAAGGCCACGCCGGCAGCTTCGGCCACCGCCCGCGCGGTGGCGACCTCCACGCTGCGGGAGAAGCCCGGGGTGAGCACCGTGCCCACATAGCTGGCGCCCGCCTGCGCGGCCACGCGGCCATCGTGCGGGCGGGTGATCCCGCAGATCTTCACCTCAGGCAACGGGGCGTCTCCCGCGGGCGGGCGGCGGTGGTGGCGGCCCCGGTCTGGCGGCGGCGGCCGAGCGAGGGTCGGGCCGGGCCGGGACCGAAGGTTGCGGGCCGGGCGGGTCGGCGGCGGAAGCGGCGCGCGGTCCGCGCGGGACGCCGGTCAGGGCCGCCACGGCGTCTCCGGGGCGCGGACTCCGCAGGAGCGCCTCGCCCATGAGGACGGCGTCCGCGCCCGCGGCACCAACGGTCGCCAGGTCCTGCCGGGTCGTCAGCCCACTCTCGGAAATCACCACCACCCCCGCGGGTACGCCACCCACCAGCTCCCGCGTCACCGTGACGCTCGAACGGAAGGTGCTCAGGTCGCGGTTGTTGATCCCCACCACGTCTGCTCCGGCCGCGAGCGCCCGTTCCAGCTCCGCGGCGTCATGGATCTCCACCAGCGCGGCCATCCCCAGCTCCCGCGCATCGCTCAGAAGCTCACCCAGAAGCGGATCCTCCAGGATGCGCACGATGAGCAGCACCGCATCCGCACCCGCGGCCCGTGATTCGACGAGCTGCACCGGGTCCACAACGAAGTCCTTGCGCAGCAACGGGCGTCGGGCCTGCGCACGCACGCGGCGCAGGTCGTCCAGGCTCCCGCCAAAGTACTGTCGATCGGTCAGAACGCTGATGGCGGACGCACCCGCACGAGCATACTCCCGAGCCAGATCGACAGGGTTCAGATCCTCCCGAATCGGCCCCGCGCCCGGGCTCCTCCGCTTTACCTCGGCGATGATCGCCACGTCCCCGGACCGGCTCCTCAGCGCCGAGCGGAAATCGAGGGGCGGAGGCGCCGATCGGGCGGCCCTCTCCAGCTCCGCGCGCAAAGGCAGGAGCGCCCGGATCTCGTCCCGCTTGGTGCGGACGATGCGGTCGAGGATGTTCATGTGTTCCGGCACGGACCTCGGCCGGTAGCGGCCGGCTCCGTCCCTGATGTTCCGAGATGCATCTTGCGCTTCGGTAAACCTTCGGGTACGTTATTCGGGTCCTGTTCGGTCATCACTTTCGCGGAGCGCGCATTCGATGCCACTGACCAAGAGACAGAAACAGATCCTGGACTACATCGAAGGCTACATCAGCGAGTGGGGATACGCCCCCAATTTCGAGGAGATCGCGCATGCCTTCGGATACGCGTCCCTGGCCACGGTCCACGAACACCTGAGCAATCTGGAGCGCAAGGGCTACATCCGGAAGGCCTACAACCAAAGTCGCTCCATCGAGTTGGTGCGCCAGGAAGCGGATGTCGCCACCTTCGAGCTGCCCCTGCTGGGGGCGGTCGCGGCGGGAATGCCCATCGAAGCCATCCAGGACATGGAGACCCTGGCCGTCCCGCCCGACATGCTGCGCAGCGGCGCGGAGAGCTACGTCCTGCGGGTCGAGGGCGATTCCATGATCGACGAACAGATTCGCGACGGCGACTACATCGTGGTAAGCGCGCGCCAGATGGCCAATGAGGGAGAGACCGTCGTCGCCCTGGTGGGCGGGGAATCCGCCACGGTCAAGAAGTTCTACCGCGAGCCGGGTTCCCGCATTCGGCTGCAGCCCGCCAACGACGCTGTTGCGCCCATCATCGTCGACGCGGACGACGTTCAGATCCAGGGTGTGGTGGTTGGAGTAATCCGCAAGTACTGACCGAGTCGGGCCCGGACTCATGGGGAGCCGGGGCAGGAACGGTCACCTGACCGGCCGCGGGGTCGGAGGGAGGCGAGGATGAGGATTCCATTTGTGGTGGGAAGGCTGAGAGGTGACTCTACGGAAATCGTTCTGATGGGAGAGGAACGCGGGGTGGGAGAGGTTCCCTTCTTTCGCGAGGGGCGGATGACGTACACGCCAGGTCGCTTTCGTCCCCTGCCCCGCCGCAACGCGACGCGCCCGCTTTGAAACGCAGACCCGCGTGCGGGCGAACAAGCCGGCTCACGCGCTGCGGACGTGGGTGGCCTCGCGGAGTTCCGCAAGCTTGTCGGCCGCGAGTCCGCCATCGATGACCTCGGCGGCAATGACCACCCCTTCCCGAAGTGAACCCGCGAGGTCGGCGACGTAGATGGCGGCGCCCGCGTTGGCGAGCACGAACGAGCGCGCGGCATCGCGGCGGCGGCCTTCCAGCACATCCACGATCACCTTGGCGTTCTCCTGCGGGGTTCCGCCGGCGAGCGGCTCCAGGCTCCCCGGCGCGAGGCCAAGATCGCCCGGCCTCACCTGGTAGGTGGTGATTTCGCCGGCACGCAGGTCGGACACCTTCGTGGTTCCCGCGGGGCTCAACTCGTCCATCCCCGGTTCGCCGTGCACCACCACGGCGCGCCGATGGCCGAGTTCCCGAAGCGCCGGCGCCACCAGCTCCAGCCAGGCCGGGTCGGATACCCCGACCAGCTGGCGGGTCACGCCGGCCGGGTTTGTGAGCGGCCCGAGCAGGTTCATGATCGTGGGGACCGCCAGCTCGGCACGCACGGGGCCGACGTGGCACATGGCCGGATGCAGGAGTGGCGCGAACATGAAGACGATACCGGCTTCTGCCAGGACCCGACTCATCTCCACCGGAGTCAGCTCGATGCGCACGCCAAGGGCTTCCAGGACGTCCGCGCTCCCGCTCTGCGAAGTGAAGGAGCGGTTGCCGTGTTTGGCCACTCGGACGCCGGCCGCCGCCGCCGTCAGCGCGGCCGCCGTCGACACGTTGAAGGTGCGCACGCTGCCGCCGCCGGTGCCGCAAGTGTCCACCAGCTCATCCGTACGCTCCGACGCAACCGGAAGCATCGCCCGGCGCAGCGCCCGGACTCCACCGGCGATCTCGGAGGGAACAACCCCGTTGGTGCGGAGCGCGACGAGGAATGCCGCCATGGCCACGGGCGTCGCCTCGCCCGACATGATGGTGTTGAACGCGCCCTCGGCTTCCGTCGAGGTGAGGTTCGCTCCCTCCGACACGCGGGCGATCAGGGGAACGAGTTCCAGTTTCGTTTCGGAGGCCATGGTCCTGTCCGGTTCGGATGCAGCAGCAAGCGCACGCTCGGGCGATCCTACCAAGCATGCCGCACCCGGTCAACGCGGAGGCACGGACAGGCGTTCGGAGTTCGCCCGTAGAGGTCGTGAATCCAGCGGCGGGAAACCAGCCAGGCTCCCGCCGTATTGAGTTGCACTCGCGGAAATCCTAGTTTCCCGGCGTCATGGCCCCGGAAGAACTCCGCTTTCGACTCACGCTGCACTACGACGGCTCCAGCTTCTTCGGCTGGCAGGCTCAGCGTGAAGAGCGAACCGTGCAGGGAGAGCTGCAAACCACCCTCGAGCGCCTTACGGGTGCGCCCCGCACCGTGACGGCTGCCGGGCGGACCGATCGCGGCGTGCACGCCACCGGTCAGGTGGTCGCGGTCATGCTGCCGCGGCGCTGGAGCGCCGACTCGCTGCAGAACGCACTCAACGCCCTCCTTCCCAGGGACATCTGGGTCGCGGAGGCGGTTTCCGCTCCTACTGGCTTCCACCCCCGCTACGACGCGACCGCCCGCGAATACGGGTACCGGCTGGGGTTGTCCGCGCGGTCCCACTCGCCCTTCCACCGAGGGTGGTGCTGGCCGCTCGCAGTGGACCTGAACCAAGACGCGCTGCACGCGGCCGCCGCGCTCCTTTCAGGCGAAAAGTCGTTCGCCGCCTTCGCGCGCACCGGGCAGGAGGCGCGTGGAGACCGCTGCGACGTGGCGGAGGCGCGCTGGGCGCCCTGGGCGCTGGGGATGGAGTTCACAATCGTCGCCAACCGGTTCCTCCACCGCATGGTTCGCTACCTGGTGGGCACCATGGTCGACATCGCCCGCGGACGCCGGCCGCTCGACGAGATGCGCGCGCTCATCGAAGGCACCGGCAATCGCCTGGTCACGTCCCCGCCGGCCCCCGCGGCCGGCCTGTTCCTTCGCCGGGTCGGCTATCCGGCCCAGGCGATCCGCGCCCCCTCCACTCTGTTAGATTCCGACTCCGACCGCCCACTCGCAGGGAGCGCCAACCACTCATGAAGATCTTCCTCGACACCGCCGACCTGGGTGAAATCCGTCGCGCCTCCGCCGCCGGCCTCATCGATGGCGTCACCACCAACCCCTCCCTCCTGGCCAAAGTGGCTGGCGACCGCGACCCGATGGAGATCTTCCTCGAGATCTGCGAGGCCGTCGACGGCCCGGTAAGCGCCGAAGTCGTCGCGATCGACACCGAGACCATGGTGGCCGAGGGCACGCGGCTGGCCGCCGTCCACCCCAACATTGCGGTCAAGGTGCCCCTCACCGAGGCCGGTCTGGTCGCATGCCGCGAACTCAGCTCGCGCGACATCCCGGTCAACGTGACCCTCTGCTTCTCGGCACCGCAGGCGCTGCTCGCGGCCAAGGCGGGCGCCGCGTACATCTCGCCGTTCATCGGGCGCCTGGACGACATCGCCCACGACGGCATGGAGCTGATCCGACAGATCCGCCTCATCTACGACAACTACGGCATGCGGACGGAGATCCTGGCGGCGTCGCTGCGGCATACCCGGCACGTGGTCGAGTCGATGGAGATGGGCGCCGATGTGGCTACGCTGCCCCCGGACGTGCTCCACAAGCTGATCCGCCACCCGCTCACCGACATCGGGCTGGCCGCCTTCCTGGCCGACTGGGAGAAGCTGGGACGTGACCTCTAGCGACCCGGGCCGCGTGGTCGCGTCCGGGGCATCGAACGCGGGAACGGCCGCTTCCGGCGGCTACGCGCATCCCCTTGCGGGACGTTACGCCTCCCGCGAGATGCAGCACATCTTCTCGCAGGCGCGCAAGTTCACCACCTGGCGCCGCCTCTGGATCGCGCTCGCCGAATCGCAGCGTGAACTGGGATTGGATATCCCCGGCGAGGCGCTGCGCCAGATGCGCACCGGCATCGACGACCTGGATCTCGACCGGGCCGCCGAGCTCGAACGCCGCTTTCGCCACGACGTGATGGCGCATGTGCACCTGTTCGGAGAGGTCGCGCCCGCGGCGCGCGGCATCATCCACCTCGGAGCCACCAGCGCCTTCGTAGGCGACAACGCCGACCTGATTCTGCATCGCGAAGCACTCGTTCTGATCCGCGACCGGCTGGTGCGCTGCGTCGAGGCGCTCGCGGGCTTCGCGGACCGCCACGGGGCACTCCCCACTCTGGCCTACACCCACTTCCAGCCCGCCCAGCCCACGACGGTGGGCAAGCGGGCGACGCTCTGGATCCAGGATCTCCTCCTCGACATCGAGGAGATCGAGTTTCGCCTCGACTCGCTGCGGTTCCGCGGAGTTCGCGGGACCACCGGGAGCCAGGCCTCCTTCCTCGACCTCTTCGACGGGAATTCCGCCAAGGTCGACGCCCTCGACGATGCCGTGGCCCGGCGCATGCGCTTCGAGCACCGCTACCCGGTGAGCGGACAGACCTACCCGCGCAAGGTGGACGCCGCCGTTCTCGCGACGCTGGCGGGCACTGCCGCGTCGACCTCGAAAATGGGGCACGATCTGCGTCTGCTGTCCCATCTGGGAGAAGTCGAAGAGCCCTTCGAAGACACCCAGATCGGTTCTTCGGCGATGCCCTACAAGCGCAATCCGATGCGCGCGGAGCGGATGTGCGCCCTCTCCCGGCACGTCATCACCCTGTACCACGATGGCGCGTTCACGGCCGCCACCCAGTGGCTGGAACGGAGCCTCGACGATTCCGCAAACCGGCGCGTCAGCATCCCGGACGCCTTTCTCACCCTCGACGGCGTACTTGTTCTGGTCGAGAACGTCTCTTCCGGGCTGGTGGTCAACGAAGCGGTAATCCGGCGGTCCCTCGACGCGCAGCTCCCGTTCATGGCCACCGAGACCATCCTGATGCGCGCGGCCCGGGGCGGGGGCGACCGCCAGACGCTGCACGAGCGCATCCGCCGCCACGCGCACGCGGCGACCAGGAGGGCGCGGGAGGAGGGTGCCCCCCCCGATCTGATCTCGCGCATCGCCGGGGACGACGCCTTCGACCTGAGCACGTCGGAACTGACCGACCTGCTCCGCGGCGACCGATTCATCGGACGCGCGCCCGAACAGGTGGAGCGATTTCTGAACGAGTTCGTACAGCCGGTCATCGATCGGCTGGGCCCGGACGCCCGGGCCCGCCTCCAAACCCCCGACCTGCGTGTCTGACCCCACCCCAGCCATGGAGCCAGAACGACGTGAAAACCATCGTGGAATCCGCACTCCCCCTCCCCCTGCTGCACCGCGGGAAGGTACGGGATGTCTACGAGGCGGGCCCCGACACCCTGCTGATGGTGGCCAGCGACCGCGTGAGCGCCTTCGACGTGGTCCTGCCGCAGCCCGTGCCGCACAAGGGAGAAGTGCTCACCCAGCTGACCGCCTGGTGGCTGGCGCGCTTCTCGGCCCGCTCACCCGTTCCCGGCGCGGGAGGCGGGATCGACCACCACCTGCTGGCGGTGCGGCCGCAAGAAATCGTCGACCGGATCCCCGAACTGGCCGACACCGTCGACCGCTGGGCGCGCCGGGCGATGCTGGTGCGGCGCACCCGGCCGATCCTGGTCGAGTGCGTGGTGCGCGGCTACATCACCGGCTCGGCGTGGCGAGAGTACCGCCGAAGCGGCACCCTCGCCGGCGAACCCCTCTCGCCCGGGATGATCGAGAGCGACCGCATCGAGCCGCCCATCTTCTCCCCCTCCACCAAGGCGCAGGAGGGACACGACGAGAACATCACCTACGACCAGGTGGTGGAGACGCTGGGCGCGCCCATGGCCCAGACCCTGCGCGACCTCTCGCTGGGCATCTACAGCGCCGGATCGGAGACGGCGCGCGAGCGGGGCATCATCCTCGCAGACACCAAGTTCGAGTTCGGCCTCGACGCCGCCGGCCGGCTCCTGCTCATCGACGAGGTACTGACCCCCGACTCGTCGCGCTTCTGGCCCGCCGAACACTACGCGCCCGGCCGAGGGCAGCCATCGCTGGACAAGCAGCCCGTGCGCGACTACCTCGCCCGCGAGACCGACTGGAACAGGGCTCCGCCGCCACCCGACCTCCCCGACCGCATCGTCGAGGAGTCGACCGCGCGCTACCTGGACATCTTCCAGCGGCTGGTGGGCGTGCCGCTGGCCGAGTACGCCGGCCCGAGCTTCGGATGAGGGCATGACAGGGGCGCCGACGCCATGATCGGCAGGAAAAGACCCCGGCGGCGGCTCCGGAGGGGGATCATCATCATCCCCTCCGCCTTCACCCTGGGCAACGTCTTCTTCGGAATCTTCGCGATGGTGATGGCGCACCGGGGAGAGTTCGAGTGGGCCGCCTGGTTCATCGTCTTCGCCGGGGTTCTGGACACCTTCGACGGGCGCATGGCCCGCTTCACGCGAACGGGTTCGCGCTTCGGCGCCGAACTCGACTCGCTGGCCGACGCGGTCAGCTTCGGCGTGGCCCCGGCCATGGTCATGTACCTGCTCTACCTCAGCGAAGGCCCGTGGAGCTGGTTGCTCTCCTATCTGTTCGTGACGGCAGTGGTGGTGCGCCTGGCACGCTTCAACGTGGAGCAGGGCGGCGAGGCGAAGCGCTCCTTCCACGGCCTGCCGTCGCCCGTCGCGGGAACCATCCTGGCGACCTCGTACCCCTTCACGCAGACCGCTTTCTTCGAGGCGTACCTGGGCGCCCTGTTGTGGACCCAGATCATGGGTGTGCTGATGGTGCTGCTCTCCGCTCTCATGCTGAGCCACATTCCCTACGCGCGCCTGCCCCATCTGGGGCTGCGGACACGCAGGACCCGGATCATGAGCGCCGTCGGAGCCCTGGCGCTCGTAGGCGCGTTCGTCGCTCCGCGCCAACTCTTCTTTCCGGTGCTCTGCCTGTACGCGCTCTGGGGACTCCTGAAGTCGGTCGTGATCGGCTTTCTGGACCGGCTTCCGGAGCGGGATCCCCTCGCGGAGGCCGACGAAGACGACGACGACGGCGAACCTCGCCCGCTGGACTACGGTGGCCTCGGACCCCGTTACCGCGCACGTATCCGCAACCGCATCGCCCGCCGCAAGCAGATCTCCCCTGAGGATCACAACGGCACGGAGGAATGACCTTGAGCCTGTACAACGTCGAGATTCGCGTGACCCCCCGCCGCGGATTGCTGGATCCGCAGGGAAAAGCCATTCAGCACGCCCTGGATTCGCTGGGCTTCGCGGGTGTCGAGGAGGTGCGCGCCGGCAAGCTGCTCGTGATCGAGCTGGAGGCGGCCTCAGGCGATGAGGCCGGTGCCCGCGCCACCCGTATGTGCGAAAAACTGCTCGCGAACCCCGTGACCGAGGACTTCGTGGTCGTGGTCGGGCGCGCGACCCCGCAGCCGGAGACGGTGTCGTGAAGGCCGTGGTCGTGACGTTTCCGGGCTCCAATTGCGACTACGACTGCCAGCAGGTGCTGAGCAAGGTCATGGGCGTCGACGCGCGCTACGTCTGGCATCGGGAGCGAGACCTGGGAGACCCCGATCTGGTCGTGCTGCCCGGGGGCTTTTCCTACGGGGACTACCTGCGCGCCGGCGCCATCGCCCGCTTCAGCCCGATCGTGGAGGCGGTCGTGCGTTTCGCGGAGCGGGGCGGCATCGTGCTGGGGATCTGCAACGGGTTCCAGATCCTGTGCGAGGCCGGACTCCTTCCGGGAGCGCTCAGGCGCAACGCGTCGCTCAAGTTCCGGAGCCATGACGTGCACATTCGGGTCGAGACCACGGCCACGCCGTTCACCGCAGCCTATCGGTCTGGCCAGATCCTGCGCATACCGATCGCGCACGCGGAAGGCAATTACATCGCGGAACCGGCCATGCTCGAGCGGCTGGAGGCCGAGCAGCGCGTCATCTTTCGCTACACCACGCGCCAGGGAGCCCGCGGCAACGGCGCCAATCCCAACGGGTCCGCAAACGACGTCGCCGGCATCATGAACGCCGCCCGCAATGTGCTCGGGCTGATGCCGCACCCGGAACGGGCCGCCGAGGGCGTCCTCGGCTCAACCGACGGACTCGGCCTCTTCGAATCGCTGGTCACCCATTTCGCACGCGCGAGGGTGGCATGATCCGCCGCGCGAGCGACCGGAACGGCCACGAGCTCGCGACCGCGCCGCGGCCCCGTCCCGGCGATCCCGAAGTGACCCCGGAACTCGTCGCCGACCACGGCCTTTCGCCGGAAGAATACCGCAAGATCGTCGGCCACCTGGGACGCACCCCCACCTTCACCGAACTGGGCGTCTTCTCGGCGATGTGGTCGGAGCACTGCGGGTACAAGAACTCCAAGCGCCTGTTGCGACTCCTGCCCACGGAGGCTCCCTGGGTCATCCAGGGCCCCGGCGAGAACGCGGGGGTGATCGACATCGGCGGCGGCCAGGCGCTCGCCTTCAAGATCGAGTCGCACAACCACCCCTCCGCGGTGGAACCCTATCAGGGCGCCGCCACCGGCATCGGCGGGATACTGCGCGATGTCTTTACGATGGGCGCCCGCCCGGTTGCAGTGCTCGATTCTCTGCATTTCGGGGACCTGGATTCCAGCCGCGTGCGCTATCTCTTCGACGGCGTCGTGCGAGGCGCCGGCGACTACGGCAACTGCGTCGGGATCCCGAACCTCGGCGGCGAGGCGTACTTCGACCGGGGCTACGAGGGCAACCCCATCATCAACGTGATGTGTCTGGGTCTCATGAAGCGCGAGCAACTCATCCGCGGGGAGGCGCACGGAGAAGGCAACACCCTGATGGCCGTGGGCGCCCGCACCGGACGCGACGGCATTCACGGCGCCACCTTCGCCAGCGAGGAGCTGGGCGAGGACTCGGACGCCAGCCGGCCCCAGGTACAGGTCGGCGACCCCTTCACCGAGAAGCTGCTGCTCGAGGCCAGCCTGGAGCTGATCCGGAGCGGCCACATCGTGGGCATTCAGGACATGGGAGCCGCCGGCATCACGTCCAGCGCCGCGGAGATGGCGGGCCGTTCCGGGAGCGGCGTCGAGATCGACACCGCGCTGGTGCCGGTTCGCGAGCCGGGCATGACGCCGTACGAGATTCTGCTCTCGGAAAGCCAGGAGCGGATGATGGTCGTCGTGCACCGGGGCCGGGAGGAGCAGGTTCGCGGCATCCTGACCAAGTGGGAGCTGGAGGCGGAGGAGATCGGGCAGGTCACCGCTGACGGACGCTTCCGCATCCTCGAAGGCGGACGCCCGGTCGCCGACATCCCCGCCCTGCCCCTCACCGACGGATGCCCCACCTACGAGCGCGAGGGCGTCGAGAGCGAGGAGATCCGCGCGCTGAGGGAGATGGACCTGTCGCCCTACACAGGCGGCGAAGGCGACCGCACCGGCGACTTCCTCCGCCTCCTCACCTCCCCCAACCTCGCTTCCCGTCGCTGGATCCACGACCAGTACGACACCACAGTGCGTACCTCCAGCGTCGTGCAGCCAGGAGGGGACGCGGGTGTCCTGCGCGTGCGCGGCACCCCTCGCGGGATCGCCGTGACCACCGATTGCAGTGGCCGCTACACCTACCTCGAGCCCGGCACCGGCGCCCGCGCCGCTGTCGCCGAGGCGGCACGCAACCTGGCGTGCTCGGGGGCCTTGCCCACGGCGGTGACCAACAACCTCAACTTCGGCAACCCCCTCAAACCGCACATCTACTACCAGTTGCGGGAAGCGGTGCTTGGACTCGCGGAGGCCTGCGCGCTTTTCGAGACGCCCGTGACGGGCGGAAACGTGTCGCTCTACAACGAGACCAGCGGGACGGCCATCTACCCCACACCCGTCATCGGCATGGTGGGAATCATCGAGGATCTGGAGCACGTCACCCGACACGGATTCCAGCGAGAAGGCGACGTCATCGTGCTCCTTGGTCAGAACACCGACGAGCTGGGCGGTTCGGAGTACCTGTACGCCCTGCATGGCCTCGTCGCCGGCCCGCCCCCACGGGTGGACCTGATGGCCGAGCGCGCGCTCCAGCAGGCGGTGCTGGCCATGATCGGCGACGGGCTGCTGTGTTCGGCCCACGACTGTTCGGAGGGCGGCCTCGCCTGCGCCCTGGCCGAGAGCGCGCTCGCGGAGGGGGAGGATGCGGTAGGCGTCCGCGTGCGACTGGCGGACACGCTGCCTTCCTCTGCACTATTCTTCGGGGAAGCGCAGGGGCGCGTAGTGGTTTCCTGCGACCCGGGCGACCTCGACGGGGTACGCCGGCACGCCAGCAACTACGGGGTGCCGTGCACGCATATCGGTACGGTCGGAGCGATCGGCGGCGGGTTCGTCGTCGAGAGCCCGAGCGCTCGCATCGAGGCAGACATGAGGGAGGTGGGGGCGGTGTACTTTGGGGCTCTGCCAAAGCGTATGGACGAGCATCGCAGCAAGGGGTAGGAGCCCGGAGGCGGCACATGAAGCACATACAACAGGCGCTTCCGATGGCTGGGGTTGCGAAAAAGGATGTCCCTGATCTTCGCCCGCAGGACATCTCCAGCGCCCTGCTCAATTCCCGCCCCCGTGAAGAGTGCGGCATCTTCGCGGCGAGCGGCATCGGGAATGCCGCGGAGCTCGCCTTTCTCGGGCTGTACGCGCTCCAGCATCGCGGGCAGGAATCCGCCGGCATCTACTCCATCGACCGCGCCGGGCGTCCGAATGTGACCAAGGGTCTGGGGCTCGTCTCCGATGTCTTCAACGCGGACCAGCTGCGCGCGCTCGCCGGCGGCACGTCGGTCGGCCATGTGCGCTATTCCACGGCGGGGGGCAGCCTGCAGGAGAACGCCCAGCCCATCGTGGCACGCTACGCGAACGGTCCGCTGGCCATCGCGCACAACGGCAACCTCACCAACGCCATCGACCTGAAGGACCGGTTGGTGCGCGAGGGCGCCCTCTTCCAGACCTCGAGCGACTCCGAGGTCATCGTGCATCTGATGGCCCGCTCGCGGCACCGCGATGTGGCACAGCAGGTGGACGACGCCCTTGCGCACCTGGAGGGCGCCTTCTCGCTGGTCATCGCGGTGGGAGACACGCTCTACGCGGTGCGCGATCCCCGTGGATTCCGCCCGCTCCTGCTCGGGCGCCTGGGCGACGGCTACGTGCTCGCGTCGGAATCGTGCGCGTTCGACATCGTCGGCGCCGAGTACGTTCGAGATCTCGAGCCGGGCGAATTGCTGCGGCTTCGCGGAGGCCGGGTCGAGAAGTTGCGCAGCCTGCGCGCCGCTCCGAGCCCGTCGCCATGCATCTTCGAGCTGGTCTACTTCGCGCGCCCGGACTCCCGCATCTGGGGGGCCAGCGTGGACCGGTCGCGGCGGGCCTTCGGACGCCAGCTGGCGCGCGAACACCCCACCGACGCGGACGCGGTGGTCGCCGTCCCGGACAGCGCGAACTCAGCGGCGCTGGGGTACGCCGAGGAAACCGGCATCCCCTTCGAGTTGGGGCTTCTGCGCAACCACTACGTAGGCCGTACCTTCATCCGTCCCTCGCAGGCGGACCGGGATTTCGGAGCGCGGATCAAGTACAATCCGGTGCGCGAGGTGCTGGAGGGGCGCCGCATCGTGCTCGTCGACGACTCCATCGTGCGCGGCACCACCAGCCGGAGCCTGGTTCGCTTCGTGCGGGGCGCGGGGGCGAGTGAAGTGCACCTGCGGATCGCCAGCCCTCCGGTGCGCAACCCCTGCTTCTACGGCATCGACATGCCCAGCAAGGAAGAACTGATGGGGTCGGGCAACTCCGTCGCCGAAATTCAGGAGGAACTGGGGCTGGACTCGCTGGGCTACATTTCCCTGGAGGGGATGACACAGGCCGTGGAGGAGTACGGGCCCTTCTGCGATGCCTGTTTCTCCGGGCGCTACACCGCGCCGCTGGTGGACATCGAACGCCAGCTGACGGGCGAGCCCATGGCGCTGGAGCACTGAGGCTCGGGGGCGACGCGGGTCACACGGAAGGCGGGAGGCGGAGACCCGTCGTGGCCGTGGCCACGGCGCCGATCTGCCGGCGGGGCGCGCCACCACTTCCGCCGTGTAGATGGTCTCGTCGGGTGCGGGCCGGAACGATCAACCGGCGGGGCGTACCACCACTTCCGCCGTGTAGATGAGGTCGCCGAGCGGCGAATTGTCGCCGTTGGCAGAGTTGCCGGTCACGTTGAAGACGACGGGCGCGGGGTCGGCGGGTGCCACCCATTCGAAGCTCCAGCTGGCGAGGTCGCCGGGCCTGAGCTCGCTTCCCTCGGCGGTATGGTGGATGTAGTCGACCCCGCCTTCGCTGCGCACGATGGTTCGGCCGTCGAGGGGGACGAGGCGCCCCGCCGGATCTGCGGCCCGGTCGCCCTCCTGGAAGCGCGCAGCCCCCTGGAAGCCGGCGCTTCCCATTCCCTCCCCCTCGACCACCACGGTGACCACGTAGGCGGTCCCAGGCGTGTACGAGTCGGGGACGCCCTCGACCAGGAGCGCTCCCCCGAGGGCGTTCAGCGCGAGATCGAGGTGGCACTCGGCGCAGGTGAGCTCCCCGAAGCCGCCGGTTCGCGCGAGGGGCGGGCCATCGGCGTGCGGGATGGCCAGTACCGGCGGGCGGGCGGTGGCGATCGTGACCGCGCCGGACATGGCCATGCCGGCGGCCGCGCCGGCCAGGAGCCACCGCCGTCGCATATGCGGATTACGCATCTTACGTAAAGTACGTAATCTACGGATTCTCATGCCGGCGGCCGCGTGGCAGGTGGCTCGACGTCCTGTCGAAACAGCCCGCTACCCTGCGAGAGACGGGCCACGATGGCGACCGGCCGGGCCGGTTCGAGCCGGCCCGGCCGAGCCGCACCGGCCCTCTAGAAGCTGACCGGACGCGAGGGCGGCAGCACCGCCCTGCCGATGGTGTTGGTGTCGGCCCCGAACCAGACCACGTTGGTGTCCGGGTCGTAGTACATGTGGCGGATGGTCCCGCCGCCGCTGTCCACCGCGACCGAGCTGATGTACTCCTCGGTGCGGGTGTCGAAGCCCACGAACATGTTGGGCTGCACCCCGGTCTCGACAAACCACACGCGGTCGTCGCCGTCGATGGCGACGCCGTAGGGGCGCGCATCGCCGCCGCTCGGGTTGGCCCACTCGGTGACCTCGCCGCTGGCCGAGTCGACGCGGCCCAGGAAGCCGCGCGCGTAGTCCACATACCAGACGATGTCGTTGGAGTCGATGACCAGCCGCCGCGGGCGCGAACCCTCCGGAAGCTCGAAGTAGGTGGGCTCGAAGCTGTCGGGGTCGATCATCACCAGCTGGTTGGTGCCGAACAGTGTCGCCCACGGACGGTCCTGCGAGTCCATCTTCAGACCGTAGGGACGCGTCGATCCGCCCCGCGCACCGGGGTTGGCCGGCATCTCGACCAGCCGCACTTCCCCATTCTCCTTCCAGAACTTGCCCACGAAGTTGCCGCCCTGGACGGTGAACCAGAGGTCGCCGGCGGCGTCGAAGGCGAAGGTGTGCGGGTCACGGGCGCGCTCGTCCGGCATGGGGAAGATCTCGATGTCGCCGGTCTCCGGGTCGAGGCGGCCGAGGTTGCCGACCAGGTTGCCGGTGTACCAGACCATGCCGTCGTCGGCCACCACCACGGTGTGCGGTCCGGCGCCGTCGGGCAGGTCGAACTTCTCCATCTCGCCGGTCTCGGGATCGAGCACGGCGGCGTAGTGGGAACGCTGACCGGCGAACCAGACCCGGCCATCGGGGGCCACGTAGGGGTCGCGGGGGCGGCTCTGCTCCCACGGCACCTGCCACTCCTCCAGGGTCGGGTCGTTCTCTTGCGCGAACCCGCTCACGGGGGTCGCCAGCAACACAAGGGACACCGCAACCATCGCACTGCACATGAATTTCATGACTCGGCCCTCCCGCCGGGTTTCAAGGATGCTTCGGGCAGCTGTGGAAAATCTGGACAATATCTTGAATCGAAGGCTCGGTTGGAGGTGCGGCAAGGCGCACAGGCCTTCGCTTCGTAAAGACACGTGGTCGCACCCGCACGTTGAACCGGTTCGGGTGCGATTCTATCTTGCGGGCGAGGAGGGGTGGCAGAGCGGCTAATTGCACCGGTCTTGAAAACCGGCGGGTCTTTACCCACGTGGGTTCGAATCCCACCCCCTCCGTTGGCGAGCGGGGCTCGCCCCGGAGGGGCCCGGATTCGAACCCAGGGTGGAGGCTCCGGTGCTTTGCATCCTCGCCTCACCTTCGGACCCGCTACGCGGGGCCTCGGTTGCGAATCCCACCCCCGCGATCGCCGGGAGCTCGCCCCGGAGGGGCCCGGATTCGAACCCAGAGTGGAGGCTCCGGTGCTTCGCCCTCGCCTCACCTTCGGACCCGCTACTCGGGGCCTCGGTTGCGAATCCCACCCCCTGCGGTCGCCGGCACACACTTCGGAGACCGCCGCCTTCGAACCCAGGGTGGAAGCTCCGGCGCTTCGCGTCCTCGCCTCACGTTCGGCGCCGCTCGCGCGGCCCTTGGCTGCGAATCCCACCCCCGCGGTCGCCGGCGCCCGTCCCGGAGGCGCGCACGGCGGGCGGAACCCCATACACCGGGCGCGTAGTAGCACCACGGGAGCGGCGACGCGCCCGCCTCAGCGACAAACTTCCAGTCGAGCGGGCGGCGACCGTATCAGGACCCGGCGGTTTGGGCTGCTGCTGCCGAACACTTCAGGAAGGGGGTACGACCGTGGCGATCAGGCGATCAGTTCCTTGCTTGGTGATTCTTCTGGCTGCGGCCGCGTCACCGGGCGTCGGTCAGGTGCTCGAGGGGCCGCAGGGACCCGTCGAAGTCATCGGGTTGGAGCGGTGGAGCGCGGCGGAGCTTCTGGAGGCCATCGAGCGGACTGCACCAGGCCAACCTCTCCAGGCCTGCGCGGCCACCATGAAGTCGCAGCTCGGGTTTGCTGATGCCGGTGTCTTCGGCTACGTCGATTCCCAGGTCCCGAGGTCCGAAGACCCGGGACGATACACGGTCATCATCGGCATCGAGGGAAGTGAGCGGGTCCGGTACCGTACCGCCGGAAGCGAGTCCATCGACCTGCCACAGTCCTGGCAGGCGCTGCAGTCCGTGGCCGATGAAGACCTTCGAACGCTGGGCATGGCGAGAGAATTGTTTGATTTCCGACATGATCCCGAGACCGCGCAGCAGTTCGCCGAGCTCTTCGGTGCTGACCTGACCGCCATCGA
This sequence comes from Longimicrobiales bacterium, assembly GCA_965232315.1. Lineage (GTDB taxonomy): Bacteria > Gemmatimonadota > Gemmatimonadetes > Longimicrobiales > Gaopeijiaceae > BD2-11. The sequence goes on along the minus strand of CBDDPN010000022.1, from coordinate 90,053 downwards.
ACACGTCTGGAAACTGATCGAGGCCAGGGATTCCGAGCAGGATCGTCTCCTCGCCCACAGGGTCCTCGCCAACGCCGCCTCCTGGTACTCGCGGGCGATCGCGGCGACGGTGCTCCTCAACTTCGGCGAACACGAGGACACCTGGCACCACCTGGTCTCTGCGACGATCGATCCGATCGGGCAGGTTTCGGGAGCGGCAACATCCGTGCTCAGGAGTCTGGTCCAGATGGACAGCGGCCGCACCGTCCGGTGGGACGCGGCGCGGGAACCGCTTGCGGCGGTCCTCGACGGCACCAATCCGTTCGCCTTTCAGGAGGTTCTTGGGGCCCTGGCCGCCACCGGGATCGAACCAGCGCTCGGGAGGCAACTGATCCGGGAAGCACCGGACCTCCTGCTTGCGCACGTCGGCGCCGAGCACGAGAGCACTCGGGAATCCGCGATCGATTTCCTGGAGGCCGTGAGTGGCGAGGATTTCGGAGCGGATCCGGAAGCCTGGTCAGCGTGGTTGAACGGTCTGGACGATTCCTGAGGGCGGGAGACGAGAGCGCCGGACATCTCGTCCTCGCCTCATCATCTCTCCAGACTGAGTCCCACGATGAGGCGTTCGCGGTCGAAGAGGTCGATTCCCTGATGTGCGATGTAGATGTTGACCGGATCACCCCGGTATCCGAAGCCGCGCCGGAACTGGACGTTCACCCCGTAGGCGGCGTTCAGCACGATCTCGGTGCCGTCCTGCTTGAGCAGACCCGGGCCGAACGAGGTGACGGGGTTGATCCAGTAGGTGTCCCGCTCGAAGACCCAGGGAATGCGGTACTGGAAGTTCGCAGCAACCATCCAGGTGCGCTTCCCCTGCCCTACTGACAGGGACGCCTCGGGGACGATGTCGAAGGAGGTGAAGGTGTCGCTCGGACCCCAGTCGACGGCGACGCCGAACACCCATTGCGTGTCGGGTCCCCCCAGGATGCCCGTATAGGGCCGGAGCTCCCGGGCCGGGAACCGGAGGGAGGGATCGAGACGGGACGGATCGGCAACCTGCTCCACGACGACGGGCTCGGTTTCGTCTACCGGCACTCCCGGTGCGAACCGGTCGGCCTCCACGGCGACCTCGACCGCGGGCGGCGCGGCTGCGCCCGTGACCTCGACCGCGGGCGGCTCGGCTTCATCGGCGACCCAGGGAACGGGCGGCTCAGCTTCATCGGCGACCCAGGGAACGGGAGTGGCTTCCGGCACCGCGGCGCGGACAGGCTCGACCGGGACGACATCCCGGACGGGAACTCGCGCCCGAGCCCGGCGGCTCCTCCGTCCGCCACCCACGAGGATCTCGAGCCCCGCCGACATCTGCCAGTTGTGCACGAGGTCCCGGGGATCCTTCACGTCGCCCAGGTCCACGGCCGCATCGTGGAAGTCCGGTCCGGACATGATGTAGTCGCGGGCCGCGGCCGACAGCCGCACATGGGAACCCAGACCGAGATCGACGCCACCGCCGACGATCAGCGCCGCCCGGTCGGCCGGGACGACGTCGGCGCGCCGGGCGAAGTCCGGGGCGAACTCCATCCTGCCGCCCCCGGCCAGCAGGTGGGGCGAGAACCCCTGGTCGCCGCCCAGGTTGAACTGCGCCTCGCCACCGTACCCCTCGATCCCCTCCCAGGCGTCGTAGCCATCTTCGACTCCACGCCACCAGAATCCGCGCAACCCCACGAAGCGGCCGAGGTCGAGGCCCGCGCGCACGCCCGCGACGGACTGATTCTCGATGTCCAGGGTCTCATCGAACGTCTGCCGGCCCGCGAACGGTTCGACCGCCAGCCGCGCGCCCGAGAATCGGCGGGAGCCGCGATCCCAGTCCGATGCGCCGTAATAGTCTCGTCCACCCAACTGGACGCCCAGACCCACGCGGAGCGCGAGGTTCCGCCGCAAGGCCCCAGCACCGGGATCGTCCGGATACGCCGGATCCCCGACCGCCACGGGGGCCGCCAAGTCCAGCGGATCCAGATAGTACCGGCTGCGCTCCACCATCACTTCCGCTTCCAAGGCATCCGTTACGAAGGTGCGGAATCCCAGCCCATACCTCAGCTGAATCCGCTCGATCTCCTGGCCCGCCTCGGGCCTGAAGCGGAGGATGCCCGCCCCTCCCATGAGCACCGGCACGAAGGAACCTCTGGAAAGCCCGATGGACAACTCGCTGCCGTAGGAGGCGATGTCCACGTATTGCTCTGCCAGCGGGGCGCGCACGCTACTGGAGAACGGAAGACCGGCAAGGTTGGTCGTGCGGTCGTCGCTCTTCACATAGAAGCCGGTCAGGTCGACATACCTGCCGAACCCGAAGCCTGCCGAACCGCCAAGGGAACGTGCGTTCTCCAGGCCCAGGGCGTCATCCCACTGCGTCCAGACCGCGGCAGGCCGCAGGTGGTAGCGGATGCCCTGCGCTTCAAGGGGTGCGGGCGCCGGAGCGCAGATCGCCAGCGCACATGCGCCGGAGAGGAGGCCGACTGCTCTGCCATATGCCATATGCCATATGCCTGATGCAGGCCCTACACGCGATTCCAGCGATCCGATGTGTACTCTTCTGCTGCGCATGGATGCTCTCGTGCTCATAGTGACCAACCTTCTCGACGTGGGCGGCGACGGCACGGCAAGCGGCCACGGCGAGCCGGGGGTTGCGTCACCGCGGCCGAACTCGCTGCTTCCGCCGGTTGCACGTCCCACCTACGTCCAGCGGGACCGAAGGTTGCGTCCTGGAGGTGCGGGATGGGGCGCGGTGACGGGGTTCGCCCGCGGCCGCTTTCTGAGACTAGCGCGCCAGGCCCAGCGGACTACCATCCAGCCCCCGGCCCGAATCGATCTCGATGCCGAGGTGGGCAAGCGCCGTCGCGGCCACGTCCACGATGAAGGCGGGTTCCGGAGGCGGCCAGTTCACGGTGGCAGCGCCGCTCGCCAGGATGAAGATGGTCATCTCCTCCGGGGATTCCCCGCCGTGACCACCGTCCGCGCGCCTGCCATGATCGGTGCTGATGAGCACGAGCCAGTCCTCATCCTCGTAGCCGCGCCGGGCCCGGACCGCGTCGACGAGCAGGCCCACATGCCGGTCGGCGAGCGCGATCGCACCCCGGTACTCGGCCCCGATCGAGCCGTGCTCGTGGCTGGTCTCGTCCGGGTTGCCGAGGTAGACGAACATGGCGTCCGGGTCGGCGTTGCCGAGGTGCTGCACAGCGCGCGCCGTGAGTTCGGCGTCGGCTTCGGCCCAGCCCAGGTCGTAGCCGTTGAGCACGACGCGCTCGTCGATCGAGGCCGGGAGCACGGGGCCGCCTTCATCGAGTTCCGCCAGAGGCAGCCAGTCCACTGCGGCGAAGGTGGATAGCGCCGGCCGCTCCCGTTCCGCGCGCGTGAGGAAGCCGGGCCACGCATCGTAGTCGCGACCCGTGAAGTTGTTGTCGGTGACGCCGTGCTTTTCGGGCCACACCCCGGTGAGCATCGAGGACCAGGACGGGCCGCTCACCGACGGCGTGGTGGTACGTGCTTCGGCCGTGTACCAGCCGCTCTCCGCCAGCGCATCGATGTTGGGCGTGGGAACCGCGGCGAGCACGTCCGGCCGCACCCCGTCGATGCCGATCAGGAGGACCTTGGGGGTGGCCTGAGCCGCGGCTGGTCCCGGCGAGGAGACGCACAGGAATGCAACGGCTGCCGCCGCTCCGACGAACGACAGGACACGCGCCAGTAAGGACTCCTCGCCTGTCATCCTCATCGAGCGTCCCCCACGTCTGGATGTCGTCGTGCAGCCATCAAGTTAATCCGCCCCATGCTTGGACCCGGGTGCGTCCAAGGCTCCGTCTTCTCCCCGGCGGTCCAAAGATACCATCAGTCTCTTCCCGTTGTCACCGGCGGTTTCCGGTAGTCCCATCCAGCCATTGAGGCGGACTACTGAAATCTAGTGTCGTCCATGGGTGTCCAAGGAGTTCCATAACATACTGTTTTTCAACACGTTAGATACGGTGTCGCCTACTCCCTTCGACCGATTACGCCTCTTGTGATCCACTGCCATCCCGGCTACGATTAGGGAATGAATAATGTCACCAGCACCCGCACCCAGCGCCGTCGAGGCAAGCCGAAGGGTCGCCATCCCCACAACCGGCTCTCTGCCGCCTTCGTGCGCTCCGCTCCGCCCGGAAGACACTGCGACGGCAACGGGCTCTACCTCTACGTCAAGAAGACCGGAACCCGCAGCTGGGTCCAGCGGCTCGTCGTTCGGGGCAGGAAGCGCGAGATCGGCCTCGGCAGCGTCGTCCTCGTTTCGCTGGCCGAGGCCCGCGAGCAGGCGCTGGCGAACCGGAAGCTGGCCCGTGCGGGCGGCGATCCGCTGGCCGAGAAGCGCCGTTCCCTCGGCGTGCCGACGTTTGCCGAGGCTGCCGTGCGCATCATCGATCAGAAGCGGGCCGGGTGGCGCAGCCCGAAGACCGCGAAGCTGTGGACTCGCAAGCTGGAAATGTATGCCTTCCCGCGCCTCGGCAACCTGCCGGTCTCGGAGATCACCAGCGGCGACGTGCTGGAGACGCTTTCCCCCATCTGGCACACGAGGCCGAAGGTCGCCCGCGCCGTCCGTCGGCGCATCCGCACCGTGCTGGAATGGGCCGTCGCCATGGACTTCAGAACGGACAACCCGTGCGACCGGCTCCTGCCGGTGCTCGGCGCGCAGCACGATATCGTCACCCACCGCAAGGCCCTGCCTCACGGCGAGGTGGCGGCGGCCATCGCGAAGGTGCGGGCGGCGAAGCCGGGGAAGGTGGACACGTTGGCGTTCGAGTTCCTGGTCCTGACGGCGTCGCGGGGCGGCGAGGTCCGCGGGGCGGTGTGGAGCGAGATCGACCAAGGTGCGGGCGTGTGGACGATTCCGGCAAGCCGAATGAAGAGCGCCCGCGAGCATCGGGTGCCCTTGTCGGGCCGGGCGATGGAGATCCTTGCGGCGGCGCGGAAGCTGGGGAACGGTGAGAGTCCGATCATGTTCGTCAACGAGCGCGGCAAGCCCTTGACCAGAAAGCGGCCGGGGCGGTTGCTCCTGAGCTGCGGGATCTCGGCGGTGCCTCACGGGTTCCGTTCATCGTTCCGGGATTGGGCCGCCGAGAAGACCGACCATCCGAGGGAGGTCGTCGAGGCGGCGCTGGCGCACGTGGTGCAGAACAAGGTCGAGGCGGCGTACCTGCGGACGGACCTGTTCGAGCGGCGGAGGCGGCTCATGGAGGACTGGGCGGCCTATCTGGCGGCCGGGAGAGCGGGCGCCGGGAGCTGATCCGACCCCGCGACCGGGCTCGGAGGCCGTTTCGGGTGCATTTCGGCGAATCCCCGGGCCGCAGGAGCGCCTGAGAGCGACGATCGCCGGTGCCCGAGGGTAGGGGTAGGGCGGAATGCGACGGTGCGGCAGGAACGCCGGGGTACACGTCTTCGCCGTCGGTTGAGGCGGGCGACCAAGAGGCCGAAGAGCTTGCCCGCGACGGCTCGGTGGACGCGGTTCTGGACGGCGCCCTAAGAGGCGGTTTTAGCGGCTCCGCCGAGGGCTGGCTCACGCTCTTAAGGTTCGTAAGCCAGCCCACGCGATGTTCAACATTCGCGCTCTGGCGAGGGGTGCTGCCGCCCCCCTTCGATCCCCCCGAAAAACCGCCGCTCCGGCAGCGTTCGCGGTTAGGGAGTTCGCCCGCTTCCGCCTGGCCAAGCGTCCAGCGCGGCCAGTCACCGGATGTTCTCCTGCCGACCACCGATTACCGCCGGTCGTGGCCATCGGTCTCGCGGGTGAGTCTGCGTCATGACCGGCGGAGGCGCGGTCGGTGTTGCCACCGTTTCGGCGCCGGTCCCCCCGGCCTCCGGGACGGACTCCGCCCGTCCCTCCGCCGGGGTCGAGCCCCCTTCCCAACCCAGCAAGGCCCGGTCGTGCGCGACGTGACGCGCCCGGGGCCTGCGCTGGACGAGGAGACTTTTGAGGACGGCTCAGACGTGCACGAAATCGGTGTCTTCCACACGCTGAGTCTCGCATCGGCGGCTTACGGTGGTCGACTACATCCACGGCGCCACCGCTCTTCTGCTTGGCTTCGGTTGGCCGGCGAGCAAGGTTCCCCTATGGGTTGCCGAGGGCTCCTCCAGCTTCGAACTTCGTGCAACGGTGGGCTCGCACGGCCGCATGCGGTGGGTGGGCCGTACTGTATAGCGTTTGCTGGGATGCGGATGACGACGACGATTGCGACTCGTAGGAGGCGCATGACATGCTCTTGAAAGGCACTTGCCGGGCACGCGGCGCGTGGATTGCGGCCGTGGCGGTCTTGGCGTTCACCGGAGGCCAGGCTTGTGAGATTCTCGAGATCTTTGACGAGAATCTTGCTTGCCCTGCTTTGACTCCGCCGGGGATCCGGGTCGTTGTCGTGGACGCTGGCTCGGGAGAGCCGGTTCCGCGAAGCGCGAACCCGACCGGCTTCGTTGTAAGAGGGAGGGTTCGTGAGCCTATGTCCTTGGTCTCTGTTGTAACCGCCACTGGGGAAGTTCCCACCCAGTTCGAAGGTGCCCATGGCCCCGCGGGGATTTACGGTGTGGTGATCATGGCCGAGGGTTATGAACTCTGGCGCACGGGTGGGATATCCGTTCAGCTGGACCGCTGCGGTCACCCTTCTCGAACCGTGGAGGTGACCGCCCGCCTTTTGCCGTCGACACCAACGGGGTAGTCTGCGCTCACCGCCCTACGGCAGCACATAGATTGGCAACGATCAGAACCCGCCCGCCGTTGAGGAACACTACGCCGTACCGGAGCGAGAACTCCTCGGAGGCTGGAAAACGGAGGTCCGGTCACGGTCGCCGCCACTTACGACGAGGGGATCCCGCAGGGTGGTCTCCACTGGCGGGCGGGTCTCTTCCGACTTGACCGCAGACGCTGGCACATCCGAGAGCGTTCGAGGCCGTCGATCTACATCCCGTTCAGGAAACACGAACTGATAAGGGAACAACAATCGTATTGGATAACATAACATAAGCACTAGCAACAGGTTACGAAATAAATGCCCATCCTGCCATTCAATGGCCCGTCCGATCCGCCGATATTTCCCGGGATGCTTCGCGGCGGTCAGCGTACACTTCGCAAGCAATCGGGTCGGATGGGAAATCGCGGGCGCGCCGAAGCACGCGGAGGCGACTGATTGCCGTCTCGCGTGAAGCGCTCATACCTTGATCGAGTGGTTGCTTGACGAGCGCCGAACCACAGGGGAGAAGAGACATGGAGTGGTGGCAGCCGGTCAGCATGGCGGGAACGGTCGTCGTCACGTTGGTTACCGTGTTGACATTGGGGTGGCGCGTTCTCGAAAGGATGCGAACGGAGAACCGGATCGCTCACGACAAGATCGGAGACAGCATCGCCAAGCTGCGCGACGACCTGACCCGTGACATCGGTGCGGTCCGGGGCGACCTCGATGGCAAGGTCGAAGGCCTGCGCGACGACCTCACGGGCAAGATGGGAAGCTTGCGCCACGATCTCCATGGCGAGGTCAATAGTCTGCGCGACGACCTCACGGGCAAGATCGAAGGCTTGCGCCACGATCTCACGGGCCAGATCGATGGCAAGATCGGAGGCCTCCGCGAGGATCTGAGTCGCGATATCCACAGTCTGGGTGACCGGCTCGGTACCGAAATCACCACCAACCGGCAGGGGCTGGTCGCAGTAGGCGAGGGTCTCGCGGAACTCCGGGGGGAACTGAAGGGCGTAAACCGCTCGCTTCAAGACCTGCGGGAGGACTTTCGGACCCACGTCTACGGAGGGAACGCCGCCGCCTAGCGCTGGCACCACCGCACTTCATCACAGTCTCCGATCCGCTCGTCCCGGAACGCCCTCCATCGGTGCCTGCGGCCTGACGGGGTCCCTTCTCCTGGTGGCCCCCACACCCCTTCGGTACTACCGTGGCGGGCGTACCCTCCCCTCTCCCCGCAACCGGGTGCCGCCATGACCTCAGACCGTCTCCTGACCTCAGTCGCCGACATGGCTTTGCCAGTCCCTGCGGCCGCTCTGGTCGCTCTCGCTCTCCTGGTAGCCCCGGCCGTGCTACCCCACCCCGCGGCCGCCCAGACCACCGAGCAGAACGACAGTTCCGCGGCGGAAGCGCGTCGCACCAACTCGCTGCCGCTGATCCCCACGCGCACCCTGGACTTCACAACCGACGAGGGAACCTGGATCTCGCTGGACCTGTCACCGGACGGGGAGACGATCGTGTTCGAGCTGCTCGGCGATCTGTACACGCTCCCCGTTACGGGTGGCGACGCGACGCGCATCACCACCGGGCAAGCGTACGACATGCAGCCGCGCTACTCCCCCGACGGCTCGATGCTCGTGTTCGTGAGCGACCGCGACGGCTCGGAGAACATCTGGGTCGCGAGCGCGGACGGGAGCGGGGCGCGCCAGCTCACCGACACCGAGCGGGAGAGCTACATGTCGCCGGTGTGGACGCCGGACGGCGAGTACCTGATCGCCAACAAGGGCACCCAGCTCTGGCTCTACCACCGGGACGGGGGCTCGGGTGTACAGATGACCGGGCACCGCGAGGACGGCGAGCCCGCTCCACCGGCCCACCTGGGCGCGGCCTTCGACGCCGACGCCCGCTACCTGTGGCTGAACGTGCGCGGGGAGGTCGAGGGCGGGTTCGAGACGGTGAGTCGGCAGAGCCTCATCAATTCCGGTGCGGTCCTCGAGTTCGGCCCCGACCACGCCATCGGGCGCAGCTCGGCGAGGCAGGTGGGACCCTTCCAGCTGGCGCTTCTCGACCGCGAGAGCGGGCGCGTCCATGTGCGCACGCACGAGCACGAGGGGGCCTTCCGGCCGGTGCCGAGTCCCGACGGCCGCTGGGTGGTGTACGCGACCCGCTGGGACGCGCGCGAGGCGCTCAAGGTCCTTGACCTGGAGACCGGGGGTGAAAGCTGGCTGGTCATGGACGTCCAACGCGACGACTCGCAGGGCGGCGGCATGCGGGACCGGGACGTCTACCCCGGGTCGGCCTTCACGCCGGACTCGCGCGCGCTGATCACCAGCTACGGCGGGAGGATCATGCGGGTCGAGGTGCCGTCGGGCGAAACCACGGAGATCCCCTTCCGGGCGCGCGTCCAGCAGGAGCTCGGCCCATTGGTCAAGTTCGAGTACCCTATCAACGACTCGACCATGACGGTCTCGCAGATCCGCGGGGCGCGCCCCTCCCCCGACGGCGGCCGGCTGGCCTTCGCCGCCCTCGACCGGCTCTGGATCGCCGATCTGCCCGAAGTGGAGCACCCGCAGACCGGCGAACATCCCGACGTCACCGGCGCGCGCCGCCTCACCACCTCCACGGACGTCGAGCACGGCCCGGCGTGGTCGCCCGACGGCCGCCACATCGCCTACGTGACCTGGAACGACTCCACCGGCGGCGACATCTGGCGCATCTTTCCAGAGGGCGGCGAGCCCGAGCGTCTCACCAATGAGCCCGCTTTCTACGACAAAGTCGCATACTCAAGCGACGGAAACCGCATCATGGCCGCGCGCGGCTCGATGATGCACCGCATGCGCACCCTCGAGGACTTCGGACGCCATCATCCGGCATCTGAGATGGAGTACGTGTGGCTTCCGGCCGAAGGGGGGGAAGCCACCCGCATCACCTGGGTCGGCGCGAGCACGACCCAGCAGGGCCGCAACACGCCCCACTACGGCCCCGATCCCGAGCGGGTCTACGTCTGGGCCGGCTCCGAAGGGCTGCTCTCGATGCGCTACGACGGCACCGACGTGCGCACCATCGTCAGGGTGACCGCCCCCTCGGCCGGCCCGGGCGGGAGCGCCACACCGGACGAGGTGGTGCTCGCCCCCGACGGCCGCCGCGCCATCGTCCGCGCGAACCGCAACGTCTTCCTCATCACCGTGCCCCCCGTGGGCGGCAACCCGGCCACGGTCTCGGTCGCGGGCTCCACAACCGTGCCCACCCGCCGCCTGACCAGGGTGGGCGGCGACTTCGTCGGCTGGAGACACGACGGCGCCGCCGCCTACTACTCGATCGGGCGCTCCTTCTTCGAGTACGACATCGCCGCGGCGGATGCCCTGATCGCGGACTCGCTGGCAACCGCACGCGCAGAGGAAGGGCAAGAGGAAGGTGAGGATGAGCCGGGAGAAGAAGAGGAGGAAGAAGCGGAGGCCGGATCCGGGGACGAAGCCCCGGACGAGTCTGCCGACGAGTCAGCGGACGACCAGGAAGCCGACGACTCGGACGACGACGAATCCTCCCCCGTCTACACCGCCGCCCGCTACGACATCGACATCACCCTCGAAAAGGACAAACCGCAGGGCACCGTCGCCCTCACCGGCGCCCGCCTGATCACCATGCGCGGCGAGGAGGTCATCGCCCGCGGCGACATCGTGATCGAGGACAACCGCATCACTGCCGTGGGCGCCTCAGGCAGCGTCGCCATCCCCGCCGATGCCGAAATCCGCGACATGTCCGGCAAGACCATCCTCCCCGGCCTGGTCGACATCCATGCCCACACCTGGGTGGCCTGGGGCGTGCACCGGAGCCAGGTGTCGCAGTTTCTCGCGCAGCTCGCGTACGGCGTCACCACCCAGCGCGACCCGCAGACCTCCACCGAGGACATCCTCGCCTACAGCGATCTGATGGAGGCCGGCCAGCTCATCGGCCCCCGCCTCTACTCGACCGGTCCAGGAGTCTTCAGCGCGGACCGCATCTCGAGCCTCGACGAAGCCCGGGATGTGCTGCGCCGATACGCCGATCACTTCAACACGCAGACCATCAAGCAGTACATGGCGGGCGACCGCAAGGTGCGCCAATGGGTCATCATGGCGGCACGCGAGCTCGGCCTCACGCCCACAACCGAGGGCGGCTCGAACTTCACCATGAACCTGACGCTGGCGCAGGACGGGTACGCCGGCCTCGAGCACTCGCTACCGATCAGCCCGTTCTACCGCGACGTGGTCCAGCTGGGCGCCTTCACCGGGATGGTCTACACCCCGACCTTCATCGTGGCCTACGGAGGACCCTCGGGGCGCCAGCTCTACCTGACCAGCGTGAGCGTCGACGAAGCCGAGCGGCTGCGCTACTTTACGCCCCACGACGAGCTCGACAAGTGGAAGACCACCACATGGTACCGCACCGACCAGTATCCGCACTTCCTGCACGCCGAGCAGCTGAAGAAGTGGATGGACGCGGGCGGGCAGGCGGGGCTGGGATCGCACGGCGAGGTGCAGGGGCTCGGCACCCACTGGGAACTGTGGATGATGGCGTCGGGGGGGATGGACAATCACGACGCGCTGCGCATGGCCACGCTCATGAGCGCCGACGCGATCGGGCTCGCGGGCGACATCGGCTCCATCGAGGCCGGAAAGCTCGCCGACCTGCAGGTGCTGAACTCGAACCCGCTCGACGACCTGCGCAACACGACCGACATCGACTACGTGATGAAGAACGGCCGCCTCTACGAGGCCGCGACCCTCACCGAGGTCTGGCCGCGCCGGCGTCCCCTGCCCACCCAGTGGTGGTGGCGGGTGGAGCCGCCGGATGCCGGACCCCCGACGAGGCTGCTGCCGTAGCAGGATCATACTACTCCTACGCTCCTCGTGATACTATCACCCGTCGCTACCCGAGAACTCACCAGACACCAGGGAGGCCCCCCATGCGTGTATCCATAGAATACTGCACGGCCTGAGACTACAAACCCAAAGCCGTCAGTTTGGCGGCCACTCTCAAGCAGCGGTTCCACGGCGTCGACATCGAGATGATCCCGTCCGGCGGTGGTCGGTTCGAAGTCGTCGCCGACGGTCGGCTCGTGTACTCCAAGGCCGCCAGCGGCCGCCATCCAACCCATGAGGAGGTCGTGTCGGCGATCGCGGAAGCGTGAACGTGGGCGGGGAAGACAGCTGATGCCCGACTTCTTCGCGCCCTACCATTCCCTGAGCCCGCCCGGGCGCGTCGTCGCCCAGGCCTGCGGCGTCATCCATCCGCACTCCCTGACGCCTCTGCAGCTGGCCAAGCTGCTGGGACGAGCCAGATTCAGCCACGGTGGCCGCCCGATTCACTACCAGCGCTACAGGACTTCCTGCAACGACGTCATCGGTTCAGGCATCGTCCACGACACCGGGCATCGGGGCAAGCTGGCGGCAGCCCCTCGCTGGGCGCCGTGGTTGACGGTGCAGGCCTTCCGCGAAGGGAAACTCGCGAGCATCGAGCAGGCGTATCATGACGAGTTCCCGCCGCATTGGGGAGGTGGGAACTACGGTGCCGACGCCGAGATGAGGCTGCGCTGCAACACAGTCGCCGGGCGTTTCGACAGGATCGAACCCGATTTGCGCGAAATGGACCAGGAACAGTGGCGCTGGCTTGCCCGGCCCGGCGTCGCGCACCTCGCCGCGAAGATGCCGGAGAAGCACATCGATCACGCATTCGCCGTGTGTTTCAGCGAGATCGTCCGAACCGTCGAGCCGCCCGAACCGCTTCTGGAGGCGTACCGCGGGAGCAGCGCCGACCGGGCGGTGCACTCGGCCGAGATTGCGTTCATCCGGATTCTGCGGGGCGACCACGCCGGCGCGCTCGTGGTTTTCGAACAGCTCCCCGAAGAGTTGCGCACCACGAAGCCCGCCCGCACCGGGCTCGCTTCCACCCGCGCGCTGCTGGCCACTCTGCGCGGCGACGACGCGATGGCGGCCAAGTACATCGACGAGGCGATCGCCTCCGAGCGGGCAGGCACCCGCAAGCGCAACGTCTTTCCCCGCTGCAGCGCCTTCGCGCTGTCCCTGCTGTCCCTGGTTCGCGACCACACGCCCGCCAACGCGGCAAGACTGGACCATCTGCTGCGGGTGGGCGGGAAGCTCGGCAGGGATTCCCTGCTCCTCGACGGCGTCTTGACGGCGGTCCACATTCGCAACGGACACAGGCTCGGCTGGAGCCGCGCTCACGGGGATCCGACGCTTGGCCGACTGTTCGAGGGCTGGACCGCCTGTTGGGCGCACGACTTTCCGGAGGATGATCCGGGTGGGCGATTTGCCGCCCTGTTGCAATTCGGTGCGAACGCGGCGGCTCACGGATACCGGTGGCTGTCCATCGAGTGCCTGGAGGTCTACAGGCGCCGGTGGGAGGCCAACGGCCGACCGGAACGCGAGCTGGCAGAGGTGATCGGCTGCGAGGACGGCACCGCCACCCCCGCCCAGCTCACCGCACGTGTTCACGAGAGTCTGGGCACGACCACCCTTGCGTCGCTTCTCACCCCGGTCGCCGGGTGGGAATACGCGCTGCGCGGAATCGAACAGATCGCGTTCGAGGCGAGCAAGAGGAAACCGAGGCGCAGGAAGAGGACCGCCTCCGGTCCGCAGCGGCGCTTGGCGTGGGTACTCGGGCTTGCCGACCACGGGGGCTTCGAGGCAGCACCCAGGGAGCAGCGCGCGTATAAGAACGGCGGGTGGAGCAAGGGCCGCCCGGTCGCGCTCAAGCGCCTGAAATCCCAGGCGGGGACGATGACCTTCCTCATCGACCAGGATCGCGCGGCGGCGCAGAAGATCGTCGGTAACCGCAACCGCTGGAGCAGCTCGCCGCCCTACTACCTTCCAGTCGCGGGGATCTGTGCGCTTGCGGGCCATCCCTTCGTCTTCAACAAGGAAGGCGATCCGGTCGAGGTGGTTGCCCGCGAGCCGGAACTGCTGGTGACCGAGAAGGGCGGGCTGGTCAGAGCGCGCGTGCGTCCCCATGTCGACGAGGCGACCACGGACTCCCACAACATTCTGATGGCGAGTGATGTGCGCTTCGAGGTGACCCGGTTCACCGCGGGCCACAAGAAGTTGTGCGCGGCAATCCCGCCCGAAGGCATCGAACTGCCCGTCGTGGCCCGGGAACGCCTGGTGGAGGCGGTCTCGGCGCTGGCCCGGGAAATCAGGGTGCAAGGGGTCGTCCGGGACGCCGCGCAGGCGGCGCAGCAGGCCGAAGCGGATCCCCGGCCCTGGGTCCGGCTCGAGCCGAGCGGGCCGGGATTGAGCGTGGCGCTGCTGGTCGAACCGGTTCCCGAGTCGGGCATCCACTTCCAACCCGGGATCGGCGGGACCACCGCGTTCGCCACACTGGGCACCGAGGCGGTGCAGGTGCGGCGCGACCTCGAGGCGGAGAAGCGGGCCGCGATGGAACTCGTGCGGGCCTGCCCGATACTGTCGGCCGCAGCACCGGATGGGACCCTCACGCTGCCGGATCCGGGCGACTGCCTCGAGCTGATGGACCAGCTCGACGCCGCGGACGTGCGCTGCCTGTGGCCGAAGGGCCAGCCGTTCAGGATCGTCGCGCGCGCGGGCGCCGACTCGCTCCGGCTCACGGTCAAGTCCGCCGCCGACTGGTTCAGCGCATCCGGCGCGCTCCACCTGGACGAGGGCCACGGGCTCGACCTGCGGCGCCTCTTCGAACTGATCGACCGGAGCCCGTCATCCCGGTTCGTCCCCCTCGGCGACGGCGCCTTCGTTTCTCTGACGGCCGCGTTCCGGCACCAGCTCGCGGATTTGCGCAGCGTGTCCTCGCCCAGCGGAAAGCAGCGCATCCGGCTCCACGGCCTGGCCGCGCTGACGCTGCGCGACTTCTTCGACGGCACGCAGCTCGACGCCGACGATGGATGGCGTACCCGGCTGCGGACATTTCGCGAAGCCGGAGCCTTCGAGCCGACCGTGCCCGGTACCTTGCAGGCCCAGCTGCGGCCCTACCAGGAGGAGGGCTTCGCGTGGCTCGCCCGGTTAAGCCGCTGGGGGGCCGGCGCCTGCCTGGCCGACGACATGGGTCTGGGCAAGACGGTGCAGACCCTCGCGGTGCTGCTGGAGCGCGCCACGGACGGACCGGCGCTGGTGGTGGCCCCCACCTCGGTCGTCGCCAACTGGCTCGACGAGGCACGCCGTTTCGCGCCCACGCTGAACGTCAAGGCCTACACGGGTCCGGCCTCTTCGCGGGCGGGCAAGCTCGAGGATCTCAGGCCGTTCGATCTCGTCGTTACGACCTATGGCCTCCTTCACAACGATGTCGACGCCCTCGCACGGGTGGACTGGAGCAGCGCGGTCCTCGACGAGGCCCAGGCGATCAAGAACCCGGCCACCAAGCGGGCACGCGCCGCCCGCAAGCTCGGCGCCCGGTTCCGCGTTGTGACGACGGGTACTCCGATTCAGAACAACGTGGTCGACCTTTTCTCACTCTTCAACTTCCTCAATCCGGGGATGCTGGGCTCGCAAGAGCGGTTTCGCCAGAACTTCGGCCTGCCCATCGAGCGCGACCGCGATCCCGCGGCTCGGACCCGGCTGCGTCGGCTGATCGCGCCGTTCGTGCTGCGCCGGGTGAAGGCGGACGTGCTCGACGATCTGCCTCCCCGCACCGACGTTACGCTGCATATCGAAATGTCGCCCGAGGAGGTCGCTCTGTACGAGGCGCTGCGCCAGCGGGCGATGGAGGATCTGGAGGCGCTCACGCAAGAGAAGCAACCCGAATCCGGCCAGCGCCGGTTACAGGTCCTGGCTCACCTTACGCGGATGCGGCTCGCGTGCTGCAACCCGCGGCTCGTGCATCCCGGGGGCCCGCCCAGCTCCAAGATGAGGACGTTCGCGGCGACGCTCGAGGAATTGCGCCAGGGACGGCACAAGGTCCTCGTCTTTTCGCAGTTCGTGCGCCACCTCAAGCTGGTGGAGGAACACTTGGCGGAGTCCGGCATCCCATACCAGTACCTCGACGGTTCAACGCCGGCGAAAGCGCGGGCCGATCGCATCGCCGCGTTTCAGGCTGGCGAGGGCGATGCGTTCCTCATCTCGCTCAAGGCAGGCGGCGTGGGGCTCAACCTGACTGCCGCGGACTACGTCATTCACATGGACCCGTGGTGGAATCCGGCCTCGGAGGACCAGGCGTCGGACCGGGCCCACCGGATTGGACAAACGCGGCCGGTCACCGTATACAGGCTCGTAACGAAGGGGACCATCGAGGAGCAGATCGTCGAGCTCCACCGGAGCAAGCGGGAGCTGGCCGACCGGCTGCTCGAGGGGGCGGATGCGCCCGCACGGCTGAGTACGGAGGAGCTGCTGGGGCTGCTGCGGGGGTGAGTGCGATCCCGTGCGTGATACCATCGGGACCCGGTTGGTGATGCTACTCGGTACGCGGGGAGACCCTGCACCAGGACGACATCGATACGTCACAGCGGTGTTTCGATGCCGATCTCGGGTGCCGCCGCGGCGAAGTGGCGCACGTTCCAAGTGATGATCGGGTATTCGAGCCAGGAACAGACCGTCGCGACGAGGGCGCTGGTGTCACAGAGGTATCCAGGTCTTGAAGCGCCGACATTGACGGAGGTATGGTTGCGCCAGCGTCCCCTGCCGACACCCCTTGCCGAGGCCCATCGATGCCTGCCCAGCCCAATGCGACCCTGAGTGCCGTCCCCAATTCCCTCCTGTGCGCCGCCTTCCTGCTCGCGGCCATGGTCAGCGCCACCGTGCTCCCGCCCAGCGACCTCTCGGCGCAGACGCCCCTCTCCGCAGGCCGCACGCTGTCCGGCTCCATCTCCGAGGGCGACACCGTCCGCTACACCTTCGAGGCCGGCGAAGACTACTTCGTGCTCGGTGAAGTCGACCAGCTTTCCGCGGATGTCGACGTGCGTCTGCAATCGTCCGACGGAGAACCGGTGGCGATCTCTTCAGGGCCGGGACGCGGTCCCGAGCGCTTCGCCGCCCGCCCGCCCGAAGCCGGCACCTACACCATCGAGGTGACCCCGGGCGAGGGCGAGTCCGGCGACTACACCATCACGCTTCTCCGGCTCGAGCCGCTCGAAACCGACCCGAACATGCTCACCGACCAGCTCATGTCCCGTTACGACGGCGAGGACTCGCCGGGAGCGGCGGTTCAGGTCTGGCGCGACGGGGAGACGCTCTTCTCGAAGGCCTACGGCATGGCCAACCTCGGCTACGGCATCGCCTTCGCCACCGACACGCGCACCAACATCGGCTCGACTTCGAAGCAGTTCACGGCCTTCGCGATCATGCTCCAGGCCGAACGGGGACTGCTGTCGCTCAATGACGACATCCGCAGGCACATCCCCGAACTCCCGAAGTTCGACCAGACCATCAACGTGCGCCATCTCGTCACGCATACCTCCGGCCTGCGCGAGTTCCTGAACCTGACGCGCATGACCGGACGCCGCCTGGACCGCGGCGACTGGATCGACCGTTCCGAGATCATCGACATCGTGAAGCGTCAGCCCGCACTCCAGAACGAGCCCGGCACCGAGTACAACTACAACAACACCGCGTTCGGGCTGGCCGCGGTCATCATTGAGCGCACCTCCGGCCAGGACTTCCCCACGTTCATGCGCGAGAACGTCTTCGAGCCGCTGGGCATGACCCGCACGATGGTCCGTCCCTCGCCCCTCCACATCGTCCCGGAGATGTCCGAGGGATACACGCCCGGACCCGACGGCTTCCTGCAGATCGGGGACCTGGGCGGCGCGGCGGGAGCGGGCGGCATGTACTCGACGCTGGACGACCTCCAGACCTGGGTCGAGAACTACGCCAGCCCGCGGCTCGGAAGCGCGGAGATCTTCGAGGAGATGATGACGTCCTACGTCCTCTCCGACGGCGAAGAGACCGGGTACGGGTACGGCCTCTCCGTCGACGAGCAGCGCGGGCTGAGGCGCGTACATCACGGGGGCGCGGACGTCGCGCACCGCTCGATGCTGGCCTGGTACCCGGAGATCAACGCGGGCATCACCACCCAGAGCAATCACGCCGGCTTCAACAGCTCGGTGGCGTACGAGCTGGCGGAGGCGTTCTTCGCGGACGCGATGGAGCCAGAGGAGGAGGAGGAGGAGGAAGCGGGGGACGGCGACTTCGATCCCGGCGACTACGACCCCGAGGATTTCGACGATCTGGCCGGCCGCTACGTGCTCGACGAGACCCCGAGCTTCATCCTGAACTTCACCCGGGAAGACGACACCTTCTACGCGCAGCCCACCGACCAGCCGCGGCTGGCGATGGTGCCGACCTCAGACTCCACCTTCGCCATCGACCGCGTCGACGCGACGATCATCTTCCACCGCAGCGACGACGGTACGGTGGGCACCATCACGCTCGACCAGAACGGGGTGCACCCGGGAACGCGCCTGCCGGACGAGGGTGCGAGTCCCGAAGCGCTGGCCGACTTCGAGGGCCGCTATTTCAGCGACGAAGTCGAGACCTTCTTCGACATCGTGTTGGACGGCGGCGAGCTGGTCATGAAGCAGCGCCGCCTCGACGACGCGACGCTCGCGGCGGGCCAGCCGGACACGTTCTCCGGCGGCGGATTCACCATCCGCTTCGAGCGCGACCGCAACGACCAGGTGATCGGCTTCTACCTGTCGAACGGACGCACCCGCGACGTGCGTTTCGGGCGGGTGAGATAGGCTCAGGTTCTCACGAGGAACGCGAGCAGGATGCCGGGGAAGAGCACGAACGAGTACAGATTCCACACCACGAACGCCTTGACCAGCGTCCGGCCCCATCCATCGCCGTAGAACTTGCGCAGGGCGATCAGGACATAGACCGGCGAAGCAAGGATGAAGATCAGCTTCACCCAGTTGCCGTCTGTTTCGCCGGGCACGAGCAGAGCCACCGCCAGGGTGAGAAACACGAAGGTGTGGATGTGCATGCCGAACACCAGGTGCTCGACGAAGTAGCGCCGCTTGCTGGTGTAGCAGACGGCGAGGATCATGGCGAAGACCGGCAGCAGAAAGAACATCGCCACCGGCAGGTTGGCGATCGCCTGCTGCAGGAAGGCGTCGGGGTCATGGAAGAGGTCGATCACGAGGCCCCGCGAGTAGCGCACGAGCCAGCCGAGCCAGCCGGTTCGCTCTTCCGATTCCCCGGAGGCGAGCCCGACGACCACCTGCTTCCCGAGAGATTCGCCTGGACGGCCCAGAATATCGTCCACCTTGCGGGCGTGTTCGGGTCGTAGCGCAGCCTTCAAGGCTTCGAGCCGGTCGGGCGGGACCGCCTGCCCCTCCGGTTCATCCGCGTCGATGGTATCCGATGCCACTGCGGCGGCGGTATCCGGTTCCACCGCGGCGGGCAGCGCGTCCACACTGTCGGCCGGCTCACGACCTGCCTGCGCACTGTCGGCAAATGCAACGTCGCCGAGCGCACTGTCCGCAGCAGCACTGTCCGCAAGCGTACGATCCGCAGTTGCACGATCCGCAAGTGCGCCCGCCACAAGGGCGCTCACGGCGATGCCGCGGTCGGCAAGCGCGCTGTCTACCACCGCAAGCACGCTGTCCACGGCCGCAAGCACACTGTCGGCAACCGGACTATCGACAACCGCAGGCGCACTGCCCACAACCTCGAGCACGCTGTCGGCGAGTACACCGTCGGCTGCGATGCCCGTCTCGCTGTCGTCCTGTTGCAGATCCAGGTCCACGGCGCCCGTGTTGCCCTCCTCCGACAGGTCCAGGTTCGACAACCATCCCCCCGCGGAAATGGACAGCACCAGGAAGAACAGGAAGCTGGTGAAGAGGTAGAGCCGAACCGGCGACATGTAGGCCGCGCGGCGATTGCGCGAGAATTCTGTGGACAGGTGTCCGGGCTTGAAGAGCAGGGACTTCAGCGTGCGGAAGAGCCTTGAATCCAGCTCGAACATCTCGCGGACGAACTCGTACACCACCGCCCACAGCCCGCGCATGTAGTCGCGGTCGTTCTGTCCGCAGCGGCTGCAATAGCGATCCGGGCGGTCCGACCCGCAGTTGGGGCAAGCTTGTCTCAAGATGGACCTGTCAGCGATGCCAAAAAGGCAGAGGCGCCGTCTTCCTCAGAACGGGTTCGTCGCAAACACCGAGAACTCGGGCACGAAGCCGCGCGAGTCCACCTTGAGCGCGCCCACCAGCGCGGTGGCGATCTCCCTCGGCGTGAGTTTCTTGTCGGAGCGCTCGCGGTGGGATCCCGCCTTGGCCGCGAAGTTGGTCATGACCTCGCTCGGGTTCACGAGCGTGACCCGAATGTCGTGGCGGCGGAGCTCGTCGCGCCAGCACTCGGTCATGCCGCGCAGGGCAAACTTGGAGGACGCGTACGCAGTGCGTCCGCCGCTGCCTCTGAGTCCAGAGGTGGAGGCGATGTTGATCAGCTCGCCGCGCCCTCGCTCGATGAAGTGGCGGGCGGCCTCGCGCGCCATGAGAAAGGCCCCGAAGACGTTGGTGCGGTAGACCCCCTCGAGCTCCCTGAGCGTCATGTCCACCAGCGGTTTGAAGAGGCCGAAGCCCGCGTTGTTGACGAGGATGTCCAAGTGCCCGTGTTTCTTGACCACCTCGGCCACCGTGTGCACCGCGTCCGCCTCGACGCCCACGTCGCCCGCGATCCAGTCCGCCCCGATTTCTTCGCCGGTCAGGCGCACGAAGTCCTTTCGGCGCCCGGTGATGGTTACCTTCGCCCCTTCCCCGATCAGCGCTTCGGCGATGGCACGACCGATGCCTTCGGATCCACCCGTGACGAGTGCGACGGTGTTCTTGAGTTCCATGGTTGGCTCAGGGCTGGGCTGAAGGGCTGCCGCGCCCCGGCGGAGGCGTGATCGGAACGCCGCGATGGCCTCGACGATGCCGCGCGCGGCCCGTTCCGGCTGGGCCATGATCACCTCGCGGTCAGCTGCGTTGGTGAGGAAGCCGGTCTCGATGATCGCCGCGATGGTCATCGGATGCAGGGCGTGTTCGTAGCGGCGGAAGTTGAAGGCGTAATAGTTGCGCATGCGCCGGGTCACGGTCGGAAGGCGGTTGATGCCGGTCGCCGCGCCGTACGTGCGGTTGAGCAGGTCGACGATGCCGGAGGCACGGCCGGTGGCGTCCCGGCTGGGGGCGGCAACCCGGTAGCCTCTCGCGCTGCGATCATTGCTGGCATCGGCGTGAATGGCGATGAAGAGGTGGGCGCGGTAGCCGGGGGGCACGACGGCGGGCAGGATGTCGACCTGGTAGCCCATCTCCTCGAGCATGGCGCCGGCGCGGCGGGCGATCTCGAGGTTCACCTCCCACTCGGCGGTCCCGTTCCATGCGGTGCCGTTGCGCCGCAGTCCCGACAGCTCGCGGGGGGCTTCCTCGGTGCGCCAGTGCCCCACCTGGAGGCCGATGCGCACCGGGCCGGCCGGGGGCTGCCACTCCTCGGGGGTGGGGATGGGGCCGGGGTAGCGGTTGTAGTTCCGCCAGCGGCGGCGGCGAGGGGCCTCCTGGACCTCCTGCACGGGTGGAGCCTCCCGGGCTTCCTGCCGGCGCGGGGTGGAAGCGGCGACGTCGGACGGAGTCTCCGCCGCTGCAAGTGGGACGGCGGTGACTTCATCGGTCGCCTCCGGTCGGGACGATGCTCCTGCTTTGGCCGGTGCTGGCACTGCTTCGACCCTCGGGCCTGCCGCAGTCATCCCCTTGGCGGACGCCTGACCCCCGACAGCGAACCTCGTCAACACCATCAACGCCAGTACGCCGACCCCCATCAACCCGATCCTCTTCACGAACCCCCTCCTTTCGAGGTGACGGCACCCAGCGCAAGCGCGAATCGGTCCCCGTCGTCAGTCCACCAGCGCAGCAGCTTCAAGCCTGCCTGTCTCAACAGCGAACACACCGTGGCGCGGTCGTACTTGCAGCTGATCTCCGTGCGTAGCGTTTCGCCTTCCCGAAAGCATATCACCGGACCGCCGGGCAAGGCCACCGCCTGCGGCGACTGCGCCTCCAAATGCATCTCGATGCGCTCTTCCGCAGCGTTGTACCAGGCGCGATGGCGAAAGCGGGAGAGATCGAAATCGGTACCGAGACGGGCGTTCAGCACCCGGAGCAGGTTGCGGTTGAACTCCACGGTCACTCCCGCTGCGTCGTTGTACGCCGCTTCAAGCGATTCGAGGGACTTTCCCGGGCCGGGCCGGAGATCCGCACCCAGCAGGAACACGTCCCCGTCCCGCATCGCAGCGCCCAGCCCGGCGATCATACGCACCGCTTCGTCGTGTGGGAAGTTGCCGATGGTGCTCCCCAGAAACGCGTAAAGGCATGGCGCCGGCGGGCGGGCGGCCAGTCGCAGGTCGCGCTCCATGTCCGCCACCTCGGGGCGCACGTCCAGCTTCGGGTACTCCGCGCGCAGCCGGTTCGCCGTCTCGAGCAGGAACGCCTCACTGACATCGACCGGAACGTAGACCGCGCTTCTCCGCTGCCCTGTCATCGCGTCCAGCAGAATCCGCGTCTTGCGCGCACTTCCGGCCCCGAGCTCCACCAGCGACCGCGGCTTCATCTCCGCGATCAGTCCCGGCGCAATGCGCGTGAGAAGACGGCGTTCGGTGCGGGTGAGGTAGTATTCCGGAAGGCGGGTGATCGCCTCGAAGAGCTCCGACCCGCGCTCATCGTAGAAGTAGCGCGACGAGACGGTCTTCTGCCTGCCCGCCAGTCCGCGCGCCAGTTCGGCTAGCTCCGCGTGTCGCTCGCGCACCTGAGCCCCGAGAAGATCTGCCTGCGCTGGGGATAGTCCCAATTCCGGAAGGTGTTGCGGATGGCGCCTGGGCGCGTGGCCCACGATCCGCCCCGAAGCACCCGGTATTCGTCTCCGAAAAAGACCTCGGAATACTCCGGGTACGGGAAGGCTTCGAATCCGGGATAGGCGAGGAAGTGGGACGATGTCCACTCCCAGACGTCGCCGATCATCCGGTGGCAGCCGAGCGCCGACACGTTCCGGGGATGGCTGCCCGGAGGGGCCGGGCCGATGCAAGCGGCGTCCAGGTTGGCCAGAGAGGTCGACGCCGGCTCGTCGCCCCAGGGATAGGGGCGGGGCCGCTCCCGGGCCGGATCCCAGCTGGCGGCGACCTCCCACTCGGCCTCCGTGGGGAGGCGCTTCCCGGTCCAGCGCGCGAAAGCGTCGGCCTCGTACCAGGACACGTGGCACACGGGCAAGGCCGGATCGACGGCAGCTTCGCGACCGAGTGTGCGGGTCCACCACGCTCCGTCCCGTGTGAACCAGAAGAGGGGGGCGGTCGCCCTCGCGGCCGAGCGCCAGGTGAGCCCAGCCTCGCTCCAGTGGGCGTCGGTGCGGTATCCGCCGGCCGCGATGTAGTCGATGAACGCGGCGTTGTCGACGGGATGGCGGTCGATCCAGAAGGGCGCCACCCGGAGCCGAGTGCGCGGACGTTCGTTGTCGTAGGCCCGGGACCGGTCGTCGGTGCCGATGAACACGTTGCCGCCGGGGAAGTGGACCATGTCCACCGCTCGCCCGCCGGCATCCGGTGCACGCTTCGCCTCCGCCGAGTCCATCTCCGGCCCCGTCCCACTCGCAGCCGGCGCATCGGCCTCAAGCCCGCGCCGATCCGCGATCGGCCCGACGCTCGACTCTCGCAGGGTGGACCGAGCCGCGCGCGCCTCACCCTCGCTTCTCTCGACCCCATCGCCTGCACCCACCCCATACCGATTCCCTCCCAGTCCCCCGTACGGCTCTCCGTCCATCAGCTGCAGCGTCTGCAGGATGGTCTCGTTGTGCTGGTACTCGTGCTGCAGCACCATGTTGAAGACGTAGCCCTCGCGGAGGAGCGGGGTATCCGCGCGGGGGTCGATCCCTTCCGCGCGGGGGCCGATCCCTTCAATGCGGGGGCCGATCTGCTCCATCTTGCGAAGCACCGCGCGGCGCACGTCGGCCAGGTAGTCGAGGCAGGTCGCCCGGTCCGGGAGCGGCAGCCGGTCGCGGGTGGCGCGGGGATGGCGGAAGGCGTCGTAGATGCCGCGCAGCCCCTCGCCTCCCGAACCGGCGCCATCCATGTTTTCCAGCAGCCACACCTCTTCGAAATGCGCGATGTGGCCTAGATCCCAGATGATGGGTGACAGGAGGGAGCTGTGCTGCCGTCTCAGGTCCGAGTCACTCAGCGGTGCGATAAGCCTCAGGGTGCGATCCCGAGCTTCCTGCAGCTTGAAGCCCAGGTCCACCAGATCCGGGGCAGACGCCGTCATTGTCTCCAACCTCGCCCGCCGGCTACCATGGAGCTGCCCGGCCGGGGAGCCGGGCAGCTTCGACCAGGGAGCCGAGTACCTTCGACGCGCTGACGTCGCGCTCCCGGGATGCGCTGCAGCCAGACCACCCCCGATCCGTCTCCTGAGATACGCGTTATGGGATCCACACCCCTGCTCTTTGGACTGGAGCGCGATGCGCCCTTGAATCGGCACCGCAGCATAAGGTGCGGCTGGACGGCTCGAGCGCAAGCGGACGCCGGGTCCGACCCCGCACCCGCGGCGTTCGGCGCGTGACTGCCAGAGGCGCTTCACCAGCGCTGCGCGTGCGGGAGGTCGTCAAGCGGTACGGCTCGACGATGGCGCTCGACGGCGTTTCGCTGGATGTGGCGCGCGGCTCATGCACGGCGCTGGTGGGCGAGAGCGGGTCCGGGAAGACGACGCTGCTGCGCTGCTTCAACGCCATGGTCAGGCCCGACGCCGGCGTGGTTGAGGTCGGTGGGCGGCCGGTCGAGTCGGTCGATCCGGTCGCACTGCGCCGGGGCATCGGCTACGTGCAGCAGGAGGGCGGGTTGCTGCCGCACTGGTCGGTGCTGCGCAACACGGCGCTGGTCCCGTGGCTCAGAGGACAAACGGATGCTGACGAGCGGGCCCGCGGAGCGCTGGAGCGGGTGGGACTGCCGGCGGCGCGCTTCGGGAGTCGCTGGCCCCGGGACCTCTCCGGCGGTCAGCGGCAGCGAGTGGCGATCGCGCGCGCGCTCGCGGGCAGCCCGGAGATCATCCTGCTGGATGAACCCTTCGGGGCCCTCGACGCCATCACCCGGAGCGAACTGCGCCGCAGCTTCCACCAGTTGCGCGCGCGGATGGGCGTGACGGCGCTGCTGGTGACGCACGATCTCCATGAAGCCGTCGAACTGGCTGACGAGATCGCCGTGATGAAGGGCGGCGCCCTCATGCAGGCAGGTGGCGCGGAGGTGCTGATGCGGGATCCCGCAAACGACTACGTGCAGGATCTGTTCGAGCGGGCGGGAGTCCGGTGAGAACGGGACCTGAGGACCTGAGAGTGGGACACGAGGACCTGAGAACAGGACACGACGATCGGCGGGGATTGCGTGCCCGGAGTCCTTGGGGATCACGCGCCCGGAGTCCTTGGGGATCACGCGCCCGGAGTCCTTCGGGATCACGACGCCCCGCTCGGACGGGTACGCGGGTGTGGACGGCCGGGATCGTGGTTCTGGTGGCCACGGGAGTCGGCGTCGTGCAATCGGTGTCAGCACCGCTGAGCGCCCACGCCGCGCCCGCACCGCTGAACGCCAAGGCGACGCCAACTCCGCAGAACACTCAGGCCGCGCCCGCACCCCGGGACGCCTCGTCGACGCCAGCTCTCCTAACCGTCCAGTCGACGCCAGTGGCGCAGAACACCCAGTCCACGCCAACTCCCCCGCCGGACCGCACCCCGGTCGTCGTCGCCTCCAAGCCCTTCGCCGAATCCTACGTCCTCGCCGAAATCTTTGCGCAACTCCTGGAGGCGCGCGGCATCGAAGTCGATCGTCGCTTCGGGCTCGGGGCCACCGAGATCGCCTTCGGGGCCCTGCGCGAGGGCGCCATCGACGTCTACCCGGAGTATACCGGGACCGGACTCGCCGCCATCCTCGGAGAGGAACTCGGTGCCGATGCCGAGACCGTCTATCGCCATGTCGCGGAATCCTTTCGCGCGAGATGGGACGCGCGCTGGCTCGCGCCCCTCGGGTTCGAGAACACCTACGCCATCGCTGTGCGCCGCGAGACGGCAGAGGAACTGTCCCTGGCGACGCTGAGCGATCTGGCCCGGGAGGGAGCGCAGCTGCGGGCCGGATTCACGCCGGACTTCATCGGGCGCTCGGATGGGCTTCCGGGATTGCGCGAGGCCTACGGCTTCGAGCCGGCAGAAGTCCTGCCCCTCCTGCAGGCAATCAAGTACGAGGCGCTGGTCGAGTCCGGGGTCGACGTCATCGACGGGTATTCGACGGATGGCCTGATCGCGCGCTACAACCTCGTGGTGCTCGAAGACGACCGCCGCCTGTTCCCGCCCTACGAGGCGGCGGGACTGGCCAACGGCGACTTCTGGCGGCGGCGTCCGGATGCGATCGCCGCGCTGAGCGAACTCTCGGGCCTGCTGGACGAGGAGCGTGTACGGGGATGGAACCGGCGGGCCGAAGCGGACGGCGATCCCGTGGCGGACATCGCCCGCGACGCCCTGGCGGAACTGGGGCTGGTCGTGCCGGATGGCGGCGAAGTGGTGGAATCGGCTCCGGCCGTCGAAGTCGGCTTCGCGACCTATATGTGGCAAAACCGCACCGACATCCTGGGCCATGCGCGCCGGCACATCTTGTTAGTGATCATCTCCCTCGGGGCGGCCGCCCTGCTGGCGATCCCGTCGGGGCTGCTGCTGGTGCGGGTCGCCGGAGGCGCGGAGGGCGTGATCCGTGGTGTCGGCCTGGTGCAGACCATCCCGAGCATCGCCCTGCTCGCCTTCATGATCCCGGCGCTGGGCATCGGGGTCGCTCCTGCGGTCGTCGCACTCTTCCTCTACTCCCTCTTTCCGATACTGCGCAACACCTATACGGGCGTACGCGATGCGAATCCGGCCGCGGTGGATGCTGCGCGCGCCCTGGGAATGACCCCGGCGCAGCTGCTGCGGCATGTTCGGCTACCGCTTGCCGCTCCGGTGATCATGGCCGGCCTGCGCACCGCAGCGGTGATCAACGTGGGCACCGCCACCATCGCGGCCTTCATCGGTGCCGGCGGCCTGGGCGACCCCATCGTGGCCGGCCTCGCCCTCTCCGACACGCGCATGATCCTGTCGGGCGCCGTGCCCGCCGCCGCGCTGGCGCTGCTGGTCGACGCGGGCCTCGCGCTGGCGGAGAAGCGGGTCGCTCCGGGAGGGGTGTCGGTGGGGTGAGTGGCGTCGGTGGGGTGAGGGGCGTCGGTGGGGTGAGGGGCATCGGTGGGGTCACGCTCGCATAGGGCCCCGATCCGCCTCCGAGGAACGCTGCGGCAGGCGGGCGCTGCAGATCTGGTGACCCGCTTCGCGCCGGATTCGGCCCGCCGGCGGCCATTCGAACACGCTATCACGGCAAGGCAAGTTTCCGCGGAAACTTCTCCGCAATTGATCGGAGCCGGGTTAGCGTTCGCCGCTCGTGGCAGGCGTTGCGCCAGGGAGATCGGCATCCATCTGTCCCGGGATCCGGCTAGGGGATCGGGTCCCGGAAGTCCGGCTGGGGATCGTGTCCCGGAAGTCCGGCTGGGGATCGTGTCCCGGGGGTCGGCTAAGGGATCGTGTCCCAGGAACCGGCTAAGGGATCGTGTCCCGCATTTTCATTCTATAGTCCCATCCAGCCATTGACGGATTTGATCTCACACTCCGAAGCGACTCCGGGATCCACGCTGGAATGGCCGTCAACGCGTCAAGAGGCCCTCTGTGAGCGGTTGGACGGCATCCTCCTTCCTGAAATTATCTCAAGTCCTGATATCTCCTCTCCTGGGGCATCTGAGAGCGTCAAATATATTGACGTTATATTTGTAGGTCGTCGGAACCCACATTCAAGGAGAAGCACGATGACTATCTTTGCGCCAGCTGGCAACCATGTCATCGCCAGAGAGGCTCATCACCTTGGTATTGGACGAGACCAGCAATCCCCCGCCGCCGCCCAGTCCGGTTCGGAAGCGGTCGAATGTATGAAAGGCGACGAGCTGTTCCTGCTGGGTGAGCGCATCGCCGATCTGGCGGCCAGCATCAATGCAGCCGAAGGCAGGATGATGACGCTGCTGGCTGACTTCGACCGGCGCGGTGGCTGGCAAGATGGTTTCTCGTCGTGCGCCGAATGGCTCGCGTGGAGGACCGGAATCAAGATCGGGCCGGCGCGGGAGCGCGTCCGGGCCGCGCGCGCACTGGAGAATCTTCCCGAGACGGCTGACGCACTCAGAACCTCCATGGCCCTTCTGGCCACCCCATGGTGTGGAAACCTAAGCTGGAGCCTGGGGACAGAGGTCGT
The DNA here is from genome assembly GCA_965232315.1 of Longimicrobiales bacterium. Classification (GTDB taxonomy): domain Bacteria; phylum Gemmatimonadota; class Gemmatimonadetes; order Longimicrobiales; family Gaopeijiaceae; genus BD2-11. The sequence goes on along the minus strand of CBDDPN010000022.1, from coordinate 62,079 downwards.
AAGCGTTTCTGGTGCATTGAGAGCCCGACGCGGAACCTGACCCGGGCGTTCCGAGGGATCCCGTAGTGCTGACCGGCCCGAGTGGTCGCAATCGCGTATAGGAAATTCAACAGCAATGAACGCCTTCCCCGGTCCACTGAAGCCCGTGACAAGGAGGCGGGAATGGATGTCATGATCGAACGGTGCGCGGGCCTCGACGTGCACAAGAAGACCGTGGTGGCGTGCGTTCGTACGCCGGGCAGGGAGGTTGGCCGGCAGAAGGCCGTCCGCACGTTCGCGACGACGCTGGCGGGACTGGAGGCGCTCCGGGAGTGGCTTCAAGGGAACCGGGTGACCCATGTGGCGATGGAGTCGACGGGTGTGTACTGGAGGCCGGTCTACGTCGTGCTTGAGGACGACTTCGAGCTGTTGCTCGTCAACGCCCGCCACATCAAGCACGTTCCGGGGAGGAAGACGGATGTCCGAGATTGCGAGTGGGTCGGGCAGCTGCTGGAGTGTGGCCTGCTCAGAGGGAGCTTCGTTCCGCCGCCGGAGATCCGCGACCTGCGGGACTTGACCCGCCTGCGGAAGTCGTTGATTGGCGAGCGGAGCCGCCAGATCAACCGGGTGGCGAAGACGCTCGAGATGGCCAACATCAAGCTCGGCTCGGTCGTGACGGACATCATGGGGATGACGGGGCGGGCCATCCTGGATGCTCTGGCGGCGGGCGTCGAAGCCCCGGGAGCGCTCGCCCGGCTGGCACAGGGGTCGCTGAAGAAGAAGCGCAAGGAGCTGGCCGAGGCGACCGCCGGCCGGATGACGGAACACTACCGCTTCATGCTGAGCCAGCATCTCCGGCTGATCGACGAACTGTCGCAGCACATCGACGAACTCGATGTCCGCATCGAGGAGCGCACGCGCCCTTTTTCGAGGGCTGCTGATATCATCGAGAGCATGCCGGGTATCGCGCAGCGCGCCGCCCAGACGATTCTGGCCGAGATCGGGCCGGACATGACGCGCTTCCCGACATCCGGGCACCTGGCTTCCTGGGCCAAGGTCTGTCCGGGCACCCACGAGAGCGCCGGAAAGCGCAAGTCCGTGTCCACCGGCAAGGGCAACACCTGGCTGCGCGCGACGCTTGGGCAGGTGGCGTGGTCGGCGGCACGGACCCGGGGCAGCTACTACTCGGCGCTCTACTATCGCCACCGGGCCCGGGGCGGCTCCAGAAAGGCCATTTCGGTCGTGCAGCACGCCATTCTGGTGGCACTCTGGCACATGCTCTCGACGGGCGCGTCGCACGAAGATCTGGGCAACGACTTCTTCATCCGTCGCAACAAGGAGCGCCGCCGCCGCTACCACATGCGCCAACTCCACAAGCTCGGATACACGGTGGAAGCTAAAGCCGCGGCATGAACCTGCTCCCGAAACCCGCAAATACCACAACACATTACTGTATCATGCGTTACACCTGATCCAAGACCGGTAGGTTTCATAGGAAACTTCGCGGCGCATGGCGTGTGATGCGGCCAAGGTCGAGATGGTCCACGGCAAGGATGGGTCGGTGGTGAGCGTTGGGCGCAAGACGCGCACGACCCCTCCGCAAATCCGCCGGGCGCTGGAGGAGCGCGACCGTGGCTGCCGCTTTCCGGGATGCGCCAGTCGCTTCACGGAGGCGCATCACGTCAGGCACTGGGCCGACGGAGGCGACACCAGCCTCAAGAATCTGCTGCTGCTGTGCCGGCGGCATCACAGGTCGGTGCATGAGGGGCGGGTGAGGATCTGCACCGATCGCACCGGGTTGGCGTTGTTCTTCACGCGCAAGGGACGGGCAATGGCGGAGGCGCCGGACAAAGCACGGGCGATGGCCGATCTGGGGGCTATCCGGGAGAGTCTGCCGGTCACCGTGCCGAAGAACGGGACGCTTGTGCCCGCGGGCTTTCCTCTCTCGAACGGGGCCGCGCTCTATCGCGATTCCGACGTTCCCTGGAAGATCGAAGCCAGAGCCAGGGAGGCGGTTGAGGAGACGCTTTAGGGTTTGAGGAGACGCTATTGCGTGTAGTGGCGGGGCTGACCAAAGGCGGCGTCGGTCGCGATGCGGCTGGCCCGCTAACCCTCACAGGCGCTGCAGGAACCACCAGTGGTGTCCTTCCAGGTCCCGGACCTCGTAGGTGCGTTCCGTCCAGTAGCCCTCGCCGTAGTCCTGGGTGGCGGGCTCGGTGGTGATCACCGCGCCGGCCGCGCGTGCGTGCTCGCAGTGGTCGTTGACGTTGTCGACAAAGACGCACAGTGCCTGCGTGTTCGCTCCATCGGCCGCATGCGGTGACCGCGGATAGGTGCGGCCGGGCGTCAGGCCCGCCTGTCCAACCATGATGAGGCCGCCGTTCATCGCGAGCTGCGAGTGGACGATCTGTCCTTCATCGTTCTCGACGCGCACGCGAACGGTGAAGCCGAAGGTGGAGGACAGCCAGTCGATCGCGGCCGCGGCATCGTCGTAGAAGACGGCGGGGGTGATTCTCGGCCAGCCGTCGGGTGGGTTCTTCATGGAGTTGTCCGTCGGAGAGTGTTCGGGGATGGCGTTTGCGGACCAAGATGAGCCTGCGCAAGCGAGCTGAAACGGCCCATGGGCGCTTTCACTGTCGCGCCGGGTCCGCCCGCAGCCGCTGCAGGCGCCTCATCGCCACAATACCCGCCCAGGGACCCAGCGCCAAGGCACCGAGCGCGACGCGCCAACCGTAGCGGGTTTCGAGTTCGACCGTCATCCAGATGGTCCCGGCGGTGAGGAGGAAGCCGAGGGAGGTCTGGAGGGTCAGGGCGGTGCCGACGGCGTGGCGGGGCGCCACCTCCGTGACCACCGCGCTGAACTGGGCGCTGTCGGCGACGATCGAGAAGCCCCACACCGCCGCGATCGCCAACACCAGCCAGAGCGGTGCGGCGAGCAGCCAGCCCATCACGGCCGCACAGGCCCCGCTCACGGCCATCGCCCAGATGGTCACCCGCTCGCGGCCCAGACGATCGGCCCAGGTGCCCGCCATCACCGCCCCCACGCCACCGATCGCGATCGCGCCGAACCCGGCCACCCCCACCAGCCCCGCGGCCGAGAGTCCACCGGCGGCCGTGCCGGCAACACTGCCCGCGGCCGCGCCGACAGCACTCCCCGCGCCCGTGCCGACGAGACCATCCCCCGCCGCGCCGGTGTAGCTCCCGGCCTCGCCGATGAGACCGCTGGCCGCCACGGCAACACCACCGCCGCCCGCGAAGTAGTCCCCGAAGAAGAGCGTGATCGTCGCCCACATCGGGTAGAGCTCCCACATGTGCCCCAGGTAGCCCGCGATGGCGAGGCGGGTCTCGCGGTGGCGCAGCACCACCCCCGCCAGCTGCCACGAGAAGGGCCGGCGCTCGAACCCGTAGGGCCCGTCGCGATACGTCCCCAGCACCAGGAGCCCGCTCGCCGCGCAGGCCACCGACGCGCCGACCAGCACCAGCGCCGCGCCACCCCCCTCCACCGACGTCAGCAGGTATGGAACCGCCTTCCCCACCGTCAGTGCCCCCACGATGGTGCCGATCGCGAAGCCGCGCGCGTCCCGGAACCAGGTTGCGATCATCTTCATCGCCGGCGGATAGACCCCCGCCAGGAAGAAGCCCGTGAGGAAGCGCAGAACCAGCGCGGAGCCGTAACCCGGAGCCAGCAGCACCGTCGCGTTGACGGCCGCCCCCAGAAGCGCCGACACCGCGAAGTAGCGCGCCGCCGGAAAGATGTCCGCGAGATTGAGGAAGGCCGCAACCGCCGTCCCCGCCACGAAGCCCAGCTGTACCACCGTGGTCAGCCACCCCACCTGACCCTCGCTCAGCCCCCACTGCGCGGCCAGATCGGGCGAGAGCGCACTTGCAGTGAACCAGAGCGACATCCCCATGAGCTCGGCAATGGAGAGCAGCACGAGGGTGCTCCACGCGCCCCGGGGAACCTGAGTCATGTGCCTTGGGCTTCTCCAGTTGCGAAGTTGGAGCCTCAATGCGTCTTTTCCGAGGCGCGCGCGTCTAACAGGGTAGATGGATGCCGACAGCACAACCACCCGAAGGAGAATCAACATGCGACTGCAACTCGCCCTGAACGTCCGCGACCTCGACGAGGCCGTGGACTACTACGGCAAACTCTTCGGCGCGGCACCGCACAAGCGTCGCCCGGGATACGCCAACTTCGCCCTGGACGAGCCGGCGCTGAAGCTCGTGCTCTTCGAGAACCCGGACGCGCCGGAGCGCATCAACCACCTCGGCGTTGAAGTATTCGACGCCGCTCAGGTCCGGGAGGCGGGTGCCCGGCTGGAAGCGGCCAACATCCTTGCCGAGACCGAGGAACAGGCCGTCTGCTGTCACGCCGAACAGACCAAGGTCTGGTCCGATGAGCCTCAGGGACTGCGCTGGGAGTGGTACGTGATCACCGACGATGCCCCAGAGGTTGTCGAGACCCCGGCCTGCTGTGACGGGCAAGTGGCAGAGGTGGCTGCTCTCGGCGCTGCGGTGTCGCCGAATGGCGCAACGGACGCTTGCTGTGACGGACAGGTCGCGGAGAGAGCCGTTGCCTCCGATGGCACAGCGGCCCAAGTCGCCACACAGGCTTGCTGTGACGGCTGACGAACTGCGCTGGTCCGAGTTCCAGCACCGGCTCCGCAGCTACGTGGCCAAACGCGTGGACACTCAGTGGGCCGACGATGTCACCAGCGACATTGTGCTGAAGCTGCTGGAGAATCAGCACCATCTCAAGCAGGCCCGCAACCCGCTCGCCTGGGCCTACCGGGTCGCAGCCAACGCGATCGCCGATCACTACAGACGGCGCGCAGCCGAGTCCCGCGTGCTGGAACAGGCGGAAGCCGAGGTCGCTGCCGCAGCCTCGGCCAGGGATGAGAACGAGCCGGACGCAACTCGGCGGGAGATCGCGGCATGTCTGATGCCGTTCACCCTGGCCCTGCCGCCGAAGTACGCCGAAGCCCTGGTCCTCACCTCATTCGAGGGACTCCGGCAGACCGAGGCCGCGCGCCGGCTCGGCATCAGCGCCTCTGGAATGAAGTCGCGGGTCCAGCGGGCACGTGCCGAACTGAAACGCCGGTTGCTCGACTGCTGCGAGTTCCAGATGGATCAGCGAGGCAGGGTGATGGAGATGCGACCTCGGGGGTAGCGCGAGAGCGCAGCGCCAGCGTCACTCGAAGTCGAGCCCGTCGATCTGATACCAGTCGATCTCTCGCCACGCGATCCCGTCCGGGCCCGGGGCGCGCTCCACCAGTACCACCAACGTCGATCCCAGGAGATCGAAGCCAATTAGCCGGTCACGAATCCGAACTGTGCCGACGTATTCGGTTCCGATCCAGATATCGAAGTAGGAGAACGTTTCCCGGTCGCGCGTGATTGCGACCCAAAGGCGGTCAAGGCTGTCGAAGCCGAAGGGCGAGTCGGAGGTGAGAAACCACTTCTTGGGCCGCTCCCTGAAGCGCGTTAGGTAGGGCTCCATCGCCGACATGTTCCCGGCCAGGCTCATCAGATCAGAACGGTAGGCATCAACGTCGCGTTCGCTCGGCAGTTCCTCAAAGTAAGTTGGTGATGCAACCACGGTCGCGCTTGGGGCGTCCTTGCTTTCGAGAAATACCAGCTCATGGTCACATGCCCAAAACACATAGCCTCCGCCGGGGCTCGGCCACCCCAGGCCGACTCCTCCGCACTCGGTTTCGACCACATCGCTGATACTGGCTCGCTTCCAAACAACACTTCCAGAGCGCGCGTCCACTTCCGCAATGCCTGGATTGAACCCGTCGCTGGCAGGCCGCGTTGATGCGAAGAAGGTTGCGAAGTCAGCCCCGAATAGCCGGTTTCCGACGAGTTTATGCCCGGTGAAAGCCGAGGGCATTGGTGTATCCGACAGGAGAGTCCCGGAAGGCTCGAATAACGTGAGCCGCGCCAACCCGACATCGACCACACCCAAGACCCCGTCTGGTCCACGTTCAACCAACATGTGGCCACCGAACTCTCCGGGGCCCTGCCCTTCGCTTCCGAAGACACCGACGACCTCCCCTGTGCGATCGCCACAGCGTATCTGGTGCTGGTAGGAGTCGACCACGCACGCGACTCCCTCGGTCACCAGCGCTATGTCGCTGTTCTCGCTGAGCGGCGCCTCGGAGGACGCGATGGGCTCCAGATCGACGGATGCCCGGGGATCCGCCTCAGCGACGCACCCGGCGGCAGCCAGGAAGAGGGCGGCAAACCGGGCGGGACTAATGATGCGCATGACCCTTCCGCCTTCTCCGGTGTCGCGCTTCTTCATCTCCGCTCACGCTCGAACCTGGCCACGTAATGCTCGTCCGTCCCGGCATCTTGCAGCGGCGGTTAGAAGACGCCCGGCGGGCCGAAGGCGGTGGGGAAGCCGGGCGGATTCAGGTATCGGGGCACACATTTCATCACAGCCCCCTACCGCAACAACCGCAGCGGCGCCTCCGGTGGGAAGAGCGTGAACCCGACCGCCTCCAGCCGCTGGCGGAAGCGCGCGACATCGCCCTGGAAGACGGCGTTGACATCGTTCAGGATGGTGTCCAGCGCGGCGAGGGCGTTGTTCATCGCCTGGCGCTCGTTGGCGGTGGGGGCGTCCCAGGAGGTGGCGAGCGGACCGGCGGCGGCCTGCACCTGGCGCACCGTCACCTGGCCCCCGCACCCGCCCTGACATTCGGGGCCGGTGAAGTGCATCTCGAGCAGCCCGCGGGCCACCTCCGACACGGTGCGGCCCTCGTCGCTCAGGGCGTCGTCGTCCGCCAGGGTGGCGAGCACGACGTCCAGCCCGTCGAGGGCGCGCTCCAGGCGGTCCCGCGCCTCGTTCGCGGTGGCGATCCAGCCCGCGGCCTCCTTGCGCGCCGCGATCTTGGCCGCGCGCGCCACGGGGTCGTGGGGGTAGCGGTGGTCGGGGATCACCTCGAGCGTCTGCGCGCCCGACCCGCCACCCGCGTTCACCCGCACCGAGTAGGTGCCGGGCATGACCTCGATGCCGCCGCCCTCGGTCTCGTCGCGCAGGTCCCACACCACCCGGTTGAGCCCCGGGTCGGTCGTGCCCATGAGCGTCCGCACCACCGCCCCGCCCTCGTCGGCGATCTGCACTTCGGCGCCAGCGACCATCTCGCCCGGCGCGAGCCAGTAGTGGATGAGCGCGCCGTACGGCCGCCTGGGTCCGATGAACATGGTGTGGCCGACCGAGCGGTATCCCGTGTAGCCCATCCCCTCCGCCTGGGTGTGCTGGCGCACCGGGGCGACCGGCATGACTTCCACGGGCCGCGCGGCCACCGTCGGATCCGCCGCCAGCGCCCGCAGCGGACGCACGTCGTCAACCACCAGCGCGGCGCGCCCGTGCGTCCCCAGCACCAGGTCGCCGTCACGCGCGTGCACCACGATGTCGCGCACCGGGGTGGGAGGCACGCCCGGGTGCTTCCACCAGCCGGCCCCGCGGTCCAGGCTCACATACAGGCCGAACTCCGTCCCCACGAAGAGCAGGTTGGGCTCCTCCGGGTCCTCCTCGATCACGTGGACGAAGCCGTAGATGTCGTCGCTCGCGATCGACTGCCAGCTCTGCCCGTAGTCCTGCGTGCGGTAGACGTAGGGCGTCCAGCTGCCGCGGCGATGGTCGTCGTAGACCATGTAGGCGGTCGCCGGGTTGTGCTTGCCGGGCTCGATGTGCGGAATCCAGGTCGCCTCGGGCACCCCGGGCACGTTCGCCTCGAGGCTGGTCCACGAACCACCGCCGTCCCGCGTCACGTGCACCCGCCCGTCGTCGCTCCCCACCCAGATCAGCCCCTCCTCCAGCGCGCTGGGCGCGATCGTGAGGATGGTGGTGTGCTCCTCGGCGCCCGAGGCGTCGATGGTGAGCCCGCCGCTCATGTGGGCCTGCTGCTTGGACGGGTCGTTGGTGGTCAAGTCGGGGGAGATGATCTCCCAGCTCGAACCCTGGTCGCGGCTCCGGTGCACGAACTGGCTGCCGATGTAGATCGTGGTCGAGTCGAAGGGGTCGGTCGCGAAGGCCGCGTTCCAGTGGAAGCGTAGCGTCTCGCCCTCCGGAGCCGCGGGGCGGATCGCCTTGCGCTGGCCGGTGACCCGGTCGAAGCGCTGCAGGTTGCCGCGCTGCGACGACGAATAGCCGTAGCGCGCATCGCTCGGATCCGGCGCCGCCACGAAGCCGTCTCCGCTCACCACCCGGTGCCAGTGCGCGTTCATGACCCCGCGCCCGCCCCAGACATCCGAAGGCCCCCACCACGAGCCGTTGTCCTGGAGCCCGCCGTAGACGTTGAACGGCACCTCGTCGTCCACCTCGATGTGGTAGAACTGGGCCAGAGGCAGGTTCTCGACGAACCGCCAGTACTTCCCGCGATCATACGTGAAGGCGATGCCGCCGTCGTTGCCCAGGATCATCTTGCGCGGATCGTCGGGATCGATCCACAGCTCGTGGATGTCGCCGTGGATGTCGGCGCTGGGCACCACAGTCACAAAATTGCGGCCTGCGTCCTCCGACACCTGCACCGATCCGTGCAGCGAATAGATGCGGTTCTCGTTGGTCGGGTCGGCGCGCAGGTCGGCGTAGTAGAAGGGCCGCGGCGCGACTCCGGGTGCGTCGGAGATCGTTCTCCAGCTGCGTCCTCCGTCGTCGGAGCGCAGCAGCTCGCTACGCTCCGCTTCCACCAGGGCGTACACCACCGAGGGATGCTCCGCCGGGATCGCGAGCCCGATGCGGCCGAGATCTCCGGACGGCAGCCCGTCCTGCTCGGTGAGCTGCGTCCAGGTGTCGCCGCCGTCCCGGGTCACATGCAGCCCGCTCCCCGGTCCGCCCGACTCGAAGATCCACGGCCAGCGCTGATGCTCCCAGAGCGCCGCGAAGAGCTTGTCCGGGTTGGCCGGATCCATGATCAGCTCGCCCGCGCCGCTGCGTTCGTTCGACTGCAGGACCGCCTCCCAGGTCTCGCCCCCGTCCCGCGTCCGGTAGACCCCGCGCTCGCCCCCCGTTCTCCAGGTAGGCCCAAGCGCCGCGACATGGACGATGTCCGGATCCGACGGATGCGTGAGGACGCGATGGATCTTCCCCGAGTCCTCGAGCCCCATGTGGGTCCAGCTCTCGCCCCCGTCGTTGCTCCTGTAGATGCCGTTCCCGACCCCGGCGCTGTTGCGCGGATTCCCTTCCCCGGTCCCTGCCCAGACGATGTCCGGGTTGGGCTGAAAGACGGCGACGGCACCGATGCTCCCTACCGGCTGATCGTCGAAGACGGGTCGCCAGACGAGGCCCCCGTCATCGGACTTCCACACCCCGCCGCTCGCCGAGCCGACGAAGATGATGTTGCGGTCCGAGAGCACCACCTCCACATCGGACACCCGCCCGCTCATCCCCGCGGGCCCGATGGAACGGGCCTGCATCACGGAGAAGTGCTCCGGGGCGACGTTCTGGCTGGCCAGCGGCGTAGCAACTGACAATATACTGACAACTACTGACAACTCCGTCCATCTCATGCGGCGCATCAGGCTACCTCTGGTTTTCGGGTCCGGCTCGGTATTCGTATTCGGGTCCGGTTCAGTGACGCTCGTTGAGGGCCGGCCCGGGACTCGCGCTGGGGCCCGGCTCTGTATTCCCATCGGCGTCCAGCTCAATCGTCGGTGACCGGACGCGACTTCTCCTCTTCCTTCGGACGCTCGGGCGCCTCCCAGTCCGCGTTTCCGCGCACGAAGCGCTCCATCCAGCGGAGCTCCTCAACCAGCCGGGTCCGGTGGTGCCGGGGCTCGGAAATGCCGTGTCCCTCGCGCGGGAAGAGGAGGAAGCGGCTTTCGACGCCCAGGTGCGTCAGCCCGGCGAAGAAGTTCATCGACTGGGCCATGGTATCGGTCTGATCCCGCTCCCCATGGAAGAGGATGGTCGGGGTGGTCACCTGGTCGAGGTGGGAGTAGGCGGAGCGCTCGAGCCAGTGGTTCCGGTTCGACCACGGGTCGCCGCCCAGATACCAGCGCAGGACGTCGAAGTGGAAGCCGGTGCCGAACTCGCTCTGCCAGTCGGACACCATCGCTCCCAGGCTCGCGGCCTTGAAGCGGTCGGTCTGGGTGATGGTCCAGCCGCCCAGGATGCCGCCGTAGCTCCATCCCTTCACCGCCAGCGAGTCGGGGTGGGCGATGCCGGCGTCGAGTGCGTAGTCGACCCCGGTCATCACGTCGTCGTAGTCCCCTCCCCCGATGTCGTTCATGTTGCCGCGCAGCAGCTCGTCGCCGTAGCCGGAGGAGCCGCGCACGTTGGGCTGGATGATGGAGTATCCCGCAGCCGCCAGGATCTGAGCGTCGGCGTCGAAGCCTCGGGTGAAGACGCCCGCAGGCCCGCCGTGGATCTCGAGCACCAGCGAGCGTGCCTCGGGATTACGGCTCCGGTAGAGGATGCCCTCGATGGGGAGTCCGTCGCGGCTCGTCCACTCGACGACTTCCGGCTCGGCGAGCGAGCGCTCCGACATCCACGGGTTGGCCTCGGTGAGGCGGGTCGGCTCGCCTCCGTTCGTCCCTGCGACGAAGATGTCTCCCGGAGACGTGGGGTCGGACTGCGTGAAGGCGTAGCGCGAGAAGTCCGCGGAGAAGCTGGGCGCGGAGAGGATGCCGTCCCCCGAGGAGACGGCCTCGAGCTCGCCCGAGTCCACGCTCAGCCGGTAGAGGTTCGCGACGGTCCGGTCCAGCCCGGCGAAGTAGAAGGCGTCTCCCGAGGGATGCCACTGGGGCGCGCCCCGAATGTCTACCGTCGTGTTGGGCGCCACCTGGCGCACATCGCCGTTCTCGACGTCCATGACGTACAGGTTGCCCTGGTCGAGCTCCCAGGTCTCGAGGTCGGGGGCGCCGAAGGAGAGTCGGGTGCCGTCGGGAGACCATGACAGCGAGCTCTCCGGCGCCTCGTTGTCGGTCAGGTCGCGGGCCTCGCCGGTGGCCACGTCGAGCAGGGCGATCTCGGAGAGATACCCGTCGTTGCGCCGGTTCTCTCCGCGGTAGGTGTAGGCGACACGCTCCGCCCCGGGCGCGACCGCGAACTGGGCGATGCGGAGGTTGCCGGTGGTGAGCCGGCGCGCCTCGGCATCCTCCGAATCCTCCGAGTCCAGCCCGATCATCCAGATGCTCGACCACTGGCCGCGCGTCTGCCCGTTGGGCGCCTCATCGACGAAGATGGCGTCGTAGCCGTCCTCGCGCCGCTCCTCCTCGTCGTCGGGAAGCGAGTCGTTGGCGAGGTAGAAGATCGAGTTCGCGCCTCCCCACTCGAAGGACCGCACCGAGGTGGGGTGCTCGGTCAGCGCCCGCGCCTCCCCGCCGTCCGTGCGGATGATGAAGACCTGTCGGCTGCGGTCCTCCCCGTCGCCGCTCGAGCGCAGGAACGCCACCCAGCGGCCGTCCGGAGACCAGCGGGCGCCGGAGTCCCCGTCCTCCGAAGTGAAGCGGCGTGCGTCGCTGCCGTCCGCGTTCACGACCCAGAGCGAGCTGATGCGCTCATTCTCCTCCCAGTCCAGCTCGGAGCGCGAGAACAGGACCCGCTCCCCGTCGGGAGACATCCGCGGATCCGAGACCCGCGCGAGGTTGATGGCGTCGTCGATGCCGAAGGGCGTCTGCTGCGCCCCGGCCGATGCGCTCCAGAAGGAGAAGGCGATGCTGAAGAGCGCTGAAGCAACGACCGTCCGCGCGCGACTGATGCGCCCGTACGTGCTGCTCCCAGCCCGAGTGATCCGTGGACCGTACATTGTTCCCGACCTGCCCGAAGGTGTGACCGGATCCGGCTGGCGGATCCGCTGGCCGCGCGGGTTGGCCCGGGTGCTCCACAGGCTCCTGTGCGACGCTGGCAATATGCCCGGAGCGGGATCGGGGCTGCAAGCGGGGGGGTGGCTCGTCGGCTGCAGGACCTTCTCCTAAATGGAGCACCGAGCGGTGCATCCCTTGGCGTCAGCCAGTTCTCAGCGGTCGCGAATCCGTAAGTGCCGCCGGGATTCCATGAAGAAGTACAGCGCGTGCAGCCGATTCGGAAAGCGGTATCCTCCTCGAATCTCTGGATCCCTTTCGATTGCGCCCAGACTCTTCATCCTTCGGAGAAAATTGTCCAAGGCAGGTCTGTCTTCGCTGGTCAGGCGCTCCAGAACCTCCGATCTCTTGAAGCGCTTCCGAGGCCGATGAGCTATCTGACGAAGGATCGAGCGGTAGCGCTCACTCTGGATGGCCTTGAATACGCTGGGCTCCAGGAGCTTGCTTCCGATCACCTCGGCGGCGACTACAACTCCCTGCCCGACTTCAAGTGGCTGGATCTTCCGGGTGTCGGCGGTACGCCACACAGCGTCTCCGATTTCGTGCGCGAGAACAGGCATCCCCCCTGTGTACTGAACGAGAACGTTGATGTCGCTCGACGAAATCTCGGCTCCGCCTCGCTCGAACGACTGTGCATAGAAATTGAAGACTTCATCATCCGACCATGGCGCAATGTCAATGAGTTCGAAGACCCTAGCCAGCGACGGCTGGCCTTCCACGAGTTCTCGGCGCCTCTCCTCCAAGCCGACCACCAGGATGCAGAGCCCGGCTTCGGGCGCGGAAGTGGCGAACTCATCCACCGAACTCTTGAGCCAGTTTGCGAATGCCTCCGATCTCGCCAATCCGTTGATGTCGTCAAGCACCAGGAAGATGGTCCGCTTGGGGCTGGGGAGACTCTCCAGTAATTGCTTCATCGAAGGTACGAAGTCGCGAGCCAGGGTCGCCAGGTCGTCGTCCGTAAGCTTGAGGTCCAGGGTGATCCCAAAAAGACCGGCGCGCTGCACTCGATTGCCCAAGAAGCCCAGGAGTTGCTGGTGCCAAGGCTTGTCAATGCTCTCGTTCAGCAGCCGATGGAAGGTTCGCCGCAGCATTTCGGGTACCTCATCCACTCCTCCCAAGTAGACGTGACACCCCACGGCGTAGCTGTCCTGCTCCACGAGATGTCGAACGAACGCTGCCAGCGAACTCTTTCCGATACCTCTTTCCCCGGTCACGAAGCCAACGCTGACGGTTCCCTGGGCGGAACGGCGCACCATGCTGCGGAGTCGCTCAATTTCGGTGCTCCTCCCCACGAAGAACTCGATCGGAACCGGTCGTCCTGGACGGAACGGGCTGGTTTCGGGATTCATGTGGCTCCTTGGGCGCGTCAACAAGCTCGCTTGAGAAGCTAATCGGTTCCTTGACCCGCTGCGACAAGCAGTGCGTTCCGACATCATCCCGGCCGCCAGCGCCCAGCTTTGAGGTTCGCGCACCTCGCGCCAGCCCTCGGACTCGTCAAGAAGAATCGGCGGTCGCGCCGCATTCGCGGAAGTTGGCCCAGCTTCGTTGGAGACGACGGCGGGCGATGTGCTCCGGGATGTGGTGACCGCCTTCGCCAACGGCCCCCGACTCCAGACTTGCCCATCCACCCCTCTCCGTAGAGCTTGCAGCTTCGCCGCATGAAGGCTCATGCCGGCGCACGCAGGGCGGCGTGGCGGATCGCGTACCCACGGCAGGGGCAGCAGGTGGCGCGAAGAACCACCCCCTCAGATCACCTCCGGCGGAACCGCCACAAGAGACCACGAAACACCATGACCCAGAAGCCACGCACGGCGCACCGGACGCGCCTGTTCACCGAGTCCGTCATCCGGGAGATGACGCGCGTCGCACGCGAGTACGGGGCGCTGAATCTGGCCCAGGGATTTCCCGACTTTCCCGCGCCCCAGGTCATCAAGGATGCGGCCTGCGAGGCGATCCAGAGGGACATCAACCAGTACGCGATCACCTGGGGATCGCCACGCTACCGCGACGCCCTGGTGCGGAAGTACCGCGAGTGGTACGGGATGGAGGTGAACGGCGAGCGCGAGATCACCGTCACCTGCGGAGCCACCGAGGCGATGGCGTCCATCATGATGGCGGTCATCAACCCGGGCGACGAGGTGATCGTCCTGGAGCCGTTCTACGAGAACTACGGGCCGGATGCCATCCTGTGCGAGGCCACGCCGATCTTCCACCGGCTCGAGCCGCCGCATTTCGCCCTGGATGCGAGCCGGCTGGAAGCGGAAGTCACCGACCGCACGCGGGCCATCATCCTGAACACCCCCAACAACCCCACCGGGCGCGTCTTCAGCCGCGAGGAGCTGGAGGGGGTCGCGGACATCTGCCGGCGCCACGACCTGCTGGCGTTCACCGACGAGATCTACGAGCACATCTACTACGAGGGCGAGCACATCCCGCTGGCCACGCTCCCCGACATGCGCGAGCGCACCGTCACCGTGTCGGGGGCCTCCAAGACCTACAGCGTCACCGGCTGGCGGCTGGGCACCATCGTGGCCCCGGCCGACCTGACCAACGAGATCCGCAAGGTGCACGACTTCCTTACGGTCGGCGCTCCGGCGCCGCTGCAGGAAGGGGTGGCGGTGGCGATGAGCGCGCTGGGCCCGGAGTTCTACGCCGAGCTCAAGCAGAGCTATCTCGCGAAGCGGGACATCCTCTATGAGGGACTGCTGGAGGGCGGCTTCCGCTGCTCGGCTCCCGAGGGCGCGTACTACATCATGGCCGATTTCTCGGATCTCTCGGGCGAGGACGACGACACCTTCTCGCGATCGCTGGCGCGCGACGCGGGCGTCATCCCGGTGCCCGGATCGAGCTTCTTCAACGTGAAGGCCGGCGACAGCAACTACGTGCGCTTCGTCTTCTGCAAGCGCATCGAGAGCCTGGAGACGGCGAGCGAGCGGTTGCGGGCCTACGCGCGGGCTGGGGCGTAGGCAGGCGACGATCGTGGCTCGGGCAAGGAAGGGGGATGGGGACGGCGGCCGGATGTGCAGATTGTCATTCCGCTTGACAATCTGCACCCGTATTGCCACGATTCAGATGGCTGTCCTCCCCGGAATCCTTCAACGAGACACCAACCTGTTGCCCAAGCCGGAGGCCCCAGGTGTCTGCCATCGCACGTCAGCCGCCGTTCATCGAGCGCGATCTGGCCGCCCCTCTGCGCGACCGACTGCGGCACTACCCGGTGGCCACGGTCACCGGCCCGCGGCAATCGGGCAAGACCACCCTTTGCCGCACTCTGCTCCCCGACCGGCCCTACGTCTCTCTCGAGGGCATGGACGTGGGTGCCTATGCTCGGGAAGATCCGCGCGGCTTCCTGCATGAGTACCGCGACGGCGCGGTCATCGACGAGGTGCAGCGCGCGCCCGACCTGACGTCGTACCTGCAGGAGGAAGTTGACCGGGATCCAACTCCGGGGCGTTTCGTGCTGACCGGTTCGCAGCATTTCGGGCTGAGTGAAGCCGTGAGCCAGTCGCTGGCCGGACGGGTGGGGGTGCTGCACCTGCTGGCCCCGGGGTTCAACGAACTGGCGCGCTTCGGAGGGTCGCGGCCGGAACTCCTGGACTGCCTGTGGACGGGCGCCTATCCCCGGATCCATCATCGCGGCATCCCACCGGATGTGTGGTTGCGCGACTACTTCACTACCTACATCGAGCGTGATGTGCGCTCGCTCCGCAACGTCACCGACCTCGAAGCGTTTTCGGCGTTCGTGCGGTTGGCGGCGGGACGCACCGCGACCGAGGTGAACCTTTCCGCGCTGGCGGGTGATGCGGGCGTGCGCCACAACACTGCGCGAGCATGGTTGTCGGTTCTGGAGGTGAGCTTCCTGGTGATTCAGGTTCCCGCCTATCGGCGCAACATGCGCAAACGTCAGATCAAGGCGCCCAAGTTGCACTTTCTCGACTCCGGGCTCGTCTGCTACCTGCTGGGCATAAGGTCCCCGGAAGAGCTGCGCCACCATCCGTTGCGCGGCCAGATCTTCGAGAGTTGGGTGGCGTCAGAGGTGTTCAAGACCATCGTGCATCGGGGTGTCGAACCCCGGTTGGGACACTATCGGGCACCAGGGACAGAGGTCGATCTCGTCGTCGACCTGGGGTTGCGTGTGACCCTGGCGGAGGCCAAGTCGGGGACGACCGTCGTCCCGCGCTTCTTTTCGGGGTTGAGGAACCTCGCTGGCTCCCTGGACAAAATTGGACTCAGTGTCGAGCGGCGCCTCGTCTACGGTGGTGATTCCCGGTATCGGCGCAACGACACCGAGGTGGTCCCATGGAACCGGATGCTGCAACTGGAGTGGGACTGACCGGCCGATCCCGCCTCTGAGTCCGGGCGTCGGCCATTTTCGCCGCGAAGCCTACTCCGCAACCTCCCGCAGCGTCTCCAGCGGCTTGCGGCGGAGGACGCCCCGGCTGTTGGCGAGGCCGGTGACGACGGTCAGGGCGACCACCAGCAGCCAGATGCCGGCGACGCGCCAGAACGGCAAATGGAAGTCGAGTTCGAAGAAGAACTCCATCAGCGCCCAGCTGGCGCACACGCCCAGCAGCGAGCCCGCCAGCCCGGCGAGCATCCCCAGGCTCGTGTATTCCGCGAGCAGGACCTGCCGCACGAGCGCACGGCGCGCGCCCAGCGTCTTCAGGAGCGCGCTCTCGCGCATTCGCTGATAGCGCGAAGTGGAGAGGGAGCCCACCAGCACGACCACGCCGGCGAGGGCGATGAAGAGGGAGAGGAAGCGGACGGCTCCTCCTACGCGGCCCAGGATGGTGTCGAGGGCCTCCTGGACGAGCGCCAGGTCGAGCACCGACACGTTGGGGAGGCTGAGCACGAGGTCCCGCTGCATGCCGGCGCGGGCCGCGGGGTCGGCGATGCGGGCGAGGCCCAGATAGCTGCGCGGCGCCTGTTCGAAGACGCCCGGTTCGGCGACCACCAGGAAGTTGATGTCGAAGCGCTCCCAGTCGACGCGGCGCAGGTTCTCCACCGTGGTGGTGACGGGCACGCCCTGGACGTCCCAGGTAATCCGGTCCCCGATGCCGACCCTCAGGTCGTCGGCCAGGTCGGCGTCGAGGGAGACGCCGTCGGGGGGGCCGTTGTCGCCGGCGCCGTCGGCCGCCCCGTCGCCCCACCAGCGGCCCGCCACCAGCTCCTCCGAGTCGGAGAGTTCGGACCGGTAGGTGTTGCGGTAGAGCCGGCGCACCGCCCAGCGGGCCGGCCCCCCGTCGGAGCGGTCCTGCAGAATCTCCGCGGCCGGGCGGCCGTTCAGGCTGGACAGGCGTGCGGGCACCACCGCCGTCAGGTCGAGCTCGCCGCCCCCGGCGGCCGCCACCAGCTCGGACACCCTGTCGCGCTGGTCGGGCTGGATGTCGAAGAAGAGCACGTTGGGCCGGTTCTGCTCGGGGTCGGTCGACAAGGCGCGGCCGAGGCTCGTCTGCACCAGCAGGATGGTGGTGATGAGGAAGGCGCCCAGGCCGAGCGCGAGGATGACGGCCGTGGTCTGGTTCTGGGGCCGGTAGAGGTTGGCGATGCCCTGGCGCACGGCGTAGGAGGCGCCCGCGGGGAAGTAGCGGCGGGTGAGCCTCGTGAGGGCGACCGCCGTGGCCCAGAGCAGAAGCAGGGTCGCACTCAGCCCGCCGGCGAAGGCGAGGCCGTGTACCGGCTCGGGAGCCTGCCAGAGGCTGAGGAGCAGCATCCCGGCGACCAGCCCGCCGAACGCCAGCACGCGGTCGAGCCGCGACCTCGCCGTACTCTCCGGCTCGAAGTCCGCGCGCAGCGCCTGGAGCGGCGCGATGCCGCGGATGCGGAGCAGCGGGATGAGGGCGAACAGGGCGGCGGCCACCACCCCCGTCACCAGCCCCGCGACCACGGCCTCCGAGTCCACCCGCGCCTCGACCGTCACGGGCAGCACGTCCGCGATCAGCAGCGGCAGGACGCGCTGGAGTCCGATCCCCGCCGCCACCCCCGCGACCGAACCGACCAGCCCGAGCGCCACCGCCTGGAGGAGGTAGGCGTTGAAGACGCTCCGCTCGCGCGCGCCGATGCAGCGCAGCACCGCGACCGCCGCGGTTTTCTCCTTCACGTACACATGGATCGCGCTGGCCGCCCCGATGCCTCCGAGCAGCAGCGCGGTAAGCCCCGCAACCCGCAGGAACCACGCGAGCACGCGGGTGCCCCGGGTGAGGCTGCGGGCCTGGTCCTCGGCGGTCACCGAAGTCACCGCCTGGTTGCGGAAGAAACGCCAGTGGCGGTCCTCGACGTCCTCTGGATCCTCTCCGGCGGGCATGCGCAGGTACACGTGGTAGCGGGCGACGCTTCCGAACTCGAGCAGCCCGCTGCTCTCGAGCCCGCTTCGGGCCACGAACACACGCGGGCCGATGGAGCTCTGGAAGCCGATGTCGGTGGGCAGGCCGCGCACGGTGCCCAGGATGACGAAGGAGGCGCTCCCGACCTGCAGGGTGTCGCCCGCGCTCACGCCCAGCTGGATGGGGACCGCCTCGTCCACCACCGCGACCCCGGGCTCCCCCACGCGCTCCCAGATGCCCGGAGGGGTGGTCTCGACCTCCCCGTACAGCGGGAAGACGCCCTCCACCCCCCGCACCTGGGTCAGCCGGGTGGCCCCGCTCGACGGCGCGTACACCATGGATACCAGCCCGGTCACCCGGGAGAGCTCGCCTCCCTCGGCGGCGACCGAGTCCGCGATGACACGCACGCTGTCGGGGATGGGGGCGTTCGAGGAAAGGCGCAGGTCGGCGCCCAGCAGGAGCTGCGACTCCTCCCGTATGGACCGGATGACGTCGCCGGTGAAGGAGTGCACCGCCACCAGCGCGGCGACCCCGAGGGCCACGGAGGCCGCATAGGCCCCGATCCGGCGCATGCCCGCGCGGCCCTCCCGCCAGGCGAGCCGCAGCGAGAAGGGGATCACCGGGACCCGTGGCCGTCCGGGGGGTCGGAGTCGCCACGCCCGGGGGAGTCGCCACGCCCGGGCCCGGAGACACCGTGCCGGGGTCCGGAGTGGCCGTTCAGGCGGTCGGAGTCGATGCGGCCGTCCCGGAGCGTGACCACGCGCCGGGCACGGGCGGCGAGCTCGAGGTCGTGGGTGGCGAGCACGATGGTGGTGCGGCACTCCCGGTTGAGCTCCTCCATCAGCTCGACCACCATCGCCCCGGCCGCCGAATCCAGGTTGCCGGTCGGCTCGTCCGCAAAGAGCACCATCGGCCGGTTGGCGAAGGCGCGGGCGAGAGCGACCCGCTGCTGTTCGCCCCCGGAGAGCTGCGCCGGATAGTGGTGCGTGCGCTCAGCGAGCCCGACCCGCTCGAGCAGCTCGCGGGCCCGGTCGCGCGGCTTGACCCGTGATCCCGACCCGCGCGGCGCGCGATGCGCCGAGCCCCGCGGAGCCAGCTCCAGCGGCACCATGACGTTTTCCAGCGCCGTCAGGGTGGGCAGGAGGTGGAAGGTTTGGAAGACAAAGCCTACCTTTTCCGCCCGGAACGCGGCGCGTTCGTCGGCGGTAAGGGCCGAGAGCCGCTGGCCGCCCAGGCTGATGGTGCCGGTCGAGGGGGCGTCGAGCCCCGCGAGCAGCCCCAGCAAGGTGGTCTTGCCGCTTCCCGAGGGACCCACGAGGGCGATAAAGTCCTCTTCGGGCACGCTGAGGTCGATATCGCGCAGAACGACCAGCGAGCGGCTGCCGCGCCCGTACGCTTTGCTCACACCTTCGGCGACGATCATCATGTGGAGACGACTGGCGGCAATCGGCCTGCTCTCTGTCCTGCCTGCGTGCGACGGGGCGGAAGGCCCCGAAGCGTTACGTTCGCCGGATCGGGAAGTTCCGGCAACGGACGCCGACGACCGCGGGGTCATCCTCTTCCTCGGTACGAGCCTCACCGAGGGCTACGGTTTGCGGAACGCGCCCGAGGACGCCTTCCCGGCGAAGGTCCAGCAGCGCATCGACCATGCCGGTCTTCCTTTCCGGGTTGTGAACGCAGGGGTCGGCGGCGACACCAGCGCGGGCGGGCTCCGGCGCCTGGAATGGCTGCTGCGCGTCCCGCTTCAGGTCCTGGTGCTCGAGCTTGGCGCCAACGACGGCCTGCGAGGGCAGGAGGCGGGTGCCCTGCGTGACAACCTGCTGGCCATCATCCGTGACACCCGGTCGCGATACCCGGACGCCGAGATCCTCCTCGCCGGCATGCAGGCGCCCCCCAACCTGGGCCAGCGCTACAGCGAGAGCTTCCGCGCCGTCTTCCCCGAAGTGGCCCGCGCTGCCAATGTCATCCTCATCCCCTTTCTTCTGGAGGGCGTTGGCGGCATCCGCGAACTTAACCAGTCCGACGGCATACATCCCTCTGTCGAAGGCCATGAGATCATCGCGGGCACCGTCTGGGCCAGCCTCGAACCGGTGCTGAGGCGCATGGTTCGTTGAGAATCCCCCGACGCAGGAGCGCCCCATGGCGGTGAAGTTCTTCAGCTTTCTCGCGGTGGTCTTCACCTCTCTCATCCTCATCGGGCTCATTCTGCCCGGGACCTGGGCGGTCGAGCGCTCCCTCGAGATGCCCGCGGCCCCGGAGCAGGTCTTTGCCTACGTGAACGATGTCGCGCGCTGGGACGCCTGGACCGACTGGCCCGAGGCCGCCGCGGAACGCTTCGGCCCACCCGCCGGGGTCGGGGCCGGGCGCAGATGGAACGATGCGGAATTCGGCGACGGCGTGTTCACCATCGTGGAGAGCGTTGCCGGGGAGCGGGTTCGCTACCGGGTCGAGGTGGAGGACGGCTCGATGATCACCGAGGGGACCATCGCCCTGGACGGGCTCGCGGAGGGCACCCGCGTGACCTGGCGCGAGTCGGGCGACTTCGGATGGAATCCCATCCTCGGATACGTGGCGCGAGCCATGGACCGATTGCAGGGACGGGAACTGGAGATGGGACTGGAGCGGCTGCGCGACGCGAGTTCGCGCTGACGCCGGGCTGGTTCCTGACCGGGTCGGGCTGTGACCGGGCCTGGTTGTTACCGGGGGTCGTGCTCGACCGGACCTAGTTGAGGTGCCGCGCCATGTCCAGCAGCTCGGCGTTGTCCCGCGTCCGGTTCATGAGGCCCAGGAGTTCCGTCATCGCTTCGGCCGGCGCCTTGTGTGACAACTGGCGGCGGAAGGCGCGCGAAAGGGTCAGCGCCTCGGGTGAGAGCAGGAGCTCCTCGCGCCGGGTGGCTGAGGCAACCAGGTCGATGGCCGGGAAGATGCGCCGGTCCGCGATTTCGCGGGAGAGCAGCAGCTCGCTGTTGCCCGTCCCCTTGAACTCCTCGAAGATGACCTGGTCCATGCGCGAGCCGGTGTCCACCAGCGCGGTCGCCACGATGGTGAGCGATCCACCGCCCTGAGGTTCCCCGATGCTGCGGGCGCTCCCCAGGAAGCGTTTCGGCTTCTCCATCACGCCCGCGTCCAGCCCGCCCGAGAGCGTGCGCCCGCTCCCCGCTTCCACGTTGTTGTGGGCGCGCGCCAGGCGCGTAATGGAATCGAGGATCAAAACCACGTCCTGACCCATTTCGACCCGCCGGCGGGCGCGCTCCAAGGTGATCTCGGCGACCGCCACATGGCGTTCCGCCGGATAGTCGAAGCTCGAGGCGATGACCTCGCCGAACCCGCACATCTCCATCTCGGTGATCTCCTCGGGACGCTCGTCGATGAGAAGGATGTAGAGATGGCAGTCGGGGTGGTTGGTGACGATTCCCTGGGCCACGCGCTGCAGGACGGTGGTCTTGCCCGCCTTCGAGGGCGCCACGATCATCGCCCGCTGTCCCTTTCCGAAAGGACAGAAGAGGTCGATCACGCGGTTGGTGAAGTCGGGCCTCCCAAGATGCGTGATGTCACACTCGAGCTTGAGCTGGTTGCGCGGGTGGAGCGCGCTCAGACGGGTGAACTCGGACCGGTCGCGCAGACCGTTGGGCGGTTCGCCGTTGACCGTGCTCACCCGGGTGAGCGGCGGCGCCTTACCGTTGCGCGGACGGTTGCCGACATCCCCGACGATCTCGTCGCCGGTGCGCAGACCGAAACGCCGGATGACCTTGGGGCCGACGTACACGTCCTGCTTGGACGCGATGTAGCCGAACTTTCGCAGACGGATGAATCCGGATCCGCTGCCGAGAACCTGAAGAATGCCTAGGGGCTGTCTTTCCGACACGATGAGGGAACGGGGGTTGTCGGGTGCGACGAAATTCCGCGACCCCTGAAGCGCGGCCGCGAACGAAGAGACTTCCGTACTGCCATGTACAGAGTGGACAAGTGGCTGCGCGCGCACAAGTGCAACCGGCGCCGGAGCGCATCAGCGCCCGGCGCCGGATCCCGACCCCGCCTCCCCTCTTCCCTTGCGACCGCCTACCGGCGCACGACCCTCCAGGGCTGTCTGCCGCGGTCCGCCGCCCGCCATACCGCCACCCGTCCCGGACCGCGGCGGGCGGCCGAAATCCTTCTGCCCGCCGGTCCAACGGGCGCCCCGCGCCCGACCCCGCCGCGCCGCAGGCGCGCCTGGTCATCGACCGAACCGCCGACCTGCATCTCGGCGCGGTCGCGCATGATCGTCAGCGTCACCGTCTCCCCCTCCTCGTAGGAGCGCAGGATGCGGCGCACGTCACCGGCCGAGTCGATGGTGCGCCCGTCGATGGCGAGGACCACGTCGCCCGCCTCGAGCCCCAGCGGATTGTCCTCGTCGGCCTCCGTCACCAGGGCGCCGCTCTCGGCGTTGAAGTAGCGGCCCAGCCCGGCGTTCAGCGTCACCAGGCTGACGCCGTGCGAGGCCCGCCGCCCCATCACCGCGACCGCCGAGCCCGCCTCCGGGAACCAGGCGTAGTCGTCCCACTGCTCGCGCATCTCCTCGGTGAACTCCCTGGCCTGCTCGCGCATTTCGGCGGCACGGTCACGAGCCTCTGCGGCACGCTCGCGGGCGCGCTCCATGGTCTCCTCCATCCTGTCCGCGTCGAATCCCAGCGTCGTCCAGGTCACTCGAGGCTCGACGGTGGCCGACGCCGCCACGCCGTCGCGCAGGTATTCCACCACCACCTCCTCGCCCGGCTCCAGCTCGCGGGCCAACATCAGCAGCCGTTGACCGGGAACGGAACGGTCGGGATCGACGCGCTCCTCCAGGTCGGCGTCGGCGAGGGGTTCCAGCAGGCTATGGCCGCCCAGCGCGGTGATGATGTCGCCTTCCTGGATGCCCGCCTCGTCGGCGGGGCCCTCGCTGGTGACGCCACGCACCTCGGCGCCCTGTGCATCCGCGTCCTCGGGGCGCGTGCTCAACTGGATCCCGAGCAGCGCCCGCGACATGATGTTGCCGCGCAGACGCATCAGCCCGCGGTCAGCGCCGTCCCGGAACCGTCCCCGGTTGCGTTCCTGCGCCTCGAGCACCGACGGCGCCGTCAGCGCCACCAGCAGCGCGGCCGCCCAGAAGGCCGCGCCGATGCCTCTCGATCGCTCACTTCCCGTTCCCCGCTTCTTCCTCAACATGCGATCCTCCTCGCCTCTCCAACCGTTGTCTTCTGCGACGAGGCGCGTTGAACCAGGGAGATTCGGGATCTCCCTTCGCGCGCCATTAGCCCATCAGACGCGAGGGCGGACGGGAAGGTTGCACCGAGGGAGCCGCCCGTGAGGGAGCCGCCCGTGTCAGGGAAGCGCGAGCGCGACCAGCTCGGCGGCGTGGCCGCGGTCGCCCACCGCCACCACGATGAACTGGCGGCCGTCGGCCTGGTAGGTCATCGGCACCCCGGTCTGGTTCGCGGGCAACTCGAACTCGTGCACCACCTCGCCGGTGGTCTTGTCGTGGGCGCGCAGCTTGTTGCCGCCCGAGCCGAAGGCCGCGAACATCCCGCCCCCTTCCCCGGCGAAGAGGAGCGTGCGCGTCACCATGGTGCCGCCCCGGTCGGGCTTGCCCGTGGTCGGAATCTCCACGCCGGCCAGCGCGGGATGCTCGCGCACGTAGTCGGGGGTGTCGCCGTTGGGCCTCATCCACACATGGTCGCCGGTGTTCAGGTCGATGGCGGTGATGCGTCCCCACGGTGGCTTGATGAGCGGCAAGCCTTGCGGACCGCCACCCTGCACCCGACGGAAGGCGCGCCCGGAGATGAAGTCCATGCTGGAGATGTCCGGGTCGTTGATCAGGCCGTGGACGGAAGGAGAGGTCACGGACGTGACATACAGGATGCCCGTCTCGACATCGACCGAGGCGCCGGGCCAGTTGGCGCCGCCCAGCGACCCCGGCAGCACCACTGTGCCCAGGGTGCCCTCCGGATCGTCCAGGTCGATCACCGAGGGCGGGGTGTAGAGCGGCCCGATCACCAGTCGGGAAACCATCTCCAGCGCCTCGGCGCGCAGCTCGGGGGTGAAGTCGATGAGGTCGTCCACCGACACGCCCTGGCGGTCGAAGGGGGCCGGGCGGGTAGGGAAGGGCTGGGTCGGTGCGGTCCACTCACCGGGCACGTCGCTGGGTGCGACGGGCCGCTCCTCGATGGGCCAGACCGGTTCGCCCGTGTAGCGGTCGAAAACGTAGGTGAAGGCCTGCTTGGTGACCTGCGCCACCGCCGGGATGGTGCGCCCGTCCACGTTGATATCGAGCAGGATGGGCGGCGCGGGCGGATCGTAGTCCCAGATACCGTGATGGACCATCTGGAAGTGCCACACCCGCTCGCCGGTGCGCGCGTCCAGGCACACCAGGCTCTGGGAAAAGAGGTTGTCGCCGGGGTGGTGACCGCCGTAGTAGTCACCCGTCGGAGCTTCGATGGGCAGGTATACGTAGCCACGCTCCAGATCCGCCGAGAAAGGGGTCCAGACGGCCGCGTTGCCGGTGTAGCGCCAGGACTCGTCCAGCCAGGTATCGTTGCCGTACTCGCCCTCCTGGGGGATGGTGTGGAAGATCCACAGGCGCTCGCCGGTGCGGACATCGTACCCGCGCACGTGGCCCGGCGGCATGTCGGGCTTGGGCGGCGAACTGCCGGACGGGAGCGCGGTCCCCACCACCGCAACGTCGCCGACGATGACAGGCGGGGAGCTCGAACCCAGCGGGTCGTTCTCGATGTCGACCTCGCGGGGACCGAAGTCCTTGCGCAGGTCGGCGACCCCGTCCTCCCCGAAGGCCGGGTCGGGCCGTCCGGTCTTCGCATCCAGCGAGACCATGTGGTAGGCCGGGGTGATGACGAGGATGCGTTCCGCCTCACCGTCGGTCCAGTACGCGACCCCACGCCCCGAGTTGGCGCGCGGAGCGGTCTCGCTGCGCATCCCCTCGTCCATGCGGTACATCCACAGGGTCTCGCCGGTCGCCCCGTCGATGGCCACTACCGCCCGCCGGTAGCCGGCCGTGACGTAGAGCGTGCCGTCCACCGCGAGGGGGGTCACCCGGTAGTTGAACTCGGGCCGGTCGCCGAAGTTGCGCGACTCCCAGCGCCACGCGATCTCCAGGTCGGCGACGTTGCCCGCGTCGATCTGGTCGAGCGGGGAGTACTTGGTGCTTCCGGCGTCACCCCCGTAGTGGAGCCAGTTGCCGCCGTCCGTTCCCTGCTGCGCAACGAGTCCCGGCGCGGTCGCGGTTGATCCCGGCAACACGGTCGCGACGACCGCCACGGCGAGGAGCAGGGGGCGGCGGGGACATCTGCGGGGGCTCGATAGAATTCGATTCACGAGTTCGTGCATCGGGACTCCTGGCTACGGGTAAGGCACGCCGGGCGCACACGCATGGGAGCGAATGTCGTGTACGGTGGGCTCGTCCACAACTACCCCGACCAGAGACGCCCGCGCGCGGGGAAACCTGCGCGCCTGAAGCTGAACTCAGTTGGAGTGCATCTTGAAGCTCCAGCGCCGGGGACCCGATCGATCCTCGTCCGGAGTGGGCTTCTCGTCGGCAGCTTGCTTCGGTTTGGCGGAGCCATCCTTCGCGGGAACTGCCTCGAGGGCCTCGGCAAGAGACCCGTAGACCGGAATGATCTTGTCGAAGCCGCTCAGCGAAACGATCGAGCGGATCGTCCGGGACAGTTCGCACATGGCGATCGTCTGGTGGCTTTGCCGGAACTTCCTCGTGACCACCAGGAGGACGCGCAGGCCCGCGCTGCTCAGGTAGTTGAGGTGCCGCAGGTCGAGGAGCAGGGACCGTTCGTCCGACGGGATCCCCGACTCCAGGGCTTCCTGGAACTGCGCGCTGTTCGCACTGTCGACGCGACCGACCGGTGATGCGACCAAGACGCCCGCTTGCCGGTCCCAGTTGATTTGCAGGTCCATGGTTCTTCCTATGGCATGGGCTGTGCACGGCGGAGAATGTACCGCCAAGAAGGCGAACAGGGGCAACAACTTGGCTAAATTGCCACTTGGCTGTCAACGACCCGGTGTTGACGTCGATTTGCGAATCTGTCGCGTTTCTGCGGAATTTGTCGTCTCGTCAGGAGTCGTTGTAGCTTCCGGCCCCGATGCCAAGCATATTCGCCAAAGCCCGAACACCCTCCCGGAAGGTGACCGGCACGCCACCGTCGCCCCCGGGGCCCAGCGGACGCCGCCTCCGCCACTTGCTGGCCCGCATCCGCGATTTCCCGGGCTTTCTGGAGGGGCTTCACCGGACCTTTGGGGACATCGCCTCGTACAGGCTCCTGTCACGCAGGTTTTGTGCAGTCTTCGAGCCGGAAATGATCCGGGAAATCCTCGTGTCGAAGCGTCTCTCGTTCGGGAAGACCGCCGCCTACAAGGACATCCGTCCGGTCAGGAACCCCACCTTGCTCACGGGTGACGGGATCGATCACCAGCGGAGGCGGAAACTCGTCCAGCCG
Source organism: Longimicrobiales bacterium (assembly GCA_965232315.1). Lineage (GTDB taxonomy): Bacteria > Gemmatimonadota > Gemmatimonadetes > Longimicrobiales > Gaopeijiaceae > BD2-11. The sequence goes on along the minus strand of CBDDPN010000022.1, from coordinate 35,486 downwards.
TCATTCGGCAGGAAGGGGATGGACGAGTACGCCGGAATCATGCTCGATGAAGCCCGGGCCGTTCAGGAGGGTTGGCATGACGGAGGTGCGATCGACGCGGCCGCCGAGGTGCACCGGATCGCGATCAGCGTCGCGGTCGCGTCGTTTTTCGGGCGCGACATGCAGGTCGATCCGAAGGTGGGCAAGGCCGTGGTGGATGCCATGACCTGGGACTTCGCGCTGGGGCTGCTCCCCTGTACGTGGCTGCTCCGGCGACTGCCTTTCCCCGCCAACCTGCGCGCCAGGAGGGCCTGGAAGGCGATCGACGAGACGATCTACACGGTGATCCGGCGGGCGCGAGACCCGTCGCGGGACCGCGCGGACCTGGTTTCGCTGCTGGTCACGGCCGAGGACGAAGAGGGCATCGACCACCCGTTGACCGACGACGAGATCCGCGACGAGGCGTTGATCCTGCTCATGGCCGGGCACGAGACCTCCGCCGCGGCGATGACGTGGTGCCTCTACTACGTCATGCGTCACCCCGACGTGCGCGACCGCATCGAGCGGGAAGTCGACGAGGTAGCCGGAGATCGCCCGCTGACGCCTGCGGACTACGGCAGGCTCTCGTACACGAAGGCGGTCTTCAACGAGTCACTTCGTGTTGCGCCGCCGATCTACTTCGTCGGACGCGAAGCCCTTGAAGACTGCGTCATCGGTGGTTACCTGATTCGCAAGGGGACGATCGTCCAGCCCTGCATCCGTGTGGTCCACTGGAATGAGAAGTTCTTTCGGCGCGCGTCCGAATTCAGACCGGAACGCTGGCTGGAGCAGCCGCCCACTCACCCCAGGCACGCCTATCTTCCCTTCGGCTACGGTCCCCGCATCTGCATCGCGTGGGGGTTCGCGACGATGGAAGCGGTTTTCGTGCTTGCGACCATCGCGCAGCGCTGGCGGCTGGAAGCCGTCTCGCGCGAGCCCGCCGAGGTGGACTCGAAGGCGATCTTCACCTGCAAGGGCGGCCTCTCCGCGGTCGCGAGAAGGCGAGGGCATCGTGCGTAGCGCGGGCGAGACGCGGCCGGTGTTCATCGTGAGCACGGGCCGGTGCGGCTCCACGATGCTGTCGAACATGGTACGCATGCATCCCCGCCTTCTGAGCGTGTCGGAGTTCTTCTCCGCGCTCGCGGCGGGGGCGCTCCGGCAGAGGACGATGGATGGCGAGAGAGCATTCCGCCTGCTGAACACGCCTCGGCCCGCCGCGCGTGCATTGCTCGGCGGCGGACTTCGAATCCCCGAGTTTCTCTACCCATTGGGTCCGGGCGCGCGCTACTCGCCGGAAGAAGTGCCTCCGATCATGTGCACCGCGCTTCCGCACCTCGCCGACGACCCCGAGGCGCTCTGGGACGAACTCGCCTCGGCGCTGCGTTCGCGAGGGCGCCACCGCCTGACCTCACATTACCGCTTCGTCTTCGAGTGGCTGGCGGACCGGTTCGGCAAGTCGTTATGGATCGAGCGATCCGGCGGCTCGCTGCTGCTCGTCCCTGCGTTGGCGCGCCATTTTCCCGACGCGCGCTTCGTGCACATCTTCCGCGACGGCCGGGACACGGCGATCTCGATGCACGGGCATCACGCCTTCCGTGCGATGGCGTTGGCCGCGCTGGCGACGAGGAGGTTGGGGCTGGACCCGTTTTGCCCGCCGAACTGGCCGGGCACGAGTTGGTGGGTCCCCGCGGTTGCGCGGTTGCAGTTCCGCTTGTTCTCCGTGGAGCGATATCTGCAAACGGAGATCGGGTTGCCGGTATTCGGCTGGCTGTGGAGCAACATGATCGAACGCGGCATGGCCTACCTGAACGGCCTCTCCCCGGAGCGGGTTCTTTCCCTGCGGGTCGAGGCGATGCTGGCATCCCCGAAGGAGGAGATCGGGCGCTTCATCGACTTTGTCGGCGCGGAATACAGCGACGCCGAGTGGATGGAGATGGCGATCGCCCTGCCCCGCCCCCAGCCGCCACGCTGGACCCGCCTCCCCCCGGAAGAACACGCGATGCTCGCCGGCGCCTGCGCGCCCGGGCAGCGAATCCTGGGGTACGAGAGCGGCAGGCTACTCGATGCCGGCCGATTCTCGGGGAACGACGCACCATGACGCGGCGCTCCTTCGACCGGCACTATCCGCCGCCTCTTTCGCCCGAGCGGATCCGCATCGCCAGAGAAGCCCACGGCGACGAAGCGGTGGACCGATACCTGGCACATCTTCGCATCGGCGACCCCCTGGCCGACTCGCTCATGCTGCATCTGGATCCGCTGCCTCGTCACCGCACAAACCGACTTCTCAAAAAGGCCATCGAACAGGGTGTGGATGCCCTGAGCGATCCGCCCGCAGTGCTGAGAGCGCTCTTTGACGAGTTGGATCGAGTGCCTCCCTGGGTCGACTGGCGGGAGATGCGCCACGCGAGCGCAAGGGTTCTGCGCTCGGGGATGCTGACCGGGCTTGCCTTCGCCGCCTATTCGCTTCCGCACTCCTACCTGGCCACGGCGAACAAGCCGCTCGCCTTCACCGGCCGGCTTCTCCGGGAGACCGCGCGGCGCTATGGAGAGACCGTGCGCTTCGTCATTGAGTCGTTCATGCCCGAAGGTCTCCGGCGCGACGCGGACGGATTCAGGATGGCAGTGTTGGTGCGCGTGCTGCATGCCCGCGTGCGCCTGCGAATCATCCGTTCCGGGAAATGGGACGCAGTACGCCATGGCGTGCCCCTGAACCAGTCCCACACGGCCATGAATTCGGTCTTCTTCTCGCTGTATGTGGCCGATGGCCTCCAGCGGTTGGGCGTGCACCTGACGCAGCGGGAGCGAGAGAGCGTCATTCTGACCTGGCGCTATCTCAATCACCTGCTCGGCGTCAATCCCGACATCAGCTTCCGGTCGGAAGCCGAGGCACGCCGACTGGCGGATGTGGCCTTCAGCCTCGAATTCGATCCCGATGAGACCTCGAAGAAGCTGTACCGGGCCATGATCGACGCCGGCCCCGAATACATGCACATCAGGAGCGAACGAATGGCGCGCATCTTCATCGGCGTGGTTCGCCCGATGTCGCGCTATCTGCTTGGCGACCCATTGACGGACAAGCTCGGGTATTGGGGCAGCAGGCGGCGTCTGCTGTGCCAGGCCATCATCCTGCTGGTCGGGCTTACGGAACGGTTGCCATGGTTGCTGCCTTCCCGGGTTCGGAGCCAGATGGGTGTGGAGTTCTGGCTCGACACGGGCGACTATGGGTCGCTTCGGCAGGCCGGCGGCAAAGGACCGGTGACGACGGCATGACCGCGCCGACATTCATCGTGAGCACCGGACGGTGCGGGTCCACTCTGCTGTCGAACATGGTCAGGATGCACCCGGACCTTCTCAGCGTGTCGGAGTTCTTCGCTTCGCTCACGAGCAAGGCTTTTCGCGGGAAGAACATGACCGGCACGGCCGTGTTCCACCGGATGAACACGCTTTCGCCTTCGGGCCGGGCGCTGCTCGCGAACGGACTTTTGATCGACGAGTTCCTGTATCCGACGGGTCCGGATGCCCGCTATCGGCCTGCAGAGGTGCCACCGGTGATGTGCGCCACGCTGCCTCATCTCACCGACGATCATGAGCGGCTGTGGGACCACCTGGCGAAGGCGCTGCGATCCCGGGGCGAGGCCTCGCTGGCGGAGCACTATCGATTCACCTTCGAGTGGCTGGCGGAGCACTTCGGCAAGAAGGCCTGGATCGAGCGCTCCGGCGCTTCCCTGCTGTTCGTGCCCGAACTGGATCGGCTCTTCCCGGGCGCCCGGTTCATACATCTGTTCCGGGACGGCCGGGAAACGGCCATGTCGATGCAGAGGCACCACTATTTCAGATTGAGGATTCAAGCCGCCGAACTGATGCGGAAGGTCGGTCTCGATCCCTTCCATCCGGCCAACTGGCCCGGGACCAGCCCATGGATGCCGTGGTTCGAAAGATGGCGGTTCCGGCTCTTCTCCGTGGATCGCTACCGGCGCACGAGAGTCCGGCCGACGTCGGCCGGATGGTTTTGGAGCCGCATGATCGAGCGCGGATGCACATATCTGGACGCGCTGCCCCGGGAACGGGTGCTGGCGCTGCGTCTTGAATCGGTAACGGAGTCGCCAAGACGGGAGATGAGCCGCTTCATCGACTTCGTGGGCCCCGAGTTCTCGGATTCGCGCTGGCTGGAAGAGATCCGTGCGCTGCCTCGCCGGAAGCCTCCCGGCTGGCTCCGACTTACGCCCGGCGCCCGGGATCGTCTGACTGCGGCATGCGCGCCCGGTCAGGGTATCTTGAACTATGACAATGCTCCCGATGCACAACCGAGTCGATAGCGGGCGCGTGGATGCGGATTCAGGCCCCCACCCGGATCCGGCCTCCTTCCCGGACCCCCCGGGCCCCACGGGACAACGGGTGCGCAACCTGCTGCGCAGGGTCCGGGATACGACCGGGTTCTTCTCGGATCTGCACCAACGATACGGGGACGTTGTCGGCTACCGTGTTCTGAACAAGCGCTTCTGTCTGCTCTTCCGCACCGACCTGATGGAAGAGGTGCTGGCCCGGGAGGGTTGCTCGTTCCGAAAGGGCGCGCAGGAACGCAAGGCCATGGAGAACGACTGCATCATCACCGCCAACGGCGAGGACCACGAGCGGCGGCGCAGGCTGGTGCAGCCATCCTTCACACCGAAGTCGATCGAGGGCTACAGCGAGAAGATGGTCGGCGAAGTCGTCCGTGCGCGGGACGCGTTGCGCGATGGCGAGCGCATCGACATGGACCACCTGGCGACCGAGCTGTCCCTGTCCATCGCGGCACGCACGTTCTTCGGGGACGACATGAAGGTCGACACCCGGCTGATGAAGGACTATCTGACCTCGTTCAGATGGATGTTCGCGCTGGGTCACCTCCCCTTCGACAACCTGGCCAAGGCCGTCCCGCTCCCCCGCACGGTCGCGGCGAAGCGCTGCATCAACGAGTTTCACGACGCCATCTACGGGATCATCCGCAATGCCCGGGAAAGCCGCGGGCGCACCGACCTCATCTCGCATCTGGTGACGGCGTGGGATGCGGATCGCCCGAACCGGGACTTCACGGAGAGCGAACTCAAGGACGAAGTGCTGGCGATCCTTGTCTCCTCCCACGTCACCATCGCGGCGACGATGACGTGGTCCATCCATCACCTGAGCCGGAACCCCGGGACGCGCGTCCGGCTGGAGGAAGAAGTGGACGCCGTGCTCGGCGGGCGCCTGCCGGGCTTCCATGACTTCGGCAAGCTCGAGTACACCAGGGCCATCGTGGACGAATCGCTGCGCATGACCCCTCCGGTGGCCTACCTCGGGCGCCGGGCCGCGCGGGATGTCGTGGTCGGAGGCTACCGCATTCGCAAGGACACCATCGTGCAGCTGTCCACCCGCACGCCCATGCATCGGGAGACGCACTTCCCGGAACCGGACAGATTCCTGCCGGAGCGCTGGCTCGCGAAACCGCAGCCCGAGCTGCCCCGCCTCGCGTATGCGCCGTTCGGCACCGGCATCCGCTTCTGCAGCGGATTCAGGTTCGCGTTGCTCGAGCTGGTGCTGGCCCTGTCCATCTTTGCACAGCGGTGGAGGTTCGACGTGGAACTGTCGGGGCACCCGCCCGTCTCCGACGCGATCTTCTACAAGGTTCGCAACGGCCTGCCCGTGGTGGTGCGCCGACGCCCGGACCCCCGATGATCTCGACACTGGAATCCGAAGCCATCGAGATCATGCGCGAGGGGATCGCGGCAGCCTCAAGGCCCGTCCTTCTCTACTCCATGGGCAAGGATTCCTCCGTCCTGCTCCACCTCGCGCGCAAGGCGTTCTGGCCGGCGCCGCCGCCCCTCCCGCTGCTGCACATCGACACCACCTGGCAGTTCCGCGACATGATCGCCTTCCGCGACCGCATGGTGGCGGAGACCGGCGTGAAGCTCGTGGTCCACGTCAACCAGGAAGGATTGCAGGCGGGAGTCACCCCCTTCACGCGCGGGTCGGCCGGCTACACGGACGTCATGACCACCGAGGCGCTGCGCCAGGCCCTCGACGCCGGGAGCTACGACGTCATTTTCGTGGGTGGACGGCGGGACGAGGAGAAAGCGCGGGCAAAGGAGCGGGTGTTCTCGTTCCGCGGCGCCGGCCACCAGTGGGACCCGAAGGCCCAGCGGCCGGAACTCTGGAACCTGTACAACACCCGCGTCCGCCCGGGTGAATCGCTCCGGGTATCCCCGCTCTCGAACTGGACCGAGGCCGACATCTGGCGCTACATCGCCCGCGAAGAGATCCCGGTCGTCCCCCTGTACTTCGCGAGCGTGCGCCCGGTGGTCCGGCGCGACGGCCAGTGGATCATGGTCGACGACGAACGCATGCCACTGCGGCCGGGAGAGGAGCCCGAGCAACGCCGCATCCGCTTCCGCACGCTGGGATGCTACCCGCTTACCGCCGCCGTTGAGAGCGACGCCGATACCCTCGACAGGGTGCTGGCCGAGACGCTGGCGACCCACGACTCCGAGCGCCAGGGTCGGCTGGTGGACCACGACGGCGAGGCGTCGATGGAACGCAAGAAGAGGGAGGGCTACTTCTGAGTATTACAGTAACTTGTTGCTAATACAGCTTTTAGATGACGCATATGGGATCACATCCCCTAATCCATCCCACACTGCTGAAGCGATTTCATCCGCGAAGAACCGTCTGCGGCACTGGTAACCGTTCGGTCAGGCCGTGGCGAGCGACCGGTTGTGCGGATCGTGGGGGAGTGGGGCTCAGCGGTGGAGGATGCGTTTCCAGTGCTTGGCGAGTGGGCAGAGCCAGACATCCTTGGCAGGCTTGCCGTACTGCTTGGCGGTGTCGTAGCGCCCGCGTCCCTTGGTGGTGCCGACGCGGATCCAGCCGGAGGCCCTGTAGACGCCGCCGGTGAAGCGGGGGACCTCGACGAAGGTCTCGACGAGGACGGGTGTGGTGTTGTAGCGGCGGGTCCAGTCGCGGGGCAGGCGGCGGCGGACGAGTGCGAGGATGTGGGATCCGAGGTTGGGGATGCGGATCCAGGGCAGGATGAGGAACCGGGGGTTGTCGACGACCAGCGGCAGGTTCTTCCTGCGCAGGGTTGGAGTCCATCCGATGAAGCGGTCGCGCGGCGCGAGCGCCCATGCGGCGGTGCTGAAGCCGAGCATGGCGAGCGGCCAGCCGTTGCGGTCGTGGACGGCGTAGCGCATCTGTGCGCCGACGAGGGTCTTGTAGCCGAGATAGTGGTGTCGGGCGACGAACTCGTTCCATAGCCTCCCCTGCCGGGTGCCGCCGACGACGGTGCGGATTTCGAGCGGACGGACCTCGTCGAGGGTCGTGGGCGGCGGGAAGAACGGCGGTTCGGTGTCCTGTCCGAAGACGATGGGTCGTGGCCGCCTCTGTTTCCACTTCGGCGGCGGCAGGACGATGAGGCCGTCCCTGTGCATGGCGAGCATGGTGACGCGCGCCATCATGTCCTTGAGCCCGCCGTCGGGCTTGAGCCAGCCGATGCGCCGGCAGAACTCCTTCGACAGGGCGTGGCGGTTGAGCGCGGGCGGTCCGGCGATCAGCTTGCGCAGCAACGCCATCTCCCCTTCGGTGAAGTCGCGCCCGTGGTAGCGGCACTCGATCCGGTCGCTCATGCGGACGCCGTCATCCCGCTCCTGCGTCCATCGACCACGGCAGCCACGGGGACAGGTCGTCGGGCGGACGGCCGCCGCCCTCGGCGCACGCCGCCAGCCAGTCGGCGAGCCAGCGCGGCACGTCGATGCCGTTCAGCCTCAGGGTGCCGGTCACCGAGTACATGAGCGCGGTGAACCGGGCGCCGTCCTCGCTGTCGGAGCCGAACGACAGGCGCCGCCCGATGGCCGGGCCGCGCAGCAGCCGCTCGGCGAGATTGTTGTCGAGCGGCACGCGGGGCCGGTCGAGGAAGACGCTCAGCCCCTCGCGGTGGTTGAGGAGCGAGCGCAGCGGCCCTCCCTCCCTCGCCTCCGGCGGCAGGCGGGCGAGTTGGCCCTCGGCGGCCGCGAACATGCCGCCGAGCGCCTCTTCCAGCGCCTTGTGCGCCGCGTCGAACGCCGGTGACTGGCGGTCGAGGCCGGGGGCGTGGCTGGCCAGCCGCGTCTTGTGCAGGCGGTAGACCGTGGCGATCCGCCCGAGCCATTCCCGGCACCAGCCGGTCAGATCGACGTGCCCGGCCGCGCAACGGATGAAGTCCCTGCGCATGTGCGCCCAGCAGAACGAGAGGGTCACCCTGCCCCCGAGGAGACGCGCCAGCTTCTTGTAGCCGCTGTAGCGGTCGCAGACGAGGACCGTCGGGCACGCCGCCCCGTCGAACAGCTTCAGGGCCGCCTCGGCGCTTCTCGACGGATCGACGCGGAAGTAGACCGCGCCGCTGGCGACCGAGGTCCACAGCCATGCGTACCCCGATCCGCCGCTGTCGCGAAGCGCCTGGACCCGCCAGCTGGTCTCGTCGGCGTGGCGCAGACCCGCGCCGTTCTGGTGGGCGAGGATCGCCGCGCCCACCGGCTCGAACAGCGGCCGGAAGCGGGGCACGCTGTCCGCCAGCGTCCCCGGCGAGACCGGCAGCCCCTGGTCGGACAGCCACCCGCAGACCCGGTGCAGCGGACGCAGGCACGCATAGCGCTCGAACAGGAAGCGCGCCCAGACGCTCGTTCCGTACGGCGTGCGGACGAACAGGCGGGGCACGGGGGGCGCCAACACCTCGACGGGCGCCGACGCGCACCCGCAGGTCCGCCGCCAGCGCGGGCGGCGGATCACCCGCCGATGAGCGCTGACCTCGATCTCGACCAGGGCGGACTCCCCGGCGCCGTTGGCCGTGTACGGGCTTCCGCAGCCCCCGCACACCCGCGCATCGGAGGGCGGGTTGTGTTCCTCGGTGCGTTCCTCAAGCCCCGGCCGCTTCGTGCGGCCGTGGCCGGGCGCGCCGGGCTGTTGCCCCCGCCGCCGCCCCGAGCGCGGCCGCTCCTGCCGCTCGCACGGACCTCGGGACTCCCCCTTGGACAGCCCGGATCGCGACGCGCGCAGCTTCGCCAACTGGCCTTCGAGGCGCTCGATCCGCCGCCGCGCCACACGCACCCTCTTGCCCAGCCGGGCCTTCTCCCGCGTCAGCGCTCCGATCGTCGCCTTCCGCCGCCGCGACCGGCGCAGCGCCTTGCGCAACTCCGCGTCCGCCGCCGACGGCGACAGCGCCCGCTTCGCCTCGACCGCACGCCGCAGCCGAGCCTTCAGACGGCCCTTCGACGCCTCCGAGACCCTCAGCGCCTCGCGAAGCGACCGGATCTCCCCCTTCAGCGACTCGATCCGGTACCGCTGGTCGTCCAGCTTCGACAGCTCGCCGTGGATCTCCAGCATCTCGCGCAACTGCCGCCGCAACGCCAGAATGACCTCGTCCGCCTCGATGCGACCCTTGTGAAGGTCCTGCAACTCGGTCGCACGGGCGTCGAGCGCCTTCTCCAGCGCCCAACCCTTCTTGCGCAGCCGCGCCACCTCCATCCGCAGCGCCATCTCATTGCTGCGCTTCCCCGCGTCCACCCCGGCCTCCCGTAGCAGACCGTGCAAACGACCCACCTCGCTCTGCAACGCCAAGGCGTTCCGCGCCGCGCGCCGGGCCTCCCTGGTATCCGCGACGACCTTCCTCAGCTTCCGGCGCGATGCCTCCCACCGCCACTTCCACGATCCCGCGTCGCTCCGCGCCCGCACCTCCGCCCACCGCAACTCCCCGGCGCGCGCCTCCGCCGCCTCCGCCCGCTCACGCTCCCGCTCGTACAGCGACCGCCAGTCCGGAAGCTCCGCCCTCTCGGAGCCGCGCACCGCCCATGGCTCCTCCGGCCCCTCGGCCAGCGCCACGCCGACATGTCCGTTCGCGTCCCGTATCGCCATGCCACCGACGATACTACATTCCGGATTACGTTACCAGACCCCCCCACGATCCGCACAACCGGTCGCTCGCCACGGCCTGACCGAACGGTTACCGGCACTGAACCGCTTCCCCCACGACCTCGGAGTGCCCTACACCTAGGAATCGGTGTCACTCGTAGTTCTCGATCGGCAATTGGACCCCCAACCCAAGATCCTCCACGGCCGCGGCGAGTACCTGAGCTGGGATGCCCGCGTAGTGTGGAGAGAACGCGTCCGCTTCAAGGTACTCACCGGTCGCGTCCACAATGGACAGGCCCACGACATAGCCGTCCGCTGATATGACGGGACCACCGCTGTTCCCCGGTCTGGAAATCGCCGAATAGAGGAAGAGCTTTGCCCCCGCCAGAGAAGTAACCGACTCGTTCGTCACCGCTCCCTCCTGCATGGTCACGGACGCATCCCGAAGACCGGGAAGCTTGGGGTAACCGAGCGTGTACACCGTCTGGGCCACGACGGGAGCTTGTAACAGTAGCCCTCGCACGGGAGACAAGGGCGGCCCCGCCACACGCAAAACGGCTACGTCAATCTCGCGGTGTCGGTGGATAGCGTTGATCCCATACTCCCGTCCCTGAAAGCCCTGCCTGCGATCGAGCTTCATGTCGGAGACCACATGACCACAGGTGAGGACATGCGAGGCGTCAACGACGAGTCCGGTTCCGGCCACCGGATCACCGTCGTTTCTTCCCGTGATATGGACCAGACTTGGCGCACACAACCGATGAAGGTATTCCGGGCCAAGCACGGGTACCAATTGAAACAACTCCCGAGGAGCACCCTCGACCGTCACCATGGACACATAGTGGTCTCGGAGTGCCGTGATCCCGGCGCCTCCGCGGGCTGTTCGCATGAGCAGCCCAGCGGACACCATCTGCTCGACGATCCGGGCAACCCGGAACGCATTCGGTGGTTTTGGAAAGGGCTTCTTCACCTCCAGATACTGGAGAAAGTCGCGGACGGTGAGCGGCTTCTGATTCTCCACCGGCTTCCTGCCAATGACCACACGGTTCGCTGCGAACTTCGCGAGGTTGAAGAAATCGCATGCCAACACAACTAGCGTGAGTCTGGAATCCAGCCCCCACGGTGCGTTCATGGTGTCTGGACCGGCTAGTTGAATGTCCGTCACTGGGGCCAATCCCTCCCGGGTCTCTAGCTCAGGTTACCTCGTAGTGCGACAGATTCGACCGACGGTATCCAGCGGAGACGAAACCGTCAAGCCGAACCGGACTAACCCTCGCGCTGGCGATGGCAGAGCTTCGAGGACGGCGGGTCCACAGTCAGCCTCCACGCCAAAAGGCTGCCCACTGGCGGCGCGTAACGCTACGCGCTACAGTTAGTTCATGAAGATCAGACACAAGGGACTCCGGGCGCTCCATGAGCGGGATGATCGGGCTCGGCTCCCAGCGACTCTGGTGCCGCGCCTCCGGCGCATCCTGTTCCGCCTGCAGGAAGCGACGCATCCCGGAAGCGCTGACGCGCCCGGTTTCCGGCTGCATCCGTTGAAGGGAGACCGGGCCGGCCAATGGAGCGTGCGCGTGTCGGGCAACTGGCGCGTGGTGTTCCGCTTCGAGGACGGCGAGGCCGTCGACGTGGATCTGGTAGATTACCACTGAAGAGAAGGAGGACAGATCATGAACGGCAAAGGTGGCGAGCGCGTGGGTGCGATGGTGAATCCCCCGCACCTGGGCGAACTGGTCCGTGAGAGCATGGACGAGGTCGGATGGAACGTGACCGAGACGGCCGCGCACCTCGGGTGCGAGCGGGGGACCCTGTCGCGACTGCTGAACGGCAGGGCTGGCGTCTCCGCAAACATGGCGCTCGCGTTGGAGGCCCTCGGCTGGGGTACCGCCGATCACTGGATGCGGATGCAGGCGAGCTATGAGCTTGCGCGAGCGCGAAGGGACCGCGGATGGCGGGAGGACATTCGGGCACGCGATGCGGTCCCGCGGTAACGCAATGGACCTCGATAGCGTTCCTGTGGCAGCTGGCCATGGGCCTTCGGACAGGGGTTCCATAACTAGTACGGGGTCGGAGTAGCCTGATGCGCTTGTCTTGGAACGAGGTCCGCGTGCGCGCCGCGTCCTTCGCCAGGGATTGGCGGGACGCGGCATACGAGAAGGGCGAGACGCAGAGCTTCTACAACGATTTCTTCGAGGTCTTCGACGTGCGCCGCCGATCTGTCGCACGCTATGAGGAGCATGTCGCCAAGCTGGGCAACGGTCGTGGCTTCATCGACCTGTTCTGGCCGGGGGTGCTGATCGTCGAGCAGAAGAGCGCCGGGCGCGATCTCGCTAAGGCATACGGACAAGCCGGGAAGTATTTCGACGCGCTTCTTGAGCGCGACCGTCCCCGCTACATCCTGGTGAGCGACTTCCAGACCTTCGAGCTTCACGATCTGGACGAGCGAGAGGTCGTCGCCTTTTCCCTCGAGGACCTGGCCGCGCATGTAGAGGCGTTCGGCTTCATCCTCGGCGTACAGCGCCGGAGATTCCGCGATCAAGACCCCGTCAACATCGAGGCTGCCGAACTGGTCGGACGGCTGCACGATGCGCTCGACGCCGCTGGCTACCGAGGTCACGATCTGGAGCGATTCCTAGTCCGAATCGTCTTCTGTCTGTTCGCCGACGACACCGGTGTGTTCGAGCCGCGCGACATTCTGTTCGACTTCCTTGAGTCCCGTACCCGGCAGGACGGCAGCGATCTCGGGGCGATCTTGGCCCAGCTCTTCCAAGTTCTCAATACGCCGGAAGACGACCGGACGGCGACGCTCGATGAGGACCTGGGCCGATTCCCCTACGTCAACGGTGACCTGTTCGAGGAGCCGCTACGCATCCCCGCGTTCGACGCGTCCATGCGAGAAAAGCTCCTCGACGCTTGTCGGTTCGACTGGTCCAACATCTCGCCTGCGATCTTCGGCGCGCTGTTCCAGTCGGTCATGGACCCGGTCCAACGCCGCAAGCAGGGCGCGCACTACACGACCGAGAAGAACATCCTCAAGGTGATCGAACCGTTGTTTCTGGATGACTTGCGGGCCGAATTCGAGCGCCTGAGGCGCCGCAAGGACAACCGCCGCCGTGCGGATCTGCGCCGCTTTCAGCGAAAGCTCGGCAACCTGACCTTCTTCGATCCGGCGTGTGGCTGCGGGAACTTCCTCATCATCGCCTACCGCGAGCTACGGGAACTGGAGATCCAAGTCCTGAAGGAAATCCACCCGGACAGGCAACTGGACGTGCTCGCCCGCGATCTGTCGGTCGTGGATGTGGATCAGTTCTACGGCATCGAGCTGGGTGAATTCCCGGCTCGCATCGCCGAGACGGCGCTGTGGATGATGGACCACATCATGAACAACCGGCTGAGCCTGGAGTTCGGCCAGACGTACGTACGGATTCCCCTTGAGACTTCTCCGCACATCGTCCACGGGGACGCGCTGGAAGCCGACTGGTCCGACCTGTTGAGCCCGGACAAATGCTCCTTTGTGTTTGGCAATCCGCCTTTCGGCGGCTCGAAGTTCCAGAGCAAAACCCAGCGCGCGCAGGTGCGAAGGATTGCGGATCTCGGAGGTTCGGGAGGCACACTCGACTACGTGACCGCGTGGTTCATCAAGGCGGGAGAGTACGCGGACGGGACCGGGATCCGGATCGGCTTCGTGGCCACCAATTCCATCACCCAGGGAGAGCAGGTGGCGCAGCTCTGGCCGATCCTCTTCAACCGATGCAGGCTGGAGATCGCGTTCGCGCATCGGACCTTTGCATGGGGATCGGACGCGCGCGGCAAGGCCCACGTTCATGTAGTCATCATCGGGCTTGACGGTCGGGAGACCGTGCGACCTAAGAAGCGTCTGTTCACCTATCCCGACATCAACGGTGATCCAGAAGAAAGCCAACACGCGGTGCTCTCGCCGTACCTGTTCGACGCCCGCTGGATCGCCGATCCGCATCTGACGGTGCGGGAGGAAAGCGCGCCGGTGAACGGGTTGCCAAAGCTGATCATCGGTTCCAAGCCGATCGATGGTGGCCACTACATCTTCCCGACTGCAAAGAAGCGCGCGGAGTTCGTTGCGGCGGAACCTGCGGCGGAGCGATACATCCATCCTTACATCGGCGCCCGCGAATACCTGCGAGGAGGCACCAGATGGATTCTCGCTCTGCACGATGCCGCACCCAACGTCCTTGCGGGCATGCCCACCGTGCGGGAACGGATCGCGGCCGTCCGTTCGTACCGCGGGGACAGCCGCAGCGCGCCCACTCGTAAGCTGGCCGAGACTCCGACGCTGTATCACGTCAACGTCATTCCCAAAGCACCTTTCCTCGTCGTCCCTGAGGTGAGTTCAGAACGCCGGGAGTACGTACCCATTGGCTGGTTGAAGCCACCTACGATTCCCAGCAACCTCGTTCGTGTTCTGGAGAACGCCACCCTGACCCAATTTGCTCTGCTCACCTCAGCCATGCACATGGCGTGGCTGCGTCACATCGGAGGTCGGCTCAAGAGCGACTACCGCTATTCGATCGGACTCGTCTACAACACTTTCCCGACGCCGCCCGCCAAGGCTAACCTGTCCAAGCTGGAGCCCCTGGCAACGGCTGTACTCAATGCTCGCTTGGCCTATCCTGATGCCACACTGGCGGATCTCTACGATCCGGATCTGATGCCTCCGGCCCTCCGCCGCGCCCACCAAGCCATCGACCGCGCCGTGGATCGGCTCTATCGCCGGACGGGGTTCACCTCGGAACGTGAGCGCGCCGAGCATCTGTTCATGCTCTACGAGAAAATGCGCGCACCCCTCGGCATCGGGGTCAAGAAGCCGAAGAGGCGGCGGCGGTAGGGCCTGGGGCCGACCGGCCCCGGTGCCGTCCTCTGACATCAACGGAGCGCGGGCTGGTCCATGAATGTTTGCTCGCGGTGTCGCCAGCCCGGCCGTGCCTCTACGACGGTTCGTACACGAACGGGTCAACGAGGGCGGCGCGGAATCTCCAGATCGGAACCAAGCCTTTGTCCGTTGGCGGCCCGTCTGTGTACCAACGCTGGCGATAGAGCCATTGAAGCAACTCGCGATAGTTCTCGGGCTTCCCGAGCGTCGAAGGGCTCAACCGCGATAGCGCTCCATACCCTTTCTGGGATCGCGTGTTGAGTGACAGCAACCGGTCCGGTCGCGCCAGCGTGAGCAACAGCGTCGCGGTCCCGTATCCCACGTTGTCGATGTCCATCAGTGCCCGCATCGCATCAACGGCGATGTCCGGGAAGTCGTCGTCGTGAGCTTCCGACACAGCGTCCAATCTGGCTCTGATCTTCCTCTCGTTCTGGCACACTGCCGGCCAGTTCTTTCGACCCATGCGTCCGGTCAGCCCCCACCACTCCCGATCCTTGCGACGGTAGCTACCCTTCAGCCGTCTCTGGGAGTCGGCATCCAGCTTCGACCAACGCTCCTCACCCAGCAGCAGCTTGTGGCGGTCACAGATCGCTCTCATGTAGCTCCGACCTTGCGGGTCGAGGATCGTCCAGCCCCGTCCTTCGTCTCTCAAGTGCTCCTCACACTCCCTCAGGGCTTGTCGGTATCCCTCCAGAGACAGCGGTCGATGGGCATCATCGTCGAGAAGATCTCTCGGGTCGGACACCGACCCCGACGTGATCTGCCGGACTTGTCGATGGGGCGGATTCCGCTTCCAAGCTTCCGTGTACCGACGGATTACTTCCGAGACGGGCGAATCCATGTGGCAACGATCCCAGCGCTCTTGGAACCAATCGGCAAGTGCATCGGCCCGCTCACCGGGACCCACCTCCAACACGATCTCCTCGTTCGCGTTGGAGTGACCGCCGAACCCGGCCCTCGTGAAGTTGGCGCTTCCGATCCACGCCTGACGCTGCACGATGCCGTTCCGGGGCCGTTCGAACAGGTACAGCTTGGGGTGGAAGAGACGGTCTCCCTTCGGGACGATCCTGAGGTCGCCAGCGGTAATCGTGCTCAACGCCTTCAAGGCATCGGGATGCGTCGCGTTGCCCGATATTCCGATGATGGCGCGGACCTTCACGCCCCGGTTCGCGGCGGCGTCCAAGACTCGCAAGTGCTCTCCTGGCGTGGCCCAGGCCGTGGCGATATCCACAGCCCTCGCTTTGCTCAGAAGGGCCGTAAACCGGGTATGCAGATCGTCACCGCAGAGGACCATGCCTCTCATCGGACAACTCCAGAAGAGTCTGTTGGTGGTGCCACGCCCGCCAATCCTTGAGAGCGTTAGCCGAATCTACTGAGATGCTCGGCAAGATGCCCGTTGCGCGTGAACTGCTCATTCTCGACCACATCCGCTGGCGAGTCGCGATCAAGCCTCCCCTGGGAGGCAACGGAGGTGCCGCTGGCGGTGGCTGGTCCACATCCGGGACGGCACTGGAAGCCTCTGGAAACGGCCTCGATTCGGGCTGTTGACACCGTTCGGGCCGGGGCACTTCGTGTAGGGTATGGAGACTCTGCCCGGCCGAGATCCCCGCCAACGTAGGCCAATTGGCGCGCTTGCTGGGGGGCTGTCTGGCTTGCTTGAGGTGGGTAAGCCAGCCGACGCAGTGTTGAACACTGCGGCCTGGCAAGGGGGACGCTGCGCCCCCCTTAGACCCCCGGCTTTCCGCGCCGCTGAAGGATCAGCGGGCGGGCGCGGGAGACCGCGCCCCGCACCCCGCCGCCGGTGCGCCCGTGCCTGAGCGCCGCACCGTGATGGTCGCCGCCCGCGTTACGCCCGCGGAGCACGCCGCCTGGCGGGAGAAGGCGGCGGCCGCGGGCGTGTCCCCCTCCGCGCTGCTGCGGGAGGCGATGGCGCGGACTCGCACGTGGACCGCGCCCGCCCTGGCCATCGAGACCGAGCGCATCCGCCAGATCGCGCGGATCGGTAACAACCTGAACCAGCTCGCGCGCTGGGCGAATACACACAAGTCCGCCGCCGAAGTCGTCACGGTGATCGCCAACCTCCTGTCCTTCGAGCGGTCGCTGCTCGCCGTGGCCGACACCAGCGAGGAGGGCAGCGATGCACATTAAGTTTCTCCCGCACGGCAAGGGCTCGGCCGGGGCGGCCGTTGATTATCTCGTCGGCGAGCGGGACGCCGAGGGGCAGGAGCGCGAGGGTGTCGAGGTCCTGCGGGGGAATCCGGACATGGTGGCCGCCGTCGCCGACTCGCTCGACTTCGAGCGGAAGTACAGGTCGGTCGTAATCGCGTGGGCGCCGGAGGACCGGCCGACCGAGGAGCAGATCGAAGCCGTCCTCGACGAGTTCGAGAAGACGGCGTGGGCGGGACTTGAGCCGGACCGCTACGCATGGACGGCGGTCCTTCACCGCGAGCGCGGGGGCGGAGTCCACGCGCACGTCCTCGCCGCCCAGTGCGACCTCCAGACGGGCCGAAGCCTGAACATCGCGCCTCCCGGCTGGCAGCGGACCTTCGACCCGCTGCGCGACGCCTTCAACCACGCGCACGGCTGGAGCCGCCCGGACGACCCGGCGCGGGCCAGGGCGCAGCAGCCGGGCCACCGCGCCTACATCGAGGCGTCTCAACTGCGGGCCGGGCTCGAACATGAGTCCGAGCCGCGCGACCTGATCCGCGACTACCTGGTGCAGCGCGTCGAGCACGGCACGGTGCGGAGCCGCGCCGACGTCGTCTCCGCCTTGGAGGATGTCGGCCTCGAGGTGCCGCGCCAGGGCGAGAACTACATCACCGCCCGCGATCCGGACAGCGGAAAGCGGTGGCGGCTGAAGGGAGAGCTGTATGAGCGAGACTTCGAGCCCGAGCGACTTGAACTCCCGGCTGCGGAGCCGGCTGGAGACCGACCGGCAACGGATCGAGGACGCAGCCGCGCGCGAGCTAGAGCGGCTTGGCGAGAACTTGAGCGCCGTCGCAAGCGGCGCGCTGCGTTCCATCGAGCGCGATACGGCGAAGACGACCGGGCGGATGCGCGCGATGCTGCTGAGAGCATGGCTCCGGCCCCTGGTGGTCGGCCTGAGCCTTTTTCTCGGGTTCAGCGGCGGGAGCTGGGCGACGATGCACTGGTTGTGGAGGAGCATCGAAGTACGGATCGAGGCACTGGTGACGCTGAACCGGCAGGTCGAGGAGGCCCGCTGGACGCTGGCCAAGATCGAGGAGACGACCTGGGGCGTGACGCTGCGGGACATCGAGGGGGAGCGGTTCGTGGTGCTGCCGTTCGGCACACTGGACAATCCGCCCTGGACCGTGCGCGATCAGCCTGCCGTGAAGCTATCGAGAGAGTGAGGGAGCTGTATGACCGACTTGGAACGGCAACTCACGGCGGCATTGGGGAGGTTGTCCGCGCAGTACGAGAGGGAACAGCGGCGGCAGTCAGAACAGGTCGAGGCCTTGCAGCGGCAAGTCGAGCGGCTGAGCGAGCAAGTGACACGCTTGACCGAATACTACGGGACGTTCGGCGCAGCGTCGCGCGGCCGCTGGAGGTGAAGCGGCGGCTGGAGGTGACGCCGCCGCGTGGGCCAGAGCGGGATCATGGGCCGAGCCGGTGATCGGCGGGTCGTTCTCCTGAACTCTCGAATGGACACACCGGCGCCGCTCGACGGGTTCTTGTGCTCGCCATCGGTTCGAGGTTGTAGAGGAAAGCCCACCCGATGCACTGCTCAACGTCCCCCAGCCATTCCATAGCCTCCGGATGGGCGGCCAGCGCCGGCAGCACGGCCGCAATCACTCACGGGGTGCCCTCCAACCGATCACCCGTTGGGCAGCGCTCCTCCGCGATCATCTTCATCATCGTTCAACAGACCCAACTCAGCGAAGCAGTGTTCGTGATACACCGGGCCACGATCCTCCGGTCCCCGAATCACGTTCCCGGTCAGCCGCTGTTTGCAATGCGGGCAATCTTCCTGACCCGTGTACAGCGCGTAGCGCCTTTCTTCCGTCATTCTCTTGCTTCTCTCCAGTCTGCTACGAAGTGGGGGGTTTGACCGGTCCCCGCCGATCAAGTCCGGGCGGGGTTGGTGTGGAGATACACGGAACGCCGCCGGTCCCGGACGGGGAACAATGCACACAACCATCACCCCGTCCACTCGTGGTTGCAAGGGTAACCATGCACCTCCCCACCGTGGAAGCGGCCCCCTCCACGGTGGAGGGAGCCGCTCCGGTGGTGGGGGGTGGACGCTCTATCCGGTCACTCGTCGTATCCCATCGTCTTGAGGGCATCCGCCAGCGATGGATCGCCGAGCTTGCCGATGGCGTGGTGGCTGACCGCGAATTGGATCAGCACACCGCCGCCCGTGTCCTGCGGGAACTCCCGCTCGGTCTTTGATGCGCTCACGTCAGCGAAGTCCGTACCGATGAGGTTGGACCGGTCTACCAGCAATCGGCCCACCACCTGCTTTAATGCCTTTACCTGCTCGCTGTTGCTGCTCACTTCCTCTGCCATCCCGCTGCTCCTTCGTTGAGGTGATTCCCCGCGCCTCGTGCGCGACGACGACGAAGCGGCCCCTCCGTACTGGTGGAGGGAGCCGCTCCGGTGGTGCGGCGGCGCTCGACTAGGCTAGGCTAGACCGAAGCGCCGTCCACAGTAAGGGGGATTTCACCCCCGCGGGAGCGCAAGAGAGTTCTCCACAGCCGGTGTGGGAACAAGTTGGGGACAAATCCTCACATCAATCCGCGAAGCGATTCCGGATTCCAGCGGCCAGATACTCCGCCCAGTCGTCCATGAGTCGCCGCCGCCGCTCGAACATCGTACCGCGGGCGTAGGCGGCCTCGGTCGCGTTGGGGACCATGTGTGCCAGCGCCGCCTCAGCCAGTTCGCGCGGCTGGCCGCTGTCTCCGCACCACGTCCGAAAGCTGGCTCGGAAACCGTGGAGGGTGGTCTGGATGCCCTGCCGCCGGAGCATCGAATAGATGCTGGCGGAATGAATGACCTGCCCTCGGGGTCCAGGGAACACGAGACCCTCGCCTCCGAACAGGTCGGCCACCTCCCGTAGAATCGCCATCGCCCGGTCCGGGAGTGGGACCCGGTGCTGCTTGCCTGCCTTCATACGCGACGCCGGCACCGTCCATGTGGCACTCCCGAGGTCGATCTCGTCCCATGTGGCCAGGCGGACCTCCGCCGTGCGAGCGGCAGTCAGGACCAGATACTCAAACGCCAGCTTGATTCCGATCCACGATCCCCCGGCTCCTACTTGGATGATTGCCTGGGAGACCTCCGCGTGGGGAAGGGCCTTGTAGTGTCTCTTGCGACCGTTGAGCTTCGGGAGCGCCGCGCCTATGGCATCCCCGGCCGGATTGTCCCCCCGGTGTCCCTGAGCGATCGCCCACTTCATCACCGCCCCGATTCTCTGGCGGACGCGCTTGGCAATCGTTGGCCTTCGGGTCCAAAGGTGATCCGTCGTCAGAACAGCCATCACGTCGGTGGTCGTAATCTCGTCCACCGGCTTGTGACCGAGGCGGGGAATCGCGTGCGTCCCGAGTTCGCTTCGCCACTGCTGCTCCGACCCTCCCCCCGGCTTCCACGTCCTGCGGTGGAGGGCGATGACCGTCTCAAGGGCATCGGCGAATGTCGGGCAGCCGCGGTTCATACGCGGGTCTTGGTCGGCCTTGGACAGCTTGCGGTACTGGAAGGCGATGTCCCGGGCTTCGGCCAACGAGACGTACGGATAGGTGCCGACGCCGAGGTCCGTTCTCTTTCCTCGCACCGTCCCGCGCCAGAACCAGTACTTGGACCCGGAAGGCCTAACGGTTAGGATCAGGCCATGGTCGTCGTAATGCTTGCCCGGCTTGGCGTGCTCGACCGCCTTTTGGGTCAGCTTCTTCTTCATTTCACCTCCAGTCCAGTAAGATGATCCCACAACCCATCCCACGAAAGGAACGGGATTTCATCGATTGGCGCAAGACTGGGCCGGACGTGGGCAATGTCCCGAAACTATCTGAAGTGCCTATTAGTACTACAGTTATGGGATGTTGTAGGACGGCCTGGAACGCCGTCGGACTGAAGGATCGCAAGAGGGAGGGCTACTTCTGAAGGTGCCCGCACTCAAGCCGCCAACTCCGCACGCACCTCCTCGCGGTCCGACCACACTACCGGCGACACGCCGTAGCTGCGGATCGCCGTCACGACCTGCTGCGAAACCGGTTGATCTGAGTTGTTCAGAATAGCAGGCGTGTCGAACGGAATACATGGCCCGGATCCTACACAATGCAGTTCAGCGTCACCTGACCTCCAACCACAACCGACTCACCACGAGCGTCGGCACGTCGAACTCGTCGCGTTCCAGGTGGACCACGAGACCATCGGGTCCGAAAGCGGCCGGCATCGCCGGTTCGCCGGCGGGCAGCGTGCCCCGGTACTCGCGATCCGGATTGAAGACATCGATCGGGCCTTCTTCCTCCCATGGGTCCTCACCACGGCGCTGGATCCACAGACCGCCGTCCCAGGTGGCCTTCAGCCCCCGCACCACGGGGATCTCGTGGTAGAAGCCGCGCTCCCGGACTCTACGGCGCCGCGCCTCGAAATCCCGCGTCATGAACGGCAACGCTGTCGACGGAGCCCTCTCTGACTGCTCATCGAGGCGTTCGAGGTGGAAGGCGATCGTTGTCCGCTGGATGCGTTGGGATACCTCTTGCGGCGAGAGCGGCCGTCTCAGCACGTCGGTCAATCCCTCGGGAGAGGCAAGCTTGATGGCGTAGGCCGAAGAGTCCGTGTAGGCGATGGTGCCGTCGGGCAGCACATCCCAGTGGAAGCCTGGCTCGAAGTACCGGTCTTCCATCGAGGCGACTACGATTGCCCAGTCCTGTCCGTCGGCAGGTGAAGCGTCGACCTCGGGGCGAGGGGGCTTCCATGCCTGCAGGAGCGGCTCCCGCATGGTCACATCGCCCGAGACGTCGAATGTTTCAAGTGCGCGGTCATCGACCCCCGGCTGAGTCTCGTCGTCCTGATTCCCCATGCGCCGGTTCGCACGTTTCGCCATTTCAACCAGCACGCCCTCGACCCCTTGCGCGATGATCCTGTCGCCGAGCGGATCCGCCCGAATCTCCTGGTGACCGAGGGCGCTCAGGGCGCTGGACGGAGGTGTGTCCTCGTCAGCCAACCGGACGAACCGCTCCAGTTCGCCGTCCGGGCTGAACACCTGGATCGCAGAATGGCCCATGTCGGGCACCTCGAAGCGGCCGTCGCGCCACACCGCGAAGGCCATCGGGCTCCGAAACTCGCCCGGCCCCTCGCCCTCGCGACCGACGACGCGGACAACCTGGCCGTCGGTTCCGATGACGACGACCCGCTTGTTCGGGACGTCCAGGACCAGCAGGTTGCCGACTCCATCGAAGCTCATCTGCAAAGCTGGCCCGAAGAAGGCCCACTCCTCCTGCGCGTCCACGCCGCCCACGCGGTAGACCTCGGCCATGTCCAGGGTCAACGACTGGTCCTGCGCCATGCACGGGGCGGCGAGCAGGGCCGCTGCGATCTGGAAGCGAACTCGTCTCATCGTACCCATCCCCGTTCCTGACCGACTTCCGATCCCAGGATCAGCGCATCCTCTCCGGCAGACGCTTCACCGCGACGTAGGGCACATCCAGGTCATCCGTCTCCACGAAGGCGACGAAGCCGTTCGGGCCGAAGGCCGAAGGGATCGGGGTGGAGCCGGACGGGAAGGTGCCCAGGTAGCGGCCGTCCGACGAAATCAGGTCGATCCGGCTGCCCTCCGTGTCCCCGTCGCCGCGGTGGCGGACCCAGATCGTGCCTTCCCAGCTCGTTTTCAGGCCGACGACTACGGGGATCTCGTCGAAGAACTCCATCGCCTCGATCTGGCCGCGGCGGAATTCGATCATCCGCTGCCGCAACGGGTCGCCGCGAACATCTCCGAGGTCCTCGAGGCGCCGCTCTATCTCGGCCGTCCTGATGCGGTTCGTCACGGGGCGGGGCTGGAACGGACGTGTCAGGACCCGGGTCAGGCGGCCGTCCGGCCCGGCGAACTTGATCGCATATGAAGAGGAGTCGGTGTACACGACGGTTCCGCCGGTCAGCACGCCCGCCCTGAGCAGCGGCCTGAATCCCTCCGGGTCACCGGACGGCCTCCATCCCGCGGCAACCGAGTCGATCCGGACCTGGTCGCCGGTCAGATCGTAGCTCAGCACATGCCGGAACAAGGGTTCCGACGCCTCTTCGTCCGGACTGGGCCGGGTCCTCCTCAGGTAGTTGATCTCGGTTGTGGAGAGAACCCGATCGATTCCCGGATAGGTCTGAATGCCACCAATCATCGCATAGTTCGTCTGCGCACCCCCGAAGGGGACCGTGCGTTCGAATTCGCCGTGGGCATCGAAGAGGGTGAATCCCACTCGCCCCATGTCGTAGACGATCACCCGCCCGTCCTCCAGGACGGTGAACTTCAGCGCCGGCGCGGTGTCGCCTCCGAACTCACCGGGGCCCTGGCCTTCGCGGATGAACTGGCGCACCAGGTTGCCTTGCAGATCGACCACATTGATCCGCACCGCCTGCGTATCGAGGATGTATAGGTTGCCGGAACCGTCGAAGCCGACCCCGGAAACGCTGCCGAAGGTGTCCCAGCCATCTCCGTCCAGCGAGCCCACCCGGTAGATTTCCTCGAAGTCGGCGTCGAGCGGCCGGTCTTCGGCCGGCAGTTCGATCACTTCCTGAGCGGCGAGCGGTCCGACCAGCGCTGCAAGTACCGTGATGGACAAGGTGGCCATTGCGATGGTCGTCGCCCGCCACGTCCTCCCCTCCGTCGTGTTCCCGCCCATGGTCCGCCTCCTGAAGCGTCCGAACTCGTGCGTCCGCAGTAACTACCCTCACAACCTGGCGGTTGGACACGTACGGAACCAGCATCGTTGCCACCGCGCGTTCGGGCTCGGGCAGGCACCCGCGACCAGAGGCTCATCAAGCCCCAGGCTGGCTGGCGACTCCTTGGCGAATGGATACCCTCGGCCTTCCGATCATTGATTCCGCGGCCGGCCGGACGCCCCCAGCACTCCCACCAGCCCCAGGCTGATCCAGAACGCGGACGATGCCGTCCACATTCCTGCGGTGGGCAGGAGCGTCCACCCCAACTCCCTCCGACCGGTCGGGAGCTGCATACCACGGTTGAATGAGTCTCCACCGATGTACCAGGCAACGAGCTCGGCGGTCCGCTCAATCCAGCCGATGTCCCACACCTCCGCGACGCCCAGCACGACGCCGCCCGCGACCCACAGCCCGACAGCCCACAACAGGGGACGCGCCGTGGCGAGCACCAGAGTGCTGGCCAGCAGGTAAGCGGCGGTCGCCGACGTGAACGGGAGTGCCCACTCCCACCACGGGGTGGTCCAGCGCACCGATTCCGTGGCGCCGGGCGTGCCCGCGCTGACTCCCACCGGGTCCACGATGAGCAGACGTACTTCGTCGACGCCCAGGACGCCGCCGCTCGCCAGCACCGTGAGCGTGACCCACACGAGGGCCGCACCCAGGACCGCCACGAGCCAGACCCATCCGGCCGCAACCTTGACGAGCACATGCCTCCGGTGATCGACGGGCAGTGACCACAGCGGGGTGTCGCCGAAGCGCCGCTCGCCCTTCCACACCCCGAGCGGAAGCAGCAGAGCGGCGAGCACGGCGAAGAAGCCCCACGGGGGCTCCCCGGGATCGAAGACGAGCTCACCCACCTCCCCTTGACCGACGATTGCCTGCAGGGCCGGCATTCTGCTGAAGGCGACCAGGGCCAGTGAGCCCAGCGCGAGCGCCATGGCCGCCAAGGCGCCCTCGCGGCGGATGGCCAGCCCGACCACACGAAGCTGCTCGATCCACACCGCCTTCATCGCGGGCATGCGGCCGACCGTGGAGTCCGTCATGATGCCTCCCTTCCCGAGAGTATTGCCACTGCGGCTTCGTCCACCGACAGGGGGGCGACCTCGCGAACCGCCGCACCCGCCTGCGACAGGCCGTGCGTAACGGCGTCACGGTCGCCCCACACCGTCCATTCGATCGCGCGGGGTGCGCCGCTGCGCCTGACCACCCGGCCCCGCAACTCCCTGGGGCCTCGCCAGCCTTCGGGAACGTCGGCCCAATAGCGCAGCAAGCCCCCATGCAGCTCGGCGCGCGGCAGTTGCCCGAGGAGCCGTCCCTCCGAGAGCACGCCCACGTGATCCACCAGCGACTCCACCTCGTAGACCCTGTGGGTGGAGATCACAACGGTGGTCGGGGAATCGGCCAGGTGTTCGCTCAGGATGCTCAGCGTCTCGTCGCGCACCACATGATCCAGACCGTCCGTCGGCTCGTCCAGCAGGAGCAGCCGCGGCCGGTGCGCCAGCGCCAAGGCGAGCTGCACGCGTCGGCTCTGGCCCTTCGATAGCGTGTGACACTTCCGTCCGGGATCGATCTCGTACCTTGCTCTCAATTGACGGGCGTACTCCGCGTCCCAGGACGGGTGGTAGACCGCCTGGTGCTCGAGCAGCCGGCCCACGGTCATCCAGGCATAGCCGACCCGGTACTCCTCCGGCACGTAGCCGATGCCCGCCCGGACCTCGGCGCCCCGGTCGGCCGGGTCCCGCCCCAGCACGTTGACCGCTCCGCCCTGGTATTGCACGAGACCCATGAGGGTCCGAATCAGCGTGCTCTTCCCCGCACCGTTGGGACCCACCAGCACGTATACGGCCCCTTCCGGGACCTGCAGATCCAGGCCGTCCAGAGCCCGCACGGAGCCGAACCGTTTGGTCAGGCCTCGGGTCGTCACCGCGAATGGGCCATGCCCGAGGTCGATGGGAAGCGCCGCCGCAGCCATGTCCGTCATCGTCCGTCCTCCTTCCTTCCGTCTCCATGAGCATCTCCACCCTCCACCTCCCGCAACGCCGTTATCACCTCAGCCAGCGCGAGTCCGTGCCGCGAGGCGTCGGCGAGGGCCCGCCTCGCCACCTCCCTCGCAAGGCGTGGCCGCTCCTTCCTCTCCGGCCGCACCCCCGGCGCCACGAATGTGCCCTTCCCGTGGCGGACCCGTACCACGCCGTCGCGCTCAAGCTCGGCATAGGCCTGTGATACGGTCCTGGGATTCACGCGCAGACTCGAGGAGAGGTCGCGCACCGACGGGAGCGGGTCCTCGGGACGGAGGCTTCCCCGAACAAGGCCGCTACGCACCGCGTCCATGATCTGGACGTACAGCGGTCGGCCGTCGGCGTGGCTGAGTCGGATATTCATGACGCCTCATACTGTTGTAGTCATGTACAACACTTGCAACAGTATGCGATGCGCCGAGGCGGGTCAAGGGTCCCGGGTCCCGGGCCTCGGCCAGCGAGACGCAGGGATCGATGCCGACGCCAGGATCGGTCCTCTGCCATCGCACCGTTCCGCGCCGGAACCCGTATTTGGACCCGGATGGCCGAACGGTTAGGATCAGGCCGTGCTCGTCGTAGTGCTTGCCCGGCCTGGCACTCGGATCGCAAAACGGGGAGGGATACTTCTGATGCCGCCTTCCCCTCCTCCCACGCGACCTCCGTTGCGATTCGTCGTTTGCGGCAGCGTGGACGATGGAAAGAGTACGCTCATCGGCCGGCTGCTCTGCGACTGCCGGCAGGTATTTGCGGATCAGATGCGGGGTGTGGAGGAGGATTCCCGGCGCTGGGGCACCCAGGGCGATGCGGCCGATCTGGCGCTGCTCGTGGACGGGCTGCTGGACGAGCGCGAACAGGGCATCACCATCGATGTCGCGTACCGGAGCTTCGAGACGCCCCGGCGGCGGTTCATCGTGGCGGACGCGCCCGGCCACGAGCAATACACCCGCAACATGGCGACCGGGGCCTCGAGCTCGGAGCTAGCGGTCGTGCTTGTGGACGCCCGCACGGGCATCCTGGCCCAGACCGCGCGCCACACCCGCATCGCGACCCTGTTCGGCGTCCGCCACCTGGTCCTCGCCGTCAACAAGATGGACCTGGTTCTCTGGGATCGAAGCACCTTCGAAGCCATCGCGGCCGAGTACCGGCCGCTGGCGAGAAACGCCGGCGCGCAGCACCTGCGCATCATACCCATCTCGTCCATCACGGGAGAAAACCTGACGTTCCGCTACGCATCGGCCGAGTGGTACGCCGGCCCGACGCTGCTCCAGCACCTGGAGACGGCCGCCGTCGAACCGCCCATCGACAGGGAGTCGTTCCGGATGCCCGTGCAGTACGTCAACCGCCCCAACCCCGACTTTCGCGGCTACTGCGGCCGCATCGCCTCCGGCAGGGTTGGGGTGGGCGACCGGGTGCGCATTTCGCCGACGGGAGCCGAGACCTTCGTCGAGTCGATCGTGGCATGGCGTGGTACGCGAGAGCAGGCGGAGCGGGGCGAATCGGTGACCCTGACCCTCGCGAACCAGGTGGATGCGGCGCGGGGCGACGTGATCGCGGAAGCCTTCAATCCCGTCGGCGTGACCGACCAGTTCCAGGCACGCATCGTCTGGATGCACGAGCGCCCGCTGGTGGTCGGCCGTCCCTACCTTCTCAAGATCCATTCGAAGGAGGTAACCGCGACCGTGACCCGCATCCGACATCGTCTGGATGTGCGCCGGGGAAGCGGGCTGGCGGCCACCACGCTGGGGTGCAACGATCTGGGCACCGTCAACATCTCGACCAACCGGCCGGTGCCCTACGCCCCCTTCGAGCAGTACCGGGCGCTCGGCAGCTTCATCATGATCGACCGGGCCACCAACGCGACCGCGGGCGCCGGCACGATCAGCTTTGCGCTCATGCGCGCGTCCAACGTCAAGTGGCAGGACTTCGACGTCGGCAGGGAGGTTCGGCAGGAACTCAAGCTGCAGCGGGCCCGTTGCATCTGGTTCACCGGACTCTCCGCATCCGGCAAATCGACAGTCGCCAACCTGCTCGAGAAGCGGCTGTATTCCGAGGGCCGTCACACCTACCTGCTCGATGGTGACAATGTACGCCACGGCCTCAACCGGGATCTCGGCTTCACCGAGGTCGACCGGGTGGAAAACATCCGCAGGGTGGGCCGAGGTGGCGCGTCTGATGGTCGACGCGGGACTGATCGTGCTCGTGTCCTTCATCAGCCCCTACCAGTCCGAGCGGGACTTCGCCCGGGGCCTGTTCGAGCCCGGTGACTTCAAGGAGGTCTTCGTCGACGCGTCGCTGGAGGCCTGCGCGGCGCGCGATCCGAAGGGCCTCTACGCCAGGGCGATGAAGGGCGAGATCAGGAACTTCACCGGCATCGACAGCCCCTACGAGAGGCCCGAGAAACCGGATCTGCGCCTGGACACCGAGCAGCTCTCTCCCCGGCAGTGCGTCGAGCTGGTCCTGCGGAAGCTGATGTGAGCTACCTCTCCACGCGAAGCGTGAGGATATCCACGTTGTGGTACTGCTGGTGCTTCACGGACGACGCGAAGTGCCGGAGCAGACGCAGCGACAGGTCTCGCTTGCTCTCGTAGTCGGGAAGGTCGCTCAACAGCACGATCTGGTTCTCCAGATTGCCAGCGTGCGTGGCCGCGCTGAACTCCAGAACGGCTCCCTTGCGGTCGTTGCGGGCGACGACCCGCAGACGCCGGGCCGCGGAATCACGCTCGTCCGCCTCCTGCCGAACCAGGCTCAGCAGCGCTTCCTCCGAGGCGGCTCTCAGACGCTCCCTGCCGCTATCGTGCCATCCGTACTTCGCGGCGAACTTGACGAGGAACTGGTCGAGGGTGGGCAGACTGTCCGGGCTCAAGGGCATTTCGACCCTGCGGCGCCGAGGACCCGTGAGCTCCAGGAACAGGTGGAGCGAAGGATGCTGATCCCGCCCGCCGTGAGCCCGTTCACGAGCATCCGGGCGGGGTCCGTGGCGAGATAGCCCGGCAGGATCGCCTGGAACTGAACGCCCACGCCGACCCAGAACGAGAAGCCGGCGATGAGGGAGGTGCGCCGTCCGTCGCCCGCCTGCAGGACGACCCGCATGCCCCGGGTGAAGATGAGACCGAAGACGACGACGAGATAGCTGCCAAGGACCGGCGCCGGGCACCCCGATCCAGGAAGCCTCCCGGACCAGCTGTAGATCGAAGACGCCGAAGAAGGCTGCCGCCATGCATCCCGCTCCGATCCCGAGCACTGGTGTCCACGCTCGCGCGATCCGCGGGGCGCGAAGCATCAGCCCGAGCACGGTGGCGACGGTGACGAGCGCGATCGTCGGAGCTGCCGCCGCGGGCGCACCCCGGGGCATCTCCGTGAGCAGCGCGAAGCCCATCGGCACCACCGTGACGGAGATGAGCGCCAGGAGGGTGCCCGACACGACCGGCGTGATGATCCGCCTGAGCTGGCTCAGACGCGCCGCCATCACGAACTGGCAGACCGCGGATGCCACGACCAAAGTGGCGAGCAGCTCGGGACCGCCCGCCGACAGAGCCAGGACGGCCACGCCGATGGAGGTGCCGGATGCGCCCATCACGATCAGGTTGCCGGCGCCCATTCCGGCCACCCGGCTGGCTTGCAGGATGGTGGTGAGCCCGCCGATCAGCATGCTCGCGAAGATGGCCCACGAGAGGTAGGCGGCGCTCATGTCCGCAGCACGCGCGACGATCGTCGTACGGGAAAAGCGGTGTTGTAGGCTCTGCCCGTAGCGGGATTGATCGAAGTGGGCCCCGTGGTGCCCGAGCATCCCCCCAGGTTGTTCGAGGAGACGACGAAGTATTTTCGGGTATCGATGGCTTTGCCGGGCCCGATCATCGGGTCCCACCAGCCTGGGCGCGGGTCGTCTGGGTTGTGGAAGCCGGCAGCATGCGCGTCGCCCGTAAGTGCATGGATGACCAAAACGGCGTTATCGGCGCTGGGAGAGAGTTCTCCATATGTTTCATAGGCAACCTGAACTTCGGGCAATGTTTCGCCGGAATCGGTCCGAAACGGATCGGGAAGGGCTATGGTCCGCGTATTCGTGAGGCCGACTGAACCGGGATCCTGCGGGGAATTTTTTCGATTCATGGTTTGGCGCGATTTCCTTATTTCCAGGACAAGAATATATACTGACTTGTAGCAAAATTATGTGTTTTGCACACGTTTGTTCAAGTGGATGATGAATTAACTTGATTTTTCTTGTTTGTCGTTATGGCGGTTGTTACATTTTTCATCGGCGAAATAAAATATTCCTGAGTCTTGTACCAGTTGATTCAACGGATTGGGAATGTAATCTCCGCCGTTATTGGTGTCTCAAATGATAGTTTGTCCGCGAGATAACCATGTTCGCCTCATCAGTCAACATGACCACGCCCGGGCCGCGGGTACGATTGCGCGAAATTGGATAGGAATAGAATCGCTTCCCTCACCGCCGGATGAGCTCAGAGAAAAAGTGTTGTTCGCCATCGATAACCATGACGTTGGATGGTGCCGCTCGGATGCTACGCCGAGATGGGATGAAATGACGAAACTGCCCTACAGTTTTTTCGGCATAACGGCGGACAAGGCGGTGGAGATTTGGTCGGAGGGAATTGATTCCTGCGCGTCATTTCATCCGTTTTCTGGTTATCTGGTCAGCATTCACTTCTCTTCGCTCGCCGAGGGAGGGAGAAGGGGTGCGCCCGGTGAAGTGTCCAGAGTACTGAACGGGTTCATACACACTGAATCGAAACGGCAGAAAATGTTGGACCCCCTGATTGAAGCGGGGCACAAAGAAGCAATCGAAAATTCCGTGTCTTTGCTGAGGGTTTGCGATACGTTATCCCTATTGGCGTGCCGGGCGCCGGAAATCACCCCACCCGATGACGCCATCCACCCCTTGAGGCAAAGTGGCTTGAAAGTGAAAACCGCCAAGATGGACGATCTGGAAATATCTCCTTGGCCGTTTTCAGAGGATTCGATCAAGCTGCGGATGCCGGGATTGGTCCTGCCGGGCGAGTATTTTGGGAATGAAAAAGAATTGGCCGAAGCGGTGCCCCTGGCGGAACCTATTGTATTTTCAAGCGTTCTTAGACCGATTATCGGAGATGCGCAGAGTCAAGATGCGCAGTATTGAACCCATGGAGACGGAATGAAGAGCGAAGCTGCCGCTTCAGAGCTAAGCGTCGTCGCCGGTATTGTCTGGAACGAGGGGCGTATTCTCATCTGTCAGCGTCCGGCGGGCGGTCACATGCCGGGTTTTTGGGAGTTTCCCGGCGGTAAAATAGAAGATGGTGAGGAACCCTGTGAAGCCTTGCAACGGGAGATTCGCGAGGAACTGGGCATCGAAGTGCGCGTTGGCAGTCTTCATTGGGAGACCCGCCACCGTTATCCCGATAGAGATGTTCATCTTCGCTTTTATGGTTGCGAATGGGAAAGGGGAGTGGCGAAGAATTTGGGAGTGGCGGGACATGAATGGGTGAATCCTGCCTCATTGGGGGATTTTGAATTCCTGCCGGCGGATGCGCAGTTGATAGAATCTCTCATGAATGGCGAGGGAATAAAGGATTCAGACAAAGAGGTTAAGAATAGTTCTGAGGCTGATTTAAGCGCCGCTTATGATACGTGCATGAAAATCGTAATCGGCCACTACGAGAATTTTCCCGTCGCCTCGAAGTTGCTGCCGAAGAAGATAAGGCCGCACGTGGCTGCGGTCTACGCATTCGCCAGAGGCGCCGATGATATCGCGGATACGACAAGGCCCATTGATGAGCGCCTTGCTCGCCTGGATGTATGGGAAGAGAAGCTATTATTGGCTGAGAAGGGTGTCGCTGAAACAGATGTTTTCATAGCGCTCTCCCACACGATTCAACAATTCGGATTGCCCTTGAAACCTTTTCTGGATCTGCTTTCGGCGTTCAAACAAGACGTCACGGTTCTCCGGTACCCGAACTATGAAGCCTTGCTCGATTATTGCCGCCGATCGGCGGATCCTGTCGGAAGAATCGTTCTCATGCTGCACGGGATACGTGATGACGAGGCCTTTCGCGCGTCGGATGCCATCTGCACGGCATTGCAGATTGCGAATCACTTACAAGACGTGAAAGAAGATGCCGAACGCGGCATCGTCTACATGCCGCAGGATGAGATGAAACGGTTCGCCGTCTCGGAAGAAGATTTGATCGCGGACGTGGCGACGCCTCAACTGCGCGCGTTCCTGGTCTTTCAGATAAAGAGGACAAAGCACCTCTTCAAGCAGGGCCTGCCCCTTTTGTACCGGACCCGCGGCGCATTGGGCCGTGAACTTCGTGCGATTTGGCGTGGCGGCGTCGCGGCGCTGGACTCGGTTTCCCGTGAGAATTGGAATGTTTGCGCAGGCTCGCCGCTTTTGAATGGCCGGGATAAGGCCAAGTCACTGCTTGCTGCGTTTCGCCCGGTCTATCGACTCGAATCCAATGTGGATCGGCAGGCAGAAGAAGCATTGAACCGCGCATACTGCCGCTGGTTCATTCGGGCGAGCCGGTCGAATTTTTATCTGTCTTTTTTCAGCCTACCTGCGGAGAAAAGGCGCGCCATTACAGCAGTTTACGCATATTGCCGCATGGCCGACGACATCGCCGATGAACCGGGCGAGATATCCGGCAAAAAAACCTCGCTGGCCGAATGGAAAGAGGCGCTGGATCGGTTTGGCGAGGAAAGTCCATCCCACCCGATAATCGGGGAACTCTCTTGGGCGTCGCGGAAATTCGACTTGCCGCCGGAGCATTTTCGGGCGATTTGTGATGGCGTGGCGATGGATTTGGAAGAAAGCAGATTTGAAAATTTCTCGGACCTTGAAAAATATTGTGACAAAGTGGCATCCGCAGTAGGGCTGGCGTGCCTGGGAATTTTTGGTGCGAAATCGGAATTTGCGAAAGAATACGCTGTTTGTTTGGGACGAGCGCTGCAGTTGACGAACATTTTGCGAGATGTTTGGGAAGATGCCGAGGAGGGGCGTATTTATATTCCGAGAAGTGAAATGGAGAAATATGGAGTATCCGTCTCCGATTTGAAAGACAAAAATGATACTTCTCAGGTTTTGAGCCTTCTTCGGTTCTTGGCGCATCAGGCGCGTATATATTATGAGCGGGCGAATGAAGCCTTGCGCCATGAGAAAAAAGAGAATCTTCTTCCCGCCAGAATCATGGGCCGGATTTATCGGAGACTTCTGAGTGAGATGGAGAAGAATCATTTTCGGCACATGCATTATCGCCCCTCTTTGAAGTCCAGGGAAAAACTACTAGAAGCGCTTCGCTGTTTCCTGGAAGCGTAAATGACTGAGCTTGGCGGATTCGAGAGGCCGGTTATCATCATCGGAGCCGGAGCAGCGGGCCTGTCCGCCGCCTTGCGTCTTGCCGAGTCGGGGGTCAAAGTCATCGTGCTCGAGGCGGGGAAGCTTCTCGGCGGCCGGGCACGCAGTTTCATGCACTCATCCACGGGCCTGGAGTTGGACTGGGGCCCGCATTTGTTCATGGCAGCCAACCCGGCGCTGCGCTCATTGCTGGAGAGGGTGGGCGCCGTAGATGATGTTTTGTTCTCACCCTCTCTGGAGGTGAGTTACCGGATTCGGGAAGAGGAGTCACCCAGACGGACGCAATTGTCATTTCCGGAGGATGGAGGAGTTTTGGCGCAACTTCAGGGCTTGCTTAAATGGCGAGGCCCCCGGTTATGGGCGAAATTGAATCTTCTGATAGGTCTGTCAAAGATTATTTCCAATTCGAATGATGAATACCCGAATGAATCCATGCGTGAAATGCTGGGGCGACTGGGCCAGAAGGAAGAAACGGTGCGCTGGTTTTGGGAGCCGTTTGCGCGCGCGGTGTTGAACTTGCCATTGGAGGAGGGAAGTGCGGCATTGTTCAAGGCAGTGATTCGGGAAGCCTTCTCCGATGGGCCGAAAGGAGCCGCCCTGGGAGTCCCGATGAAGGCATTGGGTACTATGTGGGCGAACAGAGCGGCTCAACGCATCCGTCAACTCGGTGGAGAAGTGAGGCTTCAGCAGTCCGCAGTCGGTCTTGAAGTCCATGATTCGACAATCAAAGGTGTGATTTTGAAAGAGCGCGAGACCTTGGGTGCTGCCGCAGTCATTTCCGCTGTGCCGCCCGACGCCCTTGGCAGACTGCTGGGTGGAGAACTCGGTGAGCGGGCGCCTTTTTCGAATTTGGGAAAGTTGCGCCCGGGGCCTATTGCCAGCGCATATTGCTGGCTTGAAGAACCGGATGAGGGGCCTCCTTTCGAAGCGATTGTTAATGAGGAGTGGGACTGGCTGTTTCGTCCGGAGGCAAGTGGAGTAGACGTGAAGAATCTGGTGTGTCTGTTGGCCGGAGCGGAGGATTCCATCGCATCCGCAGAACGGTCGACCATCGAGTCGTCTGCACGTGATTGCCTGAAACGCATGATTCCCCTTAACCCCATTCGGGATGTTTTAGTGGTGCGGGAGCGTGCGGCCACCTGGGGGAACGGAGTCGCGGAGCAAAGGTACCGGATAGATACGAAAACTCCGATAGAAGGTTTTTTTCTGGCTGGAGACTGGACTCGCACGGGCCTGCCGGCCACCGTGGAGGGTGCGGTGAGAAGCGGGGAAAATGCCGCTCAGGCGATATTAAAGTATACCGAGGCCTGTGAGTAACATTTACCCGATAAGATGTACGATGATAAGGAGGAAAGTTATTCTTCTAGTTTGGTTACATTCGCCGCCTGAAGTCCTTTAGGACCTTGGGTGATCTCGAATGTGACCTTTTCACCTTCTTTCAGTGATTTGAATCCATCCGCAACAATGGCGGAAAAGTGAACGAAGATGTCGTCGCCATCTTCCCGAGAAATGAAGCCATACCCTTTTTTGTCGCTAAACCACTTAACTGTTCCTTCTGGCACCTACAATCCTCCCGCGCGGAGACCCCTCAAGAGGTCGAGGATATCATGCCCAGCCCCCTGCCTGGGCTCTGATTCACAGGGAAATGCAGCTTTCCCCATCTTGGAGAACGAGATAGTGTATAACATGCGTTGTTGAGAGAATTGTGTCAAGCAAAAAATTTTCATTATTCCGCGCGTACGTCTTTTACAGCTACATAACCGTCGGGATTGATGACGGCGTCGATGACCCAGGGTTTATCGGATGAAAATGCGCGCTTTAGTGCATCTTTCAACTCTTCTTCAGAAGAAACTCTCTCGCCCTCACAACCCAGTCCTTTCGCCACGGATGAATAGTCGGTATCGCGGAACTCGGTGCCAAGGCGCGGGAAAGATCGGTTGTCCTGCTTGATTTTGATCAGGTTCAGGTAGCGGTCGTTGAATACGACGGTGACGAAGGGGATATTTTCTCGAACGGCGACTTCCATGTCGCCAATCCGCATGAGAAAACCTCCATCGCCGGTGAGGCAGACAACAGGCGTGCCCGGCTCGGTTAATTTGGCGGCCATGGCGGCTGGCGTTGCAACAGCCATCGAACCCAGCCCGCTGGAGGTCAGATAACCCAGAGGGCGCCTCGTCTCCCATATGTCGTTGGCGAGTACTTTATGGCTTCCCGCATCAGCAGTCATGATGCCGTTGTCGGGGAGGCATTCCCGCGCAATCCGAATGACGGCGCCGGGCATCAAGCCTTCTCCGGTGGGGAACAAGGCGGATTGCCTCATTTTCTTATAGGAGTCCATCTCCTCTGTGTTCCAGACATGGTTGGAGGTGACGGAGGCGCTCAACTCTCTAAGAATATCGGCGAG
The DNA here is from genome assembly GCA_965232315.1 of Longimicrobiales bacterium. GTDB lineage: Bacteria > Gemmatimonadota > Gemmatimonadetes > Longimicrobiales > Gaopeijiaceae > BD2-11. Next base: position 12 of record CBDDPN010000022.1, on the reverse strand, counting down.
ATGAGCGACGAC
>CBDDPN010000021.1:0-26760 GCA_965232315.1 Longimicrobiales bacterium | reverse complement strand
GAGATTAGGATGAAGCCGATGAGGAACAGGGCCATCGCGAACGCGGTGGTGAGGAAGGCCTGCGCCTCCGCCTGCTCCTCGTTCTCGCCGGTGTAGCGAATCTGGTATCCGGGCGGGAGCGACTCCGCGAACCCGGCGAGGGCCAGCTGCACCTCTCCGAGCACGGCGTTGGAGTTGTAGCCGGTGCGCACTTCCGACGACACCGTTACCGAGCGGTCCATGTCCAGCCGCTGGATGGAGCCGGCGCCCTCTCCCACTTCCCACGATGCAACCGAGAGCAGCGGGATGGGGTCGCCCTCGGACAGCACCGTAAGTTCGGAGAGCGTGCTGAGTTCGTCCCGGTCTTCCTCCGCCAGGCGCACGATGATGTCGTACTCGTCGTTGCCGGTCCGGTATTTCGCCGCTTCGATGCCCTGGATGGCGCCGCGGATGGCCTGTCCCACGCGACGCGTCGAGAGGCCGTAGAGAGCCGCCTTTTCGCGGTCTACCTGTACCCCCAGCTCGGGGCGGGCATCGTCCAGGTTGCTGTTGAGGCGAACCAGCTTGGTGTAGACGGGATCCGCCTGCAGGGTGGTGATCATCTCGTCGGCGAGCTCGCCCAGCAGCTCGGGGTCGGAGCCCACCAGCTCCACGTTGACGGGCGGGCCGGTGGCGGGCCCCTCCTCGCTCTTGTCCACGGATATCTCCGCCCCCGCCAGGTCGCTGGCGACGGTCTCCTGCAGCGCCGCGAGGGTTGCGAAGGCGTCCACCCGCTGGTCCTGGAACTCCACCATGGAGATGGTGACCTGCCCGGCCTCCGGCCCGCCCGGCCCACCGCCCATCGGATTCCCGCCACCTCCGCCGCCGCCCACCGTGGCTACCACGGACTCACCGTCGAGCGCCACCCCTTCATAGCCGGGCAGCTTGTCCTCGATGCGGCGCACCAGCCGGTCGGTGAAGTCCGCCCGGGTGCCCGTGGGGGCCTCGACCTGGACCATGATCTGCCTCGGCGGGATGGCCTCGGGGAAGAACTCCACGCCCGCGTTGAAGCGGCCGAAGAGGATGACCGTGACGACCAGCATGGCCGCGCAACCGCCCAGGACGAGTATCGGGCGGTTGAGCGCCCTCGTCAGCTGGGCCTCATAGAAGACGATCGCCCGCTCCAGCCACCAGTGCTGGAAGAGCGAGGACGCGCGCTTCAGCCCGAAGTGATAGAGACCCCACAGCAGGCCGGCGGTGACGAGCAGCAGGGCCGCCGTGAGCGGATTGGCGAGCGCGAACCCGAGGATGACTCCGGCGCTGACACCGATCAGGGTGATGCGCGCCGCCCGCGTCAGGGGCGGGGGCTCCTCGTCGTCCCGGAGAATGAACATCGAGCACAGCGTCGGGATGATGACCAGCGCCACAAAGAGCGAACTGGAGAGCGTCACGATGAGGGTCGTGGGCAGGTAGCTCATGAACTCACCGGAAATGCCGGGCCAGAACAGGAGTGGAGCGAACGCCGCGAGCGTGGTCAGCGTCGCCGCGATCACGGGCCCGGCGACCTCGCCGGTGGCCTTCCTGGCCGCCAGCCTCCGGTCCCATCCGCGCTCCACGTAGCGGTAGATGTTCTCCACCACGACGATCGCGTTGTCCACCAGCATCCCCAGCGCGAGGATCAGCGAGAAGAGCACGACCATGTTCATGGACACGCCCAGCAACCGCAGCACCCCGAAGGAGAGGAGCATCGAGGACGGGATCGAGACGGCGACGAAGAGCGATGTGCGCAGCCCGAGGAAGAAGAGCAGCACGCTCACGATCAGGATGAGCCCGGAGATGATGTTGTTCTCGAGCGAACTCACCATGGAGAAGATATCGCGCGACATGTCCCCGGTGATCTTGACCGTCATGGTCGCCGGGAACAGCGGCCTCATCTCCTCGATGACGGCCTTCACCCGGTCGGCCGTCTCGATGATGTTCTCCCCCGAGCGCTTGACGATGTCGAGGGTCACCACCGGCGAACCGTCGAGCCGGGCGTAGCTCTCGCGCTCCGAGAACCCGAATTCCACGTCCGCCAGGTCGCGGACGTAGATCGGCCCCCCGTCATCCGCGGTGATGACCAGATCTTCGATCAGCTCGGGATCGTCGAACTCGCCGTCCACCCGGACCAGGAATCTCTGGTCGCCCACGTCGATGGACCCGCCGGGGATGTTCACGTTCTCCGCGGCAATCGCGTCGATGACGTCCTGGAGGGCGATGTTGTAGAACTGGAGCCGGGAGAGGTGCACATCCACCTTCACTTCGCGCTCGAGGCCACCCCGCACATCCACGCGCAGAATCTCAGGAACGCTCTCCAGTTCGTCCTGCAGATCCTCGGCGAGGTCCTTGAGGTAGACCAGATCGAAGTCGCCCGCGAGGTTCACCTGCATGATCGGCAGCTCGGAGAAGCTGAACTCCACGATGGCCGGCTCCTCCGCGTCCTCGGGCAGTTCCGGCTTGGCGAGGTCGACCTTCTCGCGTATCTGCTGAAGCGCCTCTTCGATGTTGACCGTGGTCTCGAACTCGGCGGTGACGTTGGAATACCCCTCGACCGACGTGGAGGTGAGCTCCTTGATGTCGGAAATCGTGCTGAGTTCCTCCTCGACCGGGCGGGTGACGAGCGTTTCGATATCCGCCGGCGACACCCCGGGATAGATGGTGTTCACCGCGATCACCGGAATCTCGATCTCCGGGAACGATTCCTTCGGAATGACCTGGTAGGAAGTCAGGCCGGTGATGGTGATCAGGAGGAGCAGCACCACCGAGCTCGTGCGGTGCTCGATGGCGAAGCTGGTGAGCGCGAATTCCTTGAAGCGCGCCAGGTAGCCCGCGTCGCTGCGGGGCTGGGCGGCTCCGACATCCCCGGCGCCCCCGTTTGCTTTCCCGCTTGCCCGTTCGTCCCTCAACTCAGACATATCCGTCTCTCTGATGTGCAATCAGTTTGCCGTCGCGTGCCGGTGGAGCCGGCCGCTCCGCTCGTCAGTTGACCACCCGAACCCGGTCGCCGTCGGCAATCAGCTGCTGGCCGATCACTACCAGCCGGTCTCCGGCCTCCAGGCCTTCCTCGACGACCACGCGGTTGCGCTGGGCCGGTCCCAGCCGCACGGATCGCGAACTGGCCACCCCCTCGTCGCCGGAGCCTTCCACCACGTACGCGACGTAGCCATCCTCCACCCTCAGCAGCACCTCTCGCGGCACCACCACCACGTCGGACCGTGTTTCGCGCACGATTTCGATGCTGGCCACCATCTCCGGCTTTATCAGACCGCCCGGGTTGGCGAGGGTGAACTCCACCGGAAAGGTGCGGTCCTGGGGATCCACTGCGGAGCCCACGTAGGTGATGTCGCCCTCGAAAACCTCATCCTCCAGCACCTGGAAGGTCACGGTGGCCCGGGCGCCGGGCCGCACGTCGAGCGCGAACCGCTCGGGCACCCCGCCGCGAATCCGCACCGGGTCGAGGTCCACCACGCGCGCCACCGGCGTCCCCGGCATGATCATGCTGCCGAGTTCGATGTCCCGGGAGTCGAGCACCCCCTCGAACGGCGCGCGGATCGTGGTCGCGTCCAGCCGCGCGGAGAGCGCGGTAAGGCTGGCCGCGGACTGTTCGGCGGTGTAACGGGCCTCGAGGTACTGCAGCTCGGATCCGACCTGATCCTCCTCGAAGAGCCGCTTGTACCGCTCCCAGGTCTCCCGCGCCAGATCCGCCCGGGCGCGCGCCTCCTGCACCTGGGCCCGCAACTGCGTGTCGTCCAGGCGCGCAACGGCCTGTCCGGCTCTGACGGGACTTCCCTGGTCCACCAGGATCGCCGACACGAGCCCGGGCTCCGTGGCCGAGACGACCACGTCGCGGTTCGCGCGCACGTTTCCGGTCAAGTCGGATCAATTCGGTGAACTCGGTCGTGGCGACCGTCTCGGCCTCGACGTTGATCACGCGCGTGGAAGTCTCGATGATGGGCGGAACCGTGTCTCCCGCCTCCGCGCTGCTGCTGCAGGCGGCGGCCACACCCGCCAGCCCAAGCGTGACTCCTCTCCTCACCCGTCGTACTGCTCGATTCATCTCTGTTTCCCCGAAAACCATCTTGTCGTTTGTCCAGAATCCTTCGGGCTTCCGGTCAGCCCGTCCACCCGCTTCCGTTACTGCCCGTCGGCGAGCGCGACTGCCGAATCCACCATCGGCACCAGGCCCGTCGCTTCGTCGAGCTGGGCCCACGCTACCAGGTAGTCGTAGACCGCCTGCGCGTAGTTGAACTCGCTCTGCCTGAGCGCCACCTCCGCGTCCGTGAGTTCGAGCTGGCCGCTCAGACCCTCCCGATACTGCGCGGAGGCGATCTCGAAGCCGCGCTGCGCCTGCGCGACAGCCAGCGTCTGTCCCTGCGCCCTCGCCCTGGCCTCCTCGGCGAACTCGACCAGCGACTTGACCTGGCTCGCCGCCTGATCGCGCGCGAGTTGAGACTGGGTCTCGGCCTGCCGCCACGCCGCCCGGCGCTGGTCGACGCGCGCATCCTTGCGAAAGCCCTCGAAGACCGGGACGCTCACCGTGATCCCGACCGCCTGCGCCGATGCCCGCGACATCGGGTCGCCAAAGAAGTCCGGAGCCCCGTTCTGCTGGGCCTGGATCACGTAGTTCCCGAAGAACGAGACGGTGGGCATGTACTGCATCTGTTCCAGCCGCATCTCGGAGTGGCGCAGACGCTCGGTCATCTCCAGCTGGCGCAGGTCCGACCTCCGCTCCCACGCCTGCAGGACCCGTTCCTCCGCAGCGCCCTCCAGCGGCCCGGAACCGGCGAACGCCAGGATCGCGTGGTTGGCGGCGGTGTTCGCTGCCGGATCGTCCAGGTTCATCGTGGCCAGCGAGCCCGCCACCTGCAGGCTCTCCTGGTCCTCCACCGCGAGCTCCACCGCGAGCACGCGGCGGAACTGGGTCGCCGCGTTTTCGGCGCGGCGCAGGTTCGGCTCCAGGTTGGCGAGTTCGACTTCGATGCGGAGCACGTCGTAGTCCGAGGCCAGCCCCGCCCGGTTCATGGCCTGCGTCTCCTTGAGGGATTGGCGCACGCGCGTGACCGAATTGAGGGTCAGGCGCTCCTGCTCCTGCGCCAGCAGCAGATCGTAGTAGGCCAGACGCACGCGCGTGACCAGGTTCTGGCTGCGGCCGCGCACGAACTCCTCCTGGATCGATGCCAGGCGCTGGGCCGCCCCAAGGCCGACGAAGACCCTCGCGTCGAAAAGAGGCTGTTCCACGCTGAGGCTCGTGTTCCAGCTGTTGTCGGCCCCGAACTGTACCTGGATCAGGTCGTCGGGGCTCGCGTCCGGATTGAAGAAGGGCGGTATGAAGGTCGTGACGGGGGAGATGTTGCGCGTGTAGTCGGCATTCACGCTGACGGTGGGCAGGATGCCGCCCCACGCCTCCGACACCTGTTCCCTGGCCAGATCCAGGCCGAACCGTGCGTCCCGAACGTCGCGGTTGCGCCGGAGCGCCATGGACACCGCCTCCGGGAGCGTAAGCGCGTCTCCGGCCGGTACCGCACCCGCCTCCGAAACCGGTTCCTGGGCGCGCAGCAGGGCCGGCGACACCGTCGCAGCTACGAGGATCATCCAGAGAACACTGTTCACCCAACCCCCCTCGGCCCGCGCATCGCGGGCCATTCCCGTCCCCCCTCGCCCTGCATCTCTCATCATCGATATGCCTCGGTGTATTCGGTGGTCTCAGACTCGTCCTGCGCTGCGATTCGGCCTTGTCCGGCGCGATCGCTCTCCTGCGTCTCCCTCAGCAGCCTGCGGGTGCCCAGCCCCAGGAGCATGCGTCTGGCCGAGGCCCGGTAGACGCCCCGGAACTCGGCCTCGCCCAGCTGCAGGAGGCCCCTCAGGTAGATCGTGATCAGGCCATGGGAATGGGCCCACATGGTCATCCCCACATCGCGGATGTCCGACTCGGCCCGCAGATACCCGGCCTCGACGCACTCCCGCACCCGGTCCATCCAGAACTGGTGCGTAGCGTGGGCGTGGGCAGCCACTTCGGGCGGATAGTCCGTCCAGCCGAAGCGCTCCGGCGAGAGGTACATCATCTCGTACCAGCGCGGATGCGTCAGGGCGAAATCGAGGTTCTCCTCCCCGGCCCGCCTGAACCGCTCCAGGGGCGTGCTCGCCGAGAGAGCCCGGTAAATATATGCCGCCGATTGCCGGTAGGCCTCGCGCACGATGTCGCGCAGCACCTCTTCCTTGCTCGCGTAGTACCGGTAGAGGGCCGGCGCGGTCACGCCCAGCCTGCCGGCCAGCTTGCGCATGGACAGCGCCCGGAGTCCCCCGCAAAGGTATAATTCGGTGGCCTGGCTTCTGATGTCGTCTCGCTGAATTGCCATGTGAACAGTGTAAACCAATCGCGTGTCCGGTTCAACGGTCTCGCTTCGGCCTGACGGGTCCCGGCACCCCTGTCCTGACCCTTCTGTCGCCGCGCCGTGCCCGGGCCGCGGCAAAGAGCAGCGCGCCCAATGCGTAGCATGCGGGCTCGCCCTCTCCTACTATTGAGGGCTTCCGCCGTACTGGATGACCCGTTCCCTGTTCGAAGACCCCTGCCACGCCGGATTTGCTGCCGGAGATGCCTCATGCGCCGTTCTGACACCCCCATTCGCCCGCTGCGCCGCCTCTTGCTTCTGGCCGCTCCGTTCGCACTTGCCGCCTGCTCGGCCGGGCGCGCCCCGGACCCCGGTGCCGCTCCCACGCCCCGCACGGCCGGAGCAGGACGACGATGCCATGCAGTCGTACGCGGAGGTGATCACCTCCGACGCCGTCAGCGACGACGGCCTGTTCGCCGTGCACCGGGTCGACACGGACTTCTTCTACGAGATCCCTACGGAACAGTTCGGGCGCGAGATGCTTGTGGTGTCGCGGATCTCACGCACCGCGGAGAACGTGGGCTGGGGCGGCGCCAAGGAGGGGACCGCGGTGGTGCGCTGGCAGCGGCGAGGCGATCAGGTGCTGCTGCGCCAGGTGAGCCACGAGAACTACGCCGACCCGGAGAGCACCATCTACCAGTCGGTGCTCAACTCCAACTTCGAGCCGGTCATCCACGTCTTCGACATCGAGACGCTGTCGGAGGACTCGTCGGCGGTCGTCATCCAGGTGAACGACCTGTTCGAGAGCGACGTGCCGCTGTTCGGCATTCGTCCGCAGCGGCGAGAGGCCTACGAAGTTCGCAGCCTGGACGGGGACCGCACCTTCATCGAGTCGGCGCGCAGCTTCCCACGCAACGTCGAGGTGCGGCGGGTGGTCACCTACCAGGCCACCGAGGCCCCTTCGGACGCGGAGGCCAGCCACCCTCTCCCTGGAGATGAACCACTCGATGCTGCTGCTCCCGGACGAGCCCCATGCAGCCGCGCCTGTGGGACGAGCGGGTCGGCTTTTTCTCCGTGACCCGCACCAACTACGCGCTGGACGAGCAGCGCGCCGAACAGGAGCGCTTCATCACCCGCTGGCGCCTCGAGCCCTCCGATCCCGAGGCCTGGGCGCGCGGAGAGCTGGTCGACCCCGTGAAGCCCATCGTCTACTAACGTGGATCCCGCGACGCCGGAGAAGTGGCGCCCCTGGATCATCCAGGGAGTCAACGACTGGCAGCCGGCGTTCGAGGCCGCCGGGTTCAGCAACGCCATCGAGGGACGGGAGCCCCCTTCGCCCGAGGAGGATCCCGACTGGAGTCCGGAGGACGCGCGCTATTCCGTGATCCGCTACCTGGCCTCGCCGGTTGCAGAACGCCTCCGGGCCGCACGTCCACGACCCGAGGACCGGAGAGATCCTGGAGAGCGACATCCAGTGGTACCACAACGTGATGAACCTGCTGCGCAACTGGTATCTGGTGCAGACCGCGGCACGGGAGGAGAACGCGCGCGGGGTGAAGTTCGACGACGCGGTGATGGGGGAGCTGATCCGCTTCGTGTCCGCGCACGAGGTGGGGCACACCATCGGGCTGCCGCACACACATGAAGTCGTCGGCCGCATACCCGGTCGACTCGCTACGCACGAGCTTCACCTGCTCGATGGGCACGGCGCCGTCGATCATGGATTATGCCCGCTTCAACTACGTGGCCCAGCCCGGAGACGACGCCTGTGTGCTGCCGCGGGTGGGCCCGTACGACATCTACGCGGGTCAACTGGGGCTACCGTCCGATCCCGGAAGCCGCTTCACCCGGGGACGAGAGGCCGACGCTGCACCAGTGGATTCTGGACACGGGCGACGACCCGGTGTACCGCTTCGGGGATCCCAGCCAGGCCGACCCGGAATCGCTCACCGAGGCCATCGGCGACGACGCCATGCGCGCGTCGGAGCTGGGCATCGCCAACCTGAAAACGCATCGCCTCTTCGCTGCGCGGCTGGACCTACGAGGAGGGGGAGGGCTATGCACAGCTGCGCGAGCTGCACCAGCAGATCGGCGGGCAGTGGAACCGCTATTCGGGACACGTGCTCACCAACGTCGGCGGGGTGCGCTGGAACCGGAAGAGCCAGGACCAGGAGGGCTACCCCTACGAGCGCGTGGAGCGGGAGACGCAGGAACGGGCGATGGAGTATCTGGATGAGCAGGTCTTCCAGACCCCCGTCCTGGCTGATCGACCCCGACATCCTGGACCGCGTGCAGGGCTCCGGCGCCCCGGACCTGCTGGGTGGCTGGCAGGCCTCAGCGCTCAACCGCCTGCTTGACGTGAACCGCATGAAGCGGTTGATCGAGCAGGAGGCGTTCGATGGCGCCGAAGCATACGGGCTGAACGAAATGCTCGACGACCTGCGCACCGCGGTATGGCGCGAGACGGGAAGCGGCGCCGCCACGGACACCTACCGGCGCAACCTGCAGCGGGTCCACCTCGAGCGCTTCGCGGAGTCTGATGGAGGACGAGGACGCGATCGCCACCGACATCGTGCCCGCGGTGCCGCGGCCAGCTCACGGCACTGGCGCGCGACGTGCGTGCAGGTGCGGGACGCACCCCGCGACCGGGCGACGCGGCTCCACTACGAGGACGTGCTGGCGCGTATCGAGGCGATGGCTGGAGCCGGGGACGGGGGGTTGATCGTCAACGCGCTCGCCGTCCCCTGAGGAGAACCGGCGCTCTTGGAAGCCGTATCCGGAGTCGCGTCCGGCACGGGGCGTCCCGATGATGCGCGGGCACGCGGACCGGGGTTCGGGGGGCGCTCCGGCACCCGGGCCCGTCTCCGCCTTCCGGCCGCGGGCGTTTTGGCCTCCGTGGTGGCTGAGGAACCCGCACGCCCAGACCCTCGGCGGGGATCTTCCTGCGCCCGCGGGGCTGGTGCCCTCTGGAGCGGCGCCGGCTGGACCACCCCCGACGGCGACTTCCTGGATCTGGGACTTCACCCCCGACCCCGGCCGGGGCGCTCCCATTGTGCTCGTGCTGCACGGACTGGGAGGGGCTACATCCGCCGTCCCTATGCGTGGGGCGTGCTGAGCCGGCTGTTCGACCTCGGCGTGCGGGGGGTGGGCCTGAACTTCCGCGGCTGCGGGGGAGAGCCGAACCGGACCCGGCGCTTCTACCACGCCGGCGATACCGGCGACCTGGCCTTCGTCGCGGAGCACCTGGGACGCCGACATCCCGGGCGGCCCATCGGCGCCGTGGGCTTCAGCCTGGGCGGCAGCGTCATCCTCAAGTACCTCGGGGAGCGCGGCGCCGACAGCCTGATTGCGGCAGCCGCCACCATCTGCGTGCCCTTCGATCTGGCCGCGTCCTGCGACCGGGTCAGCCGCGGCTTCATGGGCGGCGTCTACACGACGTACTTTCTGCGTTCGCTGCGGAGGGAAGGTGCAGGCCAAACGCGCGATGCTCGACGGGATCATCGGACACCGGACGCGCGCTCCACGCCCGCACGCTGCGCGAGTTCGACGACGCGCTCACCGCGCCGCTGCACGGCTTCGCCGGCGCCGAGGACTACTACGCCCGTTCCGATTCGCGCCCGTTTTCTGCCGCGCATTCGGGTGCCGGTCCTGCTCATCCAGAGCCGCGACGACCCCATCTCCAGCCCCGACGCGCTTCCCCGAAGCCGAGGTGGAGGCCAACCGGCACCTGGTCGCGGGCCTTCGCTCCCGGTGGCGGCCACGTCGGCTTCGTAGGGGGTGAAGCTCCCTGGCGCACGTCGATCTGGGGGGACTCGGAGGCGGTCCGTTTTCTGGGACACCATCTGCGCCCGGACGGGTGACGGCGCGCCTTCCCACGACGCCCGGCTCCTTGAGGGACCGGCCACATCCCCTTGACGACTCGCGGTTCTCCCTTTAGCGTTCCCGCGCTTGATCTTGCCGGAGTTCACAGCCCGGCAACCGGAATTCACAGCCTCGCATCGAATCTGCCGTACGCATCATCCGCCGTATATTCATCCGCCGCACAGGCTCTTTTGCATAGTTTCACCACCGCCGGATCGCGCCGCTTGCGGCACCATCTCGCCCTCTGCCGGTCCCGCGTCATCAGGAGGAAGAAGTAGAATGAGAACGACTGGAACCGTGAAATGGTTCAACGACGCCAAGGGGTATGGATTCCTGGATCCGGAAGATCGGAATCAGGACTGCTTCGTCCACTACTCTGCCATCTCGGGGACGGTTTCCGCTCCCTGACCGAGGGCGAGCGCGTCGAGTTCGACATCGTTGACGGGCCGAAGGGCCCCGCAGCGGAGAACGTGGTACCGTTGGAACGCTAACCCCAGGACGGAGGTAGCCTCGCGCTGCCTTCGACAGCGGCTGCAGCCCCCGAGCTCTCGGAGCCGGGGTTGCGGTCAGACTCGGAAGAAGGCTCGGCCCTGCCAGCTGTGGCGGGCCGGGCCTTCCCATTTTCCTCCCCTGAACTCCTCCAGCCGCGTGATCGTGTTGTTGAACACGACCGTGTCCGGCGTCACTTCGCCGGCGTCCGCCAGCTTCCTGAACCGCCCGCGGGTCACTCGCTCGACACCCTTCGGTGACCGGTAGTACACCGGCGTGTTGTCCACAAGCCTGGCACCGATCTCGGCTTCCAGCGCCTTGAGCATGTGCACGAGGGCGTCGATCGAGCAGCCCGACGGGGGGGTCACCTGCTCATCGACTGCCACCGCCAGAAAGCGGTCGTAGAGCCACGCTCGACCTGCCGCCAGGGGGGCTCCGTGGGCCTTCCAGCGGGTCAGAAAGCCGTCCACGCGATCCAGCAGCGCGGCGCGTTCGCCGTCCGCGAGGGCATGCTCGCTCGCGAACACCCACAGCCGCGCCTCGTCGGGCATGCGTTCGAAGACGGAATCGGTTTGTCGGGCCTGTATCATTGGCTGCTAGTCCTCACGCGCGATGGCATTTCCCACGCCCTTCCCCAGGAGCACCGCCATCCAGCGCAGGTCTGGCGTGTTCTCGAGGAGGATCTTGATGATCATGGTCAGCGGAATGGAGAGAAACATCCCCAGCGGACCCCACACCCATCCCCAGAAGATAAGGGAGAGGACGACGACGAGCGTGGAGATTCCCAGACGACGTCCCATGAGATGCGGCTCGATGATGTTCCCGAAGACGGTGTTGATGCCCAGGTACACGGCCCCTACGCCGAGCGCCGAGCCCAGGCCGTACTGGACGAGCGCCAGAAGTATGGCGGGGAAGGAGGCGATGACCGAGCCGATGGTGGGAATGTAGTTGAGGACAAAGCCGATGAGCCCCAGCAGCACCGGAAAGTCGAGGCCGATGGCCCACGCGAAGACGCCGATGGTGACGCCGGTCGCCAGGGAGACCAGGGTCTTTATGGTCAGGTAGGTCTGGACTTCGCGCACGATCTTGGTCAGCCTGATGGAGTCGCGCCCGTCTCGTCCCAGCGCCCGGCGCAGCTTGCTCGGAAGACCGCCGCCTCGGCCAGAATGAAGACGAGGATCAGCATGACCAGAAAGGTGTCGGTCACCAGGACCAGGACTCTCTGAAGGGTGCCGGCGGCGAAGTCGAACGCGGTGCCCAGCGTGAACTGGCCCGGGAGCTGGAGGTCGGCGAACACATTGCCCACGACGGGCAGCTCCACTGCGGCGAGACTCTCCTGCCAGTCCTCCCACAGCAGGAGGAGACGGATCTCGTACGCGGGGGGGGTAGCGGGCCTGGAACTCGCCGAACGCCTGGCTTGCAAGCAGCAGCAGGCCTCCGAGCACCGCGGCCACGAGCAGGACGGAAATCAGAATGGCGACCGGTGAGGGAACGCCGCGGCGGCGCAACCACATCATCACCGGAAGGGTGAGGATCGCGAGCACCAGTGCGAGAAAGAAGAGCGAGAGAATGCCGCCCGCCAGCTTCAGTCCAGCGACTACGACCACGACCGATGCGAGGACGCCCAGAACTCTGGCACCTCGCTTGTCTTCGTTTAGTTCCAGCATCCGTGAGCGTTCGGAAAGGCGGGCTGAGAGCGGGCCACAGGTCGATGTCGATTCGTGCGCCCTTCAACCACGCGGGCCGACGTATGTTCCCCGCGGCGTATGTTCCCGCCTCGTGGGGCAGCCGCTGGGGCGCTGCCGCCGGCCCCCGGTGCGGATTTCCCGACTGACGCCGGAGAGCCCGACTGACACCGGAGAACCTTCGCGTGAATGACCCCCGCAACCCCGGGCCGCTTGCCGTCCCCGAGTCCGACGAACAACTCCTGCGTGAATGCAGGGTCGACACCCTGCGCGCCGGAGGCAAGGGCGGGCAGCACCAGAACGTGACCGACAGCGCGGTCCGTCTGACTCATCTTCCGACCGGAATCGCAGTGATCGCCCGCGAGCGGCGCAGCCAGCATCGCAACCGCCAGGTCGCCCTGGACAGGCTTCGCCGGCGACTCGAAGAACGTCTGGCGAAGAAGCCGAAGCGGATCCCCACGCGTGTTCCCAGGGCACAGAAGCGCAAGCGGCTGGCAGCGAAGCGCAGACGCGGGCAGGTGAAGCGGTTGCGGAGAAGACCGGAGGAGGAGTAGCCGGGTCGCCGTCGCCGCCTAGCGCCCGGTTGGCTCGATCCTCCAGACGTCCACATGGTCCAGATCGAGGCTGTCCTGACGGATCGTTATCAGATGTTCGGGACTGAAGGCGGGGGCGGCGCGCTCCTTGCGCGGGGGTGAGGGCACGCTGCCGAGCAGTCGCCCTTCGAGATCGAAGAACTCCCACCGGTTCCCGGCCGTGCGGATGATTTCCACCCAGAGCCTGCCGTCGGGTGCGATGAAGATGTCCTGGACAAAGGACTTCGTCTCCGGCCGCTCGGGCCGTCGCGGCTCGCAGGACGCACCGGGGTTCTCGGCGCGAAACTCCTCGAAGCTCCGGTTGCCGCTGGCCCATTCCTCGTCCGAAATGGGCTCTGCGGGAAGGCTGCGCTCGATGATCCGAAGGGTATCCGTCGCATTCCGGGTGACCGCGATGCGGTAGGCGTTCGTCATCGCCGAATACATCACTCCGCCGGGACCCGGGTGCTGAACGAGCCGCGGGGCAAACGGAATATCGAAGACGCTGATCCACCCATCGTTGTATTCGCAGACGATACTGGCAGGCGGGCCTGCGGGCGGCTCGAGCTGCCGTATCGTGTCGCCGGTTTCACTCCGGCTGTCGTGGCCCAAGAACAGGGACTCGATTCCGGCTGCATGCCTTCGGAGGCCGAGCCGATAGAACTCGTCCGGACCGACCGGCCTGATTCGGATGTGAGCCGGCGAACCGCTGTAGCTCCCCTGGACCCTCTGCTGGCCCAGCCACTCGCCGGTGGCGGAAAATGCGCCGACGCGGCCAAGGCTGGAGTCGAGGGTGAGGAGCCGGTCGCCCAGCCATGCGACCGAGTACAGGCTTCGAAACTCGCCCGGGCCATCGCCATTCCGTCCGAAGGTACGCCGATGGACTCCGTCCAGACCGAAGACCCTGACCTCATGGTTGAGGCCGTCGGCCACGAACACGGCGCCGTCCGGCCCGAGGGCGGCGCTGTTTACGCGGCCGAACTCGTCTGGAGCTCCTGCTTCCGCGAGAGACTTCGGCCCGATGGCCACGACCGGGGCGAGTTGCCAGGCAGGCGCGGTTCCGGTGTTGGTCACCCGGATGACGCCGCCGACGGTGTCGATGGCGATCGTGAGGTCGCTGTCGGCGGTCGGGGATTCCCGGCTGCAGGTCGTGCCGGCCGCGACTGCGAGCATCAGTGAGAACACAAGACCGCAGGGTCGCACTTTCGGTGAATCGCAGCCCATCCATCCGCCTCCAGGGTCCGAGTGGCGCGTGCCTTCACTGTATGCTGGGGGATACAGGATTGCGACCCGGCGTTGTCCGTCCCTTGCCTCGATGTCAACGACGGGGGAGATTGGCTCGCGATCGTCCGCAGACCGGGGACCACAAGCGAGTCGACAGAAACCGTGACCAATCCAGCGCAAAGACCTGAACCGAACGAGTTCGCCGACTACTACGGCAGCTACATCGCCGGCGTTGACGAGCCGCTGATGCAGGCGCTCGAAGACGAGACCAGGGAGTGGCGTACGCTCCTGGCGTCTGTGCCCCCCGAGAAGGAAGGATACCGCTATGCGGCGGGAAAGTGGTCCATCCGCGAGGTGGTGGGACACGTCATCGACGCGGAGCGGATGTTCAGCGTGCGGGCGATGGCCTTCGCGCGGGGAGACCGGTCGCACTATCCCTCATTCGACGAAAACGCGTACGCCGCCGCGTCAGGCGCCGATGGTCGCACCCTCGCCGACCTGACCGAGGAGCTTTCGGCCGTCCGCGCGGCTACCCTCCTCCTTCTCGGGAGCTTTGCGGAGGAAGTCTGGAGCCGACGTGGGGTGGCCAGCGGGAACGAGTTCACGGTCAGGAGCCTGGCGTGGATCATCGCCGGCCATTCGCGGCATCACCGACGGGTGCTGAAGGAGAGGTACTTGTCGTAGCCTCCCCAGCCTCCACCGCCAGCGTCTCCAGCATCTCCAGGTAGAACTCCCGGCGTGAGCGCTGGTCCTGCGTGAGGGGGGCCACCACCCCCTCCACTGCGCCACTGAGGCGGGCGAGGCGGCTCGCCAGCTCACCGAACTCGCGCCGCAGGTCGCGCAACTTGATGGCGCGAGGGTCGGTGTCGTCCACGGAGATCCCTTCCAGCGCTTGCTCGATTGCGGCGAGTTCGTATGCGGCCCGCGACCGCGCGCCGGCGAGTTCCAGCAGCGTGGCCGTCCAGGCGGCCCGCACGTCGGGCGAAACGTCGAGCCGGGGATCGTCGCGCAACAAAAAACGTTGCGTGGATTCCATGCCGGCCGCCTGCAGACGCGCCGTGTAGGTGCCGGGCACTGCCAGCGGGCCGCGGCCGGCGTCCACCTGGTGCCGCATGTCCCACACCACCCGGTTCATTCCCTGCCCCGTGGTTCCCTCCACCGACGCCACGCTGCGGCCGTCCTCATCCTCAATGGCGATCATCGCCTGCCCGTCAGCGGTTTCTTCCGCGAGCCAGTAGTCGAAGATGGCGCCGCTGGGGGGATTCTCGCCCCGGTAGTGTACGTCGCCGGCGTGGGCGGCCCCGCCTGCTCGCCTGATCTGCGTGGCCGGCTCGATAGTGAACATGTGAGCCGGGCTGGCCATGACCTCCGGCGTCAGCTCCTGGAGTGCGTTGATCTGGTCGAGAATCCAGATGCCGCGGCCGTGGGTTGCGAGCACCAGGTCGTTCTCGCGCGGGTGGACGACAAGGTCGTTGAAGGCGAGGGTGGGCATTCCCCCGCGCAGCTCGGTCCAGCGCCCCCCGCCGTCCATCGTATGGAAGAGCCCGATCTCCGCGCCCAGGTAGAGCACGGCGCCGTTGCGCGGATCCTCGCGCACCGTCCGCAGAACGCGCTCCGGCGGCAGGTCGCCGGTGATCGAGACCCAGCTCCTGCCGTAGTTGTCCGAGCGGTACAGATAGTTGTCGTAATTGTTGTTGCGATAGTCGTTCCACACGGCGTAGACCCGTGCCTCGTCATGGCGGGAAGGCTCGATTCCGTTCACCAGGGCACCGGGCGGCAAGCCTCGGAGCGCCCCGGTCACGTCGCTCCAGGTCGCCCCGTCGTCCCGGGAGACATGTAGCCGTCCGTCGTTGGTGCCGGCGTACAGCAGTCCGCGCCGCATCGGACTCTCTGCGATGGCCGAGATGGTGGGAAAGTAGGGGATGCCGTCGTCCAGCGACGGGGTGAGCTCGTGCGGCACCTGTCCCATGATCGGCAGTGCTCGCCGGTCCACTCCACTCGTGAGATCGCCCAGCGACTGCCAGGAATCCCCGCGATCGGCGCTCTTCCAGAGGATGTTGGTCCCCGCGTACAGGGTGGAGGCGTCGTGGGGCGAGATGATGAACGGACCGTCCCAGTTGGCGGGCGCCATGGCGTTACCAAGGCGCTGCTCCTCGGGCGGACCGATGTCCTTCCAGGTCTGCCAGTTGCGCCGCCCTGCGATGTGGCCGTTCGGATCGCCGGGCCGGATGGCGGTGCGCTCGCCGGTGCGCGTATTGAATCGCGATAGTCCCAGGTATTGTGATTCCGTATATACGATATAGTTGTTGGTTGTATCTGGGATATTCACGAAGCCGTCACCGCCTCCCAGGCGGGTCCAGTCGCTGTTCACGATTCCTTCCGCGCGGTAGGTCTCGCTGGGCCCCATCCACGAGCCGTTGTCCTGGAGGCCCCCGTAGATGTTGTAGGGCGCCGCCATGTCGACCTGGACCCTGTAGTACTGGCTGACGGGCAGGTCTGAGATGTAGAGCCAGCTCAGGCCGCGGTCATAGGAGATCCCCAGCCCGCCGTCGTCGGCCTTCATGACGTGACGCGAGTCGGCGGGATTGACCCACACCAGCCGGTCATCGCCGTGCAGGCTCTGGGGCGGAACCGTGAAGGTGCGCCCTCCGTCATCCGAGAACGAGTAGCTGTTCACCATGTAGATGCGCTGGTCGTCGCTCGGGTCGACCAGGATCTGGCTGGCGTACATGGGACGGGGATTCCAGTCGCTCATGAACTCCCACGTCTCGCCGCGGTCTTCCGAGCGGTAGATGCCGGCGCGCCGCTCGGTGTAGGCGGTCGAGGCGTTGTAGCGGTAGCCCTGTTCGACGCTCACGTAGACAATGCGCGGATCGCTCCGGTAGACGGAGATGCCGATGCGTCCCAGTTCGCCATCCGGGAGCCCGCGGGTCTCAGCAGGCCCGGACAGCCGCTCCCAGCTGTCCCCTCCGTTCATGCTGCGGTACAGCGCGCTCCCAGGCCCGCCGCCGTGGAATCCCCACGGACGCCGGCGCCGCTGATAGCTTGACGCGTAGACGATGTTCGGATCCTCGGGATCCAGCGCCACGTCCACGAAGCCCGTGTCCTCGTCCACGTGCAGGATGCGCTCCCAGGTGTCGCCGCCGTCCGCGCTGCGGTAGAGGCCTCGCTCCTCGTTCGGTCCCCAGAGATGCCCCATCGCGGCCACGTAGACCAGATCCGCGTTGTCGGGGTGGAGCACAATGCGCCCGACGTGGCGGCTCTCGCGCAGCCCCATGTGGGTCCAGGAAGCCCCGCCGTCGGTGCTCTTGTAGACACCGTCACCCCACGAGGAACTCTGCCGGTTGGCCCGCTCGCCGGTGCCGACCCAGACGACCGCCGTGTCCCTCTGGTGCAATGCGACCGCCCCCACGGAGTGGGTGCCCTCGTTCTCGAACACCGGAACCAGGGTGATGCCGTTGTCGCTGGTCTTGTAGACGCCCCCGGTAGCCGAGGCCACGTAGAACTTGTACGGATCCGACTCCGCCACGGCGAGATCAACGATCCTGCCGCTCATGACGGCCGGGCCGATGTTGCGGGGACGCAGGGCATCCAGCTGTCCGGTGGTAACCTGGGCGTGAGCCGGGACTGAGCTTGCGGCGAGTATGGCGCTGAACACGAAGGCGAGGAGCCGGTGCTGATGGGTCATCGAAGGGATCCGGGTCAGGGGATGCTGTTTCTGGACGGTCCTGAAGTTCGGCTGCGGCACACGGGCGATCAACCTCGTGAATCCCGAGCGTGTGCGCGCGTGTACTGGCGTAGGGTCCGCGCTGCAGGCGCACCCGGAGCGGGTATCACGAGTCTTCACTCGTCCCGCCATTGCACTCATCTGCGTCTTCGGAGCGCAACATGAAACGGTTCACGTTGATCGCAGTCGCGGCCCTTTCGCTGCTGGCACCGGCACGACCCGTTCGCGCCCTGCAGGAGCACGTCGCCGTCGGCGCGCGCCTCGGGACGCTCGGCATCGGTGCCGACGCCGTGGTCGCGATGAGCGAGCGGTTCGCGGTGCGCGGCGGAGCCGGCTTCCTCGGGTTCGGTGTGGACCTGACGGGCAGGTTCGGGCTCGCCGACAACCGCACGGCCGAGCTGTCCCTCCCGAGCGCGCTCTACACCGTCGGCGCCGAAGCGTCGTTCGGCGTGCTGCGCGCCGGCGCGGGGCTGCTGATCAGGTCAGGAGATCCCGCCTATGCGATTACGTACGGCAACGGCGCGACCATCGACATAGGTGGAGGGTTCTACACGCAGCCCGAGGTCCGGACGCTGACCTCGACGCTGGTCTCCGGATCGACCGCGCCGTATGTGCTCGTCGGCCTCGGCTCGAATTCGCCTGGCGGGCTGGGTTTCTTCGTCGATCTCGGTGCCGTCCTCATGCTCGACGCCGGGTTCGAGATGGCGGCCACGGGAGATCCGGCCGTGCTGAACTCGGCCGCGTTCCGCAGCGACCTCGAGGCGGAGAGGAGAGAAGCCGAAGACGATGCCGGAGGGTTCGTCAACTACTGGCCCATCGTCAGCGTCGGCCTGCGCTACGGGCTGAGGTGAGGGGCCTGGCCTCTCGGCTTCGGAAGATGCCTGACGTTGCCGTGCATCCAGAGCCGCTGGGACAGCCGAGAGGGCGTGCTCCTGCCAGACGCTGTCCTCCCGGCCCTCACAGGTTGACCCCACCAAGGATGCGCAACGATGTTTGCCCTCCAAATCCTCGCCGCAAGCTGCTCATCCGATGACCGATCACGACTCCGGAAGACATCTTCTCGAAGTGGAGAACTTCGGACCGATCACGAAGGCCGAGGTGGAGCTGCGTCCGTTGACGGTGTTCTTCGGCCCAAGCAGTGCCGGAAAATCGTATCTGGCCAAACTTATCTACGCGATGCACGGGTACTTCTCGCGGCATTTGGCGTTCACCCGGAATGTATGGCGATTCACCGATTTCTACGACCGAGCCCGGGCAACGCCGAACTTGAGTGAACTGGTCTACCGCTTGGAAAACTATGTCACGGGTCACCCGAAGTTCACGGATGACGAAAAGGCGAAGCTTGAGGCAGACTTGGCCCCGCTTGCGCGTGCTGCGGTCAAGATGCTGGACGTGGCCCCGGTGCTGGCCGACGAAATGCTTCGCATCTTCGGCGCGGATACCCTGTCGGAGCTGATTCGAAAGCCCCGGTCGGCGGCAGGCTTCACCCTTTCCTACGGAACTCCCGTTGGGCAGGGACGGGAGCCACCTTTTCGCTACGCCTTCACGATGGCCAGCGATCGGCTGAACTTCGAGCTTGACATACACGAAGATGCATCGATCCGGTTTGAGCGAAGTGGTTCCTACTGGCTGCGCGCGCGCGACCCCGGTTTCTTCTATCCTCCGAGCCGAGCTGTCCGTGAGGAGCCTCTCTCGCTAATGCGGTTGCAAGCCGTGCTGGCGAACCTCGCTCAACCCTGTACGGTTGGAACCGTATCCCGATCCGCGTACTACTTGCCAGCCAGCCGTTCCGGTTTGGTCGAGAGCCATGGGACGCTGGTGGAATCGTCGCTTGAACGGTTGACCCGCAGGAGCCGCCGACAACACGAGGCCACGCTGTCCGGAGTCCTGGTCGACTTCATAACGCAAACTTTCGTCGATGTTGGCTCCCATTTTTCAGAATGGAAACGTGGCGAACTCCTTGCCAGGCGTGTCGAGCGAACGATCATCAACGGCACCGTCCGCGTGGGCAGGTTCGAAGACGGGGGAGCTTCCATCGCATATCGTCCCACCGACTGGAAGGAAGACCTGCCGCTCACACGCGCATCGTCAATGGTGACTGAGATCGTTCCCGTTGTGCTCTATCTGCGCCACTATGTTACCCGCGGGGCAACTATAGTCATTGAGGAGCCCGAGGCTCACATGCACCCCGAAATGCAGGTTCGCATGGCCGTCGCTATCGCGGCGATAGTCAACGCGGGGGTCCGCGTGATCGTCACGACTCACAGCGAGTGGCTTCTCTCGGCACTGGCCAATCTCGTTCGCTCGGCAGAACTACCCGAGAGCGAGCAGAAAGACATCGCCGGGGACGGCATCGTGCTTCACGCGAGTAAGGTTGGGTGCTGGCGATTCGTGCCGGAAGCCGATGGCGGCTCGGTGACCCGAAAGCTCCGTCTTGATTCCGAAGACGGGATGTATAACGCCGGTTCCCCGGAGGTCGGGCAGGAACTGTACAACGACTGGGCGACCATCGTCAGCCGTCTACAGGAGGACTGAAGGCTCTGCCGGACTGGATCGAGCGCATCCGGGAACGACTGCCGTCAGATTGCGTGGTTGACGCGTGCAGCGATGGGGCTTGCTCCCTTCGGCTTCCGAAATCGCGCCGGTCGCGGTGTCTGGCGCGCGTGGACGGATGTCATGAACTCGCGTCCCCCACGGAGAAGCGTTGCGACTTCCTGTTATTCGCCCAGGTCAGGAGCCGCAAGGGCCATTGGACGGTTCCCATCGAACTCAAGGCTGGAACCATCAAGGAAGAGGATCTGGACGGCATTCGCGAGCAGCTTCAGACCGGAGCGGATGTCGCCAGCGACCTGTTGCCGGACGACGAGGTACGCATGCGACCGGTCCTCGGGCACGGCGGCCTCCACCAATACCTCGAGCGCAAGCTCACAACCCTCGAATACCGCGTCCGACTCCGCGGCAGGCGCGAGGTGATTCGAGCAATTCCGTGCAGAGGCCGGATAGAGACGGTCCTGAAATAGCGAATTCGGTGGTTTCTTCGAACTACTTCGGGTTCCGCATGGGTCCGGGCGTCCTCCAGCCCGATCCGGCCGGCACGCGGGAAGGATGGGGCGACTCTGTCTGCGCCGCCATGGAGATCAGCCTGGTCCGCCGGATGAACCCAGCAGCCGGGCCGCGTGCTCGCGGTCGGCGGGGGTGTTCACGTTGAGGAATGCGTGTCTCACGCCGGCGACGGACGCGAGCTCGTCGCGGGTCACCACGACCGGGTTGCTCGCGCGCACGAATTCTCCCATCCCGAACCGGCCCGCCCCCAGTGATTCCTCCACGGCGGGAACCAGATTCACCGGGTAGCAGGCGCACAGGGGCTCGACGCCCAGCGGGCCGGGGCTGGCGGGCACGGTGGGGCGCGCGGGGTCGAAGGCGCGCACGAGGCGCCCCACCAGGTTGGGCGGCACCAGCGGCAGGTCGCACCCTAGCAGGAAAACCCCCGCGTCCCCCCGCTCGCGCGCCCAGCAGAGCGCCGCGTGCAGCCCGCCGAGGGGACCGGCGCCGGGCCGTAGGTCCGCACGGACGGGCGCGACCGCCACGTGCTCGCCATCCTGGGTGGAGCCGGCCAGGAGATCATCCCCACCCTCGCGACCCGCGCCCCCGATGGAGGGTGGGACGACAGGGGGCTGGTCGGCCGGCTGGCCGCGCGCACCGCGGGCCGGTTGGGCGCCGCCAGACGGCCTGGCACCGGCGCGCCCCTTCGCGTAGGGATCGTCCGCCCACGGTGCCGGCAGGTGATCCGCCTGGTTGGCGATCACTCCCGTCTCCAGTCCGGTCGCCCGCAGGATGCCCAGCGAGCGCTCCAGCAACGCAATCCCGCCCAGCCGGACACGTGCCTTGGGGCTGCCGTAGCGGCGGCTCTGCCCCCCGGCCAGCACCACCCCGAACAGTCGCGGCCGGGACCGTTCGTGGTCCATCCCGCTCAATGTCCGCCCGGGGAGTGCTCCGCACCTGGCTCGTGAGCCCGCGGCGGGATGCGAGAAACGCCGAGCCTGGCCGTGGGTGGTGGGTGATCCGCGTCCACGCCGAGTCAGTCCCGCACCCGCGCGCGCCCCGCGTACACGTTGAAGCCGGCCGCGCGCGTGAATCCCACCAGGGTGACGTTGAAGCGCCGGGCCAGCTCCACCGCGAGCGACGAGGGCGCGCCCACCGCCACCACCACCGGCACTCCCGCCATCGCGGCCTTCTGCAGCAGCTCGAAGGAGGTCCGTCCGCTGACCAGCACGATCCGGTCGGTCAGCGGCAGCCGCCCGGCCAGGAACTCCTGCCCGATCAGCTTGTCGAGCGCGTTGTGCCTCCCCACGTCCTCGCGCAGCGCGAGCAACCGGCCCTCCTCGTCGAAGAGCCCGCTCGCGTGGATTCCGCCCGTCTTCTCGAACACGGGCTGGGCGGCCCGCAGCGTCTCGGGCAACCCCGTCAGGACATCGGCTCGCACCGTCAGGCTGCCGTCGGCGATCGGCGCGCACCCCTGCACCTCGATGGCTTCCAGGGACGCCTTGCCGCACACCCCGCAGCTGGAGGTCATGTAGAAGTTGCGGTTCAGGAGGCCGGGATCAAAGGACGCATCGGGCGCCAGCCGGACCTCGAGCAGGTTGTACTCCTGCTGCTCTTCGCCCGAGCAGTAGCTGATCTCGTGAATGTCGCGCCGGCGGGCGATCAGTCCCTCGGCAAAGAGAAACCCCGCCGCGAGTTCGAAGTCGTCTCCGGGGGTGCGCATCGTGACCGACACGCTGCGCGTCCGCCAGACATCTTCATCGACGAAGCGCACGCGGATTTCGAGGGGCTCCTCGACGGCCACGACGTCCTGGCGCGTACTTCGGCTTCCATCGCGCAGGCGCGTCACCCTGAGGCGCGTGATGCGCCGGCGCGGAATGATCATGGCGAATCACGATCGGCCGCAGAGATCGCAATGAAGCCGGCCGAGGACGGCGCGATGAGACGGACCACGGACAGGCCGATGAGCGGGGTCGCGGACAGAATGGACGGGGCGACGCACGGAGGAAGCATGCCGTATAGTCAGCCGACGCAGCGCGGACGGTCAAGGAACTCGGAATCCGCGCCCCGTCGGGCTTGCGGGACGGCGCCGGTCCCGGTCAGGTTGAAATGTCTCCCCAGGACACGCAGCCGCCCCCCCCGATCAAGGAGCCGCATCATGAAGAACCTGACTCCATCCTGGCGCGCGATCGCAATTCCGGTCCTCATTCTCGCCGCCACCTCGGCGCTGGGCGGCGTCGTGCTCGCCGGCGTCTCCAGCACCACCGACGAGGTGGCGAGCGCCGCCACCAGCTTCGTTTCCACCCTTGATGCCGAGAGCCGTGACCGAGCCGTCTTCCCGCTCGGGGACGCCGAGCAGTTCAACTGGCACTTCATTCCCAAGGAGCGCAACGGGCTCCCGCTGAAGGCGATGACGCTCGCCCAGCGCACCGCCGCCCATCAGCTGCTGAAGTCGGCGCTGAGCACCCAGGGGTATCTCAAGGCCAACAGCATCATCGAACTCGAGCGCATTCTCGGGATCATGGAGGGGCGCGAGGAACGCCGGGATCCGGAGGACTACTATTTCGCGATCTTCGGATCGCCCTCCGCCGACGGAGCCTGGGCCTGGCGCTTCGAGGGTCACCATGTCTCGATCAACTTCTCATCCGCAGGAGATGAAAGACTGATCACCGGCCCCGCCTTCATGGGTACCAACCCCGCCACCGTTCCAACCGGGCCCAAGGCCGGACTGCGCGTGCTTGGCGCCGAGGAAGACCTGGCCCGCGAGCTCGTTACGATGCTCTCCGCCAGCCAGCGGGGGTCCGCGGTCATCGCCACCGAGGCCTACGACGACATCATCACCGGCGCCGAGCGGACCGTGAACCTCGACTACGCGGGGATCCGGGCATCCGCGCTCAACGACGCCCAGCGGGCCCAGCTCGACCGGCTGATCGGCGAATACGTCCACAACATGGACGACGAATCCGCGCACCGCTGGATGGAGCGCATCGCCGGCGGCTCCGACGACGAGCTGTACTTCGCGTGGGCGGGCCCCGCGGAGGCCGGAAACGGCCACTACTACCGCGTCCACTCCCCCGAATTCCTCATCGAATACGACAACACCCAGAACGACGCCAACCACGTCCACTCGGTGTGGCGCGATCTGCGGGACGACTTCGGCGGGGACGTGCTGCGGGCGCACTACGAGCAGGCCCCGCACCATAACGACGAGGCGCCGCACGACCACCCCCACCGGTAGCCCGAACCGGATCTCGACCGCGCTCAGAGGCAGGACCGCGCGGCGGGCACAGCCTGCGCCGCCAACACAGACCCACAACCGGTAGGGGGATGGCCACTACCGGTAGTGGGTTCGTTCGTGCTGAATCCCTCGACCGCCACCTGCACGACGCCAGGCTTGTCGGCTCGGGCAGCGAGTTGCGGTCTCGTGGTCTTGATGCGAAACACACGGGGCTCTCGCCAGCACCGGCGTCGAGGCGATGAATCCCCGAGCGTACGGGCTCGACTGACTCTCCCGTCACTCCGCTCCCGGCGGCGGCACCTCCACGGCGGCGAAGTCGGGCAGGTCGTCCGGGCCGCGCGGGCCGATCTTCCCTTTGGACGATTCGAGCAACTCGGCCGGATCGTAAGCCACCCCGTCCTTGAACACCACGCGCACGTGGCGGGTGTTGCGGATCTCCTCCAGCGGGTTCCCGGAGAGGATGACCAGGTCCGCGATCTTGCCGGCTTCGATGGTGCCCAGATCGTCCTCCACGCGCAGGGCCGTTGCCGCGTTGATGGTGGCGAATCGAAGCACCGCAGCTTCGGGAATCCCGGACTTTACGAACAGCGCCAGCTCCCGGTGCACCGAGAACGGCGAGAAGAACTCGCCCGTGGACGGGTGGTCGGTTCCCATAGTGATCAGGTGCCCGCCCCCCATGTCGTAGAAGCGCTTGACGAGTTGCTGCTTGACATTGTAGATGCGCTCGAACTGCTCGCTCACCCGCCGGGGTTCCGCGGCCAGGCGCTCTTCGATGAGTTCGCGGGCGTACGGGGTCAGGTAGCTCATCTCGTCGGCGAAGGACTCGAAGATGTCGGGGTCGCGCCCTCCGGAGTAGCCGTACGCGCTCATCGTCGCGTCGTAGTTGACGCCCTCGTCCAGGTAGAGCTGAACGACGCGCTCGAACTCGGGCATGTCGGGGGTCATCTCCTCGAAGGAGTCGTAGGCCGAGCGCTCCGCCGGCATCGCGTCCCCGCCCATGAAGTGCTCGATGCGGTCGATGCCCATGTGGATGGCGTCCCGCGGGTTGACCGAGTTGCGGAAACCCGAGCCCAGATGACCGGTCACCGACAGGCCGTGATGGTGGGCCCGCTCGATCAGCGGCTCGAGGTGGGCGGGCGTGATGGTCTTGGCCTTGAAGCCCGCCACCCCCTCCTCGACCAGGGCGTCCACCTGGCGGTGGATGTCCTCCGCCGTGAAGTCGGGATCCCACCCCACCCGGGCCGCGCCGAAGTACGGCCCGGAGCGGTGGAGCCGGGCCCCTGCCTGCTCGCCCGAACGCAGGCGCTCCTGCAGGGCGCGCATCTTGTGCGGGCTGGCCTCCCCGTTCGGGAAGGTGTTGGTAACCCCGTTGGCCAGGAAGAGCGCCGGGTAGACGCCCGTCTCGTCGACGCGGCCCTCCCCCAGCAGATCCAGGTGGAAGTGGGCGTGCAGGTCGAAGAGGCCGGGGAGGATCACCTCCCCATCCCCGACCTCCACGACGGCGGCCCCAGCCGCGACCGCTTCCGACGCCGCCCCGGCGTCGACCGCCTGGAAGCGCCCCTCCGCCATCACGATCCCGGGGTTGGGCACCACGGCGTCCCCGGTGCCGTCAAAGAGGCCGCCTCCCCAAACGACCGTCACATCCGACAATGCCGGCGCCCCTTCCTCCTCCGCCGGCGTGCATGCGAGGGCCATGAGCACGAGAATGACGGAAGCCCTGAGCGCACGACCTGCGGCGATTCGGGAACGTGCGCGGATTGGATGGCGCGGGAATGGCCTGGTGCGCGCGCGGTGCGCGCCGTGGCCGGTGATGCGATTGGCGCTGAACCCGATCATGATGACGTGCTCCTGATGACTGGTCCGATATTGTGTTGGCGTTCGCTTCCGGAACGCAGGCCCGTCAACTCCCGGGCCTCGGTCTGAGAGATCCAGTCCTCGGCCCGGGAGACCCGGCGCCTAGCCCGAGATGTTGACGTTGTTGTTCACCTCGATGTCGGGCAGCGGCATGCAGCTGTAGGGCTGGAAGCTGTTGCCCTTGTGGTTCACTCCCTGCGGGAACTGGATGTTGTGGCGGACCATGTCGCTGTGCCACTGACCCTCGAGGAAGAAGGTGCGCTTCCGTTCTTCGAGGATGGTCTCCAGCATGTCGTTGACCTCGCTCATCCGGATGTGCGGGATCCCATAAACGTCGCGCACCCGGTTGAGTGCGTCGAGCGCGGCCTGCCCCATGCGCGCTTCGGCGATGATGAATTGCGCCTCCCGCCATGAGGCGATGGGAATGGGATCGTCACGCGCGGTGTATTTGAGCTGGTCCCACTGGTCGGTTTCACCGTCCTGGCCCTTGCGCCCGGTGTTAACCACCGGCACGCGCGGATCGGGCATTCCGGCCACCGTCAGATCGCGCCAGGCGAAGCCCACCGACAGGTAGTCGCTCTCGGTGCGGTTGTAGGTGCTGTTCTCGCGCCGGATCTGCGCGGTCGAGTATTCCGCATTGCGCACGAACCCCTCGGGAACCTGCTCCGCGTCCGCGGCGGCGTCCGCGAGATTTCCCAGATCCAGGTTCACCCGCGCCCGGCCCACCCTCGCCATGTTGATG
>CBDDPN010000020.1:0-318308 GCA_965232315.1 Longimicrobiales bacterium | reverse complement strand
GGAGGTCGTCACGGCCATCATACGGGACACCTACTACGATGGTGGGTGGTGGGTCTCTCCCGAGGAATCCCCGGAGCAGCCGGAACCCGAACCGGCGCCGGAACCCGAACCGAGAGCCCCCTTCTCTCCGGTGGGCATCTGGGATTGGACGAAACGGGAAACGAACCTCAGCGCGGGGTTTACCCGAGACGACGGTCTGTACCTCGTCTGGGTCTACCCGAACGGAACGGGCGTTGCGCGGGACGGAGCTTGTCGACCCGTGATTGACTTCACATGGGAGTGGGATGACCGCTTGGCGACCTTGGAGTTCGCCGATCCGAACTACTCCGGGGCGGCGAGCCTGTACTTCCGAGATCAGCAGGTGGACCGCCCCTATGGTGCCCGCACCGTCACCTCCACCCGGTCTCTACACGCGCCGGGCAGGGAGATTGAGGGGTTACAGGCACCGGCGATGGGCGACTTGCTCACTGTTGTACCAGACCCCTACACCGGCCTGATGCACTGGGAACTGCTCGACACGGATACGAGCGGGGATTGCTAGGAAACCCGTACTGGTTACGGGCTGCAACAGGCAGCGAACGAGCCTGTGCAGCCGTCCGCGATGCAATAAGCGCGGTTCTCATCAGGCTGGTACCGCTACCGTGGCCTCGGCTTCCGCGTCCGAACGCCACGCGCATGCAGCGTGTTCGAGACGGACTGTTCCGACAGCGCAAACCGCTTCGCAACCTCCGGCATGCTGCCGCTCTCCTCGTAGGCCGCGCAGATCGCATCGCCCTGCAACCGGATAAGCTCGGCTCTGCTGGGGAAGCCGCCCTCGCGCATCGCTATCCTTCCCACCCGGTACGACGACACGCCGAGGTCCCGAGCAATGTGCGCGAACGTCTCGCCGCCCCAGGCGCGTGCGATGATCTCACCGCGCACCGCGTCGGGGATCTTGCGCGGTTGCATGGGGAGCCTCGCCGTGTTCGATGCTGTTCGGGATTCCGCCACGATATTGGCGCGCGCGCCGCGACCTGTAAAGCACGCGTCCCGGCCTGTTCGGCCGTTCATGTCGGCCATTCAGCGTCGAACGAGGGTGACCCCCCGGATCTCGCGTGCCCGAAGCCCGCGACCGGCTGGCGGAGATGGCCTGTCTCCGCGAAGTTTCTTCGCGCAGATCGTGCAGTCCATCACGAGAGGAATCGAATGATGGCACGCACGAAACGAGGCCGGCGCGGCTACAGCGCCGGCGAATGGGGCCGGAACCGGGTGAGGGTGTTTCCCGATCCCAAGACCGGCTTGTACCAGATCGAGTGGCGCGATAACGGGCGAAGGCTCACCCGGTCACTGGGGCACCGCGACTGGGCACGGGCGAAACGGCAGGCGGACGAGTTCGCCGCCGGCTTCATCTCACCGGAGCCCCGTGGCAAGGCGGAAGCCGAGCCCGAGCCGCTCACGCTGGAGAGGCTTTTTGAAATCTACGGTGAGGAGGTGACGCCCGCGAAGAGCAGGCACACCCGGCGGCACGACAGGGCCGCCATGGAAATGTTCCTCGAATGCTTCGGCAGGGACCGGAAGCCGGGAACGCTCTCGCAGCGCGACTGGGACCGGTTCATCCGGCTGCGCCGGGCGGGCAAGGTTGGCCCAAGGGGCCAGCCCGTGTCCGACCGGACGGTCGAGCGGGACCTGAGGTTCCTGCTCGCCGTGCTCAATTGGGCCGGGCGGTCGAGGGACGAGGAGGGCAGGCTCCTCCTCGAAGCGAATCCCCTGAGGGGCCTCAAGCCGCCCAGGGAGAAGAACCCGACGCGGGTGCTGCTCGCCGCCGCAGAGTACGAGGCCCTGCTGGAGACGTCGGCGGAGATGGACTGGCGCTTCCGCGTCGCACTGGTCCTGGCGCACGAGACGGGGCACCGTATCGGCGCGATCCGCCAACTCCGGTGGGCGGACATCGACATCGGAGCCGGAGTCATCCGGTGGCGCGGCGAACATGAGAAGACGGGCTACGAGCACCGGACGCCGTTGACGGACGAGGCGCTCGCCGTCCTCGACGAGGCGCGGAGGCGGAACCCGGGGATCGGAAACGTTCCGCTACTGCCCGCGCCGAAGAACCCCGCGAAGTGCATGCATCGAAGCCTGGTCGCCAAATGGTGGAGGAAAGCCGAGGCGCTCGCCGGGCTGAAACCGAAGCGGGGGCGCGGCTGGCATTCACTGAGGCGCAAGTTCGCGTCCGATCTGATGGACCAACCCCTCAAGGTGCTGTGCGAGCTGGGAGGCTGGAAGACGGCCCAGACGGTGCTTCAGTGTTACCAGCAGGCCGACGAGGAGAAGCTCAGGAAGGCTCTTGCGGAGCGCGGGCGGATGGCCTCCTAGCGCAATCAGCGGGAACCGATTGGCGGGAATCCGGCCAACGACTTCCGTAAGTTCATTGGTCGCATAAGATGCGGATTCGCGTGCTCATGCCAAAATGGCAGACCATCCCGCTCAGAACGCCATCAGGTACGTGAGCTTCACCACCCCCGTGCGCCGCTGCCAGCGCGGCTCGCGCGGGTCGAGGAGGTCGCCGGTCAGGTAGCCGGTGTCGATGACCACGAAGAGGTCGCTGCCGGGGGTGTGGATCCAGTCGACGCGGATGTTGGCCTGCAGCTCGCGGGAGTGATTGTCCCACTGCACCAGCGCGTTGGCGAAGAGCTTGCGGCTGACCGCGCCCTGGATGTTCAGGCTCACCAGGTGGGTCGAGAAGTCCCCGTCCTTCACCGGTAGCGAGACGCCGTTCCACGCGTACCTCCCGCCCATGGTGAGGTGCGGGCCGGTGATCCAGGTCGCGCCGCCGCCGAGTTCGGTGCGCGTGCCGGACCAGAAGTCGCCGATCGATCCGGAGAGCGCCCCGGAAAAGGTGCGGCTGTCGTTGGTGCGCATGCTCGCGGACAGGAAGCGGAAGACGTAGTCTCCCGCCGCCAGAAGGCGTCCACTGATGGGCGCCGGGGCCTCCAGCCTCTCGAAGCGCTCGCTGACGGCGATGTTGGCGAACTCGCCGCTCTGGAAGTTCAGCCCGGCGCCCGCTCTCAGCGCGTGTGTCTGCTTGGCGCCGTCCCGGCCCCGGATGTGGCGCCCGGTCACGTCCATCACCAGCTGACGCGCCCATGTACTGGACTCGAAGCGGGGGGTCACGCCCACGCGTCCCTCCCACCGGTCCTGGTCGGTGCGGGGCACGAAGCCCAGTGCCGGCTGGAAGCCGTCGTCGATGATCAGGCGCGAGACGGCGACCGCGTACAGGTCATTCTGAAGCACGAGTTGGGCGGAGGCGGCGCCGGCGCTGCCCGCTTCGCGCGGACCCGCGGTCCCCGCGTCATCCGCGGAGGACGTCCGGCCATCCATCGCCGGATCACTGAAGTCCGGGTTCCACGCCCGCGCCGCCCACACGTTGAACGCGCTGCTGCTCCAGAAGCGGCTGGAGAAGTCCATTCCGGCAGTGCGGTCCCAGCCGTTCTGGTGGTCGAGGCTGGTGATGATTGCGCCGATCGTCGTACGGGGACGAAGGTCGGTCCGGAGGCGGACGACCGAGTTCCACGCCGCCGGCCGCTCGACCGCATCCGAAGAATACCGGCGCGTCCGCAGTCCCAGTGCGCCGATCGAGAGCGGTCCCGCCTGGCCGGTCAGCCGCCCGCCCCCCGCAATGTCGCCCCGCAGCCCGACCCGCCGGCTGAAGAAGACCTCGGTCTGCCGCGGCGTGCCGAACTGGAACAGCCCCGCCCGTTCCAGGAAGAACTCCCGTTTCTCGGGATAGAAGAGGTCGAAGCGGGTGAGGTTGATCTGGACGTTGTCGGACTCGACCTGCGCGAAGTCGGTGTTCCAGGTGAGGTCGAAGGTGAGGTTGGACGTCAGGGAGTACTTGACGTCGAGTCCCACGTCGGCCTGCCCCTCGAAGTTCGCGTCGCCCGCCATGCGCTGCGTCCCCGCGGTCGCGAACGGCTTCACTTCGGCGTAGCGGCCGCGCCGGAGCCCGCTGAGCCCGTCGAGGGTGGCGTAGCGCGACACCTGCGAGATGCCGGAGCGGTACTCCTGCCCGATGTGAGGCCAGAGCACGCTCTCGTTCTTGCGCCGGATCGAGCGCATGAAGGCGATGCCCATGGTGGGCTCGTCCACATCCGGGAAGCGGATGGTGGTGAAGGGAATCTCGAGCTCCAGCACCCAGCCGTCCTCGGTCACGCGCGTCTCGCTCGTGAAGACCCCGTCCCAGTTCCAGTCGGCCAGGGTCATGCTCTCGTCGGAGATGAGGGCGTCGTCCTGCGTCCCCAGCGCGCCGATCTCGAAGATGTAGGCGTTGCGGCGGTCGTGGTACGTGTCGAGCGCGACGATGACGCGGTCGTCCTTGTCGATGCGCCCGCCCCGGTGCAGGATGCTGCGGCGGATCAGCCGGGGCTCGGAGTCGTGGAAAACGAAGCCGAAGTAGAGCGCGTTCGCGTCGTAGCCGATGCGCACTTCCGTGGGCTCGCTGGCGGGCGCGCCGTCCACCGGATCGCGCTGGCGGAAGTCGGTGACCGGCTCGATCATGGCCCAGAAGGGCTCGTCGAGGACGCCGTCGATGGTGGGAGGGTGGGGGATCGGCGTCGCGGTCGCGCGCATCTCGGGCACGGCGCCCTGCGCGGCGGCGGGCGCGGGAGTGAGGAGCGAAACCAGCGCCGCACCCGCGGTCGCCAGCGTGGCAACGGCCGCCACGCATGCAGCCCGGGACAGGCCCCCGGGCCTGCGCGGATTCATCCCGCGGATCCCTCCCGCGGCGCATGCACGGGTCCCCGGATCCAGCGTCCGGGCTTCGCGCCGGTGACCTCCCCGTCGAGAATCACGGGCACGCCGTTCACCAGCAGGTGGCTGATGCCCTCGCTGTACTGGTGCGGGTCGGTGTAGGTGGCCCGGTCCGTAATCGTCTCCGGATCGAACACCGCAAGATCCGCGCGCATGCCCGTGGCGATCACGCCCATGTCGTCCCGGTTCAGCCAGCGCGCGGGCATCGACGTCATCTTCTTCACCGCCTCCTCGAAGGAAATCACGTTCAACTCGCGCACGTAGCGCGCCAACACCCGCGGGAACGCCCCGTAACTGCGCGGATGCGGATACCCCACGCCGAACTCGACCGCGTCCCCATCCGTCTCGATCATCGCCAGGGGATGCTGCATGATGCGCATCACGTCCCCTTCGTCCATCGCGTGGTAGATGGCGCTGAAGCCGCCCGCCAGCTGCAGGTCGATGGCCAGGTCGATGCCGGTTTCGAGGTCGTTGGGAAGGCCCCGGTCCGCGGCGTAGTCCGCCAGCGTGCGCCCGTTCCAGGCTTCGTCGGAGGGAAGCACGCGGAACTGGATGCGGGAGATGTCGTTCCCCACCCGGTCGGTCGTGAAGATGTCGCGCATGTCCTCTTCCATGCGCGCGCGGGCTTCCGGGTCCGCCACGCGCTCCGCGAAGGCGTCGGGTCCTCCGGCGAGCGCCCACTGGGGGAAGAGGATGACCGATCCGGTGCTCGAGGCGGCATACGGATAGAGGTCGTGAGTGACCGTGAGCCCGGCCGCGTTGGCCGAGTCGATCATGGCCAGGCTCTGCTCGCTCCATCCCCACTGCGCAGCGCCGGCGGCCTTGTGGTGGTTGATCTGCGCCGGGATGTCCGCCTCATCGGCGATGCGGATGACCTCCGCGACCGATTCGAGCAGCCCGCTGGCCTCGTTGCGCATGTGGCTCACGTAGACGCCGCCGTGCCGGGACGCCACCCTGGCGAGTTCGATCACCTCCTCGGTCTCGGCGAAGTTGGCCGGGACGTACAGAAGTCCGGTCGAGAGCCCGAGCGCGCCCTCGCGCATGCTCTGTTCGACGAGCGCCTTCATCTCCTCGAGCTCGTCCGCGGCCGGAGCCCGGTTCTCAAGTCCCAGGACCTGCTCTCGGGTCCAGGTGTGCCCCGCGAAGAAGCCCACGTTGGGGGCCATCTCCAGTCCTGACGCGTATTCCTCCAGCGGCCAGGGCTGGTCGCCCGAGTGCAGGGAGGCCATGATGGTGGTGATCCCCTGATGCAGGAAGTTCTCCGCCAGAGGACGCTCGGCGATGGTCTGCTGGATGTGCGCGTGGTTGTCGATGAAGCCCGGGGTCACCGCCTGGCCCGAGGCATCGATGACCAGGGCCGCGGTCCCGGGGTCGAGCGGTTCGGTGGAGACGGCCGCGATGTAGCCGTCGCGCACCCCGACATCGGCCGCGAAGCCCGCGCTCCCGGTCCCGTCGACGACGGTGCCCCCGGTGATGACGACGTCAAAGCTCCCGCCCGTCCCCGGAGCGCACGCGGCGGCGAGGAACGCGGCCAGCGCGAAGACGCGTCTATTCACCGCCGCTCCGCGGCCACAGTGCCCCCTGGTGCTCCGCCGTCACCGGCCCGGTTCCCATGAACACGAACTTCTGCAGCCGCTTGCCCTCGTAGGTCTCGGTGGTGTAGAGGTTGCCCTGCGAGTCGGTGGCGACGCTGTGCACGCCGTAGAACTGGCCCGGCTGGCGGCCGCCGCCGCCAAAGCTGGTGAGCACCTCGAGGGTCTCCCGGTTCAGAACGTGAACCACCTTGTTCATGCCGTCGGCCACGTACAGGAAACGCTGACCGGAATCGCGCGAGAAGGTGATGTCCCAGACCGAGCCCCCGCCCAGGGTCTGGTTGGCGATGAAGACCTCCCGCACGAAGGTGCCGTCGGTCTGGAAGACCTGGATGCGGTTGCCGGCCCGGTCGCAGACGTAGACCAGCCCGTCCGCCGATGGATCGGCGCAGTGCACCGGGGTGCGGTATTGCTGCTGAGGCGGTCCATCGGGCGTGTGCGAGGGGACCGGGTCGTCGCTGGGCTCGTTGCCGTAGGCGCCCCAGTAGCGCTTGAATTCCCCGGTGTTGGAATCGAGCACCACCACCCGGCGGTTCCCGTAGCCGTCGGCGACGAAGGCCTCGTCGGTGGTACCGTCGAAGGAGATCTTGGCGACGCGCGAGAAGTGCTCGGTGGAATTGCTGTTGGGCTCGGCCTCGGCCACCCCCACCTGCATCAGGAACTCGCCGTCGCGGCTGAACTTGAGCAGCTGCCCGTCCGGGCCGCCGTTGCCCCCGATCCAGATGTTGTCGTGGTGGTCCAGGCTGAGGCCGTGGTTGGAGGTGGGCCAGTCGTAACCCTCGCCGGGGCCGCCCCAGGAGTTCACCAGGTTCCCCTCCGGATCGAACTCGAGCACGTTGGGCGCCGGCACGCAGCACTCGCTGGTGGGCGGATCGAGGGTCGCGCCGATCTCGTTGACCTCGCTGAAGGTGGTCTGGCGGTGGATGATGAAGACGTGGTCACGCGAGTCCACTCCCACGCCGATGGTCGAGCCCAGGATCCAGTGGTTGGGCAGCGGCTTGGGCCAGAGGGGATCCACCTCGAAGATGGGCGCCTCGCCCGACATGTCGGCGGTGGCCTGGCTGGCCGACTCGATGGTGCAGGAGGAGAGCGCCAGAATGCCGGCCGCGGCGATGGAGGCCAGTGCGAGGGGAAAGGTGTGTGAGTGTATCATGGCGTGGCTCCTTTCTTGGGGGCCGCCCCGGTCATCTCCCGGGGCACCCGGGTCATCTCGTCACCGGCGCGGCCCTTCTCCTTTGCCGCCCCGCTGGTAGTCCCGTCTTCGGGCACGATCAGACCGTGCCCTCCGTCTCGGTACGATGCTTGCAGAGTATGAACCCCATAGTCCGAAATCGTGTAGGATGACGTTCCCGATGCGCAAGTACCTTGAGTTCGGGTCGGCATCCAACTTATCGGGAGACCTCCATGAATCGACAGGCCATGATGCCGCTTCTTGTGGTGCTCCTGGCGGGCGGGACGTGCCTGCCTGCCGCATTGCAGGCCCAGGAAGGGGACGGTTTCCTCTTCAACCGCCCCGGCGCCACCTTCTCCTTCCGCACGGGCTACGACGTTCCCCGCGCCGGCAGCGAGATCTTCAGCTATACCAGCGAACTGCTTACGCTGGAGAAGAGCAGCTTCGCCGCCCTGGCGCTTTCGGTGGACATCGGAGTCCACCTGACGGACAGGCTGGAACTGGTCGCGGGCGTGGCGTACGCGGAGAGCGAGACCGCCTCCGAGTTCCGCGACTGGGAAGACACCCAGGGCCTGCCCGTCGAGCAGGTTACCGTCCACTCCAAGCTGCCCTTCACGTTGAGCGCCCGCTACTACCTGCGTGATCGCGGCCGCAGCCTGGGCCGGTTCGCCTGGGTGCCGTCGCGGCTGGTGCCCTACGTGGGAGCCGGAGCCGGCGGCAACCTGTACAAGTTCGAGCAGGACGGGGAGTTCGTCGATGTCGAAACGCTGGACATCTTCTATGACCAGCTGGTGTCGGACGGCACCGCCCCCTTCGCGCACGTCTTCAGCGGAGTGGAGTTCGCCGTGGGACCGCGATTCGTGCTGACCGCCGAAGGGCGTTATTCTTGGTCCAGCAGCGCCATGGATCGCCAGTTCGAGGGTTTTGACGACATCGACCTGTCCGGCTTCCAGATCCTCGCGGGATTCGGGATCCGCATGAGCGGCTGACCGCAGCATCAGTGGAGGGAAGGAACATGAGAAAAGACCAAGGAAACCCGGCCCGCCTGGCCCGCCGATGTTCTGGCGTTGCGCTGATACTTCTGGTCACTGCCGTCCCCATTGAAGGACAGTCTCCGGTCGGCAGTTGGCTCGCCTTCACGGGATGCTGGACGCCGATCAGCCAGGAGGCGGAGGAAAGGCCCACTCTGTGCGTGATCCCCGGGGAAGACCGGGTCTCGGCGGAGTTCGTGACCATGCGGGGAAGCGAGGTCGTTTCCCGCGAGGTGGCGCAGGCCGACGGCCGGCCCGTCGACGCCTCCCAGGAGGGGTGCGAAGGCACCACCACCTGGCGCTTCTCCAACGATGGACACCGGGTGTACCACCGCTCCGAGCACATCTGCGACGGGGCCGTGACCCGGAAGGGCTCGGGCATGATGGTCATGGTGTCTCCCACCGAGTGGATGGACGTCAGTTCGGTGGAGGTGGAAGGCCAGGTGACGCCCTGGGTGCAGCGCTACCGGATGGCGGGCCTGACGGCGACGGCGGCTGCCGGATACGGCGACCTGGGTGTGGGCCAGGAGATGGCGCTCCGGGCCGCCCGCATGTATTCGACCACGGCGCCCACGGTGACGGCGGTCATCGAGGCCGGCCAGATGCTTCACGCCGAGACGGTGCAGGCGTGGCTGGTCGAGAGCGACCCCGACCTGAACGTGAACGCGGAGCAGCTGATCCGCATGGCGGACGCGGGCGTGGCATCGGACGTGATCGATGTCGTGGTGGCGGTTTCCCACCCCTCGCATTTCCGGCTTCAGGACGAAGACCGGCCGGGTGCCGCCATCGCGCAGCGGGAGCGGGTCCGCGAAGGTGGCCGCTACGGCTGGATGGGAAGCCGGTATCCCCGATACTACTCGCCCTTCGGCTTCGGATACTACGGGTATTCGCCGTACAGCTACGGTTATTCTCCTTATAGCTACGGGTACTCGCCGTACGGGTACGGCGGGTATGGGCTCGGGTACGGCAGCTACTACGGCATGGGCTACCGTCCGGTCGTGGTGTCGGTGAGCCAGCGCACCGAAACGGAACGCGGCAGGCTGGTGAGAGGCCGCGGGTACGTTCGTGACGGCGGCTCTTCCCGGGGAGGCTCGATGGTATCGGGTGATCGGGGAGGCTCGTCTGTCGGTGCCTCCTCCGGCGTCTCGGGCAGAAGCGGGTCCGCGCGCTCGACCGGACGCACGGCGCGCAGGCGCGGGGGCGGCAGCTAGCGGACAAGGCAGTCCGTTCGGCCTAGCGGCGAGAGAGCGCCGGGAGATAGGTTCCCGGCGCTCTCTTCCTTTGACCAGACAGGATTCCTCTTGAAAGCAAACTCGGTGTTCCTCGCTGCGATTCGGCGACTGCCCGGCGATCTTCCCTGCATTCGGATGCGGATGCGCGACAGCCTTCCCGCGTTGGCGACCGCGGCCTTTCTCGCCGTTGCGTCGACCGCGCCCCTTTCCGCCCAGAACGGGCACAGTGTGGCCGCCACCCGCGTGGATGAGGCGCCCGTGCTGGACGGGATCCTCGACGAGCCCGTATGGGGGCGCGCGACCGCGGCCGACGCCTTCGTGCAGCAGGAGCCCGACGAAGGGGCTCCGGCCTCCGAGCGGACCGAGGCGCGCATCCTCTACGACGGAGAAAACCTCTACATCGGCGTCCGGGCCTTCGACTCCGAGCCGGCCCAGGTCATCGCCACCGAGATGCGCCGGGACTCGGATCGCATTCTCGACGAGGACAACTTCCAGATCATCCTCGACACCTTCAAGGACTACCGCTCGGCCTACATGTTCGTCACCTCGCCGTTGGGGGCGAAGCTGGAGCAGCAGGTCTTCGAGGAGGGCGAGGGTGGAAGCCGGCGCGGCTTCGGGGTGGCCACCAATATCAACCGCGACTGGGACGGGGTCTGGCACGTCAGCGCGCGGCGGACCGACGACGGCTGGGCCGCGGAGATCGCCATTCCGATGGTCACCCTGCGTTTCCCGGATCAGCAGACGCAGGACTGGGGCATCAACTTCATGCGCAACATCCGCCGCAAGAACGAACAGGCGTTCTGGGCGGGCATCCCGAAGCCCTACACCCTCACGCGGGTGAGTCTGGCCGGCAGCCTCACCGGCCTCGAGTCGCTCAACCGGGGCATGGACCTGCGCGTCAAGCCGTTCGTCTCCGGGGGCGCGGAGCGCATTTCGGATGCCGGTGTCGTGGAGAACGACGGGCAGCGCGACGTGGGGTTCGACATCAAGTACGGGGTCTCGGCCGGACTGAACCTTGATCTCACGTACAACACCGACTTCGCGCAGGCGGAGGTCGACGACGAGCAGGTCAACCTGACCCGGTTCGCCCTCTTCTATCCCGAAAAACGCGACTTCTTTCTGGAGAACTCGGGGCAGTTCAACGTCGGCACCAACAGTTCCTTCATGCGCGTCGCGGACCTGTTTTTCAGCCGGCGCATCGGCCTGTCCGCGACGGGTGACCCCATCCCCATCCTCGGCGGCGCCCGGCTCACCGGGAAGGTGGGCCGCAACAACATCGCGGTCATGGACATCCAGACCGACGGCCTTCCCGGCGACCTGGCCCACGGGGTTTCGGGCCGTGACGGTGAGAACTTCTTCGTGGCGCGCTACAGCCGTGACATCATGGCGCGCTCGAAGGTGGGCGCGCTGGTCATCAACAAGCATGTGGGCGACGGCAGCTACGTCAACCGCACCTTCGCCGCGGACATGACGCTGGCGCCGCACCCCGCCCTCCTCGTGAACAGCTTCATCGCCAAGACCACCACCACGGGGAAGGATGACGGCCAAATGGCCGGCTACATCCGTCTCGGCTGGCTCGACGAGAACTGGAACGTCTACGGCGAGTACGCCGACTTCCAGGAGAACTTCAACCCCGAGGTGGGCTTCCTGCCGCGGAACGGGATCCGAATCAGCAAGTTCCATCTGGAGCGCAATCCCAGGCCGGGCCGCTTCGGCGTGCGCGTCTTCGACCCGATGATCAACGTCACCTACACAACCGACCAGAACAATCGGCTGGTGACGCGCCGCATCCACAACATGCTGGGGACGAGGCTTCAGAACGGGGCCTACATCAACGTGTGGTACAACGCCAACCTGGAAGTGCTGGACGAGCTCTTCCGGGTGCGGCCGGACGTCGTCGTGGCGCCGGGCACCTACCGCTTCGGCGACTGGCGTTTCTCCTTCACCAGCGACCCGTCCCGCCGGCTCTACGGCACCGTCTACTACTCTCCCCAGACCTTCTTCGACGGCAACCGCACCGACTACAGCGCCCGCGCGGGCTTGCGGCTCACCAGCCAGTTGGCGGCTGAAGGGGCGTTCACGCGCAACGATGTCAGCCTCCCCGGGGGAGACTTCGCTGCCGACATCGCCTCCTTGCGCGTCGACTACGCGCTCTCCCCGACGATGACGCTGCGCACCCTCACGCAGTACAACTCGCTCACCGACCAGTGGAGCACCGCGGCGCGCTTCAACTACATCTACCGGCCCGGCAGCGACATCTACATCGTCTACGATGAATTGCGCCGGGAAGACCCCGTCCACGGTGGGGTGCGCGGCAGCCTCTCGGAGTTCGCCTCCTTCCGCGAGCGGCAGCTGATCGTCAAGGTCACGTACCTGTTCTCGCGATAGGCCGGGCTGGCGTCGCGGTCACCGGCAGGCGCAAACCGGGAGTTGCCCCCTGTTCGCGCGACCGTGGCATTCCGGCTCTACGCGGGTCCGTCGGCATGCTCCGCGATAAGGAACCGCCAGCGCAGCTGTAGCCCGAACCAGAGCAGAGAAGCGAGCGCCAGGATCAGCGTGCCGAGCGCCGAGCTGAGCAGCGCGACCTTTATTCCGCCCCAGACCAGGGTGTCCGAGAGTCCGCCCATGGTCTCGATGGCCTGAGCGGCGATGATGATCCCGACCAGCGTGCCCAATACGCCGGTGACGACCGCGAATCCCCCCCAGAAGAGGATGGCGTCGATCCAGGTCTTGGCGTGCCGGTCCGGCATGGCCCCGGGTCTGACCAGCCGGAGCGACCACAGCGCCAGGCCGACGACAGCCATCAGTGAGAAGGTGAGTGGCCAGCGGATGACACCGAGGGCTTCGAAGGCTTCCATTGCAGTCATGATGGTTCTCCCATGGATTCAGGGTCGAGGGTGGGCGCCTGTCGCGCCCCGGAGGATGGTGGCGCGTGCGCAGGCGAAGGAGTGGCCCAGCAGTTCGGAGCGGGCACCGGCCAGAAGCGAGAGCCACTGGGCTGCGATGAACCAGGCCAGCCCTCCGGCGAGGGCCAGCAGCAACGAAAACGAGAGCAGGACGGAGCTCCCGGCCAGCCACTCGGGAAAGAGCGATCCGGCCAGCCCGGGCTCGGCCTCGAGGATCCCGGCGAGGCGGAAGAAGTCGGCGAGAGCGCCGAAGATGCCGGTGGCGAGCGTCAGGCCGGACAGGAGCAGGATGATGCGGAAGTTCGCGGCCGGATCCCGGTGGTCCTGCTTGACCCACAGCCTGAACGACTGCGCGGCGATGGCCGCGAACAGAAGCGCGCCCAGCCCGAGAACCGGCCACAGGAAGGGCGACGCAAACCGGAGCCAGTCGGCGCGCAGGAGCACGAAGGCCTCCGCAAGAAGCACGGCCGCAGTGGCGAGGGCGAGCGCCGAACGCTCGACGGTTCGCAGGCGGCCGGGGCTGAAATGGCGGGTGAGCCGGCGGTAGTGGGAAGCGTGCAGCCGGTCGAGTTCGCCGAGCGTCGCCCCGTCGGGCACGAGGGCGTCCAGCGCGCGTGCGCGCGCCTCTCCCGCGGGCAATCCCCGGGCTTCGAACTCGCTGTGCAACTCCTCGAGGTCGAACTCGAGTTCGCGCAGGATCCTCAGGCGGTCGGGGACGGGAACCGTCAGGTCCCGGTCGAGCCTGCGTAACGCGGGCAGGAACGACCTCGCGGCGACCCGCGTCCGGTGGGGGACGTTCGCCTCATTCGGCGATCCCCGCTGCGGGGCTTCGGAACTCACGCCGGGACCTCCCGCGCGCGGCGAAGCATCCGCAGGAGTCCCGACAGGATCTCCTGAACCCGGTCCGCCTCTCCGCTGAGATGGCGGCGCCCGATGTCGGTGAGCGCATAGATCTTCTTCCTCCGACCCTTCCCGCTCGACCAGCGGCCCAGGATGAGCCCGTTCTTCTCCATCCTGTGCAGGATCGGGTACAGGGTGCCGTGCCGAAAACGGAAGATCCCGTTGCTTTCCGCCTCCACATCCAGCGCGATCTGGTAGCCGTGCCGGGGGCCTTCCCGCAGTGCGGCGAGGACCAGCAGTTCGTGAATTCCCCGCGCAAAGCCCTGCGCGTCGAACTCCTGGTCGCCGGGGCGGCTGGGTTCGTTCATGGCTGGTCTTGCCTCCTTGAATGCAGTTCCTGTGCTGAGCCGTCCGCCCGACCCGATGCGATGGGTCGAATCAGGCGGAAGCCGGTCATGGTTTCACGCTCGTCCCATGGGCCCGGCCAGTAATAGCGCCGGTAGGCAGCCGTTACGGACCAAGAGTAGGATGACCATGTACTGCCTCGCTTCACAGGCCGTACACAGGTGCCATTCTGCCACCAGGGAGAATCCTCGGTTCTCGCGGAGCCGTTGCCGGGATTGCCCTCGTGAGTGTCATTCCAGCAGTCGACGACCCATTCCGTCACGTTCCCGATTGTGTCGTGGAGTCCGAACGGATTGGCCGGGAACGACCCGGCGAGAGTTGTGTTCCTGAGGTCCCATCGACCGGGACAGCCGTCACAGGTGACCATGCCGGCACCGGGTCCGTCCCCCCAATAGCGGGTTGTCGTCGTGCCGCCTCGCGCGGCGTATTCCCACTCGGCCTCGCTGGGCAGGCGGTAGGTTTGGCCGGTGCGCTCGATGATCCATTTGACGTACTGGTCGACATCCGGTCGGGCGAGGTTGATGACCGGCCGGTCACCGCGACCCCAGCCGTTGTCGCCGGGCACATACGTGCATCCTCCGGCGTCAACGCAGGAATCCCATTCGCGGAACGTCACCTCATGCTTTCCGATGGCGAAGGGATACCCGATCCGCACCTCGGTGGGCGGGTTCTGTGCCTCCACCAGCCACTCGGGTGGAGGCGGGTTTCCGGGATCCGGCTTCTCGTGCACGCCTCGTCCCATCACGAATTCGCCCGGAGGCAATTCGACCATCAAGGGGCACTCCGGGCAGTCGCGAAACTCGTGAAATCCGGAGGACACGGGCATCTGCGGGGGGGCGGCCGCGCCGCTCTCTGCCGTTGGCTCCCGATCGGAATCCGCATCGCGCAGGCGGTAGAGCGACACGATCGTCTCTCCGGTTTCCTCCAACCGAAGACCCGCGAAGATCGAGTCGGAGATGAACGCGACGGGAACCCCGGGAAACTCGAACGAGCCCGTGTATTCGCCCGAGGAATCGAGGATGTCGACGAAGCGGGGCGTCATTCCGTCCGTACTGCGGCTCACCCACAGCTGGCCGCCGGGAGCTGCGACCATCCCCAGCACGGGCGAGACTTGGCTCTCGTATCCGACCGCGGTCACGATATCCTCCGCCTCCAGCCCGAAGCGCCGCATGAACATTCCATAGGGACCGGGGCCAAACTCTGCACCCCTTGCGGCCATCTGGCGCGTAACGTCGATCGGGTCCACGGACCGTCTGATACTCGCCACCACCGAGCCGCCGGCATGCTTGTCGATCCGATAGCCCGGCCCGTTCAGGAAGAAGATGGAGTCTCTCCGGTGCGTCCAGATGACCGAGGGGGCAAGCACCTTGGGCCCCGGAAAGGAGCTGCCCCCCAGCTCCATCATCGCCAGTTCCATCGGGACTTC
Source organism: Longimicrobiales bacterium (assembly GCA_965232315.1). Classification (GTDB taxonomy): domain Bacteria; phylum Gemmatimonadota; class Gemmatimonadetes; order Longimicrobiales; family Gaopeijiaceae; genus BD2-11. Next base: position 302,923 of record CBDDPN010000020.1, on the reverse strand, counting down.
GTGCAGCGTCGTCGTAGTCTGTCCTCTCTCAACGACAAGTCGCTGCTCCGTCACCATCCCCGATGACGACGTGGCGCTCGTCACCGTAGCGAGCCAATCGCTTCCGATCGCGAATCCCGGACCCCAGTAGACCAGCTCCGGGCGCTGCTCGTTCAAGAGGTCGCCCTCGCTCGACCAGCGGTTCAGGATCTGCCGGCCGGCGTCCCACACCGCGAGAGCCCCGTACGGGTCCATGGACACGGCGGAGGGATTACGAAACTCTCCAGGTCCGTCCCCCGAGCGTCCGTAGCTGCCCGCGTAAGCTCCTGAAGCGTCGAATGCCACGACTCTCTGCCCTGTCCAGTCCGCCACGTAGATCCGGCCTGTCATCGGGTCCGCGGCCACACCCCACGGAACCGCCGTGAGCGCGCTGTCGGGGGGTATGAGATCGGCCGTTTGCACGACTCGGATGCCGAGAGGATTGTCGGGGCCGTGGTTCTCGATGATGGTCACGCCTGCCGAATCGCGCGCGAGTGCGGGTTGGGCTTCGCGGCGCGCCGGCTCGCACGAGCTGGTCAGCACCAGCAATACCGCGATCCATGAGAGATCCGTTTGCGGATGGCGCCGCGTGGTGCTGCATGGCTGGGTGGAACGCATTCGCTTGTGCATTTCCGGGGACCTCCTCCGAGGGGACAAGCTATCGATGTTCTTCATATCAGACAACAATATATCGAATATCGATATATAGCAAGCCAAGGAACTCTCGGAGGGAGGCCCTACGTCGCCTGCTGGTCGAGCGCCGGGCGTCGAGATGTTGCCCGGCGGGTTTGGCTCCGGGTCAGGAGGTCGTGGCGGTCAGCTCGATGTCACGGTTGACGCTGAGCCCGCATACGGACCCCGATATCGTCGCCGTCGGGATGGCGCCGCTGAGAGCGGCATCGGCCAGCGAGATATCGGCGGTGATGTCGTTGTCGAGGTCGCAGCTGCCCGACCTGGCCCCGCTCGTCCAGCTGAACGAACCGGTAGACGTGATGTTGACCAGGAAGGTGAAGGTTGCCAGTGAAATTGTGACTGTGCCCGTCTGGGCCAGACCCGGATCGCTGTCCAGGACGAAGGTGGCGCCGTCGCCCGTGAACGTGCAGCCGCTGGGGGCCAGGGTGCCCGACAGTTCCAGCTCTATGGAACCCTGAGCCTCGTCGATGGAGATCGTCGCGCTTCCCGAGAACCCGGCTTCCCCGCCTGCGGTGCAGGGAGCGACCCCTTCCACGGGAAGAGGCGCCCCGGGCGGTACGAGCGTGAGCATTGCCGGATCGGCCTGGAAGAGCAGTCCTCCATACGCCAGAAGGCTTCCTCCGTACAGCCCCTGCACGAGGGCGTTCGCTTCGTCCTGGGTCATCTGGTCCTCTTCCGGCTCCGTGGCGCTGTCGCAGGCCGTCAGCGCGAGAGTGGTCTGGGCAAGCAGCGATACGAGGAGAAGTCTTGAGAGCACCGGTTGACGTCTTCTTCTTGAGGACATCGTTCGCAAGCTCCTGATGATGAGGGTTGTCGGCGTTCCTCAGCGCACTCGGGCAATCACGCGCAGAGCGTGCCAAGCCTGCCACGTGTCATCCTACCCTTTCCGGATCGGGATGATTCGGAGCCGAGTCGACGATGACGGGCGCGGAGGGGTCGGTGGCTCGGGTGTGCGGTCCTTGTGGATCTCATACAGCAATTGTGCACGTTTCATGCCTGCACCGGCATTGACACTTACGGGTTTTGTTCGGTATAATGTCGGCCCCATGTCTCCTTTGCCGAAGAAGAAACGGCGAGCGCTGGAGGCGCTGCGCCAGGAGATCCGCCGGATCGAGATTCCGGGCCAGGCCGGGGCGACGTGCCTGTCGCTGGGCATCCCGGAGATCGACGAGGCTCTGCCCGGAGGCGGGCTGCGTGCGGGCTGCGTCCATGAGATCGGCGGAGACGAGGCCGCGACCGGTTTCTGCGCCGTCCTCCTGGCCCGTGCCGGCAGGGCGCCGGGGCCGCTCATGTGGCTGGGACGCGGGGACGACCTCTATCTGCCCGGACTGGTCCGTTACGGGATCGAGCCGGGACGATTGCTGGTCGTCTCGGGGTTGCGGCGCCAGGCCGACATGCTGTGGGCCATGGAAGAGGCGCTGCGCTGTCGGGCACTTGGAGGCGTTGTGGCGGAAGCGGATTCTTCCCTTGATCGGACAGCTTCCCGGCGCTTGATGCTGGCTGCCGAAGGCTCGGGCGTACCCGGGCTGGTGCTGTGGTCCGAAGCGGAGAGGGGACGGACGGGGCGGATGAGGGTTCCCATGGCCGACAGCCGGTGGCGGGCCACCACCGTTCCGGGCGATGGGCTGGCGAGATGGCGCGTGGAGGTGCAGCACTGCCGGGGAGGCAGACCGGGGCGCTGGACTGTTGGATGGGACGATGACCGATGGCGGGTTCTGCCGTTTGCGGACTTGGCAGCCTCCGCGAATGTCGCGGGCCGGGTCGCAAGGGCTTCAGGCGGGATGGCTTCCCGTGACTCTTCGCGCCTCGCCGGCTGATCCGGACCCAGGCTCATGGACGTTTCTTCCACCCCCCGCCGCATCCTTGCCGCCTGGTTCCCCTGGTGGCCGGTCGAAAGGCTGGCCTGGCGCTTTCCCGAGGCGCGCACCCGGCCGTTCGTGACCGTTGGCGAGCATCGGGGCCGGCTGGTGATCGAGGCGGTCAGTCCTGCCGCGGTCAGGGCGGGGTTGTCGCCTGGCATGCCCCTGGCCGACGGGCGGGCCATCGTGCCCGATGTGATCGTTCACGATGCCGACTCCGCCGCCGACGCCCACGCCCTGAGGCGGCTGGCCCGGTGGGCGGACGGCTTCACCCCCCGGGTCAAGCCCGCCGGCGAGGACGCGCTCTTCCTCGATGTCGGGGGCTGCACGCATCTCTTCGGTGGGGAAGAAGCGCTGCTGGCGGCGTTCGCGGCGGGGCTGGAGGGGCTCGGCTTCACCTCGCGGCTGGCTCTGGCCGGCACTCCCGGAGCGGCCTGGGCGCTGGCCCGCCATGGAGGGAAGTCCCCGGCCGTCGTGCCCCGGTCTGCAGGTCCGGCCGAAATGAAGGAGGCGCTGGCCGGGCTTCCCGTCGCCGCCCTCCGGCTCGAAGCCGATGTTGTGGAAGCCCTGGTTTCCTTCGGTCTGGACAGGATCGGAACCCTCTATCCCTTCGGGGCCGGGGTGCTGGAGAAGAGGTTCGGTCCCGCGCCGCGCCGTCGCCTGGAGCAGGCCCTCGGTTTCGTCGAGGAGCCGGTCGTCCCTCTTCCGCCACCGCTTCCGCGCGAGGCCCGCCGTACCTTCACCGAGCCCATCGCCGCTCCCGACGGCCTGCGCGCGGCGGTGGAGGCGCTGCTCGACGAGCTGTGCCGCAACCTGAGCCGGGCGGGAGAGGGCGTGCGGAGAGTGCGCCTCGTTTGCCACCGGGCCGATGGCGGGAATTCTGCTCTGGCGATCGGCACCAGCCGTCCTCTGCGCCGCAGCAAGCTTCTCATGAATCTGCTCTCGGAAAAACTGGAGCGGATCGATCCCGGCTTCGGGATCGAGGAGATGGTGTTGTCTGCCGATGTGGTCGAAGTCGTCGAAGAGAAGCAGGAGGATTGGTTCGCGCAGCGCAGAATGGCAGCATCGGGCGGCGGCGGACCGGAAATCCCGGACTCCGGGTTGTGGGGATGGACCGGGGGGAATGTGGAACCGGGCAGGGGCGAGGAGCTGGCCGGCCTTCTCGATCGCCTGGGAAATCGCTTCGGGTTCGGAAGCATCGTCTGTCCCGTCCCGCGCCAGAGCTGGCTGCCCGAGCGCGCGGTGCAGCTGCGTGAACCCCTGGCCGCGCCGCGGGCACCCGTCCCGGGTTGGCCGGAGGGCCGGCATCGGCCGCTGCGTCTGCTGTCCCCCCCGGAGCGGGTGGAAACCGTCGCCCGTGAATCCGGCGAAGTGGAGTTCGCCGGCGCCCCGGCCCTCTTCCGCTGGCGTGGGCGGCGGCACCGGCTGCGCGCGGCCGAGGGGCCGGAGCGGCTGGAGTGCGAATGGTGGTTGGAGGACGCCCCGTCCCGCGACTACTACCTGGCCGAGGACGAAGAGGGCCGGCGCTACTGGCTCTACTGTGAGCAACCCCTCCATCCGGCCGCCCCGCCGCGCTGGTTTCTGCACGGATTTTTCGCGTGAGCATGTCGGGGCGCGAGTTCGGGGCACCTCGTGCCCAGCCGGCCGCATCCGGGGCGCGTCTTGCCGGCGGTCGTGTGGAGGAGGGCTCGGCGGCCTGGACGGGGGGCTACGCCGAGCTGCAGGTCACCAGCAGCTTCTCGTTCCTCCGTGGCGCCTCCCACCCCGAGGAACTGGTGCAGCAGGCGCACGCCCTGGGCTACCGCGCCCTGGCTCTCACCGACCGCAACACCCTGGCGGGCGTCGTGCGCGCCCATCACGCCGCCCGCGAGACGGATCTGCACTTCATGGCCGGCGCCCGCCTCGACCTCGTGGACGGCCCGTCCCTGCTCTGTCTGCCCGTTTCCAGAAAGGGCTACGGACGGCTGGCCCGCCTGATCACCCGCGGACGCCGGCGCGCACCCAAGGGGGAGTGCCGGCTCCGGCGCGAGGATGTCGTGGAGGCGGCCGGGGAGCAGGTCTTCATCGCCCTGCCGCCCGAGGTGCCCGGCCCCGGTTTCGCCGAACGGCTGGCGTGGTACCGGGAACGGCTGGACGCACCTCTCTTTCTGGCCGCCACCTACATCCACCGGGGCAACGATGTCCGCCGCCTGGCTGCCCTCGCCTCCCTCTCGAAGGTGGCAGGGGTGCCCCTGGTCGCGACCGGCGACGTGCACCAGCACACCCCGGAACGCCGCCGGCTCCATGACCTGCTCACCTGCATCCGCGAGCGGTGCACCATCGACACCGCCGGCTGGCGTCTGGCGGCCAACGCGGAACGCCATCTCAAGTCCCCCGCGGAGATGGCCGCGCTCTTCCGCGATCATCCCCGGGCTCTGGCCAACGCCGTGGAGATCGCCGAGCGCTGCCGCTTCTCCCTCGGAGAGCTGCGCTACGAGTACCCCGAGGAGGTGGTCGGCGAGGGCCGCACGCCCCAGCAGGAGCTTGAAATCCTGACCTGGGAAGGCGCGGACCGGCGCTATCCCGAGGGCATCCCCTCCACGGTGCGGGCGACCCTCGAACACGAGTTGACCCTCATCGGCGAACTGGAATACGCCCCCTATTTCCTCACCGTGGCCGACATCGTCCGGACCGCACGCGGCATGGGCATCCTGTGCCAGGGCCGCGGCTCGGCCGCCAACTCGGCGGTGTGCTACTGCCTGGAGATCACCTCGGTCGACCCGGATCGCATCGACCTGCTGTTCGAGCGCTTCATGTCTGCCGAGCGGGGCGAGGTGCCCGACATCGACGTCGATTTCGAGCACGACCGCCGCGAGGAGGTCATCCAGTACATCTACCGGAAGTACGGCCGCGAGCGGGCCGGGCTGGCGGCGACGGTGGTGACCTATCGCGTGCGCAGCGCATTGCGCGACACCGGCAGAGCCATGGGGCTCGGCAAGGACACGGTCGACCGGCTGCTCTCCATGGCTTCGGTCTGGTCGAAGCCGGTGGACGAGGGGAGAGCCCGGGAGGAAGGGTTCGATCCCGCGGACCGGCGCCTGCGACTGACCCTGGAACTGGCCAGGGAGCTGTACGGCTTCCCACGCCATCTGTCCCAGCACACGGGCGGGTTCGTCATCTCCCGCCAGCCGCTGTGCGAGATCGTTCCCATCGAGAACGCCGCCATGGAAGACCGCACGGTAATCGAATGGAACAAGGACGACCTCGAGGCGCTGGGGCTCATCAAGGTGGATGTGCTGGGGCTGGGCATGCTCTCCTGCATCCGCCGCTCCTTCGAGTTGCTGGAGACGCACTACGGCGTCCGCCACACCCTGGGGGACGTGCCCGCGGAGGATCCGGGGGTATATGAGATGATCCAGCGAGCGGACACGATTGGCGTGTTCCAGATCGAGAGCCGGGCACAGATGGCGATGCTCCCACGCCTGAAGCCGGCCACCTTCTACGACCTGGTGATCGAGGTGGCGATCGTGCGCCCGGGGCCCATCCAGGGGGACATGGTTCATCCGTACCTGCGCCGGCGCAGGGGCGTGGAGCCGGTGTGGTATCCGTCCGAGGAGCTGCGCGAAGTGCTGGGGAAGACCCTGGGCGTTCCCCTCTTCCAGGAACAGGCGATGAAGATCGCCATCGTCGGGGCCGGATTCAGTCCTGCCGAGGCCGACCAGTTGCGCCGCGCCATGGCCAGCTTCCGCAACTACGGCACCATCCATCGCTTCCGCGACAAGTTTGTGGAGGGGATGGTAGGGAGGGGGTACGAACGGGAGTTCGCCGAGCGCTGCTTCAAGCAGATCGAGGGATTCGGCGACTATGGCTTTCCGGAGAGCCACGCGGCCAGCTTCGCGCTCCTGGTCTACATCTCCTCGTGGCTGAAGCACCACTATCCGGAAGTTTTCGCCTGCGCTCTTCTGAACAGCCAGCCCATGGGCTTCTACGCGCCCGCCCAGATCGTGGGCGACGCGCGCAAGCATGGGGTGGAGGTGCGTCCGGTCGATGTCAACCATTCAGAGTGGGATTGCACCCTGGAGCCGGTGGGGGAGCGGGAAGCGGGCGCGCCGCAACGTAAATGGGCCGGGAAAGGCCACGGCGATACGGTGGACCGGGGGTCGGATGCGGCGTACCTGCATCCGCGCATGGCGTTGCGGCTGGGGCTGCGCCAGGTCCGCGGCCTGAGGGAGGACGCCGCCGCCCGCATCGTGGACGCCCGGGAAGGGGGGTACCGTTCTCCGGCCGACCTGTGGCGGCGGGCCGGGACCCGTCCAGCCGTCCTGGTGCGCCTGGCCAGGGCGGATGCCTTCAACTCCACCGGGCTGGACCGCCGCCAGGCCGCCTGGGCGATCAGCTCCCTGGACCGGGCGGGGCCACTACCGCTCTTCGACTCGCCCGACAGGGGGCAGCCGCCCCGCCCGGAGCCGGCCCTGCCCGCCATGTCCACGGGCGAGCAGGTGGTGGCCGACTACCGCACCACCGGGCTGTCCCTCAAACAGCATCCGGCCGCTCTGCTGAGAGAGCGGCTGGACGGCCGGGGCGTGTGTCCGGCCAGCCACCTGGAGGAGCTCCCCGCCGGAGCGCGGGTCACCGTCGCCGGCATCGTGCTGTGCCGCCAGCGGCCGGGCACGGCGGGCAGGATCGTGTTCGTGACCCTGGAGGACGAGACCGGAACCGCCAACCTGGTGGTGTTCCCACAGGTCCAGGAACGCTGCCGCCGGGCCCTGCTCACCGCGCGGCTGATGGTCTGCCACGGGCGGCTGGAGAAGGAACAGGGGGTGATCCATGTGATCGCCGCCCGCATCGATTCCCTCAACGAGTGGCTGGACGGCCTGGCGGGAAAGCCGGGAGCGACCGTGCAGCGCGCTTTCGTGGGCAGAGGGAGGTTCTTTCACTGACAGGGGCCGGTCGATCACCCGACTGCCGTCATCCATTCCCCGGGATCCCCTGAACGTTTCTCCCGAATCCCGCGCCCGGCAAGGTCACCATCCCCGGCTCCCGTCACCCCCATTCCCGGGCTTCCTTCACCCCCGTTTCCGGGCTCCCGTCATCCCGTTCCCGGCTCCGGGCATCCCATTCCCGAGGTTCCTTCACCCCCGTTCCCCGGCTCCCGTCATCCCATTCCCGGGTCCCGAAATCCCATCGATACAACAAAAACAGACGTTGAACTGTCAGGTTGAGTGGTAGACCTGTCAGGTTCCGCGGTGTTAAATTTCCTGACTTGCTGTTCGTAGGCCGGCCATTCCGCCGTTTTTGCAGACCCACCCCCGGTAGGCGCGCACTGGATGTTCTCATCCTCCCGTGGTCTAGATTCCTTCGATCAATATCTGCAGGACGTAGAGAAGTATCCGCTCATCAGGGATCCCGAAGAAGAGCGCGAGCTGGCCCGGCGGGCTCGGACGGGAGACATGGAGGCGGCCGAGCGGCTGGTGACCGCCAACCTTCGTTTCGTGATCTCCTACGTCAAGAAGTACCAGGGGCGCGGGCTCGGCCTGGCCGAACTGGTGTGCATCGGCAACGAGGGTCTGCTGAAGGCGGTCAAGAAGTTCGATCCCGACAAGGGGGTCAAGTTCATCAGCTATGCGGTCTGGTGGATCCGCCAGACCGTCCTGCAGGCGCTGGCCGAGCAGACCCGTTCGGTGCGCATCCCCCTGAACCAGAACTCCAACCTGGCCAAGCTGGCGCGCACCGACACCGCGCTGACCCAGGAACTGGGCCGCTCTCCCACCGATCAGGAAATCGCCAAGGAGATGCAGGAACCGGTCGAGACCATCCGCGCGCTGCGCCGGGTGGCCGCGACCGAACTCAGCCTGGATGCGCCCATTGACCGCCGGGACCGGGACAGCTCGAGTTTCGGCGAACGCTTCGCCGGCGTGGAGGCCGCGGATATCGAGCTGGATGTGGAGGCGTTGGCTCGCCGGGCCTTCATGGAGGACATGTTCGAGAAGTACCTGACCGAGCGCGAGCGCAAGATCCTCTACCTCTACTACGGTCTGGACGATGGAGAGGAGCGCACGCTCGAAGAGATAGGCGTGCTTCTGGGAGTCACGCGCGAACGAATTCGCCAGATTCGGAATCGCGCCTTCGAGAAGCTGCGCGACAGCCCCCAGGGGGATTCGCTGTCCGGCTTCTGGAGCGCGAACTGACCCGGGCTTCGGTTCACGAAATTCCCCGCCGGCACGCGTCTCTGGTAACCCGCCGGCGTCCCACCTGCAAGCTCGGAACAAGGCTCCGCTGGCCTTGGCGCGGCGAGCGGTTTTCTCTCCACATGGGTGCCTTGGGGCTGGGGCTCGTCCTCGCCGCCGGCCCCTGGCCCGTCTCCGCCCAGCAATCCCCCGTCTGGAACGGACCGCGGGTTCTGGAACTCCTCGAGCGCGGCACCGCCACCCGGCAGGCCGCCGCCCTGGACGATCTTCTCGCGTATACGGCCGACGCGCGCGGCTACGTCTACTACTTCCTGGACCGGCCGGACACCGAGGAGCGCAACCTGATCAAGACCGATCAGCTTGCCGTGCGGTTGTTCTGGAAGGCCCCCTACTTCACCAGGCAGCACATTCTCGGTCGCCGCGACGAGCGAAGGATGCCCACCAGCATCCGCTACCACCTCGACCACCTGACTGTCGTGCAGGAGAACTTCGGCGATGTGATCCGGGTGGGGGACGGGGACGAGGTGGCGTCGGTGCTCCATCCTCTCGCCCCCGGCGCGGGCGCCTGGTACGAGTTCCTGCTGGCGGACTCGGTCACGGTCGCCTTCGCGGGCGGTATCGAGCCCGTGCGCGTCTACGAAGTGCTCGTGCGTCCGCGCGATCCCGGCCAGCCCGGTTACGTGGGCTCCGTCTTCCTCGACCAGGAGTCGGCGGCCATCGTGCGGATGAACTTCACCTTCACCCCCGCTTCCTATGTCGACCCGCAGCTCGACTACATCCGGGTGTCGCTGGACAACGCCCTCTGGGATCACCGGTACTGGCTTCCCTATCGGCAGAGCGTCGAGATCCGGCGAGAGTCCCCGTACCTGGATCTCCCCGTGGGCAGCATCATCCGTGGCCGCTGGGAGATCGGCGGATACGACTTCGATGCCGATCTTCCGGACGCGTTCTTCGTCGGACCCCGGATCATGCGGAGGAACGACGAGGCGCTGCGGGCGTTCCCTTTCGAGCGCGACCTGTACGCCCAGATCGACGAGGAGGGGCTCGACCCCACCGCCGAGCTGATCGATATCCAGGCCGAGGCGGGCCGGCTGGTGCGGGGCCGCTACCTGAGCGGCTTGCGCCGCCTTCGCCTCGCGATGCCGCCCGTTTCCGAAGCGGTGCGCTACAACCGCGCCGAGGGCTGGGTCACCCAGGGAGGGTTCAGCGTTCGCGCCACGGATCGCCTGCATCTCGGCGCACTGCTGGGCTACTCCTACGCCCAGGACCGTCCGGTGGGTCGCCTGAGCATCGGGTTGGAGGATCCCGCTGGTGTGGGCACGCTGGGCATCGATCTGTTCCTTCGCGAGCCGCGCGACATCGGCCCGGTGCCCGGATCGAGCCGAATCATGAACACGCTTTCCTCCTTGTTCCGCCAGAGCGACTGGACCGATCCGTACTTCGCAACCGGCGCGCGCGCCTGGGGATCCCGCTCGCTCGGATTGGTGTCGGTGCACGCCGAAGTGCGCTACGAACGCCAGCGCAATGCGCGCGTAGCGGTCGGCGAGGATCCGGTCGACCCCGCCTGGCGCCCGGTCCGGGTCATCGATGAAGGCGACCTTGCCGCCGTCCGGCTATCCGCCTCCGCCGGGAACCCCAACCGGCTTCTCGGAGAAGCGGGGGCCACCTTGGGAAGCTTCGACGGAGCGACCTACCGGGAAGCCACCCTGCACTTCACGGCCGCGCGCCGCTGGCTGCAGCACGGCCTGGAGCTCCGTTCAACCCTGGACGCCGCGACCGTTTCCGGAGGCGCGCCCCTGCAGTCGCTCTACCTTCTGGGAGGCCGCGAAACCTTGCCCGGGTACGACTACCGTTCCCTGGTAGGCGACGCGTTCTGGCTGCTGCGGGCCGAGGGCTCGCGCAAGCTCCTGGGGCCGTGGCTGCGAATCCGCGGGGTTGGCGCAGTCGGACGCACCCGGCTCTCGTCCGCCCGGGTCCCCGAGTCGTGGGACGCCCGCCTGCCCCGCATCACCCGCTTCTCCGCCGGGCTGGGGCTCGCCCTCGCCTGGGACCTCGTCCAGTTGGACCTGGTGCGCGGCCTGAACGGTGGTTCGTGGGAGATCGTGCTGGACCTCAACCGGCGCTTCCGCGATCTCCTCTAGCCATCGAGCATCGGCATCGCCTCAGCCGAACGCGAGCTGATACCCGAAGTGACCGTGGCCGCCCGTGGCCGAACTCCCCCGGCATTCGACCGGCGATGCTTCCGTGCCGGATCGCCTGGTTCTGCGCTCTCTAGGGGTCGTTGCGGGGCGAGAGCAACACCAGCTCGCGCGCGTTTACGTCGGCCGTGGGGATGGTGATGCCGTCCCGCTCGTAGGAGTCGTATTCGAGCCGGCCCTCCACATAGATCCGGTCTCCCTTCCTCACGTAGTCCTCGACGAACTGCGCGGTCTTGTTCCACACCGTGATCCGGTGCCAGTCCGTACGCTCCTCGATTTCGCCTCCGCGACGGATCCGCTGGTTGGTGGCGAGCGAGAAGTGCGCCACCTTCTTTCGCCCCTGCGTCTCCTGGATGTCCGGATCCCGCCCGACATTCCCGATCAGAATCACCTTGTTTACGGACCGGCTCATCGGCGTCTCTCCCTCCTTCGCGTGAAACTGGATTTGCTCCCGACGCATTCACGTTCGCGGGAAAGTCCGGGCGAAGGAATGACAAAATGGGCACATCGGGGCCCCGGTCCGGTCAGGGCTGGCCCTTGCACTCGAACCAGCTCTCACCGGCCCCCGTGTCCACTGCGAGCGGCACCTCGAGTTCGGTGGAATCCCGCATGAGCGACACGACGGTCTCACGCACGGCTTCCAGCTCTCCGGCGGGCACTTCGAGCACCAGTTCGTCATGCACCTGCAGGAGCAACATCGCCTGGGAGCCGGATTCGTCGAGGGCCTGCTGAACCTCGATCATCGCCTTCTTGATGACATCCGCCGCCGTTCCCTGGATGGGCGTGTTGCGCGCGATTCGCTCTCCGTGGGCGCGGATGTTCCAGTTGCGCGAGGCCAGTTCCGGCACGTAACGCCGCCGTCCCCACAGCGTTTCCACGTATCCCCGTTCCCGGGCAAGCGAAACCTGCTCGTCGAGGAAGGCGCGCACGCCGCTGAAACGCTCGAAGTACTGGTCGATGAAGCGCTGCGCCTCATCGCGGGGCAGGCCCAGCTGGCGCCCCAGAGAGAAGGCTCCCTGTCCGTACAGGGTGGCGAAGTTGATGGTCTTGGCCTGGTCGCGCATGCGCGAGGTCACCTTCTCAACGGGCACATCGAAGATGACGGCCGCCGTCTGGCGGTGGATGTCGCTCGCTTCCCTGAAGGCGGTGACGAAGGCGGGATCGCCCGAGAAGTGGGCCAGAATGCGCAACTCGATCTGCGAATAGTCGGCCGCCAGGAGCACGTGTCCCGGAGCGGCCACGAATCCCTTGCGGATCTCCCGTCCGATTCTGGTGCGGATGGGGATGTTCTGCAGGTTGGGGTTGCTGGACGACAGCCTGCCGGTGGCCGCCACCGTCTGGTTGAAGGAGGTGTGGATGCGCCCGGTCCGCGGATGGACCAGGCCGGGGAGGGCGTCGATGTAGGTGCTCCGCAGCTTCTCCATGCGGCGGTACTTCATCAGCAGACGCGGCACCGGGTGGCCGAGCGCCTCCAGCTGCTCGAGCACCGCCGCGGCCGTCGAGGGCCCCGTCTTGGTCTTCCGGATCACGGGGAGCCCCAGATCCTCGAAGAGCACCGTGCGCAACTGGGGCGTCGAGTTCAGGTTGAACTCGGAGCCGGCTTCCTTGAAGATCTCCTCCTGTACCAGGCGGAGTTCGTGCTCCAGCTCGCGGCTCATCTCGGCGAAGAAGAGCGGATCGATTCGAATCCCGTTTCGCTCCATGCGCGCCAGGACCGGCAGCAGGCGCATTTCCACATCCTGGAAGAGATGATCGAGGGTGTGCCCCTCCAGCTCCGTCCGGAAGCGTTCCCGCAGGCGCCTCGCGCAGTCCGCCCGTTCGCAGGCGTAGCGGAGGGTCTTCCCGGGAGCGAGACGGGTAATGGGAACCTCCTTCTTTCCCGTGCCCACAAGTTCCTTGAGCGGTGTCGTCTCAAGCCCGAGGGTGTTGGCCGCCAGGCTCTCCAGCTCGTGGCCGCGAAGCTCGGGTCTCAGGAGGTACGACGCCACCATGCTGTCGAAGGAGACTCCCTCGAGGGTGACGCCAGCCTGTGCCAGCGCCACCATCCCGTGCTTGAGATCGTGTCCGGCCTTTCGCACCTCGGCGTCCTCGAGGAGGTTGCGCAGCGGAACCATGCCGGGGAGAGTCAAGCCCGGGAAGGTTGACCGCCGCTTCCGAGGCCGGCGCCCCCATCTCGAGGTCGAGCGGGGGGCTCATGAGCCAGAGGGAAATAGCGCGCCTTGCCCGGCCGGGGTGGAGAGAGCGATCCCTGCGATGGGCCCGCGCATCGGATCGGCGGACCCCGTGATCACCGCCACGGCCACATCGCCTTGCTCGAGAGCCTCTTCGACCACCTCCTCGACCCCGGCCGGGTCGAGCACAAGCTGGTAGTCGACCTGCTTCTCCAGTGATTCCAGCTCGTCGGCTCCCGGAAGGCCGGCGAAGCGCCCCAACAGGGTGTGGAACTCGAGTTCCAGCAGCAGTTCGCGCATCCGCTCGCGATCCGGCGTGCGTACCGTCAGACGCTTGAGGTCGAGTTCCACATCGACGTCGGTCACCATGGTTACCAGCTGCCTGGACAGCTTGATCTGGTCCGCGTGGTTAAGCAGCGATTCGCGGGGACGCTTGGCCCGCACCTCGTCGGCGTGGCGCCAGGATCTCGTTCGAGATCGCCGTATTCCCGGAGCAGCTTGACCGCGGTCTTGGGCCCGATGCCCGGCGCTCCGGGGACGTTGTCGGAGGAATCTCCGATCAGTGCCAGGTAGTCCACGATGCGGTCCGCAGGGACGCCGAAGCGCTTGCTCGCGTTCGATTCGTCCACCCACTCCGCCGCAACGCCGCTCCTTCCGCCCCGCGCGGGGCGGAACAGGCGCAGCCCGGGACGCAGCAACTGGTAGAAGTCCTTGTCCCCCGACACGATGACGGCCTCGATCCTCTTCTTCAGGCCGAGGACCCGCAGCGCCAGCGAAGCGATGACGTCGTCGGCCTCGAAGCCCTCGACTTCGACGACGGGGTGGTGGAGGGCGTCGAGAAGAGCCCGGATGCGGGTCAGGCTCTGGCGCAGATCCTCGGGCATCTTCTCCCGCGTCGCCTTGTACGCGGGATACAGCTCCTTGCGCTGGCTCGAGCCGGCGTCGAAGACCACCGCGAGATAGTCGGGTGCGAACTCGTCCCGGATCCGGAGCAGGTAGTTGAGGAAGCCCCACTCCGCGGAAGTGTTCTCGCCCCCTGGAGTTGGTCAGGGGCCGATTGGCGAAGGCGAAAAAGGACTGATATATGAGCGCGTAGGCGTCGATCAGGAAGAGAGTGGGCGGATTCATGGCCCGTCGCCACGGTTCATGAGCCGTCGCCGTACAGCCAGCGATAGATCCGTGCGTTGCGCTCGACGCTCTTCACGTAGTTGCGCGTCTCGAGGAACGGAATTCGTTCCGTGAAGCGCTGGAGATCCGAGGCTTCGGGCAGACGGCTCCAGCGGGAGGCGCGCGAAGGACCTGCGTTGTAGGCCGACAGCACCAGCGGCAGCTGGCCGTCGTAGCGGCCCGAGCATCTGCGCGAGATAACGCGAACCCAGGTGCAGGTTGACGTCGGCGATTCTCAGCGCCGCGGCCGAAAAGGGGCGCGGTCCCTCCCGGCGCGCGAGTTCGCGCCCGGTCTCGGGGATCACCTGCAATGAGCCCGACCGCGCCCGCGCTGGAGACGATTCCCGCGTCGAAGGCGGATTCCTGCCGGATGAGCGCGGCCATCAGGAAGGGGTCTACTTCGTGCTTGGCCGCTTCATCGAAGATGACGTCGCGGTAGGGGAGTGGATAGGCAGCTCGCACGAGGCGTGGCGTGCGGGGATGACCGGCGTTCTGGGCTCGCCCACCGACGCGGATCCCTTCTATGTACATGCCCTCCGCGATGAGCCCCTCGGCCAGCCTGAGCAGCGCTCCCGGGGCGTCCCCGGCCCGCTCGGTCAGACGCTCCACGATATCGCGTGCGGCCGACGTCATGCCCGAGCGCCTGAGCAGCCCGGCTTCGCGCAGCGGCTCATACATCCAGAAGAACGCCTGGCTTCGTCGAACGGCGGGTCCGCGGTCCAGGTCGGGATCGTAGCTCTCGCCGAGCAGCTCCGCCCCCAGGAACGCGTAGTAGGAGAGGGGATCGCCGCGAGTGACGAGCGCCACATGCTCTGCGGCGCGTGCACGGTCGCCCAGCCGCAGGCCGGTTCCAGGCGGCCCAGTAGGCGGCTTCCTGCCAGCGCCTCCCGTCGGGGAAATCCGCGAGATAGTCCTCGAAGACCGACGCTCCGTACTCGTGATCGCCGGTGCCTGTATGGAGCTGCCCCAGCCGCATGCGCGCCAGACCGGCGCGATCCATGGTGGGCGCCATCGTCGCGGTACGACCGTATCCGTCCATGGCCCGGGAGACGCGGCCCGCATCATGGTCCGCGTCGGCGCGGAAAAAGACGAAATCGACCCGCCTCGCGGCTTCCCGGGAAGCGCTCCACCATCCGCTCCTGCGACGTTTGCGCCCTCTCCTCCCGCCCCGAGGCGTCGCTGTACCCGCGCCAGATTGTCGAGGGCGGGGGCCCCTATGGATGGATCGTCGCTTTGGGCGAGACGAGAGAGCTCCCTCCCTGGCCTCCGAGAGTCGATCCGTGCCCGCGAGCAGGCGCGCGCGTGCCAGCCGGAGCGTGGGCCGCGGGCGTGGCCGAAGTCTCCGCCAGATAGCGGTCGTAGACCTCGAGCGCGAGCCCCGACCGCCCCCCGCGCTGAAGCACCCGTCCCAGCTCGGGCCAGTTCTTCGGTCTGGGCCGTGCCCGATTCGACCAGGGCTGTTGCTGCCAGAGTGGCGGAGCTGCCCCGCTCCACCGCCTCCCAGCACCGCCCGGAATGCCGAGAGCGCCCCCTCTTCGTCTCCGCGCGCCTGCCGCAGTGCGCCCAGCGTCGCCCAGCCGCGGGCACGGCGTCCGCCGTCGGTGATCGAGGCCACGGTCCGGTCGAGAAGCGTCTCCGCACCGGCGCTGTCGTCCGCGGCCAGGTATGCGTCGGAGTGCAGCAACCAGCCGCGTTCACGGACCTCGCCATCGACGATGCCCGCGCTCGCGAGCCGGACGCCGGCGGTGTCGCCCAACGGGGCGAGAATGTCCGCGACCTCCAGCCGCACCCGGCTGTTTGAAGAAGTCGGTGCGGCCGTTGGCGATCGCCTCCAGCGTCCGCAGGGCCTCTTCGGCGCGATGCAGCCGGGCGCGAACCCGGATCAGGCGCAGGACCGCGTCCTCAGCGCGTCCTCCGCTGGCCAGATATGCGTCGAAGGCTCGCTCGGCGGACGCCCAGTCTTCCCCGGCCTCTGCCGCCAGGCCGAGAAGGAACCATCCCTCCCCGGCGTTCTCCTCGCCGAGCCACTCGGCGTCCGCCAGCAGCTCATTCACCTGGGTCCAGTTCCGCCAGCCAGCCTCCGCGCGGGCCAGCTCCAGGATCGAGGCGGGTTCGGGAGAATCGGTTCGGGCAAGCACCTCTCTCAGCTGGAGCGCGGTGTGCCAGGGTCGGTCCAGACCGTTGGCCGTGCCTGATCCGGCGACCTGGGGGGCTCCCTGTTCCCGGATGGGAGCGGAGACCGGAGCGGGCCCGGCGACGGCCAGGCCCGCTGATGCGAGGTAGGTCAATGCGAGCGCGGAGAACGTCTTCATCGTCAGCCCCCAGAGCCCAAAAATGACGAAAGGCCACCCCTTGGGGTGACCTTTTCGCCTGCGAATTGCGGTTCCGGCTATATGGATGCTCTTCCGGTCTCCATCGCGTGAAGCGCGTCGATCATCTTCTGTGCGGATTCCTCCATGTCGATGACGAGCGAGTCGATGCGCGATACGAAGAAGTTGTGGGCGATGCTCACGGGGATCGCGATCGTGAGGCCGGCGGCCGTCGTCAGGAGCGCCACCTTGATGCCGCCCGCCACGAGGGTTGCCTCGACCTCACCCGCCAGCTCGATGGACTGGAAGGCGATGATCATCCCGATCACCGTCCCCAGGAAGCCCCAGCAGCGGAGCGATGTTGGTGAGCGTCGCCAGAATGACCAGGCCCCGCTCCAGCCGGCTCAGCTCGATGAGTCCCTGGTTCTCGATCGCCTTCATGACCCGCTCGGTGCCCTCTTCATGCCGCTCCAGCCCCGCGTAGAGGATGTTGGCGGCAGGGCGAATTGGACTCGCGGGTAACCTCGATCGCCTCTTGCAGTTGCGCGTCGGCGAGCAGCGCGTCGACCTCGGCGAGGATCTTCTTGGTGCGGCCGCTCTTGGCCATCAGGTCGAAGAACTTCAAGATGATCACGATGATGCCGACAACGATACAGGCGGGCCAGCGGCCAGCGCATGAAACCGGTCTGCTCCCAGATGAACCCCATCTGCTCGCCGATGGTCTGATCGGGCGCCTCCATCCCGGGAATCTGCAGGAGCGCAAACGTAGAGGTTGGTAATTGCGGCCAAGGGAGTGCCCTCCATGAACTGGTTTCAAGGCAAACGAAATGACTGCCCACAAGCGGACAGCCCACACGGTTCCCGGAGCTTATCCTAGCACCGGAGCAGGTAAGGTGAAGGCAGGCTCGGGATGTGTCCAAGGGTTGTCGGAGACTGGTCTCAGGCGGGGAGGGCGGATCCCAAACTCGGGACCTGCCCGGCACATCCGGGGCGGTCCTTCGGAGACCCTCCCGTTTGACAGGTCCTTCATCCCCTTGATGACCGAAGCACCAGCTCAGTCGCTCCGAGACCCTCTCGATAGCGAAGCACTGCTGTCCCGATCCGGTTGGCGAGCCGGCGAAATCGCCTTAGTCGTCTTCAGCTTCCTGTCGTGCCCGTTGCAGGATCGCGCGGTCGAGCACGGCTCGGACCATGGGCGATACCCGTCGCAAGCGGACGGTGCTCATGAAGCGGAGCGCTCCCGTGCTGGACGAAGAGCTTGCCGAGAAACTCGTCGGCGAAGCTGCTCGAGACGATGGATATGTCGCTGAAGTCGATGTTCACCGGGTAGTTCGGATACATCGCCAGCAGATTCTCGAGCTTGTTCCGCGCAAACTTGCCCGACGCTCTCGATCCGACGGAACTGGCTTCGTTTCGTCACGGACGAAGTTCAGCACATTGTCGCCGTCACCTTCATAGCGGTTCTCGATGTAGTCGCCCGCCGGGTCGGCGCCCGTGTCGTGGGATGTCGAGAGCTCGCCACAGTGCTTCCGGATCAGAATAGTCCAGCGTGACGATGACCAGGGTACCGGCGACGGGGACGGTTTCGTCGCGAGCCTTGAGGTCGGAGTGGATGCTTGCGTATCCGGAGTGGATTGCGAAATCACCCCTGCCCACCCTCGATGCCCTGTGTGTTCCGAAGAGGCCGTTCCCCTGACCTACCTCCTTGTCGCGGGTGATTCCGCGCTGGATTGAAAGTTCAAGTGCATGGGAATCGACGATCTCGCGCCTGGTCGTTCGCATCGTGTCGGGGATGCCCCGGCCGGCATCCGCAACAGCGAATTCCAACCGTTTTCCGTCAGGATAGTGGTTCAGTTGAACCAATCCGCCCTGCGCCGAGTCGGCGTGCTGCAGCACGTTGTCGGTAATCTCGTTCACCGCCCATTCGAAGGCTGCGAGGTTCGAACGCCTGAGCCCCGCGGGAGACGCGAGGACCGCGTCGACGATCCGGCTTACGATCTCGTACTGCTCCTCCGGTGAACCGAACCGGCTCGCAGGCAGCCCGGATGTCGGGTGCCACCTCGACTTCGGAAACATCTGAGGATCCACCAGGTGTGCCCAGTTCGCGTTCGAGAAGAGACGCCGCACACCGCGTTCTGCCGGCCGCACCAGGGAAAAGTCCACATCGGACTCGTCGCGGAGCCGCGTGCAGGCCGCGAGAACGGCGAGCATCGGGCCGGGGAACACCCAGGTCGTGTCGGAAAAGTCGAGCGTGACCTCGGTGAAACCATCCTCTGTCGTTGCCTGATGTATCGCTGCGAGCAGCCGGCGAAATGACTCGAGGGTCAGCTGATCGGAGACGAAGACCCTGTTTCCATCTCGTCTCACTTGTCGGCTGGTCGCATTCATATCGATTGAAAAAACAAGAAGTGCAGTCGATCCCCACGGTGGGGTCGCAGTGCGAAATCTGGTGGTTCCGCAGCGAAGGTCAACGTGCTGACGAACGCGGGCGATGTCCCGGCTCAGGGACGCGATGCCCACTCCCTGGACCGGCAACGCCGCGCCGGGGCCGGGACTTGCCTACCGGCGCAGCGTCCACTCGCGCGACCGATACCTCTGCTCCAGCGCGGGCATCAACCGAATCGCCGGCTGAGGGAGCTCGCCGATCATCAGGTCGGTTTCGAGTTCGGCGGCGAGGCCTTCCGCGACCGCGGTCGCGACCTCCCGCCAGGAGGGTGCGCGGCCAAGTTGCTCCCGGAGGGTGGTGGCGGGTGTTCCGTCGGCGCCGGCCGGTTGGCGGGAGAGTTGGCGCACGACGTTCTGGCTTCCGTCAATGAGCACGGACCCGTGCTGCAGGAGGGCGCTGCCGATGCGGGCCTGAGCGCTTCCGATGAGCTTTCGCCCCCCCGCCACCACCTCTCCCCCGGTGGACACGTCGAAGCAGGCTCCCGCCCGCGGTGCGCCCGGCACCATGCCCGCGGCCAACCGGGCGTCCACCCCGAGGGAACGCAGCGCGGCGGCCAGGCCGCGCTGCACCACCGTGTAGGCCGCGCGCAACCGCCCGGCCGCGGCGACCGGGGCGACCACCGCGTAGGTCAGCTCGGCGTCGTGCAGCACGCCCCGCCCGCCGGTGGGACGGCGCGCCACGTCGATGCCCAGCCGTCCCGCGCGGCCGAAGTCGTAGGCGCCCGCGGCCGGTTCGTTCCTGCCCAGCGAGAGGGTGGGACGGGTCCAGCGATACAGCCGCAGCCACCCGGCGTCCGGCTCCACCGTCTCGGCGAGGGCGTGGTCGACCGCCATGTTGACGGCGCCGTCGCGGGGCGGGTCAAAGACCACCGTCCAGCGGAGTCGACCCATCCGGTGGGCCGCCTCGCGCCCCTGCTCCCCGCCGGCCGGATGATCCGTTCCGGCCGGCGGCAGAACGGCCATGCGCCCCGTCATCTCATCCCCCGGGCCGCCCAACCTCCGCCCGCCCGTCGACTGGCCGTGAGCAAGCGAGCCACCGGCGAGCTGTGTCGCGCTCGCGCATCTTCCCCCGGGCTCCGCATTCCGCCGGGAATCCCCGGCCGGACCTCAACCGAGCGTGCGCCGACCCCGCGACCTCCCTCAGCCCCCGCCCAGTTCCAGCACGTCCCCACTTGCCATCACCTCGACCCGCGCGGCGTCGCCCACCCGCGCCCGGAACGCCTCCGGATCCTGCACGATGGGCGGGAAGGTGTTGTAATGGATCGGCACCACCACCGACGGCTGCACGAACTCGACCGCGATGGCCGCGTCCTCCGGGCCCATGGTGAAGTTGTCGCCGATGGGCAGCAGGGCCACGTCCACCTGGCCGCGCAGCAGCTTCATGTCCGTCAGCAGCGCGGTGTCGCCTGCGTGGTAGACCCGGGTGCCGTCGGCGTCGATCAGGAGCCCGCCCGGGACCGTCGTGTAGGCGCCGGTGTTGTCGCCGTGCACCTGACCGCCGTGCAGCGCGGGCGTCATCTTGACCCGCCCGAAGGGGAAGTTGTAGCCCCCTCCGATGTGCATCGGGTGCGCGTTCTCGATGCCCTGACTCTGCGCGAAGGCCACGATCTCGAAGGTCGAGACCAGCGTCGCCCCGGTTGCCCGGGCCAGCGGGATGGCATCCGCGAAGTGGTCGAAGTGCCCGTGCGAGCACAGCACGTAGTCGATGTTGCCCAGATCCGCGAGCGAGAGGTCGTTGACCGGGCTCTCTTCGTACCAGGGGTCGATCGAGATGCGCGTGCCGTCGTTCAGCTCGAGCAGAAAGGTGGAGTGCCCATGATAGGTCAGTTTGGCCATGACTAGATCTCCGAATAGCTCTCTACGGGAGGACAGACGCAGACCAGATTGCGGTCGCCGAATGCGTTGTTGACCCGGCCCACCGAGGGCCAGAACTTCGCCTCTCTCGTCCAGGGAGCGGGAAACGCCGCCTGTTCCCGGCTGTAGGCGTGATTCCACTCGCTGTTCACCACCACCGCCGCCGTGTGCGGGGCGTTCTTGAGGGCGTTGTCGCGACGGTCGGCGAGCCCCAGCTCGATCTGCTGGATCTCCGCCCGGATCGAGATCAGTGCATCGCAGAAGCGGTCCAGTTCCTTCCGGGACTCGCTCTCGGTGGGCTCGACCATGATCGTGCCCGCAACCGGGAACGACATGGTGGGCGCGTGGAAGCCGTAGTCCATGAGCCGCTTGGCCACGTCCTCGTCCGTAATTCCGGTCGCCCGCTTGAGCGGACGGAGGTCGAGGATGAACTCGTGCGCCACCCGTTCGCGCGCGCCCTTGTAGAGCACCGGGAAATACTTCGCCAGCCGGTTCGCCATGTAGTTGGCGTTGAGGATGGCGATCTCCGTCGCCCTGCGCGTCCCCTCGCGTCCGAGCAGCGCGATGTAGGCCCAGGAGATCAGCAGGATGCTCGCGCTTCCCCACGGCGCCGCCGACACGGGTCCGATCGCCTTGTCGCCCCCGGTTTTCACGAGAGGATGGCCGGGAAGGAAGGGCGCCAGACGCTCGGTCGCGCAGATGGGTCCCATCCCGGGGCCGCCGCCCCCGTGCGGAATGGCGAAGGTCTTGTGCAGGTTGATGTGGCACACGTCGGCGCCGTAGTCGCCCGGGCGCGACAGCCCCACCTGGGCGTTCAGGTTGGCGCCGTCCAGATAGACCTGTCCTCCGCGCTCGTGCACGATGTCGCACGCTTCGCGGATGCGTTCCTCGAAGACCCCGTGCGTGGACGGGTAGGTCACCATGAGCGCGCTCAGCCGGTCGGCGTGACGGTCCGCCTTGGCGCGCAGGTCGCCCGTGTCGATGTTGCCGTCCGCGTCGCACTTCACCACCACGACCCGCATGCCCGCCATGACCGCGCTCGCCGGATTGGTGCCGTGCGCGGAGGAGGGGATGAGGCAAATGTCCCGCCCGGTGTCGCCGCGGTCGCGGTGGTATGCGCGAATGACCAGCAGGCCGGCGTATTCGCCCTGGGCTCCCGAGTTGGGCTGCAGGGAGGTGGCGGCGAAGCCGGAGATCTCGGCCAGCCAGCGCTCCATGTCCGCGACGATCCGCTGGTATCCCTTGGCCTGATCCGGAGGCGCGAAGGGGTGCAGGGCCCCGAACTCGGGCCACGACACCGCCGTCATCTGGGCGGTGGCGTTCAGCTTCATGGTGCACGAGCCGAGCGGGATCATGCTCGTGGTCAGCGAGAGGTCGCGGCTCTCGAGGCGGCGGATGTAGCGCAGCATCTCCGTCTCGGAGTGGTAGCTGCTGAACACCGGGTGATCGAGGAACACGCTCGCGCGCGCAACCCGGGGGGGCAGGGCCGGTACCTCCACCTCCCGCGCCAGTCCGGCGGCGTCGAAACCGGGACTGCCTTCAGCCGAGAAGGCGGCGAACAGGTCATCCAGGTCTTCCGGGCCCACCGTCTCGTCCAGCGAAACGCCGACGCGTCCGACGGTCTCGCGCAGATTGATGCCGCGCTCCCGGGCCCGGTCCACGATCGCGCGCGCGCTCATGCCGTGCGGTTCGATCGTGAGGGTGTCGAAGAACAGGTCGTTCGTCACCCTGTGGCCCAGCCTGCCCACGCCCTCCGCCAGCACAGCCGTGAGGCTCCGCACGCGGCCGGCGATGCGCCTGAGTCCCTCCGGCCCGTGGTAGACCGCGTACATGCCCGCCATGACGGCGAGCAGCACCTGCGCGGTGCAGATGTTGGAGGTGGCCCTCTCCCGCCGGATGTGCTGCTCGCGTGTCTGCAGCGCCATCCGTAGCGCCGGGTTGCCGTGCGCGTCCACGGAAACCCCGATGATCCGACCCGGCATCTTGCGCCGCATGTTGTCGCGCGCTGCGATGAAGGCCGCGTGCGGTCCCCCGTAGCCCAGAGGGACGCCGAACCGCTGACTGTTGCCCACCGCGATGTCGCCGCCCATCTCCCAGGGCGGGGTGAGCAGGGTGAGCGCGAGCAGGTCGGTGGCCATGACGACCAGCGCCCCGACCTCGTGAACCGCGTCGCACAGCGCCCGGTAGTCGCGCACGGTGCCGTCGGTGGCGGGGTATTGGACCAGCGCCCCGAACACGTCCTCGTCCAGCGCCCAGTCGCGCGGGTGCTCCACCTGCACCTCGATGCCGAGGGGGATCGCCCGGGCGCGCACCACCTCGATGGTCTGCGGGTGGCAGTCGGAGGCGACAAGGAAGCGGTTTCGTCCCCTGCCGCGAACCGACGCCAGACACAGCGTCATGGCCTCGGCGGCGGCGGTGGCCTCGTCCAGCAGCGACGCGTTGGCGACCGCGCAACCCGTCAGGTCCCCGACCATGGTCTGATAGTTCAGCAGCGCCTGCAGCCGGCCCTGTGCGATCTCGGCCTGGTACGGAGTGTACTGCGTGTACCAGCCGGGGTTCTCGAGGATGTTCCGCAGGATCACGGGAGGGGTGATCGTACCCGAATAGCCCATCCCGAGGTACGACCGGAACACCCGGTTGTCGGAGGCGATTTCCCGCAGCCGCCCGATCAGTTCGTATTCGGAGATCCCTTCGGGAAGCTCCAGCTCCCGTTCCAGCCGGATCGATTCCGGTACTGTGTCCGCGACCAATTCGTCGAGGGAACCGTACCCGAGCTCCTCGAGCATCGCGCGCACATCCCGGGCTCCGGGGCCCAGGTGCCGCCCGGCAAACCCGCTCTCGCGCGCGATGTCGGGGGTCATTCCAGCGATGCGTGGTGCGCGGCGGCGGTGCCTGTCACCCGTCGATGTGGGACTCGTAGTCCGCCGGGCTCATCAGGTCCGCGAGCGCGTCGTCCTCGTCCGCGCGCAGGCGGATCATCCAGCCTTCACCATAGGGGTCGCTGTTCACCAGGGCGGGGTCCAGGTCGATGGCCTCGTTCACCTCGACGACCTCCCCGGCGATCGGGCAGTAGAGGTCGCTGACCGCCTTCACCGCCTCGATGACGCCGAATACGTCCATCTGCCCGAAATGCTCGCCGACACGGGGCAACTCCACGTACACGATGTCGCCCAGCTCGCCCTGCGCATAGTCGGTGATGCCCACGACGTAGACCCCCTCGTCGTCGGTTTCTCCTACGTACTCGTGCTCCTCGGTGTAGTAGAGATGCTCGAGGATGTCGGACATGGATTCTCCGGGCGTGGCTGGATCGGCGGTGGATTTCGGTTCGGGACTATAGAAAGTGCGTTCCCGCCCCGTCAACCCCGGTGCCGGCATCGCTCTCGGGACCTCCGCCGGCGCGGTTTCGCGGGGATGGGGAGGGAACGCGAGCAAGCGCGCGGGGGTTTGTAGGGCGCGCCGCCCGCCCGCGGATGTCGCTGGCGGGACGGGGCGTCCCCGGCGGCGGCTCCCGGTGCCGGCCATGGATGCGGAAGCGAGCCGAGGCCCGTGCCGGAGGCTTTGCCCGGACGAGAGACGGATATTCCTCATGCAAGCATATTTCCCGGATGGAACGCGTGACGCGCTGACCTTTCTGGGCGAGGAGGAACGCTTCTTCCAGCAGGCCGTGCGGGAGTTCGCGCGCGACGAGATCGCGCCCCGGGTGTCGGCCATGGACGAGGCGCGATCCATGGACTCGGCGCTGGTCGGCAAGTTGTTCGAGTTGGGACTCATGGGGGTGGAGATCCCCGCGCACCTTGGCGGAGCGGGCAGCTCGTTCTTCGCGGCGGTACTGGTGGTTGAGGAACTCTCCGCCATCGACCCGTCGGTCGCGGTGCTGGTCGACGTCCAGAATACCCTGGTCATCAACGCTCTCCTCCGCTACGGCACGGAGGACCAGAAGAGCCGCTTCCTTCCGCGTCTGGCCTCCGACACCGTGGGCGCCTACGCCCTTTCGGAGGCGGGCAGCGGGTCGGACGCCTTTGCGCTCCGGTGCGCCGCGGTGCGAGACGACAACGACTGGATTCTGACCGGCCAGAAGCTCTGGATCACCAACGGAGCTGAAGCCGGCCTCTACATCGTCTTCGCGAACGTGGACCCCGATTCCGGCTACCGCGGCATCACCGCCTTCCTGGTGGAGCGGGAGGCGCCGGGTCTGTCGGTGGGAAAGAGGGAGCGAAAGCTGGGGATCCGGGCGTCGTCAACGACCGAGGTGGTGCTGGACGGGTGCCGTGTCCCCGCCGGCAATCTGCTGGGGGAGGTCGGCCTGGGATACCGGATCGCCATCGCCACCCTCAACGAAGGGCGGATCGGCATCGGGGCCCAGATGGTGGGGCTGGCGCAGGGAGCCCTCGACCACACGCTGCGGTATACGCGGGAACGAGAGCAGTTCGGGCGCTCGGTCGCCGAGTTCCAGGGGGTCCAGTTTCAGCTCGCGCAGATGGCCACCGAAGTGGAAGCCGCCCGCCTCATGGTGTACAATGCCGCGCGCCTGCGTGACAGCGGCCTGCCCTATATTCGGCAGGCGGCGATGGCGAAGCTCTTCGCATCGCAGGTGGCCCAGAGGGTGGCGTCGGAGTGCGTCGATCTTCACGGCGGATACGGCTTCACGAGCGAGTACCCCGTCGAGAAGCTCTATCGCGACGCCAAGATCGGTACCATTTATGAAGGGACGACCAACATGCAGCTTCAGACCATCGCGAAGCTGTTGCTGCGAGAGGCGGGACCCTAACTCGTACAGGTTGACCCACGACATCGAGGCAAGAACATGTTCGGTCAAGGATTCGCCGTTGTCCTGCTGGCGCTGCCCCTCATCATTGGATTCAACGAGATTCTTCTCGCGCTCGGCCTGCTCGTCCTCTTCTTCGGAGGTCGCAAGATTCCCGAGTTCGCCCGCGGGATGGGCACCGGGATCCGCAACTTCAAACGCGGTCTGAAGGATGGACAGGCGGAAGACCTGCCGCAGCTTCCCGAGGCCCCCGAGGAAGAAGTAGCTCCCGAATCCTGACTCCAGCCCGGCGCCTCGCCGCTCTCACGGACTGCTGACCGCCTTATGCAGGGAGATGTGTCGGCGGAGGGCTCTCCGCTCTCCAACGTGGTCGTCGTTCTGCACGAACCGCAGAACCTGGTCAACATCGCCGCTACCATGCGGGCGATGATGAACATGGGACTCGGCCGCCTGCGCCTCGTTCGTCCCGCCGAATTCGACGCTTGGCGCATCACCGGCATCGCCCACCGCAGCGACCCCCTGGTCGAGCGTACCGAGATCCACGACACGCTTGCCGGCGCCCTGGCAGACGCCGCCTTCGTGCTCGGCACCACGGCGCGCGCCCGTACCGCCCACCGCAACTACGGACGTCCCCGTGAACTGGCGGCTCAGGTGGTGGAGCGGGCGTCGAGCGGCACGGTTGCCGTGCTCTTCGGACGCGAGGACCGGGGGCTCTCCAACCAGGCGCTGGATCTCTGCAACCGGGTGGCGATCGTCCCGACCCTGCCTGAGTACCGGAGTCTCAATCTGGCGCAGGCGGCGTTGATCATGGCCTATGAGATCTTCCTGGCCGCGCAGGGAACGAGCGAACTGCCCCGGGGACGGCGTGCGACCGAACCCGCCACCAGCGCCGAGCTGGAAGAGACCTATGCGGTCCTCGAGCGCGGCCTCGACCGCATCGCCTTCTTCACCCGTCGCGCGCCCGAAGGCGTGATGCGCACGGTGCGCACGATCATCGCGCGCGCGGAACCGGACACCCAGGAAGCCGGGATCCTGCGGGCCATCGGGTACGAGATCAAGCGCTACGCCGACCGCGCCGAGACTCCGGGGACAGTCCTCGGTGCGAGCGAGCCCGCCGACCGCGCCCAGGCTCCGCAGAAGCAGTCCTCGATTCGAGCGACCCCGCCGACGCCCGCCGACCGCGTCTAGGCTCCCCGGAGGCCGTCCATGTGCGGGCGCAGGCCTCGTGAAGGCGGTCCACGCACGGGTGAACCGCAGGTCCGGCGGAGAGGAGGCGCAACAGGTCCCGATTCGCCATTGGTGCGCCGACCGCGCTCCGATAGCCTCAGGGGTCGCGCGGTTTGCACAGCTCACGCCTGGTGGGGAATCGCTCTTGGGAGATCGCTGTTGGTCCGAGGCGCATCGACGGGAGTACCCTGCGCGGCGCCCGGCGCGGATCGGTCGGCCACGCCGGGTGAGCGGCCTGGACGCCGGCTACCTTCGAGAGCTGGAGCTGAGGTTGCGCCACGCGGAAGGGGTCGCCGAGGCGAACCGGCGCCTGGCATTGACCGATCCGCTGACCGGACTCCCCAATCGACGGCATGTGCAGCGGTACCTGGGTCGTGCCGTGGCGTCGGGTCCTCCGCGCGCGCTGTCACTGGCCCTCTTCGATGTGGACGACTTCAAGAGCTACAACGACCGGCATGGGCATGTCGCCGGGGATGAGGCGCTGGCGGTGGTGGGCAGAGTGCTGTGGAGCGCCTGCAAGGACCAGGTGCCGGGTCCGGACCCTCGCGGGTGCCCGTGCTGCTCTCGCTTGCCCCGACCGTGGTCGGGAGGGCCGCGACCGGAACCGGGGGGTTACCCGCACCGCGGGGACGCGCGTTCAGACCCGTGGGGAGATTCGTGCTTCGCGGCGCGGCTGGGCGGCGACGAGTTCGTCGTCGCCTTCCCCGACCGGACGGGCGTTCAGGCTCGAGATGCCGCGCGCCGCATGGCGACGGCGGTAGCGCGGCATCCGGCACTCTCTCCGCATGGCGTCACGGTCAGCTTCGGAATCGCCTCCCTCGAGACCACCGTGCCCGGCTCCGGCACACGCGCATTCCAGGCATTGCTCGCCGCCGCCGACCAGGATCTGCATCGCATCCGCTCGGTCCGCGGCCGGTCGGGTCGCCGTCGCCCGCACTGCCGCTCGCCGCGCTGTCGCTGGCCTGTTCGTCCGTCCTCCACTCATCTTCGCCCGGCCACCCGCGCTTCGGCCCATTCCCGCCGGGCTGCCGCCTCTGGTACCTTACCACTGCGCACCCGAACGGGCTGCTCCGCTCGGTGCGGCTCACGCGAACCATCGCCCTCACACGCCGCCCGCACCCCCTCCGCCATGAATCCGTCCCACAAGGCCCTCGTCGACCTTCGCGAACTGGAGCGCACGGCCGAGGAGCTCGCCCGTGCGGCCGGAGAAGTCGCCCTGGGATACTTCGGAACACGAATCGGCGTCGAGACCAAGGCGGACGACACTCCCGTCACCGTCGCAGACCGGGAAACCGAGACGCTGCTGCGGGCGGAGATCGAGCGGCGCTACCCCGAACACGGCATCTTCGGCGAAGAGCACGGCGAGGTGCGCCCGTCGGCTCCGGTACGCTGGATCCTGGATCCCATCGACGGCACCAAATCGTTCGTGCGCGGCGTGCCGCTCTGGGGCGTCCTGATCGGAATCGAGATCGAGGGTGAACCCGTCGTGGGAGTGGTCCACCTGCCGGCGCTGGAAGAGACGGTGACGGCGGCCAGGGGCCTCGGATGCCGCTGGAACGGCCAGCCCTGCACGGTGTCGGCGGAGAGCCGGCTGGACAGGAGCCTCGTACTTACCACCGACGAGGTCGCCTTCCACGACCACGCCGCCGAAGCGGGATGGCGGGCACTGGCGGCGGCTGCGCACATGACCCGCAGCTGGGGTGACTGCTACGGCCATGTCCTGGTGGCGACGGGACGGGCGCAGGTGATGGTGGACCCCATCCTGGCGGCCTGGGATGCCGCCCCCCTGCTACCCATCCTCACCGAGGCGGGGGGGTGCTTCACCGACCTGTCGGGCACGCCGACCATCCACGGCGGTTCGGCCGTGTCCGCCAATCGCGCGCTGCACCCGCGACTGCTCGAACTACTGGCCGCGGACGCCGATCCCGGCTGCTGACCGCGCAGACATCGGGAGCGCCATGTTCGACCCGTTGCCCGTCCTGCGGCTTCTGCCGCTGATCCTGCTGTCGCTGGCGTTGGTGCCGCTGGGAATCGTGCTGGCCGCGATGTGGCGCGATGAGCAGGTTGCGCCGGCCTTCAAGCGGGTCGTGACGCTTCTGTTTGCCGGGATGGTGCTCGTGTGTGCGGCGTGGTGGCTCGCCGCTGGATCCTAGCGGACGCCGGCCCGCTCCCGGTTCACCTCCAGATCCACCATCTCCAGCTGCTCCGGCGGCTGCCACACCTGCACGACGGGGAAGGTGCTCAGGAACCAGCGCACGCTCCACAGCAGCGGGCCGAGGAAGACCAGCGTCACCAGCCCCTCCCAGAGCCCGATGGTCGGACCTTCGAGGCGCAGGGACGGCGCGATGAGCAGATGATGCTCGAGCCAGAGCCCCGCCAGGATGACGCAGGTGAAGGAGGCCAGGATGGCCGGGTTCAGCTTGGGGCGACGCCCGATGAGTCCCGCGAAGGGGATCACGAAACACATCAGCATCAGCGCCAGCGAGAACGGCCCCCAGGGGTCGGCGGTCCGGTGCACCACCCACGCCTGCTCCCAGGGCAGCTTGCCGTACCAGATGACGATGTACTGGGCGAAGAAGATGTAGGTCCAGAACACGCAGAAGGCGAAGGTCAGCTTGCCCAGGTCGTGCATCTGCTGTATGCCCATCAGCCGGTTCAGGTCCGCGTGGCGGCGCTTGAGCAGCACGACGATCAGCGCGGTCGATGCGATTCCGCCCCAGAAGCCGCCCATGAAGTACCAGGCGCCGAAGATGGTCGAGAACCAGTGGGGCTCCAGCGACATGGCGAAGTCGTACACCACCATGCTCATGACGGCGGCGTAGACCATTATGAAGGCGGGCGCGAGGCGGCCCATCCGGCGGGCGCTGGCGGCCTCTTCCGCCTCCTGCCCCAGCCATCCGGCGGTGAGACTCTCACGCCAGCGCTTACGGCCCGGATCGGCGTCGTGGCCGTTCACCAGCCCCATGTCGGGGCGGACCGCCTGGCATGTGAAGTAGAGGCTCAGCCCGATGAGCAGCAGAAGCCCGGCCACATTTCGGGCCACGAGGAACGGGATGTTCAGATACGCGGCCTTTGCCTGCACGATGGGGTCGCTCTCCATCGCCTCGATCCAGGGGAAGTACGATTCCCTGAGACCCAGCATGGGCAGAAAGAGCACGAACGCGATCGGCAGATAGGCGGCAAAGGCGAAGCTGATTCGGCGCACCGACCAGTTCCACTTCGCTTTCACAATGGTCGTCACCGCGCACAGGAGCATCGCGCCCTCGGCGACGGCGAAGAAGAAGAGCCAGTTGGCCGCGTAGGCCTGTTCCGCCCGCGCGGGATCGTCGGCGCGCAGCACGAAGAGGGAGATCACCCCGGCGAGGAACAGTGCTCCGCAAAACATCGAGAAACCGCGCGAGCGCTCCAGATGGCGAACCGGGATCTCGCCCGGGACATGGATGTGGGCCATACCGTTACTCCCCCGGAGCCGGGTTGCCCGCCTGCGCCTGCAGCTGCCGGACGTAGTTGACGATGTGCCAGCGGTCGTAGTGCGGGATCTGGTGCCCGTACGCCGGCATCAGGCCGCGTCCCACGCGCATGACGCCGTAGAGGTAGCCATCGGGGTGGATCGCGCTGGCCGCGCTCGAGAGGTTGAAGGCGGGGAGCATGGGATGCAGCGACGCGATGGGAGCATTGGCGCCCACACCGTCCACGCTGTGGCAGGGAGAGCAGAAGCGGTTGTAGAGCCTCTCGCCGCGCGCCAGCGACTCGGCGCTGGCCTCCACCGGGTTCACCATCTCCATGACCACCGGAGCCTGAATGGCCACTTCCACCTGCGTGAAAAACGGGGGCATCTCGACCGATGGGTCCGCCTGCCCCACGGAGATCTGGTCCGGGCCGGCGGAGAAATTGCCGGCGGAGAAGGGCACCGAACCCTCCGGCGGCAGCAGCGTGTTCTCGTAGGGGTCGAACGAGCGCTGGTCGCGCATGCTGCGCCCGAAGATCTGCACCATGAGATCGTCGAAGGGCGAGCAGGCGCTCACCAGCCCGGCCAGCAAGGCCGTCGCGACGAAGCGGACGGGGGTGCGCGAACGAGGTCGATCAGCCATGGGACGCCGGGGCGGGATCTTCTCTGAGCTCGGCCGGATCACTCCCGTTGAGAATCCGGCGGGCTTCTTCGATGCGGTCGGCGGGCGCGCTCACGTGCACCCCGAAGCGTCCACCGCTGAACTCGGGATCGTAGACCACGGGCGGGCGCAGGCGGGGCAGCCTGGCGTTGATGAAGACGCCGATGACGGTGGCGAGCGCTCCGAACAGCACGGCCAGCTCGAACGCGATGATGAAGTAGGCCGGGATCGACACGATGGGCTTGCCGCCCGTCACCAGGGGCCAGTCCATCGAGGTCCAGGTGGTGAACGCGAATCCGGTCGCGGCGCCGGTCAGGCCTCCCACCAGCGCGAACACGCGCACCGGGCTCTGGTCGTATCCCAATGCTTCCTCCAGGTGATGCTCGGGGAGCGGGGAATACGCGGTGACCTTGCGGAACCCCGACTTGCGCAGCGCCTTTACCGCGTCCACGGCGCCGTCGAGGTAGTCGAAGGAGGCCAGAAGACCGGCGGGTGCGCTCATCGGACGACCTCCTTGCGGGCACGGGTGCGAAGCGGCGCCGGCAGCACTTCCTTGAGCTCCGCGATCGCCACCGGCGGCAGCAACCGGGTGAAGAGCAGGAACCAGAAGCAGAACCATCCGAAGCTGCCCAGAACGATGCCCATTTCGGTGATGGAGGGCCGGTACATGCCCCAGGCGAAGGGCTCGTATTCGTGCGAGAGCGAGGTGACGATGATCACGAAGCGCTCGAACCACATGCCGATGTTGATGAAGATCGAGATCACGAACAGCGCCGAGATGGAGCGTCTCACCCGCTTGAACCAGAGGAGGATCGGGACCAGCCCGTTACAGGTCAGCATGGTCCAGGTCGCCCACCAGTAGGGACCGAACAGCCGGTTCCAGAACACGCCGCGCTCGGGCGGCTCGCCCGAGTACCACGCCATGAAGAACTCGGTGAGGTACGCGTACAGCACGATCAGCGAGGTGAGCAGGCACAGCTTCGCCAGCGCGTCGAAATGCTTGTTCGTAAGGTAGACCTCGAGCCCGAAGAACTTTCTCATCGGCACCGCCAGGCTGATCACCATGGCGACGCCCGAGAAGATGGCGCCCGCGACGAAGTAGGGGGCGAAGATGGTCGCGTGCCAGCCCGGCACGATTCCCATGGCGAAGTCCCAGGACACCACCGAGTGCACCGACAGCACCAGCGGCGTCGCCAGGGCGGCCAGGAAGATGTACGCCTTGCCGAAGTGGTGCCACTCGCTGTCGGTGCCCCGCCATCCCAGCGACACGACGCTGTAGAACTTCTTGCGCAGTCCGCGGGCGTGGTCGCGCGCCGCAGCCAGATCCGGGATGGTTCCCAGATAGAAGAAGACGGCCGACACGGTGAAGTAGGTCGTCACCGCGAAGACGTCCCACACCAGCGGCGACTTGAAGTTGGGCCAGAGGAAGCGCGAGTTCGGGTAGGGGATCAGCCAGTACGCGTGCCAGACGCGGCCCACGTGGATGAGCGGAAAGAGACCGGCGGTCATGACCGCGAACACCGTCATGGCCTCCGCCAGCCGGTAGACGGACTGCCGCCACGGCGCGCGGAAGAGGAAGAGGATGGCGGAGATGAGGGTGCCGGAGTGGGCGATGCCCACCCAGAAGACGAACGTGGTGATGTAGGCGCCCCAGCCGACGGGCGCGTTCAGCCCGGAGAGGCCGATCCCGTTGATGATCTGGTTCGCCCACGAAGCGGCGAAGACCGCCAGCCCGAGGGATGCCAGGCCGAAGAGGATCCACCACCCGCGCCCGGGACGTCCCAGAATCCTGAGGACATCGTCGTTTACCTGCCGGTAGGACCCGACATCCGGGTGGGCCATCGCCCCGCGAGGTGCTTCCGTCGCTGTCGCCATCCTTCTCCTGGGAGGCTCTCCTCCGGCCAGCGGGCCGGAGCGCGTCCTTGTCGCTAGTGCCCTGCGGCCGCCGGCTCGTGGAACGTCACCTTCCGCTGGTAGGTGACCGCCGGTTGCGTGTTGATCAGATCGTCGAGTACCCGGTACGAACGCTCGTTCGCGGTAACCTGGGCCACACGCGAATTGGGGTCGCGGATATTCCCGAAGACGATGGCCTCCGCCGGACAGCTCTGCTGGCAGGCCGGGACGACTTCACCGTCGGGGATCGCGCGTCCCTCGATGACCGCCCGGTTCTCCACCTCGCGAATCCGCTGTACGCAGAAGCTGCACTTCTCCATGACGCCCTCGCCCCGCACCGTGACGTCGGGGTTGTACTGCCAGTTGAGGGGCTCGGGGACGTCCGAGTATTCAAACCAGTTGAAGACCCGCACCTTGTAGGGGCAGTTGTTGGCGCAGTAGCGCGTGCCCACGCACCGGTTGTAGATCTGGGCGTTCAGCCCATCCGGGGTGTGGTAGGCCGCGAATACCGGGCACACCGGCTCACACGGCGCGTTGCCGCAGTGCTGGCACAGCATGGGCGTGAAGCGCACGTCCACCGGGCCCGCGTGCGAGGCGTCCCATGGTCTCGAAGTAGTTTTCGATGCGCATCCAGTGGATGTCGCGGCCCATGAGGAGCTGCTCCTCACCGACGACGGGTACGTTGTTCTCGGCCTGGCAGGCGGTGACGCAGGCGCTGCACCCGGTGCACTTGTCGAGGTCGATGGCCATCGACCAGCGGGGCGTGCTCTCGGGATCCTCGTATTCTCCGTACTGGGCTCCGGGAAGCGGGAAGTCCTCCGGCCGGCCCTCGGTGGGGACTGAGACGAAGCCCCCCACTTCCTGAAGCTCGGCCAATGCATGCTCGTCGTGTTCCTCCTCGGCGTGGCCGACATCGGCGAGCGCGACGGCAGGGGCGATGTTGCGGTCTTCCTGGGTGTGGCCCGAGCCGTGGACGCTGGCAAGCTTGCGCCATTCTCCGGTCGGCTCGACGGTGACCCGGGTGGCCAGGTGGACCAGCGCCCCCGAGGGCTGCTCCGATTCGGCCGGGAGCAGCGCCATGGGATTTCACGCCGTTGCCGTCCGCGGAGCGGCCATAGCCGGTGTGGCCTCCTCCCATGGCGATTGCGGCGACGTCCTCGCGCACGCCCGCATAGGGCCACACGGGCAGTTCCACCTCACCGTGCGGCGAACTCACCCGCACCACATCGCCCTCACGCAGTTCCAGCCGCTCCGGCCGTGGCGGGGTGCAGCTCCACCCACGAATGCCAGGTGATCTTGCTGACCGGGTCTGGGAGCTCCTGCATCCAGGACCGGTTCGCCTGGCGCCCGTCTCCGAAACGGGCCGAAGGGTACACCACCAGCGCGAGCCCATCCGAGTCCCCGTCCAGGGCGGGAACGTCGAAGTCGACCGCCGGATCCGGAGGAAGCAGCTGGGCGGGAGCTTCTTCTTCCGCCGGCTCGGAGACCTGGGCCGGCTCCGGGAAGACCACCCCCCGGCGCAGGGCTTCGCGCCAGAAGTCGTCGAAGTTGGCGGTGCCCGCCAGCCCCATCTCCTGCCAGCGGCCGCGCACGTACCCCTGGAAGTTCTGGGCGCCCAGGTTCTGACCGAGGGTGTTCGCCGCGGAGAGAAGCACGTCCCCGGCGGGCCGGGCATCGAAGAGGGGTACCGGGCGCATCACCGGCTGCTGCAGGGCATGCACGCCGGGACGGGGGTTGGAATCCCCCCACGACTCGAGTGAATGCGTGTCGGGGAGCACCAGATCCGCGAGGTGCGCGGTTTCGTCGAGTTCGGAGGCAAAGGAGACCTTGAAGGGCACCGCACCGAACGCGTCCGCGAAGCCCGCGGCCGGCGGAAGCGAGTAGGCCGGGTTCGTGCCGTGCACCAGCGCCACCGCGACCTCTCCCGCGCCCATCGAGGCAATGGCCGACTCCAGTGAGGCCCAGGGCGCGGACGCCGCGGCCTGGTCGGACAGGTCCAGGTGCACCGAGCGGCCGACGTTGCCCGCGACGTGGTTGAGGACCAGAACCGCCAGGTTGGCGCCGGTGGCGCCGCGGTGCTGTCCGCTCACGCCGGGGCCGACCGCCAACCCGGGTCCCTCGGCAACGAAGCGCCGCGCCAGGTCCGCGATCTCCTCCGCCGACAGCCCCGATGCGGCCGCGGCCGCGTCCATGTCGAAGCCGGCCAGCAGCTCCCCGTACGCTCCCGCATCCGCTCCGTCGCCCGCGATTACCGCGGCCATGGCGAGCGCGACCGCCGCCTCCGATCCGGCCTGGATCGGGAACCACTCGTCCGCGTTCTGTCCCGTCAGGGAGAGCCTCGGCGCGACGAAGACGAAACGCCCCTTCGAGCCCACCTGATCGATGGCGCTGGTGCGCGCGAAGCCGCGCCCGTAAGCGGTAGGCGAGAGCCAGGTTTCGAGGAAATCGGCACCAAACGAAAGGACGAAGCGGGCAGATTCGAAGTCATAGCCGGGGACGACGTCGCGACCGAACGCCAGACGTGCCGCCTCCCGCAACGGAGCTTCCGCCAGCGCCTCGTACTCAACGCGCGTGCCCCCGACGACCTCCGCAAAACGATCGAAGAGATGGCCCAGCGCACCACCGGAACGCCCGGTGACGAGCACCACATTGCCGCCTGCGGCACCGAGCCGTTCCGCGAGTTGCGCCCTCGGCGTCCTCCCAGCTGACGGGCGAGAAGCCGTCCCCGTCGCGCATCATCGGGCCCGTGAGGCGGTCGGGGTTGTAGAGCCCTGCAGCGCCGAGTGCCCGCGTGCACACAGGGCGCCCCCGGAGACGGGGTGCTCCGGGTTGCCCTCGAGCTTGATCGCGCGGCCCTCGCGCGTGCGCACCCAGATGCCGCATCCGGCCGGGCATTCCCCACACACCGAGGCGTACCAGGTCGCCACCCCGGGGTGATCTCCTCGGGCGGGACCCACGTACGGGATCAGCTTCTCCACGTTCTCGGTGGAGCAGCCGAACATGGTGGCTCCGGCCCCGGAGGCGCCCACCACGCGCAGGAAGTCCCGGCGTTTGATGCCGCCGCTCATGTGCTCTCGCTTCTCACTGGTGTCCGGCTCCTGGTCATGGCTCGCGTCATCGCTCCCCGGCGGTGGCGGCTGGTGGTTTCCGGCGCGCTCAGTAGTGGCAGACCGCGCAGTCCCGGGAGACGTTTCGATCCACATGACACTGGACGCACCATCCCATGGAGAGCGGCTGGTTCACGGCCTCGATCACCGGCATCTGCTCGACGGGGCCGTGGCATTCCTGGCACTGGACCCGGGGCTCACCGGACTCGTCGGGCGCGACGTGCCGCATGTGGGGGAAGCGCACGTGGTCCGCCACCTTGTAGATGCGCACCTCCACGGGATCGCCTCCTGGCGCAACGCGTAGTCGCGCACCTTGGCCACCTCTTCGGGGTTGTTGCGTCCCCTGGACGACCAGGTGGCATCCCTGGCAGGTCGCCACCGGCGGGATGCCCGCGTCCACCGAGCGCTCGGCGGAGAAGTGACAGTACTGGCAGTCGATGCCGAACTCGCCAGCGTGGATGTCGTGCGGGAACGCGACGGGCTGCGCGAGCGGGTCGATGGCGACCGCCTCCGGCTCGGCGGCCGTGTCCGCACCTTCCTGGGGGGCGTCGCTCTCTTGAACGAAGGCGAGGGCGCCGAGGGTCGCGATGGCTCCTGCCAGAATCGCAGTCCGCTGTCT
The DNA here is from genome assembly GCA_965232315.1 of Longimicrobiales bacterium. Classification (GTDB taxonomy): domain Bacteria; phylum Gemmatimonadota; class Gemmatimonadetes; order Longimicrobiales; family Gaopeijiaceae; genus BD2-11. The sequence continues at coordinate 266,322 of CBDDPN010000020.1, read as the reverse complement.
CTTCATGAAACGGGCGGTTCCTTGGCGTGGAGGTTGCGAGGATGGATCGCGCCGTTTGCCCCCGCCGGCGACGGAGACGGGTGGCCCGTTTGGTTCGGGCCGCAAGTTAGGGGCAGCGGTGGTGAGCGTCAACGGAACGGGAGCGCGAGCGCGTCGCGCCCGTCGATCGCGAGATCCGGGATCCCGTCGGCGTCGGCGGGGGCCAACTTGTCGCTCGACGAGAACGGCAAGCGCGTGGCCATAACCCATGCCGTGTCCTCGCTCGCGAGGGCGATGCTCACGTTGCGACTTGGCGGAACCTGCGAGACAGCCACTGGGTCCAAGTTCATATGACCGGTTGTCGACGTCTCGCCGGCGCACGAAGCGCAGACGGAGGTCAACCAGACCAGTGTGGTGAGTCCCGGCGCCGGGCGAGATGCGCGCGTTGGCTTCGTCATGACTTCCAATCCCCGAAACCCGACGCCCTGAAATCCGAAGTTCCGTTGTAACCGGAACAGCAGAAGCATCCAGCGCCAGGGGTCGTTAAAGGAATGAGCGAAGGACGGTACCGAGAGACGCCTCGACGTGGTCCTGCAGAGGGTATGCCGGGCCCGGATGTCAGGCCGCCGAGAAGCTGGATTTCCGAGCGGTCGAATGGTAATGTAAGCAATCATGATCGACCCCGTTGTGCCATCCGACCTGAGGCCCATGCCGGGCCAGCACCTCGCGACCATCACGTACCAGAACCGGATCTGGGACGTGTATCTGGAGTTCGAGACAAAGCGGTCCACGAGCCAGGAGCAGTGTCGCGCAAAGCTCGTCTACTCTCCGGCCGACGGGGAGTCCGGCGACACGGCGCACACTGCGGCCATCTTCGTCGAAGACAGCTACGAGGCCACGCTTCAGAAGGCGCAGAGCTTCAGGACGCCATCAACTGGAGGCGTTGCTCCGATCCGTTCTGCCCTGAAGCCCGAAGGCGGGCGGGGCTCAACGTCGCTTTTCCCTGCTGGTGTGCGCCCTGTCGACTTTCGCGTCGCCCGCACTCGCCTACGCGTCGGCGGCCCGCTTCCATCCGGTGATGGACGAGTCCCCCGCAGGCGCCGCCCCGGCAGGAAGCCGAGCTCCCCTCGCGCCGTGGTTCAGGCGAACGTCCGTCTGGAGGCCGGAGAACACGGCCGCCGCGCTGGGGTTGCTGCACACCGCTCGCGAGGACGACGACCGCGATCCCCACGTCGCCTTCGCCCTGGGCAGGCTGCTGGCGCGGACGGCGCCCATGGAAGAAACCGACTTCAAACAGCGCATGGAGGCCGAAGCGCTGCTGAACCAGGCGTACGAAGGGCTCCACGAGGGACGCCGGCGTCCTCGTGGAGCTGGCCTTTCTGAGGAGGCGCCAGTTCATGCGCGTTGACGCGCGCAGGCTTCTGGAGCGCACCTTGGCGCCCGAGCGCAGCCGCTCCGTGGAACCGCAGGTGCTGGCCGACGCACACTTTGTGCTGGCGCGCATCCTGACCGAGGAGATGGAGGACTTCGAGCACCTCGTCTTCCTGCCCGCGGACTGGCGGCGGGACGGTTCGGTGGGGGACGGATGAGTACGCCGGCTCCACCCGCTGCCCGGCGGGCGTCGTGTACTTCTGCTTCAACTACACGTCACCCCGCGCCTTCAACGAGCAGTTTGCGGTAGCAGGCAGCGCCAGCGACAGGGGGGTGGACTATCCTCCGCGCATCGAGGCCGAGTACAGAGCCGCCCTCTCCTACGTCCCCGACCACCCGCGCGCCGGCTCGTGGCCTGCTCGGGTTGCTTCACCGGCAGGGCCGTTTCGACGACATGGCGGAAGAGGCGAGACGCCTGGTCGCGGTGAACTCGGAAGAACCCTACGCGCACATCTTTCTCGGCCTGGCGTTCTACGAATCGTTCGAGTGGCCTGCAGCGCGCGATGCCTTCGACACCGGCCTTGCCCTGATGCCTCCGCAGGAGAGAGCACCGTATGACGACATCTCCTACCTGCTGGACCGGGAAGATGCGGCCGGGTATCAGCAGCTCCGGCCGGGAGAATGCCCGGAATACGAGCGCATCCTGTGGGCCAAATCCGACCCGCTCTATCTGATCCCCGAAAACGAACGGGAAATGGAGCACATCGCGCGCGTCACCTATGCCGAGATGGCTTTCGGAGATCCGGAGCGGCGGCTGCCGGGCTGGAGCAGCGACCGGGGTCAGGTCTTCATTCGCTACGGCATGCCGGAAAACATCTGGATGTTACGGCAGGACAGCCCCGGGGTGGGGGCGGTGGGGCGCGGCCCAGCGAGCCGGATCCAACAGCACCGGGGCGATGGATCTTCTGGAACTATCGGCTCGAGGTGCCGAGCTTCATCTTCCAGCGCCAGCTGGGCTACAACAGGGTCAACTTCGACTTCGACGCGAACACCGGGCAGTATCTCCAGCAGGTCAGCGAGAACGAGGCCACCACGACTTTCGAGAGCCGCGCCGTCAACCACTGGGCGGAGATCCCCGCCCAGATCGCCCGTTTCCGGGGCGCGGCGCCGGGGCAGGTGGAGGTGCTGACCTTTCTGCGCGCAGATCCGGACTCCTTCCAGTTATTCGAAGGAGATTCCGTGAACGTGGGCTTGTTCATCTTCAACCGGACCCGCGAGGATTCAGCCCGCCTTTCGCACGCGGTCAAGGCGAGCGAGTCGGGCAACGTGCTGTTCACCTTCGAGTTGCCCCGCGGCACCTTCGACTACTCGCTGGAAGCCCTGGCGGCGGATTCCCGCGTGGCCGCACGCAACCGCGGAACCATCCGCGCGGTTCCGAGGCCGCGCGTGGGCCTGTCCACGTCCGATATCGTCCTCGCCGGCGGCCTCGTGCCGCGTGTCGAGCGGCCCCGCGGATGGCGCGACTTCGCCATCGGCGCTTCGCGCGACCTGGTCTTCCAGGCGGACGACGACATCCACGTCTACCTGGAAATCTACGGGCTGACCACCGACTTTACGGGCTCCGCCGAATACACGGTGGAGGTCACGCTGCAGGACGCGGAACGGCGCAGCGTCGGTGCGCGCCTCCTGCGGTCATTGGGGAACCTGGTGCGGGGCCGTGAAGATGAGTTGACGGTTGGTTTCGTGCGGACGGTCGAGCCCGTCGACGACGTCGTGCCCGAATACTTCTCGGTCTCGCCGCAGGAGGTCGAGGAGGGCGCGCACCGTCTCGTGATCGCCATTACCGACCGGACCACAGGAGCCACCGCGACCGTGGAGCGGGAGCTCACCATCAGCCGGCGGGACGACGCGAGATAGCTGCGACCGGGAAGCGGAGCCCGGTAGCCCGGCAACAACGGGAGCCAATCAGGCTCCGCGAAGAGTACGATGCGGTTTCAGGGCTGCCGCACCCACCTCCAGATCTCGGGCAGATTGGGCCGCTTGCCCTGCATGAGGATCCCCACCCGGTAGATCTTCCCCGCCACGAACGCCATCCCCAGCAGCCCCAGCACGAGCAGCAGCAGCGACAGCACCACCTCCCAGAGCGCGGGTGTGCCCACCGACACGCGGGCGAACATGAGAATGGGGCTGAAGAACGGCACTTGCGAGAGCCACATCGCCATGGTCCCGTCGGGATCGTCCAGCACGGGTCCCAGCGTCATCATCGGCACCATGACCAGGATGATGACCGGCCACATCATCTGCTGCGCATCGGTCTCATTGGCGTTCAGGGCACCGACCGCGGCGAAGACCGAGGCGTACATCAGGTAGCCCAGGATGAAGCTGACGGCGAAGAACGCGACCTCTCCCAGGCTCGGAATCATTTCCGCGAGGGAGATGGAGCTCGGCAGGGCTGCCGCGACCGCGGGCAGTGCGGGAAGGACCGCCAGCAGAAGCACCATCACGAAACCGATCCAGGCTGCGATCTGCAGAAGCCCTACCGCACCGACGCCCACGATCTTGCCGAGCAGGAACTCCCAGGGCCTCATCGACGAGATGATGATCTCCGTGATCCGCCCGCTCTTCTCCTCCAGGATGGCCCGCAGAATCTGGCCGCCGTAGAGGAGCAGAGCCATGTAAAGGAGAAAACCGCCGACGAGGGCGAACACCGGAGATCCTTCATCCTCGTCGCCGCCGGGCTCCGGATTCACGATATCGATGGTGATGCCGCCTCCGGTCAGGAGGGCCGCGACATCCGCCTGTTCACCCCCCAGCCGGGCCTCCAGCGCCGACTGGGCTACGGCACCGGCGAGGGAGACACGGCGCAGCCGGGAAAGGCCCTCCGCGCTACGGTAGGTAGCGGTTCCGCCGTTCAGCGTCGCTTCATCAAGCCGAAGGTAGCCGGTAAGGTTGCCGTCGGTGACGCGGGCATCGAGGGCCTCCGGGTCGGCATCCGCTTCGGCAACCTGATGCGCTGCGTAGCCGAGCCCTTCCAGCCGGGGCGCCAGAAGGCCGTACAGCGCGCCGGTTTCATCCACCACGGCGAGGGTCGGCGTCTGTCCTTCGTCGCGCATCTCCAGCCACACGACGAAGCCGAAGAAGCCGGCCACGAGAAGGGGGGTCAGCAGCGTCGCCAGAATGAATGCGCGGCTCTTTACCCGAGTGACGAATTCGCGTTCGACGACGGCCCACACCGTGTGCCAGGAACGCTTCTCGATCGGACGGGGACGGGGGCTAGGCCGCGTCATCGATCACCTCCTCTCCCGCGTGCCGGACGAAAATCTCGTGCAACCGGGGTTCGACCAGCTCGAAGCGGCTGATGCGGGCCCCGCACGCCACGCCCTTGCGCAGGACTTCCTGGTGATCGGCGCCCTCCCGCAGCAGCAGCATCAGGCAATCGGGAGCTTCCTCGACGCTCTGGATCTCGGGGCCGCGGATCCAGCTGTCGTCACCCTCGAAGCTCACCGCCAGCACCCCCTCGCGCTCCTGCCGCTTCAGTTCGCGAAGTCCTCCGTCGAGAATCTTGTGCGACCGGGCGATGAGGCAGACGCGATCGCACAGCCGCTCCGCCTGGTCCATGAGGTGGGTCGAGAACAGGATGGTGGTCCCGCGCTCATGAAACTCGCGCACGATGCTCTCGAGCAGGTCCTGGTTGATGGGATCCAGTCCGCTGAACGGCTCGTCGAGGATCAGCAGTTCCGGCTCATGGATTACGGTGCCGATGAACTGAATCTTCTGGGTCATGCCCTTGGAGAGGGTCTCCACCTTCTTTCCGGCCCATTTCTCAAGCCCCAGGCGCTCGAGCCAGGCATGGGCGCGGTCCCGCGCCGCCTTTCGGCCCACGCCCCGGATGGCCGCGAGGAAGACGAGCAGCTCCACCACCTTCATCTTCGGATAGACGCCGCGCTCCTCGGGCAGATAACCTACCCCGTGGCGGGCGCGGTTGTCCGGACGCCGGCCGAGCAGCTCGACGCTGCCCTCGTCCGGGTGCAGGATGCCCATGATCATGCGGATTGTCGTGGTCTTGCCCGAGCCGTTGGGCCCCAGCAGCCCGTAGATCGAGTTGCGCGGGATATGAAGGTCGAGAGACGAAACCGCGGTGTGCCGCCCGAAATGCTTGGTTGCGGCGTTCACTCGGACCGGGAAGTCGTGAGCAGAAGAAGCCATGGGCTGTGCGCTCGGCAGAAGGGGCAAGTCGGCCCTGCGGACAAATCCGGACCCGACAGGAATCTGAACACTCCGTCCGGAACCTGTGCAAGGATCTTCCGTTCTTTCTAGATTATGCAGACTAGCGACGGGCTTGCGACCATTCCCGGACCCGGGACGCCGCCCGCCAAGCCGTATTACGGAAGCCGCTTACGGTTTGCTTCGATTCCAACCACAGGGAACACCATGGCCATCTATCGCTCGCTGTACTACGGCGACGTTGTCGTGGGAGTTGGGGGCAGAATCACGATCCCCCAGGAAATGCGTGACGACATCGGCATCGTTGAGGGTGACATGCTGAGGATACGGGTGGAGGCTTCGAACGGCTCACGTCAGTTGGTTCTCTGGCGGTCGGAGGACCAGCCCGAAGACTAGGGCGGCGGCGAGGCGCCGGGCTGGAAGGCGCCCTGAAGGCCGAATAGCGGGGCTATCGGGCCGAAGAGCAGCGCAGAGCGAAGCGATCCGGCACGGATCCATCGCCGCTCGAATGCCGGATGGAGTTCGTCCGCGGGCCGCTAGTCCGTCTCCCAGTCGACCCACCGGACCAGCGCGCGCAGGGGGTCGCCGCCGTCCTGGTGCCACCACGCCGGTGGCCAGGCCATGCGTTGCAGGGTGGTCACCCGGCTGACGCCCACCCCTGCCAGCCGCTCCGCCAGAACGTGGCCGCGCCCGCCCGCTCCGCTCAGGGCGGCGGTCTGCAGGAACGGACGCAGCTCGGCCAGGAGAGCGGGGACGCGGTCGAGGTCGGGCACGGGCTTCACCGACGCGAAGCGTCCCAGGCTGGACGGCGCGAAGGCCGGGTCGGGGTCGTATACCACCGTCCACTCGACGCCCCGAGGGCGGAAGACGCGCGCCCCGCTGCCGGTTGCCTCCTTCAGCTCCCAGGTGCCGCGCAGCTGCTGCACCCGCGAGGCGGTGTCGGAGGGGACCGGGCCCGCGGGGAGATCCTGCTCGACGGCGGCCATCGCGGTGGCCAGACGACCGGCCCACTCGGCCGCGGTGAGCGCGCCGCCCTCCTCCACCCAGAAGAGGTGGGGGGAGACGCATCCACGCTGGTCGAACGCGGCGATGGCGCGCGCGGCGTCCATGGCGGTTCGGTCGGCGCGCGCCTCCGTCAGTGCTGCGCGGCCCACCAGCGCGACGCCCACCCGGTGGGAATACGCGACCAGGGGGGTGGTCGCCGGGAGGCGGGCGCGCACGGCCTCCACCGTATCGCCGCCGCCGTAAACCACCACCAGGTCGGCGCGCGCCAGCACTTCCGCCTCGACCGACCGCGTGCCGCCCGGCCAGTAGAGCACCGCCAGGGCGGTCGCCAGCTCCGGGTCGCACTCGGCCAGGGCGCGGGCGTACAGGACAGGCAGCACGGCATCGTGGAGTCCTGGCTTGAGCAGTACCGGCGAACGCGTGAGCAACGCCCGCACCATCCCGCCCACCGACACCCCCGGCGCGTTGCCCGCGCCCAGCTGCACCACCAGGCGGTGCCCGAACGCGCGCACCCGCGACCCCTCCGGCCCGGGCCGGAAGCCGTCCAGCACGCCCGGATGGGCGAACTGCGCGTGCACCAGCCGGGAGAGGCGGTCGGCGGTCCAGTCGCGTGCCATCCCGTCCACGACCTCCCGGGCCATGGCGGGGGAGAGCCCGGCCCCCGCGGGCAGCGACTCGAGCGCCGCCTGCCGCACCGGGTCGCCGGGGTCCAGGAAGCGCGCGCCGGCGCGCCCCAGCGACTCCATCAGGGAGGGGGTCCGGCGGCGGAGCAGGCGGCTCCCGGCTTCGTACAGGTGGTCGCACAGGCGGCGCGTGAACGCCGGGTCGGGGGAGGGGAAGCGGAGCCGCAGGCCGGCGCTCACGCGGGCGGTGGAGAACTCGGCCGGCACCGCGGCCGGCGCCGCGGCCGGCAGCCGGTAGGCAGGGAACGTCTTCATCGCCGGCCGGCGCGGACAGCGCTCATCAGGTCGTCCATCGCCAGCGAACAGCCCCTGGGTTCCGACGCCGGGTTCCTGCCGAGCACTCGAAAGCCGCCTCGCTCCGCTGCCCGGGGCGTGATGCCGATGTCCTCGGTGAGCAGGCAGCACACGGATCCCAGGTTGGCGAGGTCGAAGTGGCAGAGCAGCCCCTCGCGGCCGGCCGGCAGCGGCTCGAGTGTCGCCGGGTCGAGTACCCGCGTGCGCACCCAGGGAGGCGGATGGTGCAGGCGCGCTCCGCCCGCGAGCACGGGCTCGTAGAACTGGGAGAGCAGCTCCGTCATCCCGTACTCGTTGACGATCCAGCGGGGAGGAATGCCCAGTTGCACCCGGATGGCATCGTAGAGTTCATCCCGGGGAACGGTTCGCGTACGGCCCTTGAAGCCTCCCGTTTCCATGATCCGCGATCCTGCGGGCAGCCGGTAGCGAGCCCCGTCCGCAGCCAGGGAATCCAGCAGATGAACGAGGGCGAAAGCGGTGCCGACGATCAGCACAGCCTCGCCCACGTCCTCGGCCTCGCCCAGCGCGGCGCGCAGCCCGTTTTCATCGAGACGCCCATCCTTGTCGACGAAATACCGTGTGTCCCGTGCAAGCTCGTCTCCCACGACGCCGATCATGTGGCTGAGCGACGAATCGGGAAGCTCCCGGGGAGAGGGGATGAGCGAAATCATTGGCAGGCGCGCGCCATCGGGAAGCAGGTGCGCTTCGAAGTTGGGCAGAAGCGACGCGTGATACAGCGACAGATCGGGGACGCGGTGTTCTCCCCGGTTCTCGCCGGCGCTTGTGGTGCCGCTGGTGCGGAAGACCGCTTCGGCGGGGCCTCGTGACACCAGACCGCTCTCTTGGAAGGCCCGCGCGGGCACCGGCGGCAGTTCGCGCCAGGATGACCACGACCCCGGACGGATCCCCCGCGCTTCGCAGAAACGGGCAAACACCGGGTTCCGGTCGCACTGGTGCTCGAAGATCCCGCGGGCGAGGTCGTCGAAGTCTGCGTCGCGCAGCGGTGTGTCGACCCCCGCTCGCATGACCGCGATCAGATCATCCCGGACACGGGACCCGCTCATCCATTCCGCGCCGAGGCGCGCCGCACGCGTCCGGGCTCGAGGCCGCCCGCCACCAGGATCTTGTGCTGGAGGCGCCGGGACTCCCCGTCCACGAATTCCACCAGCTTATCGATCGACGCGCGTGCCTCTTCGTACAGGTGTACGGGAAAATCATCGCCCTCGGCCCTGCGGAGCGCCCCCTCCAGCGCATCTACTTCTCTGCGCGTCTTCTCCAGGGCGCGCCTCAGCCGATTCGCAGCCCGTCGCGCTTCTTTTTCGGCCTGTGCCATCTTCGACGCTCCTGCGGGATGTGGAATGCGGTTGAGGAGTACGCTTCAGCGGCACCGGCGTTCCCCAGGTACTCTCGCGTTGCCTCTGGAGTTATGCGTGCGCAGGGTAGATGTTTCTCGGGCAGGCCACACAAGAACTGACGATGTGAAGGAAATGTCCGATACCGATGTACTTGCCGGCGATCCCATGGATCTGGCTATCGTGGGCGCCGGTCCCTGCGGTCTGGCGGCGGCCACGGCGGCCAGGGTGGAAGGGGTTTCGGCGACCGTCTTCGACCGCGGTTTCATCACGGAATCCATCATCCACTATCCGCCCTACATGACCTTCTTCTCCACTGCGGAGAAGTTGGAGATCGAGGGCGTGCCCTTCATCCTGGCCTCCGGCAAACCGTCGCGGCGCGATGCGCTGGTCTACTACAGGCGCGTCGTGCGGCATTTCGAGCTGGATGTCCGGCAGCATGAAGAGGTGCGGGCCATCGAGGGGCGACGGGGAAACTTCGTGCTGCGGACGCGCCGCCGCGACGGCACGAACTCGAGCTACCGGGCCCGCGCCGTGGTGGTGGCGACGGGGAGCTTCCACGAGCCCAACTATCTGGGCGTTCCGGGAGAGGACCTCCCAAAGGTGCACCACTACTACAGGGAGCCGGATCCCTATTTCGATCAGGACGTTCTCGTGGTCGGCGGGCGCAACTCGGCGGTGGAAGCCGCGCTGGAGCTCTTCCGCGCCCATGCGCGGGTCACGCTGGTGCACATCTTCGACGGCATCGACGATGGCGTGAAGCCGTGGGTGGTTCCGGACATCACCAACCGGATAAGGTTCGGCGAGATCGGCACCCGGTGGAGAACCCGCGTCGCGGAGATCCGTCAGCGCACCGTGGTGCTCGAGCACCGGGACACCGGCGAGCGGGAGGAGATCGCCAACGACTGGGTCTTCGCCATGACCGGGTGGCGCGCGTCGCCGCTGCTACTCCGGAGTCTGGGCGTGGAGATCGATGCGGAAACCGGCATTCCCTGCCACGACCGCGCCACCATGGAGACCAACACCCCCGGCGTCTACATCGCCGGCGTGCTCGCCGCCGGTCACGACGCCAACAAGATCTTCATCGAGAACGGGCGCTTTCACGGACACCTGATCGTCGATCACTTCAAGGCGGCGGGGAGCTGAGGGCCGAAGCGACTCATGAGCCACGTCGTGGCCGGGGCCGCGCAGTAGCGGTGGGACCGTGGCTGAAGCTGACGGACCAGATCCCGCCGGTCAGCGCAGGTCGCCGGGCTGAAGCTCCCAGCCTTCTTCCCGGAGCGCTCGCACCGCCACCCTTGCCCCGTCCGGGCTTCCCAGCCGCAGCTCGGCGGGGGGAGCGATCTCCCGGCGTACGAAACCCAGCGCAATGGTCTGGCCGAAGGCGGGAGACATGGCCGCGCTGGTGATCTGGCCCACGGGCTTCGCGCGTGCTCCCGTGTAGAGAGGTGTCGCCTCCGTGGGTGCGGGGGCATTGCCGAGAAGCACGCCGCGCAGATGCCGGTTCACGTGACCCCGGTCGCGGATGCGCACGATCACCTCCTGGCCCGTGTAGCAGCCCTTGGCGTGGTCGATGGCGCGGTCGTCGATGCCGGCCTCGGTGGGGATGGTGCGCTCGTCCATGTCCGAGCCGAACTCCGGCCGCCCCGCCTCGATCCGAAGTGTCTCGAAAACGCCCATTCCGGCGGGCAGCGCGCCCCGGCGAACCGCCTCCTCGCCGACCGGATCGAGCGTCGACCGGTCGCCCAGGACGTCGAACGCGGCCACCCGCACATCGCCTATGCGCGCCACCAGTACGCCCGCGGGCGCGATGCCGGTAAGCACGTAGCCGCCCTCTTGCAGCGCGGCCAGCGTACCCGATGCGATCCCGAGCGCGGCCTCCAGCAGCCCGGCCGCGTCCGGGCCGGCGACGGTCAGGGTGCCGGTCGCGCTGGTGACGTCGTCCACGAGGGCGAAGCGGGGCGGCAGGTATTTGCGCAAATGTCCGATCAGCGGAGCGTGCCCCGCGGCGGGCAGGTGCAGCCACAGGCCGTGTGCGTTTTCGCTGACGCCCCGCCAGGCGACCGTCAGGTCGGTGACCATGCGGCCCTTGGGGATGAGCACGGCGCTGTAGGCGGCGCGACCGGCGAGCAGCCCGGTGGGAGTCTCCACGGGGGGCGCAGGAACACGGTTGGTGATGACTCCCGCAAGCATGCGCGCGGGTGCGCGGCCGGAGACGGCCAGCCGACTGCGGTGCGAGCGGTCGAACACGGCGGCGGAGCGGGTCGCCGCCTGGTATTCCAGGTCGGGGCGGCCGAAGTGGCGGGGCGTACGCCGGCCGTGGTGTAGCCCCATCACCGCCCCCGGGGCGAAGTCGAGGGTCGTGGGTTTCAGTGGGCAGCGACCTCGGGCGCGGGTGGCACCGGGGGGGTGAGCAGCGGCACGGGATCGGAGACGGCCTGCTCGTGCTCGGCTGCCAGCCCTCCCGCGAAGGCGACTTCAGTCACGTCGTCGAGGCCGGCAACCAGGTGCAGGACCAGGTTGGCGCGCACTTCGTCGGAAAGGTCCTCCAGGTCGGCGTGGTTGTCCGCGGGCAGAACGATCTCGGTGATGCCGGCGCGCACCGCTCCCAGGATCTTCTCCTTGAGCCCGCCGATGGGAAGCACCCGTCCGGTAAGCGTCAGCTCGCCGGTCATGGCCACATCGCGCCGCACCGGCCGTCCCGAAAGCGCCGAGATCAGCGCGGTCGCCATCGTGATGCCCGCCGAGGGGCCGTCCTTCGGCACCGCGCCCGCCGGCACGTGGATGTGCACCTCCTTGCCGAGCACGTCGTCGACCGACATCCCCAGGCTGGCGTGGCGGCTGCGTGCGTAGGTGAGGGCGGCCCGGCCCGATTCCTTCATGACATCGCCCAGTTGGCCGGTAAGCACCAGCTTGCCGTCCCCCGGCATGACGCTGGCTTCGACGAACATGATGTCCCCGCCGGTGGGCGTGTAGAACATGCCGGTGGCGACGCCCACCCGGTCCTCCTCGGCCATCACCTCGGGGTGCACCCGGGGACGGCCCAACAGGTCGCGCACCACGTCCTGGTCGACGACCATCTGTTCGCACCCGCCGCCGGCGATCCTGCGAGCAACCTTGCGGGCCAGCTTGCCGACCTCCCGCTCGAGCTGGCGGACGCCGGCTTCGCGCGTGTATTCGCTGATCACGTTCAGGATGGCCTCATCGCCGAGAACCATCTCTTCCTCGCGCAGCCCGTTCTCCGTCAGCTGCCGGGGCAGCAGATAGCGCTTGGCGATCTCCAGCTTTTCCTGCTCGGTGTAGCCGCTGAAGTCGACCCGTTCCATCCGGTCGAGCAGTGGCGGCGGTATGCGGTCCCAGTAGTTGGCGGTGGCGACGAACAGCACTTCGGAGAGGTCGAAGGGGATGCCCAGGTAGTGGTCGGTGAAGGTCCAGTTCTGGGCCCGATCCAGCACCTCGAGCAGCGCCGCGCTGGGATCCCCCTGGAAGGAAACGCCCAACTTGTCGACTTCATCGAGCAGGAAAACCGGGTTCTTCGACTTCACCTGGCGCATCCCCTGGATGATGCGCCCCGGCATGGCGCCGACGTAGGTGCGGCGGTGGCCGCGGATGTCCGCCTCGTCGCGGGCGCCGCCCAGCGAGATGCGCACGTACTTGCGCCCGATCGCGCGGGCGATGGACTGGGCGATGCTGGTCTTGCCGACTCCCGGCGGGCCCACGAAGAGGAGGATGGGTCCGTGGCCGCTCGGAGGTGGTGGCCCGGGAACCACTTCTTCGTCGGCTTCGGATCCGTTCTCCGAAGAGGCGGGGTCGCCTTGTTCCGCCATGCGGCTCAGCGCGTCGAGGGCAGCCTGCTCTTCTTCGCCTTCCTCCTGCGCTTCGGCTTCCCCCTGCGCTTCGTCGTCCGGCGCCCGCTCCGCCTGCAGCTTGCGCACCGCGAGGAACTCCAGAATGCGGTCCTTCACGTCCTCCAGCCCGTAGTGGTCTTCGGCCAGGACCTCGGACGCCGGCTCCAGGTCGATCTTGTCCTTGGTGCGATCGTCCCAGGGGAGTTCGGTGATCCACTCGAGGTAGGTGCGGATGACCTGGTATTCGGCGGACTGCGGGTTGGTCCGTCCCAGGCGCTTGAGTTCGCGATTGACTTCCGTGCGGGCGTCATCGGTCAGCCGGAGGGCCTCGATGCGCTCGCGCAGGTCATCCAGTTCGGCTTTCTCGTCCTCGTCTCCCAATTCTCGCCGGATCTGCTTCATCTGCTCCCGCAGAAGCATCTCCCGCTGGCGCTCGCCCAGCTCTTCCTGCACGCGGGCCTGGATTTCCTCCTGTGCGCTCAGGCGCACCAGTTCGCGCTCCACCGCTACCAGTGCCTGGCGCATGCGGTCCTCATCGTCAAGCACTTCGAGGAGCCGCTGTTTTTCCACCGTCTGCAGATCCAGATAGAAGGCCACGAGGTCCGCGAACGCGCCCGGCTCGTCCACCCCCTGGATGAGCTGGTTGAGCGACTCGGCGGGGACACCGCGCCGGGTGCCCAGTCCGGCCGCCCGGTCGCGCAGTTCGCGGTCGAGCGCCTGGAACGCGGGATCCTGCTCGCTGCGCGGGGGAATTCTGCTGAGATTCATGAGAACGGCGGCCAACATGGTCTTTCCGCGCTTCTCAAAGGAGAGGACCTGGGCGCGCCGGTTTCCCTGAACCAGAAGTTGAATGCCCGCTCGCACGCGATGGGTCTGAATGATGCGGACGACCGTCCCGACCTCGTACAGTCCCTCCGGGGTCGGTTTGTCCACGTTCTCGCGCTGAGCCACCGCGAAAAGGCGCCGGTCTCCCTCCAGCGCCGCCTGCACGGCTTCTATGGTGCCGGGGCGCCCGGCGGAGATCGGCACCGCCACCCCCGGGTATACAACCGTGTCCCGCAGTGGTAACACGGGTAGCCTGTAACGTTCAGCCACTCTTCTGATTCCCTTTTCTGTTCTCCCGCATCAAGCGAGCGCGCCTCGAGTGCGCCGTGACTGAATTCCTGTCGGGGACAGCAGGACATCCCTGGTCGTGAGATCGCTGGTCCGCCCGGAGCACGAAGGGAGATGCATGAATCGGGCCCGAACGGACAGCCTGACAAGATGTCAGGGCTGTCATTTTGTCAGAACTGGCTGCTCGACCGCGAAAAGGCTGGCAGGCCCCGTCCGCTCTCTCTAGCTTGGCGCGGCATGGCGGTTCGCGCCAGCCGCCTCGAGTCCCGAAACCCCATGGACCATGCCGCCATCCCCGACCTCCCGCCCGTGCTCATGACCGGACGATCGACCGTCTTTGCCCCCAGGAGCGTGGCCGCCACCAGCCAGCCGCTGGCCAGTTGGGCCGCGCTCTCCGTGATGGAGCGGGGCGGGAACGCCATGGATGCCGCAGTTGCCGCCGCGGCCATGCTGAACGTGGTGGAGCCGCACATGACGGGGATGGGCGGCGACATGTTCGCCCTGCTGTGGTCGGCGGACGAGGGCCGCCTGGTCGGGCTGGACTCGAGTGGACGGTCCGGGTCGGGTATGTCGCGCGAGGCGATCGCGGCGGCGGGACTGGACGACGTGCCCGCGAGCGGGCCCGGGTCGGTCACGGTGCCGGGCGCGGTCGCCGGGTGGGCCGCCCTGCTCGACCGTTTCGGCACGATGACCTTTGCGGAGGTGCTCGCGCCCGCCATCCGGGTGGCGGAGGAGGGGTTCCCGGTGACGCCGATCATCGCGGCCCAGTGGGCCGCTGCCGCGGACAAGCTGCGGGCTGACCCCGGGGCGGCCGCCACCTTTCTGGTCGAGGGGCGGAGGGCCCCGCGCGCCGGGGAATGGTTCCGGCTTCCGGAACTGGCCTCCAGCTTCCGCCTGGTCGCGGGCGGGGGGGCGGAGGCCTTCTACACGGGCGCGCTGGGCCGTCGGCTGGTGGAGCGGCTGGCGGCGCTGGGGGGCTTTCTGACGCTCCGGGACCTGGCCGGCCACCGGGCCCGCTGGGTCGCCCCGCTGTCGACCGATTTCGCCGGCCACACGCTGTGGGAACTTCCCCCGGCGGGGCAGGGAATCGCCGCGCTCGAGATGCTGCGCATTCTGGAAGGGTTCGATCTCGCCTCGATGGGTCACAACAGCCCGGCATACCTGCATCATCTCATCGAGGCCAAGAAGCTGGCCTTCGCCGACCTCGCGGGTCACGTCGGCGATCCCGGCCACATGAGGACGGCGCCCTCGGCCCTTCTCGCCCCTGACTACGTTGCCTCCCGCCGGTCGCGACTGGATCCGCACGAAGCCGCCGAGCGGGTGGAACCCGGCCCCGCGGCTGTGGCGAGCGATACCGTCTACCTGTGCACGGCCGACGAGCACGGCAACATGGTGTCGTTCATCAACAGCCTCTACGAGGGCTTCGGCTCGGGCGTGGTGATCCCGGGGACGGGGTTCGCGCTTCAGAACCGCGGTGCCTGCTTCACCTTCGAGGAAGGGCACCCGAACCAGGTGGCGCCCCGCAAGAAGCCCCTGCACACCATCATCCCGGCCCTTGTAACCCGGGGAGATGAGCCGTGGCTGGCGTTCGGGGTCATGGGGGGGTCCATGCAGCCGCAGGGGCACGTTCAGGTGCTGCTCAACCTCCTCGTCTTCGGCATGGATCTGCAGGCAGCCATCGAAGCCCCGCGTTTTCGCCATACCGCCGGACTGGAGGTGGCGGTCGAGGGGCTGAGCCGTGAAACGGGGATAGCGCTCACCCTCATGGGACATCATGTGGTGGATCCGTCGCTTACCTCCTTCGGGGGAGGCCAGGGAGTGATGCGCCTCGCACGCGGCTGGGCCGCGGGTTCGGACCCGCGCAAGGACGGAATGGCGGTCGGGCGCTGATGGCCGCATTCGTGAAGCTGCCGCCCTCGGGTGCGCGGCCCCGGCCCGCTGCCACCGTCGTCCTGTTGCGGGAGAAGGCCCGGGGCTTCGAGCTCCTGCTGATGCGGCGCAACCGCTCCGCGGGGTTCGTACCGGGGGCCTACGTCTTCCCTGGAGGGCGCGTGGATGCGCAGGACGGCCATCCGACGCTCGTCTCGCGCGTGGAGCAGTTGACGCGGGCGCAGGCGGCAGCCCGACTGTCGCTTCCGCAAGGCGATCCCCCCGCCATCGCCTACTACCTGGCGGCCGTCCGCGAGGCATTCGAGGAAGCGGCGGTGCTGATCGCAAGGCCCGGCGGGCGCTTTCTGCCGCACTCGCCCAGGGGACGCGCGCGCCTGGTTCGGCTGCGCGACCGCCTGATGGGCGGCGCCATGGGATTCGCTGACATCCTCGACGATCTCGCCGTGGGCATCGACGGGGCCGCACTCGAATACATCGCGCACTGGATTACCCCGGAGGCCGAGTCCCGGCGCTACGACACTCGCTTTTTCGCGGCGTTGGCGCCGCCGGGATCGAGGTCCGCTCCCGATCCGCGCGAGATGACGGATTCGGTCTGGCTGGCGCCCGGGAAGGCCCTCGACCGGCACCGCGCGGGGCGGCTGCCGATGATCTTCCCCACGATTCGAACGCTGGAGGAGCTGAGCGCGTTTTCCAGCGCGGATGCGGTGCTGGCCTGCTACCGGGGGCGGGACATCCCGGCTCTCATGCCCGCGCTGGTGCGCACGGAGGCGGGGGTGAGGGTGAGCATTCTGGACGAGTAGCCCGTGCGCGTGTCTTGTGGCTATCAGGGAGTTGGCGCCGTGACCTGATGTACGCTGACGTACTCGACCCCCAGGTCATCCCGGTAGACGCCCGCGAGAAGTCCGTCGCGGATGGAGGTGACGATCATGCCGCCCGGGGTCGAGACGACGCCCAGGTAGGTGCCCGCGGGGCCGAATACATCCCACGAGGGTGGCTCGCGCGAGAGCGGATCGGCCATGAATCGCCGCGCCCACAGGTTGCCGGCCCCGTCCGCCAGCAGCCGGTCGAAAGCCGGCTCATGCGTCGGGATCTCCATGCGGTCCCGCCACTCGCGCCAGACCGCCGCGGGTCCCTGACCGATCTCGACGAAGCTCTCGATCACCTGCCCGACATCCGACTCCGTCACGGGCTCGAGGTCGCGCGCGATCCGGTACCGGGCCGCCAGGGAACCGTCGGGATCGTGCATCGACACCTCCGGTACCGGCCCGCTGGCCACGGCGAGCCGGTCGCCCGCGATCGCCCGCAGCGGCCGGGCGCCGAAGGGTACGGGCAGCTGGTACTGGCCGGTCCAGACCCACCCCATGCCCGGGACCGTCGCCAGCCGGAAATCCTCCTCCAGCACGGGATCGTAGCGTCCCAGCCGGATGGTGTCGGTCCATGAGGCTCCTTCCGGCAGCGACACCGACCTGGGATACGCGACGAGCCAGGCGCCATCGCCAAACAGGCCTTCAGCGATGAACGTCGATCCGTCCGGCGCGTTCCTGCGCTCGGCGAGAGTCACTTCGCCGTTCTCGATCACGGACAAGCGAAGGAGCGCCCGGTCCCAGATCAGGAATGTCCCGTCTTCCCGGCGCCCCAGATACCGCGGGCTCCGGAATTCGCCCGGCCCCTCTCCGCGTCGGCCGGTCGTCCAGAGGTGACGGCCCCCGGAGTCGTAGCGCCGCACCTCGGCGGACCCGCCGTCCACGACGATGAGCTCCCCTCCGGCCAGCAGCGCGACATCCAGGATCCGGTAGAACCGGGAGGACGGGTCACCCTCGGCGTTGCCCAGCCGGAAAACGGGCTCGGGACTGACCCGCCACTCCTCCCCGGGCGGCCATGCCGGGGCCCGGCTCTCGACGATTCGAACTCCGGCGCTGTCGACCTCGACGGCCACAACCGCCTCGCGCTCGGCGCAGGCCGTGGTTGCACCCACCCATAGTACGAGCACGAGAGTGCGTGGAAGGCAGGGCACGAGAGCGCGGCGACAGTTCGTGAATGGCTTCAAGTGATTCCTCCCGACCGTCAGTCTTGGGGGTCGGCCATGGCAGTGGGTTGAGGAGGCACTCATCGAGCGCCGATCGACGTCAGGGCACGACCCTCCCGTTCCAGCTCACATCCGCCGATAGGCCGGTCCGCTACCCCCTTCCCGCGGCGTCCAGCGCGGTCCCAGCACGTCGGTCGCCTTGCAGTCAACGCAGTTGGGGGCGTTCACCACGAGTTTGCCGTCATCGTCCTCGTACACCCCGGCGGGACACATGCGGGCGTAGAACGCGGCTCCCTCAGGGGGAACCTCTTCTCCCGCAAGCACATGGCCGGGGATGTCGTCACGGGTCTGGTTCCCCGACTTGTATACCGCGTCGACCTTGGAGAACGTGAGCTTCCCGTCCGGCTGGAATGGTTGGGCCGTCCCGGTGCGCCGTTCCTCCTGTACATCTTTCCGTACCCCGATGCGGCCTCCGGGGAATGCGCCGCCGGTCAGCGTCATGAGCCCCGCTTGCATCCCGCCCGCCCAGAAACCCTTCTTGAAGGCGAGGCGCAGATTGCGGTTGCGGCGCAGATCCTTCATCAGGTACGAGCCGTCCAGGGTGCGGCTGTAGCCCGCCAGGCCATCGCCATCGCCCTTCAGGTGCGAGAAGATGGACCCGGCTGCGTACATGCCCGACTGCATCGCGTAGTGGATGCCCTTGAGGGACGGTACGTCCACCAGTCCCGCCGCATCCCCGACGATCAGCACGCCGTCTCCGTGGCGGCGCTCGGGAACCGAATAGTAGCCCCCTTCGGGGATGGTCTTTGCGCCCCACTCGAGCATCTCGCCGCCCTCCAGCGTCCCGCGGAAGAGCGGATGCAGCTTCATTCGCTGGAGCAGTTCGTGGACATCGAGCGAGGCATCCCGATAGTCCAGCCCCACCACCAGCCCCAGCGCCACCAGGTCGTCGGCGAGCGGATACATGAAGCTGCCGCCAAAGGCGTCCCGGGGGAGCGGCCATCCGAGGGTGTGGACGATGCGGTTCAGAGGCTCGCGGGTGCGCCAGAGCTCCTTCACCCCGAGGGCGTAGATCTGCGGGTTGGGCGACCCGACGTCCTCCCGCTCCAGCCAGGCCTGGGCCAGCGCCCCACGCGTTCCTTCCGCGAGCACGGTGACGGTAGCCGAGATGTCCATGGGCGGCTGGTATCCCGCCGCGGCCGCGCCATCGCGGTCGAGACCGCTCGGGGTGGTGCGGACGCCGACTACGCGCCTTCCATCGACCAGCAGCGAGTCTACCGGGAAGCCGGGGAAGACGTTCACGCCCAGCTCCTCGGCACGCTCTCCCAGCCAGCGCACCATTTCGCAGATCGAGCCCACGAAGTTGCCGTGATTCCTCATGGTGGGGGGCGTGGGGAGCCGCAGCGCCCGACGGGCCGTGAGCAGATACACGGCATCGCCGGAAACCGGGCGGGCGAAGGGAAAGTCGTCGTCCGGCAGGTCCGGGAAGAGCTCCCGGAACGCGCGCGGGTTGACCACGGCGCCGGACAGGTTGTGCTCGCCCAGCTGCCCGGCCTTCTCGAGTACTCCGATCTCGAGGTCGCCCAGATCGCCGCCCGCCTCCCGGTCCGCCTGCGCCAGCCTTGCCAGCTGTATGGCGCCGGCGAGTCCGGCGGGGCCTCCGCCCACGAAGACCACGTCCAGCGGGACTGCTTCAGCGTCGGGCGCGTCTTCCACGATGAATCGGTCGCGGGGAAGAGCGGGCTGCCAGGAAGCCGGACGGACGGACACCGGACGTTGTGACATGGGGGACTCCTGTTGGGGCTGCCAATCCCGCGGAAGGTGTCCGCCGCGGATCGGGCCCCGACGTGCCGCCGGCAGGATCCGGGCCCGGAAAGCGGGGTAGTCTGTCGAAGCCCTGCGCCGTCCGCGCACGGCGTTCGGCCTCTCGAAGTGCTGAATCCTAGCCAATCCGGCGCCGGTCGTCACGGCGTTTCCCGAACCCCGCTCCCCCCACGGACACACATGACCCATCGCCGACCCGCCACCGTTCGGGAGCTGCGTGCATCCGGCTATCGCCCCCGCAGCGTGAAGGACGAGATGAGGGCCAACCTGGTCCGAAAGCTCCGCAACAAGGAGGAGCTCTTTCCGGGTATCCTGGGTTACGACGAGAGCGTCGTGCCGCAGATCGTCAACGGCATGCTGGCGCGACACGACTTCATTCTGCTCGGGCTCAGGGGCCAGGCCAAGAGCCGAATCCTGCGCCAGCTGATCGATTTCCTCGATGAGGAGATCCCGGTTCTGGCGGGAAGCGAGATCAACGACGAGCCCTATCGCCCGGTTTCGCGCTACGGGAGGTTGCTCGTCGAGGAGCACGGCGACGACGCACCGGTGGAATGGATCCCGCGCGAGAGCCGCTACGTGGAGAAGCTCGCGACGCCGGATGTAAGCATCGCGGACATGATCGGGGACGTGGATCCCATCAAGGCGGCCCGGGGAGGGCACATCCTGGCCGACGAACTGACCGTTCACTACGGCCTGCTGCCGCGTGCCAACCGCGGCATCTTCGCCATCAACGAGCTTCCGGATCTGGCCGGGAAGATCCAGGTCGGTCTCTTCAACATCCTCCAGGAGGGGGATGTGCAGATCAAGGGCTACCCCATCCGTCTGCAACTCGATGTCATGCTGGCCTTCACGGCGAACCCCGAGGACTACACGGCACGCGGCAAGATCATCACGCCGCTGAAGGATCGCATCGGCACCGAAGTGCGCACCCACTACCCGGAAACGCTCGCCGTGGGAAGGGCGATCACAGCCCAGGAGGCGTGGACCGACCGCCGGGATCTGCCGGTGGAGATTCCGGATTTCATCGGCGAGGTTGTGGAGTCCGTCGCTTTTCTGGCCCGTCTGGACAAGCGTGTGGATCAGCGGTCAGGCGTGAGCCAGCGCATGCCCATCTCGGTACTGGAGATCGCGGTGGCGAGCGCGGAACGGCGTTCGTTGCGGCTGCAGGAGGGAGTTGTCGTGCCGCGGGTGAGCGACATCTACGCCGCGCAGCCCGCAGTCACGGGCAAGATGGAACTCGAGTACGAGGGCGAACTCCAAGGACCTGACCGCATCGCCCGCGAACTGATTGCCCGCGCCGCGGGCCAGGTCTTCGAGACGTACGCCGGGGGTGCCGATGTGGAATCCGTCGTGGAATACTTCGAAGAGGGGGGCGCCCTGCAGGTCTCGAACGCCTCGGCGGCGAAGGCGTGCGTCAAGGGATTCGAGACCGTGCCCGGCCTGCTGGAGCTGCTCTCTCATGTGGGGCTGGCGAGCGAGGACACCGGCGATGGCCACCGGGCGGCGGCCTGCGAACTGGTGTTGGAAGCCCTCGTCGATGCCAAGCGCATCAGCCGCACGGGCGGGGGAGGCTACGGGCGTGCTCGCCACGACGCGCCAGCGCCGGGAAAGGGATTCAAGGGATCGGGGCCGTTCACGGCCTAACAGCCCGTGGACGAACCCCCGGCATTCGAGCGGCTATGCATCCGAGTTGCAGGATCCAGCCAGGAGGAAATCCATGCGTTGTTCCATTCGTGTTTCCGACGCCATGAAGCTCACGCCGAGCGGGGGCCGTCGCGTAGAACTCCTTGTGGCCTGCAGCCTGCTGGCGATCGCCGCAGCCGCGTTTTTCGCCGTTCCAGCTCGCGCGCAGGGGATCTCCGGCTTCGGCGAAGAGATCCGCGGACAGTTCGAGGGATCGGCGCAGAAGCTCGTGGCGCTCGCTGAGGCGATGCCGGCCGAGTCGTACTCGTGGCAGCCGATGGAGGGTGTCTATACCGTGGCTGCGGCCTACATGCACATCGCCCGATACAACTACATGTATCCCGACATGTACCTGGGGGTCGATGCGCCGGCGCGAGTAGAGTACGGTTCGCTCGAGGAGCGGGTCACCACCAAGGATGAGGCCGTGCGCATACTGGCGGCTTCCATGGACCACGTTCGCGGCATCATGGACTCGATGCCCGAAGCCGATCTGGCGAAGCCGACGGAGCTGTACGGGCGTGAGGTCGAGAGCTGGGCGGTCCTGCTGCAGCTCGTGACGCACATGAACGAGCACCTGGGCCAGTCGATCGCCTATGCGCGCATGAACAAGGTCGTGCCGCCCTGGTCACGGTGAGCGTCACGCCCCGGTGACGGGCCGGTTCGGCCGGGGGCGGAGCGGCGCCGGCCAGGAAGGACGCCGCCGACTCCGGTAAGCATCATGGGCGCGCTGAGGCGGCGATGCGTCGCTGGGCGGCCGGGAGAGCCAGGTCGGCCAACTCGGCCGGCGTGACCCAGCGCCCCGCCGCCTCTCGCCACTCACGGGCGACCACGAACCGCCAGGGCCGGTACACCGCCGTGAAGTGAGAGAACCGGTGGGTCACCGGCGGGAGTTCCACGACTGTGTCCGGGAGGTTGCCGGGCGCCTGAACGCCAGCGTCCGCCGCGTGCTCGGCCCCCGTCCTGCGGGCCGCACCGGTCGCGTGACGCGCCGTCACCACCTGTCCAGATCCATGAGCAGGTGGATGGCCGGGGGTCGCCGCCAGCCAGCACCAGCCGCGCAACGCGTCGCCGCACCAGGCGCCGCCCTGCGTCGTCCCCGTCCAGCTCCACCCCGGGGAACTCCCACATCCCGCCCAGCAGCCCGTCGGGCGGGCGCCGGACCAGGAGCGTCCTGCCGCCAGGCGACACCGCGACCAGCACGCCCCAGGCCCTGACCGGCAGCGGCCCCCGACGGCGACGGACCGGCCGTTCCGCCACCGTGCCCGCGATTCGCGCCCGGCAGCCCGCTGCCAGTGGACACGTCCCGCACGAGGGCGAACGGGGCGTGCACACGGTGGCGCCCAACTCCATCATGGCCTCGTTGAAGTCACCGGGGCGGGCCGTGTCCATCAGGCCGGCGACCCGGTCGCGCGTCTTCGCAAGCGACGGGTCGGGGAGGTCGTAGAGCCGCGCCCACCACCCGGCGCACGTTGCCGTCAACCGCCGGGGCCCGGCTCGCCGAAGGCGATGCTCGCCACTGCGGCGGCGGTGTAGGGACCCACCCCCGGCAGGGACCGCAACTGCGCGGCGGTGGAGGGAAAGACGCCGCCGTGTGCGTCCACGAACCATGCGCGCGCTACGGTGCGCGTTGCGGGCACGGGCGTAGTACCCGAGGCCGCTCCACAGCCGCATCACATCGTCCTGGTCGGCATCGGCCAGGGTCACGACGTCCGGGAACCGCTCCATCCAACGCCGGTAGTAGGGTGCCACGGTGCCGACGCGCGTCTGCTGCAACATGATCTCGGAGATCCAGACGCCGTAGGGGGTCGCGAATCCGGCGCCAGGGAAGGTCGCGCTTGTGCTCGTCGAACCAGGCGAGCAGCCTTTCGTGGATGGCTTCCATTCTCCTGTGACCGGCTTGGATGCGGGGGGCGATCTTTCGGGATGATCAACCGGCGAGCGCGGCGGGCGCTCGCTCCGGGAGGGCAGGGCAATGCGCTTCACGACCTACACAAAGTATCGGCCAGGCCTGCTCGATGCCCTGAATCTGGAGTCCCTGCTCGAGCACCTCACCGATTTCCTGATGGACGGAGGATTTGCCGGAGGCCCGCACTTCCATCCTTACTGGGGATGGTCGGGAACCGAGGACACCAGCTCCTACGACGCCCTGCAGAGGGCGATCCTGGACGCGCTCATCGAGAGCGGACAGTTCACTCCCGAGATGCTGGAGGAACTGCGCGGCGAGGGCGAGGGCGACGAAGAAGTGCAGCGCCGCATCGCGGAGTTGATCGACGATATCGTCCAGAAGCTCGTTGAAGAGGGGTACCTGACCCTCGATGATGGCAGCGCCATGCCGGGGCCCACGCAGGACATGACCGGGCAGGGGCACGTCGACGAGGCCCGGGACGCCGCTCGCAGCGTGAACTTCGGGGTCACGCGCAAGGGCATGGACTTCCTGGGATACCGCGCCTTGCGCAATCTTCTCTCCGCCAGCGGGACGTCCAGCTTCGGTTCCCACGAAACGCCCAGGCTTGCGACCGGAGTGGAGGCCGACGCAGCCAGCCGTCCGTATGAGTACGGCGACGTGCTCAACCTCGACATCCCCGCCACCCTCAAGAGCGCGATCGAGCGGGAGGGGCTGTCGATTCCGATCGAGCTGGACTACAAGGACCTGATGGTGCGCCAGACCGAGTACCGCTCCTCCTGCGCGACGGTGCTCATGCTCGACGTGTCGCACTCGATGGTCCTGTACGGCGAAGATCGTTTCGGGCCCGCCAAGCGGGTTGCCCTGGCGCTGACCCATCTGATCCGCTCGCAGTTCCCCGGCGACGTGCTGAAGGTGGTGACCTTCGGCGACCGCGCGATGGAGATGCCGCTCTCGCAACTGCCGCGAGCCCAGGTGGGGCCGTTCCACACCAACACCGCGGAGGGGCTGCTGATCTCGCGCCGGCTGCTGAAGGCGCAGAAGAAGGACATGATGCAGATCATCATGATCACCGATGGCAAACCCTCGGCGGTGACCCTCCCCAACGGGCGCATCTACAAGAACTCCGGCGCACCCGATGGCCTCATTCTGAGGCGGACCTTCCGCGAAGTGGCCGCCTGCCGAAACGCGGGCATTCACATCAACACCTTCATGCTCGCCCGCGACCCCTACCTTGTGCGCTTCGTCAGCGAAGTGACCGAGATCTCGCGCGGGAAGGCCTACTTCACGAGTTCGCTCACGCTGGGACAGTACATCATGATGGACTTCCTCAAGCGCAAGCGCCGCCGGATCGCCTGAGAGGCCGGACCCGGACCAGGGCAGCACGAGGGGCCGCGACGCCCCGGGCCACGCGGGGCTAGTGTCCGGGTGCCTGCCGGGTTTCGCGAGACGGCCCGTCGCCGCCTGCGGGCCTCGGGACCAGCACCGCCAGCACTTCGGCCAGCTTCCGGGTCTCGGCGGCTTCGTCCTCCATCCACCGCCCTTTGGCGGTTTCGTCCTGGCGACTTCTCTCTCCGGACGCCAGCACCGCGCTGGCGCAGGCATCCAGGCTTTCCACGGTGGACCAGGTAACCCCCAGGGCGCCAACGAGGGTGGTGAGCAACTCGTCCGCGTAGTTCAGGCGGGTGGGCCCGGCGGCCGGCATTCAGCTCCTCCCAGGAGGATTGGCGCTTGCTCCGGGTCGGGTCGCGGGCCTTCTCGCGCTCGTAGATCCCGCGCGCCAGTCGCTCCCGGAGCGTGCGGCGGAGTTGCCGGGCTCGCTCCCTGTCGTCCGGGGACGGGGGCGCTTTCATCGCTGTCCGCCAGTACGGCGCGGATCGGAGCGGTCGAGTCTCGGGCGGCCCGGCCCGGGATGCGTCACCTGCGCTTGCCTGGCGGGAGCCATCACCGAGCGTCCCCCGGCACCCTGGTAGACGTACCGGAAGGCAAGGCATCCGGGCCGGGCGCCCGGGCAGTAATACCCCAGCAGCTGCAGCTTGGCGTAGCGTCCGTCCGCCGTCCTGATCGCGTAGACCACGGGGTGGGGAGTGAGGAGATGGCTCGTCCAGCCGTAGGCGTACCAGCGGGCGATGGCGGCGTTGGTGGAGTCGCGGCGGGCGGTGGTCCCCACGTAGACCGTGTCAGGCAGTTCCGAGACCGCATGGAAGTCGGTTTCCTCCAGGCGAACGATGCCTCCGGAGCCTGAAAAGCCCGCCCCCCCGTTTGCGATGATGTGGAAGCGCCGGAAGGCCAGATCCCAGTCGAGAGGTCCGGGATCGCGCACCACCGAGCCGCGCGAGAAGTCGAAGAACTCCCACTCGCCGGTGGCGGAGGCATCGACGGTGTAGGTGACGGGCCCGACCAGGGCGTCCCCTGCCTCCGCAGGTTCCGGAGGCGTCGGGAGGTGGACCTCGACGGCGGGCCGGTTGAACGACATCGCGACAAGCGCGGCGGCGAGAACCACGATGATGCCCGTGAGCGCGGCCGGAACCCGGTTCTCCGGGCGGATCGTCAGGCGTCGTGGCGCAGCCAGCGTGCGACCTCCACGGCGTAGTAGGTGACGATGATGTCCGCGCCCGCCCGCCTGATGGCGCCCAGGCTCTCCAGCGCCACCTCCCGCTCGTTGATCCAGCCGCGTTCGCCGGCGGCGCGCATCATGCTGAACTCGCCGGAGACCTGATATGCCGCGGTGGGCGCGCCGAACGTGTCCTTGACCCGCCGGATGACGTCCAGACACGGGCCCGCGGGCTTCACCATCACGATGTCGGCGCCTTCCTCGAGGTCGGCCCGCACCTCGCGCAGCGCTTCGTCGCTGTTGGCGGGGTCCATCTGGTGCGAGCGCCGGTCACCGTGCGACGGCGCCGAGTGGGCGGCGTCACGGAAGGGCCCGTAGAAGGCCGAGGCGTACTTGGCGGCGTACGATACGATGGGGGTTGGCCCAAGGCCCGCGTCGTCCAACGCGGCGCGGATCACGCCCACCCGTCCGTCCAGCATGTCGCTGGGAGCCACCGCGTCCGCCCCCGCCTGCGCGTGGGACAGGGCGGTCCGGGCCAGCAGCGGCAGGGTGGCCTCCTCGTCGACGGTTCCGTCGGGTGCCAGGATGGCGCAGTGGCCGTGGTCGGTGTACTGGCAGAGGCATACGTCGGTCCAGACCAGGAGTTCGGGGTAGCGCGCCTTGATGTGGCGCACCGCCCGGGGCACGAGGCCGTCACCCGCGTAGGCCGCGGTCCCGCGCGGATCCTTCCGTTCGGGCACGCCGAACAGGAGCACCGCTCCGACGCCCGCCTCCATGGCCACGCCCGCCTCTTCCACCAGCAACTCCGTGGAGAGGCGCTCGATGCCGGGCATGCTCGGCACCGGCCGACGCCGGCCTTCCCCCGGCACCACGAAGAGCGGATAGACCAGGTCGTCCGCGCGGAGCACGCTCTCGCGTACGAGTCGCCGCCAGGCCGGTGACCGGCGGAGGCGACGGAGACGATGCTTGGGGTAAGCCATGCGCGGGGGTGCGGCCGGTCTGCGGGAACTTGTCCGCCGTGGAGGTCAGCCGGCGCCGTTGTGGCGCTGGCCGCCGTTCTGTTCCGGAGGTCCGTCGGGCGTCAGCTGGAAGATCTCCTTGACCGCCGCCAGGCTGGAGAGACCCTCCGTGGTCTCCAGGTCCAACTCCCGCAGGTGGCAGGTGGGCTGGTGCAGCAGCCGGGCGACAAGCGAGCGGGTGTAGCGCTCCAGCCGGTCGCGATTCGACTCGTCGAAGCTCGACAGATGCCGGCGCACCTCCTCATCCGCGATCCGGTAGAAGCTCTCGCGCAGCGACCTCAGCACCGGTACGACCTTCAGCGTGTCGTACCAGTCGACGAAATCCTGGAGTTCGTCCTCCACGATGCGTTCGACATGCGGGATCTGCTTGCTGCGGCGGATCAGATTCTCTTGCACGATATCGCCGAGACTGTCCAGGTCGCGCAGGAAGACGTTGGGAATTCCGGCGGCGCCGGCCTCGACATCCCTCGGGTTCGCGATGTCGATGACCACCAGCGGCCGTCCGCGCCGTTCCTGCATGATGGCGCGCAGGGTTGCGGCGGTGACGACCGGATTGGGGGCGGCAGTCGCGGTGACCACGACGCTCGCCGTCCCGAGGGCGTCATGGAGCTCATCGAAAGGCCGCGCGATCGCGCCGAACTCGGCCGCCACCGTTTCCGCGCGCTCAGCCGTGCGATTCACGATGGTAAGGCTGGCGGGTCGCCGCGCAGCGAAGTTGCGCGCTGCCTGAGCGCCGGTGCGGCCCGCCCCCACCACCAGCACGCCGAGGTCGGAAATGTCGGAAAGGATGTTGGTGGCCAGCCGCACGGCGGCGAACGCCAGTGAAGCCGACCCCTTGCCGATCTCCGTCTCGGCGCGCGCGCGCCTGCCCGTGCGCACGGCCGACTGGAACAGGCGGGTCAGGTACGGCCCGCACGTGCCCGTCTCCTCCGCCTGGATGTAGGCCTGACGCACCTGACCGAGCACCTGTGGCTCTCCGATCATCAGCGAATCGAGCCCCGAGGCCACGCGGAACAGGTGATGCGCGCCCTCGCGCCCGTCGAGCGAGAAGGTGTGGTGATGCGCGGGCACGGCGTCGACGCCCTTGATAGTGCGCAGCGTACCGCGGAGCACCTCCGTGGCCCGTTGGGGCTCGTGTGTCCAGGCGAAGATTTCGGTGCGGGTACAGGTCGAGAGAACCACGCTCTCGCGAATGGGGCGGTCGCCGTCCGATCCCTCCACCAGCGCTCCCAGCAGGGCGCGCACCTCGCCGGAAGAAAGCGCCAGCCGGTCGCGGGCTGCCGCGGGCGCGACCCTGTGGTTGGTCCCGAAAACCAGGAGTTCCACGTTCTCCCCGGTTTGAGAGGCGGTGTGGTGAGCCGATCCGTCTCGGGCTCATCCTCGAACATGCCGCTGGAAGCGAGCGGACAGAAATGAATAATAGTCATCCGAACGCCGAGCCTTCAACCTTGCCACGCTTCGCGGTCGTGGAGATGTTCAGCCGTTCCCCGCAAGCTCCTTAGAGACTTTCCGGCACCCCGGGCCCCAGTGAGCGACATTCAGGAACGCCGGGTACGCGGCTACCTTCTTCAGATCGATCGCGACCTTTGCGTGGGCTTCGGCGACTGCATCGAAATTGCCGAAGCCGCCTTCGAGTTCGACGACGACGGCATCGCCGTCTTCAGGGACGGAATCGACGGCGTGGCCCACGAAACGCTGTTGGCCGCCTGCGACGAGTGTCCCGTGGACGCGATTTCGGTTTTTGATTCCGACGGGAAGCAGCTCGTGCCCTGACCGGCCTCAGCCCCGCCGGCTTCCGAGCGAAGACCGCGGGCCCGTGTGACCGCCGTTCCCCGGGTATCGGCTTTCTTCGGCCATCCACCGTTCTCCCAGGCACCCCACAGCTCCCGAGACCATGAGGAAGATCCGCACCTACCACCAAGTGGAATCGCAGACCGGCGATCTGTTGGTGGAACAGATCATTGGCCAGCGCAAGCGGCTGGCGCGGAGGCTGGCTGGGGTCCGCAACCTGATCGCCATAGGGAGCGGCAAGGGAGGGGTGGGGAAGAGCCTGGTGACCGCCAACCTGGCTGCCGCGCTTGCCGAGGCGGGCCAGAGGGTGGGTGCACTGGATGCCGATCTCAACGGTCCATCGCTGGCCCGCATGCTGGGGGCTTCCGGGGGACGGCTGGTGGACGGCGCGGAGGGCGTAGCTCCCGTGCGCGCCCCGTGCGGCGTGCGTGTCATGTCGATGGAGCTGCTCCAGAACGACCCGGACGCTCCCCTGCGCTGGCGCGCGCCTTCCGGAGAAGGCTTCGTCTGGCAGAGTTCGATTGAGACCGGGACCCTGCGCGAGTTTCTGTCGGATGTAGCCTGGGGCGAGTTGGACTTCCTCCTGTTGGACTTGCCGCCGGGCACCGACAAGATGACCCGCCTGTTCGACCTGCTCCCCGACCTGCAGACGATGCTTCTGGTAACGACCCCGTCCGAAATGTCGCGCCGGGTGGTGGCGCGGGCAGCGCGTCTGGTGCGCGAGCAGCGGGTACCGGTGGTGGGGTTGGTTGCGAACATGACCGAGTACGTCTGTCCCTGTTGCGGCCACGCGGATCCGCTCTTCCCGGGAGAAGGCGTTGCCCGCCTGGCTGACGCCACGGGTCTCGCGGTGTGGGCGCGGATCCCCTTCGATCCCCGCCTGGGAGAGGCGTCCGACCGCGGGACCGCGGTCGTGGCCTCGGGAGAGGATTCGCCGTCCGCGGATGCCTTCCGGGCCCTCGCCGCGCGCCTCACCGAGACCCGGGACCCGCCAACGGAGCGCGACCGATGAAGTTCCTCTGCCTCCAGTGCGACCACGTCATGGCCTTCGCCGAACGCCAGTTGCCCGGGGACGGTACCCTGGCGGCGGTGTTCGGGTGCTCCGCGTGCGGCCGCGAGATCGCCATGCTGACCAACCCCATGGAGACGCAGCTGGTCAGCAGCATGGGCATCGAAATCGGAGGCCGCACCGTGCCCGAACAGCCCATGGAGCTGGTGCGCGGGAATCTGGAGGGAGGCCGCAGCGACGCCTTCGTGGAAGAGGAGGCTCCTGCCCCGCCGCCGCGGCCGGGCCGGGTCGAGTGGACCCCGGCGGCGGTGGAGCGGCTGGGGCGGGTGCCGTCCTTCGTGCGCGGCATGGTCAAACGCATCTACACCGACTACGCCCGCGAGCGGGGAATCCGCCGCATGACCCCCGAAGTGATGGACACGGCCCGCTCAGACCTGGGACTGGAGGGAATGTGACCGATACGACACAGGATCGCGCTCGCGATCACGCGTCCACCGGTGCCGAGGCCGACGCGGTATCGGGCGCGGGGTCCACGGATGCGCGCGTCCGCAAGTTCCGCCAGGCCGCCTTCTGGTACCTGCACGTGGGGTTGCTCTACGAGGCGGCCGTGGTCGCCATGTGGCGCAACGGGCTGGTCAACCCGATTCGCGGACCGATCGCGCTCTGGTTGCTGCTGGGCGCCGCGATCGTCGCGCTCGTCTTCTGGGGGCTCTGGTTCCGGCGCAGCGTGTGGCTCGCCCGGGGGATCTGGGCCCTGCATGCCTTGCGCCTTCCAAGCATGATCGAAGGGGCGTTCCTGCCGGGGGCCGACGCCGCCCTGCCCCCAGGGTTCTACCTTACGGCGCTCGTCGTTATCGTCATCAACCTCTGGATGCTGGCGCGCGCCGGATGGGACCTCTGACGCCGGTGCAATTCGTCCGGGTGGAGAGCGTTTGCGACCCTTGCCGAACCAGCCGCGTTGCCCTGGGCGCGGCGTTTGACATCGATGAGCGATTTCCGGTATAATTCGCCCGGCTCCGCGAGGGCCGACACATCAGATCTGACGAGCGGGCCACGGGCGCCCGCTCTGTCATGTAAGCCGATTTTTCGGCGACCGCTTCCCGGGGACTTGGCCCTGCCTGACTTGCCGAACCAAGTGGACCGCTTCCTGCCTTCAGCACCTTTCTGGAAGGGCGCACCCGCGCCTTCCGCTCCCGAGTTGCATGGCTGAACCAGAAGCGCCCGGTCCCTCGAGAACCTCCAATCGAGGCAGCCATGTACCGTGAGATTTTTGTTCCAGTGGACAACTCGCCCTGGTCGGACTGGGCGGTGGATCGCGCCATCGAACTCGCCTCCCGCTCCGGCGGGCGCCTGACCGGCAACCACGTCTACGCCGCGCGCCTGCACGACATCCGTTTCCGGCAGCTCGAGACCGGGCTCCCGGCGCAGTTTCAGACCGAGTCCGAGATCAAGCGTCAGCGCAAGATCCACGACAAGCTGATCGAGAAGGGACTGCAGCTCATTTCCGATTCCTTTCTGGACCAGGTGGACCGCCGCTGCGGCGACGCCGGGGTGCCGCTGACGCGTCAGCTCCTGGAAGGCATCAACTACGAGGAGATCGTTCGCGAGGTGAACGCGGGCGAGGGCCATCTCCCGAGCCTGATCGGCTTCGACCCCAACATCGCCTCCAGCTACGACGGGGGAGACAAGGTGCGCAGCGACGTGCGCCTGGGCGAGGACGGGCGCATCGTGGCCGAGGACGAGGAGCACAGCGAGAAGCTGGCGGGCTCCAGCGGCCGCGAATACGACCTGATGGTGATCGGCGCTCACGGCATCGGTCGCCAGCCGTATTCGCAGCTCGGCGGCGTGGTGGGACGCGTCCTGCAGAAGGTGGACAGGGACGCCTTCGTGGTGCGGGACGACAAGCCGCTCGCCGGGGGTCGCTTCATGGTGTGCGTGGACGGCTCCGCGTACAGCTACAAGGCCATGCGCATCGCACTGGAGATGGCTTCCGAGTACGGCGCGAAGCTCTACGCGTGCTCATCCTTCGATGTCGAATACCATCATGCGGTCTTCGGCAACATCAAGGACGTGCTCTCGGTACAGGCCTCGAAGATTTTCAAGTTCGAGGAGCAGGAAGAGCTTCACAACAACATCATCGACAAGGGTTTGCTGAAACTCGCACAGGCCAACGTAAAGCGGGCGCGCATCATGGCGGAGGAGTATCCCGAGGTCGAGGTCGAGACCCAGGTGCTCATCGGCAAGCCCTTCCAGGTCATCCTCCAGTGGGCCGAGGAGATCGATCCCACCCTGGTGATCCTGGCCCGTCACGGCGCGCATCGCATCGAGGGCACGGATCTGGGCTCGCAGGCCACGGACCTGCTGCGCCAGTCGCGTGCGAACATGCTCCTCATCGGCACCACCGACGTTCGTCCGGAGGAGATTCCCTGGATCGAGGAAGACGGCGAGATGGGGCTCGAGTGGGCTCCCGAGGCGGAGGTGCGCATCCTGCGAGTCCCGCCCTTCGCCCTCGGCATCGCCCGCAAGGCGGTCGAGGAATACGTGCTGGAGAACTGGCAGTCCGGCGAGGAGGCGGCCGAAGCGCGCGCCAATGGATCGGGCGGCGCGCGCGCAAACGGAGCCTCGGGCGCGCGCGCCAACGGGTCGAGCGAATCCGGGCCGCCGGTGCTCGAGCCCGGCCGCGACACCGGCGCCACCCTGCCGATGGTGACCAACGACTGGCTCGACGAGGCGATCGCGAAGCTGCTGCCTACCCACATGCAGCTCATCATGGGAATCGGCACTGCCGAGGAACTCGCGCTCGCCGAGGTCAAGGCGGCCGATGCCATGAAGCGCACGGCGGTCGAGGGCAGTGACGCCGACCCGGCGCCCGCCAACCCGACCATCGAGGTGAAGTGCCCCTACACCGGGCATGTGCAGGAGCGGGCGCGGACAGCGGCGGACCCGGTGGTGTGGACGGAGGAGGCTTTCGACCGCCTGGGCGCGGTGCCCCTCATCGCCCGCCCGCTGGCCCGGAACACGGTAGAGCGCTTCGCCCGCGACCACGACTTCTGGCGCATCACGACCCTGGTCATGGACGAGAACAAGCAGGCGATGATGGAGGCCGACACCTTCGACACCGACACCATGCTGGTCATGTTCCGCGAGCTGCAGACCAAGCAGCTGCGGGCCGCCGCGGAAGGCGTGGACGGGCTCACCCCCGAGATGCGCAAGTTCATCGAAGAAGCCAAGGCTTCCGGCGTGACCCGCTGCCCGATCCGGGACGTGGCGGAGCAGGCGGACGACTGTCCCGTCGACTTCAAGACCGTGAGCCCGGCCGACGCGAAGGCGGCCGTCGAGCAGTTCATGCGGAAAGAAGGAGCCTGATGACCGCTCCGCGCACGGGCGTTCTTCCCA
This sequence comes from Longimicrobiales bacterium, assembly GCA_965232315.1. Lineage (GTDB taxonomy): Bacteria > Gemmatimonadota > Gemmatimonadetes > Longimicrobiales > Gaopeijiaceae > BD2-11. Next base: position 233,358 of record CBDDPN010000020.1, on the reverse strand, counting down.
CTGTGGGAAGCACCGGTCTCTCCGAACCCTCCGCTTCCCCCTCCCTGCGCTGGGTCGCAGAGGGCGTTTCGGCGGATTCCGGCGCCGTGTCGGGGCTCCCGCACATCATCGCGTGGAACCTCACCCGCCGCTGCAACCTGGAATGCGCGCACTGCTACATTTCCGCGGGCTCGTGGTACCTGGCGGAGAGCGAACTCGGCACCGCGGAGTGCCATCGCGTGCTCGACCAGATCCTGGAGGTGAACCCCAATCCGGTGCTCATCCTCTCGGGTGGGGAGCCCCTTCTGCGCGACGATCTGGAGGAGATCGCGGCGAGGGCCAGCGCGGGCGGGGCCACCGTGGTCGTGGGGACCAACGGCACCCGCCTCACCGACCGCCGCATCGAATCGCTCATGGAGGCGGGGGTGAAGGGCGTCGCGGTCAGCGTGGACTCGCTCAACGACGTCTACCACGACCGTTTCCGCCACGGGTCGGGGGCTCTCTCCGACACGCTGGACGCGGTGGACCGGCTCGTCACCCACAGGCTGGATTTCATCGTCCAGACCAGCGTGACCCGGGGCAACCGTGCGGAGGTGGCCGATATCGCGGCCTGGGCGGAGAGCCGGGGCGCGGTGTCGTTCAACCTGTATTTTCTGGTTCCGACCGGGCGCGGCGAGCGCATGCAGGGCCTCACTCCGGAAGAGAACGATTCGGTGCTGGCCGAACTGGTGGAGCTCGAGCGGGAGTACCGGGGCCGCATGATGGTCCGCTCCAAGTGCCAGCCGCAGATCATGCGCCACGTAATCGAGGGCGGTGAGGAGTCGCCGCTGCTCAACTACGCCACCCGCTGCCCCTGCGGCGTCCACTACTGCCGCATCACACCCGAGGGGAAGGTCACGCCCTGTCCCTATACCCCGGTGGTCGCGGGCGACCTGACCACCACCCCCTTCCGCCAGGTGTGGGAGTCGTCGCCGGTCTTCACCCGGCTGCGCCAGGGCGAGTTGGGAGGACGGTGCGGGCGCTGCGAATACCGCGCGGTGTGCGGGGGCTGCCGGGCGCGCGCGCACGCCCTCACCGACGACCTGCTCGGGCCCGACGACTCCTGTGGCTACGAGCCCACCGGCGACCGGGCCCTGATCGAGCCCCGGCGTTCGGTCGTGTACGGGGACGCCGCCGCCCCGGGGCTCCCCTGGACCGATGACGCCCGCGCGCGCCTGTCCGCCGTCCCCAGCTTTGTGCGCGGCGTGGTGTCCGGGCGCGTGGAATCGTTCGCGCGCAAGCGCGGGTACACGGCCGTAACCACCGAGGTCATGGCGGAGGTCCGCCGCGGCATGCCGGTGGATTTTTCCAGGCGGCTGCCCTTCTTCCTACGCAACCAGATGTCCGCGGCCGCGTCGCGCGACGGGATTCCGGAGGAGGACGATGCGCCCCGGAATTGACACAACCTCGGAGAGAAACGTGCCGAAACGTGGAATGACCTGGAAATCCGGCGTCGGGCCGCTCCTGTTGTTCGGTGTCCTTGCCATTCTGGTTGTGGCCGAGCCCGCCTTCGCCCAGGTTCCCGCCGGGCGCGACTACGGCGACTTTCCCGTTATCGGCGGGCGGGCCGCCGTGTGGATCGCCGCCCAGGTGCACCTGCTCTTCGCGGCCTTCGTGCTCGGCGTGCCGATGTTCGCGGTGGTCACCGAAGCCATCGGCATGTTCGGCGGCGATCAACGTTACGACAAGCTGTCCAAGGAATTCACGCGGCTTCTTCTGGTTGCGTACTCGGCGACCGCCATCTGGGGCGGCATCCTGCTCTTCCTGCTGATCACCATCTACCCCACCCTGTTCAGCTACCTCGCGCAGGTGTTCAACCTGTCGATGTGGATGTACGCGGGGCTCTTCTTTTTCGAGTCGTTCACGCTGTACCTCTATTACTACGGCTGGGATCGCTGGAAGAAGGGCCGCGCCAAGTGGTTCCACTGGGGGCTGGGCATCGCCCTGAACGTGTGGGGCACGATCGTCATGTTCATCGCCAACGGCTGGCTGACCTACATGATGAGCCCGCCGGCGGATGTCACGGCCGACACGGCCCCCCAGATGGTGAATCTGTGGATGGCCCTCACCAACGCGACCTGGATGCCGATCAACATCCACCGGCTGCTCGCCAACGTCGTGTTCGGGGGGGCGGTGGTCGGGGCCTATGCCGCCTACCGCTTCCTGGCGGCAAAGACCGACGAGGAACGCGCCCACTACGACTGGATGGGCTACGTGGGCAACATGATCGCCATCGGCGCGCTCATCGTGCTGCCCTTCGCCGGCTACTACCTGGGCCGGGAGATCTACGAGTTCAACCAGCAGATGGGCATCACCATGATGGGCGGCTTCATGAGCTGGCTGTGGATCATCCAGGCCTTCCTGATCGGGGTGCTGTTCCTGGCCGGCAACTACTACCTGTGGGTGGGGATGGGGCGAATACCCGGGGCGGAACGCTTCATGCCGTACACGAAGTACATGCTGATCGTGCTGATCGTGGGGGTGATCGTGTGGGCGACGCCCAACACCATGATCGCCAGCCGCGAGGAGTTCGCCGCCATGGGCGGCACCCACCACCCCTTCCTGAGCGTCCTCGGGCTGATGAGCGCCAAGAACACGGCGGTCAACTTCATGATCCTGACCACCTTCCTGTCGTTCCTGCTCTACCGGCGCGCCAACAAGGAACCGGTGGTGCCGTGGGCGCGCACGGGCACAATCGTGCAGGGGGCCATCTTCGTGGTCGCCGCCGCGGTCGTTCTGTTCTACGGGATCTACGGCTACATGGTGACCACTGAGGTGCGAATCGGCTTCTCGGTCTACCAGGTCGTTACCGTGCTCGCGTGCATCATCGGGGTGATCACGATCGACTTGCTGATGCTGCGCGGCGCCACTTCGCGCGGGCAGATCCAGTGGGGCCGCATGCCGGATCGCTCCCAGTACGCGCTCTTCATCCTGGCGGTGACCTTCACCTGGCTGATGGGACTCATGGGCTTCGCCCGCAGCGGCATCCGCCAGCACTGGCACGTCTTCGAGGTCATCCGCGACACCAGCCCGTGGGCGGCTACTCCGGCGCTCGGCTATTCGGCCATCGTGATCTCGTCCTGTGTGCTGATCTTCTTCGCGCTGGTGGCCTTCATCTTCTGGCTCGGCTCGCTGGCCGAGAAGCCTGTGATCTCGTCCGTGGGGGACACCCCCGCGGCGCGCGGGGTGGGAAGCGAACTTCAGCCTGCAACCAGCGAGGGATAGCGGAGGGAAGATGCTAAAGACCAACCTGAGTATCCTCGCAGTGGTGATCGGCTGCCTGGGCGTCTTCACCTGGGTCGCCAACGCCATTCCGCAGATTCAGTCGGACATACCCGAGGAACTGGTGTTCGGGGACAACGTTTCATCCGAAGAGCTGGTGGCGGCGGGAGAGACCCTGTACAACGGCGCCGGCGCCTGCACCGCGTGCCACGGCCTGGGCGAGCGTGCGCCGAATCTGCTCACCGACCACGAGGGGACCGGGCTCATCGGCGTGCGCTGCGCCAATCGGGTGTCCGGACAGGACTGCAAGCAATACCTGCACACCTCTATGGTGGACCCCACCGCCTATCTGGTGGAGGGCTTCGTCCCCGTCATGGTGGACGCGAGCCGCACCCTGTCGTCCGCCCAGATCTGGGCGCTGGTGGCCTATCTGCAGTCCCAGGGAGGGGACGTGACGGTCACGGGGGCGGATATCGAGGAGGGCGGTGGCGAGGCTCCCGCGGCCGGGGGTGCGGTCATGGCGGGCGCCGGGGCCGCGGGAGCGGGGGGTGCGGGGAGCGAAATCCTCGATCCCGAGATGCTGCTGCAGGTCAATACCTGCACGGCCTGCCACCTGCCCGCCGCCATGGAATTGCCGGTGAGGCTCGCCCCGCCCTTCGAGGGGATCGGATCACGCATGACGGCCGAAGAGATTCGCGCGTCGATCCTGGATCCGAATGCCGAGATAACCGAGGGATACGAGACATTCGCGGGGACCATGCCGGTGACCTTCGGAACCATGCTGAACGCCGCCCAACTCGAGGCGATCGTACAGTACCTCGCTTCGCAGCGATAGGAGAAGCGCCAGTGAGGGAGAACAATCGATGAACAGCAAGCCCTGGAAGCATCCGCTCGGCCAGGCAGCCATCATCCTGGTGCTGGCCTACGCCGTCTTCGAGTGGGGCATCTGGTTGCTGCCCCCTCTCTTCGGAATCGCCAGCGCGCCCGTGCCCGGCACCGTCGTCCTGCAGTACATGGGAACCGTGCTGGTGGGCGTGCTGCTCTGGGTCAGCGACTCCGAGGAGCGCTGGAAACAGTTCAAGGCTCCGGTCCACCGGGTCATGGTGGATCCGCATCAGAAGGTGCCTCGGACGGCGCTCATGGTCACCGTCCCGCTGCTGGTCGGCTTCATGACCTTCGACCGGGTTCGGCCCACCGTATCCGCGCCGGCGACGCTGCGCTCCGTTCATCCCGCACCTCCCGGCCAGATCGACCTCCGGGGAGAGACCATGGTCCTCGACGGGCTCGAAAACCCGCTTCGGGAAGAGGGCGACTTCGAAGAGCACTATGAGGAGGGGAAGCGGATCTACGTCCAGAACTGCATGCCCTGCCACGGGGACGCGCTGGACGGGGCGGGCCACTTCGCGAGCGCCTTCAACCCGGTACCCCTCAGCTTCCAGGACCCCGGCACCATCGTGCAGCTCACCGAGAGCTTCGTCTTCTGGCGCATCGCCAAGGGCGGGCCGGGGCTGCCGCGCGAGGCAACGCCGTGGGATTCGGCGATGCCCGCCTGGGAAGACATCCTCACCGAGGAGGAGATCTGGCAGGTGATCATCTTCCTCTACGAACAGACCGGCTGGGAGCCGCGCACCTGGGAGGCAGAGGGCGCCGAAGGGGAGGAGCACTGATGCGGGCGCGAGCGATGATATTTGGCTTCCTGGCGGCCGTGGTCCCGGCGCTGGCGCACAACGGGCCCGCGCCGCTCACCGCGCAGGAAGGCAACGAACTGGGGCGCGAGGTCTACGACCGCTGGTGCGCGTCCTGCCACGGCTACGAGGGCCTGGGCGACGGCTACGCGGCCGAATACATGCTGCCGCGCCCGCGCGACTTCACCCAGGCGCTCTACCAGATCCGCACCACCGCGAGCGGGCAGCTCCCCACCGACGATGACATCATGCGCGTCATCAACGAGGGCATGCCGGGCACGACCATGCCGGGATGGGAAGAGGAGCTGAGCAACGACGAGCGGCTCGCGCTGGTCGACTACCTCAAGAGCTTTTACCGGTTCTTCGCCACGAGCGAAGCACCCGAGCCTCTGACCTTCAGCAGCCCGACCCGGGCCACCGAGGAAGCTCTCGCCGACGGACGGGAAGTCTACAATCTCATCGAGTGCAACCGCTGTCACGGTGCCGAGGGACGGGGCGACGGCACCTCTTCGCCGACTCTCGTCGACGACTACGGCATGCCCATCTACTCGGCCGACCTGACCGAGAACTGGTTCTACAACGGCGGCGGCACGGTGGAGGACATCTATCAGCGGCTGAGCACCGGACTCGACGGTACGCCCATGCCGACGTTTACCGACCTGGTCGACGCGGGCGTCATCACCGACGAGCAGTTGTGGAACCTCGCCCATTACGTGCGCAGCCTCGCCCCCGAGGATCCGCCCGCCATCACCGAGGTGATCCGGGCCGGTCTGGTGGAGGACGCCCCGCTGCCGGGCGGCCTCGACGACCCCCTGTGGGAGACCACGGAGGCGTTCTACATCCCGATGGCCGGCCAGATCATCCAGCCCCCGCGCTGGTTCGTGCCGCAGGTGGACGGCCTGTGGGTGCGCGCCTTGCACGACGGGAGTGAGCTGGCGCTACACGTCTCCTGGAGCGACCGGTCCCAGAGCCCCGATTCCGCCTGGGCGGACTTTCAGGCGCAGATCCTGTCGGCCGTGGGGCCGGACGAAGGCGACATGGAACCCGGCCCCAGGCCGGATCGCCTGCGCGTCCAGTTCCCCATCGAAATCCCCGAAGGAATGGACAAACCCTACTTCCTCCTGGGCGATCCGAGGAACCCCGTGTATCTGTGGAGCTGGGAAAGCACCGCCGAGGGAGCGGTGGAGGGAGACGCCCGCGGGCTGGGTACCCTGGCCCCGCAGGGCGACGCTGGCCAGTCGCTCATGTCGGAGGCGGCGTTTTCGGCGGGGCGCTGGGCTGTTATGTTCCGCCGCGCTCTTGTAACCGAGGATTCGGGCGACCTGCAGTTCCGGATCGGCGAACCCGTGCCGGTCGGCTTTGCCGCCTGGGACGGCGACAACGGAGAATCGGGGACTCGGGGCTCGATCAGTTCGTGGAATTATGTTTTCCTGGAGGAGCCCACTCCCGCAACGGTGGTGGTCGCGCCGCTGATCGCGACGCTGCTCACCGCGGGGCTGGGAGTGCTGGTAGTGGCCCGGGCCCAGAGGCGCGAACGGGAAGGCGCCGAGGACCCGGAAGATGACAACGCGTAGACAGTCGAAGTTCAAAATAGCACCACGGAGGAATGGAATGAGTGACCTGCTTGGATGCGGCCGGGCCCTTGTGATGGCGACGGCGGCAGTGTTTGCGATCGCGTGCGGCGGCGGCGGTGACGCCGGCGGCGACATGGAGGAAGCCGGCGGAGGCGAGGAGATGGCCTCTCCGGTCGACATGGCCACCGCGGGTGGCATCCACGCGATGGTGATGTTCGAGGGCATGGCGCCCGACATGGATGCCATCGACATGGCGTCGGAACCGGCCTGCGCGGCCAAGTACAGCGACACCCCCATGACCGAGGAAGTGGTGGTGGGTGACGGTGGCGGCCTGGCCAACGTGTTCGTTCACGTGACCGGGGGCGTGGACGCGAGCATGAGCTTCCCCACGCCGGGCAGCGCGGTGGTGATGGACCAGGACGGCTGCCGCTACATCCCCCGGGTTGTGGGCGTGCAGGCGGGCCAGGATCTCACCTTCCGCAACTCGGATGGCCTGCCGCACAACATCAACGCGTCCCCCAGCACCAACCGCGGCTTCAACATCAGCCAGCCGGTCAACATGGACACCAACCGCAACTTCGCCATGGCGGAGGTGATGGTGCCGGTGCGTTGCGACGTGCACGGCTGGATGAGCGCCTTCGTGGGCGTGGTGGACCACCCCTTCCACGGGGTCACGAGCATGGACGGCAGCGCGGATCTGGGCATGCTGCCTCCGGGCGAGTATGTGGTCGAGGCCTGGCACGAGCGCTACGGGACGCAGACCGCCAACGTGACCGTCGCCACCGGCGAGACCGCGATGGTGAGCTTCTCCTTCTCGGAGGCGATGGCGGCAAACGCGGTGGTGCCCATGGGTGAGCCGATCGATCCGCACGGCCCCGGCGCCCACGCCACGGCTCCCGACGCGCACTAGACATGACGTACCGGGCGCGCGCCGGTGCCTCGCGGAGGTGCCGGCGCCGCACTCGGCCGGATGATCGAGCCCGGCCGGCATCATCCCCGGCAGCGAGCAGGAGAACACCAACATGAGCTGGTTGCTCCCCGAGAGTTTTTCAACCTTTGGGCCGGATGTCGATTTCCTGTACTACGTGATCCTGTGGGTCACGGGGATCGTCTTCGTGATCACCGAGGTGCTTCTGGTCTATTTCGTCATCCGGTACCGGCGGCGCGAAGGGCAGAAAGCCACCTACATCCACGGGTCTACGAAGGCGGAGATCATCTGGACCACCCTCCCCTTCATCGCCGTTCTGGCGCTGGCCCTGATGAGCCAGCCCGCGTGGAACACGATGAAGAACCCGGAGAGCGTGCCGGCCGACGCCCTCGACTACATCGTCACGGCGAAGCAGTTCGAGTGGGACATCCTCTACGCCGGCCCCGACGGCGTGACCGGCACCGCCGACGACATCTCGACGCTCAACATCATGCATGTTCCGGTTGACCGGGCCGTCAACATCACGCTCCGGTCCGAAGACGTCCTGCATTCGCTCTTCCTGCCGGACATGCGGGTGAAGCAGGACGCGGTGCCGGGGATGGACATCACCGTCTGGTTCGAGGCTACCGCCGCGGGCGCCTATCCCATTGGGTGCGCCGAGCTTTGCGGGAACCTGCATACGACGATGGGTGGAACCCTCAACGTCTACGAGGCGGCCGAATTCGAAGCGTGGGTCGCGTCCCAGAGCGCGGACGCCGACGACGCCGACGACGCTGACGACCAGGAGGACCAGTGATGGATGCGCACGCCCACCACATGCCGTGGATTCGGCGCTACATCTTCTCGACCGACCACAAGACCATCGCCATTCAGTTCCTGCTGATGAGTCTGTTTTTCCTCGTCGTGGGAGGACTGCTCGCGACGATGATCCGGTGGCAGCTGGGGTTCCCGAGCGAGCCCATGCCCGGAGGCATGCTCCTGCCCGACGCGATGATGGCGCCCACGCCCAACGGCGCAATCATGCTGCCCGAGTTCTACAACTCGCTGGTCACCATGCACGGCACCATCATGATCTTCTTCGCGATCATGCCGCTGCTGGTGGGGGTCTTCGGCAACCTGCTGATCCCGCTCCAGATCGGTGCCGACGACATGGCGTTCCCGCGGCTCAACATGGCCTCCTTCTGGATGGCCTTCCCGGCGGGTCTGCTGATGCTGGCGAGTTTCGCGGTTGAGGGAGGGGCCGCCGGTGCCGGATGGACCTCGTATGCCCCGCTCAGCGCGAGCGGGGAGTACACGGGCGTCTACCTGGGCCAGCAGCTCTGGCTGATCAGCCTGACCATCCTGGGCTTCGCCTCGCTTGCGGGCGCGGTCAACTACATCACGACCATCATCAACATGCGCGCGCCGGGGATGACCTGGTTCCGGCTGCCGCTGGCCACCTGGGCGCTCTTCATCACCGCGATCCTGATCCTGCTGGCGATTCCGATCCTGGCGGGCGCGCTGATCATGCTGCTCTTCGACCAGACCATCGGCACCGGCTTCTTCCTGCCCGCCAGCGATGGCGAGCCGCTGCTCTGGCAGCACCTGTTCTGGTTCTTCGGACACCCCGAGGTCTACATCCTGATTCTGCCCGCCATGGGCATCACCTCGGACGTCCTGGCCAACGGTTCGCGCAAGCCGGTGTTCGGCTACCACGCCATGGTGCTGGCGATCGTCTCCATCGCCTTCCTGTCGTGGATCGTGTGGGGTCACCACATGTTCCAGAGCGGGATGAACCCGATGCTGGGCACCACCTTCATGATCACGACCATGGTCATCGCGGTGCCCTCGGCCATCAAGGTGTTCAACTGGCTGGGGACCATCTACAAGGGCAATCTCCACCTGCACACGCCCATGCTGCACGCGCTGGGCTTCGTCTCGATGTTCATCATCGGCGGGCTTTCGGGCGTGTTCATGGCCTCGACGCCGGTCGACATCTACATCCACGACACCTACTTCATCGTGGCGCACATCCACTACGTGCTCTTCGGCGGCAGCCTGTTCGCGATCTTCGCGGGGGTCACCTTCTGGTATCCCAAGATGTTCGGGCGCCTCATGAACGAGACCTGGGGGAAGATCCACTTCGGGCTGACGATGATCCTGTACAACATCGTCTTCTGGCCCATGCACACGATCGGGATCCAGGGGCACATGCGGCGGATCTACGATCCCACGCAGTACGAGTTCCTGCAGCCCCTGCAGCCCATAAACGAATTCATAACCGTGAGCGTGTTCCTGCTGGTGGCGGTCCAGGCGATCTACGCCGTCAACTTCATCGTCAGCATCTGGAAGGGGAAGAAGGCCGGCAACAACCCCTGGAAGGCCAACTCCCTCGAGTGGACGGTGCCTTCACCGCCGCCGCACGGAAACTTCGAGCTGGTGCCCATCGTCTACCGCGGGCCCTACGAGTACTCCGCGCCCGATGTCGAAGACGACTACTGGCTGCAGGATACGCCCCCCGCCAGCGGAGCCGGGGTATCTGTTCCCGAGCCTCAGCCTGTAGGAGATTGACCGGAATGCGCCTGACGTCCGCCCGCGGACAGAGCCGCAACCGTTCCCAGTGACCTGGAACCTCGGAGATAGCTGACGCATGAGCCACGCAGCCGCCTCGACTGCCGAACGGCATCCCATGCCGGGCATGATGATCTACAACGTAAAGCTGGGGATGTGGATCTTCCTGCTGTCGGAAGTGATGTTCTTCACAGGACTGATCGGGTCCTACATCATCCTGCGATTCGCGCACCCGGATCATTTCGCCGATCCCGGAGCGGTGCTGAACGTGCCGCTGACGGCCTTCAACACCTTCGTCCTGATCTGCTCGAGCGTGTCCATGGTCAAGGCCTATGCCGCCATCACGCAGGACGATCAGAAAGGACTCAAGTTCTGGCTCCTGGTCACCATACTCCTCGGCACCTTCTTCGTGGGCGTCCAGGTGGTCGAGTACATTGTGCTGGCTCGGGAAGGCTTCGTTCCGATGGCGGAGCTTTACGGGGCCGGGCACGAGCTCGAGGGGGCTGCCCTGTACGGCGCAACCTTCTACACCATGACGGGATTCCACGGCACGCACGTCACAATCGGCGTTCTGTGCATGTGGTTCGTGCTGTATCGCGCGTGGCAGGGCAAGTACTCGAAAGACAACTACGGAGCGGTGGAGATCATCGGTCTCTACTGGCACTTCGTCGATCTGGTCTGGATCCTTCTGTTCACCATCGTATACCTGATCTGATCATCGGGCGGCTGACCGCCTGAAACCAAGGAGACACCCGGATGGCAGGCAACGGGGAACAACCCAGATACTTTCTGATCTGGTTCGTCCTTTTCGTACTGACGATGGCGGAGGTTGGGTACGCCTTCCTGAGCCTCCCCAAGTGGCTGCTCGCCACGGGGCTCATTCTCATGGCCGTCTGGAAGGCGTTGCTGGTGGCGCTCTACTACATGCACCTCCGGTTCGAGCCCAAGCGACTCTGGATTCTGGCTGCCAGTCCGCTGCCGCTTGCGGTGATCCTCGTGGTCGCCGTTCTGACGGAGTTCTGATCGGCCGGAAGGGTCGCCCAGCCTGCTGAAGGGCTGCGCGGTCCGACTGCGCACGGCTGTGCAAAAGAGCCCTGACCGTCCCTCTCCGGGCGCGGTCGGGGCTCTTTTTGTCGGCGATTCCAGCGGGTGAAGCTGTTGGGACGTATTGAGAACCGGCCTTGCGGCATCGGGCATCGCGGGCCCAACCTCACTGATAGCCATGGGCTGTGTCACGCGTTCGGGGACGCCGGCTAACCCCGGCCCAACTGAGGGAGGTGGTCCATGTTTGTGAAGCGCTTCTTCTACCCGGGTGCCCTGTCGGGTGTCCTCGGCGCCGTCGCCATGGCGCTCTGGTTTCTGGCCATCGACGCCTCACAGGGTGAGCCCTTCCGCACGCCCGCGTTCCTCGAGGCCGCGGTTCTGGGTCGCGATGCGGTTGCCGTGGGCGCGGTCAACATTCTGGTCTACTCCGTGATCCACCTGGTGCTCTTCGCCGTGGCGGGCGTGGCCGTAGCCTGGGTGCTGGGCAGGATCAGGGCGGTGCCCAACGTGCTTGCCGGGCTGATCGTCGGCTTCGTGCTGTACGAGCTGGTCTTCTATATGAGCGTTTCGGTTACCGGGGTGGACGTCGTGGGGAATCTGGGATGGCCGGAGGTGCTGACCGGCAACCTCATCGCCGGGGTAACCATGGTCGGCTATCTGCACATGATGGGGGCGACTCCGGTGGTTCACTGGTGGTCGCTCATGCGCCGGCATCACATCGTGATGGAGGGAGTCGTTTCCGGTCTGATCGGCGCCGCCGTGGTGGCGGCGTGGTTCCTGATCTTCGATGCGGTGTCCGGGCGTCCCTTCTTTACGCCGAGCGCCCTCGGTTCGGCCCTGTTTCTCGGGATCACCGACCTCGACGGCGTGGCGATAAACATGGGCGCGGTGGCGGGCTATTCCCTGGTCCATCTCCTCGCTTTCGCGGGGATGGGGCTGGTCGCGTCCGCGGTCCTGACGCAGGCGGAGGAGGTCCCGCCGCTGCTGCTCGGGGCGGTCCTCCTGTTCGTTGCCTTCGAGGCCGCCTTCATGGGCTTCATCGCGCTTCGGGCGGAGTTTCTGCTTGGTCCCCTGGCCTGGACGTCGATCGCCTTCGCCAACGTGCTGGCCGCGGGGGGGATGGGTTACTACCTCTGGCGCAAGCACCCCAGGTTGCGCGCGGCCTTCGCCGCGAACCCGCTGGACAGGACCGCCTGAGGGGCTCCCTACCGCCCGCGCACCTCGTGCCGCCGCAGCACCTGCCCGGGAAGGGCTCCGGTCAGCTCGCCGCCGTCGACTACGGGCTCCCCGTTGATGAAGACATACTCGATGCCCTCGCTCTCGCCACCGGGATTCAGGATGGTCGCGTGGTCCTGTACGCGCGGATAGTCAAAGATCACGAGGTCGGCTTTCTGTCCCGGCCGGAGGTAGCCGCGGTCGGGAAGCCCGATGATCTGCGCGGGCAGTCCGGTTGAGGAGCGCACGAAGAAGGGAAGCGTGATGGTTCCCTTCTCGCGGACGTAGGTCGCGATCTTGTGCGGGTAGGTCCCGTAGTAACGGGGATGCTGGCCGGGGGCCGGGTTGGGCACGATGCCTCCGTCCGTGCCCGTCGCCGTAAAGTCCTGGCGCATGTAGCGCTCAACGTCTTCCGGGCTTCCCGCCAGGGGGCGGAAACGAACGCCCGAGCGAAGCGAGGGCTCGCTGTCCAGCGCCAACCGGATGACCTGCTCCACCGGCGTCATCCCGTTCGCCTTCGCCACCTCCGCCAGGGTGCGCCCGACGAGCGACTCGTCCCCGGGCGAGATGACGATGATGTGCCGGTCCGCCCCGCCCTGGAGATCGAGGATGTATTCGATGTCCGTGACCAGTTCACCGTGGAGTTCGGAGTCCTCCAGGTAGCGGCGCAGGTTGTCCTTGTAGTTCGCGAAGAGGTCGTCGTCACCCCCCCGCCACTTCGGGTCGTCCAGGCCGCCGGCGCGGCTGGTCCCCGGTGGCGCGTAGTACCAGGCCGGAATCACTTCCGTCGAGCCGCCGCCGAAGGTCTCGTAGGGGTACTGGTCCAAGTAGACCTGGACCCCCTCGGCCCGCGCGCGCCGGATCGCGGCCACGTCGATCGCCGACTGGCCCCAGGTGGTCGGGCCCTTCGCCTTGATGTGGGTGCCGACCACCCGGATACCGGTCTCTCGCCCGATGCGGATGGTCTCGTGCATGCCGTCGGTCGCGGTCAGCCGCCACCCCGGCGGCCAGGTCGGGGGCGGCGTGTACTCGTCGACGATGCTCGGGGTGAGCCACAGGGGAAGCGGGGACTGGCTGCGCTGGTGCGAGTAGTAGAAGCCGTCGTAGTCGGCGACGACGTGCGCGAGAGCGATGATCTCCTCGGTCGTGGAAAAGCGTCCCGGCCGGTATTCGGGACCCGCGCCCAGGCCCCAGGCCCCGGCTTCCATCCCCTTGCGGACTTCGGCTACCATGACCGCGATCTCGTCGTGGGTGGCGTGACGCTCGTAGTCGTCGCCCATCGCGACGGTGCGAACGGTGGCGTGCCCGACCATGGGGATCACGTTCAGCGCGGTGCCCTCGTTCTCGTATCCGGCGATCTCCTCCTCCAGGGGCCAGGCCGGGTTTCGCCCATCCGGACCGAACACCACCGTGGTGATGCCCTGCGCGACGAGATTCGATGCCCGCCGAATCTCGATGTCCCCGTTGAACAGGCTCCGGTCCGCGTGCGAGTGCATGTCGATGAAGCCCGGGGTGACGTAGAGCCCGGAGGCGTCGACCTCCCGAGCCGCGCTCGCTCCGGCCAGATCGCCCACCGCGACGATCTCGCCTCCACGAACGCCGACATCCGCGACGAGCGCGGGATTGCCGGTCCCGTCCAGCACCCGCCCACCGCGAATCAGCAGGTCGAAGGACTGGGCGTGGGCCGCAAAGGGATGGACGGCGAATGCGAGCAGGATGGCGAGGGGAAGAGTGATGCCGCGCATGAGTTGTACCTCCCTGGGGGTCACCTGGAATGGCCCGGGAACCTCGGGCCACGGCCTGACCGGTTTCCGTACAGAGTAACTTCGCCGGCCCGGCCCCGGCGAGGAGTGCGTCGGTGCCGGCTTCGGCGAGGAGTGGGACGACGCCTACTTCGGGTGCTGTCTCTTGCCCGCCAGGAAGTCCGCCAGCCGCGACAGGTAGTACGCGAGCAGGATGCCCAGCACCAGAAAGACGATCGCCATCAGGAGTTCGCCGATGGATGATGTCCGCGAGTACTGGATGAACTCGTAGCCGGAGAAGGCCAGGCAGAAGGTGATGCCCGAGTAGATCAGGAAGCGGTGGAAGCCGATCAGTGACATGATCCGGGATGCGCTCGCTGGGTCCGACAGCCGGAGTCCGGCTGCCGCGTCAGAGGGTGTCGGCCGCCGCGTCAGAGGTTGCCGACGGGAACGGCCTCGTCGATGAGCATGATGGGGATGCCGTCGCGGATCGGGTAGAGCACGGTTCCGTCCTCTCTGACCAGGCCCGCCTCCACAGGATCCGTCAGGACATCGCCTCGCCGGTTGTGCACCCGCCCCGCTTCGACCGCCCGGTTGAGCGACATCAGCAGATCATCATCAGCCATGCGCACCGGGGTGCGTGTTTCCGGGCAGACGAGGATGTCGAGAAGTTCCGGGTGGAGCATGAATCGCGCTAACGTAACGTACGATGCCTTGTAGAATAAGGACTCCCGCGTACTCGCGGGGCTTCCCACCGTCAAGATAGCCAGTTCACTCGCTCTGCCCAAGGATCGAGATCCGCTGGCGGACAGAAATGCCTGCGGGCCATGGCTCTCATGCAACTTCAGCCCTAAGTTGCCTTGGCTGGCCGACTCATACATACCCAATCTCATCCCTACAGCTCTATGAGCAGTCAACCGGCATCACGTAGAACCCGCTCCTCGGGGTTCGCTCGCGATCTCATGCGGATTGCGTCGCCTGACGATGTCTGGCTCGAGTCCGACCATCTGCCAAATACGACCGAAGCTGTCGAGCGTTCCCAAATTGCGTCTCCCGATGATGCAAGGCCGAGTAGGTCGGGTCGGAGGACGAAGCAGCGTCACAGTCAAGAATCGAGGAATACCCAAGGCACGGCCGGCCGCACCGACCGACGACCCGAAACGGATGCGATGTTGCAACCCGAAAAGCATCCCGTCGCCAAGGACGGCACTTCGCTGCAGGATACCGATCCAGACAACACAGAACCCTACGATGGTGAAGCAAAGTCTGCTGGCGAGTGGCTCCACGAGGCAACCGAGATGGATCTCGACGATAGCTTTGATGAGTTCGAGATCGACCGTACGGATGGTGACGTACACGTTGGCGTCGATTTCTCGATCGAAGCCCATCAACCTCTGTGGGACGTCGACGTTGAAGCCCTCAGTGACCAGACCCTCACGGCGCGCCTGAAGGCTGCTAGGATTGTGCCGATGCTAGCGATTTCCCATGTTGCAGAAAGAGACACCGCACTTGAGTTGTTGATTGAGTTTTTCCAGCGGCACCCGCATGGTGCTACGCGTGTAGCCTTGGAGAGAGCAGCGACGGCTGGGCTGAATCTTGAATTGCTCCAATCCATGATCGCGTTGCGAGAGATCATTTCGGAGCGCACCGAATTCTGGGTGGGTCGTTACGGACCACGCAGTTTTTCATTCTTACGGCAACGAGCAAGCGCATTCTCTTGGGTATTGCTGCGTAGAATCTGCTCTCACCAGTCGGATTTTCCTTCCGACATGATGGTCGGCGATGACTGGCTCTCCGAATGGTACCATTTGCTGCCCGGCGAACCAGGATATCTGAGCTTCCCCGACTACCTTCACCAGCGAATCCAGTGCCGTGTCGCACGAGCCTTAAATGACGGCCTAATGATGCTTCACCACGACGACACACAAATCCTTCCGAGTGAACGTTGCGGAGTCTCGGGCGAGGTATGACACTGCCGATGGCGATTCTAGAGAAACTCGCGCCTCGCGTTTAGCCATCCATGGGAGTGGAATAGTGTCCGATGAATTGGCTCCCGTCACGGGGTGTTGGGTCATCCGTAAGGGTACCACGGGACCTACCGGCCGCATTCTGAATCAACGCCGCGTGGGTTCAGGCATAGAAGTTGAGGTCATCTGGGAGGAAAGACAACGTGAGTGGATTGTGCCCGGGGATTTGATGGCGGGATTCCAAGCTGGCTGGACCGTCCAGGACGTCCCGGTATCAGCAACCCGTCGGTCTCTCGGCTTGGGCAGAGTGGTTGGGCGGCGCACGCTTGGACATCGCGAACAGCTTCTGGTGCAGCTACAGGAAGACGGAAGATCGCTCTGGTTTCCCTTTGAGAACCTCAGGCGAGTGAAGGACGTGCGCATGAGGTATGTGCGTGCAGAAAAAGGCAGTAGCGATCATTTGCAGCGCTGTCGCCTTCGACTTCTCGCACATGCCTTGGAAAACTGGAATCACCTTACTGGGTCCTTGGATCGACTAGATGTCGATCCCCTTCCCCATCAAATTCAGCTAGTTCATCGCATTCTCCACTCAGGCAACTACAATTGGCTGATTGCCGATGATGTTGGTTTGGGGAAGACGATCGAAGTCGGGTTGCTTTTGGCGGCACTGAAACGCAAGGGCCAAGCTCGGCGGGTTCTGATCGTGACGCCGTCCGGCCTTGTTCGACAGTGGCAAGACGAACTCAAGTACAAATTCGAGCAAGACTTCTTGATCTATGGACGAGATTTCGCCATTAATCGGCCGGAACACTGGCGATTGACCAATCACGTTATCGTCTCCATCGATGTCGCGAAACGGGACAATCACCTTGAGCTGTTTCGTCAAGCAGACGACTGGGACGTCATCATCTTTGATGAAGGCCACAAGTTGTCACGGTACGCGAGCGGTGAACGAACTGATAGATACCGAGTCGCAGAGGTACTCCGCCCGAGGACAGATTCCCTGATGTTGTTGAGCGGTACGCCGCACCAAGGCTATCACGACCGATTCGTCGCGCTACTGGAATTGGTGCGTCCCGATCTTCGCCGCGAGATCCACACGCTTGAGACGAACCCTGAAATCGTCAGCAAGTTGATTCTCCGCAACAGGAAGAGGGAGGTTACTGACGTGGATGGCAGGTTCATTTTCAGGGGGCAGATCATCCACCGAGTCGGGATTGAGATGTCTGGAGAGACGCGGCGTTTTCAGAAACTGCTGAATGAATACCTTCGTAGAGGGTACAAGGCAGGAGAAGCCACGGGAGCCGCAGGCCGAGCCATCGGGTTCGTGATGACGACCTATCGGAAGCTGGCGTCCTCTAGCATTGCGGCGATAGAAAGGGCACTGGAGGCACGGCTGGCAAGAATTGTAGGGGAGGCGGTCGATACGGAGACATTAGAGAACGGGCTTACACTCGACGACTTGGCGGAAGGCAGTGATGATCAAGATAATCTCGATAGTATCATCTCGTCGTCTTCCTCGGCCAACGAATTTTTTGAATTCGAGATCGACATGATCAGGCGGCTGCTAGGCGTCGCCCACGATGTGCGACGCAATGACGTGAAACTTGATACATTTCTAAATGACGTTGTGTCGCCACTGGTATCCGAAGGCAAGAAGCTTCTTATCTTTACGGAGTACTGTGGCACTCAGACTTATTTGCAAACCGAGCTTGAACGCCGTTTTCCTGGGATTGGCCGTGTCGCACTCATAAACGGATCCTTGAAACTGGAAGAAAAAATCGCAGCGATCGCTGAGTTCAACGATGATGCGCCGTTTATGGTTTCGACGGAGGCGGGTGGCGAGGGCATCAATTTGCACCAATCGTGTCATGTAATGGTGAACTATGACTTACCATGGAATCCCGCTCGATTGGTTCAGCGAATGGGTAGATTGTATCGTTACGGACAACAGGAAACGGTAATTGTATTCAATCTCCATGCACGGGACGGCTTCGACAACGCGGTAATCGACCTGCTGCTGAACCGGGTGTCGCAGATGGCTCGGGATATGGCTCCGGTGGGAAGGGAGTTCAATGAGCGGCTCTATGCTGACATCCTTGGCGATCTCCTTGAGCAGGTCGACTTGGCCTCGATCCTGCGAAAGGCGACGACGCTGGAAATGGGACATACAAAGGAGCAAATCGAAGCAGCTCTCGAACGAGCGAAGCATGCCAGAAGCCTACAGGATGAGATTTTCTCAAATGCGTTGGGATACGATCCCAACGCGCTTTCTGGCACCGTAGGGTTTACGATGCAACATGTTGCGTACTTCGTACAACAGATGTTGCCGAGGGTCGGCGTTGACATTCTAGGGAGGAAGCATCGCGGCGAAGTGCTGGACGTTAGGTTGCCGGAGGAAATGCGGGGTCGTTTTGGTGAGTTCGGTAAGAGAACAGTTGTGCGCGCGACAACAGATCGGCGTCTAGCGCAAAGATTGAAGGACGTTGTACTTCTCGACTTCGCATCGCCGTTTTTTCGGTATCTCGTCGAGATCGCGAAGTCTCAAGGATTTGAT
The DNA here is from genome assembly GCA_965232315.1 of Longimicrobiales bacterium. GTDB lineage: Bacteria > Gemmatimonadota > Gemmatimonadetes > Longimicrobiales > Gaopeijiaceae > BD2-11. Next base: position 214,856 of record CBDDPN010000020.1, on the reverse strand, counting down.
GGCCTCTACGCTGCGGGAGCCGCTCCCGTTGAGAGTCCTTGCGCACTCACGGCGTTCAAGCTGCGATGGCAAAACGACCAGGGTGACGCGATCGCTGAAGAGTTCGTGTCGTTGGTGAGGGATGCAGCTGGCGACATCGTGAGGAATCCATCGTTTCTCATTCAATGGCTGTTGGATGATTCCGTAGCGACACCGTCAGCGGGTGCGAGTAGCAGCGATCGAGCAGAAGCCTTCGCGGAGCTGGAGGCGAGAGCAAACGAAATCTTGTCGCGGGAGAGTTCCCGATTTAAGCATCCGAACGGGTTGGTTCAGCTTGCTGCAGCCGACCTCCGACCGGTATCTACTATGTGACCGAGATGCGGCGGGCGCACGCTTAGCCTATCTCTAGTTGTGGGGCTGGATGCACGTTGACGCTCGCAAAGTGAGGGGGTATGAATCGGTCAAGCAGGATCAGCCCGTGGCGTCGATGCATCGCCATGGTCTATATGATGCCTAGCCTGCTCTGGGGCTGCGGCACCAACGGACCTGGAGGCGACTCCCTGCCAGGACTCGAGGCGCCCGAAGCGGTCATGCCGGCGGGCCCCGGTCGCGACCTTGCCTGGGTGATCATCGGGACGGATACGGTAGTAGCGGAGGTCGCGCGCACGGCGGATGAACGCAGCCAGGGGCTGAAGGACCGCGACTTTCTCGCGCCCGGCGCCGGGATGATCTTCGTGTTCGACAACGCAGAGGTTCGGTCGTTCTGGATGCAGGACACATTCATCCCGCTCGACATCGCCTATCTGGACGAAGATGCGCGCATCATCGACATCCAGCAGATGGAGCCCGAGAGCACCCGCCTGCACACTTCTTCCGCGCCGGCGATGTTCGCGCTGGAGGTGCCGCAGGGCTGGTTCGCGGAGATGGAGATCGAGGTCGGGGCGAAGGCGGAGATCGTGTTCGGGACCTAGCGTGGCGCAACTGGCTTTGCGGGGCGTCCCGATTTCACGTCCGGCGACTGGCCATCGAGACACCTCGCATCGGCTCCGCGGCCCGCTCGCGTTCGTCAGTTGCGGTCGATGATGGCCTCGTACACGAGGGGTCTCAGAAGGCGATCGAGCGGTGCCGCGCCGTAGGGCTGAAGCTGCGTCCACGCCATTGCGACGATCTCTGCGCGGGGATCCACCCCGAAATAGGTGTTGGCAATGCCCGACCACCGGAGTACGGATGCTCTGAATCACGGCAAGAAACCACGTAAGTTCAATCAGGACTGCACGATCTGCCATTCTTGCTGTCCGGCCATATCCGATTCTGCCGTGCTGCAATAGCGCGGACACCGTACCCAAATGGCGGGAAGCCGAACCCCTCGGCTTTGGTGTAAAGCCGAGCAGAAGCCGCCCTTGAAACGACTCGATGCCCCGCCTACCGCTTACGAGCGGGACAACCGGCGGGGCACGCGTGGCAGTGGCATGAACCCTCGCAGCCTGCAGGGCGTCACGGGCAACCGAGCCCCCTCAAAAAGTGCGTGCACCGGGTGTGAAAGTTGGTAATTTACCGCCGCCATGCCTCCGCACTTGGGATCCCGCGGCTGAACAGCACTTCCAACCCCGGCCCGCCACCCTGTCCCGCCGCGTCCGCCGCGGTTTGGGTCGGCGCAGCCGGATCCCGTAGGAACCCGCGCACCTGCCCGGTCCGAGGATCGCGTAGGATGGCCATCGGCTGATCCGTCATCTCGTCCAGGACGGCCGATCCGCCCGGGCCGGATAGCGTGATGCGCGCCAAGTCGGCCCAACGAGCCTGCACGGGCAGGGCAAACACGAAGCTCGTCTCTTCGCCCTCGGGGTCTCCGATGCGCGGCATATCGAAGGGAATTGAGAAGACGGGCGTCCCGTCGGCCGTGGTTCCCCCGATGGTGTACTTTCCGCCCGCAGCCGGAACGGAGGGGACGGCGTCCACGACGAAGGCGGGATCCAGGTACGGGACGCCGTCCTCGTCGCGCCCGCCCCACAACAGAAGGGTCCGTGTCGCATGCGTTGCGGCCACCACCTCGGCGTCAGCGGAGGCGAGACGGTTTGCGAGCGCCTTGTTGAAGAAGAAATCGCTGATCCAATAGCCGATATGCTGGCAATACGACATGACGTCGGATGAGTGCGGCGGCACCAGGGTGCCCTGCTCGAAGTCGTAACCCCAAGCCCCGATGGCCCCGTTGGCGTGCGGGAACCATGGGTCGTTGCTGTCGCTCCAAGTGCCGCACGGTGCGTGGCTCAGCGAAAGGTTGTGCCCCAGCTCATGGGCAATAATGCGGGCGTCGACGAACGACACGCTGCTCCACCCTCCGACACCGGCAATCCCCCTGGGTCGTCCGTGCCCCACCAGACCCATCCAGTGTCCGGAGGCCCCCTCCATGAGGCGCATCGCATGAATCTGTCCCAGCAGCCTAGCCGCATCCGTCCATGACGAGACGACAGGTTCCCGCCCCGTAACATCGAGTCCCGTCATCGGAAGCATGCTGCGCGCCCCGCGGAGCAACTCGTGACCATCCGGATCCGCCGCCATCGCCGCCACCGTCTCCACAATGGACGAGTCCGTTTCGGTGTCCGAAAGAAACGGGATAAGCGTTAGGCTGAAGGGCGGCACGCGTCGCACGTCGACAGCCAACCGGCCTGTTTCCGGTATCCGCTTCGTGACGTGGAGCGCCGGGTCCAATGTGCCGTCCGGATCAACCTCGATCACCATCTCCAAACCGGGCACAACGACCGACCCCGGCACCTCGGCGTTCGCCGACAACGCGAGATCACCCTCCACGATCTCCGAGGGGATGGTTTGCGCCCCAGCGGCGATATCCAACGCGTGCCGCTCGTTGCCGTCCACATAGAATCTAGCCCGGACGGAAGGCATCGTGGCCCCACCACCGTTTGGCGCCGTCACGAAGACCCGGAGCAGCGCGGGCCGTCCGGCCAGTAGCGGTACGGGGTCGTCCCACGACTGCACGGCCTGCGTAAGATACGCCGCGGCACCGTCCCGGCAGCTCGCGACGCGACGGTTCGCGATGCTTCGGAACCATGTGTCGAAACGGACATCCGCCGGACGGCACAGTTCCGTGCCTCCCGCCATGAACCGCTCCAACCGATCAAGTGCGACGATGCCGGGAGGCAGCGGCCCGGCCAAACCCGGGTTGTCCGCGAGCATCAGTGAACCCAACTGGGTCAGGTTGCCGAATCCAGGCGGAAGGGGACCGGTCAGTGCGTTCGACCGCAGGTCGAGATCCTCCAGCATCGTGGCGCGTCCGAGTTCGGCGGGCAGCGGCCCCGTGAGTTCGTTGCCACCTAGGTTCAGCGTGGTCACGTCCGAGAGACTGCCCAGTTGCGAGGGAATCGAACCCGTGAACTGGTTGTCGCCGAGATCCAGCATGGCCAAGTTCGCCAGATCACCCAACCCGGCTGGGATCGAGCCCGTGAGATGATTGCCGGACAAGCGGAGCGCCCGGAGATTGGCGAGGGCGTGAAGTTCCGCGGGAATCGGCCCGGTCAGCCGGTTGTCCGACAGGTTCAACTCCAACAGGTCGCTCAACTCGCCTAGCTGTGAGGGAATGGCACCGTCAAACTGGTTCGACGAGAGGTCGATGATCCTGGCCGCAGCCAACCTTCCGAACGTCGACGGAATGCTTCCCCCGAGTTGATTGTTCGCGACCCTGAGCACCGTCATATGCCCGAGGTCGCCGAGCTCCGGCGGAACCGCCCCGGACAAGGAGTTTCCGCCGAGGTCCAGACCCTCAATGTTCAAGGGTTCGGCGAGCTCGGGAGGGATCTCGCCGCTGAGATGATTCCACGCCAAGTCCAGCCGCTGCAGACCGCTCAACTCGCCCAACTCCGGCGGAATCGGACCTGAAAACTCGTTTTCTCGGAGAGACAGATCCCGCAGCCCCGACAGCCGACCGAGTTCCGGGGGGATTCCCCCGCTTAGCCGATTCCCCGCCAGGTCAAGCCGCTCCAGACGGTCCAAGCCACCAAGCTCGGGCGGAATCCGTCCCCGGAAGGCGTTGCCCCGGAGATCCAGAACTCGCAGCTTCGACAACTGCGCGAACTCCACGGGAAGTGAGCCGGAGAGGTTCAAGTACGGAAGCCGCAACGCGACGACTCTCCCCGCCGCATCGGTCTCCACACCGTACCAGTCCGCCAAGTCCGTCGGAGACCATTGCGATATTCCGCCCACATCTGTGCTGAATCGTTCGAGGATCTCGCGATCCGTCAAGGGCGGACACTGCATACCAGTCCCGCCGTGGCGCGGGATGGCGTTCAGCCAGTCCTGGAATCCCGTCCCGGTCGGCGCGCATAGTGACGTACCGGTGTAGTCGAGTGCCTCCAACGGCACGTCAACGAGCGACGAAGGCAATCTGCCAATAAGCGGGTTGTCGTGGATTCGGAGTTCCTTCATGCTCGTGAGGTGTCCAACCGCCTCCGGCAAACTCCCCGACAACCCGTTGCCGCTCAGATCGATACCGGCGACCCGCCCGATCGAGTCGGTGCGAACTCCGTACCAGCGGTCCAGACTCTCATCTTCGAGCCAGCCCTCGGACCGTCTCCATTCGGAACCCTTCGCGGCCCGATAGAGGCGCGCCAGCGCAGCCGCGTCAATCTCGTCGCAGAAGGGCATGTCCACTGGTATCTGGTGGTTTCCACGAGCCTCGACCTCCCGTAGCCACGCCCTGAATTCGTCGGTTCTCGGGATGCACGCACCGGAATCCGAGCCCGAGCAACCCATGAGTCCAAGCTTCTTTAGCCCGGTGAAGCTCAGCGGCAAGGAGCCTGTCAGCCGATTCTTCGACAGGCCAAGGATCTCTAGTTCAGTCAGGTTGCCAAGTTCGGGCGGAATCGGACCGGTCAACTGATTGTCACCTAACGCGAGAATCACCAAGGATCGCAGGTTGCCCAACTCCGGGGGAATCGAACCGGACAGGTTGTTTGCGCCCACCGAAAGAATCTCCAAGGATCGCAGGTTGCCCAACTCCGGCGGGACCGGCCCGTTCAGATCGTTTGCGGCAACCCCCAAAATACGCAATCTGCTCAGGTTGCCAAGTTGCTGTGGAATCGGTCCGGTGAGGTTGTTGTAGTGCAGAATCAGGCTCCTCAAATTGACGAGGTTGCCCAGCTCCGGTGGAATCGTGCCTGTCAGTTCGTTCTCAGTCAACCACAGTCTCGTCAGGTTGGAGAGGTTCTGGAGCTCTGACGGAATCCGTCCCGACAGATTGTTCTTGTGGAGGAAAAGCAACTCCAGGCTCGTCAGATCTGCCAGTGCCGCGGGAATAGCACCTGATAGTCTGTTCTCCTCGAGATTCAGCCGCGTCAGATTGGCCAGATTGCCAAGTTCGGACGGGATCGGGCCGCTCAGACTGTTGTTTCCGAGAGTCAGCCACGTCAGATTGGTCAGGTTGCCAAGTTCGGACGGGATCGGGCCGCTCAGACTGTTGTTTCCGAGATTCAGCCGCGTCAGATTGGTCAGGTTGCCAAGCTCGGGCGGGATCGGACCACGCAGACTGTTGGTTCCGAGATACAGCCGCGTCAGATTGGTCAGGTTGCCAAGTTGCGGCGGAATGGGACCCGCGAGCCCGAAGAAGACCGGGTAGCCGTTCTCGTCCCAGTGGAGGAATTCGAGACTCACGACTCGTCCCGACGCGTCCGTCCCGACCCCATACCATTCCCCCAGCGGTGCGTCGGTCAGCCAGTTCTCGTTGTTGACCCAGTTCGGCCCATCGGTGGCTTCGTAGAGCGCCAACAGCGCGGCCCGGTCAGGGTTCTCCACTGTGATCTCCGCCTGGGCCACGGTCACCGCAGCCGTCCCCGACACCGAGCCCGCCGTCGCGGTGATCGTTGCGGCCCCGTTCCCTGCCGACGTCACCTGCCCGGAGGCGTCCACCGCCGCAACCGAGGCGTCGCTGCTCGCCCAAGCGACGGCCGCTCCTGCCATCACTTGCCCGTTCTGGTCGCGCACCTCGGCGGTGAACCGAGTGGTCTCTTCGAGCGCGGTCAATGTGGCGGAAGCCGGGCTGACCGCTACCGTGGTGGCCACGGGTGCCGGTGGTGGTGGAGCGGGCTCGACGGCGCCGTCGCCGCAGGACAGCATCAGAGTGATCGCGCCGACGGCCAGGGCCCGGATCGCAAAGCCCACGCTCAGCCCTACCGGTCCTTCCCCACCGGATCTCCGGCGAATGTGCCAACGGTGCATTCTGGCCCGACCATCTTCCGGGAGTCCTCTCGATTGCATGTCCGTCCCTCCTCGCCCTGCCTGCTTCGGCGTTCGGGCTTCCTTTCGCACCGGCTGCGCGCCGGACGTGTCATGCGATACTAAATAAAGCGATCACTACGCGAGCTATCATCTCATGTGCATGAGATTACCGTGGCCGTAGCACGCCGACAAGGACGACCGACCGGTCACCCCGTCGCGTTCCATCCCCTTGGCGAGCCTCCAGGGAGCGGGATGGGGGCGTTCTGACGAGCCGCTGGCGGCGGTTATAGTGCCCCCGATTTCTCTGGACAGTAGTTTAGCCATCCATCCGGGGTCCAAGAGAAAGGAGGCAGGGGATGTCTCGGAGTACGGACGAGCAGGACGGTGCGGGCGGCTTGGGGAGGCCGGCCGGCCTCCCCAAGCGATGGAGCGCGCGGCGGAAGGCCGAGGTGGTGTTGCGGCTGCTGCGGGGGGAGGACATCATGGCGTGTGGCACGCTCGAGCGTGTATGCGCTGCGGGCCCGACGGGGAGACCATCCGGAGTCCGATCGCCGACAGCCTGGGAAGCGGGGCCCGAAGACGGCACTGAGCGACGAGGAGCTGGTCGCGGGAATCCGGGCGGTGCTGAAGACGAGTCCGTTCCTCGGCGAGGGCCACCGGAAGGTGAAGGCGCGGCTTGCGGCCAGGGGGATCCGGGCGGGCAAGAACCGGGTGCTGAGGCTGATGCGGGAGCACGGGTTGCTGGCGCCGGTGCGGCGGGGGCGTCCCCGCGGAGACCGGAGCCACAGCGGCCGGATCCGGACCGAGAGGCCGGACGAACTCTGGGGCACGGATGCGGCGCGGTTCTGGACGAAGGCGGAGGGCTGGTGCTGGTTCTTCGCGGCCGTCGACCACTGCACCTCGGATGTCGTCGGCTGGCACGTCGCCAAGAAGGGCGACCGCTGGGCGGCGCTGGAGCCGGTCCGCCAAGGGGTGCGGGCCCACATGGGCGGCTTCGGCAAAGCCATCGCCCTAGGCCTCGGTCTGCGGCACGACTGGGGCTCGCAGTACAGGGCCAAGCAGTTCCAGGCCGAGATCAAGTGGCTCGGCATCCGCTCCACGCCCGCCTATGTGGGCGAGCCGGAGTGCAACGGCGTCGCGGAGCGCTTCATCCGCACGCTCAAGGAGGAGTGCGTCTATCTGCACGATTTCGAAACCCTCGAGGAGGCCAGAGCGGTAACCGGGGCCTTCGTCGAGCGTTACAACAACGGCTGGCTCCTCCAGCGGCACGGGTACATGACCCCGGCCCGCACCCGCGAGAAGCTCAGCCGAAGGGCGGCCTGATGTTTAAGCCGTCCACTTGTCCAGAAAACCCGGACCGGTACACGGTGTCCAGCCGCCCGCGTACCTTCTCGGACAACATCGGACAACGGCGGACAACAGGGTTTTTCCGACGGGTTGACTTCCTTACGAAGGGATCTTCACCGTTCCGGTCATGAAGACGCTGAAGCAGGAGTTCAACTCGCACGGTAGCGGTGTCAATGGCGACCTGCGCAGCCGGGAGCAGGCGCTCAGCGCCGAGGACATCCGCCACCGGATCGAGAAGAGTAGGGGGTGGGCAGCGCCTAGGTGCGGGCGTGCGCGAGGGAAGCCCAGGCCGGGAACGGCGGGGCGCGTGAGCGCGTCGAAGAGGCCGATGCGACGGGTTGAGCCGGAGCCTCTGCGGGTGCAGCGGACGGGATTGTCGGGCGCCACTAAGGTGGGCAAGCAAGCAAGCAAGCAAGCAAGCAAGCCAGCCTACCCGTTGTCATACAACGGGGCTGGCGAGGGGATGGCTCCCGCCCCCCCTTCGAACCCCCCGGCGCGTCGTGCTCCCGTGGCGGTCACGCTTGGGGGCGCCGCCCCCTTCCCCCCGCGCCGGTGCGGCGTGATGCCTGAGCGCCGCACCGCCGTCGTCACCGCCCGCGTATCGGCGACCGAGTTCGCCGACTGGCGGGCCAAGGCCGCAGCCGCAGGCGTGCCCCTGTCGGCGCTCATCCGGCGAGCCATGGCGCGTACGCGGACCTGGACGGCCCGCGCGGCCGAGGTCGAGCGCGAGCGCACCCGGGAGGTCGGCCGCATCGGCAACAACCTCAACCAGATCGCTCGCTGGGCCAACACCCACAAGGGGTCGGCCGAGGCCGTCGAGGTGATCGCCCGCCTGGTCGCCATCGAGCGCGCGCTCGGCGCGCTGGCTCGCTTCGAGAGGCCGGAGCGCAATGCACATTAAGTTCCTGGCGCACGGGACCGGCTCGGCCGGCAAGGCGGCTGGCTACCTGCGGGGAGCGGGACGCTGCCGGGAAGCCGCGCGAGGGCGTTGAGGTGTTGCGCGGGAACCCGGACATGGTGGCCGCCGTGGCCGACTCGCTCGACTTCGAGCACAGGTACACCTCCGGCGTGATCGCCTGGGCACCGGACGACCACCCCACCGACGAGCAGATCGAGGCGGTCCTGGACGCCTTCGAGAAGACGGCTTGGGCCGGGCTGGAGCCCGACCGATATGCCTGGGCGGCCGTGCTCCACCGCGAGCGCGGCGGAGGGGCTCACGTCCACGTCCTCGCCGCGCGGTGCGACTTGGAGACCGGCCGTAGCCTCAACATCGCGCCTCCGGGATGGCGGAGGGCGTTCGATCCGCTCCGCGACGCCTTCAACCACGAGCACGGCTGGAGCCGGCCGGACGATCCGGCCAGGGCCAGAGTGCAGCAGCCCGGCCACCGCGCCTACGTCAAAGCGGCGCAACTGCGGGCCGGGCTCCGGCTCGAATCTTCCCCCCGCGACCTGATCCGGGACTACCTGTTTCAGAGGGTCGAGCACGGCACGGTGCGGGACCGTGCCGATGTCGTCTCCGCCCTGCGGGAGGCGGGCCTCGAAGTGCCGCGTCAGGGCAAGGACTACCTCACCGCGCTGGACCCGGAGACCGGGGACCGATGGCGGCTGAAAGGAGAACTGTATGGAGAGAACTTCGAGCGCGAACGATTTGACCGAGCGGCTGCGGATGCGGCTGGAACACGAGCGCAGGGAGATCGAGGAGTTGACCGCGAGCGAGCTCGGGCGGCTCGCCGAGAACTCGCGGCGCGTCGCGAGGAACGCGCTGCGTACCATCGAGCGCGATACGGAGGAGGCGACCGGGAGGGTGCGCGAGTTGCTGGTCAAGGCGTGGCTCCGGCCCCTGATCGTCGGCCTGAGCCTCTGGACCGGTTTCTTCGCCGGAAGCTGGGCGACGATGCGCTGGTTGGGGGGGAGCATCCAGCACCGGATCGAGACCCGCGCCGGACTGAACCGGGACATCGGGGACGCCCGGAGGACGCTGGTCCAACTGGAGGTGGACACTTGGGGGCTCGTGTTCCACGAGATCGAGGGCGAGCGGTTCGTGGTGGTACCGGACGGGGTGTTGGCCCGTCCGCCCTGGTGGGTGGACGACCGTCCGGCCTTGAAGCTATCGAACGAGTGAAGGAGGTCTATGACCGCGTTAGAGGAGCAGTTGACGAGGGCCTTGCGGAGGCTGTCCGCGCAGTACGAGACGGAACAGCGGATCGCCAGAGGTCTGAATCACAGCAGAAGATCGTCTAACTACTTACAGGGCTGCACGATCTGCGCTTTCTGCCCTTGAACTGCCTCGGCTTCCGCTGGTCTGAAAAAGCGGGCAAATCGCCTCGATTTGCGGGAATCGCGTTCCGCCTTCGGCGGCGGCTGGGCTCAGGGGTTCGCGGAGCCGCCTCCCCGCTGTCAATCGCTATCTCTTCGCCCTCTGCACTTGACGTGATCGTCCGCTCTTCCTCTGTCCTCCAACCCGTTCGGAGCGTGGAGGCAAGGCGATTCGGCTAGCGTGATCGCGTTGGCATCGCCCACCGTAGTCCGTCCCCGTCAGCCGGGCGACCGGAGCAATGCCGACGTTTGCATCCCTATGCGATACCCGGCTCTCCAGTGGACCGCAAGAGATATTCCGGGATCTCGGGACGAGTTGGCGCAGATCTACTGCGGGCCGCCGGTCCAGCGTCGACCGGATGGACCACGCGCCGCTCAAACTGAACCGACTTGATCGCCGCCCTCCGCCCGGTCTGCCGCCAACGGCGTCGCGTTTCGCGGAGCGATTCCGCTATCCCGTTCACTCGCACACGCGCCCGACGACAAGTGACATCCGCGACCATGGCGAGCACCAGGATCAGCAGGCCTATGACCGCCCGGCGGCGTTCTTTCGCCGATCCGTAATGGTCAGTTTACGATCAGGCGGCAGTAGCCGCAGCCATACGGCAACCCTGATCCATCGCCGAATGGCAGAGGACGGGTGTCCTCCATACGTACCCTCTCCAAAACGTCCTTCTCCATACGGTCGTGCTACGGCAAGGTCAGCGAAGCTTTCCCGCAGTACGCCATACGCACCGAGGACCACGCCCGCAAGCTCGGCTACCGCGACGGTGTAGTACCAGATCCCACAGGCCACGCTTCAACCTCTCGGTCCTCGTCGGACCAAGCGGACTACGGCTGGCGTAGATCACAGCAAGAAGTCACATAAGTCCCATCAGGACTGCACGATCTGCCATTCTTGCCTTTGGAGCGAAACGTGATCCGCCGTACCGCAATAAGCGGGGAATCCGCATCCAAATGGCGGGATCCCGAACTCACCGCCTCCAAGCATCCGCACCTGGGATCCCGCGGCTGAACAGCATTCCGAGTCCCTGCCCGGCGGCCTGTCCCACAGCGTCCGCCGCAGTCTGGGTACCCGGGTGCGGATCCCGCAGGAATCCGCGCACCTGTCCGGTGCGGAGATCGCGCAGGATGGCCATGGGTCGGTCAGTGGCGCCGTCCATGGTGAACGAGCCGCCGGGGCCGGAGAGAGTGACGCTCGCCAGTTCGTCCGCCCACTGCGGCAGGGCGGGCAGCGCGAAGACGAAGTAGGACCGCCCGTCACTGTGAGGCACTACCGGCATGGCGAAGTCGAGGGAGAACAGGTCGCGACCCGCCGCCGACTGTCCCGTGAGCCGGTACTCGCCAGCGGAGTCGGGCAGCAGGGCCGGGGCGTCGATCACGAACGCGGGTTCGAGGAAGGGATCGCCATCGGCACCGACGCCGCCCCACAAGAGGATGGACCTGGCCCGTGCGGCGGCGGACGCCCGGGCTGCATCCCCGCCAAAAAGCCGGAAGCGGAGCGCCTTCGTGAAGTGGTAGTCGCTTATCCATTGGGTCCAGCAATAGGACATCAGGTCGTGCGTAGACGGGTCCAAAAGCACGCCACCGTCGCGGCCGGCGTATCCCCATGCGTCGTATCCCCATGCGCCGATCGAACCATCGCGGTAGGGGAACGACGGGTCCTGGAGCGTTGGATTCCCGCAGGGCGCGTGTCGTAGGAGCATGGCGTGGCCAAACTCGTGCGCAATGGGTAAGACGCCCCCTCCGATCCAGCCAGGCCAAGGTGTAGCATAGATCGTACCATTCCATCCCAGGGCTGGTCCTTCGGCCGCGTTCATCATTCCCCAGTAGTAACCACTGCCTCCCTCAAGGGCGCGGATCACATGGGTCTCGTGGAACAAGTCGCTAGGGTCGTTGCTCGAAGTCAGGACTGGTTCGTGGGCCTTCACATCAAGCTCAGCGATCGGCAAGAGGATGCGAGTGGCCTCTAGTAGCTGGTGCCCTTCGGGATCTGCCGCGATTTCCGCCGCCGTGGCCAGGATTGCCGAGTCCGGGTCGGCACTCCAGAGGAACGGAATTAGGGTAAGGTCGAAGACAGGCATCTCGTACACTTCGAGGGCCATGCGGCCAGTCCTTGGAATCCGTCTCGCTCCTCCAGTTCCCGAACTCGAGCCGATCTGGATCGACATTTCCAGACCCGGCTGCACGATCTCGGCGGGGATATCCGCGTTGGCAGAGCTGGAAAGATCGCCCTCAACAAGCTCCGTGGGCATGGATGTCGTCGTCCCCGGAATGTCCACTACGTGCACCTCGGTTCCGTTCAGAGAGAACCGTGCCCGGACAGCGGGGATACCGGCAATCGTGGGATGGGCGGCAGTAACGAAGACTCGAAGCAAGGCCCGTTCGCCTGCGACCAGTGGAACCGGATGTTCTCGCGACTGCACCGCCTGGGTTAGGTAGGCCTCGACCCCTGCCAACTCCACCACCCTAATTATGGCCGTCCCCTCCGCCCCGTCTGCACTCGCCGTGATCGCCGCTTCCCCGTGAGCCCCCGCCGTCATCACGCCGGACGCGGTGACCATCGCCACCGACGCATCACTTGACTCCCATCCGAAGTCGGCGTCCGCGACCGCATGGCCATTGGCGTCGAACGCCTCCGCGCGCAGACGCACCCTACCGCCCAAGGCGATGATCGTCGCTTCCGCTGGCGACACGGACACCGAGTCCGCCTCTTGGGCCACAGTCAGGGCGGCGGTTCCCGAAGCGCTTCCCGCCGTGGCCGCGATCGTCGCCGTCCCGTTGCCCGCAGCCGTCGCAAGGCCCGAGGCGTCCACCTCGACCACCGCCGCATCGCTCGACGTCCACCCTAACTCGGCGTTCGCGACCGCATGGCCATTGGCGTCGAACGCCTCCGCACGTAGGCGCACCGTGCCGCCCAAGGCAATGATCGTCGCTTCCGCTGGCGACACGGACACCGAGTCTGGTTCCTGGGCCACCGTCAGTGCGGCGGTTCCCGAGACCGAGCCCACCGTCGCCGTGATCGTCGCGCTCCCGTTGGCCGCCGCCGTCACCTGTCCGGAAGCGTCCACCGCCGCGACCGACGCGTCGCTGCTCGCCCACGCGACGGCGGCCCCCGCCATCACCTGCCCGTTCTGGTCGCGCACCTCGGCGGTGAACCGGGCCGTCTCTTCGAGCGCGGTCAGTGTGGCGGAAGCCGGGCTGACCGCTACCGTGGTGGCCACGGGTGCCGGTGGTGGTGGAGCGGGCTCGACGGCGCCGTCGCCGCAGGACAGCATCAGGGCGATCGTGCCGACGGCCAGGGCCCGGATCGTGAGGCCCGCGCTCGGCTGCTCCGGTCCTCCGTCACCCAGCCTCCGGCGAATGTGCCAACGGTGCATCCTTCCCCCACCATCTTCCGGGAGCCTTCTCGATTGCATGTCCGTTACTCCTTGCACATTGGAAGCCTCGCCACCATTTGTCGGGTGGCGTCGCATTACCGCCGCCAAGCATCTCGATAGGGGATCCCCCGGCTGAACAGCACTTCCATGCCCTGCCCGGTCCCCTGTCCGACCGCATCCGCTGCCGTCTGGGTCGCGGGCGGAAGATCCGACAGGAATCCGCGCACCTGCCCGGTGCGGGGATCACGCAGGATGGCCATCGGCTGGTCCGTCGTTTCGTCCAGCGTGGCCGATCCACCAGGGCCAGAAAGCGTAATACTCGCCAAGTCTGCCCACTCGGCCTGCACGGGCAGGGCGAACACGAAGCTCGTCTCCTCGCCCTCGGCGTCTCCGATGGCGGGCATATCGAAGGCGTAGGAGAAGACGGCCGTCCCGTCGGCTGTCGCTCCCTTGATGGTGTAGTCACCGCCCGCGATCGGAAGCGAGGGCACTGCGTCAACGACGAACGCTGGATCGAGGTATGGAACCCCATCCTGGTCTCGTCCACCCCAGACCAGGAGCGAACGTATCGGATCCGGCTCGGCCGCCAACGCGACCGCCGCCCCTCCGTCTTCGGCGAGACGGTGGTTGAGCGCCTTGTTGAAGAAGTAGTCGCTGATCCAGTAGCCTCCATGGGTGCAATAGGACATGACGTCGGGGGTCTGCGGCGAGACCAACGCGTGGCGTTCTAGGTCGAACCCCCAAGCCCCAATACTCCCGCCCGAACCCGGGAACCAGGGATCGACGCTCGACGGACTGCCACATGGGGCGTGACGGAGCGAAAGATTGTGTCCCAACTCATGGGCGACTGTGCGGGGGGAAGGTCCCGAAACGCTCGACCGCTCACCGCGGTAGGCGACCCCGCCACTTGTTGCGTGAGGCCCTACCCCCATCCAGTATCCCGAACCGCCTTCCATGACGCGAATCGCTTCGACCAGCGGCAAAATGGTACTGCTTTGGCTCGTCGATACAGTAACCGGCTCACGCGCCGTCACAGCGATTCCCGCGATTGGCAGGAGCGTCCGCGCACCGCGGAGCACGTCGTGCCCATCCGGGTCTGCCGCCATCTCGGCGACGGCCCGCACGACCCGCGGGTCCGCAAAAGATTCCGGAAGAATCGGGATGAGGGTCAGGTCAAAGGGCGCCACCTGCCGGACATCAACGGCCATTCGGCCCGATTCGGGGATCCGCTTCGACACGCCGAGCGCCGGATCCAGCCTGCGCTCCGGATCGACCTCGATCACCATCTCCAGGCCGGGGACGATGACCCAGTCCGGTATCTCGGCGTTGGCCGACAGGTCTAGATCGCCTTCCGTGACCTCATGGGGAATGGTCTGCGTGCCGGCGGCGATCCGAACGGAGTGCCGTTCGGCACCGTTCACATAGAAAGTGGCCTTGACCTCGGGCATCACGACGTTGGCGTCCCGCGGCGCCGTTACGAAGACCCGGAGCACAGCCGATTCTCCCGCCAGCAGCGGCACCGGGTCGCCCCACGACTGCACGGTCTGCGTGAGGTATACCTCGGACCCCTCCCTGCAGCGCGCCAAGTAGCCGGCCATGGCACCGAACCATGCGTCGAAACGGGCATCCGCCGGGCGACACAGTCGGGTGCCGCCGGCCAGTAGCAGTTCAAGCCGGGCGAGCGCGGTGATGCTCGCAGGCAGCGGCCCGGCCAACCCGGGGTTGTCCGCGAGGATCAGCGACCTGAGAACGGTAAGGTTGGCGAATTCCGGCGGCAGGGCACCGGACAGTCTATTGCCCCGAAGGTCAAGACCCTCAAGCGTGGCGGCGTGCCCGAGTTCGGCCGGCAGCGGCCCCGACAGATCATTGTCGCTCAAGTCCAGCATGCCAATACTCGGGAGACTTCCCAACTCCGCCGGAATCCCAGCGGAGAGTTTGTTGTTGGCTAGCTCCAGCGTATCAAGACTCGCGAGTCCGCCCAACTCCGCCGGAATCGATCCGGACAGCGTGTTGTCGGCGAAATCCAGCACGCTCAGCCCCCCCAGAGCGCCCAGTTCTGCTGGGATGGAACCCGAGAGGTCATTACGGGAGAACCGGAGTTCGAGGAGGTTGGCGAGGCTACCAAGCTCCCCCGGAATCGGTCCGGTCAATCGGTTGCCCGACAGATTCAGCGCCGTCAGGCTGTTCAGGGTCGCCAGCCATTGCGGCAAGGGGCCGGTCAGATGGTTGTCGGCGAGCCCGATGGACTTGATCGCACCGAGCCCGGCGAGTTCCGAGGGAATGCCTCCACTGAGCTGATTCTCGCCGAGTTCGAGCCACTCAAGACCGCTCAGGCCTCCCAGCTCAGGTGGAACCGGACCCGAAAGGAAGTTGTTGCCGAGATTGAGCCGGGTCAGGTTGGCAAGCCTGGCAAGGTCTCTCGGAATCTCGCCGCCGAGCCGGTTTCCGCGAAGATCGAGGTGTTCCAGTCGGTCCAGGCCAGCCAGCGCAGACGGCACCGAACCAGAAAGGCGGTTGAGGCCAAGATCCAGCATCCTTAGTTGGGACAACTGGCCAAGCTCCGCGGGAATGTCGCCCCTGAGCCTATTCGACCGAAGAGAGAGCGATTCCAGGCGGCCCAGATCACCCAACTCCGGCGGGATTGAGCCCGATATGTCATTGACGCCCAAGTCCAGGTCTCTCAGTTGCGACAACTCCCCGAGTTCCACCGGCAGCGAGCCGGACAAGCCGTTGTATCCGAGCTGAAGCCGGACGACCCGTCCGTCCGCGTCTGTATCCACGCCATGCCAGTCCCCCAAAGCGGCGTCGGACAGCCAACCAGCGCGCTGACGCCACCGGTGCCCACCGGTATTCCTGTACAACGATTGAAGAATCTCCTGCTCGGTAAGAGGAGGGCACTGCATCCCGGTCCCGATGTGGCGGGGGATACCATTCAGCCATGTCTGGAAATCGGCGTTGTCCGCCACACACAGAGACGTGCCCCCGTATTCGAACTCCTCCAGCGCCAGACTGACGAGCGATAGGGGCAGTTGGCCTGAGAGCGCATTGTCCCCGATCTGCAGCTCCCTCAGATTGATGAGTTGCTCCAGCGCACCGGGAACATGCCCCGACAACCCGTTGCCGCTCAGGTCGAGGCCGGAGACCCGCCCGGTCGAATCGGTCCGGACGCCGTGCCACCGGTCCAGGTCCTCATCCTCCAGCCAGTTGTCGGATCGTGTCCAACCCGAACCGTTTGCGGCCTCGTACAGGGCGCGCAACGCTTGTTTGTCGATTCCGTCGCAGAACGGGACGTCGACCCTGCCCCCGCGAGCCTCGATTCGGCTGATCCATTCCCTGAACTCGTCCGTCGCCGGCAGGCACACACCCTCGGTCCGTTGGCATTCTACAAACCCCAGATTGGGCAGCCTCGCAAAGGTCAGCGGAAAGGACCCGGTCAACAGGTTGCCGCCCAGGGAGATGCGGTCCAGTCTCTCGAGGTTGCCAAGTTCGGACGGAATCAGGCCGGTCAGGTTGTTCGCGGCCAGGTGGAGTCCCTCCAGATTGGTGAGACTCCCCAGCTCCGGCGGAATCGGGCCTGTTAGGCTGTTGACCTGCAGAAAAAGCAACCTCATGCGGTGAAGGTTGCCGAGTTCGGGCGGAATCGGTCCCGAGAGGTTGTTTTCGTCGAGTAACAGATCCCGCAGGTTGGTGAGGTTACCCAGTTCGGCCGGAATCGGCCCGGTGAAGTCATTGATGCGCAGAGACAGGTACGTGAGTTCTGCAAGGTTGATCACCCACGGCGGAATCGGTCCCGTCAGGTTGTTCCAGCCCAAGTCAAGGAACGACAGGTTCACGAGGCCACCAAGCTCGGTCGGAACCGGACCCGTGAGGTCATTCTCCTTCAGACTAAGGATCTTCAGCTCTGTGAGGCGGCCCAGTTCGGGCGGAATGGCGTCTGTCAGCACGTTAGCCTGGAGGGCCAGCTCCTCCAGTTTCGTGAGCCCCCCCAAAGTCGGCGGGATAACCCCAACCAGTTGGTTCTCCGCGAGAACAAGCTCTTTCAGGTTCGCAAGATTCCCGAGTTCGGGCGGAATGGTGCCCGTCAGACCGTTGGAGTAGAGGTTGAGCTCCTCCAGGTTCGCAAGATTCCCGAGTTCGGGCGGAATCGAACCCAGGAGGCCATTGCCGGTCAGTTCTGCGCCCTCCTCCCGTCGGCTCAGATGAAGCCGTATCACACGCCCGGTGGCGTCCGTGTCCACACCGTACCACTCCCCCAGCGGCGCATCGGTCAGCCAGTTCTCGTTGTTGACCCAGTTCGGGCCGTCGGTGGCTTCGTAGAGGGCCACCAGGGGGGCCCGGTCGGGGTTGATCGTGTGAGCGGTGATCGCCAGGGACACGTTCGCCGCCGCGGCTGTCAGCGTCTGTGTGCCCACCGCCGATCCAAGCGTCCACACGGTCTGCGCCAGCCCCGCCGAGTCGGTCACCGCCTCGGCCGGATCCACGATGCCATGCTCATCCGCGGGCGTGAACACCACGGTCGCGCCCGCCACCGAGGAGCCACCGGCGTCTGTCACCCGCACCGCCACCGGCTCCGTCAGCGTTGCGTCCAGATCGGCCGTTTGATCGGCTCCCGACACCGTCTCCAGGGACGCTGGCGCCTGGGCCACCTCCACGGCCGCCGCTCCGCTGAGGCTCTGGAACGCCGCCGTCAGCGTGCCCCCGCCGTTCGTGACCGCCGTGACCGTACCGCCCGCGTCGACCGTGAACACGCTCTCGTCGCTGCTCGACCACGCAACCGTCCCTGGGAACGCCGCACCGTACTGATCCGTGATCGTGGCCCGGAACACGACAGTCTCGCCGAGCGATGTCAGCTCCGCCGATGCCGGCTCCACCGTCACCGTCGTCGCGCGCGGCGGATCGGCGGGTGTCGGCTCGACGGCGCCGTCGCCGCAGGACGGGACCAGCGTGGCGATCCCGGCGATGGCCGAGATCGCAAAGCTCGCGCTCAGCCCTCCCGGTCCTTCCCCACCGGACCTCCGGCGAATGTGCCAACGGTGCATTCTGGCCCGGCCATCTTCCGGGAGTCCTCTCGATTGCATGTCCGCCTCTCCTCGCCCTGCCCGCTTCGGCGTTCGGGCTTCCTTTCGCACCGGATGCGCGCCGGATGTGTCATGCGACAATGACTCATGCGATCACTACGCGAGCAATCGGCTCATATGCATGAGCTTACCGTGGCCGTAGCACAGCCGACAAGGACGGCCGACCGGTCACCCGATCGCGTTCCATCCCCTTGGCGAGCCTCCAGGGAGCGGGATGGGGGCGTCTTGGCGGGCCGCTGGCGGCGGTGTCCAGCCGCCCGCGTGCCTTCTCGGACAACATCGGACAACGGCGGACAACAGGGTTTTTCCTACGGGTTGACTTCCTTGCGAACGGCTCTGCAGCGTTCCGGTTATGGAGACGCTGAAGCAGCAGTTTCACTCGCTCGCGAACGAAGCCGTAGTCCACCTACGGGGGCGTGTGCGAGCACTCGGCGCCGAGGACATCCGCCACCGGATCGAGAAGAGTAGAGAGTGGGCGGCGCTTAGGCGACGGCGTGCGCGAGGGAAGGCCAAGTCGGGATCCCCGGGCCGCGTGAGCGCGTCGAAGAGGCCGATGCGACCCGTCGAGCTGGAGCGTCTGTGGCCGCTCTGGACGCGCCTGTCGGATGCCGCTAAGGCGGTCAAGCCAGCATACTCTCCGTGGCCACACTTCGCGTGTCCCCAGGAGAGGCTGGCGGGGGGCCGTGCCCCCTCTGACCCCCGAAGCGGAAACGGCGCGCCATGAGCGCCGGACGCGCCGTTTGGGTGAAGGTCCGCGCCAGCGAGGCGGAGCGTGCCGAGTGGCACGCCAAGGCGCGCTCCGCGGGCCTCACGCTGTCGGATCTGGTGCGCCGGTCGGTGGGCCGGACGCGCACTTGGACCGTGGCGCACGCCGAGGTCGAGCGCGAGCGCAGCCGCCAGGTGGCGCGGATCGGCAACAACCTGAACCAGATCGCTCGGTGGGCAAATACCCACCGGGGGGCCATCGAGGCGGTCGAGGTGATCGGCCATCTCATCGCCATCAGGCGGGCGCTTGCGGCGCTGTCCCCTGCTGAAGGCCAGGACGCCGATGCTGGTTAAGTTCCTCGCGCGCGGGACCGGCTCGGCCGGGGCGGCGGCCGGCTACCTCCTCGGGGAGCGGGACGCGGCCGGGAAGCCGCGCGAGGGCGTCGAGGTGCTGCGGGGCGATCCGAACCAAGTGGCCGGCGTGGCCGACACGCTGGCGTTCGAGCACAGGTACACCTCCGGCGTGATCGCGTGGGCGCCGGAGGACCGACCCACCGACGAGCAGATCGAAGCCGTGCTCGACGAGTTCGAGAAGACGGCTTGGGCGGGACTGGAGCTCGACCGATACGCGTGGAGCGCCGTGCTGCACCGCGAGCGCGGCGGAGGCGCTCACGTCCACGTCCTCGCCGCGCGGTGCGACCTGGAGACCGGCCGGAGTCTCAACATCGCCCCGCCGGGCTGGGAGAAGACCTTCGGTCCGCTCCGGGACGCCTTCAACCATGAACACGGCTGGGCTCGGCCGGACGACCCCACGCGAGCCAGGGTGCAGCAACCCGGTCACCGCGCCTACGTCGATGCGGCGCGGCTACGGGCCGGACTACGGCTCGAATCCTCCCCCCGAGACCTGATCCGGGACTACCTGCTCCAGCGCGTCGAGCACGGCACGGTGCAGGACCGGGCCGATGTCGTCGCCGCGCTTCGGGAGGCGGGGCTGGAGGTGCCGCGCCAGGGCAAGGACTACCTGACGGCGCTGGATCCCGAGACCGGGGACCGGTGGCGGCTGAAAGGAGAACTGTATGGAGAGAACTTCGACCGCGAACGATTTGACCGACCGGCTGCGCAAGCGGCTGGAGGACGAGAGAGCGGAGATCGAGGAGTTGACCACGAGCGAGCTGGAGCGGCTCGGCGCGAACTCGCGGCGCGTCGCGAGGAACGCGCTGCGTTCCATCGAGCGCGATACGGAGGAGGCAACCGGGAGGATGCGCCAACTGCTGGCAAAGGCTTGGCAACGGCCCCTGATCGTCGGCCTGAGCCTTTGGCTGGGTTTCTTCGGCGGAAGCTGGGCGACGATGCGGTGGCTGTCGAGGAGCATCCAAACCCGGATCGAGACGGTCGCCGGACTGGGCCGGGACATCGAGGACGCCCGGCGGACGCTGGCCCAGCTGGAGGAGGACACTTGGGGGCTCGTGTTCCACGAGATCGAGGGCGAGAGGTTCGTGGTGGTGCCGGACGGGGTGCTGGCCCGTCCGCCCTGGTGGGTGGACGACCGTCCGGCGTTGAAGCTGTCGAGAGAGTGAGGGAACTGTATGAGCGAGTTGGAACGGCAGTTGACGGAGGCCTTGAAGAGGTTGTCCGCGCAGTACGAGACGGAGCAGCGGCGGCACTCCGGGCAGGTCGAAGCCTTGCGGCAGCACGTCGAAGCCTTGCGGCGGCGCGTCGAGCGGCAAGGCGCGGAGAACAAAGCCTTGCGGACGCGAATCGAATGGCTGGACGGGCAAGTGAAACGCTTGGCCGAGTCGTACGGCACGCTCGCCGCGACCTTGTGATGATGGTGACCCTGATGCGCGGGCGCGGGCCGGATCGCGACCATGGCCCGAGCCGATGATGAACGGGAAGACTGAATCTGGCGCGGACGGCCGCCCGCAGCGACGTTTCAGGCGCGCAGATCGTGCGGTCCATCACGAGAGGAATCGAATGATGGCACGCACGAAACGAAGTCGGCGCTCCTACGGCGCCGGAGAATGGGGCCGGAACCGGGTCCGGGTGTTTTCCGATCCCAAGACCGGCCTCTACCAGATCGAGTGGCGCGAGAACGGGCGAAGGCTCACCCGGTCCCTGAAGCACCGGGACTGGATGCGGGCGAAGCGGCAGGCCGACGAGGCCGCCGCCGGCCTCGCGGTTCATGAGCCCAACGGCAATGCCGAACCCGAGCCCGAACCGCTCACGCTGGGTACGCTTTTTGAAATCTACGGTGAGGAGGTGACGCCCACGAAGGGGGTGAAGTCTTGGCAGCGGGACAGGTCCGCGATGGTGATGTTCCTCGACTTCTTCGGCAGGGACCGAGGGCCCGAAACCCTTTCCCAGCGGGACTGGGACCGCTTCATCCGGGAGCGCCGCGCCGGGAGGATCGGCCCCAGCGGCAAGCCCGTGGGCAACCGGATGATCGAATGGGACCTGACGTTCCTGATGGCGGTGCTCAACTGGGCGGCGAGGTCGAGGGACGAGCAGGGACGCCTACTGCTCGACAGGAACCCGCTGAAGGGTCTCCGCAAGCCCATCGAGAAGAACCCCAACCGGGTTGTTCTCACCGAGGAGGAGTACCAGGCGCTGCTGCGGGTCTCGCGGCAGTTGGACTGGCGATTCCACATAGCGCTCGTGCTCGCGCACGAGACCGGGCACCGAATCGGGGCCATCCGCAACCTTCGGTGGGGCGACATCAACTTCGAGGACGAGACCATCCGGTGGAGGGCCGATCACGAGAAGACGTATGTGGACGCCCCGAGGTGGGCAAGCCCGGATTCAGAACTGGGTCGGTGGCAGCTTGGTCAGGTACTGTCGTATGTCCGGCCTCTTGATGCGGCTTTGTTGGCCGCGGGCCCGTATGGTGTTCGTGAGATCGGATCCAAATCGGGCTAACGGGCTCGCGGGCCCTTCGTCTTCTTACTGGTTTTTTCCGATCCCGTCTTGCTGACTGTTTGCCCTTACCCCGTTTCTTGCGTCCTACTGCCCACATCTCCCCGACAACTTCCTTGCGTTTCGCTTCTCTCCTTGCGCCGCCCGCTCAGGCGGCAGCGCGAACCCGGTAGGTTTCCTTTTTCGTTGCCAATGCCCAGACCTTCCGCGCCGTCCGGTTTGCGAGCGCCACCGCGACCACCTTGTTCGGCTTGCGTGACAACATCGCGGCCAGCCAGGGATCCGTGTTCGCGCCGCGCCGGATCGCGTGCCGAATGACCGCCATGGCTCCGGTGATCAGGAGCCGCCTGAGATCGCGCTGGCCCATCTTCGATATCCTGCCCAGCCTCGGCTTGCCGCCCGTGGTGTGCTGCCGCGGCACGAGGCCAAGCCAGGCCGAGAAGTCGCGCCCGCACCGGAAGCTCTCCATCGGCGGCGCGAACGCCTGCAGTGCCAGCGCGGTGATCGGCCCGATCCCCGGGATGGTCATCAGCCGCGCCGTCTCTTTGTCCTCCCGCGCACTCGCCCGGATCTTCCCTGCGAGTCCATCGATCTTCGCATCAAGCTCGTCGATCCGCCCGAGCAGCAGCCAGCCCAACTCGACGACCGTCTCCGGCAAGCCCGAGTCGCCGTCTTCGAGAACCCCCGCCAGCTCCCCGATCCGGGTCCTGCCTTGCGGAGCGACGACCCCGTACTCGGCCAGGTGACCCCGAAGCGCGTTGATCGTCTGCGTGCGCTGGCGCACCAGCAGGTCACGGGTGCGAAAGAGCA
The DNA here is from genome assembly GCA_965232315.1 of Longimicrobiales bacterium. GTDB lineage: Bacteria > Gemmatimonadota > Gemmatimonadetes > Longimicrobiales > Gaopeijiaceae > BD2-11. The sequence continues at coordinate 192,106 of CBDDPN010000020.1, read as the reverse complement.
TCCCCAGCGCCTGCTGCGCCTCCGTCTTGACCGCCACGAAGTGCATGGTCGGACGCTGCGCGGCTTCCGTGATCGCCTCCGCGTCCGCCGCGTCGTTCTTTTGGCGCTTGACGAAGGGCTTCACGTAGATCGGGGGAATCAGCTTCACCTCGTGGCCGAGCGATGTGATCTCCCGGCCCCAGTAGTGGGCGCTGCCGCACGCCTCCATCGCCACCGTACACCCCGGTTGCGAGGCGAGAAAGCCCAGCAGCCTCCCGCGGCTCAGCTTCCCGCGATACGCCACAGACCCGTCGGCCTTTGCCCCGTGCACCTGAAAGCTGCGCTTTGCCAGATCGATCCCGATGATGCCAACCTCTTCCATGGATGCCTCCTCCCTCAGGATGGTCGAATACGCTCAGTACCATCTTGGCACATCGCGATGCCGTCGGGAGGGGCGTCCACCCCATCGGGCTACGGGCACACGACGCCCGTGACGCCCGAAGCCATGGCAACCCTTGCGGAGGGGCGAAGGCACAGCTCTGAGGGCGCGGATGCGCCGGTCCTGCCCGCGACCAGGAATCCCTCGCAGTGCGTGGGCTTCACGGCGACCCGTTTCTGGTGGAAGCGGGCCGAGAGGCTCGCCGGGCTTGAACCCAGGCGCGGCAGGGGCTGGCACTCGCTGAGGCGGAAGTTCGCGTCCGATCTCATGGACCTGCCCCTCAAGGTCTTGTGCCAGCTGGGCGGCTGGAAGAACGCGCAGACCGTCCTCCGCTGCTACCAGCAGCCGGACGAGGCCCAACTCAGGCAGGCGATCCGCAGCCGCCGCAGGCCGCGGGGCTGAAACCCAATCGGCGGGAACCGAACAGCGGGAACTCGCCCGCAGAATTCCGTAAGTTCAATGGTTACAACAGATCCGCACGGGATGGCACATGACGGAACAGCGGCGGCACTCCGGGCAGGTCGAAGCCTTGCAGCGGCAGGTCGAGGCCTTGCGGCAGCACGTCGAGCGGCAGAGCGAGGAGAACGAAGCCTTGCAGATGCGAATCGAGCGGCTCGACGCGCTGGCGACACGCTTGGCCGAGTATTCCGGGACATCCACCGTCGCGAGACCGCGCACCCTCCGTATCTGATGCGCCGCCCGGGACCGGACCGCGATCACGGTCCGAGCCGCTGATGGCTACGGGCAGGGCTGGATCTGGCGCGGGCAACGCCGCTCCGCGAAGTTTCGGACGCGCAGATCGTGCGGTCCATCATCGGAGGAATCGAATGATGGCACGCACGAAGCGGGACCGGCGCAGCTACAGCGCCGGCGAGTGGGGCCGGAACCGGGTGAGAGTGTTCGCAGATCCCAAGACCGGTCTCTACCAGATCGAGTGGTGAGAGAACGGGCGCAGGCTCACCCGGTCCCTGAAGCACCGGGACTGGACGCGGGCGAAGCGGCAGGCGGACGAAGCCGCCGCGGGCCTCGCGACGTACGAGCCCAACGGCAAAGCCGAGCCCGAGCCGCTCACCTTGGGAACGCTGTTTGACATTTACGGTGAAGAGGTGACGCCCAACAAGGCGTATACGTCCCGCATGCACGACCGGGCGGCGACGGCGATGTTCCTCGACTTCCTCGGACGGGACCGAAGACCCGAGACCCTGTCGCGCAGGGACTGGGACCGGTTCATCCGGGCGCGGCGTGCGGGCAGGATCGGAGCGAGCGGCCAGCCCGTGTCCGACCAGACCATCGGAGGGGACCTCACGTTCCTGATGGCGGTGCTCAACTGGGCCGCGAGATCGAGAGACGAGCACGGCCGCCTGCTCCTCGACAGGAACCCGCTCAGGGGTTTCCGGAAGCCCGTCGAGAAGAACCCGGTTCGCGTCGTCGTCACGGACAAGGAATACCAAGCGCTTCTGAAGGTGTCGCGGCAGGTCGGCTGGCGATTTCACGTCGCCCTCGTGCTGGCGCACGAGACCGGGCACCGAATCGGGGCTATCCGGCACCTCAAGTGGGCCGATATCGACCTCGATCGCGAAACCATCCGGTGGCGCAGCGAGCACGAGAAGACCGGATACGAGCACCGGACCCCGTTGTCCGCCAGAGCGCTCGCCGTGCTCAAGCAGGCGTGGAGGAGGAGCCCCGGGACCCCGGACGCGCCCGTGCTGCCTGCGGCGAAGCATCCATTGAAATGCGTGAGCACGTCGCAGCCGCGCGTCTGGTGGTGCAGAGCCGAGCAACTCGCGGGGTTGGAGCGCAAGCACCGCAGGGGTTGGCACTCGCTGAGGCGCAAGTTCGCCAGCGACCTGATGGATCAGCCGCTCAAGGTGCTGTGCGAGCTTGGCGGTTGGAAGAACGCCAAGACGGTGCTGCAATGCTACCAGAGGCCGGACGAAGGACAGCTTCGGAAGGCTCTGGAAGCCCGCCGCGGGGCGAGCGACTAGAATCCGATTTGGCGGGAATCAAACAGCGGGAACTCGACTGCGGAATCCCGTAAGCTCAAGTGATCCCGTCAGATACCAGACTCGGAATCAATGCCCGACCACCAGTAGCTTCCCGCGTTTGCTCCGACGGAGACGGCGAAGCTCGGGCCGAATCCCTGGTCGTCCAGTCCCGGCAGGATGGGAATCATATCTCGCGCGCATGGACGCGTCCGGTCAGGTACTCGGTCAGCCCGATGCGTGGCTTCCGTGTCAGTTCGGCGCCCTCCGCCCGCATGACGCCGTCCTCGAGCGAGGCGACGATCGCACGCGGCGAAAGCGCTCCGAGGAGCATGGCCCCGCGTGTGCGGCTATCTCCGGAAGACCTCTCGAGGACCCCGTCTACCGTCCCGGAATCCTTCCGTAGGTCAGCGTTCTCCAAGCCCATTCCAGCGGACCGTAGCGAAACCGCCTGAGGACGAGCGGCGACCACCAGAGCTGGAGAGCCCAGACGCCGATCACGATCAGCAACATCTGCCAGCGCTCGACGTGCCCGAACAGTCCGAACCCGTGTCCGTAGAAGAGCGTCGTGCAGATGACGGTGTGGGCGATGTAGTTGGAGAACGCCATGCGGCCGGCGTTGACGAGGCGCGACTGCAGCGAAGTGAACCACCCGCGGCGGATCGCGAGCATGACGAGGCCGACGTAGCCCAGGGCCATCGCCAGGCTTCCCCAGTAGTTGAACTGCGATCCGAGGAAGAACGAACGATCCCAGCTCCAGCCCCCCGCGAAGTCATGCCAGATCCCCGCTGCCACCACCGGGACGCCGGCGCCGAATCCGATGAGGGTCAGGCGGCGGTAGAAGGCGTCGCTGCGGCTGGCGTCGAGAACCCTCCAGCGGTAGAGCGCCATGCCGATGAGCATGATCCCCGCGACTCGCCAGAACAGCAGGGCGGGGATGACCGTGGTGTGCATCATGACGGTGTCGTTGAGCCGCTGACTCTGTTGAGCCAGCCAGGCCCCGCGGTAGGCGAGCAGCTGCGACTCGATTTCAGCGATGCTCGGGGCCCAGGCCGCTGCGATTTCCAGAGCGGCTTCTTCGGGGAGGCCGAGCGCCATCACGCCGAAGGCGATGGAGAGGAGGCTAGCCACGGCGAAGGTCGCCAGCCCCGCGAGCAGAAGGGTCTTCGGGGGGCGACTGCGCACCAGGAACACCAGGCAGCCGCACACCGCATAGGTCACCAGCACGTCGCCCGACCAGAGCAGGTAGGCGTGCGCGAGGCCGACCAGCAGCAGCCAGAACATGCGCCGGTAGTGGAGCCCGGCGGAGCGGCCGCCGCGGGCCTCGGCTCGATCAGCGAACAGACAGACGCCCGCCCCGAACAGGAGCGAGAAGAGCGTCATGAACTTCTGGTCGACGAGCAGGTGGCTCGCCACCCAGGTGAAGAGGTTCAGGCCCGCGAGGTCGCCGTAGGCGGTCGGGTTGGTGTAGGCCGCCGACGGCATAGCGAACGACTGGATGTTCATGACCAGGATGCCGAGCACGGCGAAGCCGCGCAGAACATCCAGGCTGGTGATGCGGTCGCCGAGTCCGACCGGGTGCGCGTCCGGGCTCAGCTGCCGGCCCCGTCGTACGGCTGTCGGGCGGAGCGCCGTTCCCCGGTTGCCGGCGATCGACTGACGCTCAGCTGCCGGCCCCGCCCATGCGGTGGTCCAGGGTCAACCGGTCCTCATCCATCGTGCCCCACAGCACCGCGGCGCCGGCGGCGATGATGATCGACGGGTAGAAGAGCACGTTCGCGCCCTCGATGAACCAGCCCCATGGGTCAACCAGCGAGCGCCACACGGCCACTGCGGTGACACCCAGGATGAGAAACATCACCGGATACGCGCGCCTGCGCCAAAGCCCGAGCACCACCAGCACTCCGAGCAGCGCCTCCAACCCGCCGAACACATTGAGAAAGAGGGTGCTGTTGCCGATCCCGAAGTAGAAGGAGTCCGCGACCGCCAGCCCGTGGTCGACGTTCACGATCTTGTCCAGACCCCAGAGCACGAGCAGCCATCCCGTGCTTACTCTCAGTACGAACAGTCCCCAGCGCTTCATGCTTGCCTCCCGTCGTATATTCGCGGCCGGCAACGCCGGCAAGGTCGGATTGTTCGTTGACGACACCCCCTACGTCAAGCAACTCCACGCTTGACTTGTCTCTGAACCGCGGCACATCATGAGTCATGCGCCGATTCGTATCTCTTCTCTCGCTGCTGGTTCTCTCGTGGTCCCATGCCGCCGCCCTCGGGTGTGACATGGGCTCGATGATGATGCCGAAACACCACGAGATGCAGATGCCGGCCCACCACGCGGCTTCGGATCCCATGGCGGAGCATCCCTCCGCACCCCGGAGCCACAGCGAGTCCGGGGACGCCGAGTGTCTGTTGATGCTGGCCTGCGGGGTAACCGCGGAGAAAGCCTCTCAGTTTGCGTCCAACCGGACATCGTCGACCATCTCGGTCGAACGGGCACCCCTTGCCGATGCGTTCCTCACCGGCGCCATGAAGGGCATCGATCCCCCACCGCCTCGCCACGACGTGTAGTCACTCCGCGCGTCCGCTCCGGACGCGTCCTCCCAAACACGTCACCACAACGGCGAGGTACTCATGCCAACCCTGCACGCCCGTGCGGCTGCGGCGCTGATCGTCGCGTCAACGGGTGCCGCCATCGTTTGCTCGGGCATCCGTGCAGGCGAGGCGGTGGCCGCCACGCCTTCGAGGGAGCAACAGCCGCTCGTCTGTCCGCAGTGCACTATGGGCACTTCCCGGCCGCTTCGTGCACCCCACCCCCCAGTCGCCGGCGCTCCCGACGGTTCCGGGCGGGCAGACCCGGATCACCACGGGTCCCGGCGGACAGACCCGCATCGTCATGAGCCCGGCCGCATAGACCCGCATCGCCCTGAGTCCGCCGATGCCCGGCGTTACTATTCCGACCACAACGATCCCGTGCTTGCCGCGTTGATCGAAGAAGCGCTCGCGAGGAATCCGCAGGTTCGCGCCGCCTCGTTCCGGCACCAGGCGGCGTGGTCGCGATTGCCCCAGGCAACGGCCCTGCCCGATCCGACCTTCGCTCTCACCCAGTATGCCATCGCTCCCGAGACACGGGTTGGTCCGCAGACCACCATGGTGTCGATCAGCCAGCGGCTTCCCTGGTTCGGCACGCGGTCGAGCCAGGGAGAGATCGCCGCAGCCAGGGCGGAGGCCGAGGGTCAATCCCTGCAGATGCGCAGGGTCGAAGTGGTTCTCCAGGTCAAGCTGGCCTACTACGAACTCGGCTACGTGGACCAGGCCCTGCGGATCACCGAGGAAGAGGAACAGCTGCTCCGGCACTACGAGACGCTGGCCAGGGCCCAGTACTCCCAGGGCGTGGGGCTGCAGCAGGCGGCCGTACGCCTCCAGGCTGAAATCACCCGGGCCCTGAATCGCCGCGAGGAGTTGCTGCGGCAAAGGGTCGACGCCGAGGCCACGCTCAACGCTCTCCGCATGCGGCCCGTCGAGGTCCCGATTCCGACCGTTGAGTTGGGGGACCGGCCGGACGTGCGTCTGGACAGCGACGCGCTGAGAGCGACAGGCCGCACCGACAGGCCCGAAGTTCGAGCTGCCGAGTTCGGGATCCGAGGTGAAGAAGAGAGCGTTCGATTGGCTCGCCTGGGCTACTGGCCCGATGTCGTGGTCGGCGCGGCGTGGACGAACGTCACCACCCGGCGCGACGACCCGGGACAGGCCAACCCGCCGCTGGGCAACGGAACCAACGTCTTCGGCATCACCGTGGGCGCGAGCATTCCGGTTTTCCGGTCGAAGCACGATGCCCGGGTTCGGGAGGCATCGGAGCGGCTGTCCGCGGCGAGAGAGGTGCATCGGCATCTGCTGAATGACACGGAACTCGCCATCCGCTCGATCGGGTTTCGCCTCGCCACCATCGACCGCCAGATCTCGCTCTTCGAGAGCGCGCTGCTTCCGCAGGCCGCGCAGGCGTTGCGTTCCACCGAGGAAGCCTATTCCACCGGAACCACCGGCGTCCTCGACCTTCTGGACAGCGAGAGCGTTCTGCTGGGCGTGCGGCTGGGGCTGGCACGCCTGGAGACCGACTACATGAAGGCTCTGGCCGAGATGGAGCGTACCATCGGGTCAAGCCTTCCGGAGGAAAGACCATGAGCAGGTTGAATTCGTTGCGGGGGTTGCTCGTCGGGGCCGTTCTGGGGGGTGGCGCGGTCGCGCTGCTACTCGGCGGCCGTGGGAGCGAGCGCCCGATGGATGACATGACGCAGGGGGAACGGGAGGTCAATCCGGCCTCCGGGGAAGCCGCCGGCAATCGTCGCATTCTCTACTGGCGCGCGCCCATGGATCCCAACTACACATCCGACCGCCCCGGTAAGTCGCCCATGGGCATGGACCTCGTCCCCGTCTACGAAGACGAAGCGTCCGCGGATGGCGCGGTTCGAGTGAGCCAGTCCTTTCTGCAGAACTTCGCTGTGCGGACCGCCGAGGTCACGCGAGGCTCGATCCCCGTGTCGATCCGGACGGTGGGCGTCCTGGCGCACAATGAAGAGAGGCTCGTTTCCGTCAATACCAAGTTCGACGGGTGGATCGAGCAGGCTCGGGTAAACAACGTGGGGGAGCTGGTCCAGGCAGGCGATGTCCTCTTCGAGATCTACAGTCCCGGCCTCGTGACGACGCAGCGCGAGTATCTTGCGGCGATCGACTACATCGGCCAACTGGAGCGCAACCGGGCATATCCGGAGGCCATCGAAAGGGCTCGTTCGCTACTGGGCGCGGCGCGCGAACGCCTGCGCTACTGGGACATGACCGAGGCGCAGATCGAAGCGCTCGAGGGTTCGACGGAGGTCGCCCGAACGGTACAGTTCTTCTCTCCGGCTTCAGGGTTCATCGTGGAAAAGACGGGCGACTCGCTGGAGGGCATGCGCCTGAACCCCGGCATGACGGTCCTCAAGATCGCCGATCACTCCACGCTCTGGGCCCAGGCGGAGTTCTATGAGGAAGACCTGAGGCACGTCCGCGAGGGCCAGCCCGTCTCCATCGAAGTGGACGCGTTTCCGGGTCGCCGCTGGAATGGCAGAATCCTCTTTTTCCGGTCGGCCGTGGATCAGCGCACGCGGACGTTGACCGCCTTCGCCGAAGTCGCCAATCCGGATCTCGAGCTGCGGCCCATGATGTACGTCAACGTCTCCATCGAGGTGGACGGTCCGACCGGCGCGGTGATCACGCCCGCGGAGTCGGTGCTGCACAGCGGTGAGCGCGCAATCGTGATCGTTGCCTTGGGCGAGGGGGTGTTCGAGCCCCGCGAGGTGACGCTGGGCATGGCCTCCGAGGGGATGCAGGAGGTCACCACGGGTCTCTCTCCCGGGGAGCAGGTTGTGATCTCCTCGCAGTTTCTCATCGACTCCGAGAGCAATCTGAAGGCCGCGATCTCCCAGCTCCTGCGAGGCAGCGAGGCGGAAGCGTCGGCAGGGGCACCGGCGATGAATCGTCAAATGAATCACAACTGACGAGGCCGGCAATGTTTGAACGCATAATAGACTGGTCCATCCAGCACAGATTCATTGTTGCACTCGCGGCACTCATGGCGGCGGGTGCGGGAGTATATTCACTCACCCAGGTGCCGCTCGATGCGATCCCGGATCTGTCCGATGTACAGGTCATCATCTATACGGAATATCCGGGTCAGGGCCCTCGCATCGTCGAGGACCAGGTGACCTATCCGTTGACGACGCAGATGCTCGCGGCACCCTTCGCGAAGGTCGTGCGCGGATATTCGTTCTTCGGTTTTTCCTTTGTATATGTGATTTTCGAGGACGGCACCGACCTCTACTGGGCGAGGAGCCGGGTGCTTGAGTATCTGAATTTCGTCTCCGGGCAGTTGCCATCGGGCGTGACGCCCACCCTCGGCCCGGACGCCACGGGCGTCGGCTGGGCGTTCATATATGCCCTCAAGTCGGACCGGCACGATCTGGGCGAACTGCGTTCCATCCAGGACTGGTACCTGAAGTACGAGCTGACCAGCGTACCGGGGGTATCGGAAGTCGCCAGCGTGGGAGGATTCGTCCGCCAGTACCAGATCACCGTGGACCCGAACCGGCTGCGCGCCTACGACATCCCGATTTCACGAATTCGCACCGCGGTTCAGAACAGCAACAGCGATGTTGGAGGACGCCTTCTGGAGGTGGCGGAAAAGGAGTTCATGATCCGCGGACTCGGATACATCAAGTCCGTCGACGACATTCGCGCGATCGCGCTCGGGGTGGATGACGACGGCACGCCCATCCTCCTGCAGGACGTTGCGCGCGTGAGCGTGGGGCCCGAGATGCGCCGGGGCCTGGCGGAATGGAACGGAGAGGGCGAAACGGTCGGCGGCATCGTGGTGGTGCGGCACGGGGCGAGCACCCTCCAGGTCGTGCGCGACGTCAAGGCCAGGCTGGAGCAGGTCAGGTCGGGCCTGCCCGAGGGAGTCGAAATCGAGGTGGCCTACGACCGCAGTGCGCTGATCGAGAGGTCGGTTGCGAGCCTCCTGAAGAGCCTCGGCCAGCAGTTCCTGATCGTCGGCCTCGTGTGCCTGGTCTTTCTCTTTCACCTGCGCAGCGGGCTCGTGGCCATCATCACCCTGCCCGTCGGCATCCTGATCGCATTCATCGCAATGCACTGGCAGGGGCTGGGCGTGAACATCATGTCTCTGGGCGGGATCGCGGTCGCGATCGGCACCATGGTCGACGCGAGCATCGTCATGGTGGAGAACGCGCATAAGCGACTTGCGCGGGACCGGGGACGCAGCGCTCACTGGGATGTCATCGCCGCGTCCGCGAAGGAGGTGGGACCCTCCCTCTTTCTCGCGCTTCTGGTGATTACGGTCTCGTTCATGCCCGTGTTCGCCCTCGAGGCCCAGGAGGGCAGGCTCTTCAAGCCGCTCGCCTTCACGAAGACGTACGCGATGGCCGCGGCGGCCCTGCTCTCGGTGACGCTGGTGCCGGTGCTCGTCGGCTACTGGGTGCGGGGGACGATCCGGCGCGAAGCGGATCATCCGATCGGGAGGAGGCTCGTCGGGTTCTACCAGCCGGTCCTGGATTTCGTCTTTCGCTTCAAGTACCGGGTGCTGGCCGTGGCGGTGCTTGGGCTGGCGCTGACGGCGGTGCCTTTTTCCCGGCTCGGGTCCGAGTTCATGCCCCCTCTCTGGGAGGGCGACCTGCTCTACATGCCGACTACGCTGCCGGGCATCTCCATCACCAAGGCGAGCGAGATCCTGCAGCAGACCGACCGCATCATCCGGACCTTTCCCGAAGTCGAGCATGTCTTCGGCAAGATCGGCAGGGCCGACTCCGCGACGGACCCGGCGCCCCTCTCGATGATCGAGACCACGATCGCGCTGAAGCCGCGCGACGAGTGGCGGCCCGGTGTGACTCAGGAGAGTCTCATCGAGGAGATGGATGCGGCGATCCAGGTCCCCGGACTGACGAACGCCTGGACGATGCCCATCAAGACCCGCATCGATATGCTCTCGACCGGCATAAGGACTCCCGTCGGGATCAAGGTCGCCGGCCCCGATCTGACCGTGCTGGAGCGGCTCGGCATGGAGATCGAGGCGGTCGTGCGCGACATCCCCGGAACCGCCGCCGCGTACGCGGAGCGGGTAATGGGAGGCAACTACCTTGACTTCGAGATCGACCGCGAAGCCATCGCTCGCTACGCGCTCACGGTTCGGGATGTCCAGGACGTGATCCAGACCGCCATCGGCGGCATGAACGTCACGACCACGGTCGAGGGCCTGGAACGCTATCCCGTGAACCTCAGGTACAGCCGGGAGCTGCGCGACGACCTTCCCGCCCTGCGTTCGGTGCTGGTTCCCACCCCTTCCGGGCCGCAGATCCCCCTGGGGCGCCTGGCGACCATCCGCTATTCGGTCGGAGCGCCGAGCATCAAGAGCGAAGGGGCCAGACCCAACGCCTGGGTCTACGTGGATACGCGAGATACCGACATCGGCAGCTACGTGGAGGCCGCTCAGCGGGCCGTGGCGGAGCGAGTCGTGTTGCCCGCCGGCTACACCATTGCATGGAGCGGACAATACGAATACATGCAGCGGGCCGAGCGGCGGCTGGCCTTCATCATCCCGCTGACGCTGCTGTTGATCGCCGCGATCATCTACTTCAACGCGAAGTCCGTCACGGAGACGCTCTTCGTCATCCTGGGCGCTCCGTTCGCCCTGACCGGCGCCATCTGGTTGCTCTTCCTGCTCGACTACAATCTGAGCATCGCCGTCTGGGTCGGCATCATCGCGCTTGCCGGGCTCTACGCCGAAACCGCGATCGTGCTGTTGCTCTACCTGGACATCTCGTACCGGGACTACCGGGAACGCGGCCTGCTCACCGGCCGCCGCGCCCTTGCCAGCGCGGTCAAGCTCGGCACCGTCAAGCGGGTGCGACCGATTCTGATGACGATCGCAACCGATGTGATCGGGCTGCTTCCGATCATGTGGAGCACGGGCGCCGGTGCGGACGTGATGAAGCGGATCGCGACCCCGCTCGTGGGCGGCGTGGTGACCTCCGGCCTTGTCGTCCTGATCGTCTTCCCGGTTGTCTATTACCTGTGGAGGGCGCGCGGCCTGGAGTCGGGTGCACTGGAGCCCGGTCCCTTGAAACCGGCTCCGGCGTGAGGTGGCCGGTGGCTGGAAGCCCTCGTCAGCCAGAAGCTCTCGTCCTCTAGAAGCCCTCGTCCTCTAGAAGCCCTCGTCCGCCGACGGCCCGTACATCCCAGGCACTTCCACGTCGCACTCGCGGAGATAGATGCCGATCTGGGCGCGGTGGTGCACGATGTGGTTCATGACGAAGAAGCGGAAGACCAGGCCCTTGGGCATGGTGAAGTGGACGGCATCGCCCGAGCGGAGGGTCCACATTTCCTGAAACGTCTCCGCCGAGGCGGCTTCCAGGGACTTGCGCGCGTCGGCGACGGTCGCGTCGAACGCGGCGACGATCTCGGCGGAGTTCGCGAACTGCTGCGGCTCCCAGGGCTGGGAAAGGTCGATCTCGTCCTGCTCGAAGGTCGGCCGGGTCCAGCCCCCGATCGTGGCGACATGCGTCGCGAGTTCGCGCAGGGTCCACGACTTTTCGTGGGGGCGGTAGTCGAGGTGCTCATCGGGAATGCGTTCGAGCATCCTGCGCGTGTTCTGGTTCTCGTGATCGAATTCGGGAAGAAACATGGCTCCGTGCATGTGGCGGGTGTCCTGGCTGAGGGGTTGACGAGGGAAGGGTACGGAGATCGGGAGCCAATCTAGCGGGCCGGAGGCGGCTGTGGAACGCTGGGGACCCGCGCCTCGGAATCGGGGCGGGTCCGGGGAGGCACGAGCCAACCTCGGCTTGTATGTTCCGAGCTGTCCCGCGCCAGCGGCGCCTCACTTCACACGAGAGAGACGGCATGTCCTCGAATCACACCAGCTCCGAGGCCGGCGGCCCGCCGGTTGAAGCGAACGCGATGGCGATCACCGTGCGCCCCAGGTACGTGACCGAACATTCCGATCCCGGCGCCTGGCGGTACGTCTTCATGTACGACGTCATGATCGAGAACGTGGGCACCGAGGCGGCGCAGCTCCTCTGGCGCCACTGGTTGATCCACGATCCCGTGGCGGGCGATCACGAAGTCGAAGGCGAGGGCGTCGTGGGCGAGTCCCCGGTATTGCGGCCGGGCGACTCGCACCGCTACCAGAGCTTCTGCGTACTCCGGAGTCCGAACGGCCACATGGAGGGGTACTACCATTTCCAGCGGCGGGACGGCTCGGTGTTCCGCGCTCCGATCCCGCGCTTCCACTTCCAGGCCCCACCCGAGGCGGCGGGGACCGTGTTCAACTAGGACGCCGGTGGAAGGCCCCGAACTTGCCGAGCCACTCAGGAGCGGCTCCACGGCGCGTCGAGCAGAGTTAATGGCCGTGGCTCGACATGGTGATCACCGACTCGAGCGCATCCCAGAGCGCAGCCAGATCCGCCTCGTCGTTGTAGACGTGGGGCGAGATGCGTAGCGCGCTTCCGCGCAGCGACACGTGCACGTTGCGGGCGGCCAGCGACTCGCTCACGGATCTCGGATCGAGGCCGGAAGGCGTGTGGAGCCCGAAGAGGTGGGGGGCGCGCCACGGCGTCTCCTCGACGCCGAATCCGGCCTCGCGCGCACGCTCTATCAGACCCGCGGTGAGGGTGCCGCAGTATTCGGCGATGCGGGCCGGGGTCCACTCGAGCACGAGCTCGAGCGCGGCGTTCATCATGGGGACCAGGATGAAGTTGCTGCGCTCGCCGACATCGTAGCGGATCGCGCCGGGCTCGTAGCTGTCGGGGTAGTTTCCCGCAAGGCCGGCGAAGTCGCGGCTGCCCTCGCGCCCGATCCAGGTCTCTTCCAGCGGAATGCCGTCCAGCAGGCGAGGCCCGAAGTAGGCCAGGCCGATGGAATAGGGCCCCATCAGCCACTTGTACCCGGAGCAGATCAGCGCGTCGGGCCGGATGCGGGCCACGTCGAAGTCCATCGCACCCACGGACTGCGTGCCGTCGACGATCAGGTACGCGCCGACTTCGCGTGCGCGCGTGGCGATGGCGTCGATGTCGAAGACGGTGCCATCGGTCCAGTGGACGGCCCCCATGGTCACGACCGCGGTGTCGGTGTCGATGGCATCGAGGATCCGCGTGCTCCATCGCTCGCCGCATCCGGGGCCGGGGCGCGCATCCACCATCCGGATCTCCGCTCCCCGGTCGCGGGCAAGTCGCCGCCAGGAATGGACATTGCCGGGGAACTGCCGCGCGGTGAGCACGATGTTGGCGCCGCGCCGCAGGTCGATGTTGCGGGCGCAGGTCGCCACCCCGTACGAAGCCGCGGGGACGATGGCGATGTTCTCGGCCGGGGCGTTCACGAGCCGGCCGAAGCGGCGGCGCAACTCGTCGCAGGGGTCGAAGAAGTCCGCGGGGCCGATCCCGCTGGGCGCGCACTTGGCGCGAATGCCCTCGATGCCGGCCTCCTCGACGACCCGTGCCAGCGGGCTCAGGTATGCGCAGTTGATGTAGTGGTGGTTCGGATCGAGGGAAAAGGCCGGTTTCTGGCAGGTGAGTGCGGTCATGGGGTGTGTGGGTGTGGCGCGAGGCATCCCGGACAACTGGGGGAACCGATGACGTGCTGGTCATGGTTCGGAGCCACCAATTGTAAGGCACCCACGCCAGTCGGCATACGCCGACCCCACCCACACACCCTCCGGCCACTCGACTCAGCCTCGACGAGAGCTCCCACTCCACGCGCCCCGGGTGCTGCGCCCCTTCAGCTCGGCGGCACCACCCGCGTCACGCGCCCGTCCCGGTCGTAGAAGACGGCCGGGCCGGCCACCACGTCGCCGGAAAGATCGATGACATGCCCGTCTTCCGACGCGCTCGCCGACTGGTTGTAGCCCGCTGGCAGGACGAACCCGTCCGCCTCCTCCACATCGACCGTGTAGCCGGTGTCCGCCAGAGACTGAATCGTGATCGCGCTCAGCTGGTCCGCGACCCCCCGTCGCAGCCCCGAAGACATCAGTTCCGTGCCGAACACCGATTCCCGCCAGTGGTCGTCCATCGTGCCACCGTTTGGGTCGTTCTCGACCGGGACCCTGGCGCCCGGGTAGTTGGCGCCCCCCGCGGCAACAAAGGCTGCGATCGCCCTTTCGCCCTCGAAGTGCGTGTCGGCACCCGGGGTATCCCTTGACGAGTCGTGCAGCAGACCCAGCCTGCGCCAGGAGCGGCCGAATCCCAACATGTGTCCGAACGCGTGGAGGATCAGATCGTCCACTTGCCCCTGGGGAACTCCCTCCACGTCGAGAATGATGGCCCCGACCAGAGGCAGCTTCGAGGACTCGCGGTATCCGCAGACGCTGGTCCTTACACCTGTGCCGGGTCCCTCGTTGAAGTCGTGTACGGAGACCATGACGAACACGTCGTCCAGCACCTCGTACTGATGATCGTACTGAAGGCCTCCGCAGCCGATTGTGCCCGGTCCCCACTCGATGTCCTCCAGGTCGCTGCCATCCACGATTCTGGCCCAGCGGTCCGCCTGGGCGAGGATTCGGGAGCGCAGCTCGCGTGCGCCCTGGTCCACCAGAGCGACGTCGAACTGGAATCGGTGGGGGCGTATCGCCGTCGCCCGCCACCGGCGGGTCTGAAGCGTCCCGGGAAGTGAGCACCGGGACTTCCGCGGTCTCGGCGAGTTCGGGGGTGACGGGTGCGCTGTCGCAGGACGCTGTCGCGAGCGCCATCATGGTGAAGAAGGTGTTAAGGGTATATGGACGGATGTTCATGATGTATGCCTCCTCGGTCGCAACCGCTTCTGACGCAATCGCGTACCGCTTGATGTGGTAGGGGAGGTAGGGTGCGGCGCGGCCCGGTCCTCCATGGCGGGCCGGGTTTCGGGTGGAGCACCGAAGGAGCCCCGGGTCGAACTCCCGGGTCCTCCGTTCAGTTCGGCTGCACCACCCGCGTCACGCGCCCGTGCCGGTCGTAGAAGACGGCCGGGCTGGCCACCACGTCGCCGGAAAGGTCGATGGCATGCCGGTCCTCCTCCGCGCTCGCCGACGCGTTGGGGGCCGCCCCCACGACGAACCTGTCCGCTTCCTCCAGGTTGACCGTATAGCCCATGTCCGCCAGCGCTTGAATCGTGACCGCGCTGAGGTAGTCGGTCCCGGCCGCCAGACGGGTCGTCATCAGTTCGTTGCCGAATACCGATTCCCGCCAGTGGCTGTCCACCGTGCCATAGGTCGGATCGTTTTCGACCGGGACCCTGGCGCCCTGGTAGTTGGCGCCTCCGGCGGAAACAAAGGCCGCAATCGCCCTGCGACCCACAAAGTGCGCGTCGGCGCCCGGGGTGTGGTGCGCGGGGTTCCGCAGCAGGTCCAACGTCTCCCAGGAATAGGTCGAGATCCCGAGCAGGTGTCCGAGCCCGTGGAGGATCATTTCGTTCACATCGCCCTGTGGCACCCTGTCAATGTCAAGCTTGAGGGCCGCGATCATGGGCAGCTTCGAGGACTCGCGGTATCCGCAAAAGGTGAGTGTCGAACCTGCGCGGGGCCCGTTGTCCAGATCCACTGTGGCGACCATGAGGAGCAGGTCGTCCAGTACATCCTTCTGGAAGTCGTGCTCGAGGCCTCCGCACCTGACTGTGCCCGGTTCCCACTCGATATCCTCCAGGTCGCTGCCCTGTACGACTCTGGCCCAGCGGTCCGCTTGCGCCTGGACCTGGGAACGGAGTGCCTGCGCGCCTTCGTTGACCAGAGCGATGTCGAACTGGAATTGGTGAGGTGTCTCGCCGTCGACTCCTATCGGCGGGTCTGAAGCGTCCCGGGAAGTGAGCACCGGGACCTCCGTGGTCTCGGGGAGTTCGGGGGTGACGAATACGCTGTCGCAGGACGCTGTCGCGAGCGCCGCAGTGATCAAGAGGGTGTTGAGGATGTATTGACGGATATTCATGATCTATGCCTCCTCGGTCGCAACTGCGCCTGGCGCAATCGCGTACCGCTTGATGTGGTAGGGGAGGTGAGGTGGGACGGCCCCGGTCTTCCATGGCGGGTTGGGTTTCCCGTGGAACAGCGAGGGAGCCCTGCGCTCGAACTCCCGGGTCCTCCATTCAGTTCGGCCGCACCACCCGCGTCACGCGCCCATGCCGGTCGTAGAAGACGGCCGGGCCGGCCACTACGTCGCCGGAAAGATCGATGGCATGCCGGCCTTCCGCCGCGCTCGCCGCCGCGCTGGAGCGCTCCGGCAGGATGAACCTGTCCGCCTCTTCCAGATTGACCGTATAGCCGATGTCCGCCAGCGATTGAATCGTGATCGCGCTCAGGTAGTCGGTTCCGACCGCCAGGATGGTCGTCATCAGTTCGTCCCCGAATACCGATTCCCGCCAGTGGCCGTCCACCGTGCCATAGGTTGGATCGTTTTCGACCGGGACCTTGGCGCCATGGTAGCTGGCGCCTCCGGCGGAAACAAAGGCCGCAATCGCCCTGGGACCCACAAAGTGCGTGTCGGCGCCCGGGGTTTGGTACGAGGAGTTTCGCAGCAGGTCCAACCTGGTCCAGGAACTGCCGGATAGCCCGAGCAGGTGTCCGAACCCGTGGAGGATCAATTCGTTCACATCTCCCCGTTCCAACCCGTCAATGTCAAGTTTGAGGGCCCCGATCACGGGCAACTTCGAGGGCTCGCGGTATCCGCAATTCGTGATCCTGACACCTGCGCCGGGCCCGTCGTTCAGATCAACTACGGCGACCATGAGGAGCAGGTCGTCCAGTACATCCTTCTGGAAGTCGTACTCGAGGCCTCCGCAACTGATCGTGCCCGGTTCCCACTCGATATCCTCCAGATCGCTGCCCTGTACGACCCTGGCCCAGCGGTTCGCTTGCGCCAGGACCTGGGAGCGGAGTTCGCGCGCGCCTTTATTGACCAGAGCGATATCGAACTGAAAGTTGTGTGGCGTCTCGCCGTCGCCCGCCACCGGTGGATCTGAAGCGTCCCCGGCAGTGGGCACCGGGACCTCCGTGATGTCGGCGAATTCGGGGATGACGGGTTCGCTGTCGCAGGACGCGGTCGCGAGTGCCGTAATGATTAAGAACGTGTTAAGGATATATTGGCGAATGTTCATGATCTATGCCTCCTCGGTCGCAACTGCGCCCGGTGCAATCGCTTACCGCTTGATGTGGCCAGGGAGGTGAGGTGCGGCGCGCCCGATCCTCCATGGCGGGCTGGGTCCTGCGTGGAGCAGCGAGGAAGCCCTGGGGACTTCCGGGGGCACCCTCGATCGACTCACTCCCTGCCTGCACTGGTGCAAGAGGTGTTCCGGGCCGGGTTGGGGGCGCGGGATTCCCGTGCACGTAGGTCGCGACCCCGTGCGGCAACCGGTATTGTACCGGGTGATCCCGCACGGCCGCCCGCCGGGGCGGCTGCGCGGGACGCGGCAGGCGGCCTTCACACCGTGCCCATCGACAGAGGCTCCGCTCATGGACATCGCGCGCGCTCCCCTGGTCCTCGCCCTCTTCCTCCTGATGACCAGCCCATTGCGGGTGTCGGCCCAGACCCATGCCCCCGGCGTGCCCCATCCGCGCAACTACGGAACGGTCCCGCGGGTGCTCGGCCACTACGTTCGCGACGAGGGCGTGCTGGATCTCGAGGATGCCGTGCGCAAAATGACATCGCTTCCCGCGCAGATCCTGGGGCTCGCGGACCGCGGCCAGCTGCGGGCGGGCTTCGTCGCCGATGTCGCCCTGTTCGACCCGGACGGGATCGCCGAGACCAACTCGTTCGAGAGTCCCAAGTCCTACCCCGTGGGGATTCCCTACGTGATCGTCAACGGGACCCTGGTGATCGACGGGGGCGAGCATACGGGAGCGCGGCCGGGAAGGGCTCTGCGCGGGAGGGGCCTCCGGTCGGGAGGACCTGTGAGCGACGGGGCGGGGGGGTGATGAGGGCGGGGCGGGGGGTCGGTACGGCAGGGGCTGTTGGCGGCTGTTGACGATCTCCGGCCGTGCCATCCCTCAGATGAGAAGTGTAGTTGTCATTTAGTCTGACCAGATGTAAATGATGCTTCCATCCGCGACGACCGATAGAGGATGGGAGACTCTCGGCGAAGAACTCCAATCGTGATGCAGATCAGGACCGCTAGCCGGGCCTGATTCTTCCGGTCGCTGCGGGTCTATCGCCGGCCCGTGTGGGCATCCGAGTCTTGAGGACGAACCACTTTCAACTCCTTTTCCACCCGCTTAATGAGCGCTTGGGCACGATCGCTCCCCAAGAGTTCCCTGGCATCAACTGAGTGACCTCCGCCGGGCGTGTGGCGACCGTTCGGCGCTCGGTCTCTCCCGTGTCGGTGTGGGTCATCGAGTGTCTCCTCGGCCCTCTGGTTCACCCAGTTGCATCGTAGGCTGGTGGATCGCTGTCGTGCATCCCGGGTCCGGAAGCGCCGAGAAGACTTAGTGCTCGCGAAGGGTAATCTCCTTGCCGTCGCCTTCTGGCCAACAGGCTCGAACACGCAGGATCGAAGCGACCGCCACAGCATTCCGAAAGGAAATCACCGGCTCGACGCGCTTCGACATGTCCTTGTGCCAATCGTCTCGGATGATCAGGACCGCAGGGATGATCGCCTTCTCGTTTCCGTCGTGAAAGGAATTCAGGAACCTGCGCGCCGCGTCGGACCAGTTTGTGATGTCCATGACCCGCGGGTCTGACGCGGGTACGATCGCGATTCCCTCGAGTCCGAGGGTCAACTGAGACCGTGAGTCGTCCCTATCCCCAAGTAGAAGGTTGGGTAGCACGAAGGCCAGTTGCCATTGGGGATTCGCAGACATTGCAGACGCCTCGAGGATGCGGTGGTACGGTAGTCAGCTTGTCAGCGTGGCGCAGCCTTCTGGTCCACGATTTCGTACCTCAACCACACGCCGTCGAGGTGCCCGAAGTCTTTGTCGGTCGACAAAAGGATTGCCCCAGTCACGTGCGCTGTGGCTGCGATCCACAGGTCGTTTTTCGACATTGGCACCGCCGGCTTGGGAGGAGGCGCGTCTCCGGGAGCGGTCACTGCGCTTCCGCGACTCCACGCGTCTATCAGCGCGTAGGCATTGAGAATGTCGGGATCCTTGATCGGAAGATCGACCAATTCCGCGAGTGCTCGTTCGAGGGTCGTTCTCTTCTTCGCTTCCCAGCCGTTCCGTTCCGCGATGGCGAGGATCTCGCCTATGCAGACAACGGACGTGAAAGAGATCACTTCAGGGCCACTGAGATTGAATTGTTCGTATGCTCGGCGGGCCCAAGGTGCCTTGCGAGCGAACCCCAGTAATATGTTCGTATCCAGTAAGTAGCGTCGCATCGAGCCAAATAGTTAATCTGGGCGAGCAAGCAGTTCTTCGATGGGCTCATCCCCAGGCCATGTACCCCAGATCACCATGGGATCAACATGACGCATCGCCTTGACGTAAGTCCCTTCAATGGAAGCCTCTTGTCCAATCACGTCAGCCTGAGGCAGGCTCTCGAAGATCTCGTCGCCTTCGGATCGAGGGCTAATTCGGCGAGCCTCCAGGAGGCGAGGTTGTCCGTTGGGTTTGAAGAAAACCATGCCTTGCACCGTGGCTAGCTTACCCCAGAGAGGTCGAAGCAACTCGACATCGAGATGAGTGCGGTCCAATCGACCTTGGAGTGATCGACGGTTGGCCATCAAGAGTCGGAAGCGACCCATGCCGTGTCCGATCTCGTCAAGTCGCCCGCTGATCACGAAAGCGCGCGGGACGGGAATGAGATTGAGACGCTCTTCGATCTGGGCGCAAGCCGTTGCCTTGAAGACGAACCCTGTTCGCGCCGGATTCGCTGGACGCAGCTCGTATCGGACGGAGGACGTTTCCGCAGCTCTCCCAAGCCCGAGAATCTCTTTGAGCACGGAGGTGTCGTAGTGGTCTCCGGACGCTCTGGAGTTCTGCGCCTCCGCGATTGCCCGCGCCCCGAGGTCGAGTGCGGTATCTTGCAGGTTAGGTTGCTGGAGCCAGAAGTCCTGCTGAGCGAAGTCTTCGTGGAGTACGTCGCCTAGTCTTGGAGCTCGGATGTCGACGGTGGTGGATCCGGTTCCAAGTCCCGTTACCGTGAAGTCCATCGCCGCCTTTAGCCAAGCCGGCTTTCGACCCTTGGCAACACTGCGGCCTGTGGCTGCCAGCCGCGTGGCTCGTTCCGCTGTTCCGAGCAGGGCACCCAAGGCCCTCACCAAGGTGTTCGCCTTGATGTGTCCCTCTGCTTCGCGCAGCCCTTCAAGCCGCAACTTGTACGCTGGCTTTGTCAGTGGACGCCCTCCGATGCGCAGTGCGGGTGATCCGAGATCGTCAGCGGCCGTGAGCCGACGTTTCTGGTCGGACACGATAGGCGTACATGGGTCTGTAAGTCCAGCGAAGCACAGACACCCCTACCGATCGTACACCACCCTTCCCCCCACGACCGTCATGTCGACCTGCATGGTCTCCAGGCAGGGGTCTTCGCAGTTGAGGAAGTGCTCCGCCGTCACGATCAAGTCGGCGAGCTTGCCGATCTCGAGTGTGCCCTTGTCGGCTTCCTCGAGGGTGAGGTGGGCGTACCCCTGCGTCATGGCGCGCAGGGCCTCTTCGCGGGTGATGCGCTGGGTGGCGCCGTGGACGCCGGCGCTGATGGTCCCCCGCGTGGTGAAGTGGTGGAGGACGGACCAGGGATCCCACGGGACGACAGGTGAGTCGCTGCCCAGGGAGACCGGGATGCCGGCGTCGAGGTAGGCGCGCACCGGGGTGGTCCAGGCGGCGCGGTCCGCACCCCAATACTCCACCAGGCTCGGGGCCGCAACGTACAGGTGGTGCTGGGCGGACACGGCCAGGCCAAGGTGGCGCATGCGCGGAAACTGGTCGTCGCGCGGGATGAAGCCGTGCTCGATCACCCAGCGCTCGCCGTCGATGGGCGCATCGGTGTTGGCCGCCTCGTATCCGTCGAGAACCAGGTCGATGGCGGCGTCACCCACGGCGTGGGTCGCGACCCGCCAACCCAGGCGGTGAAGTTCGCGCACGGTGGCGATGTACGCATCGGTGGGCATGGTCTGGAGGCCGTGGAAGGTGCCTCCTTCTCCCCAGGGCTCCTCGTAGGGATCGCGCATCAGGCCGCCTTCGAAGCCCCCGTCCACCCCCAGCTTGACGCCGCCGACGCGGAGCCACCCGTCGCCCTCGTCCATTGCGGGCCAGGTCGCGAGGGCTTCGGAGAGCGCCTCCACGCCGCCGCCGCGCGGGCCCCTCAGCAGGTAGTTCACGCGCAACGTCAGCCGGCCCTGCTCCTTCAGGCGCTCTAGTGCGCGGTACCGGGCGACCGACCCGCCCGGGTAGCGGATGCTGGTCAGGCCGCGCGCGTTCAGCCGGGCGTGCTCGCCGGCCAGGTCGTCCAGCACGGTCGCCGGGTCGGGGCTGGGGGTGGGCGGCAGGGTGACCAGCTCCTTGGCGCGGTCGACCAGTTCGCCGTTCAGGCGGCCGTCCGGGTCGCGGCCGATGCGACCGCCCGGGACGTCCGGCGTCGACTCGTCGATCCGCCAGTGTGCCAGCGCGGCGCTGTTCAGCACGTACTGGTGGCCGCCGCGCACCACCACCACCGGGTGCTCCGGCGCGGCCAGGTCGAGGTCGTCGCGGTAGGGGAGCCGCTGCTCCGCGAGCTGGCCTTCGTGCCAGTCCGAGTTGGTGACGAGCGGCTCCCCGGGGGGCACCGCGCGCGCGGCGGCCGCGACCGCGTCGATGACGTCCGCCAGCGACCGTGCCCCGGACAGGTCGACGCCGGGGCCGCCCCCGATGCCGTGGAAGTGGTTGTCGGTCAGTCCGGGAATCACGGTACGGCCCGCCAGATCGACGACCCGCGTCCCCGGTCCGGCCAGCCGGCGCACCTCCTCGGACGTCCCGAGCGCGATCACGCGGTCGGCTCCGACCGCCAGAGCCTCGACCACCCGGGGGGATCCCATCGTCAGGATCTCGCCGTCCACCAGGATCAGATCCGCTGACATCTCGGCGGATCGCCCGCACGCGGCAACCATCACAGTCGCCAGCAACGTTACCGCGCGCGCCGCCGCCGCGGCCGAGAGACCGCGATCAGGTGAAGGTGACCGCATGGCGACAGCCGCCAGCAGGCCAATGGCCCGCGTCACCACCCGTGGTGCAGCAAATCGTCGCCCTGCCCGTGCGTACACCGAGATCCCCCGCCTGGCGCCCCTACTCCCGGTCAGCCAGCCACTCCTCCGTAGCCGAGTGCAGCGGAACAGGCGCTTCATCCAGCGAAGCGAAATCGACCTGCTCGACCATGCGGCTGACGCGGAGCAGAATCTCTCTCTCGTTCTGCAGAATGCCCAGCACGTGATTCACCACCGGCGCCTCCAGATGGTCCATGGAGATGATCCAGTTCATCATGGCGATGGTCTGCACCGGTTCGTCCGCGCCAGGATAGATGCCCCCGGGGAGCGCCCCGCGCGAGTAGTAGGGGTAGGTCGCGATCATCGTCTCGATGGCTTCGTCCGAGAGGGCGATCAGGCGCGCTCCGCCGGTGGTGGTGGCCTCCAGCACGGCGGCGGCCGGGTATCCCACCGAGATGATGGACCCGTCGATGGCGCCGTCCCGCAGTGCGTTCGCCGACTCGGTGAAGGTGAGGTACTGCACGTCGATGTCGTCGTAGCTGATCCCGTGGGCGAGCAGCAGCTGGCGCGACGATTGTTCCGTGCCGCTTCCCGCCGAGCCCACGCTCACCCGGCCGCCGCGCAGCTGCGAGATGTCCGTGACCGTGGATCCCTGGGGAACCATCACATGCGTGATGTTGGGGTAGAGGGGCGCGACCACGCGCAGTCCCTGGATCGGTTCGTCGTAGTCGCCGATGCCGCGGTAGGCTTCGTACATCGTGACGGAAAGGGCGATGCCGAGGTCCATCTGCCGGGCGTTCAGGCGGGCGATGTTCTCGACCGATCCGCCCGTGACTTCCGCCGTGTACTGGCTGGTGCTGTCGAGCACCGAAAGGCGGCTCGCGATGGTGCCGCCCAGCGGATAGTAGATGCCGCCGGTGCCTGCGGTCCCGATGCTCCTGAACTGCCTGCTGCCCCCCGATCCGTCTCCACATCCAGCGGCAACCAGAGCCGCGATCCAGGCGCACACGATGAGGGTTCTTCTGGTCACTGGGTCTCCTGCGAAACTGGGGCCCACCGCTAAAAAGCTCAAACTGGCGACAAAATATAACCCTGCCGCGCGACTCGCGAAGACGTAGCGGGCACAGGCAGCGGCGCGGACCGTGAGGTTACGGTCTGACGCCCGACGGCGCGACTCGCGGCGACCTCAGCTGGTGGGGAGCGGAGCGGAGGCTTCGCGCGTGCGTCCCAGCCAGAGCCAGAGCCCGATTCCCAGCACGGCACCCAACACATCGAGCATCGGCGATGGCCCGAAGAGCGCCGCTCCCGCAATGACCACAGCAGCCCGCTCCCAGATCGCAAGTGGCCTTCGAATGTACCCGATGGCGGCTCCCGCGAGGGCGCTGATGCCCAGGGCGCCGGTTCCCGAGGTCAGCAGGATCTCCGTGAGAGATCCTACCAGCAACAGCGGCGGCGCGTAGACGAAGAGGAAGGGCACCAAGAAGCCGGCCATGGCCAGAAGCATGGCCGTGAGCGCCGTCTTCATGGGTGGAGAGGACGCCACGCCTGCCGCGGCGTACGCGGCCAGCGATACCGGTGGCGTCACGTTGGAGATGCAGCCGAAGTAGAAGATGAACAGGTGCGCGGCCAACAGAGGCACGCCCACCTCTACCAGCGCCGGAGCCCCGAGCGCGGCCAGAACGACGTACGCGGCCGTCGTCGGCAGCCCCATCCCGAGAATGATTGAACCCGCGGCGGTGAGCAGCAGAGCGGGGAAAAGCTGGCCCTGGGAGATGACGACGATGAACTCCGACATGCGCAGCCCGATGCCGGTGAGCGACGCTACCCCGACGACGATTCCCGCAGCGGCGCACGCGGCCGCCACCTGCACGGCTCCGGAAGCGCCCGCCAGCGTGGCCTTCAGGTAGTCGCTGCGCTTCATCCGGGTCGACGGCACGAGTAGCGACAGAGCGATGGCCGAGGTCACGCCCCAGAAAGCCGCGCGCATCGGCGAGCGGCCCTGGGCGAGCAGCATGACGATGATCAGCAGGGGAATCAGGAGGTGCAGCTTGCTCATGACCGACGGACGGTTCTTGTCCACCACCGGCTCCAACCCCGCCTGCTCGGCCTGGAAGTGGATGGCGGCGAAGAGCGCCAGGTAGTACAGAACGGCCGGAATGGCCGCCGCCAGCGCGACGGTCTGGTAGGGGATGTTGGTCCAGGTCGCCAGGATGAACGCGCCCGCCCCCCATCACCGGGGGCATGAGCTGCCCGCCCGTGCTCGCCGCCGCCTCGATGGCGCCCGCGAAGTAGCGACGGAACCCCGCCCGGCGCATGAGCGGAATGGTGAAGGTGCCGGTGGTCACCACGTTGGCCACCGCGCTTCCGGAGAGAGAGCCCATGAACGCGCTGGCAACCGCGGCGGTCTTCGCGGGCCCCCCCCTTCGTCCGCCCCGCGACCTTGTCGGCGAGCGCGATGAGGAGCGCCCCGCCCCCCGCCCTGTCCAGTACAGCCCCGAACAGGACGAACAGGTAGACGAAGTCGGCCGACACCCCCAGCGGAATCCCCCAGATGCCCTCGGTGGAGAGGTAGAGCTGCTCCAGCAGCCGCTGCGGGCCGTAGCCGCGGTGGGCCAGGATTCCAGGCAGATGAGGCCCCGCGAGCGCGTAGCCGATCGAGAGGATCGCCACCGCTACGATGCCCCACCCTGTTGCCCGCCGCGCCAGCTCCAGCACCGCCACCACCGTGATCCCGGCCGCGATCAGGTCGAGGGTGGTGGGCGAAGCCGACCGGCTCACCAGCGCCTCGTTCTCCGAGACCAGGTAGGCGCAGCTCAGGACCGTTCCCACCAGGAGCAGCAGGGAAACCACGTGACGCACCGGGAAACCGCCCTCGGGATCGTCCACTGCGCCGGGCTTCCTGTAGATCCCGCGCGCACCTCGCACCCCGAGGCCCAGGAAGCCGAGCGACGCCATCAGGGCCAGATGGACGGGGCGCTGGATCAGTGCCGTAAAAGGCGCGACCCCGGCCACGTAGAGGTGGTAGAGCGCGGCTGCGGCCGCGATGGCGAGAACGATGGATCGGATCATCGCGAAGGGTGTCCGGGTGAACGCGGTTAAGCCGATATAAAATGCGCTCTCAAGCCAGCCGCGCCAGTAGCGCTGTGTTCAACTCCCCAGCGACGCGAGCGCCGTCATCCCCGCGCTGAAGACCAGCCAGAATACCATCAGGATACCGAAGGCGGCCCCCCAGCTTCTCCCCGGGTGTATCTTGCTCACGCCCAGCGCCGCCAGCATCACGGCCCACAGCGTAAAGAGATCCAGCATGTTCAGGAAGGTCCGCAGGGTTCCATCCCCGAGGAATGGAAGGAAGGTCCCGATGCTCAGCATGAGCTGCATGTCGCCCTGGGAGATCCTCAGGGGCGTGACCAGCAGGCCGCCGACGGACGAGACGATCAGCGTGTGTGCGGCCACCGACAGGTATTGGCGATAGCGGCCACCGTCGCCGAGAAGGGTAGCGAACACGAAGAGCATGATCCCGGCGATGGCGAAGGCGGCGACGGCGCCCATGACACCCGCGACCGCGATGCCGGAGAAGCGACCGATCGTCACCATCGTATCGATGGGCACCTCGCTCGTGTCGGCTCCCGATTGCTCGATGCCGGTGCGGATCTGTTCCTCGAAGAGCTCCGCCGGCATGAGGGATACCGTGACTAGGTTCAAGACCACCACCAGAAGCATGGCGCCGCCCCAGGCGGGCTTGTCGCGCAGCTGTTCGAACAGTCCTCCCGGGGAGAAGAATACGGCCAGGACTCTTCGGGGCAGGCCGGGAAGCGGGTGGGGCGAGGGGTCAGACATGGCGTCCTCCGGAAATGCGGTGGCTGGTTGGGCGATCGGTTTCCGAGCCGAAACCAACATAGCCTGTCACGGCGGTGCCCGTTATCCTCAGGTGCCTGAACGCATATGTACATGAGGAGAAGATGAGCTTCCGAACCAATCCGGACCGCATCCTGGAAAACATCGATCGCCAGCGAAACCGCGATCTGAATCTGGAACACTACGCCCGCGCGGCTACGGGACGCGAACTGGACAGCGAAACGCCGGAGGCGGGTGCCACCCCGACCGAGCGGCTGCGGCGGATCTTCGGTCTGACCAACCGGGGATACATGGCCGCGGCGCAGAGCATGGACATCAAGCGCCTGGCGTCGCGTTTCCGGGCAATCGGCGACATCAGCCACGGCCACGCGCGGGGCGATGTTTCGGTTTCCATCCAGTATCTGGACTCGGAGCGCTACGATGACATCGGCATCGTGCCCTTCGAGATCGTGCCCGCCGATCTCGTGGAGGCGCGCAAGCAGACCCGGACGACGCGGCCCGACGCGAACGCGCTCAAGCTGCTGCGCACCCACTTGCGCGACGGGGTGATGGCTGCCTACGGAAAGCTTGAGCCGCGCATCCGCGAAGCGGTGCGGGCACGCGCGGACCTGGGTCACCTGGCTGTGCAGGTCACCATCGATGTGAGGCCGGCGGAGTAACCTTCGCGGGGCCCGCCGCCCGGCGGGGCGAGCCAGCTGCCAGCTGGAGCCCAACGGCCCATTCCGCCATTCCGGCGCCCGGACCCGGGCGCGAACTTTCGCGAGTGAATACGCGAGGCACTCCGAAGCTTCTGGGCCGGCTCCTGCTCGACGGCGGCGTGATTACCCGGGGCGCGCTGGCCCGCGCGCTGGAGGCGCAACAGCAGACCGGGGAACGCCTCGGAACCACGCTCGTGCGCATGAAGGCGTGCGGCGAGGAGGACGTGGCCCAGGCTCTGGCCCGGCAACTCAGTCTTCCGTACGCTCCGCCTCCGCTCGAGGCCGGCAGGGATGCGCTGCCGCGCGTGGGGGAGAACCTGGCGCGCTCGAACACCGTGCTTCCGCTGCGGGTCGGAGACCGTACACTGCGCCTGGCGATGGCAGATCCGCTGGACCTGGCCACCGCGGACGACGTCCAGTTCCGTACCGGGCTGCGGGTGGAGCCCGTTGTGGCGTCCCGTTCGGCGATCGCGCAGGCGCTCGACCGAACGCTGGGCGACGGCCTGCAGGTCTTCGTTGCGGCGCTGCCCGGAGAGGGTGGCTTCCGTGCGGGTCGCCGCGGCTACGGGCGCGGACGCACCGAAGCGGCGCCAGCCGTGCAGCTGGTCGACCGCATCGTGGACGAAGCGGTCGCGGTGGGGGCGAGCGATGTGCACCTGGAGCGGCACGGCGACGACCTGCGGGTGCGCCTGCGGGTGGACGGCGTCCTGCGGGATGTGGTGGAGCTGCCGGGCTGGTCGCGGGGGGCGGTGCTGTCGCGGGTGAAGATCCTCGGCGGGATGGACATCGCGGTCAAGCAGCGTCCCCAGGACGGAGGCTTCACCTACGACCGCGAGGGCCGGCATTTCCGGGTGCGCGTCTCCACGATTCCGGTGGATCAGGGCGAAAAGGCGGTGTTGCGCATCCTCGACCCGGGCCGGGCCCCCGCCAACCTGGAGGAGGTGGGGCTAGGCGAGGAGGACCTCGCGATGGTGCGGCAGATGCTCGCGCGGCGGCAGGGGGTGATTCTGGCCGCGGGCCCCACCGGCAGCGGCAAGAGCACGACCCTCTTCGGGGCGCTCGGCGAGCTGGACCGCAGGCGTCAGAACATCGTCACGCTGGAGGACCCGATCGAGTATCGGGTGGACGGCGTCAACCAGGTGCAGGTGCGGCCGAAGGCGGGGCTCACCTTTCCGGTGGCGCTGCGGGCAGTGCTGCGCCAGGATCCGGATGTGGTCATGGTGGGCGAGATCCGTGACCGCGAAACCGCCGAGATCGCCATGGCGGCCGCCGTGACCGGGCACCTGGTGCTGTCGAGCATCCACACCATCGACGCGGCCGGCGCCGTCGCCCGCCTGCTCAACATGGGGGTGCCCGCCTACTTGGTGGCGGGAGGCCTGAGCGGCGTGATTGCACAGCGGCTGGTGCGGCGCGCGTGCCCGGCCTGCCGGGGGGCGGGCGGTGCCTGCGACCAGTGCGACGAGGGCTTCCGCGGGCGCATCGGCATCTTTCAGGTGCTGGTCATGACCGACCGCCTCCGCGACGAGGTGAACGCCGGCGCCTCCACGTCGGCGCTGCGCGAACTCGCGGTCGCGGGGGGGATGGGATCGATGGCGGGCGATGCGCGCAGGAAGATGGCGGAGGGGCTCACGACTCCGCACGAAGTCGGGAGGGTCATCGGCGGTGGGGCCGCCACCGGGCCGGCCTGCGCGGCGTGCGGGGAGGAACTTGCGCCGAACTGTGCGGGATGTCCGTATTGCGGCGCGCCGCGAGTGCTGGCGTGCGCCTGCGGCCTGGAACTCAAGCGCGCCTGGCGCTTCTGTCCGGAGTGTCTGCGGCCGGCTACGCCTTCGCCCCGCTCCAGCGCTCCACGCGCACGGTAAGCTGCTCGATGCGGCTCTCGTCCGGCGTCACGCCGATCCCGGGGCCCGCAGGCGGCGTCATCATCCCGTTGAAGACCTCGAATTCGGGATCCACGATATCGCGCTCCCAGTAGCGCCGGCTGGCCGATATGTCGCCGGGTATGGTGAAGCCCGGGAGTGTCGCCAGCGCGATGTTGAACGCCCGTCCCACCCCCGACTCGAGCATCCCTCCGCACCAGACCGGCACGCCTCGCGCGCGGCACAAGTCGTGTATGCGGCGCGACGAACCGAAACCGCCCACGCGGCCGGGCTTGATGTTGATGATGCGGCAGCTGCCCAGTTCCAGCGCCAGCTCCGCGTCGTCCACCGAGTGGATGGATTCGTCCAGGCACACCGGAGTCCGGAGCACCTCCTGAAGGCGCGCGTGCCGGTGCAGGTCGTCGTAGGCGAGCGGCTGCTCGATCATCAGCAGGCCGAGGTCGTCCAGTTCCGCCAGGCGAGCCTGGTCCTCCAGCGTGTACGCGGAGTTGGCGTCCACCATGAGCGGAGCGTCTGGAAAGGCCTCGCGCACCGCGCGCACCATCTCGACATCTCTCCCGGGCTTGATCTTGAGCTTGATCTTGCGATAGCCGGCGGCGAGGAATCCGCCGACCTTCTCGACCAGCAGGTCGTCGCTCTTCTGCAGTCCGATGCTGACGCCCACGGGCACCGGCTGGTCCGAGCCCCCCAGGGCCTCCGTGAGGGAGAGCCCGCGTCGCCTGGCCTCCAGGTCCCAGGACGCCATCTCCAGGCAGGCCTTGGCCATCGGATGCCCCCGCACATGGGAGAGCGCTCGTTCCACATCCGCCGGACCCTCGACCTCGCTTCCCAGAAGCGCGGGAATAAGGAAGGCCGAGAGAATGTGCCACGCGGTTTCCGTGGTCTCGTACGAATACCCGGGGTCCTCCCCCGCGACGCACTCGCCCCACCCGATCTCCCCCCCGGCGTGAAGCCTGACCAGCACGATCCGTCGTTCTTCCGAGTATCCGCTGGAGATTTCGAAGCGCTCGCGTAGCGGGAGCCGGATCTCGCGCACCTCGATGGCGTCGATCTTCACGGGTTGCAGGCCGGCGTCACCTGCGCCCCCAGCGGCCCGAACACCTCGTCCACCTGCTCCCACCCGACGCGCATGAGGAAGGTGCTGTTCCGGCCGTAGGACTTGGAGCCCAGAATCAGGAAGCCGGGCTCCGGATTCCTCAGCGTGCTCGCGCCCAGGGCCTTCTGGTCCATGCAGTCGTCGCTCGAGGAGCCGGCGAGCAGCGCGGCGGACAGCTTCATCGGCGCCGCGGTGGCGTAGCACTCGTGCACCTGAAGCTGCCGGTAGAGGTTGTGGTCGCCGACGTATCCGCACATGGAGACGATCCGGTCCACCCGGCGCACGACCGTGGAGCCGTCGCGCCGCCGGAGGAAGACGTTGACGCTCTCGCCATTCGGCTCAACCGCGTTCACGGAGGCGCCCTTGAGGGTCTCGAGGCCGGGTGTGTCGCGGGTCGCCAGTTCCCGGGCGGACCGAGTGAGACGGCTGCGCGCGGGCAGGCGGTCGTCGGCGATCGGTTGCAGGCGCAGCTCGGGTTGCCGCAGCGCCCAGATCACCCGGGTGGAGGGGTTCCCGCGGGCGAGGGCCGCCAGCGACTGCGCGACCGTCTGCGCGGAATGCCCGCCCCCGACGAGCAGGATGCGTTTTCCCGCCCATTCCCGTGGATTCCCGTCGATGTCCGGGATGTGCCGCACGATGCTGTCCTCCGCGGCCGACTCTCCGGGCGCCGGAATGCCCCCCTCACCCAGCGCGTTGGGGACGTCCCAGGTTCCCGTGCAGTCGACCACCATGTCGGCGCGGTCGATCCGCTCTCTTCCGTCGGAGGTGCGCACCAGCAGCCGGAACGGCAGGCCGGCACGCTCCGCGCTGGCGATCTCCTCGTGCTTGAGGAGTCCTTCGCGGGCCACCGACAGCACCCGCGTGCCCAGGCGCAGCCGATCGGCGATGGCGGGGAGTGCCGCGATCGGCCGAAGCACCCTGCTGACGAGTTCCTGTCCGGTCGGAAGCGCGTTTCCGGTGGGGATCTCGTGACCTCCGCTCTCCAGCCACCGCTGCATGCGCGGCGACACGTTCAGGTCCCAGCCGGTGAACAGACCGACGTGTCCCCAGGAGAGCACGTTGTGTCCGACGCGCGCGCCGGCTTCGTACAGGGTGAACGGCAGCCCGGCCTCTGCGGCGGCCAGCCCGGCCTCAAGCCCCACCGGACCGGCGCCGACGATGGCGACGTGTGTGGAGTCCCGCTTTCTCTCAGTCATCGACGATATTCTCTATTGCTACCTGGATTTCTCTATTGCTGCCTGGATTTCTCTATTGCGCGATTCGCTTCAGGAGATAGTGGGAAACGCGCGCTCCCCGGATCAACTCGCAAGCTTCGTACCCGCGCGAGAGATAATACTGAAACACGGTTCGCGTCGCGTGTCGCCAGCGTACAGCGAGGTTCGGGGAGGCCGACTTGAGGGCCTGGATGTTCGCAGGAATCGCCGCCAGCACTTCGGAGGCTCGCGGCATGTTGCGGTGTTCCGGTTCGGGCCAGGCCGACGAGGGTCCGAGGGTGCAACCAAGCACGCGCGGGACGCCTGCGAGCTGCGCCATGGCGGGGGGCGATTCCTTCCCCGCGAGCCGGCGGTCCACCCGGCAGGCGTCGAGCTCCCAGAGGGCCACGAGCCTGTCGGTGTCGATCCCCCGGTGCAGAGGGGAGGCGGTCTGCCCGTACATGTTCTCCACGTACTCGCGCGCCACGATGCCCAGCCTCGCCATGTTGATGTAGGCGTTCTGCGACTCCAGTGGATCGTAGGTCCAGTACATGCGCCGGATCCCCGTTTCCAGAACCGCGTCACGCTGGTGCCTCTTGAGGCGAATCCCGAGTCCCTGCCCCTGACAGTCCGGCCGCACCGCGAGCATGTCCGACCAGTGAACCGGGGTTCCGTTCTCGAGTCCCGAAAGGCCGATGACGAATCCTGCGAGGGTTCCGTCGTCGTCGTACGCCCCCGCGGCAACGCCGCCCAGGCGCTGGATCACGATCATGAGCGCCGCCGGAACCAGCTCGGAAAAGCCCTTGCCCCAGGTCGCTTCCTGGAGGGCGATGCAGGCCTGGTAATCCTGATGGGTCCGGAAGGGACGGATCGACCACCGGGACATGAGGTCAACCGCTGTCCGGCAAGTGAGCAGCACCACGCGCGGGCGTGTCATAGATCCCGCCCGCGCGGTAGCTCTCGTCGAGCAGCGTGACGGGGTGGCAGGCCTCGACCCGGGCCCCCTTCATGCGCAGCCCCGCGCCGATCTGCATCATGCACCCGGGATTGGCGGTCGCGACCACCCTCGCTCCGGTGCCCAGGACGGCATCGACCTTGTCGCCTCCGATCTCGGCTCCGAGACGCGGATGGGTGATGCCGTAGATGCCCGCGCCGCCGCAGCATTCGTCGGCCCGGGGCAGGGGGATGAGTTCCAGTTCGGGGATCGCGCGCAGGACCTGGAGCGGTGGCTCGGAGATGCGCTGGGCGTGGAGGAGATGGCAGGGCGCGTCCCAGGTCACCGACAGCGGCAGCGGCGCGCCCTGCCGGGGGCCGGCCTCGGCCAGGAGTTCGGAGACATCGCGCGCCTTCTCCGCCACCCGTTCGGCCCGCCGCGCGTAGCGGGCGTCGTCCGCGAGCAATTCTCCGTAGTCCTTGAGTTGCGCGCCGCATCCGGCGGCGTTGACCGCGATGATCTCGGCTCCGGCCCCGAGCATGGCGTCGATGTTGATGCGCGCCAGGCGGCGTGCGCCCTCGAGGTCCCCATCGTGGGCGTGGAGCGCGCCGCAGCACCGTTGCCCGGAGGCGTCGACGACGTTCATGCCGTTTGCCTGGAGAACGCGGCGGGTGGCGTCGTTGACGTGGCCAAGAAGGCCGGCCTGCACACACCCGTTCAGCATCGCGACACGCTTGCCGGCGAGCGGATGGACCGGCAGGGAGACCGGTGCCGGATCCGGGCCCTTTGCCACCCCGGCGGAAGCGGACGACGCGGCCTTGCGGGCCGCCCGCCCGCGGCGGGTCGAGGCCAGCATCCCGAGCCCCAGTCGCACCCGGCCGAGGCTCGCGGGCAAGAAGCGGGCGCCCAGCGCGGGGATGCCGGTGGCGCGCACCAGGCGTCCGAGCGCCATCATCGTGAACAGCGCCTTGCGGCGGGAGAAAAGCCAGAGGATGGCGCGCGCCCCGATACCGGCGGGGCGGGCCTCCGCCGCCGCCTCGCGGGCGTGTTCGAGGAGCGAGCCGTATTCCACGCCCGCCGGGCAGACCGGTTCGCAGGCGCGGCAACCCAGGCAGCGGTCGATGTGAGTCTGGAAGGCGTCCGACGCGGGATCGAGCCGCCCCTCGACCACGGCGCGCATCAGGTAGAGGCGGCCGCGCGGCGAGTCGGCTTCGTCACCGAGGCGGACGTAGGTGGGGCAGGCGGGGAGGCAGAAGCCGCAGTGCACGCAGCTCATCAGCCCCTCCTCGTGCTCCGCCAGCGAGCGCGCCAGGGTCGTGGCCGCGCCCCCCGCGCCCGGCTCAGCGGCGGCCAAGCACCGCCGAGAGCGTTACCCGCTCCCCCTCCCGCAGCACCACGATCTCGACCCGGTCGCCCGGGGCGTGGGCGCGCAGCGCGTAGGTGTACTCGTACAGGTCGGCGATCTCGCGCCCCGCGAACCCGACGATCACGTCGCCGGCCTGAAGCCCCGCCACCGCGGCCGGGCTCGCCTCGCGCACACCGGTCAGTCGAACCCCTCCCTCGGCCATGCTCATGTCGGGGATGGTACCCAGGTAGGGGCCGTATCCCGAGGCTGCGGCTTCCGCCGGGGCGTCCTGTGCCGGCGGCGGCGGGGTGGGCGGAGCGCCCACGTCGGCGATCGGGGTCAGGGCCACCACCTGCATCGGGTTGCCGGCGAGCGCGCGGGTGACCCGCGTGACGAGATCGGTCACCCGTTCCAGTCCCGTGGCCTCCACCTGCTCCCAGTCGTCGGAGGGGCGGTGGTAGTCCACGTGGGTGTTGGTGAAGAAATGCAGGACGGGGACGCCCTTGCCGTAGAAGGAGCTGTGGTCGGATGGACCGAAGCCGTCCGGGTTGAGCGCCAGGTCGAACGGCGGATCGAGGGAGGCATTTACGCCGCCCAGCATCCCCGGCCATTCCTCCGCCGTCCCCACCCCGAACACGGCCAGGCGGTTGTTCTGAAGGCGCCCCACCATGTCCATGTTGATCATGGCGACCGTCGAGGGAGCCGAGAAGGCGTCGCTCTCGACGTACGCCTGGGAGCCCAGCAGCCCCATCTCCTCCCCGGAGAAGGCCACGAAGACGACGCTGCGCACGGGGCGCGAGGGGGATCGTGCCAGGCGGGCGGCCACCTCCATGAGCGCGGCCGTGCCGCTGGCGTTGTCGTCCGCGCCGTTGTGGATCGCGGAGCTGCCCGGCGCGAGCGACCCCTCCCCGCCGAGGCCCAGGTGATCGTAGTGGGCGCCCACCACCACCACCTCCCCCCGCTCCCCGTCCTCCGACCCGGGCAGCCGGGCCACCACGTTCCTCGCCTCCAGCGTGAGGGGCTGGAGCTCGGCCATCAGCTCGATATCGCCGCCTGCCCGGGCGGTGGCGCGCAGGGCCTCGGCGGCCGCCCCCCGTACCGCCGCGACCGGAATGGCCGCGCGCGGACGCGTCTCGTTGGCGAGTTCCGGCAGGTCGCTTCCGTCGGCCATCAGCACGACCAGGCCGGCTGCTCCCCGCCTCGCGGCCTCGGAGGCCTTGTAGTGTGCCTGGCTCTCGAGCGACGTGCCCTCGGGCGAGAGCGGGTCGCCGTCCTCCACCACCACGACGCGGCCGTCCAGCTCCAGCTCCCCGAAGCCCTCGCCCGCGTCGCCCGGCCGGTCTATGCCGTGTCCTCCGTAGACGGACGCGCCGGCGGCATGCCCGGTCGCCGAGAACCCGTACGGTCGCCACCCGGCCTCCAGCTCGGCCACGTTCCCTTCCACCACCCGCAGCAGGTTGTGGGTGCCCAGCGCCGCGCCCCCGCGGATGGGGAAGCTCTGGAAGAAGGAGCCGCCGTCGCCGGCCCCGTCGAGCCCGGCCGCAGAGAACACCGAGGCGATGTACTCGGCGGCGCACCGCTCGCCGGCGCTGCCCGAAGCCCTCCCTTCCAGGGCGTCGTCCGCCAGATAGCGAACGTGCGCGAACGGGGGATCGAGCCCTTCGGTGAGGGGCGCCGGAGCCGGACAGGCAGGCGCGGACTGGCCGCTCAGCGAAGACGCGGCTGCCGCGCACAATGCGAACAAACCCGGCCCGAGCCGTCTCATGCGCGCAGATCCCGGAATCCCCCCGATCCTGCCGGCGCCGGTTTGATACTCGAAGACCATGCGTTCTCCGATCATGCGTTCTCCGTAGCTGCTTTCGATCCGTAGCGGGTGCGTGCCCCCGTACTTGTGCGGGCGTGCCGCGGGTTGAAATTAGCAGATTATCAACGACTTGGCCCGGAGGAGCCCATGAACCGTTATACCCGCGGAGAGTTTCTCGGCATCGGCGCAGCCCTCGCCACCGGCTTCGGGGTAGGCGACTTCGAGCTGCGCGGGACGGATGCGGATCTTGCGCGCGCCCGCGCCAAGGCCCGTCTCCAGGAGGCGGGCGACGTCACTCCGGACCTGATTCTGGTCGGGGGGCGTGTGTACACGGTGGACGACGACCTTCCCCGGGCGGAGGCCTTCGCGGTCAAGAACTCGCGCTTCATCGCGGTCGGGTCAAGCGACGACATCCGCAACCTCGCCGGCCCGGGCACCGAGGTCATCGACGCCGAAGGCATGACCGTAACCCCGGGCTTCATCGACGCCCACCTCCATCCCGCCTCGGGCGGCGTGCGCGAGCTCACGGAGGTGAACCTGGACGTGCGCTCGATGGCCGGGATCGGCGAGCGCCTGCGCGCCGGCGCCGCCGCAAAGCCGCCGGGCGAGTGGGTGCTGGCCTTCAAATACGACGACACCAAGGTGCGCGAAGGCCGCCGCATCACCCGCCGCGACCTGGACGAATGGGTCCCCGACCACCCGGTACGGGTCTCCCACCGCGGCGGCCACCTCTACTGGTACAACAGCCGCGCCTTCGAGCTCGCCGGCATCACCGCGGAGACCGAGTCGCCCCCGGGCGGCCAGATCTACCTCGACGACGGCGAGCTGAACGGGCTGCTGGCCGAGAACGCCAACGAACTGTTCTACGGGCTTGTCCCCTCCGGCTCTACCCGTGAGGAGCGCCAGGCCGGGGTGAAGCTCATCTCCGAGCTCGTCACCGCGGCCGGCCTCACCTCCCTCCACGACACCGGCTGCAGCACCGACTTCGCCATCGCCTACCAGGACGCCTACAAGGCAGGTGAGCTGAACTGCCGCATCGCCATGTACTCCCTGAGCGACATGACTGCCGGGCTCAAGGCGGCCGGCGTCCACAGCGGTCTGGGCGACGAGTGGGTGCGCGTGGGCGGCGTCAAGTACACCGCCGACGGATCCGCTTCCGGGCGCACCATGGCCATGAGCACACCGTTCATCGGCCGCCCCGACGACTACGGCATCCTCACCATGACCCAGGAGGAGATCCACGAGGTGGTCGAGGACGCGCACCGCCACGACCTCCAGATCGGCATCCACTGCAACGGCGACGTCGCCATCGACATGGTGCTCAACGCCTACGAGCGCGTGCAGCGCATGTGGCCGCGCCCCGATCCGCGCCATCGCCTCGAGCACTGCACGCTGGTGAACCCCTCGCTGCTCGCCCGCATCCGCGACACCGGCTCGGTGCCGACGCCCTTCTGGACCTACGTCTACTACCACGGCAACAAGTGGGTCGAGTACGGCGAAGAGAAGATGCGCTTCATGTTCGCGCACCGCTCTTTCCTCGACTACGACATCCCGGTGGCGGGCGCCTCCGACTACGTTCCCGGGCCCTACGAGCCGATGATGGCTCTGCAGTCGATGGTGACCCGCACCGACTCCGAGGGCCGGGTCTGGGGGCCCAACCAGCGCGTGACCGTGAGCGAGGCCCTGCGCATCGCCACCATCAACGGCGCGCGCGCCTCGCACGAGGAGCACCTCAAGGGATCCATCACCCCGGGCAAGCTGGCGGACTTCGTGATCCTTGCCGAGGATCCCCACGAGACCGACCCCGAGGCGTTTCAGGAGATCGGCATCGTCCGCACCGTCGTCGGCGGGCGCACGATGCACCTGGCCTGATGCAGGGCGAATCGGAGGTGCTGGTCTGATGCGCGGTGATGCAGCGGGGGTGCTGGCCTGATGCCGGGAGACGCCGCGGGAGTGCTGGAGCGGGAAGCCGGCGCCGGGGCGGCGGGGGTTGGGCTCTCGCGTCGGGTCACAGCCGCGGTGCGCGAGCGCGTGGTGGGCCAGGACCCGGCGGTCGAGGCCCTGCTCATCGCGCTTCTGACGGGAAGCCACGTGCTGCTCGAGGGGCTTCCGGGGCTCGCCAAGACGCTCATGGTGCGCACGCTTGCCAGCGCCATCGACACCGGCTTCAGCCGCATCCAGTTCACCCCTGACCTGCTCCCGAGCGACATAGCCGGCACCCCCATCCTGGACCCGCGCACGGGCGACTTCCGCGTGCACAAGGGGCCGGTCTTCTCCAACATCGTGCTCGCCGACGAGATCAACCGGGCGCCTCCCAAGGTCCAGGCGGCGCTGCTGGAAGCAATGGAGGAGCGCCAGGTCTCGATCGCGGGCGAGACCTACCCCCTGTCCGATCCCTTCATGGTGCTGGCCACGCAGAACCCGGTGGAGCTGCACGGCACCTATCCGCTGGCCGAGGCGCAGCTGGACCGCTTCGCCATGAAGCTGGACATCGGTTACCCCTCGCGGGACGAGGAAAAGGAGATCGTGCGCTGGGCGGGGGACCGCGCCGGCACGCCGCTCGAGCCGGTCGCGACGGTGGAAGAGGTGTTTCGCGCCCGCGAGCAGGTGGCCGCGGTGCATCTCGAGGAGACCGTGCTCGACTACATCGTCGAACTGGCCTTCGCCACGCGCGAGCCGGTCGCCTACGGCCTCGGTGAGCTCGAGAGCCTGATCGATTTCGGGACTTCGCCGCGGGCATCCATCTTTCTGGCGCGCACCTCGCGGGCGCGGGCATGGCTTCGCGGGCGCGGCTTCGTGCTCCCCGACGACGTCAAGGCGATGGCGCCGATGGTTCTGCCCCACCGCCTGCGCACCACCTACGAGGCGGACGCCCGCGGCGTCGGCACCGGCGAAGTCATCCGCCGGGTGCTTGAGGCGGTGCCTTCCCCGTGACCAGAGGCACGTGATGAATCGACGGGCGCCGTTCGGCCTGGCCGGGTTGTCTCCTCCGTGACCGGGGAGACGCCGGACTCCGGTCCACTGTCGGCGCGTCGTCGTCGGTGCTCCGGCCCGGCCCGCTCCCGGTAGCTGCGGGAGGCGGCCTTGTCCGGACGCGAGTCCATCGCACGCGAGCACCCGCGGGTCTTCTCGGCGCGGGTGAAGCAGATCGAACTGCGCACCCGCGGGCTGGTGGAATCGCTCTTCAGCGGCGAGTACCGCTCGGTATTCAAGGGACGCGGGCTCGAGTTCTCCGAGGTGCGCGAATACCAGCCCGGCGACGACATCCGCGCGATCGACTGGAACGTGACCGCGCGCCGGGGCCGCCTCTTCATCAAGCAGCATGTCGAGGAGCGCGAGCTCACTGCCCTGCTGATGGTGGATCTCTCGGGATCGCAGGACTTCGGCACCGGGTTCGCGTCCAACGCGCGCATCGCGAGCGAGATCGCCTGCATCCTGGCACTGACGGCGGCGCGCAACAACGACCACGTCGGGCTCCTGGTGGTCACCGATCAGACCGAACTCTTCATTCCGCCCGACACGGGCCGCCGGCACGCTCTGCGGCTGGTCTTCGAACTGCTTTCGCTCAAGCCCACGGGACGCCGCACCAGGCTCTCCCCGGGCCTCGAGTTCCTGGCGAAGGTGCTCAGGCGCCGGGCGACAGTGTTTCTCATCAGCGACTTCCTGGTGGACCTCGAGGCCGACACGCGTCTCCGGCCCATCGCCAGCCGCTTCAGCTTCCAGCACGACCTGGTGCCCATCCGCCTGAACGATCCACGCCAGGAAGAGCTTCCGGATGTCGGGCTCCTGCGTGTCGTGGACCCGGAGTCGGGAGAGCGCCGGATCGTCGATACCCGTGATGCCGCCGTGCGCGACGCCTGTTCGCAGCGTGCGGGAGAGGCCCGCGACCGGTTGAGCCGTCTGTTCCGCGAACTGGGACTGGAAGTCGTCGAAGTCGGTTCGGAGGAGGACTACGTGCCCGTGCTGGCGGAGTTCTTCCGGGCCAGGGGACGAACCCGGGCAGGCCGCAGGGTCCGGGCGTTTCGATGAGGGTTCGGGTCGGTTGGCTGATAGCCGCAGTGTGCGCGGGGGGGTTCGCTTCGAGTGTGTCTGCGCTGCAGGATCGGGCGGCGGTTCAGGCGGTTCGCGTGTCCCCGGACACCGTGCAACTCGGGGATCCCTTCACACTCCGGGCGAGCGTGTACGTGCCCCCGGGCCGAGACCTCCGGGTCCCCGCAACTCTCTTTCCTGAGTGGGGCGTGGAGAGCCTTGCACCGGTCCGAACGGAGTCCGTTGAGGCCGAGGACGGGTCGGTCCAGGTCGTGCTCGAGTACGATCTGATTCCCTTCGAGATCGGCCTCGCGGCTACGCCGCAGCTGGAAATGGCGAGCGGGGCGGCAGCGCCGGGAGAGGATCGGGTGAGGGTGGAGGACGGGCTGGAGGGTAGCGGCGATCCGGCTGTGGCCGTGGCCGGGCGGGCGCTGGTGAATACGCGAAGTGGACAACCCGCGGGAACAAGCGTTACGGAAGTTACGGAAGTTACGGAAAACGCAGGAAGCGCGGTCGGGTCGTCCGCCGCCGATGGCCCGCTGGACCGCCTGGTTGTAGCCGGGCGGCGCGTGTTCGTGACCTCCCCGGTGCTGCTGGACGATATCGCCCGCGGCTTGCGGCCCAGGCCGCCCGCCGACGTGGTGGGCTCCAGCTGGAACCTGCCGGCGGTGCTCGGCGCGTCGGTCCTGTCGCTGCTGCTGCTCGGCGTGGTGACGGTGCAGACCCGGGAGTGGCTGGCGGCGCGCGCGGCGGCCGTGATCCGTGCCGAAGCCCCGCCGGAGACACCGGAGGTGTGGAGAGAGCGGGCCCTCGCTCAACTCGACCTGCTGCTCGCGCGCGGAGACCACCGGGCGGGTCGGCCGCGGGATTTCTACGAGGACGCGAGCGAGGTGGTGCGCGAGTACGTGGAGCACTTCGATACCGCCTGGAACCGCAGCTGGACCAGTACCGAGCTGATGCGCGACCTGTCCGGGGACTCGAGTTGGCCCGTTCCGGAGGCACTGGGCCGGGCGATGCAGCGGGCGGAAGTCGCGAAGTTCGCGGGGGCCCTCGGCGAAGTGGCGGGAGCGGAAGGGGCCGCGGCGCGGGCGAAGGCGGAGGCTGCGGCCGAGCACGACTGGCGGGCGATGCGGGGATGGGTCGACGCGACGGGGCGATCGCCGGTATTTGCGAGGGTGCGGGACGCGATCCTGGCAGAGTCGGAATGAGCTTCCAGCTGGCCCGCCCGGAATGGCTGGTTCTCCTGGCGCTGGTGCCGCTCTGGCTCTGGTGGGTTCGGCCACGGCGAGCGTCCGGGATGCTCTTCGCGTCGGCGGGATCGCTCTGGCCGCGCGGCCGGCGGCTCTGGGGGGTGGTCGACGCGCTGCCCCGGGCACTGCGCGCAGCGGCCCTGGCCTGCCTGATCGTCGCGCTTGCGCACCCGCGCCTGATGCGCGCCTACGAGGAGCCGGTGGCAGGCGGCACGGGCATCGTGGTGGCGGTGGACCTGTCCACCTCGATGTGGGCCGACGACATGGAGGGGTCGGCCACCCGCCTGGAGGCCGCGAAGGTTGCGGCCAAGCGCTTCGTGGCGGGCCGTGACGACGCCATCGGCCTGGTCACGTTCGCCGGGGAGGCACTCACCCGGCTCCCCCTCACCCGCGATCGCTACCTGGTCGAGGACGCCGTGGACGGGATGGAGGTGGGGCTGCTCATCGACGGCACCGACATCGCGGGCGCGATCGCCGCGGGCGCGGCGCTTCTGGACGCCGCCCCCCACGAGTCGAAGGTGCTGGTTCTGGTCACCGACGGCGCGCACAACCGCGACGGCCTGGTGCCCGCCAC
Organism: Longimicrobiales bacterium; assembly: GCA_965232315.1. Taxonomy (GTDB): domain Bacteria; phylum Gemmatimonadota; class Gemmatimonadetes; order Longimicrobiales; family Gaopeijiaceae; genus BD2-11. The sequence continues at coordinate 151,386 of CBDDPN010000020.1, read as the reverse complement.
GGCCGCGCGCGCCGCCGCCGCAGTCGGCGTGCGCGTCTACCCGATCGCGATCGGCCGCCCCGACCCGCTCGAACCGCCTGCCGGATCCACCGCGGCAGCCGTTCCGACCACGCGCCAGCGCATGGAGACCGTCCTCACCCAGGCCGCGCGCATCAGCGGGGGGCGTTACTTCGCGGCGGCGGATGTGGCCGCGCTCGACTCGATCTACACGGAGATCGACCGCCTGGAGACGGCCTCCCGCGAGACGCGCCTCACCACGGCGCTGGTGCCCCTTCGCTTCTGGCTGGCGACCGGGGCGCTGGTGCTGCTGCTGGGGGCGGTCGGGATGCGCGCCTCGCGGTGGGCGGTATTGCCATGACCGGGGCGGACGGGTGCCGGGCCGGGGCGCCGGGGCGTGGTCCGTCCTCGCAGCCGGTTGCGGGCAACGGGCACGGGCGGGCGCAGGCGTCCGGCGGGTCGGCGAGAACGACATGACCTTCGCGCGGCCGGTGCTCCTGCTCCTTCTGCCGGTGGTGGTCGGCCTGACCGCGTTGGCCCTGGTCCGGACCACCCGGCGGTTGCGACAGCTGGCGGAGGGATTCGGGGGCGGGGAGGCCGCCGGGCGCCTCACCACCCGCGAACTCATGGACTTCCCGAGGCGGCGGCTCTGGATGCTCGGGGTGGCGGGAACCCTGCTGGTCCTGGTGGCCGGCGGGGTCCGATTCGGGCCCGGCATCAGCCTGAACGCCTCGCGGCCGGTCGACGTGGTGGTCGCGCTGGACATCTCCGCGTCGATGGGCGCCCGGGATGTGCCGGGTGGGCGGATGCGGCGCGCAAGGGAGGTGGTCGACGCGCTGCTGGAGGTGCTGCCCGGTGAGCGGGTCGGCCTGGTGGTGTTCGCCGACTGGCCCCACACGCTCGCGCCGATTACCGACGACCAGCAGGTGGTGCGCTTCTTCGCCGACTCCCTGGCCGAGGACTTCCTGGGCGAGCGCGACCAGGGCACACGTGTGAGCGCGGCCATCGGCGAGGCGCAGCGCCAGCTCGACGCGCGTCGAGAGCCGGGTCGGGAGCGCGTGATCCTGCTGGTGACCGACGGCGAAGCGCACGAGGACGAGTTCGCGGTGGCGGACAGCGCGGCCGTGGCGGTGGGCGGTGGCATACGCGTATGGGTTGCGGGGATCGGCACGGTAGAGGGGGCGGTGGTGGGGGAGGCCGGCGCGGGCGCTCCCGTCATGGACGAAGGCGGCGCTCCGGTGGTCTCAAGGCTGAACGAACGGCTCCTGCGCGGTGTCGCCCGCGCCGGCGGGGGCGGCTACCTGGACGCATCCGGCGACCGCGGCCTCGCGGAACTGACCGACCGCTTCCGGCGCGTCCCCGAAGACGGCGAGGGAAGCGGCGGCCCGGGCGACCCGGCGACCTGGCTGAGCCTCCTGGCGCTTGTGCTGGTCGCCGCCGACGGCGTGATGGACCGGCCGGGCTCCGCGCCCGTCCGCCGACCCCCGACCCCGCCCCGCAGCCCCGGCGGCTGGTGGCCCCCACGGTGGCTGCGCCCGTGAGCGCCCGCCGCCGCCTGGTGCTCGCTGCGACCCTGGCCGCCGCCCTCACCGCGGTAGTGCTCGCCGAGCGCGCCAGCGAGGAGCGGGCGAACCGGCTGCATCGCCGCGGCGACTGGAGCTCCGCCGCCCGCATCTACCGCGCCCGCCTGCAGGAAGAAGTCCCGGCCGGCCCCGGCGCGCCGGCCACGGAGGCATCCGCCGCCGCGCCGAACACCTCACCCGATCTGCACTACAACCTCGGCACCACCCTTCTCGAGCTGGCCGAAGCATCCGCCGCCCGCGCGCGCCTCTCCCGCGGTGCCGCCTCTCCCGACGACGGACTGCGCTCGCTCGCCTGGTACAACCTGGGCGTTGCGAGCCTGCGCGCCGCGAGCGCCGCCACCCGCTCCGACTCGGCCCTGGTGCACGTCGTGGCTGCCATCGAGGAGAACCGGGCCGCTCTGCGCCTGAGCCCCGGCCGCGAGGAGGCGGCGTGGAACCTCGCCTTCGCGCGCCGCATGCTCGACTCCCTGGACGCCGGAAACCGCCGGGGCGTCCAGGCGGGCGAGGCCTTCACGGACGCCGAACTGACCGGCGACAACACCAGGGCCGAGGGCGAGTCCGGCGAGGTGATGGCGCCTCCGGGCATGCTCGGCGAGGAGGAGACTGCCGTCGATCTGGAGGGTGACGAGGTCCTGTCCCCCGCCGAGGCCGCCGCAATCCTGAACGGCATTCGCCTGGACGGCGAACTCATCACCAGAAAACTGCTTGGACTCGCCAGCCGTGCAATATGGGGAACCCGCGCCCGAACACTCGGCCGCCGCTGGTAGCATCCTCCGGCGACCGTCGGCGATCGGCCTTGACGCGGAGGCTGGCTGCGTCCTCGCGGAAAGCTCGCTGCAGGCGCTCAGCCAACGCCCCCTTCCCCCCTACGGCATATCCGGATGCATGCGGTGCCAGTCGGTCACCGACTGGTAGGCGTGCGCCACGCTCAGGATCTTGTCGTCCGTAAAGAGGTCGCCGATGATCGTCGTGCAGATCGGCTGCTCGTGGTCGAAGTCGTCTTCGGTGTTGCCGTCTCCGAAATCGTAGGGCAGCACGGCAGCCGGATGCCCGGTCTGGTTGGTCAGCCGCGTCTCGCCGGATCCGGTCACGAACATATCGAAGCCCTCCATCGCCGCCGCCATCTCCTTCATCAGGATGTGTCGCCGCCTGAGCGACTGGACGTAGTCGAGCGCCAGCGTATCACGCCCGCGATGGAACCGGGGCGGGCGCGCCTCCTCTCCCTGCTGGGGCTCGCGGACCTCCTCCAGCACGCCGCCGGGCGCCACATGGAAGTCGAAAGCGGCCGACGACTCGACGCCCAGAGAGTTGGAACCGCCCTCGGGCAGCTCCGCCATCGGCTGCGGGTCCGCTCCCAGTTCCGCAAGCTTCGCGACGAAGGCTTCGGGCGCATCCTCGGTGAAGCCGATGCGCATCCCGGACAGGTCCGGGTCACGCTCGAAGCGGAAGGGCGCGGTCAGCGTCGCCGGATCCTTGGGGTCCGCTCCGTGGATGGCATTGAACACCAGGGCGCCGTCTTCGATGCTGCGGCACATGGGTCCCGGCTTGTCCATGCTCCACGACAGCACCATGCCGCCGTGGCGCGAGATGCGCCCGAAGGTCGGCCGCAGGGCGCTCAGGCCGTTTCGCCGCGACGGGCTGACGATCGAGCCCTGGGTTTCGGTGCCGATGGAGAAACCCACCAGCCCCGCCGCCGTGGCCGAACCCGGTCCAGCCGACGACCCGCTCGATCCCTGCTCGGTATTCCAGGGGTTCCTGGTCTCGCCCCGGTACCAGTTGTCGCCCGACGCGAACTGACCGGTGGCGAGCTTGGCGATCAGCACGGCGCCCGCCTCGCGCAGACGCACCACCAGCTCCGCGTCCTCGTCGATCACCTGGTCCTCGAAGTCGGCGGATCCCCAGGTGGTGCGGGATCCACGCACGGTGAAGAGATCCTTGACCCCCCACGGCACCCCGTGCAGCGGCCCCCGCCAGCGTCCCGCCCGCAGATCCGCGTCGGCACGCTTCGCCTCCTCGCGGGCACGCTCCTCCAGAATCGTCACGGCGCAGAGCAGCGTCGGATCGTAGCGCTGCATGCGGTCGAGATAGATCTCGGTGAGTTCCTCGGACGTGATCTTGCGCTCACGAATGAGTGCGCCCAGGCGATGCGCGGGGAGAAAGGCGATCTCCTGGGGATCGGTGGGAGCCGGTCCGGGCCAGGGTCCGATCTCGATCTCGTGGCGCTCGAAGGGGGACACGCCGCCCTCCTTCCACAGTTTCTCGAGAAGCGCACCCGTCCCTCCGGGATACGCCTGGAACTGGACCGCCGGCGGCTCGCCGTTCCCGAGGGGCGGAAGCTCCTGCTCCTGCGCCTCTTGAAGCAGCCGCGCACCGGCCGGGGCCGGACGACGCTCATCCCCGAGGACGATCTCCGGGCGCAGGCCTCCGGCTGCGGCTCCCACCGCGGCCATCCCGAGAAAACGCCGTCGCTCGATTCCGCCTTTTCGACTCTCTGACATCGCAATCCCCCTCCTGAGGGCCCAGAAGATGGCGCTTTCACCGGTTCCGTAGCGCGCCTCGACCACGCATCGCGCAAGATACGGCTCCCCGCCGGAGTGTGCGACACGCCCGCGGCGACCACAACCCTTGCATATCCGCCCCTTGCGAATGAGAATGATTCTCATAGCGAATTCACTTCCTTCCGATCACGAGAGCACCCGTGCCGCCAGTCCACGCGCCTCCCCGGCCCGTTGAGCCGGAGGACAAGACGGGTCCTGGTCGAGGGCTCCGCGCGAACCGGCTCGCCGCCGGCGAATGCGGGCTGATCTGCGACATCGACGGGGACCATGAGGACATCGAGCGCCTCAAGACCATGGGCGTGTGCCTGGGGCGCCGGCTGCATGTCGTCAAGTCGGGCGACCCGATGATCGTAAGCGTCATGGGGACGCGTCTGGGGATCGCCGGGCGGCTCGCCCGCCACGTCTTCCTCAAGCCCGATGACGACTTCCGATGTCATGAACGGCACCGGACCACCGCCTGACCCCAGCGACGCATGGCGCCCATCTCCCTCCCGGTTCTGCCCGCCAGGGCCAAGGTCCCGGTCACGGTCGCGCTGGCGGGGAACCCCAACGCGGGCAAGACCACGCTTTTCAACCAGCTGACCGGCCTGCGCGGCAAGACCGCCAACTTCTCCGGCACCACCACCTCCGTGCGGCTGGGCAGCTTCCCGCTGAACGGAACATCGGTCAGCCTGCTCGACCTCCCGGGGCTCTACGGGATGTCAGAGCACAAGGTCGAGGAGCGCACCGCCCGCGACGCCCTGCTGGGCAAACTGCCGGGACGTCCCAGGCCGCAGGCGGCGATCGTGGTGGTGGACGCGACCAATCTCGCCCGCAACCTCTACCTGGCCGGTCAGGTCCGCGAGCTGGGCGTGCCCATGGTCATCGCCCTCAACATGATCGACCTGGCCGAGGCGGACGGGCTCGAGATCGACACGGAGTCGCTCGCCGTCGAACTCGGCGCTCCGGTCGTCCCCGTCAACTCGCGTTCCGGACGCGGCATCGACCGGCTCCAGCAGGAACTCGGGTTTGTGCTGGAGGCCGGGCCGGAGGCGCTGCCCGCCCTGCCGGAAGGGATTGCCGCGTGCGGCTCGTGCACGACCTGCCCGCACGAGGCGCGCTACGACTGGGCGGAGAAAGTGGGCACGCGGGCGGTCCGGGTCGCGGAGGGCACCCGCCTCATGTCCCTGCGCCTCACCGAGGCGATCGACGACTGGCTGACCCACCCGTTCTTCGGCCCCCTGTCCTTCGTTTTCATCATGGCGGCGCTCTTCGTCTCCATCTTCTCGATCGCCCAGTATCCGATGACCTGGATCGAGGCGGGCTTCGGCTTCGCCGGAGATGTGTTCGGAAGCATCCTTCCGCCCGGCGACCTGAACAGCTTCGTGGTCAACGGCCTGATCGGCGGGATCGGCGGCGTGCTCGTGTTCCTCCCGCAGATCTGTTTCCTCTTCTTCCTGATCACGCTCCTCGAGGACACCGGCTATCTGGCGCGCGCGGCGTTCGTGGCCGACCGGCCCATGAGCCGGGTCGGGCTGCCCGGGCGCGCCTTCGTGCCCATGCTCTCCGCGCACGCCTGTGCCATTCCCGCCATCATGGCGTCCAGGGTCATCGAGAACCGCCGCGACCGGCTGGTGTCGATCCTGGTGATCCCGCTCCTGTCGTGCACGGCCCGCCTGCCGGTCTACGTGATGATCACCGCCCTCCTGTTCGCGGACCGGCCGGTAGCGGGCGGCCTGGTGTTCACGGGCGCCTACCTGCTGGGCATGGCGGCGGCGATCGTGATGGCCTTCGTCTTCAAGGGCACGATCCTGCCCGGAAGCGCCAGCCCGCTGGTGATCGAGCTTCCGCGCTACCGCCTGCCGTCGCTGCGCAACGCTCTGCTGACCGCCTACGAGCGCAGCCGGGCCTTCGTCACCCGGGCGGGCACGACCATCCTCGCGATCTCGGTGGTGCTGTGGGTGCTTGCGACCTACCCCAAGCTGGACGAATCGGAGCTGGGCGCGGTCGTGCCGGCCGGGACGCTTGCGCAGGTGGCGGATCTGCGTGCTGCCGCAGCCGTCGCGGGCGGTGAGGGGGAGGTCGAGGCGCTGGAGGGGCAGGCGGACGCGCTACTCTCACCCTACCGGCTCGAATACTCGATCGCAGGCCGCGTGGGGAAGGCCGTCGAGCCCGTGTTCTCGCCGCTGGGCTTCGACTGGAAGATCAACGTGGGCGTGATCTCGTCGTTTGCCGCCCGCGAAGTGATCGTGGCCACCCTGGCCATCGTCTACGGTATCGGGGAGGATGCCGTTGAGGACGACGAGACGCTGAGCGCCACGCTGCGCGCCCAGCGCCATGCGGACGGGAGCCCCGTGTTCACCACCGCGACCGCGCTGGCACTCCTGGTCTTCTTCGTGCTGGCGATGCAGTGCCTCCCCACCAACGTCGTGACCCGGCGCGAGACCGGCAGCTGGAAGTGGCCCGCGCTCCAGTTCGGTTACATGACCGTGCTGGCGTGGACGGCGGCGTTCGTGGTGTACCGGGTGGTGTCGGCGCTGGGGTAGGGGGCGCGGAGTCGCCTGGCTAGCTTGGGCTTGACTCCAGGAGCGACACCACGTCCCTCCACAGTTTGTCGAACGACGGCGCGGAGCGAGCGGCCTCAAGGTCAAACAGCCCGGTAAGCGCGGGTTGGTCGCGCGTTGAACGGTATGACCGGCGGCGAGACATTCTGCGGCTGATCCACGCTTTGGCATCAACGATTGATTCTGGGTCGGACGGGGTTCGCACAGACTCCTGAATGTCCCGCTGCCCGCCAATCGACTCGGCAGCGGCGACGAACCATGCCTCGAATTCCGTCTTGGCCAGTACCACCCTGATGGCGCGGTCCGGTCTCTCCGCCCTGGCCCGCTGCAACAGCTTCGGACCAAGCTCCCCGGGACAGTCTCTGTCCGCGTCCAACAGAACCAGAATGCCTCCCGCAGGCCCGGCCCGCCGCGCTGCCAGTTCAACGGTGCGTTCCAGCTCTTGGGGTTTCACGATCTTGTGTCGGCCGACCCTGATCGGAGGTGGGACATCGACATGGATGCCAAGCTTCCCGGCAATGCGTCTGAGCAGAATGGGAAGGGCTGCAACCTCGCCCTGACCCTCGACTATGGTCACGATGCGAGGCACTGGTCAGCGGAGCGGGCCAAAAAGATTGAGTTGCGGCGCAGGAAGGTCCCAGAAGGCAGGATCCGGCCCGAGTTGATTCATCCTCAGCAGTTCCCCTGCGGTGTACAGGTGGTCCTTCAAGGCGGAGCGCCCGACATCGTCGAGCGGTCCGATCCGGGTTTCGCCATCCTCGGCGACGACGGCGAGGATTGAATTATCGGGTAGTTCATCGTTGTCGAGCAGGTCAGGGCTGTGACTGGTGACCAGCACCTGGGTATGCTGGGCGGCATCCCGAAGACTATCGAAGAGGATCTCTGCGGCTGCCGGGTGTAACGCCACTCCCGGCTCCTCGATGCCCACAAGCGAGCGCCTTGATGCAGGGCCTCCGGCCCCTTGGAAAAGCGCAACCAGGATCCCGCAAGCCCGCAGGGTGCCGTCAGAGATGTTACCTGCGTCGAAACGCCATGGGTGCTGGGCGCCCTGGACGCTCTGGCGGAACTGGAGGATCTCACGTGGTCCGACCAGCACCCGTTTGACACCCGTGACGCCGGGCACGATTCGACTGAGGTAGTCTGCGATGTCTGCCCGCACTCGTGGATCCAGCCTCGCCAGGACGCTGGCGATGTTGCTTCCGTCCCGGTTCAGGAGATCTCCCGGATCGGGAGGTTGCGGGTCGCGAATGGCTACAGGACTCAGATTGTAGAATCCGGTGGTGGACAACGCGTCGTAGACCGGCCGGAATGCATCGAGGCCGGAGACGTTTACGAGGTACAGCCGATCGGCAGCGGCGGAAGGTCCGGTTGGGAAGCTGCGCTTGACTACCTTGCCGCTCTCAACCCGGTAGTAGTGCGGAGAAGTTCCTCGATCCGCAGGCGATACCCAGCAGTCCTCCCGCTGTATGTCGTATCCGGCTCCTCTCTTTGCTCCCACGAGGAATGCGTAGTATCCCGTGCGATCGGCCAGGCTGAAGTCCAGACGGATGGTGAAATGGGTTGGGTGACCACTCGAACGTCGTCTGACTTCTCCGATGCCTCCCCGGTTGCGGAGGGCGTGATCGATCGAGAACCGGAGTGAATCGGCAACGAAACGCAGCGCATCGAGGAAGTTGCTCTTCCCGGCGCCGTTGGGACCAACGAGGAAGGTGAGTTGAGCTGGAGAGACGTTACACGCGGCGATGCTCTTGTAGTTCTTCAGTGCGATCCGAGTCAGCAGCCTGCGATCGCCGTTCACGATTCCTCCGTCTCCCGTAGCGGATGGTAGGCCAACGAGTAGGCTCGAACGGCGGCTTCCCGGTGCGTCAGCACAAGCCCTCCTCACCAAGATACATCGTCGACCTATTCCCTTCTCGCAAATCGCGCCCTGGTTGAGGCCATTCAGCCCAAGACCGACGTCAAGCGTATCCGAACTGAGGTCAGGGACTCTCTGGAGGCATGATGTGGGATCCCCTCACCCCACCCACACCACCACCCCCCACACTACCAGCCCCACCCCCGCGACCCGGCCGGCCACCGGCCCGCCCGGCGCGAGGTTCTCGATGCAAACCACCGCCGCCAGCACGGCCATCCAGAGCAGGTCCATCACGCCCAGCACGAGCGCCAGCGCCATCAGCGCCCAGCAGCACCCCAGGCAGTAGAGACCGTGCCCCCACCCCATCCCCAGGGTCCCGCGCGAACCGTCCCGCCACCGCGTGAGAAACCAGGTCAGCGGGTTGCGGCAGTGGCGCAGGCAGGCCGCCTTTACCGGTGATAGCTGGTAGAGTCCGGCGCCCACCAGGAAGAACCCCGCGACCGGCGTATCGCGGCCGAGCGGGACAACCGCCGCCAACCATAGCTGCACCCCCGCCACGGCCAGGCTGAACAGCAGCCACACGGACAGGTAGCCAGCGAGGAAAAGCGTCCCCGCGCGGAAACGGGACCACCCGTTTCGGGCCCTCACGGGTTCGTCCGGCACGCCTGCCGTGTGCGGGCGCGCCAGCCCGCTGCCACCCCCGCCTCCGTCGCTCAGCGAAATCAGCACGCGAACCCAGGGCACCGACACCGGCAGCATCATCGCGGCCATCATCCCGAACCACATGAGCGCGACGAGCGGAAAAGGATGGCTTGAGACAGGTATCATCTTGCGATATCAGTGTTCCACCGGCCGCACCCTTCGTACATCGACATGTTCCGGGGCGAATTCATCGGTCTGAACGGCGGAGCGGACTTCTACGCTCCCCGACGACGGACCTGGGTGACGCGCGAGAGTCCCCGCCCCCTTACCGCCAGCTCTGATCCGCTGGCTCCTCCGGGTCCGACAGCAGGAAGCGGACGACTTCCGCGTGATAGCGCTCCGGGTACTCGAAGGCGGGCACATGGCCGATCCCGGGGAAGAGCACCAGCTCCGCGTTCGGCAGCGTCTCGGCCACGTTGCGCGCCTGGCCCGCGAAATCCCGGCTCAGCCTGTCGTCGGCCCCGCCGATCACGAGCGCCTTGGTCCGGATGTACTGCCATTCGTGGACGACCGGGTCTTCGAACAGGATCTGCCGCTGGGCGGCACGCACGCGGGCCATCCGGGGCCAGTCGCCGCTGAGCGTAAGCCCGTACTGAACCTTCACCCACGGCAGGTACTCGCTACGCCATCCGTTCGGGTAGTAACGCCGGTGTCCGGCCAGCGTCGACTCGTAGGTCGTGCCGGTCAGCGTCGACTCGTATACCTCCTCCGGGTCGTTCCACCCGCGCCCGTGGCGGGTATCGGTGAGCCCGATCTGGTTCGACATGATCACATGGGTGACCACGTCCGGGTAGGTGGACGTGAAGCGCGTCGCCACCATCCCGCCCATCGAGTGTCCGAGCACCGCCACCCGATCGATCCCCAGCTCGTCCAGCAGCGCCTTCGTGTGGCGCGCGGGCATGTGCAGGTTGTAGTGGATTACAGGCTTGGAGGAGCGCCCGTACCCGAGCCGGTCGACCGCGATCGCCCGGAATCCGGCCTCCGTGAGCGCGGCGATGGTGGGCTCGAAGGCCGCGGCGAAGAAGTTCATGCCGTGGAACAGGACCACGGTGCGCCCGTTGGGCTCACCCACCGGCGCCACGTCCATGTACGCCATGCGATGGTTCTCGCTCATGAGCCGGACATCCAGGTACTTCACCGGATGCGGATAGGGGATGTTGGAATAGTCGATGGCCGTCGTCTCCCACTCAGGGGGAGCGCTGGCCGGAGGTTCGTCCTGGGCGGCGGCCGGAGCCGTCGGCCCGAGCAGGATGGCTGCCGCGACGGCGAGGCGGATGCTGTCAGCGTGAGTCGGCATGGATTCGTTCCTCCGGAAGCTCACCAGGGCGTATCCCCGGCAACTTCATTGGCGTCCATTGCCCCCGACCCGCCACTCGAATCGCGAATGCAGGCCGTGCGTCCCCTCGTTGCGGAGACGGATTCCGCCGATGCCGCCGACGTCGCCGCGGGTGTTGCCGCGGGCGATGGTCTGGGTGGGGGCGTGGATCTGGTTGAACATGTTCTGGAACGTGACCGGGAGTTCCCGGTCGCTCCCCCGAATGTCCTCGACGGACCCTTCCAGGAGCGAGCCGGGCCCCGCTTCCGGCGAACCAGGTGCTTCGACCGACGAGGCGGCCATCTGCGAGGCGGATCCTTCAGCCCGCCTGCCAACCCGCACGCGCTTCACCTTGCCCTCATCCTCGATCTCGATGGGGACGAAGCGTGTCGGCAGCCACTCCGAGACGAAGCGCGCCAGCACCTCCCAGGGCCCGCCCGCATCTCCGCGCAGAATGGCTTCGATGGCTTCGCGCTGATCCTGCGAAGCGTCTTCGTCGATCAGCAGCACCTCGGTCCAGCCGCCGGCGATCATGAGCTGCGGGCACTCGAAGGCGACCACGGCCCGTACCCCGTCGAGGCGCGTGTCGCCGTACTGGCCCGCGTCGAAGCGGAGCGCCCAGTAACCGATGCAGCGCTCGTGGGTGCAGTTCTGGCTGAAGTGGACGTGGCCCGGACAGACCACCTGGCAGTTGCAGCTCTCGAACAGCAGCCCCCGGGCCCACCAGCCGTCGGGCGGACGGGGGGCGTGCGATCGGCCCACCGGGGAAGGGGTGTCCGCCGCGGACGGGCCGGACGCGGCTGCGCCGACGGATCCCGCCCGCGTGCGAGACACGGAGTTGGGTCCGGGCGGACTCAGCTCGTCGGGTAGAGCTGGGTGCCTTCGAAGATGTCGAGGCCCTCGGAGTTCCGGTACGTCAGGGTGCCGACGCGGCCGGCGCCTCCAGACATGCGGGCGCAGCCGATCTCCCCGTCGCTGTTGATCGCCACGAACTTCTCGCTCGGCACGAAGTCGAGGCCGACGGCCTGGTACCGGCCCACGATCAACTCGATCGCGTCTTCGCAGGCTTCCTGCGGCGAACGTCCCTCGCGCATGCGCCCGACGATGAAATAGGACGCGCACGACTTGATCACGTCCTCGCCGCGTCCGGTGGCCGCCGCGGCGCCGACGTCGTTGTCGACATAGAGGCCGGCGCCGATGATGGGCGAGTCGCCGATACGGCCGGGGATCTTCCAGGAGAGGCCGCTGGTGGTGGTGATGCCCGCCACGTCACCGTTGGCGTCGACGGCCAGCACGTTGGTGGTGCCGTAGTTGAAATCGTCCTCGCCCGGGAGCCCGCCGGTCTGCCTCTCCGGCCTGTCGCGCACATGGTCGGGCGGACCCCAGTCGTCCCGCCTCTCGCTGTGGGTCTCGCGCCAGCGCACCCACGCCATGCGCGCGTTCTCGGTCAGCAGATTCTCCGACTTGAAGCCGAAGGAGAGGGCGAACTCGCGCGCGCCCGGCCCCACCAGCATCACGTGGTCGGTGCGCTCCATCACCAGGCGCGCGACCGAAGACGGCGTCTTGATGTCCTCGATCGACGCCACGCATCCGGCGCTGTAGGTCTTGCCGTCCATGCAGGAAGCGTCGAGCTGCACCACGCCGTCCTCGTTGGGAAGTCCCCCGTACCCTACTCCCGCATCGTCGGGATCCACCTCGATGACGTTGGCTCCGCGCTCGACCGCGTCCAGCGCGCTTCCGCCCTGGGCGAGGATGTCCCACGCCTGGGCCATGGCGTTGCGCCCGGTCTCGTTGGTATGGCTGGTGATGATGAGCGGGGCGCCGGCCTGTTTCCGGCGGATCAGCCCTCTGGGCCAGCGGCCAAGGGCCAGCGCGCCCGCGCCGACGCCGAAGCCCTGCTTGAAGAATCGCCGGCGGGAAGTACCGGAAGCTTTTCTGGCCATGACTTGCTCCTTTCAGTCGATGGGGATGGAATGCCGTATGGGGATTCGCGTCACTCGGAAGATGCGGGGTTATCGGAAGATCGTAGATGCCGCGGGGAGGGCGGGCAAGGCACGGGGGCGGCGCCGGCCGACGCATTGCGGAAGGACGTTGTGTCCCCGGATTTCGGCGCCCGACCCCGAAGGCTCCAGGAAACGATGGAGGCCGTCCGATGCGTCCCGCGCAGGACCGCCGCGACCGGGCGTCGCGGTCGCGTGTTACCGCCCTGCCCCCTACCCCGCGAGCGGAGGTCTGCCCGGCGGGCGAAGACGTTCGATGGTGGCGGCCAGTGCGAGCACCGCCTCCTCACCGGCCGGAGGGCCAACCACCTGGATGCCCACGGGCAGGCCGTTCGGATCCAGCCCGGCGGGCACCGAGGCGACCGGCAGGCCCGTGAGCGAGAGCAGGAAGGTGGGGGCGAACCAGTCCACGTAGGTCTCCAGCGCGCGCCCCGCGATCTCCGTGGGATGGCTCTGTTCGACGGGGAAGGGGGCGACCGCCGTGGTGGGCGTCAGCAGGTAGTCGAAGTCGCGCCCGAGGGTTACGAAGCGGTGCCGGAGTTCGCTCCGGACCCGGTCGGCGCGCCCCAGGTCGCCGGCCGTGACCGCGAGGCCCGCGCGGATGTTGCCCGCCAGGTTGGGGCCCAGCTCGGCGATGCGGTCCAGGCGCGCCTGGTGGTGGGCCACCATCCAGCGGCCGCGCAGGTCGAGAAAGGCGCGCCGGGCGTGCGACAGGTCCAGCTCGACCTCCTCCACCGCGGCGCCCGCCCGACCCAGCTCGAAGGCCGCCTCCCGGCACACCCGCTCCACCCCCGGGTCCACCCCCATCCCCGCCACGTCCGCGCACCAGGCGACGCGGGCGCCTGTGATCATGCCCGTCCGGACGGCGGCCGGGAAGTTCCGCCCCGCGACCGGCTGGCGGAGGGGCGAGCGCGGCGACGGCCCCGCCACCGCCTGCAGCCCGAGCGCCAGGTCGTGGGCCGATCGCGCCATCAGCCCGGTGACCATTATGGTGTCCCACACCCAGTCGGTGGGCTCGGTGGGGACCAGCCCGGGCGACGGCCGGAGCCCCGTCACCCCGCAGAAGGCCGCCGGGATGCGGAGCGACCCGCCCAGGTCGGTCCCCTCCGCCAGCGCGAACATGCCGGTCGCGAGGCCGGCCGCGCCGCCGCCGGTCGACCCCCCCGCCGAGAGGGCCGGGGCCCACGGGTTGCGGGTGGCCCCGAACACGTCGTTGAAGGTGTTCGCCCCCGCGGCGAACTCCGGCGTGTTGGTCTTGCCGACCACCACCGCCCCGGCGGCGCGCAGGCGGCGCACCACCAGCGCATCCTCCGCCGGCACGTGGTCCGCGTACAACCGGCAACCGTACGTGGTGCGCAGCCCCGCCACCGGCGTCATGTCCTTGATCCCGACCGGCAGCCCCGCCAGCGGCCCCGGATCCTCTCCCCGCGCCAGCCGCCGGTCGATCGCGCGGGCGTCGTCCAGGGCGCGCGGGGAGAGGGTCACCACCGCGTTCACCACCCCGTTGTGGCGGTCGATGCGGTCGAGCGTCGCCGACACCACCTCCTCCGCCGACACCTCCCGCGCGGCCACCAGCGCGCGCAGCTCGGCGGCCGGGAGGAAGGCCAGGTCTCGGGCGCCGCTCACCCGTGCGAGCCCATGGTCGCAGTCGCGTCCACCACGACGGTTCTCTCCGGCGCCGGGCACCCGTGCTCGCAGGCACCGCTCACGTCCGTGTTTCCCGCGCGCGTTTCGATGCTTCTGCCGCTCGGCTCTCCACTTCCGGCTCCATTGCCGGTGCCCTTGAGTACATGTCCGCGCCTCCCGCTCACACTGTCACGCTCCACATCCAGTCCGTATTGTTGCGATTCCCCCATCCCACGGGAACCCGAACCCGGGAGAATCGATGAACGCCCGCCTGACTCTCATCGCTGCCGCAGCCTTCGCCACCGTCTTTTCCTCGTGCGCTCCCGGCGCCGGCACGGCGGACGCCGCCCAGTCGCCCGGGTCCGACGACGAGCCCGGCTGGCGATGGAGCGACGAGCGCGTCTTCGAGACCGTGAACGCCGTCCGCGCCGGACGCGACCTGACGCCCGACAGCTGGCCGAACGGCGCGCGCGCCGCGGTGCTGCTCTCCTTCGACGTGGACAACGAAACCATCCCCATCCGCAACGGGCAACCCACCATCGGCGGCCTGTCCCAGGGCGAGTACGGCGCACGCCGCGCGCTCCCGCGGGTGCTGGAGGTCCTCGACGAGCACGACATCCCCGCTTCCTTCTTCATCCCGGCGATGAGCCTCCAGTTCAACCCGCAGATGCTGGACGCGATCCAGGCCGCCGGCCACCACGAAATCGCCATTCACGGCTGGATCCACGAGACCAACTCGCTGCTCGAAGCCGACGAGGAGCGGGCCCTGCTCGAGCGCGCGGTCGCGTATTTCACCGAGGTCACCGGCGAGCGGCCGGTCGGCTACCGGGCCCCGTCGTGGAACTTCAGCCCCAACACCCTGAGCATCATCCGTGAGATGGACTTCCTCTACGACAGCTCGCTCATGGCCGACGACCGCCCCTACGAGATCGTCGCCGCGGGCGAGCCCACCGGCATGGTCGAGCTGCCCGTGGAGTGGATCCTCGACGACGCCCCCCTCCTGAACCCGCGGGGCAACAGCTACAGCGCCCCCCGCGACGTCCTCCAGGTCTACATCGACGAGTTCGACCGCGCCTGGGAGGAGGGCACGATGCTGGTGCTCACCATGCACCCGCACTACATCGGCCACCGCTCCCGCATCCTGATCCTGGAAGGGCTGATCGACCACATCAACGCCCGCGGCGACGTGTGGTACGCGACGCACCGGGAGGTGGCGGAGTACGTGATGGAGGGGTGAGGAGAGGCGTTTGCGGACCCTGCGCGATCAGCGACCTGTTCACTTCCGGGGAAGCGACCATGACCCGTCGATAACGCTGCTCCCGTCTTGCGGCCTTCCGGCACGCCTGGCGAAGATGGACACGAGAACAAGCTGCCCTCGAGACTTCCAAGGAGCACCCGCAAGCACGTGAGAAGTCCCTACTCGGTCCAGGAGCTCGAAGCCATGCTGGCGGACCTTGAGTCCGAACTCGTGGAGCGCAAGGCATCGCTCAGGAAGGCTCCCGCGAGTAAGGGCCCGATTGAGAGGATCCGGCAGTCGGTCTGCGCGTTCGCCAACGACCTTCCTGGCCACGGCCGTCCGGGAGTCGTCTTCGTGGGCGTTCGCGACGACGGCACGCCTTCCGGCATCGAGATCACCGATCGGCTGCTTCAGCGGCTGGCGGACATCAAGACGGATGGCAATACGGTTCCCCCGCCGGTCCTGTCCGTCACGAAGCGCACTCTTGCCGGAAGCGACGTGGCGGTCGTCATGGTCGAGCCGTCGGATGCGCCTCCCGTGCGCTCGCGCGGGCAAATCTGGATCCGGGTTGGTCCCCGCAGGGCCCTCGCCAGTGCTCAGGAAGAGCGGATCCTCAACGAGAAACGGCGACATCACGACGCTCCCTTCGATGTACAACCCGTTGCCAACGCTCGGCTCTCCGACCTGGATCTGCGGCGATTCGAGGAGGAGTATCTGCCCCAGGCCTTCGACCGCGAACTGCTCGCTGCCAACGACCGCACCACGGAGGAACGTTTGGCGGCAACCAAGATGATCAACTCGGTGGATGATCGGGTTCCCACAGTCGTCGGGCTATTGATACTGGGCATCCGGCCACAGGACTTCATTCCCGGCGCCTACGTTCAATTCCTTCGCATCTCCGGCACCGAGTTTCCCGGAGAGGTTGTGGATGAATCGCGATGCACGGGTCCAATTGCCCGTCAGCTTGCCCGACTGAATGACAAGTTCGACGCGCACAACCGCACTTCGGTCGATATTGCATCGTCCCGGCGGGAGAGGCGCCGACCGAGTTACCCCGTAGCGGCCCTGCGGCAGATCGCCTACAACGCGGTCATGCATCGGACGTATGAGGCCACCAACTCACCGGTGCGGGTCAGTTGGTTCGACGACCGCATCGAGATCATGAGTCCCGGCGGTCCCTATGGAGTAGTCAATGCCGAGAACTTCGGTCAGCCGTGGGTTGCCGACTACCGGAATCCGAGCTTGGCTGAATCCATGCGGGTTCTCGGCCTCGTGCAGGGGTTCGGCATGGGGATCAGCATCGCGCGCAGGGAATTGCTTCGGAACGGACAGTCCGAGCCCGGCTTCCAGATTGAGCCCAACTGGATACTCTGCACCCTTAAGGGCCGGCGATGAGCGGAACCACCCTGACCTTCTTCAACAACAAGGGAGGAGTGGGCAAGACCTCGCTCGTCTACCATGTCGCCTGGATGCTGTCCGAGTTGGACCATGTCGTCCTCGCCGTCGATCTCGATCCCCAGGCCAACCTCACAGCTGCGTTCCTCGACGAGGACGCTCTGGTGGATCTCTGGGAAGCCTCGCCAGATGCGGCCACCACCGTCCATCGCTGCGTCGAACCACTTACGAAGGTCGGCGATATCCGGGAGCCCCGCCTGCGGAGGGTATCCGATCGCATGTACCTGCTGCCGGGAGATCTGGCGCTCTCGGACTTCGAGGACTTGCTGTCGGTGGAGTGGCCAGGCTGTCTGGGAAACGCACCCTACCGGGCGTTTCGTTCGATCACCTCGTTCTGGCAAGTGATCCGGATGGCTGTCGCGGCCTCGGAGGCCGACATCGTCCTGGTGGATGTCGGTCCCAGCCTGGGGGCCATCAACCGTTCGGCGTTGATCGCTGCGGACTTCCTCGTCGTTCCCCTCGGCGCCGATCTCTTCTCCCTTCAGGGGTTGCGGAACCTTGGCCCGGCGCTTCGCCGGTGGAGAAGAGACTGGACCATGCGGCGCCGACACTGGAAATCACCCGAATTCGAGCTTCCCGCAGGCGGCATGCGACCGATCGGCTACCTGATGCAGCAGCACGGTGTTCGACTGAGCCGGCCGGTAAGGGCCTACGATCGGTGGTTCAGGCGCATGCCCGCGGAGTATGCAAGAAGCGTCCTCAACGAGCCCGCCGGATCCGAGGACCTCACGCCCGAGAATGACCCGAACCTGGTCGCGACCATCAAGCACTTCCGCAGCCTGATTGCGCTCGCGCAGGAGGCGCGAAAGCCGATCTTCTCCCTGACTCCAGCCGACGGTGCCATGGGAGCGCACTCGGTGGCTGCCAACGCTGCGTACCGGGACTTCAGGCAGCTGGCACTGGAGCTACTGCGCCGAATGGGTCCCCGTGCTCGGCCACTCGGACCAGGGAGGCAATGACGCGCCGCGCGTTCGGTGCCGCCCCGAAGAAGCACTACCTCGGCCCCCATGCACCAATACCTCGATCGATCTCTCGAGCCGGTTCTCAGGCAGGCGGCGTCGGAGTGCCGGCCGTCGTGCTGACCGGCCCGCGGCAGTCGGGGAAGACCACGCTGCTGCGGCACATGTTCGGCTATGTCCAGACCTACCTGGAACGGGACGTTCGCAGCCTCCGGCAGGTCGGAGACCTCACTCAGTTCCAGAGTTTTCCTGCGGGCCCTTGCCGCCCGGACGGGGCAACTCCTGAACCTCAGCGTGCTGTCGCGCGATCTGGGCCTCGCGGTGAATACGCTCAAGGCGTGGCTGTCGGTGTTGGAGGCGATCCATCAAGTCGTCATCGTGCGCCCGTATTTCGCCGACATCGGCAAGCGCCTGGTCAAGACCCCCCAAGTCGGCATTTCCGGGTTGTAGCCCGCCGCATCTGGCACGCCTCATGCAGAAGATGATCCCCGGACATCCTTGCCTGCAGCGTCGGCAGATTCTGTGGCGGGGATTGGAGGAGCGCCCGCGATGGTCACGGGCGCCGATAGATGGAGGCCGCAATGAACAACTCACGCAAACAGGACAAAACACGGATCGACCGGTAGGACATAAACACGGATGGACCTGGGTCGGTATCCGTTGCACCATCTTCCGGCCGTCGTCACGGCTTGCATCGCTGGTCGTGGCGGGGGCCGGTCGCGTGTTGGGCCCCTCGGCTGCGACTACCTTGTGAATCGGTGTCGCGCGAGGAATGGCAAGGGAACTGATGAAGCTCCGAAGGGTGGACCCTGCGTGATCATTCGTCGCCGTCTCGCTTGCACCCTCCTCGCGCTTCTCCTGGGATCGGCCGGGTGTCGGGAGAGTTCCACCGACCCGAACCAGGCGCCCGTGGCGGCGGCTTCCATCCCGGCCCTTGCCCTGACCGAGGGACAGGTGGTGCTGGTGGAACTCTCCCCGTACTTCACCGATCCCGACAGCGACAGCCTGAGCTACGGGGCGACGACGGACGCGGCGGCGGCGGACGTTGCGGTATCGGGTACCGTGGCGACCGTCACGGGGGTGTCGGCGGGGAGCGCGACCCTGACCGTAACCGCCCGCGATCCCGGGGACCTCTCCACCAGCCAGAGCACCAGCGTGACGGTCAGGCCCAACCTGATGCCGGTGGCCATGGGCGTGATTCCGCCGGTGAGCCTGGCCTCGGGCGAGACGGTCGCGGTGGAAGTGGCGTCCTACTTCAGCGACCCGGACGGAGGCGTGCTCCGCTACGAGGTGTCGTCATCGAACACGCGCGTGGCCATCGCATCCGTAACCAGCCTGACGATGTCGGTCTCGGGGGTGGCGGCGGGGACGGCGACGGTGATGTTGACGGCGCGGGACCCGGGCGGCATGACCGCCGCGCACGAGGTCGCCGTGACGGTAGTGCCCGGGCCGATGGTTGGGTTCCGGGATGATTTCGACTCGGACAGCCTGGTGGCCTGGGACGTCGGTCAGGCCGTGGCGGTGTTGTCGGACAGCGTCCTGGAGCTGACCAATTCCAGCGCGGGAATCGCAGGCCGCGTGAATCGCAACCTCGACGCGCCGGTCAATGGCTGGGAGGTGCGCGCACGGCTGGGACGGGCTCAGACCGACAGCGTGGTGGCTTCGGTGATCCTGGCCACGGGCCACGCGCGGTACGGGAGATACGCACTCGATGTCGGATCCGGCGTTGGGGTGGAGGGCCAGGACACCAACTACCGCTTCTACGTTCTCGATCAGACACGGCGGTGGCCGGCAGAGGATCCGTGGGTCATCGTCGAGGGCGCCTACGGGGTATCGGAAGCCGTGCACGACGGCGCGGGCGAGTTCACGGAGATCGCCGCCTCGTTGCAGGACGGCGAACTGCGCATCCGGGCCGGCGACACGGAGTTGGCCTCGGTGACGCTCGGCGACGAGTATCCGCTCCGGGTGACCCAGATCGGGCTGTGGGTCTTCCCGCTGGACGGGGCCGGGGACAGAACCGGGCTCTTCGACTGGGTGGAGGTAAGCGGCACGCAGACGGTGGGCGCGGCGCGGGCGGAGACCGGGCGAGTCAACGCGGAACGGGAGAGTCTCGTGCGGGCCCGCGCGATGGCTATTTCAGGACACACCCCCGATGTTGCAGCCATTCGGCCGCCGGCCCGCCGATGAAAACTCCCACCTGATTCACACAACTTCCCCATGATTCACACAAGGCGTGCGGTAATGAGAGGCTCACATTCGCAGTTGGACGCCGGTGTCCATCCGTCCGGCATTCTCCGGGGACGCTTCCTCCGTCCGCTGGCACTGCTGGCCGTGGCCGGGACCGCCGCCTGTGGGGATGGGGGGACCCAACCCGAACCGGCCCCGCAGCCCAACCGGCCGCCGGTGGCGTCGGGGTCGCTTCCGGCCCAGAGCATGACTGCGGGCGAATCCGTCACCGTGAACGTGGCCGCCGCCTTCAGCGACCCGGACGGCGACGCCCTGACGTACACGGCGATCTCATCGAACGCGGGCGTGGCGAGCGCGGCGCTGTCGGGCACCAGCCTGACCGTCGCGGCGGTGTCGGCCGGCACCGCGACGGTGACCGTGACCGCCCGCGACCCCGCGGGACTTTCCGCGGCCGCCAGCGCCAACATCACGGTAATGGAGCCCAACCGGGCGCCGGTCCCCGCCATGGCGGTGGCGCCCCCGCAGGCCGCCGTGGTGGGCGACACCGTGAGGTTGGACGTATCGCCGTTCTTCACCGACCCGGACAGGGATGCGCTGACCTACTCGGCCAGCAGCACGAACACGTCGGTGGCCACGGTGTCGGTGGAAGGCAGCATCGTGGTGGCCGCGGCGGTGGGTGTCGGGTCGACGACGCTCACGGTAACCGCGACCGATCCGGACGGGCTGACCGGCTCGCTGAGCGTACCCGTAACGGTCGAACCAAACCGGCCGCCGGAGGCGACCGTGGACTCGATTCCGCTACAGACCGTCGAGGAGCGCGATTCGGTGACGGTTCGTGCGTCCTCCTACTTCACCGATCCGAACGGGGATGCGCTGACCTATACCGCGGAATCGTCGGACGTGGGGGTGGCGACCGTCTCCGTGTCGGGCGGGTCCGTGACGATCGCGGCCGTTGCCATCGGCACGACGACCTGGACGGTGACGGCAGCCGACCCGGACGGGCTCACAGCGTCGCTTAGTGGGAGCATCGCGGTGGTTGAACGGCAGAACCGGGCGCCGGAGGCACGAGGAGGGATTAACGACGTCACACGCACATTAGGATGGTCGGGAACGCTGGACCTGGAGGGTGAAGACACACTCTTTGTCGACCCGGACGGAGACGACCTGACCTACTCGGCCGAGTCGTCCGATCCAAGTGTGGCCGCCGTATCGATGAGGGGCAGCGTGCTCAGGATCTCGACCGAGGCTGTGGGAACGGCCGTGGGGACCGTGACCGCGATCGATCCGGATGGACTTTCGGCATCGGTGACGTTCGACGTCACCGTGCTCCCCGCCGCAGGCATGATCTTCCGCGACGACTTCGACGATGAAAGCAGCCTGGACAACTGGGCGATCGGGGGCGGTACCGATGCCGAAGTGGCCGAGGGCATCCTGCGACTGACAAATGCCTCGGACACTCTTTGGGGAATTGCGGCTCTTGAACTGGAAACGCCGGTCACGTCGTGGGAGGTCCGGGCTCGCGTGGGGCGGCAGGCCGACTCGGTGCGAACCGGATTGGTAATGGCGACGGCCGAACCCGGGGACCGCAACGTCCTGGCGTTACGATTCGAGGTCGGGAGCCGGGTACTCAACTTCGGCGCTGACGACACCGAGACCGTCAACTATGCCCTCCTGGTGTTCTTCGAGCCGGAGGGGCGGGAAGCAGGCTGGTACTACATCACCGGCCGCGATGGCGTCGCCTTCCGCGGAATCTCCGATGCCATCAATGACGACCCCGGTGAATTGACGGATATCACCGTCAGGGTGCGGGACGGGATATTCGAAGCCCTCGCGGGAACCGAGACGCTCTTCTCCGTACCCCCCCAGGGATTGAGCTTCAGCGCGGGGTTGCCGACGATCACGGAGGCGCACCTGTGGAGCTATGACCGGGCCACCACCGACCCGAGCCTCCTCGACTGGGTCGAAGTCAACGGGGTGCCGGTCGAGGGCAGTACGGCGGCCGCCGGCGAAGGCAGGTACCGCGCGGTGATCCCCATGGGCGTGACCAGGGATGCAGGCGTGGTTCGGGAGGTATCGCCGAGGGTCGTGGGTGAAGGACCGGCGCAGCCGTCTCTGACCCTGGGTCGCCGCCAAGGTTGACGCTACGGGCTGGGCACCGATTCCCTGGGGAGCCGGACCGAGGGCAGCGTCGGCAGAACTCAACTTGCCAGCGGGGCCCCTCTGGAGGGTGTTGCATACGCGCCGATGTAACAAGACGTTGCCAACCCCAACATGCAACACTGTGCAGAGGGGTGTGGCGGGGGGGGCGGCGCGACGAGGCCGAAGCTGGGCCGCGACAATAAACTACGCGCTCCTCGCCCGTCGAGCCCTGGCGGCGCGGCGGGCGGGAGGTGCCTCAACCCAGCCGGGCCGGAGGCGCCTCAGCCAAGCAGGGCCGGGAGCACCTCCCCCGCCGCCCCCCGCAGCGCCACCGTGGCCGATCCGGTGAGCGGAGTGTCCTCCAGGTTCACCTCGATGATGCGGCCACCCGCGTCCAGAGTGGCCAGCGGGACCGCCGCGGCCGGGTAGACCACCGCGCTGGTTCCCACGACCAGGCAGAGGTCGGCGCGCCCGGCCAGCGAGTAGGCTCGGGCGAGCACGTCACCGTCCAGCGCTTCGCCGAACAGCACCACGTCCGGGCGGCGCAGGCCCCCGCACGAGGCACACCGCGGGAGCGCGTCGCCCAGCGGCTCGGCGGGGAAGCGCGCCCGGCACCGGTTGCAGCGGTCCCGCCCGACCGCCCCGTGCAACTCGACCGGGAGCGCCGCGTCGGCCGGCCCCTCCCCCGCCGCCTCCAGCGCCGCCCGGGTGTGCAGCCCGTCCACGTTCTGGGTGACCAGCCCGGCCGCGCCGCGCCCGAGGAAGAAGCGCGCCAGCGCGCGGTGGCCGGGATTGGGGGCACAGCCCGCCAGCACCGACCGCCGCCAGTCGTACCATTCCCACGCGGTGCGCGGGTCGCGCGCGAAGGCCTCCGGGGTGGCGAGGTCCTCGGGCCGGTAGTTCCGCCACAGTCCGGTCGCGTCGCGGAAGGTGGGCACTCCCGACTCGGCGGAGATGCCCGCGCCGGTGAGCGCGACCACCCGCGTGGCCTCGCGGACGAGCCGCCGCGCCCGCCTGATCTCGCCGCCGCGCCGCCGAGCCTGCCCGATCTCGTCCCCGCGCCGCCGCGTCCGCCCCATCTCCCTCGCAGCACTCACATGCCGCCCTGGATGGCGCCGCCCGCCGCCACGGCGCCGTACGCCAGGATCGCGAAGCGAATGAAGCGGCCGACGAAGCCGGTCACCAGGAAGGCCGCGAAGTTCAAGCGAACTATCCCCGCGGCCAGCGAGATCACGTAGAAGGGGGGAAGTCCCACGATCGCGCTGACCAGAATCAGCGACCACCCCGCCTGCTCGATCCGCTTGGCCTTCTCGGACGCGCGCTCGAGCTGCCGCACCGCGCGGGCCGGCAGCCGCTGCGGAAGCCAGCGCGCAAATCCGTACAGCAGGGCCTTGGCGATCATCTGGCCCAGCGAACACACCGCGACCACCAGCCACTGCTGGGACGAGGGCACCGCGACTGCCGCGGCCACCACCACGACCTCCGCGTTGATGAACGGCACCAGCCCGCTGGCCACCGAAGCGACGAACGCTGATGTCAGGACTGCGACTTCCAAGTAGAACCCCTGTGGGTGATGGTTTGCGGGACGGTCCCCGAGGACGATCCCCGGAGTCCAACCGGCGCCTAGAGTACGACCCCTACGGCCGGTTGGCGAGGACGTTTCCCGCCGATCTTGACCGCCACGAGCCTGAAGTACGACGTTAAAGTTCTGTGGGTCAACCAGAGTGTTCTATGGCTCTACCAGAGATCGGGCATCTTTCCAGATCGGGCATCTTTCCAGAACGGGCATCCTTGGAGCAAGACATGAAACGGACCGGAGGATTCCTCGCAGCCATGGCGCTGCTTTCCCTGGCGTCGGCCCTCCCCGCTTTCGCGCAGACCGAAGAACGGCTGACCACCCTCGACGGTGTGTACACGGAGGAGCAGGCCGGGCGCGGTGCCGAAGTCGTCGAAGACGTCTGTCGCGAGTGCCACGACGACGAGGAGTTTGTCGGAGCCTTCATCCGCTCCTGGGCCGGCGCCAGCGTCGCGGCGCTCTACGACGACATCTACTCGCTCATGCCCGAAGACCAGCCAGGCTCTCTCCCTCCCCAGCAGTACGCCGACGTCATCGCGTACATCCTGCAGCTGAACGGCCTGCCGCCCGGACAGGTCGAGCTCGGTGTCGCCCGCGAAGCCCTGGAACGCGTGGTGATCGAAAGCAACCGGTAGCGGTAGCGCCCTTCCGGCGGTAGCGCCCCTTCGACGGTAGTGCCCTGCGGGGCTCGGGACGCTATGTTGGGCTCATCCGAAGGCGACGAAATCTGTATCCGTGCGACAATTTCCAAACCCGAAGATGCTCCGAATTTGACGGATAGCGCATCGCTCTGAGACGGAGGGCACAGGAATGGGTATCTGGTTCACGAGGTTCCCCCGCTTTTTGGGTTCACTGGCGCTCTTCGGCGCTCTTTCCGCCGGCCCCGCCCTGGCACAATCCACGGGCACCGTCGAGGGCACCGTCACCAACATCGCGGACGGGGGTCCGCTGGCGGGAGCCCAGGTCTTCATCGAGGCGCTGAGCATCGGGGGGGTCACGGACGAGGACGGTCGGTACTCGATCGCGAATGTCCCGGTTGGCTCGCACCAGCTGTCCACGCGCCTCATCGGCTATCTGACGGCCACCGAGGAGGTGACGGTAGGCGATGGCGACCTCACCACCGCGGACGTGGAGCTCAGCTTCACGGCCCTCGAGCTCGACGAGGTGGTTGTCACCGGCACCAGCGCGGAGGCATCGGCCGCGGAGCTGCCCTATTCGGTGACAGTGGCGGCCCGCCGCAGGCTGGAGGAACAGGGCTTCCCGCTCGTGACCGAGTTCGTCAAGGCGCTCAGTCTCAGCCACGGGGTGGTCGGCGAACGGCAGAGCTGGTACAACGCGAACGAAATCGCCGCCGTGCCGGAAACCGTGGCCAACATCAACCTGCGCGGCCTGGGCGCGTCGCGGACCCTCGTGCTGCTGAACGGCCGGCGCCAGGTCTACCTTCCCGCCCGCCTGATCGGTGGACGCTACGTCGATATCAACTCTTTTCCCTCCATCGCCATCGACCGCATCGAGGTCCTGAAGGAAGGCGCCTCCGCGATCTACGGCTCGGACGCGGTTGCCGGGGTCGCCAACTTCCTCACCCGCGGGGACTTCGAGGGGACGGAGGTGAGCGCCTCGCACGAGTTCTTCGAAGGCGCCGGCGACAGCAACGTGGCCGGCATCGTGGGACGACGGCTGGGCGACCGCGCGCACGCGGTGCTGTCCGCCGAATACATGACCCGCCAGCAGCTCACCCCGGAAGAGCGGGACTGGGCGCTGCACCCGTACGCGGCAGGAGCCGGCGCATGGTCCTGGACCGGCAACCCCGGGGCGTTCCTGACGCCATACACGTCGGGTATGGAAAGCGCCGGGGAACTGGTGAACACGCTGTCGGGCGCGCACTTCTCGGACGACGACATCTTCATCGATCCGCGCTGCCTGGAATTCGGCGGCTATCTCGAAAGCTACACCTGCCGGTTCCGCTACCAGCCTTGGGACAATCTGCTGGAGCAGAACAACCATTTCCGCGCCTTCGCGGAGATCAACGGGGAGCTGGGCGACAACTCCAGCTACCACATCGAGGGCCTCTGGGCCGAAGCGGCAACGCCGGCGTGGGTGACGACGCCTTCGTTCCCGCCCATCAGCCCCTACGACGGGCTTCAGATCGTCCCCTCGGAGAATCCGGGACGGCAGGCCTTCTGCCAGCAGTACGGATCGAGCGTGGGGTTCATGTCCAGCGCCCAGTGCCTGGAGAACGACTGGTATTTCTTCGGACGGCTGGTGGGGCACTCCGGACCCGGCCGGACCCTCGAACGGGATTCCCGGACCCAGCGGGTGTCCGCCTCCCTGGACGCCGGTGTTGATTTCCTCGAAGGGCACGACAACCGCCTGAATATCGCTCTCAGCTATTCCCGCTCCGCGGGCAACGTGAACCAGCCCGCCGAGTACGCCTACCGCAAGTTCCTCGCCTTCCGCGGCTACGGCGGCCCCGACTGCGGGGTGGACGTGGTCGCGGATCCCAGCTCGCCCTCGGGCATGTCGCTGGGGGCCACGGGCGGAAACAGTCCGGGCCAGGGCAGCTGCCGGTTCTACAACCCCTTCAGCAACGCCCTCCAGTATTCCCAGCAACCGGGAGCGCGATTCGTCGGCGAAGCCAACCCCGACTTCTCCGCCGGGCTGGCGAACGACAGCTCCCTGCTCGCCTGGATCAACGAGGAGGTCGATGTGGAGAGTTCCGCCGATATGCTGGTCGGCGACCTCACCCTGACGGGAAGTCGGGGCGCGGTGGAAAACTACGCCCTGGGCTATCAGTTCCGCTGGTTCGACGTATGGTCGCAGCCGAACGATCCCGGCAACCTGAACATGAACCCGTGCTCGGTGCTGGGCAGCCGTGCCTGCCTCGAGCAGGCCGGCCCGTTCACCTTTACGACCGGGACCTATCCGTACGCCGCCACCCAGACGGTGCATCGGTTCTTCGCGGAACTCCCCGTGCACGGCATGAATGAGCGCCTCCACATGCAGCTGGCCGCGAACTACGAGTTGCACAGCGTCGCGAGCAGCTTCAATCCGAAGGCTGCGTTCCGCCTGGACCTGTCGGACGCGTTTGCGCTGCGCGGCTCGCTGCAGACGACCTTCCGCGCCCCGTCGGTCGACGACGTGAACGAGAGCCGTACGACCGCGCTGGCCTACGTCAACGAGGCGGGCGTCTACAAGGCCGTCGACACCCACGGAGACCAGAATCTCAAGTCCGAGCAGGCCCTGACCTACAACGCCGGGTTCATCGTGACGTTCGCGGACGAATCGGGCTTCGTCCCGGTTCAGTTCACCGCGGACTACTGGAGCTACGACTTCAAGGACGTGATCGCGGTGGTGCCCTACAACGCGATTACCCGGCTCTACAACGAGGGCGGTAGCTCCCGGCAGGCCGTCAAGAGCTACGTGACCTGCTCCGACGGACCGGGCACCGGCACCTGCGACGTCACCGGCATCGAGCGCATCGACGTCGATCTCATCAACTGGCCGGGCGTCAAGACCTCGGGCTTCGATTTCCAGCTGACCGCGCGTTCCCAGGCCGGCAGCGGGATCCTGAACGCCGGGGTGGACGCCACCTACACCAACAAGTACTCCATCGAGGCACTGCACGTCGAGGGCGTCGAAATCGCGCCGGACACGGAAGGCGCCGGACGCCTGAACAAATACAACCCCATCGCGCCGCCCCTGCCGAGCCTGAAGGGAAGGCTGTTCGGGAGCTACGGATGGTCGGACTACAGCCTGGTCGGCTACCTGAACTACATCTCGTCGTACAAGGACCACGACGAAGAGGGAAGCGAGCACGAGGCCATCGGCAGCTTCGCGACCCTCGACTTTACCGCGCTGTGGCGTCCCTCCCGGGGGATGGGCATCTCGCTCTCGCTGCTGAACCTGACGAACCTGGCGCCTCCCTACGTGAAGTGGGAGCAGTCCTTCGACGGCTTCACCCACAGCGCCAAGGGCCGGCGCATCAAGCTGTCGGCGACATACCGGGCGTTCTAGGCGTCCCGTTCTGACGGCCTGACGGGCCCGGTCTGCGCTGACGGGCACCGTCAGAGCCCGTTGCCGGAGGTGGGATGGCGGATCTCCGGCACGAGCAGCCTGCTCTATGCCACGCAGCCGTTGAGGCTGCGAAGGTGACCATGGTCGTGACCATGATCACGACATCGTTCCCGTTCTGATGGCTCGGTAGTACCCGGAGTCTCTGAAGGCATCGGGTGATGCCCGGAGTCTCTACGGCACCCTGCTGAGGCGCGAGCACCGCCGATACACATTTCAAATGCTCGGTGGATCGCGACTGGAAGAGCAGTTTACCCGTCGGATAGTGAGATCCGGGTAGGCGTCTTTCAATACACACTCATGAGTGGATCCTGTGGGCCGTCGCGCAGTGCAGTGACGGTGCACTCCTCGCCGACCCCGGCTGCGCGGTCAACCTTGCCAATCCCGATCCGTACAGGCTATACCGACGGGCTGCGAACCTGAAGGCGGGCGGTGTAAATCCCAAAACATGATAACGGACAGGATACCAGGATGGAGCGACCGAGGAAGCTCAGCGCGAGTTTCGTCAGGACAATCCGCCGGCCAGGCCGATACGGGGACGGACGGGGAGGCTACGGACTTTCGGTGCTGGTCAAACCCACATCGACAGGACGGATCAGCAGGACGTGGGCGCAGCGCCTCTACATCAACGGCAGGGCCGTGAACCTGGGTCTGGGAGCCTATCCGGTGGTGACGTTGAAGGAGGCGAGAGCCAAGGCACTGGAGAACCGGCGAACGCTGGAGCGGGGAGTGGACCCCAGGAGCGGCGACGTACCGACGTTCGCGCGAGCCGCCGAGAAGGTCATTGCGATCCACAAGGCGAACTGGAAGCCGGGCGGTGACACCGAGCAGCAGTGGAGGAGCAGCCTGCGCGACTACGTCCACCCGAAGATCGGGCAGAAGACGGTGGACAAGATCACGACGACGGATGTGATGGCCGTCCTGCTGCCGATCTGGAACGAGAAGCGGGTGACGGCGACGCGGGTGCGCAACAGGATTTCGGCGGTGATGAGGTGGGCCGTTGCGAAGGAGTACCGGGAGGGGAATCCGGCCGGCGACACCATCGCGGCCGCACTTCCCAAGAACGGGGTACCCAAGGTCCACCATCGCGCACTGCCTCACGCCCAGGTAGCGCAGGCGCTGGCCAGGGTGCGTGCGAGCACGTCAGGACCCGTAACGAAGCTGGTATTCGAGTTTCTCGTGCTCACCGCGTCCAGATCAGGCGAGGCTCGGAGTGCGAAGTGGACCGACATCGACTTCAACGCCGCCACATGGACCGTGCCCGGCATACGCATGAAGATGGGACGAGAGCATCGGGTGCCGTTGTCTTCACGTGCTCTCGAGGTGCTCGCCCAGGCGCGCCGTCGATGCAACGGATGCGACTTGGTGTTCTCCTCTGCGGCTGGCCGCAGGCTGACCGGCCACACACTCTCTCTGCTCTGTCAACGGCTTGAAATCGCAGCTGTTCCGCACGGCTTCCGCTCCTCGTTCCGCGACTGGTGCGCCGAGCGCGGCGTACCCCGCGAGGTCGCCGAATCCGCGCTCGCGCATGTGGTCAAGGGCGTCGAGGGCGCATACCTGCGAACCGACCTCTTCGAGCGGCGGCGAGACGTCATGGAAGCATGGGCGGACTACGTGGGGTGACCGTGGGATCATCCGCATAACCACAGTGATAACACCCGAGTGGGTGTACTCGTATCCTACTGTTATATAGTGAGTTACGAGTAAACGATGCCGGGCAGTATATCCGTTCGTCGTCGGTGGTCGGCGCCGTTGTCGCGTCCGACGCGATGATGAGCTCGTCCGGCTCCGACGGGCAGCCCGAGACGCTGGCCGGCGTGACGGTCACGCTGACCGGCGACCACGCGATGGGCGAGCAGGCGGAAACGAACATGGAGACGGGCGGCTACGCCTTCACCGGACTTCGTGCCGGCAGCTACACGGTCACGATCAGCGGCTACCCGGAAGACGTCGAGTTCGAAGAGCTCAGCATGACCGTCGAGGTCGGCGTGGGCGAGGTCGGCACGGCCGACTTCGAGGGTGCGTTCATCCGCACCGCCGCCATCGAGGGCCGGGTGATCATCGAAGGCGAGGGACTCCCCGGGGTGACGGTTACCCTGGTGGGCGGTCCCGCCGACGAGAGCCATACCAAGATGACCGGCGCCGACGGCGAGTACGCGTTTACGGAACTGCGCCCCGGCACCTACCAGGTCGACATCTCGGGCTACGACCCGAGGGACTACGAGTTCGCGGCCACCTCCCAGGAGGTCAGCGTGGGGCTCGATGAGACCGAGACGGTCTCGTTCACGGGCGAACTGCTCCGCACGGCCGGCATCGCCGGTCGGGTCAGCGTCGAGGGCATGGGTCTCGGCGAGATCGCGGTCACGCTTTCAGGCGCGGCTGACGCGAGCACGACGACCGACGCCAGCGGCCAGTATGCCTTCGCGGGCCTGGCGGCGGGCGACTACACGGTCTCGATCGCGGTCGAGAGCGATGCCTACGTGTTCGACGCGATGAGCGCGGACGTCACGGTCGGCGACGACCAGTCGGCGATCGTGAACTTCGACGGCGCGCACGCCACCACGGCGAGCGTCTCGGGGATGCTCTTCATCGACGAACTCGACAAGAACGACATGATGGACGAGGGCGAGCACCCGTTGCCCGCACCTGGTGTTCCGGTTGCGCTGGTGGGCCCGGGGGTCAGTGACCAGCGGCTCGGCGCGACGGGCCCGGATGGCACGTTCATGTTCGCAGGTCTGCGCGCAGGCTCGTACAAGCTGGTCGTGCTGATCGACCCCACGGTTGCCGCAGCACTCGCGGCTCAGGACCTCCAGTACGGCGGACCGGCGACGGGCTACGACGTCGACCTCGCGGTCGGTGAGGCCAGGACACAGGCCGTTCCGTTCGACATCACGCACACGACGGTCAACTTCACCGTGTCGCTGAAGAGCGGCGAAGAGACCGGTGACGCGGTTCCGGGCGCCATGGTCACGCTCTACTCCGACGCGGCCGGCGAGACCAGGGTCGGCGGCGGCGAGACCGGCGACGACGGCTCGGTGGCGATCAAGGTCGCCCGTGCCGGCACCAGCGGGAACATGGTCCACGCGGGCGTCTCCGCGGACGGTTACTCCGTGGCCGACGGCATGACCGCCGTGTCGTGGAACCCGCAGCTCAACATGACCGCGGGCACAAACGACAACGACATCGTCAACCTGAACGTCGACGTGACCGTCAGCGGCGCCACGATCACCACCGATTACGGTGGCGGCGACGCGCTCGCCGGCTGGGCGATCAGCGTCATGTCCGGCGAAGACGCGGTCGAAGGCGCACCCGAGGCGCTGGACGACGACGGCAACGCGGCGTTCATGACGACCGTCGAATCCGTCCCCGCGAGCTACAGCTTCGCGCTCGCCGAGGACCAGGACGACGAAATGGACGGCGGCGAGAACTACGAAGCGGATCCGGTCGTGTACACGCACACCGGACTCTCGCTGGCGGGCACCATGGACGCCGGCGCACTCGTAGCGAACTACACGACCCAGACCCTCAAGGTCTACGTGCACCACGAGCGCGACCAGGTCGTGGGCTACACCGGCAACGTGCTCGGCGGCGACGAGAGGGACGATGGCAGGGTCAACGTCGGCCTCCGCTACATCGACGACAACGGCCGCTCTCGTGCGTTCCAGAGCGCGGACAAGATCGGGGTCGACGGTCCCACCAAGGGTGCCTGGACCTTCAGCAACGTGCCCGCCGACAAGAACGTGATCGTCCAGGCGGAAGATGGGCAGGACGAGGATGACGACGATTACATGGCCATCATCGTCCTCGACGACGGCGCGCACTCCGACGAACTCGCGGCCTTCGGGGACGCGGAAGCCAACGGCATCACCGGCGGCCACTTCGGCGACATGGGCGGCTACAGCCACACGGTTTCACTCTGCCCGCTGCAGGCCTCCAACCCGCAGGATTACGGCGAGTGCTCGTCGTTCGCCTACGTGAGCGCCCACACCGTGAGCGGCCTCATCTGGAAGCAGAGCATCGAGATGGATGACGGCGACGACTTCGAGGTCCTGGTGGATCCCGATTTCGTGGCAGGGATCACGGTCAGCCTGACTCCGGTCGACGGCAAGAACCTCGCGGGTGAGGATCAGTCCGCTACCACCGCGGAAGAAGACGACGACGACACCGAGGATCTCGACGAGACCCACCAGTTCGCGTTCGCCGATATCGCTTCGGGTGCCTACATGCTTGGCATTCCGGACGGATGGCGGGCGAAGATGGGCGGCAAGGACGCTACCGCTGATGTCGGCAACGCGCTCAACCCGCTCGGCGCCGATGGTAACGATGTCTCACTCGACATCACGCCTGCCACGGCGACCGTCTACGGCTTTATCGTCGACGAGGACGGCTTTGCCATGAACGGCGCGACCGTGACCGCGAATGGCGGGTCGGCCATGACCGACGGGCATGGGCGCTTCATCATCGAGAGCATCGTCCCCGAGACGCGCAAGGTCGGTAGCACGACGCACAAGAACAGCATCTTCGTGGAGGCCTCGGTCGAAGGAGTCGGGAAGGCCACTCAAGTCATCAACCCCGACTCTGCCATGACGCTCGAAAACACGGTGACGCAGGTGGTGGACGCTGACGGCAACGACCTGTCGCTGTCGGCTGCGGCCGAGACCGCCTCGATCAGCGGTACGGTCAGCGCCTCCGGCAGCGCCGCACCGGTTGCGGGCGCGATGGTCGAGGTGAGCTACGACGACGGCGCAACCTTCGTGGCCCCGGAGAACCTGAATGCGAAGTCGTCGAAGGACGCCACGAAGAGCGACATCCACGTGACCGGCGCCGACGGCACCTACACGGTGACCGTCAAGGCCCAGGACGTGGGCGAGACCGTCTCGGTTCGCGTCTCGAAGGACGGCATGTCCTTCATTCCTGACGAGATCCCCAATATTCCGGCGCACGCCGGTTCGGAGGTCTCGGGCTTCAACTTCACCGGCTTCGTGCACGCGAGGATTACCGGTAGAGTGGTTGCTGCGGGTGGCGGACCGATGAGCGGCGTTGTCGTCACGGCGACACCGACCGGAGAAAGTGTTGTGACGGCTGCCGACACGACCGGCAGAACGGGAAGCTTCTCGCTCAGCGTGCCACACGACCGCTACGAAGTCGCAGCCACGGCGCCGGCGACGAGCCTCACGCGCTTCACCTATCCCGATGGCGACACATCCGTCAGAGTCGCTCCGGGTCAGAGCGTGAACTTCGGCAAGATCACCGGAGCGAGCGTCAACGCCAGGAGCATCACCGCGACGCGGCAGACGGACGAGACCAGCGGCAACTACAACGGCACCATCGATGTGACGTGGCGGTTCGACAACGTCGCCGGCTTCACCAACATCGTGCACTCGCCCGAGACGTGCATTACCGAAGAGTGCGCCGCCGATGCTGACTGGATTACTGCGACCTTCACCCCCGATGGCAGCGCCGACACCGAGGATGACGAAACCGAGGGCATCAGGGTAGGCACGATCGACGCCCCGACTGACAGCGACGGCGGCTTCAGGGTCCGGATCAACGTTGACGCTGACGAGGCCAACGATGATCCTGACGACACCGGTGACCGTGAAGGCTTCTCTGCTGACGTCAGCGTTGGCGCGATCGATCCGATGGCCAGCGGTGTGACCGCGGCGCGTGACACTGCGAACGCTGAGAACACCGATTCCATCGTGGTCAAGTGGGAGGCCGTAACGGATGACGACTCGCAGTTCCGGGTCGTTGCCCAGCTGACCCCCGCCGCTCTGGGTGGGAACGCGTCGGTATGGGTGATCCTGACCGGTGCTACCAACCTTGACGACCCGATCAGGGAGTGGACCCTGAACGTCAGCGACGACTACGCCGGAGACGGCCTGCCTGTTATCGGCGGAGCGACCGTCGACCTCACGGCGGCCGACCTCAGAGGAGCGTTCTCAGTCGCCGTTGAATCGGTACAAGGCACTCCGACCGCCGCCGACGGCGACAACCCGTGGATGCGTTCCGGGACGGCATCCGTACCCGCAAGCACCTACGGGGGCGACGGCTGATCACCCTTCAACACCATCAGCCTGGCTGACTCGCCATCAGTCAGGTTGATGGTCGCAGGACAGCTCACCCCCCGTCCGGATTTCCGGGCGGGGGGTGACGCTCGTTCGACACCAAGCCCTCCCCGGAGGGCGCACGCAAACAACGACCCCGCAGCATTCCCTACAGAGGACGGAAATGGGCAACGAGCGCTTCGCAATCCAGGAACTCCAGACTGCGCTCCAGAAGATGGAGCATCGTATGATCACCGCGTTCGATCGGACGAACGCCCGCATTTCAGCGTTGGAATCGAGGCTGAACGTGCGACTGCAGGAGCTTGAGAACCAGGCCGACAAGCGGACGGCGGAACTGGCGGCCAGAATCGATGCCGTATCCGCGAGGTTCAAGCGTTTGAGTTACTCCATCGACACGGTGGAGGACCGCCTCGACAAGCGGCTGGACGGGCTGGACGGGCTGGTACAGGCGCAGATCGGCAGCCTCCAGACCCGGGTCGACGCGGTCGGCAGCCACTTCGCAGGCTCGTCGTGACGCGCACGTCGGTGCACTACCAGCACATCGAGCGGGTGCTGAACAGGTCCGGCTACCACGAGCTCAACCGGCCGGGGAAGTCGGCCGTGAAGGCGAAGCTGATGCGCCGCACCGGCTATTCCCGCGCGCAGTTGACGCGGCTCATCGGTCAACACCGGGAGACCGGCAGGATCGTGGATGGGAGAAAGCGTTATTCTCAACCCCACGCGGCGCAACGCACGACATGGCCGCGCCCTTCGTGAACGCAAGGAGCCCACCCATGACCACCCGCCGAATCGTCACCCGCTCGCTCGCCCTTCTCCTCGCCTTCGCGGCTGGCGCATGCGACGGCGACGGCGACGACCCCGCCGCCGACAGCCCTGCCGAATTGGACGAAGAGATGATCGCCCGCGCCCTTGAGATTCACGAGCGGGTCATCACGCTCGACACCCACGACGACATCAACACCTCCAACTTCACCGCCGAGCGCAACTACACGATGGATCTGCCGACGCAGGTCACCCTGCCCGGGATGGAGGCGGGGGGACTGGATGTGGCGTGGTTCGTCGTCTTCACCGGGCAGGGCTCTCTCGACGACGAGGGCTACGCGGCCGGCTACGACAACGCGATGGACAAGTTCACCGCCATCCATCGCCTGGTGGAGGAATACGCCCCGGACCGCATCGAGCTGGCGCTGACCTCCGACGACGTGCGGCGCATCGACGCCTCCGGCAGGAAGGTGGCGATGATCGGCGTCGAGAACGCCTACTCCCTCGGGCTCGACCTCTCCCGCATCGAGCAGTTCCACGAGCTGGGGGCGCGCTACATGTCGCTGGCCCACACCGGCCCGAGCCAGTTCTCCGACGCGCACTCGGGCGAGCAGGACGGCAACTTCCTGCACGGCGGCCTGAGCGACCTGGGGCGCGAGGCGATCGCGGAGATGAACCGGCTGGGCATCATGATCGACATCTCACACCCCTCCAAGCCCTCGATCATGCAGACCCTCGAGCTCACCCGCGCGCCCGTGATGGCGTCGCACTCCTCGGCCCGCGCGCTGAGCGACGTCAGCCGCAACCTGGACGACGAGCAGCTTCTCGCGGTGGCCGGGAACGGCGGCGTGGTGCAGACGGTGGCGCTGCGGCGTTTTGTGAACGCGGAGAAAGTCGAGGCCCGCCAGCAGGCCATCGGGGCGGTAGCGCAGGAGATCGCTGCCGGGATGGGCGTCGAGCCCATGGACGACGACCAGCTTGCCTCCCTCCCGGAGGCGGACCGCGAAGCCTACGCGGAACGCATGGCCGAGGTACGGCGCCAGGCCGCGGAGCGCGTGGACGAGTCCGGAACGGCCCCCGACGTCGACGTCTCCGACTTCGTGGATCACATCGACTACATGGTCGACCTGATCGGCCTCGAGCACGTGGGCATCAGCTCGGACTTCGACGGCGGCGGGGGCGTGGCAGGCTGGGACGATGCCTCCGAGACTTTCAGCGTCACCCTGGAACTCGTGCGCCGCGGCTATTCGGAGGAGCAGATCGGGATGCTCTGGAGCGGCAACCTTCTCCGGGTGCTCGACGAGGTGCAGGCCATCGCGATGGAGATTCAGGCCGGCGGCTGAGCGAGCCGGACCGCCGCCGTTCGCCCTCCGCGCCGCAGACCGCGTCAGGACCTGTACTCCGGTTTCGAGTCGGAGGATGTCGGCTTTCGAGTGATGTGGCCGTTGGCGGACAGGCTAGCTTCCACCGCCGCTCCGCGGCCTCAGCGAACCGCGGAATCTCGCAGTCCCGGCAGAACGCGACCATGATCCGGAGGTGCGATCCCGATGGGCGTGCACGACACTGAAACGGGTCGTTCGAAGAAGCTGCCTGAAGGGAAGATCCCGCCCCGGGTGCTCCGGCGAGTGCTGGATCGGCTCGGCGGTGGCTCCGGGCTCGATCCGGGGCCTGCGTCCGGCGAGGACGCCGCGGTGGCGGCGGCCGGAAGCGAGCCGCAGATCGTGATGGCGGCGGATCCCATCACCTTTCCGAGCGCCGAGCCGGGCTGGCACGCGGTCGTAATCAACGCGAACGACGTGGCCGCGACCGGGGGCGAACCCCGCTGGTTCCTGTCTTCGATTCTCCTGCCCCCCGGGACCGATGCGGCGCGGATCGTGCAGATCGCGGACGGAATTCGGACCGGCTGCCGCGAAGTCGGCGCGATGCCCGCTGGAGGCCATACCGAGATCACGTCGGCCGTACGTCACGAAGTGGTTGCCGGGGCCATGGTCGGCGTCACCATCCCGGAGCGCGTGAAGCCAACCGGCGGGGCCCGGGAAGGCGACCTGCTCGTGATCACCAAGGGAATCGCGATCGAGGCTACCGCCATCATCGCAACAAAGTTCGCGGAAGACGTGAGCCGAAGCTTCGGCCCGGTGTTCCGGGAGCGCTCGGCCCGTTTCCTGAAGGATCCCGGGATCAGCGTGGTACCCGAAGCGCGCATCGCCGCGGGCACGCCGGGCGTCCACGCGATGCACGACGTCACCGAGGGAGGTGTAGCGACCGCGATCGGCGAGATGGCCGAAGCCGCGGTGCTCGGGGCGATCATCGAAGAGGCGAAGATCCCGCGTTTCGACGAATCAGCGCGACTGATGAGTCACTACGGTCTCGACATACTGGGCGCCATAGGCTCCGGAGCGCTCCTGATCGCCTGCTCGGAGACGGGGACGCCCAGCCTGCTGCGTCGTCTGAAGAGCGCCGGGATCTCCGGATGCGTTATCGGGCGGTTCGTCCGGCCCGCGGAGGGGACCCTGCTGTTCGACGGGGCGTCGCGGCAGGATCTGCCCCGCTTCGAGGCTGACGAAATCACTCGTCTGCCCTGACGGCCGCCCCGTCGCCCTCGCGGCGCGCGCCCGGCGGCGTACCTTGATGTTGATGCGGATCGTGCTCGGGATGCGCTCCGCTCCGCCCTCGATCCGGCGATGCCAATCCGCGTACCGAAGGCCGGCGGCCAGGGGCGAAACCGACGGAATCGGACGCCTTACCGCAGGCTGATCCTCGCCGGCCCCGAGGGGCGCCGAGCCAGGCTCCAGCTCGTCTGATAGACCAGCCGCACCACCTTCTCGAGCTTCTCGTAGTTGATGCGCTCGGGCACGTCGTCCTGCCGGTGGTAGTCGGGATGCAGCCCGGTGTGATAGAAGAGCGCGGGTACGCCCATCTGCATGAAGGGCCAGTGATCGCTGCGGCGCAGCAGCTGGAGGGGATGGTTGTCGTAGCGGAAGCGCATCCGGAGTCCGACGACGTCGTTGGCCTGCTCGACCTCGGCCTTCAGATCCGCGCTGCGCAGCGTCCCCAGGATGTTGATGGCGTTGGCGTTGGACGCGCCGGACTGGACGTCCAGTGACCGGAAACGATTCCCGCCGCCCACCATGACTTCCTCGTTCCTGCCGATCATGTCCATGTTGAGGAGGGCCACGGTCCGCTCCAGGGGATGGAGCGGGTTCTCGACATAGGCCCACGCGCCGAGCAGCCCCTTCTCCTCGAAGTCCCAGGCCGCGACCAGCACCGAGCGGCGCGGACCCTCGCCCCTGCGCGCGGCTTCCTGGTAGGCCTCCGCGATCTCGATCAGCGCCACCGTGCCCGACCCGTCGTCGTCGGCCCCGTTGTAGATCACACCGCCGTCGGCGCCGTCGTGATCGAAGTGCGCGCAGATGATGATCCACTCGTCCTTCAGCTCGGGGTCGGAGCCTTCGATCAGCCCCACGACGTTGCGCGCCGTGTGGGTCTCGCGCTGGACGTCCGCGGAGATGTCCACGGCCACCCCCGGCAGCTCGACGGGCTCGATGCCCCCCGCCGTCTCCGCCGACCGGGAGAGCTCATCGAGGGTGCGGCCGGTGCCCGCGACCAGGTTCTCCGCCAGCGCGGGCGAGATGCGCAGGGCGGGAATGCGGATGCGGTCGAGGCGGCTCTCCAGCGTGTAGCGGCCCCCTCGGCGCGCGGTGGCGGGCCAGTAGCCCTCGGCCTGGGCGCTGAAGTTGGCGGAACCCGGGTGGTTGTGGACGTCGGTCACCAGCAGCACCGCGAGCGCGCCCGCCGCCTCGGCTGCCGCGACCTTGCGGTAGGCGGCCGAGGCCTCCGAGGTGACGAGCCCGTCGAAGGGGCTGGCCGGGTCGGTCTCCTCGGGTTCGTGGTCGACGATGAGAACGACCTTGCCGTCCACGCCCCGGTAGTCGTCGTGCCCGAGCTCGGGCGCCGAGATGCCGAATCCGGCGAAGACCACCTCGCCGTCGGTCATGGCGGTGCCGCTCTCGCGCAGCGGGTAGAAGTCCTGTCCGCGTTCGCGGGAGAGCATGACGCCGCCGTCGTGGGCCACGATCAGCCGGTTGTTCTCGCCGACCTCCACCTGCACGACGTTGAAGTGCTGGTAGTAGGAGCCCCCGTCACCGACCGGGGTGAGCCCCAGCCGCTCGAAGCGCGACTTGATGAACGCGCTGGCCACCCGGCCCTGCGGCGACCCGGCCAGGCGTCCGCCCATCTCGTCTCCGGCCAGGAAGAACAGGTCGGCGCGCAGGTCGGACTGGCGGATCGTCTCGATCGCCGGCGCGGCCTCCTGCGCCCCCAGCCCCGCGCCGGGGCCCGGAATGGCGAGCAGGAGGGAGACCGCAACCGGGGCGATGGCGGCGAGAGGGAGGGCAATGGCCAGGGAAGCGGCCGCGACGAAACGGACCGGGGCGAGCGCGACGAAACGGACCGGGGCGAGCGCGACACGCGGGACCATGGGCAGGCTCCTGAAGATCATGCGATCCGTGGGGGTCTATCCCCCCAGAATATTGAACTGCCGGGTGAACTTGACGATGACGGACCGGGCCAGCGTCCCGCTCTCGACGAAGCGCCCGCCGTCGTGGTTGAGCCCGGCCGGGTAGTCGAAGCCCTGAACGTCGTTGTACACGATGAACAGGCCGGTCCCCGCCGTGTTCAGCCAGCCGAAGCGCAGGTTGGCCGACCAGCTGTCGACCTGGTTCGAGTACTGCACCAGCGACTGCAGGTAGATGCGAGGCGTGAAGAAGTACCCGAGATTCAGCCCCAGGAGCACGGTCTCGAAGTCTCCTTCGGGCAGGCCCACGTCAAAATAGTTGACGCGCGCCGAGGTGCTGAACGACGCATTCGGCCGGAAGGTCACGGAGGCGTCTCCCCCCCGGCGGCTGCCGCTCAGGAAGCTGCCGATGTTGACGCTCGACGACAACGACAGCCGGGCGGCCGCGTTGGTGTTGAACACGAGGTTCGCCTCCCAGCCACCGTAGGATCCGGCGGGCACGACCACGTCCGTGCCGCGAATCTGGAACGGCTGGTAGAGTCCCTCGGCTATGTAGTTCGCGCCGGTGTTGATCTGCGCGCCCGAGGGCCACTCCCAATGCGAGTCGACGTGCAGAAAGGCCGATTCCTGGAAGCCTCTGTCCACTCCGGTCTTGCGGCTGCGGTAGGTGTTGTACATGACGTGCGGCCGGACTTCGCGGAGCCACGAGGGCCGGATCTTGTACATCACAAAGCCCTGGTAGTACCGGTATCCCCGGCGCGGCAGGAAGCCCACCTCCGGGTTGAACCCCTCTCCGATCTCACGGACCCCGGCCGTGACTTCCAGGTCCCGGCTGGTCCAGCCCGTGGAGAGATCCCAGCCATACTCGTTGCCTGCCGTCCCCGGCCCGTCGGTCCTCGACACAAAGCTGCTGAGGGTGACCGCCTCGCCGATGCCGAGCGCGCCGTCCACCGCGTAGGTCCGGTTGAAGTCGCCCCCCGCCCCGCCCGTGTCTGGGTCGCCTCCCGGCCCGCCCTTGTTGATGAACAGGCCGCCGATCCGGGACCGATTGGGCAGCTCCCTGGCGATGCGCGCCACCGAGTAGCCCTGGGCGTCCTGCAGGCCTTCCGCGCCATCGGTCTCGATGTGCAGCAGGCCGACGTTGAAGCCCGCGGCCCGGCCCGACAGTCGCGCGCCCCCCTTGATCGGCACCGGCTGGCCCTCGGCGATTCCGATGGCGCGGCTGAAGAACAGATCCGCGCCTCCTCCTCCGACATTGAAGAAGCCGGCGTTCTCGAGGAAGAACGGACGCTTCTCCGGGAAGTTGAGGCGGAAGCGGGTGAGGTTGAGCTGCTGGTCGTCGACCTCGACCTGCGCGAAGTCGGTGTTGTAGGTCACGTCCAGGGTGAGCCCCTGCGTAACCTGG
Source organism: Longimicrobiales bacterium (assembly GCA_965232315.1). Taxonomy (GTDB): domain Bacteria; phylum Gemmatimonadota; class Gemmatimonadetes; order Longimicrobiales; family Gaopeijiaceae; genus BD2-11. The sequence goes on along the minus strand of CBDDPN010000020.1, from coordinate 110,835 downwards.
AACTTTACGTCTCCGCCGATGTTGCCGTCCTGGTCAGGGCCGGTCTGGGTGCTGCTGGTGTAGTCTCGCGCCCGGGACCCCAGCACGTACGGGGTCATGGTGCCAAGGCGCCGGAACGGAGGCCGCAGCCCTTCGAGATCCCCGGCGTAGTTGAGGCGATAGAGGTTGAATTCGCGCGGGACCGGGGTCCAGAACGACTCCTCGTTCAGGCGCCGGATGCGGCGGGCCACGTTGAAGCCCCAGGTCGCCGTGTCGTTGCCGTAGCGGAGCGTGTTGAAGGGGATGCGGAACTCGGCGTACCAACCCTGGTCGTCGGTCGTGGTCGCCACCGTCCAGCTGCCGTCCCAGTTCTTGTTGAAGCCGCCCCCGGAGCCCGACTGAAAGCGCTGCCGGCTGTTGAAATTGCCGCCGCCGAAGCGGCCGCCGCCCCGCCCTTCGTTCGCGACCTGGCCATCGTATTCGATGCCGGTCGGGGTGGTGCCGAAGACAAAGCCGTTCTGGTCGTCGTTGTAGGTGTCCAGCACGAAGACGATGGCGTCGCTGTCGGTCACTTCGTAGTCCCGGATGCGCTCGCCGTAGGTGATGTCCTCGGCCTGGCTGTCGAACGCCCACACGCCCACGTAGAGCGCCTCCTGATCGAATACCACCCGCACCTCGGTGCGCTCGCTGGCGGGCTGCCCGTCCATGGGCTCGCGCTGGATGAAGCCGGTCATCACCTGGGCCTGCTGCCAGGCGGCCTCGCCCGGGCGGCCGTCGACGGTTGGCGCCTCGGTGACCTCGATGGCCGTGGCGATCGCCGGAAGCGGAACACCCGAGCCGCCGTTGCCCGGATCCGCCTGCTGGTCCTGGGCGAGCAGCGGGCCGGCGACCAGAAAGGCCGGGCCCGCGACCAGAATGGCCGGGATGGCGACGCCGGCGAGAAGCCGGGCGGCGAAATGCCGGGCGGCGGGAGAGCGGAGCGCTACACGTGTGGCTCGCGGGATCATGCTTGCCTCCGGGGGCGCTTCGGAACCATGGCTCCGCGCCCCACTTCGATTATGACCGTGCCTTGCGCACGTCCGGGGGTGGTCCAACTGAAGGACAAACGTACGACCGGGATGACGGGCAAAGCGAACCCGCGCCCGCCACCGGCGGAAAGATGGGCGTTCGGGGAACCGGACCGCGGTCAGGCGAGCCCGGGTTCGCTGCTCGCTCGCCACGCGTCCAGTGAGTACTTGCCCGGGCCGTTGGCGAAGAAGAAGAGCCAGGTGAAGCAGTAGAACATGGCCAGCTCGCCCTGGTTCATGATCGGCCAGAAGCCCTGCGGCAGGTGAGCGGTGAAGTAGGCCACCGCCATCTCGCCGGCGAGGACAAAGGCGACCGGGCGGGTGAAGAGCCCCACGGCCAGGAGCAGACCGCCGCCGAGCTCCAGCACGCCCGCCAGGCCGAAGCGGCTCGTCAGCGACTCCACCTGGTTGCCGCCCAGCCCCCCGAACAGCTTCTGGACTCCGTGCTGCATGAACAGCAGCGCAGCCACGATGCGGAGTACGTTCAGGGTCAACTCGTTGAATCCGCCGCGGTTCGTCATGCTCATTCTCCGGTTCCTCCGGTGTGCCGGCGGTGGCTCTAGCCATCGCCCGTGAAGCGTCCGAACCTTCGTCCGAACCGTGATTTGCCCGCCGCCGCGCGTTTCCGCTCGCGGTCCTCCCGCTTGCGGCGGCGCTTCGCCTGCCGCTTGGTCTCTCCCGGCAGCCGGAAGTCGACCTCGATCTCACCCAGCAGACACATGCAGTTGAGGCGCACGAGCGGGCGGTCGACGCCGGGGGCGACGGGCTCCGGGCGCCCGGGGTCGATGCTGCCCAGGATGGCCGACCCTCCGCATTCGACCCGCAGGCCGAACGGGGCGATGATCTCCACCGAACCGAGGATCGAGCGGATGTCGAAGACGAACTCGCCGGGCCCCAGGGCCGCGTCCCGCAAGTCGATTTCGACGGATCCCAGCGTGGCCATCACGCTCGTCATTCTCGCGGGCACCCAGTGGCCCACGCGCTTGGTCTCGCCCAGGACGGCGACGGCCGAATCGCTGGTTCGCTCCAGGCCCGGGTCACGCGCTGCCCATGCCGGGTTTGGCGGGGTCCCGCCCGGCAGGCGCGCAGCCGTTTCGGAGCCTCCTTGTTGCGGCCCGTCCGGAGGCGTCCGGAAAGGGTCCACCACCGCCCCGACATCGGCTACGCTGCGGGCTTCCTGAACCCGGGTCACGAGCCGCTCGAACTCTTCCAGCGAGACCACGTCGTGGGCGAAGTGTTCGCTGAGGATATCGACGGCCTTGCCGCGGGCGTCGTCCAGCGACGGGAGGGCTCTGTCTGCTTTCGCCACCTGCCGGAACCTCCCGGGTTGTGTCACTGCTTCCGCGGCGCTCGTCGCTCTCTCGGCGGCGCGGTCCCCTCTCTCCGCGGCGCGGGTCGCTCTCTCGGCGGCGCGGGTCGCTCTCTCGGCGGCGCGGGTCGCTCTTCGGGGATCGCTCGTCGATCTTCCGGCGGCGCTCATCCGCCCGGCGGCACGGTTCTTACCAACAGGGCCGTAAGCAGTATCACGACATGTGCCACGACAAGTTCCAGAATCGCGTTCCTGCGCAGCGGACGAGCCCCTCCCGCACCCCACAGTCGCGGCGTATAGCGCCGCCAGTTGACGGCGCCCAGGGTCAGCACCACCACCACCAGCCCGATCTTGGTGAGCAGCAGTCGTCCGTAGTCGGATGCGACCAGGGCTTCGAGCGACTCCACATGAACCGTGGCCGCGAAGCTGCCGGTGCCGATCAGCACTGCGGCCGCGACGAGGGCGACCGGCGAAAAGTGCGGCACCACCTCCGCCAGCAGCGCGTTGCCGCGGCCCGTGCGCAGCCGCTCCCTGCGCTCGGCGACGAGCACGAAGATCAGCCCGCCGATCCAGCTTCCCGCCGAAAGGACGTGCAGGAAATCGGCGGGGACCGTGAGCCAGCGCAGACCCCCGGTGCTCACCGCGTGCCCGGTGAAAGCGGGAAAGGCGCACATGACCCCCGCGAGCCACCTGGCCACCACCCAGGCGCCCTCGCGGCGCGGCGACCCGTTGCTCGTGGGGCTCGAGACCACGAAGGCGACCGTCAGCAACACCACGCCCACCACCGCCAGTTTCCAGGCCAGGCCCCAGGGCGTGGCCAGAAGCACCCCCGCGTCGACCTGCCACGGCACCAGGGGGTCGCGGAAGTCGCGCATCTGGCGCCAGAGGATGAGCCCCATGCCAACCGCGAGCACCACGGACCCGCCGATGCCCAGGTTCCGGGCCGCGGCCACCAGGGTGTGTTGGCGTCGGCCCAGGACGCGTGGCGTGATCAGCCAGTGGCTGGAAGCCGCGCCCCATGCGCTGATCAGACCGGCAAACAGGACCCCGCCGACGGCCTCGCCGGCCAACGTGTCGAGCTCGAGCCAGGTATCTATGGAACCTGCACCGAAAAGGGGATCTCTCCGCGTACGACGTGGCCGTCCGCCGCCATCGACCGCCAGGCGATCGTGTAGCCACCGACTTCAAGGGTGTGCCCGATCGCCACGCTGTACACCTGGTCGTCGTCGGGGTCGGGCGTCGCGGAACCGGTCTCGACCGGCGCCTCTCCGGCCATCAGCCGAATCGAGGTGGCGTTGTCCTGAGGCGCCTCGGTGAACCACAGGCGCAGCTCCGCGGGCGGCGAGACGGTCGCGTCCGCCGCCGGCTCGGACTTGCTCAGCGCGAAGTGTAGCACCAGGTGATCGAGTGCGCCGGACAGCGCCAGCCCGAGCACCAGCAGACCGGCACAACCAGCCAGCAGCGCGGCGGATCCGCCGAAGCGCCCTGCACCCGGCCGGCTGGACTTCATCCCTATCCTCCGAGCACGTTGAACTGCCGGGTGAACTTGACGATGAAGGAACGGGCCAGCGTGCCGCTCTCTACGAAGCGCCCGCCGTCGGGGTTGAGCCCGATCGGGAAGTCGAAGCCCTGGACGTCGTTATATACGATGAACAGCCCGGTTCCCGCCGTGTTCAGCCAGCCGAAGCGCAGGTTGGCGGACCAGCTGTCGACCTGGTTCGAGTACTGCACCAGCGACTGCAGGTAGATGCGCGGGGTGAAGAAGTAGCCGAAGTTCATCCCCAACAGCACGGTCTCGAAGCTTCCTTCCGGCAGAGTCACATCGAAGTAGTTGACGCGCGCCGAAGTGCTGAACGACGCATTCGGCCGGAAGGTGACGGACCCGTTCCCGCCCCACCGGGAGCCGGTGAGGAAGCTGCCGAAGTTGATGCGCGAGGTCATCGACAGCATGGCGGCCGCGTTGCTGTTGAACACCAGCTGGGATTCCCAGCCCCGGAACGTCCCCTCCGGGATGATCACGTCGGTTCCGCGAATCTGGAACGGCTGGTAGATCCCTTCGGTGTTGAGGTTGGCGCCGGTGTGGATCTGCGCCCCGGACGGCCACTCCCAGTGCGAGTCGACGTGCAGGCGCGCCGATTCCTGGAATCCCGTCTCGATCCCGGTCTTGCGGCTGTTGTAGGTGTAGTAGGAGACGTGCGGACGGATCTCGCGAAGCCACGACGGACGGATCTTGTACATCACGTGGTACTGGTAGTACCGGTATCCGCGGCGCGGCAGGAAGCCCACTTCCGGATTGAAGCCTTCGCCGATCTCGCGGACCTGCCCGGTCAGCGAGAAGCTCCGCATGTTCAGGTTTCCGGAGAAGTCCCACGCGTACTCGTTGCCGATGGCCTCCGGCCCGGCGGTCCTCGAGGTGAAGGTGCCGAAGGTGAGTGCTTCTCCCACGCCCACCGCGGCGTCGACCGCGTAGGTCCGGTTGAAATCGCCGTCGGGGCCCCCCTTGTTGATGAACAGGCCTCCGACCCGCGAGCGATTGGGCAGCTCCTTCGCGAGGCGGGCCACCGAGTAGCCCAGGGAGGCATCCGGATCGGTGGCGACGTCGGTCTCGATGTGCAGGAGGCCGAGGTTCAGCCCGGCCACGCGGCCCGACAGCCGCGAACCGCCCTTGATGTTCACCGGCTGTCCGTCCGCGATCCCGATGCGGCGGCTGAAGAACAGGTCCGCGCCTCCTCCTCCCACGCTGAAGAAACCGGCGTTCTCGAGGAAGAAGGGCCTCTTCTCGGGGAAGTTGAGGGAGAAACGCGTGAGGTTGAGCTGCTGATCGTCGACCTCGACCTGCGCGAAGTCGGTGTTGTAGGTCACGTCCAGGGTGAGCCCCTGCGTGACCTGGAACTTCACCTCGCCCCCGACGTCTCCGTGCCGGGAGAAGGAGGCGGCGCTGCTGTAGTCGCGCTCCGTCGATCCGCGGAGATACGGTGTGACGGTGCCCAGGCGCTGGAAGGGAGGCCTGAGCCCCTCCAGGTCCCCGGCGTAGTTGAGCCGATAGAGGCTGAATTCGCGCGGAACCGGGGTCCAGAAGGACTCCTCGTTCAGACGCCGGATGCGCCGGGCCACGTTGAAGCCCCAGTTCTCCGCATCGTTGCCGTAGCGCAGGGTGTTGAAGGGGATGCGGAATTCGGCGTACCAGCCCTCGTCGTCGGTCGTGGTCGCGACCGTCCAGCTTCCGTCCCAGTTCTTGTTGAAGCCGCCGCCCGAACCGGACTGGAAGCGCTGCCGGCTGTTGAAACCGCCGCCCTGGAAGCGTCCGCCGCCGCGTCCCTCGTTCGCGACCTGGCCGTCGTACTCGATGCCGGTCGGCGTGGTGCCGAAGACGAAGCCGTTCTGGTCGTCGTTGTAGGTGTCCAGCACGAACACGACGTTGTCGCTCTGGCGCACTTCGTAGTCGCGAATGCGTTCGCCGTAGGTGATGTTCTCCGCCTGGCTGTCGAACGCCCACACACCCACGTAGAGCGCATCTGCGTCAAAGACGACCCGGACCTCGGTGCGCTCGCTGGCGGGCTGCCCGTCCATGGGTTCGCGCTGGATGAAGCCGGTCATCACGGGGGCCTGCTGCCAGACGGCTTCGCCCAGGTCGCCGTCGATGCTGGGGCTCTCCGCTACCTCGGTCGCCGTGGCAACCGTCGGCATGGCGCCGCCCGCGCCACCGTTGGCCGGTTCCGACTGGGTGTTCTGGGCAGCCACGGGGCTGACAGCCAGGAGAGCCAGCGTGCCGGCGAGGAGAGCAGGACAGGATTTCATGAGGTTCCCTGCTGACATGGAAGAGGGCATAGACCTGGAATTTCGCTGAAATGATGAGCTTTCGCCAGAGAGCCGGCGAGTCGGTTCGGATCCCGGATGACCGGGGATCCCGGATTACCCGGACGTACGTCCCAATACACGGACAACCGGCGCCACCAAAACGCTCACCGCGATGCCGCGGCCGACCAGGTAGGCCCCCGCGGCGGCCGTGACCCCGATCCATCCGAAGGCCTGCACCAGGAGGGGGAATCCCACGGCCATGCAGAGCACCTCGGTGGCGGTGGCGAGCGTGACCGGCCGGGTCAGGCGGGCCTTGATGAGGATGCCCCGCTGGAGCGACAGCATCGCCGAAAGGAAGGGCAGCGGGATGGAGAGAATGGTGGGCAGGATGGCGTAGGCGGCCAGGTCGGGCGTCAGCCCCGAGATGGTCTCGAACCAGACCGACGAGAACGGGGTGAGGCCGAAGACCGCGAGGCAGCCGGTGGTGACCAGGCCCAGCGATATCGAGAAGGTGCGCAGCGCCGGGAGCTGCTCGTTGCGGTCGCCCAGGAGGGTGATGGTGACTTCCTGGCACGCGAGGCAGACCGCCCGGAAGACGAAGGTGAGCGAGCCGACCACGGGGAAGACGGCCAGCGACTCCACGGGAGCGGGAGCGCGGCCCATGAAGAAGGTGAGCAGCGGCTGAGCCGCGAAGCCGATGAACGAGGTGAGCGCCAGCGGATAGTAGAAGCTCGCGATGATCGCGTAGCTGAGCGCGCCTCTCTCGCCTCTGGCGTCGCGGCCGAGCACGCGCGCCACGGCTCCGCGCGCCATCCAGCGGCTCGCGGCGGCCTCCGTGCACACCCCCGCGGTCATCGCTCCCGCCGCCACCAGGACTCCGGGCAGGCCGAGCCGGCCGAGCACCAGCGCCACCAGCGCGATGGCGGAGATGCGCGTGACCGTGCCCGCGGCCACCAGGCGCGGGTGCCCGTCGCGAATCAGCAGCCCCTGGTAGAAACGCCGGTAGCCGATGGCGGCCGGCCAGGGGACGAGCAGCCAGAGCGCCCGTTCGGTGAGAGCCGCCACCTCCACGGGCAGCGCGAGCACCTGCAGCGAAATGAGGTCGTACACCGGCGGCAGCAGCACCAGGAACAGCACGCCCGTGGTGGCGGCGTTGAGGGCGATCGCGAAGCGTCGCAGCCTGCGGAAGCTGTGGGCGTCCTCGGCGAGCGCCGTGGAGGCGGTCATGAGCATCACCACCGGGGATTCCACCAGCATCGCGATCGCGAAGGCGACCCCGTAGGCTGCAAGGTTGATCTTCGCTTCCGGAAGCCGGGCGATGACCGCGGCGAGAAACGGCCCCTCCACGGCCATCATCAGCCAGGTGGCGGCCAGCGGCGCCCAGAAAAGCAGGATGGACCGCTGGGAGAGCGGCGCCGGGGCGCTCACCGGGGTTCTAGCAGTCCCTTCCGGCCCGGATCCATCGTCGCTCGAATGCCGGGGGGAGTTCGTCCACGGGCTGCTCCGGGCGGATTACCGGTTGCTCCCGCCCGCCCGGCCCGCCGCCCGCTCTTCGAAGCGGCTGATCTCGCTCTCGGACTGCAGCGTGAGGCCGATGTCGTCGAGTCCCTCGAGCAGGCACCGGCGGCGGAAGTCGTCGATCTCGAACTCCAGGCGCCATCCGGCGGCGTCGGCGATGGTGCGGGCCTCGAGGTCCACGGTCACGCAGTAGCCCGGCTGCGCGGCGGCGCGGGCGAGCAGGCCCGCGGCTTCGTCTTCCGGCAGGGCGAGCGGCAGGATGCCGTTCTGGTAGCAGTTGGACTGGAAGATGTCCGCGAAGCTGGGGGCGATCACGACCCGGAACCCGTAGTCGGCGATCGACCAGGCGGCGTGCTCGCGCGAGGAGCCGCAGCCGAAATTCCGTCCCGCCGCGAGGACGGCGGCACCCGCGTACCCCGGCTGGTTGAGCACGAAGTCGGCGCGCGGGGAGCCGTCGGGGTGGAGACGCCAGTCATGGAAGAGGAAGCGTCCGTAGCCGGCGCGCTCGACGCGCTTGAGAAACTGCTTGGGGATGATCTGGTCGGTGTCCACGTCGGCGCGGTCGAGGGGCGCGACGATGCCCTCTACGCGGCGGAGCGGCCGGGTGGCCTGGGCGGTACCGGTCACGGGTGGGCCCTCACGTCCGTGAAGCGGCCGGCCACCGCGGCCGCGGCCGCCATCGCCGGGCTCACCAGGTGGGTGCGCGCTCCCCTGCCCTGCCGGCCCTCGAAGTTCCGGTTGGAGGTGGAGGCGCAGCGTTCCCCCGGTCCGGCGATGTCGTCGTTCATCCCCAGGCACATCGAGCAGCCGGACTCGCGCCACTCGAAGCCGGCGTCGCGGAAGACGCGGTCGAGGCCCTCGGCCTCCGCGGCCGCCTTGACCGCGGTGGAGCCGGGGACGACCAGGGCATGCACGCGCGGGTTCACCGTGCGTCCGCGCAGCACGCGCGCCGCTTCCCGCAGGTCCTCGATGCGGGAGTTGGTGCACGAGCCGACGAAGACGCGGTCGAGCTCGATGTCCTGCATGGGGGTGCCGGGCTCGAGGCCCATGTAGGAAAGCGCGCGCTCGGTGGCGGCGCGGCTCTCCGGGTCGGGACGGTCGGCGGGATCCGGGACCCGCCCGGACACCGGGAGCACCATGCCGGGGTTGGTCCCCCAGGTGACCTGCGGCTCCAGGTCGGCCAGGTCGACCTCCACCACCCGGTCGAAGCGCGCGCCGGGGTCGGTCCGCAGGGTCGACCAGCCTGCGACCGCCTCGTCGAAAGCTTCGCCCGCGGGGGCGCTGGGGCGCCCGCGCAGGTAGGCGAACGTCGTCGGGTCGGGCGCGATCATGCCGGCGCGCGCGCCCGCCTCGATGGACATGTTGCACACGGTCATGCGGCCCTCCATGGAGAGCGCGCGGATCGCCTCGCCGCGGTACTCCACCACGTGCCCCGCCCCCCCGGCCACCCCGATGCGGCCGATGGTGAAGAGGATCAGGTCCTTGGCGGTGAGCCCCGGCCCCAGGCGTCCGCGGAACCGGATCTCCATGCTGCGCGGGCGCTCCATGAGCAGGCACTGGGTGGCCAGGACGTGCTCCACCTGCGAGGTGCCGATCCCGAACGCGAGCGCCCCGAAGGCCCCGTGGGTGGAGGTGTGGCTGTCCCCGCACACGATGGTCATGCCGGGCTGGGTGGCGCCCAGTTCGGGGCCGATCACGTGCACGATGCCCTGCCGGTCGTGGCCCATGTCGTAGAGGGTGATGCCGTGGTCGGCGGCGTTCTCGCGGAGCGCCACGATCTGGCGGGTCGCCACCGGGTCGGCGAGCGGGAGGGAGCGGCTGGTGGTGGGCACGTTGTGGTCGACGGTCGCCAGCGTGCGCTCCGGCCGGCGGACGCCGCGGCCGGCGGCGCGCAGCCCGGAGAAGGCCTGCGGCGAGGTGACCTCGTGCACCAGGTGGAGGTCGATGTAGATGAGGTCGGGGCGCCCCGCCTCCCGGCGCACGACGTGCTGCTCCCAGACCTTTTCGAAGAGGGTGGTGGGTCGGGTGCTCATGCTCGGGTGCTCATGCTTGCTTGCTCATGCTTGCTCAATGCTCGCCTGCTCATGCCTGCTCGTTGCTCGCTTCTCCTGCTTCGCCGGTGGCCGGTCGTTCAGGCGCGGTTGGTGATCGCGCCCTCGGACGCGGACGAGACCAGGCGCGCGTACTTGCGCATGACGCCGGTGGCGGAGCCATTGGCGGACTGCGCGGACGGGCGCCAGGCGCTCGCGCGCTCGCGGATCCGGTCGTCGGTCAGGTTCACCGAAAGGGTGCGCGCGGCCACGTCGAAGGTAATCATGTCGCCGTCCCGCACCGCTGCGATGGGCCCGCCGTCCACCGCCTCGGGCGCGACGTGGCCGGCCATCAGCCCGTGGGTGGCGCCCGAGAAACGGCCGTCGGTGAGCAGCCCCACCGAGGGCCCCAGCCCCGCCCCGGTGAGCGCCGCCGTGACGGCGAGCATCTCGCGCATGCCGGGTCCGCCGCGCGGGCCCTCACCACGGATCACGACCACGTCGCCGGGGGAGACCCGGCCCTGCTGCACCGCGTCGAACGCGTCCTCCTCGCAATCGAAGACCCGCGCCGGGCCGCTGTGATGGCCGCGGTCGGGGCCGGCCACCTTCAGCACGCAGCCCTCGGGCGCAAGGTTGCCCTTGAGGATCACCAGGCCGCCATGTGGCTTCACCGGGTCGTCCACCGCGGAGATCACTTCCTGTCCCTCCGCCTCGGCCGCGAGCGCGGCCTCCTCCACCACCGTTCGCCCCGTGACCGTGGCCGCACCACCGTCCATCAGCCCCGCCCCGAGCAGCCGGGCCGCCAGCAGCCGGACGCCCCCCGCCGCGTGCATGTCGGTCGCGACGAAGCGCCCCCAAGGCTTCATGTCCGCAATCACCGGCGTGCGCGCGCTGATGCGGTCGAAGTCATCGAGGTCGAGGTCGACGCCCGCCTCGCGCGCGACCGCCAGCAGGTGCAGCACCGCGTTGGTCGACCCGCCGGTGGCGACCGCCAGGGTGATCCCGTTCTCCATCGCCGCGCGCGTGAGGATCTGCCGGGCGGTCACGCCGCGCCGCACCAGGTCCACCGTCAGGCGCCCGCACTCGCGCGCGACCCCCGCCTTGGCCGCATCGGTGGCGGGCACCGAGCCGCTCCCCATGGGCGAGATGCCCATCGCCTCGAAGACGGTCGCCATGGTGTTGGCGGTGAACTGTCCCCCGCACGACCCGGCGCCCGGACAGGCCGCGCGCTCCAGCTCGTCCAGGTCCTCCTCGCTGATACGCCCGGCCGCGCACGCCCCGATCCCCTCGAACACGTCCTGGATGGTGACGTCGCGCCCCCGGTAGCGGCCCGGCTGGATGGAGCCGCCGTAGAGCATCAGGCTCGGCAGATCCAGGCGGGCCAGCGCCATCACCGTCCCGGGGATGGTCTTGTCGCACCCGGAGATGGCCACCACCCCGTCGAACCCGTAGGCGTCCCCCACCAGCTCGATGGAGTCGGCGACCAGCTCCCGGCTCACCAGCGAGGCCTTCATGCCCGCGGTGCCCATGGTGATCCCGTCCGAGATGGCGATGGTGTTGATCTCGAGCGGCATGCCCCCCGCCTCGCGAATGCCCCGCCGCACCGAGTCGGCGAGGTCCCGCAGGTGGGCGTTGCAGGGGGTGGTGTCGGTCCAGGTGTTGGCGATCGCGATGAGCGGCTTCGCGAAGTCGCCGTCCTCCATCCCGACCGCGCGCAGCATGGAGCGCGCGGCCGCCCGGTCGCGCCCGGCGACCAGCGCCTGGCTGCGGAGCGGGAGTCGTGTAGGGCTCGTCATCCGGGCCGCCCCCCGACTAGAGCCACGCCATGTGGGCGCGCAGCTTCTTGCCCACCACCTCGATGGGGTGCTCGGCCCCGTCCACCCGCATGCGGTCGAACTGCTCGCGTCCCCCGCGCGCTTCGTCGATCCACTGGCGCGCGAAGGCGCCGGACTGCACGTCGGCCAGGATCTCCTTCATCGCCGCGCGCGACGCCTCGCCCACGACCCGCGGGCCGCTCACGTAGTCGCCGTACTCCGCGGTGTCGCTGACCTCGCGACGCATCCCCGAGATGCCGTGGGCGTAGGCCAGATCCACGATCAGCTTGAGCTCGTGCAGGCATTCGAAGTAGGCGAGCGCGGGATCGTAGCCCGCCTCCACCAGCGTCTCGAAGCCGGCCTGCACCAGCGCCGTAAAGCCCCCGCACAGCACCGCCTGCTCGCCGAACAGGTCGGTCTCGGTTTCCGCCGCGAAGGTCGTCTGGAGGATGCCCGCGCGCGCGCACCCCAGCCCGGCCGCGTACGCCCTGGCGAACTCGGTGGCGCATCCACTGGCATCCTGGTGAACGCCGTAGAGGGCCGGCACCCCGCGCCCGGCCACGAACTCCTCGCGCACCCGGTTGCCGGGGGACTTGGGGGCAATCAGGATCACGTCCGTGTGCCCGGGCGGGACGATCTCCTTGTAGTGGATGTTGAAGCCGTGCGCGAACACGAGGGTGTCCCCCGCATTCAGGTGAGGTTCGATTTCGGCCTCGTACACGTCCCGCTGGATCGTGTCCGGAATGAGAATCGAGACGACCGCCGCCCCGCTGGCGGCCTCGGCGACGGAGGCAACCTCCAGCCCGTCGGCGCGCGCCCGCTCTGCGGAGGAGCTTCCCTCGTAGAGACCCACCACCACGTCGGCGCCCGAATCCCGCAGGTTGAGGGCATGTGCATGTCCCTGGCTGCCGTAGCCTATCACGGCCACGGCCCGCCCCTGAAGGAGCTCGGCGGATGCTCCGTTGCTCCCCATCGTCGTCTCGCTCATGTGTCGGTGTTCTCCTGTGTGTCTGGTTTTCGCGCGGTTATCGCACGGTAATTATCGCGAATTATCGCGCGTGCGTGGTTGTCGTGCGCGCCCGCGTCCGCGCCTCCCCGGACCCACTCTCCTCTCCCTGGATCTCTCTCAGGATGGAAAGCAGGGCTTCGTCGGTCACGTCAATGCGACGCTCCGCCAGATCGGTGCAATAGCGTGAGGCCTCGACCATCTCCTCCTCGGTGAGGTCATGTCCGAGCTTCTCGTACCGGTGCCGCAGCGCGTGGCGGCCGGAGTGCTTGCCCAGCACCAGCTGCGTGGGCGGCGCGCCCACCGTCTCCGGGGTCATGATCTCGTAGGTGGCGCGGTCGCTCAGCATGCCGTGCTGGTGGATGCCGGCGGCGTGCGCAAAGGCGTTGTCGCCCACGATGGCCTTGTTGGGCTGCGGCATGACGCCGATGGTCTCGCTCAGCAGACGGCTGGCGGGATAGAGCTTCTCGGCGTTGACCTCGGTGAAGTGCTCGTTGATGTCGGCGCGCACCTTGAGCGCCATCACGATCTCCTCCAGCGACGCGTTCCCGGCCCGCTCGCCGATGCCGTTGATGGTGCATTCGACCTGCCGCGCCCCGGCGTCGAGCCCCGCCAGGCTGTTGGCCACGGCCAGCCCCAGGTCGTCGTGGCAGTGCACCGAAAGCACCACCTCGTCGCCCAGCCCGGGCACCTTGCTCACCAGCTCGCGCAGGGAGTCGCGGAACTCGGCCGGGAAGGTATAGCCGACCGTGTCCGGGATGTTGATGGTCGTGGCCCCGGCCTCCACGGCCGCGTTGATCACGTCGCACAGGAAGCCGAGTTCGGTGCGGGTGGCGTCCTCCGCGCTGAACTCCACGTCGTCGGTGAAGCCGCAGGCGCGCTCCACGGCTGCCGCCGCCCGCTCCAGGCACTCGTCGCGCCGGATCCCCAGCTTGCGCTCCAGGTGGATGTCGGAGGTCGCGATGAAGGTGTGGATGCGGGACCGGCGCGCGCCCTCGACGGCCTGCCCCGCGCGGTCGATGTCTCCCCGCGTGGCCCGCGCCAGCGCCGCGATCACCGGCCCGCGGATCTCGCGCGCGATGGTTCTGACCGCCTCGAAGTCGGTGTCGGAGGCAATCGGAAACCCCGCCTCGATCACATCCACTTCAAGCTCCTCGAGCTGGTGCGCCATGAGAAGCTTCTCGGCGGGGGTCATGGTACAGCCGGGGGACTGTTCCCCGTCTCTCAAGGTTGTATCGAATATCGTGATCTTGGCCATTTCTGCTCCTCTTATTCGGAGACTTCCGGGAGGAATGGTAACAGCGTCTGCCCTGGCACAGGGGGTGCCGCGAAGGTGCCCTGCTGGAACGTCATCCGCCTCGGTACGCTGGCTGGCTCCAGTGCGGGAGGGGTCAGTGCCAGTGTGTGAGGATGATCGCGAAGATCAGCAGACGGACGAGGTCGAAACCGGAATTGATTGCGACCAGCCCCCACTTCCTGCCTTCCCACGCGACCCGACCCAGCTGAAGCGGAAGGAAGAACCCCAGCCAGGGCCAGAACGCGCCGTTCAGGGCGTACACCCAGGGCTCCTGATCCGGACCCACGCCCCAGGCCGAAGGCCGAACCAGAGCGACGTAGTGGGCGAGGACGAAGACGATAAGGAATGAGCCCAGGGCGTAGATGACCATCGACCTGGTCATCCCTCCCTGGGCGTCTTCACTCTCCATTCCCATGTGGCGGGCCCAGGCCTTGCCGAACAATGGCCCGAACCAGAGGAACCCGAGCGGCATCGCGACGACGACGCAGACCAGAATGGCCAGGTAGTTGACCGAGACGGTGGGTTCCATGTGCTCCTGTGGCTCCTGCTGCTTGCCGCGACCGGGACCGCCGCGCTGCTCACCAACTCGTGGCGAGGGCGTACGATCCCTAGCCGCCTATCTACGGGAGAACCTGTAAAGGGAGAACCCTGCAAGCAATCATCCTTGCATCCACCGCGCAAGGTCTGTCACCCCAGGCGGTGTCAGGCCGGGCCCTGTCACGCCAGGCGGTGTCACACCCGGCGGTGTCGGGCCAGACCCTGTCACGCGGGGCGGTGTCACACCAGACGGTGTCGGGCCAGACCCTGTCACGCGGGGCGGTGTCACACCAGACGGCCGTGCCAGAGCTGTCGCGCGAAGTCGTGCGCGGGCAGGATATCGATGCCGTCGGACGTGCGTCGGGCGCGAGGTTCAAGACAGACGATGACTCGGCGCTCGATCGCGGGGTGGTCGCGAATGACGCTGCGAAGGCCTCTGAGATGGCGCGATCCGATATGCCTGCTGGCCTTCGCTTCGATCGCGAGCTGCATGTCGCCGACCACGAAGTCCACCTCGGTCCCTCCCGCGAGCCGCCAGTACGACAACCGACCATCGAATTCCCGGTAGCTGATCCACGCCGACAACTCGTGGCAGACCCAGTTCTCGAAGGCCTTTCCGTACAACTCGGAGCCGGGAGCCAGGGGACCGCGCTGTGCGAGCCGGTTCACAATGCCCACATCGGCAAAGTAGAACTTCGGCGCCTGAATGACGCGGCGCTTTGGACGTCTGCGGAAGGAAGGCACCCAGCGCGCCAGCAGCATATCCACCAGGACCTGGAAGTAGTTCTTCACCGTATGCTGTGAGATTCCGCATTCCGCGGCGATGTTCGAGAGATTGACGATTTCGCCGTCGCTCAACGACGCCGCGTCCAGAAAGCGCGAAAAGGCGGGGAGTCTGCGCACAACCCCCTCGACAGCGACCTCCTGTACGAGATAGTCGTTGATGTAGGCATTCAGCAGGCGGACGGGCCGCGGGGCCTGGTAGATGCGAGGCAGATAGCCGACATTGAGAATCCGCGTCAGGTCGAAGTCGTCGCCCAGCTCGACGGCGCTGATTCCGAACAACTCGTAGCGGACGGCCCGCCCTCCGAGGAGGTTGGCGGCGCCACGCTTGACCTTGGTTGCGCTCGATCCGCACAATGCAAAGCTGATGCCCCGGTTCTCCATGAGCCAGTGAACCTCGTCGAGGAGAGCGGGCACCTTCTGGATTTCATCGATCACGACCTGGCGGTCCCGACCGAACCCCTCGGCTTCGATTTCCTGACGGAGGAATTCCGGGTTCGTGAGGTAGCGCCGGAACTCGTCGCTCTTCAGGAGGTCGATCCAGCGGCCGTCCGGATAGCACTGGCGCAAGAGCGTGCTTTTCCCGGCCTGGCGTGGCCCCCAGAGGAAGAACGTCTCGGTGCCGGCGTCGGGCAGAATCAGTGATCGTTTGAACATGCACTGCAATTTATCATGATAATTTGAAGTAGCAACACGCTTTGTCAGAATTGGATGCTGTCGAGAGCAGAGAACCATCATCCTCCTCGGGCTAGCTCCTTTCCCGTTGAGATGCGGGGTTTCCCGGGCGGATGGCCTCATGCTGCGGGCCCGGAGTGGGCCGCGCCCCTTTGCCAGAGGGGGCCGGAAGCGATTCTATTCGTCGCTATCGCAGGGCAGGCCAGGCTCGGAGAAGCAGGCCCGGCTTCGGAGAAGCGAGGCCAGCGCTCGGAGGAACAGGCCCGGCGCGGAGGAGCAACAGCCCAGGTTTCGGAACGCCGTTGGTTGACAGGTACGGGAGCGACGTAGCGTGAAGGTCGGTCTGGTGGGTTTTCCGGGCTCGGGAAAGACAACCGTGTTCAATACCATGACCGGGCAGGACGTCCCGGTCGGGTACGGGGGAGAGGTGCGCCGCGCCGTGGTGGAGGTGCCGGACCGCAGGGTGGAGTGGCTGTCGGCCCTCTACCGGCCGAAGAAGACGACCTTCGCCAACATCGTGTTTTGCGACATCCCCGGAGAGCACGGCTCCGAGCGTCAGGGACTCTCGACCGCGACGCTCGAACAGGTGCGCGACCAGGACGCCCTCTGTCTCGTGGTGCGTGACTTCGACAACCCGGCGCTCGAGCACGCTCCCGATCCGGCCGCCGAGCTGGAGGCGTTCCACGCCGAGTGCGTCCTCGCCGACCTGGTCTTCGTCGAACGCTGGCTGGAGCGGGCGCGAAAGGAAGCCAGGCGCGGACCCGAGGTGTCGGCGTTCGAGCGCATGCTGGGGGCGCTCGAGGCGGAGCAGCCGCTTCGCCTGCTTCCGCAATCGGAGCTCGACCGTTCGCTGCTGCGGGGATATTCGCTGCTGTCCGACACACCGCTGCTGGCAGTCCTGAACCGGGAGGAGGATGCGGCGGAGGCGCTGCCGGCCGAGTTCGAGGGGGCACCGCCGGGCGAGTTCGAGGAGGCGCTGGCCCGCATGGGAGCGGCGGGCATGACCCTTTCCGCCAGTCTCGAGGCGGAGATCGCGATGCTCGACCCCGAGGACCAGAAGGAGTTTCTGCGCGAGATGGGGCTCGCCGAACCCGCGCTCGACCGGTTCATCCGCGCCGCGTACCAACTGCTGGACCTGATATCGTTCTTCACGGTGGCCGGGCCGGAGGTGCGGGCCTGGACGATCCCGGCGGGCACGGACGCGCGCCGCGCTGCCGGCAAGATCCACTCGGACATGGAGCGGGGTTTCATCCGTGCCGAGGTGATTCCCTGTCAGGTGCTGGAGGACTACGGATCCGAGCAGGCGGTGAAGGCGGCGGGACGGCTGCAGGTGGAAGGCAGGGACTACGTCGTGGGCGACGGGGATGTGCTGCGGATACGGTTTAATGTGTAGGCGTGCTGGTAAAATACGTAGAGTGCGTAAGATACGTAACATACGTAAAGTACGTAAAAAGAGGATGAGGGCAGAGCCGGGGCCCGCGAGTCCGGGCGAACACGCGCACGAGCCTCTTCCCCTGGGCACCCCCCACCGTGACTCCCCGCCACTCGCCACCGGACGATGGCCGGATCGGCTGCGGGCCCGCCGGAGAAGGATGCTCGCGAGCCGCGGGAGGTGGCCGACGACCCCACCTGGACCGGCGACGATCGGTGCCGCTCTCCTGTGGATGGCCTCGATGGGCCTGGCGAGCCCGGGCGGCGCCCAGGAGCCAACGCGCGCCGAGCTGCTCCGGGTCGCGCGCGAGGTGGTGGCGGGAGCCGCGTTCGTGTCGCTGGCGACGGTGGACGGGGACGGCGGCCCGGCAGTGCGCGCGATGGATGCGCATCCGCCCGACGACAACTGGGTGGTGTGGCTGGCCACGAACCCCGCCAGCCGGAAGGTCGAGCACCTGCGCGTGCGGCCGCGGGTGGCGCTGCACTACCTGGACGCGGGCGGCGCCTCCTATGTCACCCTGATCGGTCGGGCGCGGCTGGTCGACGATCCCGCGACCAAGGCGCGCCACTGGAAGGAATCGTGGACGCCCTTCTACGCGGACCGCGACGAGAGCGTGCTGCTGATCGAGGTGACCCCGATCCGCCTGGAGGTGGTATCGGAGGGGAGGGGCGCGCCCGGGGATCCGGAGACCTGGCGGGCACATGTGGTGGAGTTCGGTGCGGGAGAGATGACCGGCTCGCTTCACCCTTCCGATCGACGCCGACGATCCTTGGCTCCGTACGCGCGACTCCCGAAAACACGCCCGAGCCTGGACGCGAGGTGAACATGGAGAATCATTCGGCGGCACCCGAACCCACCGAGGGCTTCAGGGATCCGACCCGGCTTACGAACTGGACGCGGGGGTTTCTGTACGCCAGCATCGCCTCGTACCTCCCGCAGATCTGGCTCGATACCCGTGGTCTGCTGCGCGGCGGAGGTCAGGGGGCGCTGGAAGATCGTTCTGACGCCGTCCTCCTCGCCCTAACGGGCATGCCGATCTGGCTCATTACCTCGATCCTGGTGCTCATCTGGATTCATCGGGCCAATCACAATGCCCGGCAGCTGGGCGCAGCCGACATGCACTTCACACCGGGGTGGGCCGTGGGTTGGTACTTCGTGCCCATCGCATGGTTCTGGAAGCCGTACCAGGCAATGACGGAGATCTGGCGCACCTCCCGGAATCCGTCCGACTGGCGCGGCGAACCGGTGTCCCCACTGCTCCCCTGGTGGTGGGTTCTATGGATCGTGCCGTTCTGGGGCGCCTCCATCGTAGATCTGGCAGCACGCCGCAACCTCGACGAGGCAGGGATCGAGAACCTGGAAACGGCCACGGGACTTGTGACCTGGATCCTGGGCATTCCGGTGGCCCTCGTTCTAATCGCCATCATCGGAGCCGTCCAGAGGATGCAGATCGAGCATCACCGGAGACAGGTGGCCGCATAGGCTTCCCTCCATCCGCGCATGGGCGGGCTTCCTCCATCGCGCATCGGGGAGCCGCCGCAAACGCCTGTCTGCAAAGGTCTAATCCAGAGACTCCTCCAGCGCTTCCCGGGCAGCAGCCTCGATCTCCCAGGGGACGGCTGAGTCGCGGAAGAGCGCAGCCCCGTTGGACAACGTGAGGCCATCGCCCCTTGACGGGGCGTCGGGATGAGCCAATGGGACCGGCGGCAAACCCGGGTCCGAGCGGTTCTCCGCCGGGTTCACCCGCGCTGGCTGCTTCATCGGGTCCGCCCCTGCACCCTGCTTCGGCGGGTTCGCGCCTACACCCCGCTTCGGCGGGTCCGCCCCTGCACCCTGCCTCGGCGGGTCCGCCCCTGCGCCCCGCTTCATCGGGTCCGCCCATACACCCTGCTTCGGCGCGTCTGCCAGCATCCTCCCCCGGGGCGTGAAGAACAACACCGTTCCGTCCGGACTCCTGCCCACCTTGACCCGTCCCTCGTGAACGGCGCGGTGGTGCCGCCGGCAGAGGAGCAGCGTGTTCTTGAGGCTCGTCTCTCCTCCGTCGGCCCAGTGCTTCACGTGATGCGCTTCGGTGAATCGGCACCCGCACCCGGGGAACCGGCAGCCCCGATCGCGCTCTTCCAGCGCCCGCCGGATGTGCGGAGGAATCGTGCGCGTCCTGCGGCCCACGCTCAGCACCGAGCCGTCCGTGGCGTGGACCATGGCGACCACCGCCGCATCGCACGCCATGCGCCGCGAAGTTTCCGAGGAAACGCGGATCCCGTCCAGATCCGAGCGTCCAGGCTCGCCTTCGGCCGCCAGCGTCGCGGCGTCACAATGGACCATGACCTGGTAGCGCTCGGCGCGGGTGCCGGACTCGATGCGGGGTGGGGCGTTCGCCGTATTCTGCGGTTCGGCTGCCGGCGTCGTGACCGGCTCGCCCCGCAGGGCTGCATTCGATTCGGTCGTCTGAGCGCCATCCCGTTCATCGAGGTCGATACCCATCGGATCCGCATCGACATCCAGTTCATCGAGGTCGCTGTCCATCGGATCCGCATCGCCATCCGATTCATGGCATTCGCCATCCCCGAAGCCGGCTGCGAGCGCGCGTTCCGCCAGCAGTCCCACCGCGTCCGCGCGGCGCTGTTTCGGCTCCGGGCGCGAAGCCCCGTCATTGCCCTCGTGGCTGCCGGCGCCCGCCCGGCCTTCACGCCGGAACAGCGCATCGGACGCCGCCTCCACCGCCCGCATCAACACCGCCCCGGTCTCGGGCTCGAGTCGCCCCTTCACCACGTACATGCCGTCGCCGTCCACGAAGACCGAGAACGTCCGGCTGCGGTGCCGGGCCTCTTCGGCCGTCAGCTCTTCATCGCGCGACAACTTCTTCCACATGCGTACCGTCCGCTCCAGCTTCGCCGCCGAGCCGGCGCGCGCGAACTCGAGCAGCTCCGCCTCGCACTCCGGAGTCGCAACGCGCGTGAGCGCCCGCACCTTGGCATAGGAGATGGTGCCCTCCCCCAGAGCGCCGGCAGTCTGCGGCAGCTTCTCCAGTGCGCGGGCCGTGCGGACCCGCTCGCGCGCCGGTCCGATCTTGATGCCGGTCCGCCACGCCAGCCATTCGGCGCAGGAACCGAAGCCGTCCTTCCAGCCGCCGCGGCGATCGAAGGCCGCGATGAGGGTCATCATCTGCGATTCCGCGGCGTTGATGCGCGCAGCCAACTCAGCGATCCGCTCGCCCAGGCGGAAGAGTTTCTCGTCGCCATCTTTCCCGGGCTCGGGACCCGCGGGTGTGGGAATGGCAAGGGGGGCTGCGTCGCCGGCGGCGGAGTTCGCGGTGTCGAGGGGGTTGAAACCAACCGGTTCCCGCACAATCGTGGGCCGCGGGCGAGAGCCGGTGCCGGTAGCATGACAGAAGTCGGCGGGCGCGATCATCGTTCCTCCCAACGTGATATCGTACAATAACTTACGTACAAATATAACGGCACTGTAATCGACCTCTCAGGATGG
The DNA here is from genome assembly GCA_965232315.1 of Longimicrobiales bacterium. Classification (GTDB taxonomy): domain Bacteria; phylum Gemmatimonadota; class Gemmatimonadetes; order Longimicrobiales; family Gaopeijiaceae; genus BD2-11. Next base: position 90,104 of record CBDDPN010000020.1, on the reverse strand, counting down.
CCTGTAGTGGCCGAAGTCGGGGTGGGAGACCTTCAGAGGTGGCAGGGGTCCGCGAATGCCGGCAGGAGGCGAGTCAGCCTCGCCAGCGGGCTGATGTATCCGGTATCCCGGACTTCGCCGAATCGCGCGCCTGGAAACTGTCAATGGCAGAATGGGACGCTCGCATATGAATTCGAGCGAGCGTTGGGCAGGGGGCCCGCGTTTGAGGCGTCGGCGCTACATCCGGATTCGCTCCCCGCTAGCGCATGGCGGAAGTACCGGGTCGTACTGCCCCGGGTCGGCTGCGGCTCCTGATCTGCCCGGGGTCCGCTGGGGCTCCTGATCTACCCCGGGTCCGCCGGGGCTCCTGATCTGCCCCGGGTCCGCCGGGGCTCCTGATCTACCCCCCGGCGCGCGCCACCGCGGCAATCAGTTCGCCCAGGTGCGCGAGGTCGCGGAGGTCGAGCACCTCGCCCGGGGAGTGGCTGTAGCGCCCGGGCCATGAGAGTCCCTGGTTGGGGGCGCCCCAGAAGGTGAACTGGGTGCCGTCGGTTCCTCCCTGGGTGAGCCCGATCTGGAGGGGGACGCCGGCCTTGCGGGCCGCGTTGATTACGCGCTGGCGTTCGCGGTCGGGCGACACGCCGGAGTTCTCGATGGCGCGGAGTACCGGTCCGCTGCCGAGGAGAGCATGCGCGAAGTGGGGCGATTCGAGGGGGGTGTCGGAGGAGACGAAGGTGTCCACCGAGAAGATCCTGTGCGTGGTGCGCGCGAAGCGGCGGGCCATGGCGCCGGCCCCGCGCAGGCCGCCTTCCTCGTGCACCGACCAGGTGAAGATCACCTTGGCGTCGAGTTCATCGGGATCGATGGCGTGGATGGCGAGGAGGAGGGCCGTGCTGCCGGCGCGGTCGTCCAGGCCGCGTGCCACGAAACGGTGGCGGCCGAGGCGCAGCCCCTCCTTGTACATGGTGATGGCCATGCCCTCGCGCACGCCGCGGGCGGTCAGGGCCGGCGCATCCATGCCGAACCAGGCGCGTTCGCGGGTGACGTCCCTGCTGTCCGCGACATCGCGCGTCAGGAAGACGCCCGGGATGGGCGGAGGGGCGGAGGCGGTCAGGGACTCCGCCGTCCAGCGCGGGCTGGTGTCGTCGCCGTCGCCCGTCAGGCTGGTGGGCGCGCCCGGGGGATCGAAGTGGAGGAGCGCGGTCTGGCCCTCCCAGGCGGTCGCGACGGCTCCGCCCTTGCGCCTGAGCGTGACCACCCCGTTGGGGGCGATGGACGCGACCTCGTAGCCGACCTCGTCCATGTGGGCCATGAAGACGGTGGTGTCGCGCTCCGGGCCGGCCTCCACCATGACGTTCCCCATGTCGTCCACCACGGCGCGGCCGCGGGCCCACTCCGGGAGGGACTCGAGCACCAGCCGCCGCACCGGCCACTCGTGGTCGGGCACCGCGTAGAGGTCCACCAGCCTGCGCAGGAGGTCGGCTGTCGGGTCGAGGGAGGGGTCGGCGTGGCGGGTGCGGAGGGGGGCCGGCGGGGGGGCGGCCACCCAGTCCGCCTCCGGGTCGACGCGCACGCCCGAGGCGGCGGCCGCCGCGGCCAGCAGGGTGGTGGCGTCCTCCAGCCGCACCTGCTCCATGTGCGAGCCCGGGGAGCGCGCCGCGGGGACGATCCAGGTGACCTCGTCCACGCCCTCCGACTCGAGCACCGCGCCGAAGCGGCCGAACGAGTCCGCGGCGCGCAGGCTGATGCCGCCCTGCGCCTCGCCGGGGGCGAGCACCACCACCTGGTCGAACGTCCCGCCGCGCGCCACGTAGGAAGAGAGCCCGATCCACCCCAGCACCTCCTGGGCGCTCATCACGAAGTGGGTTTCGCCGGAGGGCGCGCGGCCGTCGCGCGCGGCTTCCGCCAGGGTGGCCACGGCGGCGCAACCCACGCGCCGCCCGGCGTCCGGCCCCGCCACCCCGCCCGCCATCGGCCACGGGGGGAGGTGGCGGGCGATCGGGTCGAGCAGCTCGATCCCGAGGGCCGCCACCTCCCCGGCCGACTCGGCCCCCACGTCGACCCACAGGTCGTCCGCGCCCACCACGGCGGTCTCGTGGCGGTGCTGGGCGGAGAAGTGGCCGTTCGAGCGCGCGACCACCCCCGCCACCGGGCCGGTGCGCGTCATCACCCGCACGTGCTGCGCCTCGAAGGCCTGGTCCCACAGCGGGTGGCTCGACCCGCGCCCGATGCGGTGGACGCGCAGGTACCCGTCCTCGGTGATCTGGCTGGCCGCGTAGCTGGGGCGGTCGAGCGCGCACGCGACGATCCGGCGCGGGGTCCCCGATCCGGCCACCGCCACCAGGTTGCCCCAGCGGTCGGAACTCCAGCCGTCCATGGCCTCCGCCACCGCCGGGGTCAGCCGGGTCTCGTAGCCGGTGGGCGCGTCCACCGCCACCCACGAGGCCATCGCCTTCAGGCGGGCATCGTCCTGGCCCGCGAGTGGGCCGGCGTCCGCCGCAACGAGGACCAGGAGTATCGCCAACAGGGATCCAGCAGGGGCGCGACTCGCCATCATCCGATCTCCAATTCGTAGTTCGGGACGCGGGACCGAAGCCTCATCCCGCCTCCGGGCGCGGGCAGAGCGGCGGCGCGCGACGCGAAACCGGGCCCTCGCCCATCGAGACCTGTCATCATGCCGGCTGCGCGGCCTCGTGGCCAGCACCCTGGTCTCCCTCGCTGGCTTCTCCCGCGACCGAGGCACGGGGCGGCGCGAGAACGGCCTCGCGGCCAGCACCGATGCGCGGTTACAGGCGCGAGACGGGGTGTGCGCAGCTACCGCGGCCAGCGGCGATTGCGCGGTATGGGGCGCGAGACAAGGGGTGTGCGTGGCTACAGCGGCCAGCGGCGATGCGCGGTACGGAACGCGAGACAGGGTGTGCGCGGCTGCAGCGGGCCAGCACCGATGCGCGGTATGGAACGCGAAACCGGGTGTGCGCAGCTACCGCGGCCAGCGGCGATTGCGCGGTATGGGCCCCAAGACTGCTCGTGGAGCGACCATCCTCCTCAGACCGCCGCGCGCCTTGCCCGGCTGAACCTCCGCCGATAGTGCCGGGTCCAGACCACGATGGCCGGCACACCCACGACCGTCGGCAGGATCCAGGGCACCACGGCGAGCGGGCCCTCGATCTCGTAGGCCCAGAGCCGCTGCGCCCCGAAGACGATGAACGCGGTGTGGAACGCGATGCCGCCTCCGAGCATCGAGGCCAGGTGGCTGTAGAACCAGCCCATGTGCCGGCCGCCCGGGTCGCGCATCAGCTGCAGCATGCGCCACCCCGTGAAGAAGCCGATGGGGCTCATTCCCAGCAGGACCGGCGAGACGTCGGACCAGACCGCCAGCCCGAATCCGACGACGATGACGCTGCCGGCCATCGACGCCCAGGCGAGTGTCTCGTGCGCGGGAGTACGCAGCTTCTCGGGCGATCTTCGCGTCGCCAGGACGCGCAGGCCCTGCCGCACCATGACGAAGGTCACCACGCCCAGATAGCCCAGCAGGACCGCGAACCCGTAGAGGTCGGGCCGCTCCGCGACGCCCATCCCCTGGACCTGATACGAGACGATGCGACCGGCCGCCGCGGTGACCGCCGACAGCGTCACGATGTAGGCGCAGTAGGCGTATATGCGGCCCGCACGCACGTGCGCCCGGCCGCCCTTGCGCGCGAATACCGGGATCCAGAACGCCCCCAGGCCGACGAACCCGGTCGCGACGTGAACCAGGATCAGGGCATCGAAAAGCAGGGTCACGGCGGTCATGAACGGGCCTCCCGGGCGTCAGCCACGGCCTCCCGCCGACCAGCCGCAGCCTCCCGCGCACCAGCCGCCGCCTCCCGCCCGCCCGCGCGCGGCCCCCCCGCCACGGCTTCCGCCTCGGTCGAGGCCGCCACGGCTTCCGCCTCGGTCGAGGCCGCCAACCGCCGGTCGATCGCGGCCAGGGTCTCGTCACACCAGGCCACCTTCGACCCGATGGAGTGGATGCCCATGCGAAGCGTCGCGAAACGGTGGAATCCCGCGTCGCTGTAGCGGTCCGGCGCATCGCCGTGGGCGGCGGTCACGTCGTCCTCGAGCGACTGCAGTTCCGCCAGCCAGCGGGCCAGATGGTCCCGAAGCTCCTCCATGAACGCGCGCGTCTCATGAAGGTCCCCGACCGCGTCCATGAAGTAGAGCTGGGCCAGGTATGCGAACCGCTCCGTGCCGACCTCGGGGCCGCCGCGAAGCCAGCGCCCGCAGCGCCTCCCGGCCCTCGCCCCGTCAGCGAATAGACCTTGCGGTTCGGTCCCCTGGGAGACGGCTCGACCCGGCTGCGCAGCATCCGACGCTGCTCGAGACGCTTCAGGGTCGGGTAGATCTGGCTAAGTTCGGCGGACCAGAAGTGCCGGATGCGCTCGCTGAACGCGTTCTTGAGGTCGTACCCGGTGGCCGGGTCGCGCAACAGGCCGAGGAGGATGTGGTCGAGACTCATGGCGGTAGCGAACCTCGCGGTGGCGAACCTCGCGGTAGCGAACCCTCGCGGTGGCGAACCTCTGGACTATATCAAAATCGATATAGCACTATATGGAGGACGTCATAGCAGGTCAACAGCCCTCCGCGCTACTGGCGCGCGCGCCACCCGATGCCGAATTTGCCAAGGCTGATCGACGCTCGTCTCTCCGGAGGAAATCCATGTCATCGATTCATCGAGGAAACCTCGGGCCTGGCTTCGTCTTCGCCGCGCTGCTTGCGCTCGCGACAGCCATTCCCGCGCACGCGCAGGAACGCGGCAACCCGCCCGGCGAGTGGCGCTTCCAGAGCGCGGATTCCTGGGGCACCCGCTACTCGCCCGTCGACCAAATCAACGCCGGCAACTTCGGCGACCTGGAAGTGGCATGGGTCTGGCGGGCCGACAACTTCGGCCCCGAGGTCGACCCGCAGATGAAGTCGACGCCAACCTACATCGACGGCATCCTCTACACCGTAGCGGGGCAGCGCCGCACCGTGGCCGCCATCGATCCCGCGACCGGCGAAACCATCTGGGCCTACCGCGAGCCCAACACGACGCGCTGGGAGCGGTCGATGCGCCAGAACTACGGAAAGGGCGTGGCGTACGGCGAAATCGACGGCCGCGGCGTCATCTTCTACACCTCTCCCGCGTTCTTCCTGCATGCGCTGGATGCGAAGACCGGCCGTCACGTGGAAGGCTTCGGCCAGAGGGTGGCGATCGAGGGGTTCCCGGAGACGGGCGTGGTCGATCTGCTCGTGCCGCTGCTCGACGGCTGGGGACCGTGGGAGGAGCACGACGGCGAGTACGATCCCGACTACGGCATCCCCAGGGAACTCGGCTTCATCACGGCGTCCTCTCCTCCCATCGTGGTGAACGAGACCGTGGTGGTGGGCAATTCGGCGGAGCAGGGCTACAACCAGACCCGCATCGAGAACGTGCCGGGCGACATCCTCGCATTCGATGCGCGCACCGGTGATCACAAGTGGAAGTTCCATGTCATCCCGCGGCCCGGCGAGTTCGGCCACGAGACCTGGGAGAATGACGCCTGGCGCTTCACCGGCGACGTGTCCTCGTGGGCGCCGATGTCGGCCGACCAGGAGCGGGGCATGGTCTACATCCCCACCAATCCGCCGACCATCGACTACTTCGGCGGCTTCCGCCCCGGCGACAACCTCTACGGCACCAGCGTGATCGCACTGAACTCGGAGACCGGCGAGCGGGAGTGGCATTTCCAGACGGTGCACAACGACCAGTGGAACTACGACCTCCCCAACGTGCCCATCATCGTCGATCTGGAGGTGGACGGGGAGGCGGTTCCGGCCGTGATCCAGACGTCGAAGACCGGCCAGATCTTCACCTTCAACCGCGAGACCGGCGAGCCCGTCTGGCCCATCGAGGATCGGGACGTGCTGCAGACCGTCGTGCCCGGAAACTGGACCGCGGACACGCAGCCGCATGTGACCAGGCCGGAGCCAATGGAGCCCTTCGGGCTGGCCGAGGACCAGGTGCTCGACTTCACACCGGAGCTGAAGGCCGAGGCCCTGGATGTTCTGAGCCGGTACCGGGTCGGCGGGCCCTTCATGCCCCGGCTCTATCCGGACCACAACGAGGACGTGCTGGACAACATCCGCTGCTACGGCGGGCTGAACATCACGCACCCGGCGACGCTGGATCCGAGCACCGGCATCCTCTACGCAGCCAGCTCGCGCAACTGCAGCGGCGGCATGGTGATGCAGGGGATGGACGCGGACGAACCCGACAACCCGAGGACCACCGGGTCGACCATCTCGCAGTGGGTGGCGGGCCGCGGGGGCGCGCTTCCGCGGGTGCAGGGGCTGCCGATTCCGAAGCCGCCCTACAGCCGCATCTCCGCCTACGACATGAACACCGGCGAGCGCCTTTGGTGGATTCCCGTCGGCGACGCACCCGAGGCGGTGGCGAACCATCCCGCAGCGCAGGGCGTGGACCTGTCGCGGGCCGGGAGCGGAGCCAACTCGATCCAGATCGTCGCCGGGGATCTGCTGCTGGCGACCGAGGGGTCGCGCGGGCCGCCGGTGCTCAACGCCTTCGACAAGATGACCGGTGAGTTCGTGGGCGAAGTCGAGATGCCGGGCGCGGGCCAGTACGGCATGATGACGTACAGCCACGAGGGACAGCAGCACATCGTGGTGCAGGTCGGCGATCCCGGACGGCTGGTGGCGCTGAGGCTGCCGATGTAGGGCAACGGCTGCCGACGTCGGGACACGGTTGCCGCCGCGGGGCCACGGCTGCCGATGTAGGGGCACGGCTGCCGACGCAGGGCCACGGTTACCGATGTAGGGCCACGGCTGCCGATGTAGGGGGCACGGCTGCCGGCAAGGGCGTTCGCGGAGGCCGCTTCCAGCTCTCGGAGTTGGGGCGGCCTCCGGGCGCGTCGGGGAGCGGTTACCGCGTGGCCGGGCGCTCGGATGCAGGAACAGGCTCCAGCCAAGTCGGTCAGAGCCGCTTGCCGTAGCGGACCAGCCAGGACCCGCGGCGACCTTCCGGCGGCGGTATGGGCCGCCCCGGAAGGGTCATGATGCCGCGGCTGACGAAGGTCGCGGAACCGCCCACCCGCACGGCGGTGGTCCGGCTGGCGGCGCGGTCGGCCTCTACCCCGATGAGGCTGGGGCGCCCGACCTCCTCTCCCTGGGCGACCCGCCAGCGCAGGCTGCCGCTGACGCGGCGGCTGGCGTCGGCCAGGTATCCGCCCAGCACCGCAGCCGCCGAGCCGGTCGCCGGGTCCTCGGGTACGCCCGATCCGGGCGCGAACATGCGAACCCGTACGTTGTCGTCGTCGATCGGGCACACCAGGTACACGTGGTGCGCCCACGAGTCGGCCAGCATGTCCCGCCAGAGCTCCGTGTTCAGGACGGCGCGGCGGACGGCGCCCGGGGTGCGCACGGGGATCACGTAGAAGGGAAGACCGCAGGACATCATGGCCGGGGTCAGGGGGGCGGGGGCGTTCCCGCCGATGTCGCCCGCCTCCAGGCCGACCATCGCCGCGAGGCGCTCCAGCGGGTGCGGCGACTCGCGTCGCTCGGGCAGCATCGCCGTGGTGAAATGCGCGAACACCGGAACACCGCCCTCGTATCGCACAACCGCCGGGACCGGCCCGACGTTCTCTTCCAGCAGCAGCCCGGTCTGCCCGTTCCCTTCCGCATCGAGACCGGCAAGCGTCCGAGCCGGTTCCTTCGTGGCGAGGTAGATCGCGGCCCCTACCGTGGGGTGCCCTGCGAACGGCACCTCAACCTCGGGCGTGAAGATGCGCACCCGCGCTGTCCCCTCCGGCGTCTCGGCACGCCCCAGGAACACCGTCTCGGAAAGGTTCATCTCGCGCGCGATCTTCTGCATCAGCTCCGAGGGCAGATGCGCCGCGTCCGGGAAGACCCCGAGCGGGTTGCCGCCGAAGGTCTCCTCCGTGAAGACATCGAGGGTGCGGAAGTCGATTTCCATGAGAGAACGCCCATCGGTTCGAGGTTCGAGACGCCTACCAGTAGACGGAAAACGCCACTATCTTACACGCCTTGCGGCTCTCTGTCGCGGGTTGACGGAGATGTCGGCTGGGCCTGTAGCTCAGTTGGTTAGAGCGCACGCCTGATAATCCCCTCAGAAGGGGACGTGAATCCCGGCAAGAAATCGTCTAAGTCTAACTAGGGCTGCACGATCTGCCATTCTTGTCGTGAGGTCGTGATCGGAGCCTGGCGGGCTCAAATTGCGGGAAAACCGGGTCAAATAGCGGGAACCTAGCGGGACCGTTGACGCCCTCGAGCTCTCGGCAAACACTTCCCAAGTGGACGCCGGCCACCGTCCGGAGAACGACTTCCCGAGAGTCGCTACCGTTAGGAACGGGCTTAGCTCGACCCAACCGGCGGATCTGCGAACATGGCATCCTCGCGGTGGATGCTGTCAGCTTGTTTCATCACCGCCTTCGCCGCCAACCGGCGGACGTACGCCTGCGCGCATAGGTGGCGGTGATCATAGTCCAAGGCTTCGCCGGCCAGTTCGTAGGCGAGGGCGCGGAGCTTCTCGATGGTCGTCATAGGATGCCCTACAGGTTTGGGGTTGCGGGTGTCCGACGATGCAACCCCTTCATCATCGATCCATCACCGACGGGCCCCGCCAGAAATCAAGGGCGCGCTGGCCGCTGTGGCAGATCCTCGAGGCGCCACCGGCCCCGAACCAGCGATACAGGGCAGAAGCCCCCTGCGTGGTCCGCTCCTGCCGACAGACCGTGAAGCAGGTCAAGCTCGGTGGAGTGTGATAATCGCGGTCAGCCACGCCAACGCCGCGCAGGCCGTGGTCGACGCTGGGCAACCGCCGCGCGACCCAACCGCACCCGATCCAGCCCGAAGCCGGAGCGCCCTCCTGATTCTCTCTTGGCAGTCCGCAGATGCGGTCAACTCTCGCCCCGCAGTCTGCGGGAGGATGGGTTAGATTGCACGGCGCGCCGCGCCCCTCAGTGACTGCGATAGCCTTGGGCACGCGGACGGAACAAGCATGACAGATGGCCTGACAGGTCGGGCAACGCGATGCGGGTGATCTACGGGCGGCGGACGCTTTCCGCCCCCGAAGCGCCTTGGAGCGCTCCCCCCCATTGACCAGGAGATCAGGTAGGTGACGCAAGAGAGAATCTTGAGGCGCGGAGACAGGTGGGATGAGCACTATCGGGGTACGAAGTACCACTGCAAGCCTGATGGCGAGTTTTGGTGGGAGCTTCCTGACCGCGAGAACATGGCGACCGTAAGGGTCGCGGCCACCGGTGGCTTTCAGGAGGTCGCCGACGCCTACCTCTCGCTCAGGCCGGAGGGCGGGAGTCTTCGCATTACTGAGACCGGCGTCGTCCTTACCAGAATGCCAACTGACACCTGGGAGGCCGTCTATGTCGCTAACTACGACGTCCCGTTGGAGTTCGCCTCCGTGGACGTGCTGGGCAGCGGCGTCCTACCCCTCGGGCTATGGCGGTCCTTCTACGACGGTGCCCGGTATTCGTACAAGAACGGCCGCCTTTGGTGGAAGAACGCCGCCGATGGCGTGTGGCAGGAGACCCGGGAGACGTTGCCGGCTGACATAGAGGCTCGCTTCCGACAGGTAAAGCCCGACGGGGGCTCCATACGAGTAACGGAGAACGGCAAGGTGCTCGCTCTGATCGCGCCACAGCCAATGCCGCCGGGATTGAAGGGCCAGTACGAGGCTCTCACGGATCTCGAGAAACGCCTCATCGAAGTGAAGATTCGTAACGTCGCGCTCCTACCTGTATTCCTCGGTGAGTACTCGGGCGGATTCACCCTGCACGACGCAATCGATCTCTCAGCCCCACTCACCCCGGGGGAGGAAGCCGACCTCATGGACTTCCTGTCGCAATACGGAGGGGCGATTGCGGACAATGCGCCCGCACCGTTCGATCCGCTCGCGGAAATCGAAGACGCCCTCGATCGGGAGGACACCCGATGAGATTCCATCCGATCAGCGTCCTGGGCGCCAACGGCGAGATCCGATCCGTTCGTCCGGGTGAACCCTGGCCGGCCCCGTACCGCGGCAGTCGGTACACTATGCGCCGCGGCGGCGGACTGACGTACGTGGGCTGGGAACGTGATCCTCTGAGCGTCCGGGCCGAACCATATCCACGGCAGCTGGCCGATACCGTTCGCGCCGTCAAGGGACACAACGGTTCGTTCCGGGTTACCCCTCACGGGGCAGTGATTACCAAGGTGCTGAGGGGTGGCGGCACCTGGTGGGAGCCGCAGTACGTGGGAATCTACGACGAGGACCTTGTCTTCCCCGGCATCGACAACGCTCCGGCAACGTTGACCCGGGGCATGTACTGGACCGGACTCCCCTTCATGCACGGTGAGTATTGGCGCGTGTCGCCCAACTCCCGGTTGCGGAACCGCCTCGAATGGAAGTCGCGTGGTTACGTCTTCTCCTCCACGCGCGGATATCCCGAGCTGTTCTTAGCCTGTCTGGACCTGCGGCCTGGCGGAGGTCGGATCTACATCACCGAATCCGGCTGCGTCTGGATGAACGTGCCCGACGGCGACATCAACCCAGACCATCGAACCCGGTTGCGACGTCTTCAGCGATCACAACTGGAGGACCTGAAGGAAGCACGGGCATACGCGACGTTGCGGCTGCTCCGGGAGCGCATTGAAGCAACCAAGGGTTGTCGTCCCCTGTACGTAGGACGGCTCGCCGAGTTCGACCACGGCGAACCTCCTTGGACAGCATTCGAGTCCTCTCCACCAGAGGACGACGGGCGGGAGGCATAGGGAGTGTCCCGCGGAGTCAGACTGCCCACGCTCTACCCCATGCCGCGCGACAGGGCACAGTACTGGGTGTGTTATCAGGCCTCTCAATCTGAGCCCACGGCGGAGGAATTCAGGGGGTTGGTCCGAGAAGAACTGATCCGTGAGAAGGACGGCCAGCCCTACAGTGAGCGGATGGTCGCCAACCTCGTTTCCAACCTTGCCGGGATCGGATTCCTGGGGCGTTCGGGGCGCCGGATTCTGCCGCCAGATCCCTTCCCCTTCGGACGGTTTTCGTGGGATGGGACGTGGGATGGCTCGTCCGATGGCTTTGGAGAGTACGTCGACAAGACGATCCTCAAGTGGTGCTGGTGGTGGCCAGATGGCCTTCAGCTTGCCTACGACCTGCTGTCTGCCCTCAACGGCTCTGAAGCGGGGTTGGGCATATCGGATCTCTGGGAGCTCTTGAAGATCGACCGAGCGCGCGGAACCGGTCGGTACGACGGGGGCGATCGACATGGAGCGCGAACCGTCGGCGAGACGCTTCGGATCATGGAGTTTGCGGGGTGGGTCGAACTCCAAGGCAGAAAACGAGTCGTCACACCGCTGGGCCGCCGTCGACGGCCCAGCCTGAGGAACCGCGATACCTACCACCGCATTGAGCGCATTCTCGCCACGATCGATCCCTTGTCCACCGACATACTCAACCAATCGCAGTGGATCGATCTGACGAAACTCTTCATGTGGAGGGAGAGTGGCGGCAAGGGAAAGCGGACCCCCATCCGCGAGGCTCGCGAGAGGCTCTTCAAGAACCGCTACTCAGGGTCCTTGAAGTCTGAGATCCGCAGCGAGATTGACGACAGCCAGCGCATCTTGGTAGCACTGAGGTCCGAGATCGCCGACTACGACACTTCCCTCGGACGCCGGGTTCAGAAGGTCCGTAACGCGGCCAAGCTCGTACGAATACGAGATCACCTCGCCATAGGCGAGGTGCAACAGGCGGAATTGAGTCTGGACTTATCTGGGGCAGGTCTGTCACGTCGGGCGCTTCGCAAACTCAAGCACGAAGGACCCGACTATTCGCTTGCCCCGTCTCTGGTGCCCTACCGTTGGCAGTCGGAAGCGCTCCGTTGTTGGATCGACGCTGGAGGTCGAGGCGTTCTCCAAGTCGTCACGGGAGCGGGAAAGACCTTCCTGGCGTTGCTGTCCGTCGAGCAGCTCCTCAAGTCGCACCCCGAACTCCGCGTGAGCATCCTCGTGCCCACCAAGGTCCTCATGTACCAGTGGGTCATGGAGCTTGTCCGTTTGCTAGGTGTCCCGCCAGATGACATCGGGCTCCGTGGTGATGGGCACAAGGACGGGTTCGCTGAAGGCCGGAGAATCGTCGTAAACATCATCAATTCGGCAATCCTCGATGACCAACTTAGACGAGACACGGCGATCCTGCCCCCGAACGCTCCTCATCTCCTGATTGCAGACGAATGCCATCGATACCGTGGCCGAGCATTCCGTCGGGCCTTCGGCGCACGTTACGATTTCAGCCTCGGGCTCTCCGCCACGCTGGGGGATTCCTCCCAAGCGAGTAGTCGGGAGGACTCTGAGGAGTCCGACGACCCGCTGTTGTTGGAGCTGGGATCCCTGGCCTACGAATACACCTATCAGCAGGCGAGATCTGACGGTGTCGTCCAGCCCTTCGAGGTGCATTACGTGGGCGTCCAACTCAGCACGTCAGAGCGCGCCCAATACGAGGCGTACAGCAAGCGTATTCGGACCGCCCTGCAGAAGATTCGCCAACGGTACGGCCCGCGAATCGACGCCATGCCAGGGCCGTTTTTCGCCCGCCTTCACACGATCCTGCATGGCGACGAGAGACCCGATTCCGCCATCCCCAAGTACTTCGAGGCGGTCCGTGAGAGGAAGGAGCTCGTATATCGCGCGCGAAACAGGAAGTGGGCCTATCTGGATATCGTCGCGAAACACGCGGTCCGCAGTGACGACCAACGAGACCGCATCATCGTTTTTGACGAACGCATCGAGAACGTTCAAGAGGTCGTTGCGCCGATGGATGGGCGGAAGGCCCGTCAGCTCGGCCCGGTGGAACGGCAGATCAACAATCAACTTGCACGGCTTCTGTGGAATCGGGATTTTCGTGCGGTCATGTATCACTCGGGACGATCGAAGCCCCTGTGGAACGAGACTTCGATGGAGTTCTTTCGCGAGGGCTGGGCAAACGTGATGCTCTCTGTGAAAGCCCTGGTGGAGGGAGTCGATGTTCCGGCCGCCAATGTCGGGATCATTCGTGCCTCCTCCAGTTCCGTTCGCCAACGCATACAGACGACCGGCCGGATCCTGCGACGCGCGGCTGGCAAGAATACCGCAGCCAAGCTCTACGTCATCTACGTCAGGGACACGACGGACGAGCGAATCTTCCACGGTACCGATTGGGCGGAGCAACTGGGGTCCAGCCAGATTCGCTGGGTTCACTGGTTCCCACCGACAGACGCGGGGTCGCCCGGAGGCGATTGGCGCCAGGGCCATTCTCCGGACGTTGCATCAGCATGGGAAGAAGAGACGCTCCCCGAATTCGACGTCGGCGACCTCACGCCCGGTGATCCGTATCCGGGCGCCTATGCGGGCAGGGAATACCATGTGGACGCATCGGGCAGACCATTCAAGACGACTCGGAACGGGCGCCAGCGAATAACCAACGTCGAGGTCGCGACGGCGGCTGCCCTGGTATTCCAGCTTAAGCGCGGAGGGAAATTCGTAGTCACGCCCGATAACCACATGATCACGCGCGTGGGCAGGGAACTCGTGTTCCTAGGGGTCTTGGATGGCGACCCAGAGTTGGAGCCAACGACGTCGTCAAGGGTCAACCAGACCGGCAGGCCGCCGACTTTCGAGGAGCTGTTCGGTAGGCATGACGACTAGGAGGAGCTCCTCCCGGAGACGTTGTCTTCAGCGGCCTGAGGCCAGAGCAATGCGCGGCGCCGAAGGCGCAACGGGCCGAACGGGCGATCCGGCAAACCGGTTCGAGCATGCCGTGACTGCCCGTCGCTCGGCTAGATTTGGAAGAGGTCGCAGGGGTCTATCGAGCCATGTCATGAGCCGGGAGGAGCGTGGTCGGGATGGGAACTGCGGCGATGAACTGACCACGGTCAGGACAAGATGAGCGTCCGGCGAATCCGCCATGCGATAAGGAACAGGCAACCCATTTCCGCAACCTATTTGGGCAGACGGCGGATCCTGTGTCCTCACGTGATCGGCACCAAGAACGGTCTCTGGAACGTCCTCAGCTACCAGACTGGCGGCGAAAGCGGCAGTGGACTCAGCACCAACCCGGCGGGCAACTGGAGATGCATGCGCGTGTCGGAACTTAGCCGCGTGGCATCGGCGCCCCACAATGAATGGCAGACCGCCCCACGCGACACACGCCCGCAAACATGCGTCGATGTCGTCGACACCGAGGTTGCCCATTAGGGTGTGAACCCCTCACGCACCCTCACTCGTCGGTCCCAGATTCCCGCTCTGTGTAGAGCTTCTCAATTCTGCGTGGGCGAGTGGGCGGCCCTGTATCGCTGACATTCAGAGTGCGGTCGGCACCTTACCCCGGCACCCCCTGGAACAACAAGCCGAGGTCGATTTCGATCGTTTCGCCGGCATCGATCCGGGCGACCGTGGCGCGCACCTCGTCGTCGCTCCAGCCACCCATGAAGCGCACGGCTGACAGGGCGGCGTACTCTCGGCTAAGCTCCATGCCGATCCACCGACGACCGAGTTCTTCCGCGACTTGGCCCGTGGTGTTGGAGCCAGAGAAGATGTCCAGGACGATGTCCTCAGGATCCGTAAGGAATTGGATAAAGAACCGTGGGAGCGCGCTGGGGAACCTCGCTGGGTGTCTGTCTCGCTGCAGCATCTTGCACAGCCGCAGATAGCTTGAATTACTCTCCGTATTAGGAATCTGCAGCAGGTTCGAGGGAATCGCGCCGCCGTTGTCCCTGGCGAAGGTCTTTGCGATGTCGTGGCCGGAGGGTCGCGCCTTGGGCCGGTAGAACTTCTCAGGGTTCTTGAGCAGCGCCTTCATGCGCTCGGAATACGGCACGAGGACGCGAGTGACGTCCGCCTTGGGTTCAGCCGTTCGGGAAAACCACCAGACCGTGTTGACGGAGTCCTTGGCTCGGATCTTCCGCTTGTTGACCCATTCGATCGGCGACGGCAGCTTCGACGGATTGAACCAGAAGAACTCTTCTGCCAGCTCGTAGCCGAGGCGATCGCAGAAGTCCAGCAGGACGCGGTAGTTGTAGAGCGAGCGCACGGGTTTGCCGCGCTTGTAGGCTCCGCCGAGGTCAAGAACGAAGCTGCCACTGTCCTTCAGCACACGGTACGCAGCTTCTCCAAACCTCCCCAGCCACTCGACGTACTGATCCTGCTCCTTGTTCCCGTACGCCTTCTGCCGCAACAGTGCAAAGGGAGGGCTGGTCATGACCAAATCCACCGATTGGTCCGGCAGGTGCCCGAGCAGCTCCGCGCTATCCCCGCACAGCTGGAGACCGCGGGGCGTGCGATACACCTGTCTGTCGCTCGGAAGGTCCAGGTTCATCGTCCACCATCCGTATCTGGGAGGTTCGCATCCGGCTGCAGTTCCCACCGCCGCGCTATCCAGCTCTCGACGAACGACCAAAGCAGTGTAATGGCGTAGTGGAGTTCGGGTGCCGTGTCCTGGAGATCCACAACCGCGCCCGCCAGCCGTTCTCTAGGCAGGTGACCGGCCAGCCAAACGGCCCATACGGAGGGATTCCCACCGGCAAGCTGCGCGGTCAGCTCCCGGATGGTCCCGTCCGATAGCGTGCCTTGCTGGCGCAGCGCCTCGGCACATCCCGCCGCGATCGCTGGATCCAACTCCTGAAGCCCCGAAAGGAGTAAGGGTACCGCGTCCGAATCTAGGCTGACGATGCCCTCCAGAGCCTCTTCGCGGAGGTCTTGATCCACATCCCCAAACGCCCTCACGAGCCGTGAGCACGCTTCCGAACCGCCGATGCGACTCAGGGACCAAGCCGCCGCGCTACGGGCAAAGTACGGGCGCTCGTCATCGTCCAGGATCGCGCTCAGCATCCTCACGCACTCATCGGTGCCAGCTTCCCCCAACGAAATCACGGCCTCGAGCCGGATCTGCTGATCGGGGCTCGCCAAGTACGGTGCGAAGAGGTGCTCCGCGCTCGCGCCGCGGACAGCGACGAGGTACGCTGCTGCCTCCAAACGAATGTACATGTCCTCTTCATGGTCGCGCTCGAGACTCGCGACGGTCGTCCCAACGGAGTCGTCCCGCCGGAGCCTCGCGAGCTTCACTCCGGTGAACCGCTGGGTTCGCTCACGGGACGCCAGAAGCTGCGAAAGGTGACCCTCGGGCCACACACCGGGGCAGCGCAGGTCGTCGTCGCTCTCCGGCTTGACTCTCGACGCGAGGATCTGATTGAGCGCGATTTCCTCGCCTAGGGCCACGGTGATTCGGAGCTCCTCGGGAACCGTCCGAGTGTAACGATGTCTGTCGCTGGCTCGCACAGTCGTGATCCTCTGACCCGTGACCGATTCTACGAAGCCGTCTCGACTGGAGAACCACGCCTTCCACGTGACGCTGGTCTCCGATCCCTCAGTCACGCCTTTGGTCGTCGCACCGTCAGGGGCTATCGCCCTGAATCGAGCGACGCGCACGTAGTTCACCGTGCCTTCAGCATGCCACCGAATCCAGTTGCGTTCGTGCCAGTAGGAGACCGGCTCCTGCAACCGACCGGTGCTCCACTGCTTGTCTTCGCCTGCCTTGCAGACCGGGAAGGCGATTACGTCGGCGTTCACCATACCGAAATCCCACGCGCGTTCATGGTCCGAGGAGCTATGGGACATCGACAAGTCGGGCCTCGTCTTCGCACGGCTCTCGATGCGAAGCCCGCACAGTTCGCAAACGAGGTCTGGGATACGGACGCGCTTGCGCTTGACATCTTTCCAGAGCTTGGTGTCCATCGCGCCGCGTTCGAGTTCGGCGATTTGGTGTCCCATCCGCTCCAGATCTTGGGCCACGTGTCGGCTGCCCACCGCACCGAGGGCAATCTTCCGGAAGAAGCTGGCATCAGGCTTGAGGGCGAGCGGTGGCATGATGTGAATCTAACCGAAGCCACCAGGCCCAGCGAACGAAGCACCGGCTCCAGTGGCCGCCCAGCCAGTCCCCCTTCCTCGCCACCTGCCAGCCCACCACGATCGGTCACGGAGTTCGTCCATCGCACTGAAGAACCAGCACCAGCCCTCCCTCCGCGTCCAAAGCCGCGCCGCGTCGGTACCCCCACAGCTCGTCGGGACCGCTCGATGCGGCTCCGGCCGCCCTGAGTCCGGTCGCCCCCCGGGCGTCCATGCCGAACCGGCGGCAGCATCTTCCTCTTCCCCGTCAGCCCGCTGGGCCCGGTTCTTGCTCGCAGCGGATCCCCTGGCCGCCAGGCGCGCCCGAAACCTTCCGTTGTACCCTTCGCCCACGAACGGACTCTCCGACAAGGGCACGCCTCAATGACACAGATTTGTACCGAACTCCTAATCCTGACCAAGCTGGACTGGAATACCACCAGCTTCGCTGGAAAAGAGCCGATTACGACGGCGTTTTCCGAAAAAGTCGGCAAGATATTGGCCGAAATCCCACCAGGCACTAGGCCCCAGGACACTTTATCGGTTCTACATGTAGAACACGTCCGGCGGCACCGAAGTCCCAACCGCGTGCCCCCAAGTGATGCTAATGATCGCTACCGTGGGTTGTCCGATTGCTCGTTCCACGCTGACAGAGAACGCCGGAGATCCGTTGGCGGGGTGCGACTGACCCCGCACCGAGGTAGACGAATGGATCTTGGTAGACGATGCTCACACGGAATCGGTGGTCGGCATCGCCGGAAAGGGCAGCCGGCCTCTCGCGACGCTGGTTGCATTATCCCGTACCTGCCTCATCACGGCCCCTTCCCAACTCCAGACTGTCAGATATCGCAAGGAATGGAGCGCCGGGCGGGCTCAGTGGTAGCGAGCGGCGTAGGCTGGAAGGTATCTCCGCAATAGGCCGAGAGCGTGGCGTCTGCGACCTGATAGCCGTGAGCGAACAAGAGATCGTACTCGCGTCTCGAGCATTTCCGCAGAGTGGTGGCGAAGCTGGCAGCCTCTCTAACCTGCGGGGTGCCGAGAGAATCGGCACGGATGTGCTCCACCATGGCAGGACGGTTGGCATCCTCGTAGATGCGCTTTTCGGTGTTGCCAATTCTCAGATACACCCCGGCACCTGGGTATCTCTGCAGATGCGATACGACTGCGCGGGCGCGGAGACCTCGAACCTGGTCGGTAGCGACGTTGAGGAGGCGTAGGGGTGCGCGAAGCTTGCGGGTCTCGGCTTCGAGCCGAGCGGATGCATCCGAAACGACTAAGAAGTCGAATCCATCCCGGAAAAAGCCAGCCGGCTTGAACAGCGCTTCCACGCCGAGATTGTCGTAGACACCACCGTCCCAGAGCTTGATCGTACGGAATCGCGGTGCCTGGTGTCGCGGGGTATGCTGCTTGTCAAAGCCAAACCACTCAAACCGACCGGTACGGAGTCTCAGCGAACCCAGCATTCCGGGAAACGCGGCCGAGGCCGCGACTGCTTGGGCGATCGGAAGCTGTGGCGACTTGACATAGCCAACGATGTAGTCGCCCATCCGCTTTTTCATGAAACGCCAGTTCTTACCGGTCTGGTAACATGTGGCATTGATGATCCATCTGGGATTGTCCGGCAAGTCGGACAACAATCCACCGACGGCCCAGCGGTTCTGAAGAGCTCTGGCCAACGCACCTGCACGGCCATGGCGGAGCACCCAAGGAGACAGAAGCGTGTATCGCAGGTAGGCGCGGTCGAGTCCACGGGCGGTGAGTAGCCGACGGGCTGTCGGGATCGTGTCTCGCAGGAACGCGTCGCTGCCGGGCCAGCCATCGCCGGAGCACCCCCAGACCAGAGCGACCGCGAGACTACCGCCCGATACGGTCGAGAGAAATGTGATGTGCTCTATCAGAGATTGCCGCGCGAGTCGCGCGAGTGCACCGAGATGGAAGACGGTTGCCCGGACGCCACCACCTGACAGTGCGAGGCCTATCCTCATGAGTCATACTGCTGGATATTGAAACCGTTAGTGGATACGATGACCTGCACGCGTCCGCCGCGCTTGGTAGTGTAGTATTTGACAGTTTCGCCCGAGGGAGACCGAACGCCGAGTGGGTTGCTGCGAAAGGCAGGGTGTGTCTCGGAAGCGCCCCAAACATCACTGATGAACGTGGCGTGCGGCTGAATGGCGTCCATCATACCCTTGCAGTAGCCGCTCCTGCGACCGTGATGCGGCGCAACGAGGAACCGGTGTTCCGCATCTTCGATCAGTGCGCGGAAGCTCGATTCGTAGCGACGCCAAAGCTCTTGCCACCCCGGCGGCTCGATGTCTCCCGGACAAACGAACAGCACGCCTCCGTAGAGCAACATGACGACGACGGAGGTGTTATTGCCTTCGATACTGGCGCCGTTCACGCGGGTTCCGTGGTCGAGCGACCGGATCGCGTATCGGACTCCGCCATTGCGTTCGGGGTTGGTCGGGCTGTCCTCACGAGGTACCGAGGAGGTGTACCGATTGTGAAGATGGGCGAAGTCTTTCTGGTACTGGAAGGTACGCTGCCCAAACATGTCAACGGCCGGGAGCGACTTGTTGCGTTGCAACGCTCTAGGATCGCCGAAGGTTTCCCTGAACTGGGGGAGATCTTCGAGGTGATCCTTGTCGGGATGGCTGATGACAAGGTAGTCGATCTCGGACACGCGGTACGCGCGCCCGACGTGTTCGCTCGGCGAAAACTCTGGCGTTCGGCCGAGATCGATCCAATGGTTGGATCCGTTAGGCGTCTTGATCCAGATGGACACCCCGTGTCCCACATCCCAAACGGTGAACATCAGCTTCTGACCGGTCATCAAGCGGGATCACCGAGGGGCCTTGGAGACCATGGAATCCAACCGAATATCGTCCTCGGGCTGTCCGGGTAAGTAGTACCACCCCACTGAATCGGCATGCCTGACCCCAATTGGGGTCCATCGCCCCTCGGGCCGGAGACCTCGTCCAGGGTGAACGTTCTCGCGTAAGGTGTCTCGGACTCAACTCCACCGCCGTGTACAACGTTGTCTCCTGTAATCCGGTATTCCGTTTCACCATCCGTAACCAGTTTGATGTTCCCGATCGTCTTGCCCGAGAAACTGGTTTCCCCGGTGCTGGACTCCCCCGCCCTCCCGTCCTCCGTCTGCAACACTTCTAGCAGCCGTGGAGTCGTGAACCGACAAGTAGACTCCTGCAGGAGTACACCATCGACAACATCGACCCTCGGATGCAGGAAGGTCCCTTGGGCCACACCGACGCTTATCAGGCCGACCTCGGGTCGCATCAAGTTAACGTAGGATGCCGGCGTGCTGCTCTCGCTTCCGTGGTGGGCAACATGCAGCACATCAACACCGTGATCGCGCGTCATGAGTCCAAGATTGAGGAGGCTTCGGGCCACCCTCGTCTGGACGTCGATCTGACTCGTATCATGGCCTGAGCATCGTTCGGGTCCACCACCCAGGTCGCCATCGAGAATGTATTGAAAGTTCTTGTACGTCACGTAGAGGGCGACGGACCGGTCGTTCTCGTTTTTGACCTCGGCGCGCTTTGGGTCCCCGTAGATCCACCCGTTGGCAGCCACCACGAGTGCCTGAGCACCGTCTCCAAGGGCGATCGGGAGTCCCACAGGCACTGGTCTGACGGCACCCGCTGTGGTCGTTTCAGCCGGCCCTAGCCAGCGATCTCTGATTTTATGCGACGTCTTGGGGCTTCCCGGACCGTAGTTGGCGACTAGGACGTCATACCCGGCCTGCACGACCTCGCGGTAACCGACATAATGGTCCGTATCACGGTGGCTTACGATCGTGAAGTGAATCCCTTGCTGCGGAGCGAGTTCGAGATGATCGCGCATGTAAGGCACGATGTCTCGATCACCACGGACCTTGCCGAAGTCGTAGAGAATTCGGGTACCGTTCGGTCCGATGATCAAGGTTGATCCGCCCTGACCAACGTTGATGTAGTGGACCTCGAGCATCCCGCTCGGTTTCCATTGGCCCGCAGCTGCACCCGGAAGCATCGCAGCTAGAAGTCCGGCCATCGCCCAGTGTCGCATCCTAGCCATTTGTGGTGTCACCCTGGTCTCGGTTTTTCGTCGAGTTGTTGTTGCTGCCGGCAAGGCGTTTCGCAAGTTCATCGACTAGTCGTTCGAGTCCGCCGTAGACAGCCTTCACGCCGAGGCCTGCCAAGAAAGCGACAGCGGCAGGACGAAGCGGAAGCGCTTCTGTCGAGAGCATCGACGGATCGAACAAGATGAGAATGATGGACGCAAGGATGCCTCCTATAAGGACCCGCACTCCCCACCCTTGCATCAAATGCCGATCGTACTCGTTGGTTCTGGCGGCGTCCTGAACGCGCTTGAGTAAGAAGACGCATGCGCCGAGGCAACCCCAGAAGAATGGGGTGAGATAGTCCCAAGCGTATCGCTTAATGAGTAGCCAAACCGGCTCCTCCTCTGGAATGACCAAGTCGGAGACCCAGTTGCTCACGATATAGTTGCCAATCGCCAAGACGAAGAAGACGGTGGTCACGAGCATGATCCGCCAAAGCCGTCGTGCGTGCTGGCGACTGTGCAGGACGGTGCGGCCCGTAACGGGGCGCGTCGCGGCGATCAGTTCCGAGTAGTACGTAGCAACCGATGTCGGATCTGGGTCGCGTTCGTGGATTACCTTGGACAGGGCCTCTACTCGATCGCTCTCCACACCCTTGTTGGCAGCGAACTCCAGGAGTGCGTATACCTCGTCAACGGGAACAACTGGTCTCTTCGCTGGATCCGCTGAATCTCTCGTGAACGGAATCCACGCAAGAACCCCCCGTTTCTTCTTATCTGGCAGCGCAGATTCTAGGAAGGCGTCGTTCTGCTCCGCTGGCCCTTCTGGCATCGAGGATCTCCTTCAGAGTTCTTGAGAGACTTCTGCTGACGACGGAGTCGCACCCACGCCCCGAGCCGATCCAGAGTCTAACACAGAATACGCTAACCGCGGCTCGGCACCTAGCCAAGGTAACGCCGCCTACGGTGCTTCGGGAAATTCTCGCGGTACCCACGCAGCCTGTTGCCTCCCGTTCTCTACTACCGGCACACGGCCCGCCGAGGGCAATCGTCGTCCGTCCAGCATGCGGTCTTGGTGGCGATCTGGCACATGTTCCCGACCGGTTCCTTGCACGAGGACCTCGGCCCGGACCCCTTGTAGCGCCACGACAGGGAGCGGCGGAAGCGCGTCCACCTGGACCAGCTTCACAAGATCGGTGTCGAATTCGAGATCAAAGCCCAGGCCGCCTGAGCTCCGGCGGAGGCACCCCATCGTTTCGGCTCACGCGGAGCTGTTCTGGTCACGCGCAATGTGCGAGATTTCGGCGGAAGGGACTAGATTTGATCGATCCGTGGTCGATTGGTCCACGCTTATCACCTGGGCCGCCGGCCGTCACACTTGAATCCTTTGCCACAGTCACGTCACCATTCGCCATCGACCTGACCACGTCACCATATGAAACTCACTCTCCAACAGGTCGAAACGCATCTGTGGGGCGCCGCGAACTTCCTCCGTGGCAGGACGGCCGGGACGTTGGAACGATGGGCGGTGCTGTTGGCGAAGTGCAGAGAGGGCCTGAAGCAAACGGAGCGCGATACGTCATGACCGATGGCCTTCGACAACGGACTCGGAAGATTGCGATCGCTCTCTCAGGAGGTGGACATCGTGCCTCGTTGTTTGGGCTCGGCGTGTTACTCTATCTCGCCGACGCAAACCGGAATCGAGACGTGGTGTCTGTTTCTTCGGTGTCAGGTGGATCACTTACGAATGCCTGGCTGGCCCAGAAGGGAGACTACTCGAACCTCACACCAGAAGAGCTAGGTCGAATCGTGCGGCCCTTGGCTCGCCGGGTGGCGCACCTCGGTACACTCTGGGCTTCCTGGACTACTTGGGTCTACATCGCCACGCTTTCTTTGGGACTTGTGGCGTTGTTCGTGCTGTACTGGCTCCCAGTTGATCTCCTCTCGCGCGCGATCTATTTCGTTCTCGGGCTTACCGGTTGGGGTTTCCTGGCTGGCCTTCGAGGTAGGATGTGCGCCCTAGCCTTCCAGAGGACCCTCTATTCGGCGGACAGACGCCCCACCCTGCTTCGCGACACCGAACGAAAGAATGTGCAGCACATCATCTGTGCGACAGACCTGCGCGCCGGGCAACATGTGTATTTCTCGGGCGATTTCGTGTGTTCTTATCGGCTCGGATGGGGGTGTCCCGCTGGGTTCCGCTTGGCCGATGCCGTACAGGCATCGGCAGCATTCCCCGGTGGGTTCCCACCGCGTTGGCTAGGCACCAAGCAGCACAGCTTTGCGGACGGTGCTCGGAAGACTCCCCGCTACATGGTGTTGTCAGACGGCGGAGTCTACGACAACATGGCTGAACAGTGGCCGATCGGAGTCCGCTCCCGCCAGAGGCGATGGCCGACGCGATGCGATGCGCTCAAGGCACCAGATTCGCTAGTAGTCGTCGATGCATCCGGACCGATGCGATGGGCGGCAATCCGCCGATTGCGCGTGCCCGCTATTGGGGAGATCTTCGCGCTGCTCCGCGTCATCCGCGTGCTTTATGACAAGACGACAGCCACACGCCGGAGCACCTTGGTGGATCGGTTTGATCGTGCGGCACGAAAGGGGCGAGGCCTCCAAGGTGCTTTTGTCATGATCAATCGTAGTCCGTATTGGACTGCGGACTACTTCAGCAAGCAAACCGAAACTTGGCCTAAACGGGCTAAGCGCGCAACCCGGGTGCTCCAAGCGCTCGGCGACGAGAACCGTGAGAGGTGGACACACCTCGCCGACGAGAATCGGCGCGTGAAGACCACACTCTCGCGCCTTGGAGCCAATGTGGCCGCCGGTCTTCTTTACCACGGATATGTGTCAGCAATGGCCAACTTGCACGTTATCCTTGCCTTCCCTCTGCTCGCGGTTCCGTCTGTTGACCGCTTTAAGCAGATGGTCGCAGTGTAGTGTCGCACAATTAGCATGGTTAACGCATGGAGGCGGGGGACGCACTGGAGCACCCGCCAGGCCCTGGACCGGATCCAGCCGGGGTTGCCGCTCAAGAAGGGACGGGCGGGCACCATGACGCACGACTACAAGCGCCACGGGACCACGACGCTGTTCGCGGCGCTGGACATCGCCACCGGAGAGGTTCATCCACCAATGTCTGCCCCGCCGGCCGGCACCAGGAGTTTCTTCGCTTCCTGCGCACCGTCGAAAAACGATGCGACCCGGACTCGACCTGCACTTAATCCTCTAGCAATCCCACAGCACGAGAGCTTGGCCGCTACATTTCGCATCGCTCACCCCAAGGAACAGTCCGGATCCTCTCCAGACAGAATGAGATCGAGTGTAGCCCTTGGTCGGCGACTACGGCGTTCTTCCAACCCTTCCATCTATCTTGGGGTCAGCGCCAGCGGTCTGGTCCCCTGCTCGGCGAAGATCACCTCAATTCCTATGTCGGTTGCAATCACCATCAACGCGGGCGCTGAGTCCATCTCCATAACAGCGGCCAGCCAGTCGATCTGGCGAATATCGCGCGGACTGGGCTGACCGGTTGCGCCCGGAGGATGAGAATGCCATTCACCAACGTAGCGCACCTGTCCCGATGTTCGTCTGCGTATCCGGTCGATGTATTCTCCTACCCCCCGGACGCCTCGCTCGAAGCCTCCAATACTCTCGATACTATCACCAGGTGCCGCTGCCGCATGCACTAAGCAGATCGACCTCGATGGAACATCAACTACTCCAAACAGCATGCCCCCTGTCTCAACCGGGAGTTTCTCTTCGCGCATCGCGAGTATCTGCCGTACAAAACCGGCATCCGTCGTGATCTTCCAATCATTCTTCCCAAGGTAGCGAGCTACTTGATCGGGTGGAGCTGCATCGAGGGTCACCTCGCCGTTCGAAGCAAGCGTCCACACAGCGAGAACCGCTTCTGGTTGGTCTACCGCGTCACCCAGTTTCATGGCCACCAGCCCCGCCAACACTGACACGTTTGACTGCGGGAAGCGATTGCTGATCGCCCGACAACCACCTGTGTAGGCGAATGTTTCAACCGACCGGTCCAGATGACTTTTAAGGTTCTCAGCTTCCAACACAAGACGATAATACTGTGCCTCCAAGTCGCGTAATGTGAGAGTCCGGTCGGCGGACTCCGCCAGCAACACGGCGGCCTCGCCTGACGGATTGAAGAACGTACTGATTCGGCGAGCTGGCCCTTTATGATCCGAGATTCTACGCGCGGCGCCAATAGACGCTGTCGCGTCAACAATCAGATCCGCTACGGCCATCGCTGACGAGATCGACCTGCCGGGCTCACCACCTGCAAATAGATCATGCGGGAGCGCGCACGCGATTGCCTCTCGCTCCGCGACCACAGCGTTGAGGTGGTCAGCAACGACATGTGCCTTGTGGTAGCCAATTCGATCATTGTGCCCGATATGGCGGGCGAGATTATGGGGCAGCATTCGGTCGGGGTCGATCACCGTCCAAGAGAATCGGCCTTCTCGGGCCAAGCAGTCCGCAATCGCGGAACCCAACGCTCCTGCGCCGACCAAGACAGCGTGCCGCGAATCCGACTCGTCCCGGCCAGCAAGGCGCGCAGCTAGGTCACGCTCAAACTCAAGATGCACCTCCGCACACTCGATGGCCAGCGGCTTCAAGGCCGAAGCGTCCGCAACCTTGGCACCGATGTGCTTGAAGTATCCAACTGTTCCATCCTGCTGTTGCCTATCGTCTTTCAGTGCAATACCGAGCACGACACCGATTTCCCCGACTGGTTGCTCGCTGACAAAGGCCCGCAAATCTGCGCCGTCCTGTAGATCGCCGGGCGATGCACGCACCGGCATTTCAACCATTACGGCAAGAAGTGAGTTGAGTAGCCACCGCGCGCCCCCATCGGCGACCAAGTTCGAAAGAAGGCGGTTCAGGTCATCAACAAGGACAATTCCGTTCTCTCCTAGTATGGTCGACAGTTCATACAAGTTGACAGGCATATGTCTGAGTCGCCGATTCCCTTGCGCCGGCAATCTGTATGTCATGACACAGACTGGCAATCGTGGTCTGTCGGTGCCGTCGCAGTCCTGCAACCGCTTGACCCGCAGGATGGGGCTGTGCTCATGCTCCTGTTCGGTTATCAGAACCTCCGTAGTCTCTTCGTCCCATACGGACCGCTCGGTTACGAAGCTGAACTCACTGAGCAAGAACACCGGGTCGAGGGGTTGGCGAGTGTCGTGTAGCTTGCCGACCGATGCACGCTCGAACCACGAAAGGACACGAGTGATTAATTCAGCCGGCGTCCATCCCAAGCTGGCTTCCGCCCACGGACGGTCATCAATACAGATGGCCGCGGGATGTCCCCGGGGAACAAGCATTTGATGCTCCGTTTCTGGAAAATCGTCACGTAGCATCACCACCAACGGCATGCTCCCCCTCCCAAAGAGCACGCCAACCCGTTCGACGCGGCGTATTGGATGGACTGGTTCCTGTGGGGAGCCCGTGCAGATGTCAAGAATCACGAGCTCCCCGCCATCATTCCGGCGAAGCTCGACTACATCTGCTACTCCATCGCCGTAGCGTTCCACAAACTTCACCAACGTCCCGGCATGCGGATTGCCGAGGCCATTCCAATGGGTGACCAACTCTGCATAGTTGGCCACCCATCTCTCCGTCCTCAACAGCCGGCCCGCGGCGTCTCCGAGGCTACGGACGTGCTGACCATCGAAGCCCCAATAATCGCCGCGACACCTTGCGCCGTGATCTTGAAGCCGAAGGGCCGAGGCTTGGCCTCTGAGGGCTTCTCCATTGTCACGACGAAGTCGCCGTCAAGGGCCTCCGCGACGGATCGGTAGTAGTTGGCCGCCTGGCGGTGCGGCGGCTGCTTATCCTTATCGTCTTCAGTCCCCTTCTCGGGTATCTTCCAGCTCGTCGACACCATTACCCCTCGCTCGCGACCCTGGGTTTCGAAGAGCCACTCCACGTCCGGCGTAGCCTTGGTCTGGTCTTCGCCACGCTCCGGACCCAAGGCCTTGTACGAGCAGTGATGGCAGATCTTCAGCAGATCCCAGAGCAGCCGATCCTCATTGCCGTGGGATTTTGTCAGTGAGACAATGGCTGAGATGGTATCGTGGTTGACATCCGACCCGAGTAACAGATAGGAGTCACGCCCTCCCTCGCGGAAGGTAACCTGCATGACAATTGACTCTTCGTTCCGGTCGATGACCGTGTTCTCGTCAGATCGCCACGCGAATGGACAATGAACAAAGAACTCCGCCTGGGCCGACTCCTCCTTCTTATAGCCAGGAACCAATGAGCCGGCGGTGACGATCAAGTGCTTGTGTTTCTCGTAGTCCAACTCGTTATCCTCCATCCACTTCTTCATCCGTTTTGGCCGAGAAAAGACACGCACACCTTTCCCTTTCTTGAAGCGGTGCCGTGCCTCGGCCCGAATGAGCCTCGCATCTCCCTTGAGATTCTCTTCCAGCACGGCTGCTGCTGGGACCCACAGTTCATCAATCTTGATCCGATCGTCACTCTGGTACTTCTTCGCGTGTTCAAGCCAGAAGAACTCGCCGAATCCCTTGCAATGATCGCTGTCGATGTGGGTGATGCACACTGCGTCGTAGTGGGTGCGGCCGGCCTTACGGAGGTCGAGCTTTAGTTCCTTCGGAAGATCGCACCGAAGATCTCCGTTGTCCTGTGAATTGCGTGTGTTAGCGTAGTCCACGAGTATTTTGCGGCCATCTGCCAGGTCGATACGCTGCGTATCGGCGTTTCCGAGCGGAAAGAAGTGGATTGTTGCTGTCATTTCGTGCTCCTCGGGGTGCCCGATGAATAGTGAGATTGATTGCGTGGGGGATATGTCTCGCCGAGCATCGCTTCCTTTCGGTTGCTCAGCAAACAGCGATCCGTAGCGGTACAGTGGTGGAGTCTTGTCGGATGCAGGACATGTCGCCGCTGCCGATGGCTGGGGCGTTCACGACGCTCATGCAACGGGTCGCGTCAGCAAGTCACTGCCGCGGCGGTTGGTGAGCAATGAGATTCCGTTGCGCGCGTTGGTCTGGAACACGCGGTCGGCCACGCGCAGATACAGGGCCACCGCCTTCCTATCCGGGTGGCCGTACTGATTGTCGACGCCAGCGCTGATCACCACGGTATGTGGCCTCACTTCCAAGATCATCCCCGGGTGCGCCGCGTTCTTCGATCCGTGATGGGGTGCTGCCAGCACATCGGCGTCCAGCGCATCACCGAACAGCTCCACAATGCGGTCCCAACGGGGGTTCTCCGTGTCTCCGGTAACCAGATACGAGAATCCTCCAGCCCTAGTGCCCTCGATCTTCAGCACGATGCTGCAGTTGTTCGAGTTGTCCATGTCCTCGATGTGCGGGGAGAACAACTCGAGTTGGAACTCCTCCGTCAGATTGTCGAGATAGCGCGACTCCAACCGATCAAGCCGCACCGAGATCCGCTGAAGCGGTTTTGAGGTGCCCTTGCGGCGCCGCTCGTGCTTCCGAATCACATTGAAGACCAGCTGTGCGTTCTCGGTATCCTTGTAGTACTTCGGATACATCACCCAGCCCGGCACGTAGTTCTCAAGCAGCCAGTCCAGGCCGACCGGGTCCGCGTGATCGTCATCGAGCCCGGTCAACACGATGCCCGCTAGGTGCCGCCGCTGCAGGAAGCGGCTCACCTTCAACTCAATATCCTCTGCCCGTTCGGCCAGCCACCGCGTATCCACCGCGATCGCCTGCGTACCATGGCGGACGACGGTGAGATTCCCTTGTCCCACGTAGAGCGTCAGCACTTCCACGTTGCTACCCTTACCGCGCCATCGCGGATTCGTAGATTTCACGATTCATCTGCAACTCCAACGCGCGTACCGCGTGGGCCGCGCTCGCAAATGAGGTCCCGCACAACTCCGCCACTTGCTCGGAGGTCGGCGCGGCGATCACGTAGTACACCAGGCTGCCTTCGTCTTCGACTTCCGCGACCTTGAGGTCGATTGCGGATCCGTCGATCAACGGCAACTGGCCCTTCCAGAAAAAGGTTCCCGAGGAGGTGGACAGCCGAGGTTCCAACGACGGGAACAACAGCCCGAGCACAACCTCATCGCGCGCGCGGACTGCGACTGAGACCGTTCCCAGCGTTTCATCACCTTGCGGGCCGTCGTCTTCTCGATCGTCGTTCGAAGCACGATAGTCTTGGGGCCAGATCCCCGGGTCGTCGGTGACTTTCACGTCAGCCGGTGCGATTTCGTGCACAGCGTCGTCTCCGCGAAACAGCACGTAGTGCCGGACCGCGTACCGGTCCAGCCCTCGCTGTCCGTCGTTCCGGTGCGTCACGAGCAATGCGTAGAAGAAGTCCAGGTTGTGAAGTTCGTGGTTCACGATCCTACGGTAGGTCGCCCTGTCACCACTGCTCAGCGTCGGGTAACCGTTCACATGATGGGTGTGCCAATTGCCGAGATGTTCGATTGACGGGTCCTCAGCCTCGATCCGTCTGAACACCTCTGTCTGATGGTCTCCATCCTGAAAGAAGCTCGTGCGCGAACGACGTGCGTTTGGACCCGGCTCGATCACGCCCCTGGCCTGGACTACCACGGAGTCCCCTTCCTCGGCGAAGTGGCCTATCACCCGCCCCCCTGTTTCCTCGCTGTCGTAACGGTCGCATTCCTCGAACACGCTCTCCAGTACCGCACCGGCGATTTCCACCCGGACCGCCGGGTGCTCACTCCTCTTCTTCATGGCCTCCTCCGCAAACCAAGCATCCGTCCTGCGGGGACAGAATCATCCGCTGCACCTGGAAGTTCCTCGAAAACGGATGCACAGCTCTGTTGCCCCACACCAAGTAGTTGTCATCGATCGGGGTCATGAACTGCGGTCGAGATACCGCCGCATCGCCCAGCGCATCCAAGGTAAACCGGGTGTGGAAAGCAGCTATGAACCCGATGTCGACAGACAGGCCCGGCGAGTCCTTGATCTCCTCGATCTCCAGATCGTAGACTTTCTGCCGCTCCTCCTCCGACACGAGATCGATCTCCCGCACGCCGTCTCGGAATTGCGTCCGCTCAAGCACTCCCTCGAGACATGCCAGGCATCCACACTCTCCCGGTCGATAGGAGTACACTTCGCCTCCGATTCCGCGCGTGAACACGCGACCCACGGTGAACGGCGTCTCAGTCTCGACGCAGACCTCATTCAGCCGGTACCGGCTTGGTTCGTTGTCCGTGCCCACCACCACGACACTTGCACGCCCGACCTCATCTCTCAATCCCCGCCAGAGGAGGATGTCCTCGTCGAACGTCCTGACTTCCACCTGCGGGTTGCGGTCCCTTATAACGTCGGCGAGGGCCGCCGTCTTCCGCCATCCCAGGTACCGGAGCCCACAGACATGCCGGATGACGTTCTCGACTTCCAGTTCGCCCTTGTCCACAAGGATGAAGTTCCGCACTCCAGACATGACGAGATGCAGCGCAACCTGCCCACCTCCTGATCCGCACCCCGCGATCAGCACCCAGAGGTCCTCGAACGCCCTCACGTCGAACAGGCGTTCGATCCTCGCGAATAGTCGATCCTTCACGTCTCGCGTCCCTCTTTCGGCCACGCCCCCGCCCGCCGCCAAACCGAATAATGCTGGATCCACCGTCGGAATAGCGCTACCGCGTGCATCACGTCGTGCTGCCCCGGATTCCACGCCGCTAGGGCGCCGTAGATGCACAGCGTCCCATCGGGCCACCTGTGCGGGCATCCAGCCTCGATGGGTTCCGCCGCGACCACCGGCGCCTTGTTGGGATAGCCGTGCGGCAGTGTGACGGTCACGTCGACGACCGTCTCACCACTGAACTCTCGAAAGACGAGTTGAATCTCCCGGTCGGCGCTGATCGCGATACGGTAGTCCTCGTTCGCGTCGACCATCCTGTCCAGCTCGGCCGTTACGCGGGACGGTGGGATGTCCGGAAGGAAACACCAGATCGGTACAAGACAGGCCTTCTGTTGTCCGTTTCGCTCGATTACGAAGGCGGCACCGTCCTGAGAGACCTCGTCAAGGACCTCACCTGGCCGGCGGCGCAAGGCCATCATCGACAAGGCCTTGAATTCGATTTGCGTCGTGCTAGTGCTCAATTCCAGCTCCTGGCCAGTTCCCGGTCTGTTGGTACACCTCGTATTTCGCCAGCCATTTCGCGGTTCGCTTAATCACGAACGTCAAGTCGTGCCGGCCCGGATTCCACATGTGCGGGTGGAGGTAACAGATTCGGTTCCCGGAGTACCGGTGCTTAGATGGCGCCAACGCTGGCTTCCTGACGTGCACTTCCGGCATGCCATTCGGGTATGACTCCGGGAAGGACACGCCTACTATGTAGACGTGCCTGGTGGTCTCCAACGCGACGAGCGCCATCACGCCGCCTTCAACGGTCGGGTGGCCCTCCACGTAGTCGAAGTACCGCTGAGCGTCAGCGATCTCTCGGCGAATCCTTGGCAGATTCATCGTGGGTTAGTGCCCCCACCCATACTCGCCACCGAGGTCTTCCTGCATCGTGAGGGGCTTCTTGTAGCCCCGCTCTGACGGATCGCTGCCACCCCGTTCGCGAATCTCGCCGTTCGGCAAGATCTCGATGGGGGTGTCCTCTTCGGAGTCCAAGAGCCGCTCAAGCTCGCGGATGGTCGGTTTCTTGGCCATGGAATCCTCCTTGTAGTCGCGAATCCTGCATAACTGTAGTAACTGCGCACCTGAAGATCAAGGGTGCGTGATCCGGATAGTCGGGGGCCATCGCACCACCGCGCTCCACGGAAGGACGGCTGCTCATGTGCACAACCCCCCGATGCTCGCGGACTTCGGGCGGCTCAGTGGCCGCGCACTCCAAGCGTCCCCTCGGAGTTCCTGAACCGCATCAGCGAATGCGGGATCCCCTTCACGTCGCCGTACCAGACGGCTCCGCGAGATCGACGTGCCAGCCGACAGTCGACCAGTCCGATGGCCATGCCCATGCCCTTCAGGCCGCTCGTATGGACCGCACGCTGCACAGGCGTTGGTGACATCGGTGTCAATCTCGTCCGGGGTTTCCCCTCCGGCCCCACTTTAGACGGCCTCAGCCGCCGACGTGCGAGTGTTCGCAGAGTGGGAGCCAGTCCACGCCTTACAGATCACGCGCGTTCTGACGGACGCGCTTGCGCTCGATGGCCCCGTGCCGACGCGGGTCACGTCCGCAGTCGCGCCAACCGCCTTCCGTGGTAACTCGAAAGGCGGCATGCCAGCGGCCGCCACCCTTCCCAGCCCGCAGGCGTGCTCGCCCGCCTGCGCTCTCACTCTTAGGAGCGCCCGTCCGTGCCGCGCGGCTCCACGCGCTCTCCGGGGACGAAGCATGATTCCAGATTGCCGGGAACCGGCGTGCCGGTGACTTCGGACATGGCCTTGAGCAGCTCGGGGAAGTGCACGGTAAGATGACCGGGTTTTTCCAGCATCTGATTCAGCCACTCAGTCACCCTCCAGTCCTCGCCGAAAACACACCTGGCTCGGTTCAACAGCACCGGCATGGGACTTTGGGGATCGTGCTGATAACTGGGCGTCAACCAGTGCATGTTGCTCAGGAGTTCGAGCATCAGGTCCCGTTTCTCGGCGACCGTAATCCTCTTTCGTTGCCACCGAACGAGTAAGTACGAAACGATGCCGAGCACGACCCATGAAGCCGACGCGATCCACACCCAGTTGCCCATGCGGCCGGTCACTTGCGTGTAGACACGCAGGACTACCGGCGGTACCCCGACGACCGTAATCCACCGCCAAGCCCCGAAAACGCCCCATATTAGCGGCCCGATACGCTTGGCGCGGTTGAGCGCCCTGCTTTCCTCGACCTTTTCCATTCTCTTGCCCATGCCGGGTAACCTAACGAAGCGGGGCGGGGGGCTCGAGGCTCACCCCCACCCCTCCAGGCCACGCTCGGCCATACGCCGCCACACGCGTGTCATGCTGAGACTCGCGGTGGAAAGCGGCCTTGCGGGGATTCACGGGACTCACCATCGGTCCCGATGAGGGCGGCAGCTTCGGACCACCGCGGCATGGCGTCCCGCATGACCGACGCGAGTCCAGACTGTCCACCGGATCTACGGAAGTGAGCGGCGCGTGTTGTCAGAAAGGGGGGAAGTACCGGGCTGCGTCAACGATCGGCGAACATTCGACTCTCGGAGCCCCGGGCCATCCGCTCCGCCCGTAGCAACGGTAGTCTCCACTTCAGCGGGGTGGCCGGTCGCTGCCGCCCGCAGAACGCAGCTCCGCCGCGATGCGGTGGATGACACGGCGTTCGAGCGATGCTCGCTGATCGTCTCGGCGGATGGCTTGTCGGGTCCTCCGCCACATCCATATCACGCCCTCCGACCAACCGTCAAACCAGACCCGCCGCAACGCGTCGCGACGGGTTTCGCACTCGGGGCCATCGTACCGTGTGTCGCCCATTCGTCTCTCCTATCCTTCCACCCATGTCGTCTTCGGCTCCCTCCAAGTTGCCCTCGGCGCAGCCGGTGCCCAATGGCAGGATGAGGCCGTGGAGGTCCCGGATGATCACAGCACGCTCACCTTCGGCTGCCGCGGGAAGCCCCCTCCGCGACACCCACCCCGGCACGATGCGAGTGCCGCCGGTGCGACGGGCATGCTCGATCCCCATGAATGGCATCGGCGTTCCTACCGCAGCGCACCCTCCGGCCTCACGAAGCGGTATCCGACGCCGTGTTCGTTGAAGATGTAGGTCGGGTTGGCGGCGTCGTCTCCGAGCTTCTTGCGGAGCTTCTTGAGGGCGGTGCGGAGGCGGTCGGTGTCGTCGGCGCTGCGGCGTCCCCACACCTGGCGGAGCAGCGCCTCGGTGGAGACGATGCGTCCGCCGGCTGCGGACAGGACGCGCAGCAGGTCGAACTCGGTGGTCGTGAGGGGGATGTCGCTGCCGGCGACGGTCGCGCGGCGCAGGTCGTAGTCGACGGCGAGTTCTCCGTGCACGAAGGTCTCGGGCCGGGCGCGCAGCGCCGCCTGGACCCGCGCGACGAGTTCGGTGGGCGAGAACGGTTTGACGACGTAGTCGGCGGCGCCGCTCTCGAGCGCCTTGGCGATGGTCTCGTCCCGGCCGTAGACGGAGATGAA
Organism: Longimicrobiales bacterium; assembly: GCA_965232315.1. Classification (GTDB taxonomy): domain Bacteria; phylum Gemmatimonadota; class Gemmatimonadetes; order Longimicrobiales; family Gaopeijiaceae; genus BD2-11. The sequence goes on along the minus strand of CBDDPN010000020.1, from coordinate 56,027 downwards.
GATGACCGGCAGGTCGGCGAGTTCGGGGGTCCGCCTCATGAGCTCGATCCCGTCCGTTCCGGGCAGGACGAGGTCGAGGAGTACGAGGCGGGGCCTCTCGGCGCGAATGATGGAGGGCACCTCGCCGGGCTCGCCCGTCGCAAGCGGGGCGTAGCCCGCGTCGGAGAGGATGTCGCGCACGTAGCGTAGCGTCTGCGGGTCGTCGTCCACCACCAGGATGCGCCCCCGGTCCGCCCGGTCGGCGCGCAGACGCGGCCAGCCGCCGGGCGTGGCCGCCTCGCGTTCGGCCTCCCCGGCCGCCGGGACCGTGAACGTCAAGCGGGCGCCCTGGCCCGTTCCCCCGCTCTCGGCGCGGATGCGGCCGCCGTGCGCCTCGACGAGTCCCTTGCAGATCAGGAGTCCGAGCCCGGTGCCTTCGCCCGGCTTGACGCGCTTGCGGAAGAGGTGCGGCACCCGCTCGGGCGGGATCCCGCGGCCCTCGTCGGAGACCGACACCGCGACATAGCCGTCCTCGCGGGCCGCCTCGACGCGGATCGCCGAACTCGGCGGAGCGTGCCTGCCGGCGTTCGAGAGCAGGTTGGTCAGCACCTGCACGATGCGCTCCCGGTCGGCCATCACGCGCGGCAGGTCGCGCGGCAGGTCGATGAGGACGGCCTGCCGGCCGCCCCCGCTCACGAACGTGTTGCGGGCCCGGTCGATGAGGGCCGCCACGTCCGAGGACTCGGGCTGGACGGTGAGGGTGCCCGCCTCGATGCTGCCGGCGTCCAGCAGGTTCGAGATCAGGCCGCGCATGTGGTCGGCCTGCCCGCCGATGATGCGGAAGAACTGCACCATCTCGGCCTGGGAGGGGAGTGGCTTGGCGTCGAGCACGGTCGCGGCCGAGCCCTTGATCGAGGTCAGCGGAGCGCGCAGTTCGTGGCTCACCATGCCGAGGAACTCCGCCCGCATCCGCTCGAGCTCCTCGAGCGGCGCCAGATCCTGCATGGTGACGACGACCGAGACGATCCCTCCCTCCTCCGAACGGATCGGCGTGACGTTCAGCAGCACCCGGACGCTCCGCCCGTCGGGCACCGAGAGTTCGACCTCCTCGGCGCGCATCGGCTCCGCGTGCCCGAGCCGCCGGGACAGGGGAAGTTCTTCGAGCGACATTTCGCGGCCCGATGCGTACCGGACCGTGATCAACTCGAGCAGTTCCTCCTTCGGGCGGCCCGGGGTCATGAGGTGCTCGACGATGCGCCGCGCCTCGGGGTTGAACGACACCATGTGGCCGGTCGCGGCGTCGAACACCGCCACGCCGACCGGCGAGGTCTCGATCAGCGCCGCCAGGTCCGCCCGCGCACGCTCCACGTCCCGGTGCGTGCGCGCGTTGGCGATCGCCAGGGCCGCCTGCGAGGCGAACAGGACCAGGATCTCCTCGTCGGCGCTCGTGAACGGCTCGCCGTCTTCCTTGTCGGCGAGGAAGAAGCTGCCGAGATGCTCGCCCCGGTGATGCATCGGGGTCGCCTGGAGCGTCATGACCCCAAACGGGGTCGGCGAGAGGCCGAGTGAACGAAGATGGTCCGGGAAGTCCGCCACCCGCAGCGGTCCCGGAAGGTCCTGCAGGTGCTTGAAGAGGCGCTCGCCGTCGGGCCAGGTCACGATCTCCCGGTGATCCCCCGGGGAGAGGCCGCGAATCACCAGCTCCTGGAGCTCTCCCCGCCCGTCGATCATCGTGATCACGCCCGCGCGGGCACCCGTGAGAGCCCGCGCGCTCTCGACCACCTCCTCGAGCACGGTCTCCAGGTCGAGACTCGCGTTGACGCGCAGGATCGCCGCGCTAAGCCGCGAGGCGCGGTCCCCGCTCGGGTCTGAATCGCCCATCCACTCGCTTCCCCGAAGGGTGAGCCGGCGCCCCCAGAGGAAGGCTTCGGCCGGTTCGGTCCGGGGTGGGTTGGTCCGGACCGGGGGAGCGAAGAATAGCGCGTTTTGCGCCCGAAGTCACCAGCAGGCCACGACCTGTGACAGCGATGGCCACAAGTCGGTCACCAACGGGCCATTATATTGCAGAAATAGCTGCCGATAACTGTAGATATCGGCAGCTATTTCAGTGTTGATCAAAGATAGGCAGAGGGCGCGTCGCCGGCCAATTCCCGGCGCCGACGGGTCCGGGGTTCACCGGCGCTTCTGGAGCCGCGCGAGCTGCGCGGCGCCGTTGCGCTTCGCAAGCAGGCGTTCGCCGTAGCGCTGCACCATGGCGGGGCTCTTCCAGCGCCCGGCCTGCATGATGGCGGCGGTCCCGATGCCCGATGCGACCATGTCCTGGGCCGCTCCCACGCGGGGGCTGTGCCCGGAGAGCCGCCGCACGATCCGGGGCGGCAGCCCGGCGCGTTCGGCCATCGCCCGGTAGATGCGGGGCACCTGGCCCGCATCGAGTCTTCCGCCCACGGCCCCGTCCTTGCGCACGGATCGGAAGAGCGGCCCGGCGGCAATCCCGCCCGCGGCCAACCACTCCTTGAGGAGCCTCACGCTGTCGCGGTGCAGGTACAGCACCGCCCCGCCGCCCTCCGGATCGGTCTTCGCCCGGCGCACGAGCAGCGATGCCGATCCACCCCTATCCATCGTCACGTCAACGACTTCCAGCGCGACCAGCTCGGAGCGACGCAACATGGCGTCGTAGGCCACGGCCAGGAGCGCGCGGTTCCGGATGTCGATCAGCCGGTCCCCGGCGGCCTCGATCAGGCGCTCGCGGAGCGCCCAGGTCAGGCCCTTCACCTGCGTGTGCCGGGACCCCTTGCGCCGGCGCATCCGGCGCAGGGCGCGCTGCACTTCGGCGTGCTCCGACGGACTCCGCTCCCCGCCCGCCTTGTGCGCGGCGGCGATGCTCGAGACGTAGCGGCGCACGGTGGCGGGCGCACGGACGCTCTCCATCGCCTCGAGGTAGGCTGCCACCGTGGACGCCCGCGCGGGGAGCGGGCGCAGCCCCCGCTCGGCGCACCACGCCGCGAACCGTACCAGGTCCCCCCTGCGGGCGCGCACCGTGTTGGCGCTGAGGGAGCCATCGGCGGCGGTTTCCAGGTACGCCCTCAGGCGCTCGCCGGATTGTGCCTCGCCTGTGGCTGACATGGAGGGATCGGTCACTGGTTCTGGATCTGTATTGGGCATAAACGATTGGATGGCAACGAGATACGTGTTCACAAATTGCTGCCGATATCTACAGATATCGCGAGCAAACATCTCCTTGCGGACCTGACCGGTTCGGTCGTCGATCGGCCGAGCCGCTCGACGGACGAGACTCGGTTGCTGAGAAACTGCGAGACATCAAGGGCTAGCGGATCGCGGCGCTGGAAACGCGCGCTGCGCTTGGGCCTTCCGTGGCCGGCGGGGCGGGCTCCCTCCCGCGGCAGCTCCGATGCTCCCGTCCGCCCCGCGTGCGTCGGGCGCGCGGCGGCGTGCCTGCTCACCTTCGCGCTCGCCCTGCTGCTCACCGTCGAGGCGGCCTGGGCTCAGACCACGACCACGCTCGTCAGCAACACCGGGCAGGTCAGACATCCAACCGGCGGCCTCCGGATCTACTCTCGGAGCGACCTGGCCCTAGCCTTCACCACCGGCGACAACGCGGGGGGTTACAGGCTCTCTGGGGTCGATGTCAGGATCCTTAGCATCTACGGCGCTCCCACTTTCGTTGTCAGCGTCTACGACACGGACTCCGGCAGTCCGAAAAGCAGCCTGCACGAGCTGGAGAACCCGGCTTCGTTGACGCCCGACGCTATCAATACGTTCGCCGCCCCCGCGGGCGCGGGATTGAAGCCCAACACGACATACGCCCTGGTATTCGAGGTCACGTCCGCGGGCGCGGGCGCGAGGGAAGAGGTTGATGTCTCATATACAACCAGTAATAGCGAGGATTCGGTCTCCGCGAGCGGATGGAGCATTGCAGACGATGGACGTTCTCGGTGGGACGCTGGTGAATGGATTAGTACCTCCCTCACACCGCTCATCGCGATCAAGGGGGGGCCGTTGCCGGGCTTCTCCAGCGCGTGGGTGAACGGCACCGCACTGGAAGTCACGTTTGACCGGAGCCTGGACGCGGATTCGGCGTCGGCGAGTAGCGCGTTCACGGTGACCGCGACGCCCGAGAGTGGCGCCGCGAGGACCATCAACGGCGCCAGCGCGGCCGTGACGATCGACGGCGCCACGGCGAGCGCGACCCTGGCCCAGGCGGTGGCCGAAGGCGAGGCGGTCACGGTGAGCTACGCCAAACCGGCGAGCAAACCGCTGCAGGATGCCAGCGGCAACGAAGTGCTGGACTTCTCCGGCCAGCCGGTGTTCAACGCCACCGGCGACACGGAGCCGCCAAGGCGCGTGAGCACCACGGTGAACGGGCAGACGGTGACCGTGACCTTCGACGAGGACCTGGATACGAGCGTGACGGTCGGCGCGCGCAGGTTCAGACACCGTATCGGCAGCGGCGCTCTTCAGTTCGCCACGGGGGTCTCGGTCTCCCGTCGCACCGTGACCTTGACGTTCGCCACGGCCGCGCGGCACGGCCAGACGGTGACGGTGCTGTACAGCATTGTTGCTGACTCGGCCCAGAATATCAGGGACCTCTCCGGCAACCTGGTTCCACCGACCCCCATCAACGCAGGCTGGGCGGTGACCAACAACACCCCGCCGGCCTTCTCCTCCGCGGCGGTGGACGGGGATGAGCTGACGATCACCTTCGACGGCGGCCTGGACGAGGCCGCGGGCTCGAAGCCGGAGGCGACCGACTTCGCGGTGACGGTGAACGGAAGCGCGGTGAGCCTTGCGGAGACGAACCCGGTGGCGGTCAGCGGCTCGACGGTTACGCTGACGCTGGCGGAGGCCGTCCTGCGCGTCAACACCGTGACGGTGGGCTACACGCCCGGGACCAACAAGCTCAAGGCCGCCGACAACGCGATGCTCCTGGTGCCGGGCTTCACAGCCAAGGCGGTGACCAACGACACGCCGGCGGACACGACGCTGCCGACGGTGTCGAGTGCGGCGATCAACGGGACGGCGCTGACGCTCACCTTCAGCGAGGCCCTGGACCCCGGCTCGGTGCCTGCCGCGATCCAGTTCGGCGCCACCATCGGCACCGGGTCGATCCCTGCGACCGCCATCGAGATCGACGGGGCGACCGTGACGCTGACCATGAACAGCGCCGCGAGCCACGGCCAGGCGGTCGAGCTGAACTATACCAAGCCTACCAGCAACCCGCTGCGGGACCTGTCGGGCAACGATGTGGAGAACTTCCTGCGGCAGTCGGTGACCAACAACACGCCCCCGGCGTTCAGCAGCGCGGCGGTGAACGGGGACGAGCTGACGATCACCTTCGACGGCGGCCTGGACACCGGCTCGGTGCCAGCGGCGGGCGACTTCACGGTGACGGTGGACGGCGACACGGTGGCCCTGGCGGAGACAGATCCGGTAGAGGTCAGCGGGGCGGCGGTGACGCTCACGCTGGCCGCGGCGGTCCAGCGCCTCCAGGTGCTGACGGTGGGCTACACGCCGGGCGCCAACCCGCTCAGGGACGCCGACCGCCTGAAGCTCGCGGTGACCGGCTTCGGCGGTGCGAAAGCGGTGACCAACAACACGCCCAAGGACGGAACGGTGCCGAGGGTGTCGAGTGCGGCGATCAACGGGGCGGCGCTGACGCTCACCTTCAGCGAGGCCCTGGACCCCGGCTCGGTGCCTGCCGCGATCCAGTTCGGCGCCACCATCGGCACCGGGTCGATCCCTGCGACCGCCATCGAGATCGACGGGGCGACCGTGACGCTGACCATGAACAGCGCCGCGAGCCACGGCCAGGCGGTCGAGCTGAACTATACCAAGCCTACCAGCAACCCGCTGCGGGACCTGTCGGGCAACGATGTGGAGAACTTCCTGCGGCAGTCGGTGACCAACAACACGCCCCCGGCGTTCTCCTCCGCTACGGTCAGCGGGGCGGCGCTGACCATCAACTTCGACGGGCCGCTGGACGAGGCCGCGGGCTCGAAGCCGGCGGCGGCCGACTTCGCGGTGACGGTGGGCGGCGAGGCCGCCGCCCTGGCGGCGACGGATCCGGTGGAGGTCAGCGGCGCGAGGGTGACGCTGACCCTGGCCGAGGCGGTCGCTGGCAGCCTGGTCGCGGTGACGGTGGGCTACACGCCCGGCACGAACACGCTCAAGGACGCCGACAACGCGAAGCACCCGGTGCCGGGCTTCTCCGGCAGGACGGTGACCAACAACACCGTCGACACGACCACGCCGAGGGTGTCGAGTGCGGCGATCAACGGGGCGGCGCTGACGCTCACCTTCAGCGAGGCCCTGGACCCCGGCTCGGTGCCTGCCGCGATCCAGTTCGGCGCCACCATCGGCACCGGGTCGATCCCTGCGACCGCCATCGAGATCGACGGGGCGACCGTGACGCTGACCATGAACAGCGCCGCGAGCCACGGCCAGGCGGTCGAGCTGAACTATACCAAGCCTACCAGCAACCCGCTGCGGGACCTGTCGGGCAACGATGTGGAGAACTTCCTGCGGCAGTCGGTGACCAACAACACGCCCCCGGCGTTCAGCAGCGCGGCGGTGAACGGGGACGAGCTGACCGTCACCTTCAACGGGGGGCTGGACACCGGCTCGGTGCCAGCGGCGGGCGACTTCACGGTGACGGTGGACGGCGACACGGTCGCCCTGGCGGACACCAACCCGGTGGGGGTCGCCGGGTCGGCGGTGACGCTGACGTTGGCCTCGGCGGTGGAGCGCCTCGACACGGTTACGGTGGGCTACGCGCCGGGCGACAACACGCTCAAGGACGCCGACAACGCGAAGAACCCGGTGCCGGGGTTCAGCGGCCAGGCGGTGACCAACAACACGCCGGCGGACACGGATCCGCCGGGGTTCGTCAGCGCGGCGGTGAACGGGACGGCGCTGACCATCACCTTCGACGAGCCGCTGGACGAGAGCGTGACACGCGCGGTGGGCTCGTTTTCGATCTGGAGCGCGGACGACACGGGCGAATACGTGGCAAGTTTTGACGGCATCTCGGGTCCGACGGTGACCGCGACCCTGTCCACTGCGGCGGGTCACGGCGACGTGATCAGGGTCACGTACGAGCTAACGTTGAACCAAGACGAGCGGCTCAAGGACCTTTCGGGCAACCTCCTCCACCCCGACTCAGTCGCCAAAAGGCCCGTGACCAACAACACCCCGCCGGTGTTCTCCTCGGCGGCGGTGGACGGCTCGACGCTGACCATCACCTTCGACGGCGGCCTGGACACGGCCGCGGGCTCGAAGCCTGCGGAAGCCGACTTCGCGGTGACGGTGAACGGGAGCGCGGTGAGCCTTGCGGAGACGACCCCGGTGGCGGTCAGCGACACCACGGTGACGCTGGCGCTGGCCGAGGCGGTGCTGCGCATCGACACGGTGACGGTGGGCTACACGCCGGGCACCAACCGGCTCAAGGACGCCGACCACGCGATGGAGGAGGTGCCGGGCTTCTCCGGCAAGGCGGTGACCAACGACACGCCGGCGGACACGGATCCGCCGGGGTTCGTCAGCGCGGCGGTGAACGGGACGGCGCTGACCATCACCTTCGACGAGCCGCTGGACGAGAGCGTGACACGCGCGGTGAGCTCGTTTTCGATCTGGAGCGCGGACGACACGGGCGAATACGTGGCAAGTTTTGACGGCATCTCGGGTCCGACGGTGACCGCGACCCTGTCCACTGCGGCGGGTCACGGCGACGTGATCAGGGTCACGTACGAGCTAACGTTGAACCAAGACGAGCGGCTCAAGGACCTTTCGGGCAACCTCCTCCACCCCGACTCAGTCGCCAAAAGGCCCGTGACCAACAACACCCCGCCGGTGTTCTCCTCCGCGGCGGTGGACGGCTCGACGCTGACCATCACGTTCAGCGGGGGTCTGGACGCCGGATCGGTGCCCGGCACCTCCGCGTTCACGGTGAAGGGGATCGGCGCGGACCAGACGCCGACCGGAGTCGCGATCTCGGATTCGAGGGTGAGCCTGACGCTCGACCGGCGTGCGACGGGCGGCGAGACGGTGACAGTGAGCTATGCCCAGCCCTCCGCCAACCCTGTTCGGGACGCCGACAACGCGAAGAACCCGGTGCCGGAGTTCACCGACCGGCCGGTGACCAACGCGCCGACGGACAGGCCGGTCATCCTCTTCGTGCGGATCGTCTCGCGGCCGACGCAGGACGCGGACGGCGACGGCACGGACGACACCTACGTCATGAACGACACGATCCTCGTGGACGTGAGGTTCAGCGAGCCGGTCGAGGTCACCGGCGGCGGGGACGTGCGTCTGCGCCTGGACATCGGCGACGACGACACCAACCTGGGCAACAGCAGGGAGGTGATCGGGCCGCCCGGGGTCATGCACAACGGCAGGACGCTGCGCTTCATGCACTCGGTCAAGTCCACCGACGCGGATACGGACGGCGTGTGGGTGCAGACGGGTGGGTCGAACCGGGTGGTGTTCGAGCCGCACGCGGGTCAGAAGGTCGTGAGCGCGGTCACGGGCGCCGCTGCGGATCTGGCGATGGCCGGCCTGCCGACCGCGGGCGACTCGCTGCACAGGGTCGACGGCAGCAAGACGAGCGTCGCGGGGCCGACTGTCTCGCAGGCGGCGGTGAACGGCGACACGCTGACGGTGACCTTCGACAAGACGCTGGACACGTCGGTGGACAAGACCGAGCTGGCCCTATACCTGTCGGTGAAGGGCGCCGGCACCATCCACAACGCCAACCCCGACGCCAGCCAGCACCCGATCGCGATCACCGTGCAGGGCTCGACGCTGAGGCTGACGCTGGGCACGCCGGCGCGCGCCGGCGAGACCGTCACGCTGACCTACGACGGCGTTCTTCTGCGGGACACCGGCGGAAACCGGGCGCCGCAGTTCACGGACCTGGCGGTGACGAACAACACGCCGGGCACGGCGGGACCGTCGCCGGATCGCGCATCCGTGGTGCTGGACACGTTGAAGGTGGCGTTCGACGGGACGCTGGACCCGACGTCGGCGCCGGCGGGGAGCGCGTTCCGGGTCGACACGGACGATGCGAACGGTGACGTGCGCAGGATCCCGGGCACGGGCACGGCGGCCCTCAGCGGAAGGGCCGTCACCGTGATCCTGGCCCATTCGGTGCGCGCCGACGAGCGGGCCTACGTGTCCTACACGAAGCCGGCCACGAACCCGCTGCGCAGCGCGAGCGCGGCCCTCGGAAACCCCGAGGTGCTGTCGTTCGAGCTTTTCCGGGCGCAGACGGTGGGGGACCACGTAGCGCCGAAGCTGGTCGGCGGCTCAGTCTCCCAGACGGCGGGGAGCACCTCCGAGTCCAAGATGGTCCTTACGTTCGACGAGGCGCTGGACGAGTCCTCCGTGCCGGCGGTCGGGGACTTCGCGGTGACCGTCGGCAGCGACGCCGTGACGATCTCGGATGTCGCCGTCGGAGGCAGGAACGTGCTCCTGGCGCTGAGCCGGGGCGCCGCCTCTGGCGAGAAGTTCGCGGTGAGCTACTCGCCCGGCGCGAACCCGATCCGGGACAAGGCGCGCAACGCCGCTGCGCCGTTCGCCACGACGCTGACCGCCGAGGGGTCCGGCGCACCGGCGCTGCAATCGGCGTCCGTGTACGGCATCCGGCTTGCGCTGACCTACGACAAGCCCCTCGATCCGGGCAGCCTGCCGGGGCCGGACGCGTTCACGCTCCACTACCCGCTGTACCAGGGCGAGAGCGAGCGGGACGACTACGGCGTCCATGTCGCCGCCGTCGGGGTGGAGGGCTCGAAGGCGGTGCTGCGCCTGAACGACGCCGTGTTCCCCTGCGACCGCGACTTCACGGTGACCTACGAGAAGCCCGCCGCGTCCCCCTTGCAGGGCCTCGACGGCACAGCGGCCGACACGCTCCAGTACCGGCCGGTGACGAACGAGCGGGCGGACCGGTGCAAGAGTGCGCGATCCTGGCTGGAGGGCGCGACGACGGGCAGCGTCATCCTGAGAGCTGGGCGGCCGTTTGCGAAGGACGTGGAGCCACGGAGCGAGTGGTTCACGGTCAGGGCGTCGGGCGGGAGCGTGACGGTGACGGGTACCGCTTTCTCCTCCGGCGCCCCGCGCGAGCTGAATCTGACGCTGGGCCGCGACCTCGCCGCGGGCGAGACGGTGACGGTGAGCTACACCCGTCCGGAGGGCGATCCGGGACTGTGGGACATCGACGGCAACCAGCTTGCGAACCTCGAGGACGTGCCGGTGCGGAACGATTTGCCGGCGGTCCCGGCCGCGCCCGGCGCGCCGGCGCTGGCGCAGGCGTCCGACACCAGCGTCGAGGCGACCTGGACGGAGCCCGACGCGAACTCGCCGGTCACGGGCTACGACGTGCAGTACCGGCGCGGCGGCGCGGTCGACTGGACGGACCACCGCCACGAGGGTACGGCGACCTCGGCCACGATCGGCGGGCTCGCCGCGGGGCGGAGCTACGAGGCGCGGGTGCGGGCGAGGAACGCCGCCGGGGCGGGCGCGTGGTCGGAGCCGGGAGCCGGTCACACGGGCCCGGCCCGGTTCGAGAGCGCGGCGACGCCCGAGGACGGGCGCGGCGTGACGCTCGCGTTCACCAAGGACATCCTGAACGCGGGCCTCGGCACGGACTACACGGTGCTGGTCGACGGCGAGGCGCGGCAGACCGGGGGCGCGTCCCGGGAAGACGACACGGTCGACCTGCGGCTGGCGGAGCCGGTGCGGTGGGGCGAGACGGTCACGGTGGCCTACGCGCAGCCGTCGGGCGGCACGGTGCTGCGCGACGCCGACGGTCTCGCCGTCGAGAGCTTCGGCCCGGAGGCGGTGGCCAACACGGTGCCGCGGCCGGAGAACAGCGCAGCCACGGGCGCGCCCGTGATCGAGGGCACGGCGCGGGTGGGCGAGACGCTCACCGCCTCGACGACGGACATCGAGGACGCGGACGGGCTGACCGGCGCGGTGTTCGCCCACCAGTGGTTGTCGGACGGCGCGGACATCGCCGGCGCGACGGACGCGAGCTACACGCTCGCGGACGAGGACGAGGGAGCGGCGATCCGGGTGCGGGTGACGTTCACCGACGACGCGGGCTACGAGGAGACGCTCCTCAGCGCGGCGACCGAGCCGGTCGCGCCCCCGCCGCCGCCGCTCACCGCCGCGTTCCGCGACGTGCCGGCCGAACACGAGGGGCGCGGCAAGGACTTCAGCTTCGAGTTGCGGTTCAGCGAGGACTTCGGCGGGCGACTGGACTACAGGAAGCTCCGCGACGAGGCGCTGGAGGCGACGAACGCGCGGGTGACGGGCGCCCAGCGCGTGGCGCAGAACCAGAACCGACGCTGGACGATCACGGTGCGTCCGAGTTCGTCCGACGCCGTGACCGTAACGCTGGCGGCGACGACCGACTGCTCGGCGGCGGGCGCGATCTGCACGCCGGACGGGCGGCCGCTGTCGAACTCGCCCACGGCGGCGGTGGCGGGACCGTCGAACCGGCCGGCCACGGGCGCGCCCGTGATCGAGGGCACGGCGCGCGTTGGCGAGACGCTCACCGCGTCCACGGCGGAGATCGAGGACCCGGACGGGCTGAGCGGAGCGGTGTTCGCCCACCAGTGGCTGTCGGACGGAGTGGACATCTCCGGCGCGACGGACGCGCGCTACACGCTGACCGCCGAGGACGAGGGCGCAGCGATCCGGGTGCGGGGTGACGTTCACCGACGACGCGGGCAACGACGAGACGCTCATCAGTGCGGCGACCGAGCCCGTCGCGCCCCGGCCGAACCGGCCCGCGACGGGCGCGCCGACGATCTCCGGGACTGTCCGGGTGGGCGAGACGCTCACCGCCTCGACGGCTGAGATCGAGGACCCGGACGGGCTGACCGGTGCCGCATTCGCGTATCAGTGGCTGTCGGACGGCGCGGACATCGCCGGCGCAACGGATGCGCGCCACACGCTCGCGGACTCCGACGAGGGAGCGGCGATCCGGGTGCGGGTGACGTTCACCGACGACGCGGGCAACGACGAGACGCTCATCAGTGCGGCGACCGAGCCCGTCGCGCCCCGGCCGAACCGGCCCGCTACGGGCGCGCCGACGATCTCCGGGACTGTCCGAGTGGGCGAGACGCTGACCGCGTCCACGGCGGAGATCGAGGACCCGGACGGGCTGACCGGTGCCGCATTCGCGTATCAGTGGCTGTCGGACGGAGCGGACATCGCCGGCGCAACGGACGCAAGGTACACGCTCGCGGACTCCGACGAGGGCGCGGCGATCCGGGTGCGGGTGACGTTCACCGACGACGCGGGCAACAACGAGACGCTCGTCAGTGCGGTCACCGAGCCGGTCGCGCCGCCGCCGCCGCCCCTCACGGCGTCGTTCCGCGACGTGCCGGCCTCGCACGCCGGCGAGGGCGAGGAGTTCAGTTTCGAGCTTCGGTTCAGCGAGGACTTCGCGGGGCTGTCTTTCAGGAAGCTCCGGGACGAGGCACTGGAGGCGACGAACGGGCGCGTGACCGGCGCGCGGCGCGTGACGCAGAACCGGAACCGGCGCTGGACGATCACGGTGCGTCCGAGTTCGTCGGACGCCGTGACGGTCACGCTGGCCGCGACGACCGACTGCTCGGCTGCGGGCGCGATCTGCACGCCGGACGGGCGGCCGTTGTCGAACTCCGTCTCGGCGACGATCGACGGGCCGCCGGCACCGGAGGCGACCGACGTGAAGGTGTCATCGGACGCCGGCGCGGACGATACCTACGGCCTGGGCGACACGATCCGCGTGACGGTGACCTTCAGCGAAGCGGTCGAGGTGACGGGCGCGCCGCGTCTGAAGATCGACATGGATCCGGCGAACTGGGGCGAGAAGTGGGCCGGCTACGCGAGCGGCGATGACGGCAGCAAGCTGACGTTTGCCCACGTGGTGGTGCAGCCGAATCTGTCGACCCAGGGCATCGCGGTGCTCGCGAACACGCTCGAACTCAACGGCGGCACGATTCGGTCGGCCGTGACCGGCGTGGACGCCGAGCTGGCACATCCCGGCCTCGGCCACGACCCGAAGCACAAGGTGGACTGGCAACAGAGCGCGGGGGACGCGGCCAACGCTTCGGCGGCCCGCGACTCGGTTGTCCTCGCGGGCCAGGCCCTGACCGCCGTGGACGGCTTGACCCCGGACGAGGGTGCCGCCGCGCTGTTCGGCGAGCGGACGCTCGGCGCGGCCCGGCAGGCCGCGCTCGACCGCCTGGGCAACCGGAACGGCCGCTACGATCTCGGCGACCTGCTGTCCTGGATCGAGCGCTGCCGAAGGGGTGACGCGCGGTGCGGCGGCACGCCTGCCGGTTCCCCTCCCGCTTCGGACGCCGCCCTCGCCGGCGGCGCCGCGGCCGAACGACGGGGCAACTCCAGGCGCCGTGGACGCTCACCGGTTCGCCGCAAGCGCCGCCGGGCGGGCAGGGCCGGATGGCCGCTCGCCATGTTCTTCGCCGCGGCGACGATCTGGTCGTGCACCGGCGATCTGGTGGGGCCGACCATCGTGGACGCCCCGCCGGATCCGGGATACCTGACCGTCGAGTTCACCCCGCCGCCCGGCAGCCGCGACATCGGCCTCCTGATACGGCTCGAGGGTCCCGGCATCGAGACCGCGCGCGCGTCCCGTCCCGGTCTGGCGCTGTACCAGTCCGAGTCGTCCGCGCCGCGCCAGATCATCGTGGCGGGCTCCCTGCGGCCGGGTCCCCTCGTGCGGTTCCGGGTGCCGGACCGCGGCCAGCTTCCTCTGTACCGGGTTCGCGTCCTGGAGGTCACGGGCGAGGACTACGGGCTCAGGGACGCAGCCGAGTACCGGGCCGTGATCACGCACTGACGGCCCCGGACGTGACGGGTCCGCCGAAATGCGTGCCGCGGTTCGCGTGCGTCAGGGGGACCGCGGCACCGTCCGCCTCCCCGATCCCGGCCTCCGCAAACGACGGTCCGCAGGCACCGTAGCGCCACCCGCCGGCGGCGCACTCCAAGACGCGCGCGGCTGGGCCGCGCACGGATTCCCACGCCCCGCCGGGCCTCGACCGGCTCACCTGGCGCGGTCCCCTCCTCCGAGCAACCCGCTCGGCTTCCCGGACGAGTTCCGATTCCCGCGCGGGCGTTCGAGCGCGGCCGCACCCAGGGCTCGGCTCCCCTCCGTCGAGCCTCGCACCCCACCACGCCGGCCTCGGATTCCCTTCCTCGCGGGGGCGCTCCGCCACCGCACTGGCGACGGGCTCCGACGGCTCTGGGACAACGTGGGACAACTATAGACACCAGAGACACTTAGGAGATTTCCTAAGTGTTGACTCCCTTGCAAATACCGCTTCAACGTTACGGGCATGACGCGGCTGGAACGGCAGTCACATGGCGACGCTGGAGGAGCAATTCAACACGCGGCTGAACGCGTTTCTGGCACTCACGGGCATGAGTCCGACGACGCTCGGCATGCTGGCGGTGGGCGACCCGAACCTGTTGCGCCAGATCGAGCGGGGACGCTCGCCGTCGCTCAGGATGGCGGACCGGATTCAGGCCTTCATGGCCGCCTGGGAGCTGGACTCGGGCGGCGCCAGGGCTCCGCCCGGGCGGCGAGGCAGACGCAGGCCCGGGGCGCGGGCGAGGAAGGCGAAGCGGAGCGGAGCGATGACCAGGAAGCGCAGCAGTGAGAGCACGAAGCCGGCGACCCGTTTACTGCGGATCTCGGAGGTGCAGGCCCGGACGAGCCTGGGGCGGAGCACGATCTACCGGTGGGCGGCCGAGGGTCGCTTTCCCGCGCCGGTCTGGCTGAGCGACCGGGTGGTGCGCTGGATCGAGGCGGAGGTGGACGAATGGGTCCGCAAGCGGCTGGAGAAGAGCCGGGGCGGGGGACCCCTCGGCGATACGCAACTGACTCCCAAGGAGGAGAGAGCATGAGAACGTTGTTGAGAACACTCCAAGCGGCGGCCTGGACCGCGCTGCTGGCGTTGACGCCGAGTGTGCTCTGGGCGCAGGGGACGAGCCCCTGGGTCGAGGCGGTGGACGAGCTACAGACGCAGTTCACGGGTCCGATCGCGCGCGGGCTGTCGCTGATCGCGATCGTGGTCGGCGGGCTGATGTTCGCGTTCGGCGAGGGCGGCAGCAAGCGCACGCTGGCCGGGATCATCTTCGGGATCGGGATGGCGGTGGGCGCGGTGAACTTCCTGGCCTGGCTGTTCTGATGCGGGGCTTGAGGCGCTGGCCCGGATACAGTGCGCTCAACCGGCCGCTCACCGTGCTGGGCGTCGAGCGGCGGCTGTTCCTGCTGGGCGCCACGCTCGCGCTCTCGGTGTGGAACGCGACGGCCTCGCTGGTGGCGGGCGGCGTCATCTTCATCGGCTGCTACGGCGCGGGCTGGCTCGCGGGCCGCAAGGACCCGGCCATGCTCGCGGTGCTGCGCGCGGCGTCGCGCCACCCGGCGCGGTTCGATCCGGGCAAGTGGACGGACGAGCCGTGGCACTTGCGTGTTCGGGAGAGCGGCGAGTGAGGGTCGCCGAGGAGCTTCGGGCGCACGAGGCGGCGGGCTCGCTGGCCGAGGAGCTGCCCTACTGGGGCTGGCTCGACGACGGCCGTACCTGCCTGACGCGCTCGGGCGAGTTGATCGCTGCGGGCCAGCTTCGGCCCGCAGCGGTGGACGGCCGCACGCCGGAGCAGGTCGACCGGGTGCTGGGCCTCTGGCAGCGGCTGCTGTCGGGACTCGACCCGAGCGCGCGCCTCTATTTCTATCTGCTCCGGCGCCCGGCCGCGATGGCCGGTCCCGCGGATGCGAACGTTTCCGAGATCGCGGCCGTGTCGGGGCGGAAGCGCCGCTCGTTCCTGGCCCAGCGGGTGCAGCGGCTGGACGCCTACGTCGTCTGGTCGCTCGGGTCCGGCCTGCGCCCGGTGGCCAGGAGCACGCGGTCCGGTCCGCTGGCCCGGCTCGCCCGGCTGCGGAAGCGCCGGAGGAAGGGCGCGCCGACGTACCTGGCGTCCGAGATCGAGGCGGCGGCGGGCCGGTTCCGGGCGATGGTCGAGGCGGGCCGCTCGCTGGTCGCCGAGCACGCGCCCGTCGAGATGCTGGGGGCGGTGGAAGCGTCCCGGCTCCTCTCCGAACTCATCAACCGTCCCGGCATGGCGTGGGACGGCGCTACGGGGAGCGGCATGAACTGGCGGCTCGCGCTGTCGGAGCTGGAAGCGGAGCGCAGTCATCTGAGGCTCGACGGCGAGCCGGTGATCCTCTACTCGCTGCTGTCGCCGCCGGGGCAGGCGCACGCGAACCTGCTCAAGGATCTCTACTGCCTCGACGCCACGCTGACCGTCTCGCTCGAATGGCGGCCGTGGACCGTGGAAGCGGCCAGGCGGCGGATCCGGGGCGCGCAGCGGCACTACTTCTCGCGGCGCTACTCGATGATGGCGCACGTGCAGGAGACCGAGGGCACGGCGTCGGCGATGGTCGATTCGGCCGCCGCGGTCGAGTCGGACCGGCTGGGCGCCGCGCTCGTCGAACTCGAAGCCGACGGCGTGGCCTACGGCGAGGCCGCGCTCACCGTCGCGATCCACGGCGAGCTTGAGGACATCGAGCGGCTGGACGGGGACGTGCGCCGGCTGTTCGCCGCGCACGACGCGAAGGCGGTCCGTGAGGGCTACGGCCAGCTGCCCGTATGGTTCTCGCGACTGCCGGCCCAGCCACGGAAGCGGCAGGTGAGGACGATGTTCGTCTCGGCCGGGCTCACCGCATGCCTCGCGCCGGTGTTCGGGCCACCAAGGGGCTCGGCCCGGTGCGGGCACCTGGACCGCGAGTCGCTCGCGGTGTTCGAGACGCCGTGGCGCACCGCGTACCACTACGACCTGTTCCGCGGCGACGTGGGCCACACGCTGATCCTGGGCGCGACGGGCTCGGGCAAGAGCTTCGCGCTCAACTTCCTGCTGGTCGAGGCGCTCAAGTACGGCCCGCGCGTCCTGATCCTGGACCTGGGCGGCTCGTACCGCTGGCTGACCCGGTTCCTCGGGGGCCACTACCTCGAACTCACGCCCGGCGGCGAGGCCGAGTCCGGGCTCAGGCTCCAGCCGTTCGCGCTGCCCGCGGGCACGCGCACGCTTCAGTTCCTGACCGGCTGGGTGCTCCGGCTGCTGAAGCTCGGGGGCTACGAGCCCACGGGCGCCGACACGAGCGAGATCCGCTCTCGCATCGAGGACCTGTACGCGCTCGGAGCCGAGCGCCGCACGCTGAGCGTGCTGACCGGCTCGCTCCCGGCCGCCATGTGGCCGGCGCTAAGCCGCTGGACCGGCGATGGGGTCTGGGGCCGGTTCTTCGACAACGCTCCGGCAGGCGGAGCCGACCTCGAGTTCGGCGACTGGCAGGTGATCGACCTGGCGGGCGCGGCCGAGCACGCCGACCTGTGCGAGGCGGCGCTCTCGTACCTGCTCGAACGGATGCGGCTGGAGATCGAGGACCCCAGAGAGGCCGCGCGGCTCAAGCTGATGGTCGTGGACGAAGCGTGGCGCTACCTGGCCGACCCGGCGGTGCTCGCCTACCTGGCCGAGGCGGCCAAGACGTGGCGCAAGAAGAACGCCGCGCTCGTCCTCGCGACCCAATCGGCCGTGGACATGACCGGGACGGCGGGCGCATCGGCGCTGCTCGAGTCGATCCCGACGAAGCTGTTCCTGGCGAACCCCGAGCTGCCGGACGAAGTCGGCGCCCTGTTCCGGCTGAACGAGTCGGAGGTCGGGCGAATCCGGGAGCTGACGCCCAAGCGCGAACTGTATCTCCGGCGGCCGGACGAGGCGGCCGTGCTCCGCCTCGAAGTCGACCCGGAGAGCTACTGGCTCTACACGTCCTCGCCCCTGGACGCCGAGAAGCGCGCCGAGGTCGTCCAGAGACACGGACTCGCCAAAGCCCTCGAAGTCCTGGCGAGCCCTCTCGCCCAACCCCCTAGCACCAAGGAGGACACAACACGATGAGACCCGCAACGATACCTGTCGCATTGACGCTTCTGCTGGCGGCGTTCCCCGCCGCCGCCCAGGAACACAAGGCGGCCAAGCAGCCCGACGAGGAAGCGACGTTCCTCCGCGTGCAGGCCGCCGAGGACGGCCAGGACCTCATTTATTCCATTCGCGCGCGCGTGAGGCACACGACGGTCATCGTGCTGCCGGTCGGGGAGCGGATCCTCGACTTCGTGGCCGGCGACTCGGAGTACTGGCACCTGACGGGTGCGGCCAACGTCGCGTACCTCAAGCCCCTGGCCGAGGACGCGGCCACCAACATCGCGCTCGTCTGCGAGTCGGGCCGCATCTACTCGTTCCTCGTCGAGGAGCACGGCGACGAACCGCCGCACCTGGTCGTCCGCGTCGAAGACGGCCCGGACGCCGCGAGCATGTCCGGCGCGGGCCTGCCCGCGTTCGTCGCGCGGAGCGAGGTCGCGGCCTACCGGGAGATGGCCGCAGAGGCGGCCGAGGCGGCGCGCAGAGCGCAGGCTGCGGCAGACGCGGAGATCGAGGCGTTTCGCGCCTCCTACCCCACCCGGCTCGCGTTCGAGTACCGGCTGGACCGGGACGCGTCGCGGCGTCCGTTCCTCGTCGAGGCGATGTGGCATGACGGCCGGTTCACGTATCTGCGCTCGCGCGCCCAGGAAGCGCCGGCGCTCTACGAGCTGCGGGACGGCGAGCCGAGTCTGGTCGCGTTCGATCTGACGGAGGACGGCCTCTACGTCGCGCGCCGCGTGCTGGGCGACGGATGGCTCCAGATCGGGGACGAGCGGCTGCGCTGGCGGTTCGAGCCCGCGGACGCGCGATGAGCCGCTGGAAGCAGTGGATCAAGGAGCCGAAGGGCGCGCTGCCGGGCGGCATCATCACGAAGGCGGGGATCGCGCTGATCGGCGTGCTCATCGCCGGCATGCTGTTCTCGTCGTCGCTCACGGGTCCCGAGGAGGACCCGATGGCTCCCGCCCCTTTCGAGGCGCAGGCAGTGGACGACCGCGCGGGCCGCTCGTTCGAAGGACGGCTGCGCGCCGAGGCGGAGCGCCAGGTCCAACGGGCTGCGGCCGACGATGCCCGCGCCGACAGGGAACGCCGCCAGGCCGAGGCCGACACGGCCGGCGCCGGTGGCGGGAGTGGAGCCGGTGGCGACAGCGGAGCGGGTGGAGGAGCAGAGGGGGCGGCCGGCATGGTCCAGGCCGAGTACGAGCTTCGCGAGACGCTCCGGCTCGAAGAGATCGAGCGGCGGAAGCGCTCGCTCCGCTCGCTCCCCGTTGCCCAGACCTACAGGGACCCGAACGAAGCGCGGGATCCAATCCGCCCATCGGCGGCTGATTCCGAGCCGCCCGAGGCGGCGCTCGATGCAATGCTCGCGTCCTTCGGACAATCGGTCGCCGCCCTCGAAGCGGAGATGCAGGCCGGGCTCGCGGCGGAAGGGCTCGTGCCCGGCTCGCCGCAAGCTGCACCGCAAGGCACTCGCGTACCCGGCACGGCGGAGCCGAGCCTCAGCGTCCAGCCGCTGGATCCTCCGGGCTGGGAGCGGATCCGGGAAGGCTCGTTCCTGGAAGCCGTGCTGCTCACCCAACTGTCGGGCGAGTTCCCCGGACCCGTGCTCGCCATGGTGTCGGTGCCGCTGTATTCGGCCGACCGCCAGCGGGTCCTCATTCCACGCGGCGCGCGCGTCGTCGGCACCGCCCGGGCCGTGCAGAACCGCGACCAGAGCCGCCTGGCGGTCGCGTTCCACCGGCTGCTGATGCCCGACGGAAGCTGGATCGACCTTGAGTTCGCGGGCCTGAACCAGGCGGGCGAGGGCGCGCTCAAGGACCAGGTGAGCCGCCACTACTTCTCGACGTTCGCCGCTGCGGGCGCGGTCGGCGCGCTCAGCGGACTCACGCTGGCCGGAGCCTCGCCCTACGGTCTCCGGGCCGGCGTCGGCCAGGGGCTCGGAGGCAGTGCCACTTCCGTCCTCGATCGGTTCCTGAACCGGATGCCCGAGATCACGATCCGCGCCGGCCACCGGCTTCGCATCTGGTTTACCGCGGACGCGCTGGTGCCAACCCCCACCGCACACCGATGACACGAAAGGACTCTCCCATGCTCCATCGCATCCTCGCCCCCGCTGTTCTTTTTACGCTGATCACCTTTGCGAGCCCCACCCCCGCGAGCGCCCAGTTCGACTTCGGCAGCTGGGTCCAGCGCGCCACGATCATCGCCAATCAGATCAGGCAGATCACCAACCAGGTCAGCCAGATCCGGTCGATGGCCCGCCAGCTCACCGAGCTCGAGGACCAGCTCGACCACATGGAGCGCGCCGCGCGCGGCGAGATCGACGCGCTGCTCGCGCCGTTCTCCCGGCTCGCCGCCGAGCCCGTGGGACTGGTGCGCGACGGGCTCTCCTGGGGCTCGGACTTCCGGGGCGCGGCCCGCGAGACGGTCGCTGCGGTCCGGGGCTTCGGACGAGGCGGCCGATCGTTCACCGGACATTGGCGGAGCGCCCGAGGCGCGGCCGACCGGGTGAGCGAGGCCGACATCCTCGCGCTGTTCCGCGACCAGCCGCCCGCGGCGGCGACGCGCGCGGCCGAAGGCTACCGCCGCGCCCGCGATGCCGCCGACCAACAGCGCGTGCTCGACTACGCGATGCTCGACGCGGCCGCAGAACTCGCTGAGACCATCGAGAGCGCGCAGGGCTCGTTCGCCGGACTGACCGCGAACGGCAACCTGTCCAATACGGCTCTCCAGCAGGCCGAGGTCGCGGCGGCGCTGAGCCAGGGCCGGATCAACGCGGGCGTGGCCCAGGTGCTCGCCCACCAGGCCGCCCAGGAGGCGAGCCGGGCGCAGTTGGCCGAACTCGCGCGGCTCGAACAACTCGCCGCGTGGAGCGAAGGCCGGACGCGCGCGAACGCGATGGCGGGCACGCTGCGCGACGCCGCTTCCCGGAACCGCACCGCGCTCCGCGACGGGCTGCTCTTGCGTGTCCCGTCGTTCTACACGGGCAGCAACTAGGGGGCGTCCGCCATGCAGCAGTCGATCGATCCGAACGTCCCCACCCAGATCCCGGACGACCAGCTCCAGGACTTCAAGAGCTTCCTGGACGTCGTGCTCGACACCGTGGTCGGCGGCGCTGCGCCCGACGTGCACACGCTCGGGCTCCAGCTCTGGGGCGGGCTCGCCGCCGTCATGGTCGCCTGGACGGGGCTGAAGATCGCGTTCAGCGGCACGTTCCGGCCCTGGGACATCATCAAGCTCGTGATCGGGATCGCCATCCCCCGCACGATGCTTCACTACTACATCGTGCCGATCCCCGGCGTCGGGCTCACGTTCCCGGCCACCATCGCGGCCGGCGGCGCCTGGCTCCAGAACCTGTTCCTCTCCGACGTGGTCTCCGCCGGATACGGCGAGATGGCCGCGCTCGTGCAGGCGTACTCGACGCACCTGAGCACAGCCTGGTCGAGCGGGAACGTGCTCTCGATCCTGACATCGGGCGTGACCGTGATCTTCTCCTCGCTGGTCTCGGTCTGTATGGGCGCCTCGCTCGTCGTCTGCCTGCTCGCGCTGTTCTGCATCACCTACGCGCAGGTCATCTGGGCGCAGGTCGCCATCGCCATCGCGATCCTGCTCGGTCCCGTGTTCATCGCGTTCCTGCTCTTCGAGCCGCTCTCGTTCCTGTTCTGGGGATGGTTCCGCACGCTCCTGGTCTACACGCTCTACGGCGTCGTGGCCGGGGCCGTGCTCCGCGTCTTCATGGGCGTCGGGCTCGGCTACATCACGACCTACGCCGACGCCCTCATGGGCACCGGCACCGCCGACGCGGGCGAGCTCTGGCTCTGGGCCGTCGTCCTCATGCCGCTCGTCGTCTCGGGCCTCTGGGCCGGACTCAAGGTCGGCGAACTCGCCTCGATGCTCGTCTCCGGCTCCGGCTCCGCCGGCTCCGGATTCATCGCGCTCGTCATGCAGGGGGCGAGCAAGGCCGCCGTCCCCGCCAAGCCGCCCGTCTGAAGCCTCAAGGAGTCAAGTGCCGATGAAACGAGACAGGAACGCCGGCCGAGAGTACGCCGAGATCTGGGGCGAGGTCGTGCAGGCCAACCGGAAGCTGCGGACGATCCTGATCTTCCTGTCCGCGAGCTGCGTCCTCGGCGTCTTCGTCCTGCTGCGGATCGCAGGCACCGAGCCGCCCAAGCCCATCGTGGTGCGGGTCGACGAGGTCGGACGGGCCGAAGCGCTCGCCTACGAGGCCGCCACCGCCCAGGCCGATCCGCTCGATCCGACGACCAAGTATTTTCTCAACCGGTTCGTCAACGACTTCCACTCGCGCCGCCGCGTGACCGTCCAGGAGTACTGGACCCGGAGCCTCCGGTTCCTGTCGACCGAACTCGCGAACGCCGCGTTCGCCAGCGACGGCGACGAGGTCGCGAGCGTGGCGGCCGGGGACGGCCGAGACCGAGCGCCAGGTCGAGCGCGTCGTGCTCCGCATCCATCCCTCGCCCGAGCCGCCGCACGGCGCCACCGCCGACTTCGAGGTCGTGCATCTCGCGGCCGGACAGGAGGTCCTGCGCGAGCGCTGGTCCGTCGCGCTCCGGTTCGAGTTCCTCGACTCGATCCCGCCGGAGCTCGTGGTCCACAACCCCATGGGCATCCTCATCACCTACCTACAGGCCGACCGGGCGCTCGTCACGGAGGACTCCAGATGATCGCGCACCTCAAAGGGCGCGAGCAGGCGCTTGAGGCGTTCGGCTGGAAGGGGAAGAAGGCCGAGTGGATCGCGCTGGTGTGCCTGCACAGCGGCGTGTGCACCCGCGCCCAGTGGGCGCGGTTCATGAACGCGCACCCGGAACAGGTCCGGCGCGGCATCCACGCGCTGATCGCGGCGCGCGTCGCGAGCGAGGAGACCGAGCCCCGCATCGCCGGCATGGGCCGGGTCTGCCGGATCTTCTCACGGCCCGTCTACCGGGCGCTCGGCGCGGAGCACATCCGCCACCGCCGCGGCGCATCGACCGAGGTGCTCGTGCGCCGCCTGCTCTCGCTCGACTACGTGATCGAGCATGCCGGCCTGCCCTGGCTCCCGACCGAGGACGAGAAGGTCGCCGCGTTCGAGGCGCTCGGCATCGAGCGCTCGCTGCTGCCCGTCCGCGTGTACCGGGGAGCCGCCGGGAACACCAAGCGCCATTTCCCGGTCAAGCTCCCGGTCGCGCTCGACTCGGGCAG
This sequence comes from Longimicrobiales bacterium, assembly GCA_965232315.1. Classification (GTDB taxonomy): domain Bacteria; phylum Gemmatimonadota; class Gemmatimonadetes; order Longimicrobiales; family Gaopeijiaceae; genus BD2-11. The sequence continues at coordinate 32,858 of CBDDPN010000020.1, read as the reverse complement.
CGCCCTGTTCGTCTACGCCGATCCCGGCCACGACACCTCGACGGCGCTCCGCTCGTGGGGCAAGGCGCACCGCGGACTCTGGCGTGCGCTGCGGAGACTTGGCCGGTCCGTCGAGGTCGTGGCCGTCGCCCGCACCGGTCGCGAGCTGGAGCGGGCGCGGCGGGTGACGCGCGGATGGGCCGGGCCCAATGGGCGCGGCGAGCCGGAGGCCGGGACGGCCGAGGAACTCGCGCGCATCGAGCGGGCGATCCTCCAGGGCGCCGTCCACGTCCTCGAGGAGTTCGGCGGCCTCCAGGCCGCGCTGAAGCGCAGCGTCGCGCTCGAAAAGCGGGCCCGCCGACAGGGCGGGCGCGGATCGATCGACCGCGGCGTCGCCTGGCGGACCGAGCGCCTCGCGAGGGTCCGCTTTCGATGAGCGCCGGGCCTGCTGTGCCGAACGGCGACGTGAAAACGACGCGGGGGGCCGTTTCACAATCCGGCGCTCCGGCGATTCACGCCGGGCGTTCCGTCCATCCGCCTGCGCGGTGGTGTCTTGCGGCCTCGTGGCCCGCCCGCCCGTTGCCGGACGGGCCGATGAGGCCGAGGCGGGAGCGACCCCCCTCGCCGAGGGCTCGGTGCGGCGTAGCGGCGAGTGTGTTTTCACACAACTCGCCCCCACGCCCTCCAGGGGTCGCTCCCGCAACATCGATCCCTCCGGGAAGGGTAGGAGACCGATGAGGCCGTGGACGCTCGTCCTCATCGGGTTGGCCCTGACGGCGCTCGCCTGGCGCGCGTTCCTCGCGCCGTTCCCCGGGCCGGGCGGCAACCCGTACCTCGACCTGATCGCCCATCACGATCCGGGCCTGCACCGGGCGATCCACCTCTGGTACTTCCTCACGCCCGGCGTGGCCGTGCTCCTGGCCGGAAGCATCATGATCTCGGTCGCGAGGGTGTGGCTCCAGCCGCTCACCGGCCGCCGGAACCGGGGCAGGCTCCCGGCCTGGCCCGTCTCGCCGGAGGACGATGCGCCGTCGCTCGTGGTCGGCGAACTGCACCATCCGACCGTGGCCGCCGAGAGCGACCGGCCGTCCTGGCTCGTGGTCCCCGAGAAGGGACTCTACACCGGCCTGCTCGTCGTCGGGGCGGTCGGCACCGGCAAGACGACCGCCTGCATGTACCCGTTCGCCCGGCAGCTCCTCACCTGGCAAGCGGACGATCCCCGGCGCCGCGCGGGCGCGCTCGTGCTCGAAGTCAAGGGGGACTTCTGCCACCAGGTGCGTCGCATCCTCACGCGTGCCGACCGAGAGGACGACTACCTGGAGATCGGGCTCGGCGGCTCGTGGCAGTGGAACCCGCTCGACGATCCGCTGCTCGACTCCTACTCGATGGCCTACGGCGTCGCCTCGCTCATCAACCAGCTCTTCGGCAAGTCGCGCGAACCGTTCTGGCAACAGGCATACACGAACCTCGTCCGGTGGATCGTCGAGCTTCACCGGCTCCTGCCGGGGAGCTGGGTAACGCTGCGCGACGTGTACCGCTGCACGGTCGACGCCGAGCTGTTCGCCCGGAAGCTCGGGGAGGCGAAGGCTGAGGCCCTGCGGCTGTGTCCCATGCGGGCCGTGATCGCCGTCAAGGATCTCAACGCGCACCGGGAGGCCCTCGAGGACTGGGACTGGGACATGGCGCCGGGCGCCGGGACCGTGGCGTGCCGCCTCGACCCGGAACGCGCGGCCGTGCTCGACGAGCTGAAGGTCGAGTACGCCTCCGGAGCCGGAAGGCGGGAGCGCGGGCCGCGAGTACGCCGAGCAGGTCGAGGCCATCGAACGATGGTACCGGCACGACTGGATGGCGCTCGACGCCAAGCTCCGCACCTCGATCGTCGAGGGGATCAGCGTGTTCCTGTCGCTCTTCGACCAGCCGGAGGTCGCGGGCGTGTTCTGTCCGCCGCCGCCGGCCGACGATCCCCCGCCCAGGCAGACCGACGACGAGGAGGAGGACGAGGCACCGGATGTTCAGCCCATGCCGGGACTCCGCCGGAGGCTGCCGCCGCTCAGCGACCTGATCGAGGGCGGCAAGGTGCTCGCGCTCAACATGCCCGCCGGCGCGAACCCGGCGCTCGCCCGCGCCATCGGCGTGTTCCTCAAGAACGCCTGGATGCAGGCGTTGCTCCGCCGGCCCGCGGAGGCCGCGCGGCGTCCCGAACGCTACATGCGGCCCGCCGTGTTCATCTGCGACGAGTACCAGGCGTTTGCCACCGTCGGGCAGGACGACCCGTCCGGCGACGAGAAGGCGTTTGCGCTCACGCGCCAATGCCGCTGCATCCCGATCGTGGCCACGCAGTCGATCTCGTCGCTGCGCTCCGTGCTCCCCTCGGGCGAGGCCTGGCGCACGCTCGTCCAGACGCTCCGCACGCGGATCTTCCTGTCGCTGTCCGACGACGCGTCGGCCAAGATCGCGTCCGACATGTGCGGCTCCGTCATGAAGACGCAGGCGTCCTACACGTTTACCGAGACCACGAACAAGCCCGAGTTCTCGCTCCTGTCCGGCCGCGCCGGAGGAGGGGACGGCAGCATCGGGGCGAGCAAGTCGTTCCGGTCGGCACGGGAGCCGGTGTTCACCCCGCGCCAGTTCGGGCTGCTCGCCAACTACCAGGCGATCTGCCTCCCCTACGACGGCGTCAAGTCGCTCCCGGCCCGGCGCGTCTATCTGAAGCCCCACTACCTGCCGAGGGAGCAGGGGTACTGGCGGCAGCGCGACGAGGGCCGGATATGAAGCGCGCGAGCGGCGTCGGCCACCTCACTCCGTTCCTTCCCGGCCTGGAGAGCCTGCTGGAGGACGCGCAGGTCTCCGAGATCATGATCAACGGGCCCGCGAACGTCTGGGTCGAGCGGGCCGGGAAACTGGAACGCTACGAGGCACCGGACCTCACGTCCGCCTGGCTCCACCGGGCCGCCATCCACATCGCGCGCCCGCTCGGGCTCGATCCCGCCGCCCGGCCGATCCTGGACGCCCGGCTCGAGGACGGCTCGCGGGTCGCGATCTGCACCCCGCCCGCATCTCCCGAGGTCGCCATCACCATCCGCCGGTTCGGGGGCCGCGCGTTCACGGCCGAGGACCTGGTGCGCCTGGGCTCGCTGCCCCAAGACATCCTCGACGCCGCCCGGAGCACGCTTGCGTCCCGCCAGAACATCCTGGTCTCCGGCGGCACGGGCTCGGGCAAGACCACGCTCCTGAACGCGCTGATCGAACTGCTGCCCCAAGACGAGCGGATCGTCGCCATCGAGGACACGCTCGAACTCCGGATCGACCGGGCGAACTGCCTGCGCTTCGAGGCCGGGGCCACGCTCTCGGAGACGCCGGTCGAGATCCGCGACCTGGTGCGCCACGCGCTGCGCCACCGGCCCGACCACATCGTCGTCGGCGAGGTCAGGGGCGGCGAGGCGGCCGACCTGCTGCAGGCGCTCAACACCGGCCACGGCGGCTCGCTCACCACCATCCACGCCAACAACGCGCGCTCCGCGCTCTCGCGGCTCGCGAGCTGCGCCATGCAGGCCGGCGACGCGCTGCCCTGGGAGGTCACCTGCCGGGGCGTCGTCGACGGCATCGCGCTCGTCCTGCACGTGGCCCGCCGGGACGGCCGGCGGTTCGTCGAGGACGCGCTCGAGGTCTGCGGCTACGACGCGCCCACCGGCCACTGGATCACTGCGCCGTCCGGAGCGCGGCCCCCCCGGGACGCAGCCGTCGAGTAGAACCCATACCCACCCACCGAAGGAGGTGAACCCATGACCTGGAACGGCGGAACCATCCCCATCGAGACGTTCGAGGACTTCGACCGCGAACTCGCGCGCGACGGCGGCGAGACCCTCGAAGTCCGGGCCTACCTGGCCGAGGAGTACGGCCTCTTCCCCGAGGACGTGGGGACCGAGAACGAGATCGCGGCCGCCTGGAACGACCCGCACGGCGAGGAGGTGGACGAATGAACCACGACGAATACCACCGCAAGTTCGCCGACGCGATCATCGAGCAGATCAGGAAGGGCACCGCTCCCTGGCAGAAGCCCTGGGCGCCGGGCGAGCGCGTGATGCCCATGAACGTGGACACGGGACGCTCCTACCGGGGCGGCAACAGCCTGCACCTCGCCTCCGTCCAGCAGGAGGTCGGCCACGTCGACGTGCGCTGGGGCACCTACCGCCAGATCCAGGCGCGGGGCGGACAGGTCAGGAAGGGCGAGCGCGGCACGCGCATCCTCTCCTTCCAGGACAAAAAGCGGATCGCCGTCACCGACGCCCAGGGGAAGCCCAAGCGGAACGCCGAGGGAAACCGCATCTACCGCTACGAGAAGCTCAAGGCGCCGTTCGTGCGGCAGTACACCGTGTTCAACGCCGAGCAGGCCGACGGGCTGCCCGAGCGCGCAAACCCCACCCCCGAGCCGCTCTGGAAGGCCCACCAGGCGGCCGAGAAGGTCATGGAGGACGGGGGCGTGCCGGTCCGCCACGTCCAGGGCGACCGCGCCTACTACCACAAGAAGCGCGACGAGATCGTGCTGCCCGAGCGCGGGCAGTTCCCCTCCGCGAACCACTACTACCAGACCGCGCTCCACGAGCTGGGCCACAGCACCGGCCACGAGGACCGGATGAAGCGCGAGACGCTCATCGAGGGGATCAAGAACGGGTTCGGATCGCCCGCCTACGCGCGGGAGGAGTTGAGAGCCGAGATCAGCGCCATGATGACAGGCGAGCGCGTGGGCGTCGGCCACGACCCGGCCCGGGGCGCCGCCTACGTCGAGGGCTGGATCAAGGCGCTCGAGGAGGACCCGCGAGAGATCCGGCGTGCCGCCGCGGACGCGCAGAGGATCTCCGACTTCGTGCTCGTGCGCCACATCGAGCGCGAGACCGCGCGGGAAGCCCAGCCCATCGCCGCGACCCGGACGCCCGGACCCGAGGGACTCCAGCGGATCCAGGTCCCCGTGCCTCAGATGCCAACGCCCGCGCGCAGCGCCGGGCCGAGCCGCTGAAGAACCGATGAGAGGGAGAGGAATGTTCGACCGCGAGGTCGAACCGGACCCGCGCCCCGCCGCGCCACCCAGCCGCAATCGCTTGCCGATGCGGGACGGCCACCGCCGAGAATACGCTGCGGACCGGGCGCGCGGGTCCATCCCCTTCCCCGAACGTTGCGCCGGGGCGCTGGCCGACATCGGCGTCCACGGCGCGGTATCGTTCCGCGACCTCGCCGACGCACGCTTCGGCGGACATCCCTACACCACGCGCCGCGCCGTTGACACGTGGATCGAGGACGGGCTCGTCCAGGAGACCACCGTCACCGGTCCGAACGGCAACCCGTTCAAGGTCCTCACGCTCACCTCCACCGGCGTCGCCGACGCCCGAGAGCTCGCCGCCGCGCGGGGGATGGACCGGGACCAGCGGATCGAAGTCCCCCGCATCAGGGACGCGCAGGCCAGCCACGACACCGCCGTCTACCGCGCCTGCGCCAGGGAACGGGAGCGGCTCCGCAGGCGGGACGCGCGGGTGCGGCGCGTCCGCCTCGACGCCGAACTCAAGAGCGCCGTCGCGCGGGCGAGCGAGTCGGAGCGGAACCGGAACGGCAAGCGGGCCGCCGACGCCGAGCGGCACCGCGCGGCCGAAGAACTCGGGCTGCCTCTCGACGAGGCCGGCCAGGTGCTCTACCCGGACGCGCAGATCGAGTACGAGGACGCCGAGGGACGCACCGGACGCATCAACGTCGAGGTCGCGTCCGGCAACTACCGCGAACCGGCGCTGACCGCCAAAGCCGCCGCCGGGTTCGCGATGCACGCCAGCGGACCGGCCGCCGCGGGCATGCTCCAAAAGCTCGGCCTGGGCCGAGGCGACGACGGCGCCTGGACCGGGGGACGCGCCGACCGCGATCCGGCTTCCGTCGAACTCTGACCCGCACGGAGGAAACCCGCCATGCAACCCTGGAAGATCAGCGCGGGACTGAGCGCCGCCATCGTGGGATCCGTCCTGCTCCTCGGCGGATCCCGCCTCGAATACTTCGCGCCCCACTGGCCGCTCATCTTCGCCCGGTATGGCGTCGCCGTCGCGCTGCACGCGGCGTTCGCCGTCTTCACCCTCGCCGCCGCCATCTACGGCGTCGCCCGCGCCACGGGGCTCGCCGATCTCGGCAGCCGCGTCGGTCTCGCCGAACGGTCCGTCCGGCGCGGAGAAGGGGATCACGACCTCGCCGATGCGCTCCGCAGGGACGCCGAAGGAGACTGGGAGTGACGCGCATGAAGGACCGGCCGACCATCGAGGGCCTGCCCGCCAACTGGCGCAGGCAGGCCAAGTCGCTCCGCCGCTACGGCGGCGAGACCCCGGCCACCGCGATCGAGCGCTGCGCCGACGACCTCGAAGCCACCCTCGTCGAGAGGGACGAGGCGACGTTCTCGCTCGTCGAGGCGTCGCGCGAGAGCGGATACTCCGCAGACCATCTCGGGCGCCTCGTGCGCGAGGGCAAGATTCCCAACGCGGGTCGGCCCGGCGCGCCCAGGATCGCACTCCAAGACCTGCCCCGGAAGGCATCGCCACCGGCCGAGCCGAGACTGGCGGAGAAGCCCCGGCGTAGCGACCTTTCGAATGCGCAGATCGTGCAGTCCATCATCGAAAAGGGAATCGAATGATGGCACGCACGAAACGTGACCGGCGCGTGTACAGCGCCGGCGAATGGGGCCGGAACCGGGTGAGGGTCTTCCCCGATCCCAAGACCGGCCTGTTCCAGATCGAGTGGCGCGAGAACGGGTGCAGGCTCACCCGGTCGCTGAAGCACCGCGACTGGAGGCGCGCGAAGCGGCAGGCGGACGAGTTCGCCGCCGGGTTCGCAAAGCCGGAGCTGAACGGCAAGCAGGAGGCCGAGCCCGAGCCGCTCACCTTGGAGCGGCTTTTTGACATCTACACGGAAGAGGTGACGCCCACCAAGACGGCGTCCACCCAGAAGTACGACCGAGCCACCATGGCGATGTTCCTCGGGTTCTTCGGGAGCAACCGCAAGCCTGAGACGCTCTCCCAGCGCGACTGGGACCGGTTCATCCGGGCGCGCCGAGGGGGGCGAGCGGGACGTAGCGGCAGGCCTGCGGGCAACCGGACGATCCAACAGGATCTGAAGTTGTTGCTCGCCATCCTCAACTGGGCCGCGAAGTCGAGAGACGAGGAGGGGAGGCTCCTCTTGGAGTCCAATCCCTTCAGGGGCCTCAAGACACCCGTAGAGAAAAACCCGACCCGGGTGCTCCTCACCGAGGCCGAGTACGAGGCTTTGCTCCGAGCGTCGCTGGAGATGGACTGGCGGTTCGGTGTGGCGCTGGTGTTAGCCCACGAGACGGGACACCGCATCGGAGCCATTCGCCAACTCAGGTGGTCCGACATCGACATGGAGGCCAGGATCATACGCTGGCGCGCCGAGAACGAGAAGACCGGGTACGAGCACCGGACGCCGGTTACGGCCGAGGTGCTCGCCGTCCTGAAGGAGGCGCGGATGCGGAACCCCAGGGGCGGGGACTCTCCCGTGTTGCCCGCACCGAGGGACCCCTCGCGGTGCCTGGACCGGTCACGGGTGCGCGTTTGGTGGGACAAGGCCCAGAAACTTGCAGGGCTGGAGCCCAAGCGCGGGCGCGGCTGGCACTCGCTACGGCGGAAGTTCGCCTCCGATCTCATGGATCAGCCCCTCAAGGTTGTCTGCCAACTCGGTGGCTGGAAGACGGCCCAGACGGTGCTCCAGTGCTACCAGCGGGCCGACGAGGACCAGCTCAGGAAGGCCCTCGAAGGGCGCCGGAGGGTCTCCATTCCCGCCAATTAGCGGGAGTCAATTAGCTGGAACTGCACCTCGAGATCCCGTAAGTTCAATAGGGGCCTGTAGCTCAGGTGGTTAGAGCGCACGCCTGATAAGCGTGAGGTCGGTAGTTCGAATCTACCCAGGCCCATTGGACTTACGGGATTTCGGGGGTCCATGCTCTCCGATTGGCTTGCTAATTCGACCCGGATCCGGCCTCCCGGCACTCCTCGAGCGCCGATGTCCTTGCCAAACAGCCTCGCGCGATCCGCGCCGATTGACACGTGGCAATGAACCGGTTCACCTCGGTACCCAGGGTTTCCATTGGCGCGGTCGCCATCCTGCTGCTCGCCACCGGCGCGTTAGACACACCCGCGGTCCTGCAGGCCCAGGACCCGCCCACCACGTCGTCAGAAACCGACACGGTGACCGCTGCCGATACGCTCCCGGGCGTGATGGCTCTTGAAGAGATCGTGGTCATCGGCACGCGGCGCGGAGGAAGGAGCGCCATCGAATCCTACTCGCCCGTGCATGTGGTGAGCGGGGCCAGCGTGCGGGCCCAGGGCGGGGCCGACCTGCTCGACATGCTGCGCACCGTCGTCCCGGCCTTCAACGTCAACGCGCAGCCGATCGCCGACGGCGCGAGCATCGTGCGGCCCCCAAACGTCCGCAATCTTGCCGCGGACCACACGCTTGTGCTCGTGAACGGCAAACGCCGCCACCGCGGGGCCGTCATCGCCTGGCTGGTTCCCAAGGCTTCGGAGGGCGCCCAGGGACCCGACCTGTCGGTGATCCCCTCGATCGCGCTGCAGCGGGTCGAGGTACTGCGGGACGGAGCGGCGGCCCAATACGGCTCCGACGCGATCGCCGGCGTCATGAACTTCGTGCTGAGGGACGACCGCGACGGGTATCACGCCGAGGCCGGCTACAGACTGACCACGGTGGGCGACGGAAGACAGGCCCATGTGGCGGCCAACATGGGACTGCCGCTCTTCGAGGAAGGGTTCGTGAACCTGAGCGTCGAATTCGGGGAAGCGGACGAAACGGTCCGCAGTGTCCAGCGCGACGACGCGGCCGCGCTGGAGGCCGCGGGCAACATCCACGTCCCCAACCCGGCGCAGATCTGGGGCAGCCCCAACGTGAACGGCGACCTCAAGACCTTCATCAACGTCGGTGTTCCCGTCGGCGATGGCGCTCGCCTCTACGCCTTCGGGAACTACGCGCAAAAGGAGACCGACGGCGGCTTCTACTACCGCAACCCCGACAACCGCGAAGGCGTGTACACGCGTGGCGCCCATCGGCTGGTGGGCGACCTGACCGGCGACGGAAGCGGCGGGTGCCCCGCGATGCTCGACCCTCAGGGTGGGTACTACCTCAACGGCACCTTCCAGGCCGATGCCTTCCAGCGCGACCATCCGGATTGCTTCGTCATGAACCAGCTTTTCCCCGGCGGCTTCACGCCGCGTTTCGGCGGCGACACCCGGGACTACTCGGCGGTGGCCGGGGTGCGCGGCGAGTCGGATTCCGGCTTCACGTGGGACTTGAGCGCGGCGACCGGAACGAGCGATGTGGACTTCTTCATCCGCAACACGGTCAACGCGGCTCTGGGTCCGGCCAACCCCGCCGACTTCACCTTCGATCCCGGGGCCTACCGCCAGGACGAGGCGAACGTCAATGCCGACTTCTCCTACCCCGTCCCGGTTCCGGTTCTGGCGTCCGACCTGAACGTCGCCTTCGGCGCCGAGTGGCGGCGCGAGACCTTTCAGATCCGGAGCGGCGAGGCCAGCTCGTGGGCGCGCACCTTCGAGCGGAACGGGCGGACCGTGGACCTGCAAAGCCAGGGCTTCACGGCGGGCACGAACGGGTTCCCGGGATTCAGCGAGGACACCGAGGGGCGGTGGTCCCGGAGCAGCGGCGCCACCTATCTGGAGATGGAGTCGGATGTGCGCGAGCGCTGGACCATCGGCGCCGCTGTCCGCTTCGAGTACTACGACGATTTCGGAGCCACCACGAACGGAAAGCTCTCCAGCCGCGCGGAACTCACCTCGGACCTGGCGCTGCGGGGCAGCCTGAGCACGGGCTTCCGGGCGCCGACCCCGGGCCAGGCGAACGCGATCAACGCGACCTCGAAAAACGCCGGTTCGGGCGACGAGCGGCAGGTGTCGATCGTGGCGACAATCGCGCCGTCGAGCCCCGTCGGCGTCGCGCTCGGCGGCCGTGGCCTCAAGCCGGAACGGTCACGCAATGCGTCGCTGGGCCTTGTCTGGGACCGGGCGCCGGCCGCGATCACGCTCGACTGCTTCAGCATCCGCGTGGAGGACCGGCTGGCCCTCTCGAGGGACATCGAACTCAACCGGCCCGATCTCGGACCGGACCGGGTCCGCGACGATCTCATCTCGACGCTCCAGTCCGAGGGGCTGACCTCGGCGCCCAGCTGGAACTACATCAACTACTTCAACAACGACTTCACCACATCCACGCGGGGGTGCGAGGCCGTGGGCAGCTATGTCTTCGAGGTCGGACGCGGCGCGACCGTCCTCGATGCCGCCTTCAGCCGAACCCTTACGACCGTGGAGTCGTTCACGCCCGGCGGGCCCCTGGCGGACGAGCAGGAGATCAGGGACTACGAGTTCGGGCTGCCTCGTGACCGTTTCATCGCGTCCATCCGTCACAACGCGGGCGTCCTCAGCGCCGTGGCTCGCTTCAACTACTTCGGCGGCTGGTACGATTCGGAAGAGGCTGAGGACTTCGGCGGCTACGGGACGGCCGACCTGTCGCTGAGCTACCGGATCCGCGACGGGTTCCTCGCGACCATCGGCGCGGACAACGTCCTCGACACGTATCCGCAACTGAACCCGAATCGCTTCACGGGACTCGGCAACAAGTACAGCCAGTACGCGCCAGCCGGGTTCAACGGCCGGTTTGCGTACCTGCGAATCACGGTGGACGGACCGGGGACCCGCTGACGGCGGCACTATGTGTCCTCCGTGGATTCAAGCGATGCGAACGCCAACTCATCGAGAGGCGTCGGACGTCGGTGCACCGCCCCTTCCGGCCCGAATCGGCGCGCATAGCGGGCGAGCCGGTCGTTGTGGCGCTCCCACGTGAAGGGCTCGACGGGGCTTCCACCGAGGCACGCCTCCAGCGATGCGAAGCAGTGGTCCCATCCCGCCGCGTCCCACGCCGCCCGCCCCTGGTCGTCAAAGGTGTGGGTGAAGGTGAGCAACGTGCCCCCGGGGCGCTCTTCGAGCTCCCAACGAAGCACATCGCCGTCCCACCGGTATTCGAGCACGCCGGGCGGATCCCAGACCAGGATCTCGCCCGTCATGACCAGCCCCTCCTCGTCCGAGTCGGCAGGTGTCCGACCGGGCTCCGGGAACACGAACCGGAGCGCCGCGCCCACCTCGCGCTCGCCTTCCATGCGGGCCGGGAACCACGCGGAGAGGTCGTCCTCCGACGTGATCGCCCGCCAAACGCGCTCGCGAGAATGCCCGAGGAACCGTTTGAATCGCAACCTGTATCTGCCACCCCGCTCTCCCAGGGTCCCGCTACCTTCGCTCTCGTTCATGGGTCGTCTCGACAGGAGCTCCAGATTCTCCAGGCATCCGGCCCAGCCGCCGCGCGGTCCTTCGGTATCCTCCGCCGCAGGGAACCCTTCATGGGTGATGACGACTCGCGTCGCCTCACCCTCGGGTAGAAACTCTACCGTCACCAGAGTTTCTCCGACCCAGTCCTCCGCCTCCTCCAGATCCCACGTGTAGACGAGCCGTCGGGGGAAATCGACCTCCCGGTACGTTCCGAACACATGGTAGACCTTCCCGCCGGCCACCTCCACGCGAAGCTTGAACGTTCCGCCCTCTACAAGATCGCGCTGGAATCCGAGGATCCTTCCCGCACGCGAGCCGTGCCAGTGCAGGACCAGCTTCGGGTCGGTCCATGTCCGGAACACTTTCTCAGGGGTGGCCGGGATCACTCTCGAGACCCGGACGGTACGTGCGGGATCGATCATCTTGCGGTTTCTCCTTCAGGGTCGAGTGACGTGGACGCCCCTGACTCCAAATAGCTGGCCAGGGCAGCGAGCCGGGATTCCCAGAAAGCCCGATATGTCGCGACCCAGTCTGCGGCTTCCCGCATCGGCCGGGCGTCGAGCGCACAGCGGCTCGTGCGTCCCTCTCGCATCCGGTCCACGAGCCCCGCCCCCTCGAGCACGCGCAGGTGTTTCGAAATCGCCGGTCGCGAAATGTCGAACGGCGCCGCCAGTTCCCCGACCGTGGCGTCTCCTTCAGAGAGGCGCGCCAGGATCGCCCGGCGTGTCGGATCGGACAACGCCTGGAACGTGGAGTCGAGCTGTCGAGCATCGGTAACCATATGGTTACCAGTAGCGTCCTGGCCTTGGCCCGTCAAGACCGACGATCCAGGACCGACGATCGAGACCTGGTCGGAATCGAGGGTTCAGGTCCGACGCCAGTCGACGAATCGACGGCAGCGCCTCCTACGAAGCCAGCGCCGTGACGGGATCAACCTCCGCCGCTTCTCGCGCGGGAATCCAACAGGCGACGATCGCCACGGCGAGGATTCCAGCCGCGGCTACGCCGAGCGTTTCGGGGTCGGTGCCCGCTATGCCCCACAGGTAGGCCTCCAGCAGACCCGACAGGGCCACGGCACCCACCAGTCCAATGCCGATCCCGATGCCGATCGGGAGCAATCCCCGCAAAACCACCGAGCGCAGTACCTGGCCTCCGTTCGCCCCCACGGCCATGCGAATCCCGATTTCGCGATGACGGTTCCTCACGGTCTGGGCGACCACGCTGTAGACGCCGACGGCAGTCAGGATGAGCGCGAGGGCGCCGAAGAGCGACACGAGTACGGTGCCGAATCGTTCCCGGGCCATCGTCTCCGCGACCGTCTCGCTCAGCGCAAAGACCTCCGGGCCGGGAAGCGCCGGGTCCACGGCACGTATCGCCTGCCCGAATGCCCCTTCAAGTCGCTCAACAGGCAGGGTGCTTCGAACGACGAACACCGGCATCGTGGGACGGATGTTGGCGATGATGTCGCCGGCCTGGGCTTGCGGCAGGTACAGGGTTCGTCGGACCGCGGTCCGGAACGAGACGTCCTGCACATCGGCGGCCACACCGACAATCAGGACGCCGGGGCCTTCCAGGGAACCGTATCGGTACTCGCCGCCAACTCGCCCGAGATCGATGCGCTGCCCGATCGCGTCGCCGTTGGGAAAGTAGACGCGCTGGAACGTCTCGTTGACGATGGCGACCGGCGTTGCGCCCTGAACGTCCACCGCGGTGAACGATCGCCCGCGGACCAACGGGATCGCCAGCGTCCGGAAGTAGCCGCGGGTGACGGTTCGCAGCTCGACCGAGCCCCCGAACTCATCACGCCCCGCGATGGAAATCGGGAAGTTCAGACCTCGCTCGAAGGGGAGACTGCTGGCTCCGGCGACGAGATCAACGCCCCCGGCGGTGCGCACGCCCTGGATGACTCCCTGCGCGAACCGGTCGAGCCGCTCGGCGGTGTCATAGGTGGGCGGCCTGATCGGCAATCTCACGGCCACGAGGGCGTCCGGGTCGAATCCGGGGTCGACCTGCCTGAGGTTCGACCAGGTAGTGAAGAGCAGACCGGCTGCCACGAGCAGGAGGGTCGAGAGCGCCGTCTGCCCCGATAGCAGCGCCTCCTGCAACCGACGCTGCCCGGTCGTGGTCCGGGAACCCCGTCCCAGCGCGCGCCACACCCCTCCACGCACCACAGGCCACGCGGCCACCAGGCTCACCACAACGGAAGCGATCAGCGAGATGCCGATCGTAAACCCCACAACTCTCCAGTCCACCGCGATCGACCCTGCGAGCGGCAGCCGGACCGGCGCCAGGGCGACAAGCACGTTGGCGCCCCAGATCGCGAGCAGGATGCCCGCGGCGCCCGCTGCGGAAGCGACCACGATGGCCTCCGCCACGCCCAGCCGCATGATCCGGCTGTTGGTCGCTCCGAGAGCGGTGCGGAGCGCCATCTCGCCGCGGCGCCGTAGTGCTCTGAGGAGGAACAGGTTGCCCACGTTGGCGCAGGTGATCAGCAGGACGGCCCCGACCGCAGCCATCAGGATCCAGATCGCATTCGCCGTTCGGCCAACGTACAGGTCCGCGAAGGAGTCGAGCACCATTCCGGGCTCCGCTTCGTCGGCCTGCTGCGGGTACGACACCGTGAACCCGGTATTGAGCGATGCCACCTCGGTCCGGGCGTCACGCATCGTGTAGTCATCGCCAACTCTGGCGATGGCCGACCAGTTCCCGGCCCGGTCGTCTGGGTCGACGGGTGGCACCTCCGTGGGTACGATCATCTCCAGCGGTTCGGAGACGTGAGGGAACACGAAGTCCTCGGGAAGCAGCCCGATGATCGTGTGAGGTTCTTCCTCCAGCCTGATCGAGACGCGACCGGACAGGTCCACCCGCTCGCCGAAGTGCTCGCGCCAGAACCCGGGAGACACCAGCGCGACCCGGGGCCCTCCGGGCCGGTACTCGTCCTCGGCGAAGGCACGGCCCACCGCCGGGGACATGCCAACGACGGCGAAGAAGTCGGCCGTTACCCGGAGGCCCTGAGCGCCTGTGATCTCGCCGACTTCGCCGACGCGCCCGAAGAACGGCCGCCAGCCGGCGATTGCAGCGAACGACCGTGTGTGCTCCTGCCAGTACGAGAACCTGGCTGACGTCAGAGCCGGGGAAGCGTAGTCTCCGTAGTTCCACGCCAGATCCACGACCCGATGGCCGTCCGGAAAAGGCAGGGGCCGCAACAACACGGCGCTCAGCACGCTGAAGATCGCGGTCGTGGCTCCGATCCCCAGAGCAAGGACCGACGCTACGACGGCGGTGAACGCGGGCGCCCTGCCGAGAGCCCTCACCGAGTCGCGGACATCCTCGAGCATGGCGTTCACAACTCCCTCCGGGGATCGCTGCCCGGCCCCTCCCTGTGCGAAGCCACGTTCAACGCAGACGCCGCCCGACCGCGGCTTCAAGCGACCAGATGGCGGCATGGAAGTCGTACACCGCTGCCAGGTGGTCCCGCTCCGACTGCTCCATCGAGTCCTCGGCATCGAGCAGCTCCAGGAACGGGGCCGCCCCGAGCGTATAGCGCCGGCGCGCGAGTTCCAACCGCTCCGACACAACCTCGAGATTGCGCTCCTGGATCCGCAGGGCCCGGTATGCGGTCACCAGGTCGTCGTAGGACTGCGTAACGGCCACGCGCAGCCTGAGTTCCTCCGCCCTGCGCGCGTGCATGGCGTCCCGGCTGTCGGCATGGGCCTCGGCGATAGTGCGTTGCCTGGCGAAGCCCTGGAAGATGGGGAAGCTGACGTTCAGGCGAAGGCTCAGCGGCTGCCTGGTAAAGTCGAGGGGGAAGGTCTGGTTCGCCGCCAGAACCTGCCGGCGCATCGGGTCCGTGAGCACGTAGTTCGAGCAATCGTCCGCCGCAAGCCCCGGAAGGTCCGGGACCTGTGCGAGGAGAGCGTTGTCGAACTCGCAGCTTCGGCGCTGGCGGTCAACGCTGCCCTGGGCCTGTTGAATGAGATATTCCTCGTTCCCGACCTGCCGGGAGAACCCCGACCAGACCGCCGCCGCGGAAACCGTGGGAAAGTAGCTGCTGCGGGTCCGGTTCACCTGCGCGCGGGCCGACGCTTCCGACGCCACGGCCGCCCGCAGACTCGGATGTCCCGATGTGGCGATCTCCAGCAACTCTCCCCGATTCCACCCCGGTTCGAACACGGCGAAGTCCGAAACCAGCTCCAGCGGGGCTCCGAGATCCGTGCCCAGCTGCTCCATGAGGCGCGCGACCTCGGTGCGGTAGAGGTTCTCCGCGCGGAGAAGGACCACCCGGGCCCTCCCCAGGTCAACCTCGGACTGCTTCCCTTCGGTCGCAGGGGCCGCCCCCGCGTCAACCCGCGCGCTGACCAGCTCGAAGTTCTGCTCCCAGCGGGCCACCTGGCCCTCCGCCACTTCGACCGCGTCCCTTGCCCTCAACGCGGAGAGGTATTGCAGCGTGACGGCGGATTCCAGGGTGAACGCGTCCGCCGCGACCCTGGCTTCGGTAGCGCGCTGATTCGCCCGCGCCGACCTGGCCTGGAAGATGGTGTTGCCGTCAATGGACCAGCCAAGGGTAAGGAAGTAGTTGGAGAGCAGGTAGTCCGTGGTGCCCACCGCGATGTCGGCCGACGAGAAGATGCCGAACCGCTGCACGCCCGCGTACTCGTACTGGGCTCCTCCGCCTACCGTCACCGCAGGCAGGAACCGACCGTAGGCCTCACGGACCCGCCATGTGGCCGGATCCAGATCGTTGGTCGTCGCCAGGAAGGCCGGGTTGCTGCCCTTCGCGATCCGGATCGCCTCTTCCAGCGACAGGCTGCTCCCTGCCTGGCCCGATGCCCGCTCCTGGGCTGAGGCGGTGCCCACCGCAGCGATCAGGACGAGTGCCCCGCCGACCGCAGCTCTTCCCACCATGATTCTCGCTCCACGCCCGAGGCAGTTGTGTTCGCTGGCCGAGGCAGATCTCGGCAACCCGGTGGCCGCGATCGCCACCGCGGACGGGCGACGGCGCTGGCCGGATCACACGTTGCCGTGCTTCACCGTGGCCATCCTTGCGCGCCCGGCTGGTACCACCCGTCCTTCTGGAATGATGGTATTGTAAGAAGCGTGCCAGGGAGGTGGGATCGTTTCTAAACGATGTTACAGTAAGATGTTGTGGTGTTTCATGGTCCCGCATCGGAGGATGTGCATTCGCCCGGTTGTGGGATTCGGGTGTGCGGCTTCGAACAGTTGCCGACACCGGTCAACCGCCTTCATCCATGGGGATCGCGATCCGTGCCCGCGCGCCCCGGCGATCTTCCTGGTTCTCCAGCAACAGAGTGCCACCGTGGCTCTCGGCAATCTGTCGTGACAGTACGAGGCCGATCCCCGAGCCCCCGGACTTCGTAGTAAAGAAGGGCACGAAGAGGTTGCCGGTGTCGCTGAGCCCGGGCCCCTCGTCTTCGACCAGCACCTCGACCCTGCCGGCAACGACCTCCCACCCGAGCCGGACCCGTTCGCCTCCCGCTTCCAGGGTGGCGTCGACGGCGTTCCTCACGAGGTTGATGAGGGCCTGCTGGAGCTGATCGGCATCCGCGGAACAGGTGGCCGCGGGGCCAGGCACCACCTCCACCGGCACCCTCGTCTCCAGGTCGGCGACCATCCGCACCAGACTGCCGACGGAGACTGGAGCAAGCTTGGGTGCCGGCAGGCGGGCCAGCTTTGCATAGGACGCCATGAACCGCCCCAGAGTCTCGGCCCGCGACGATATCACTCCCAGGCCTCGCTCCACATCGTCCCGGGTCTCGGCGGGGAGCCGACTGCGCGTCAGCAGGCTGTGGAGGCTGCCCGAGATCGACTTGATCGGGGCGAGCGAATTGTTGATCTCGTGGGACAGCACCCGGATGATGCGCTTCCAGGCCTTGCGCTCCTCCTCGTGCAGCGCCCGGCTCAGATCCGAGAGCGCGATCAGCCTGAGCGGATACCCCTCCTGGCGGACGACACTGCGTCGAAGCTCCCACCGGCCCGACCCGCCCGGAAACGAAAGCTCCACCGTGCGCGGCGTAGTGCCCGTGAGCTGGCCGGAGAGACGCAATTCCTCCGCCGTCCTGCCTCGAAGCCGATTCGCCGGCTGCCCGAGCAGTCTCTCTCCGGCGCGATTGACGATGCGCAGCACGCCCTGCGGGTCGAAGGCCAGCACCACGATGTCGATCTCCTCCAGGACCTTGCGCAGTGTCTCGGTGGCCTCAACGGCTCCGAGCCTCTGCTCCCTCAGGATTTCCTCCAGAGAGTTTATCTCCAGATAGGCCAGCGAGAGAGGGTCGCGGGCATCGCCCACTCGGGCCCTGATCGAGAAATCGCCCTCCCGCAGGGCCGCGACCATGTTCGCGATGATCTCGAACGGACGGAGGGCATGGTTTCTCGCAGCGAAACTCAGCCCGAGCCATCCGGCGACCAACAGCACCGACAACGGCCACCGGATTGCGGGGTCGAGGTTGCTCAGCCAGAGCAACCAGAGTGCCGCGATGACCCCGGGAAGGCCCGCCAGGGCGGTGAGGAGGAGAACCCGCCTGTCGTGCCGCGTACGCGGCCATTTGCGACTCATTCCGCCCGCCCCGGGACACCACCCAGGCGACGACCCGATGTCGGGCTACGAACCGGATCCCTGGTCATCGTCCCGGGCCTTCATGCGCTGCAGCCGCCGGTAGAGGGCACTGCGCGTGAGCCCGAGCGCCCGCGCCGCCCGGGTCACATTGCCGCCGTGGCGGTCCAGCGCCTTGCGGACGAGGATCCGCTCGGCCTCCTCCAGCGTAAGGTCGGTGAGCGCCACCGCGTCGCCTTCGCGTCCGCGGAGCCGCAGGTCGGCCGCCCGGATGCGCGAGCCGCGCGCCATCAGCACCGCACGCTCCACCGAATGCTGCAGTTCACGCACATTGCCCGGCCAGGCGTGCGCCGAGAGAGCCGCTGCGGCCTCTGCCGAAAAGTCGACTATGGCTCGCCCGTACCGGGCTGCCTGCATCCCGAGAAAGTGCCGGGCCAGCAACGGGATGTCTTCGCGGCGGTCCCGAAGCGGCGGAAGCTCGATCTCGACCGTGTTCAGCCGGTAGAGCAGGTCCTCGCGGAAGTCACCTCTTGCCACCGTCTCGCCAAGGCTGGCGTTGGTGGCGGAGATGACGCGCACATCCACGCGCCGCACCTTCGAAGAGCCGACACGCTGAATCTCCCCGCTCTCGAGCACGCGCAGGAACCTGGTCTGCTGCTGCAGCGAGACGTTGGCGACCTCATCAAGAAAGAGGGTGCCCTTGTGAGCGAGTTCGAAGCAGCCGACCCGGTCGCCCTTGGCGTCGGTGAACGCACCCTTGACGTGCCCGAAGATCTCACTCTCGAAGATTCCCTCGCCGAACCCTCCGGCGTTTACGGCCACGAGGTCGTACCCGGCTCGATTCGACATCGCATGCAAACGCCGGGCGACGACCTCCTTCCCCGTCCCATGCTCCCCGGTAATGAGCACGTTGGCGTCCGAGGGGCCGATGCGTTCCATGAGTTCCAGCACCGGCCGCATCGCCTCGGATTCGGCGATCAGCTTGGGCGCGCGCTCCCCTCTGAGCCGGATGTTTTCGGTCTCGAGCCGCTGGGCCCGCCGCAACGCCCGCGCGAGGTCCACCTGCGTCCGGATCGTCGCGAGCAGCCGCTCATTGTCCCACGGCTTTTCGATGTAGTCGCGGGCTCCCCGGCGCATCGCCTCCACAGCTCCGCCCACACTTGCCCACGCGGTCATGGTGACCACAGGCAGGGTCTCGTCCAGTTCGCGCAGATCCCCGAGCAGGCCGAGTCCTTCGTTTCCGGACGTGGTGTCGCGGGTGTAGTTCAGATCGAGCAGGACCAGGTCGAAATCGCCCTTCTCTACCGCGCGCCGGACCGCATCGGGCGACGTGACGGCCGTCGTCTCGAAGCCCTCGCCCTTCAGCAGCAGGCGCAGCGCCTCGAGAATGTCGGTCTGATCATCCGCGATCAGAATACGTGCCGGCATGGGTTCCCCTGCCTCAGTCGGCATCGACCTGATCGAGCGCGTGCCGCCGCGCCTGGTCTTCGCTGACGATCTGCCCGTCGAAGAGGTGGACGGTCCTGTCGGCCAGGTGCGAATAGCGCGGATCGTGCGTCACCATGCAGATCGTGGCGCCATCGTCGTGCAACTCCTTGAGCAGCCCCATCACTGCGCTTCCGTTCCGGGAGTCGAGGTTCCCCGTCGGCTCGTCCGCGAGCAGGATGAGCGGCTTGCCGACGATCGCCCGCGCGACCGCGACACGCTGCTGCTGGCCGCCGGACAACTGATTCGGGTAGTGCCGCGTGCGGTGAGCAAGCCCCACTCGCTCGAGTGACTCCTGTACGCGCTCCCTTCGTTCCGCGGCTCCCGTCCCGCGATACGTGAGCGGCAGTTCCACATTCTCGTACACCGTAAGGTCGCCAATGAGGTTGAACGCCTGGAAGATGAAGCCGATCGCCTGGTTGCGGACCCGGGCCCGCAGCCCCGCATCCAGGTTCTCGGCCGACGTGCCGTCGAGCAGGTACTGCCCGCTCGAGGGGCTGTCCAGCAGTCCCAGGATCGACAATAGAGTCGTCTTGCCGCAGCCCGAGGGGCCCGCAATCGATACGTACTCGCCGCTCCGTATCGACAGATTGATGTTCGACAGCGCGTGGGTCTCCACCTCTTCGGCCAGAAAGACCTTGCCCACGCCGTCCAGGCGGATGAGCGCATGATCGGTCATCATCGTGCTCCCTGGCGACTCCTCAGCCTTACCCGGTTGAATCCATCCCATTGCGACATGTCCGACAGAATGACGACGTCGCCGGGACGCAATCCCTCGCGCACCTCGATGTCGTTCACCGAACTGGCGCCGAGGCGGACGGTGACGCGCTCCGCGAACCGCCCGCCTTCGACCATCCTGAAGAGGCTCATCTGCTGATTGGCTTGCCCGAATGTCGGACGGCCCATGTGGATCACGTCGTCGAGGCGCTCGACGATGACGTTTCCGTCGACGCTGAGATCGGGCCGTGCCGACGGAGGCAGGTTCGGCGGAAGCGCGACATCGATCGTCACGGTTCCGCTGCGGACCGCCGGATCGATGCGCACGACCCGCCCCTGAATCGTGTCGGTGCGCGTGTCGATCATCGCGACCTGTCCCACAACGACATCCTGTGCCTGCGTCTGCGGTATGCGGATTTCCGCTTTCAGGCGGCCGGGAACGACGACCCGCGACAGCGCCTGCCCCGACTGCACCCACTGTCCCTCCTGAAGCGGAATGTCGAGCGGCGCCAACACCCCGCTCACAGGCACGGTCACATGCATGGACTGGATGCGGTCCTGGCTGAACCGCACCAGGTCGGCGAGGCGCGTGATCTGCTCCTCCTGGGCGCCGACCTGCTCCTGTGACGTGCCCGAGATCACGTCCAGGCGCTCCTCCTCGGTGTCAAGCCGAAGCCGAAGGGCTTCCACCGACTCGCGTGACCGGTCGAGATCGGCCCGCGCGACGAGGTCCGGGTTCTCGTCAAAGAGCTGCTGGTTGATGCGATGGATTCGCTCCGCCTCCAGGTATTCCATGCGCACGGTGGCTGTCGTGGCGCGCTGCTGGAGTTCCTGCATCCTGAGGTTGGCGCGCAACTGAACGAGGCTCGCGTGCGCCGCCGACAGCTGCTGCTGGGCCTGCAGCAACTGCATGTCCACATCCGGGTTGCTGAGGCGCATGACGAGATCGCCGGCTGAGACCTCGGTGCCGGGCAGCGAGAGGATCTGCTCGATGCGCCCGGCGGTCAGCGCGGTGATCCAGCGCATCTGTTCCGGCACCAGCGTGCCCGGGCCCCGGACCTGCCGGATCAAGGTTCCGTGCGCGACCGTGTCGCTCCAGACCATGGCGGCATCCATGCTCGGGGCGCCCGACGGAAGCAGCTGCCATCCGAGGACGGCAATCGCCAGCGCTCCGATGCCCGTGGCGCTCCAGGCCAGCTTCTTCTTCCGTTTTGCCGGGCGGGTATCGCGAATGATGTCCAAGCGTGGCTCCTCCGGGTTCTCCCCGCATGTCAGCACGACCGCCGCCGGCTCCCACATCGCGCCTGCATGCCGGCTCCCACATCGCGCTTGCATTCCGAGTGCAGGGAAAGGTTCGTGCCAGAAAGCTCCAGACGTCCGTATCCAGATGTATGGCAATAATTTATAAGCTGCTACAATGGATGAGTGCCAAGACAGTCATGGCCGATAATGGGACCACCCGTTCCGTTATCGAACAGGTTGGGCAACCTGGCTCGGCTCATGGCCCCGTCCTGCCACGAGCGCCCGCTCGATGCCTCAGGTGGACGACGGCCCCTGAATGAGGTTCGGAAGAGACTTCGGGCTCGAAAAGCCTCCACCGGTCTCGATGTCGACGACGATCGAGCCGATCAGGTTCCCGATCGCCTTCTCCCCGCGGCGCAGCCCGTAACGATACAGCCCGCGCCAGCCCAGCGTCGCCAGCCCGCCGACCGCTGCTCCACCAGCAAGGAAGCCCAATACCGCCGCACCGGCCGCGACACCCCCGATCCCGAGGGCGGCGGCCGCGCCCGCGCCCGCAAAGGCGCCACCGACACCGCTCAACGATCCGGCCAAGGTCGAGAAGCCGCCCCCGACCCACAGATTGACTTTGTGGCTGTGGATCAGGCTGCCGCGAACGGTCAACTCCGTCGCCGGCGGATCGGTGTCCAGGCGCCGGAGGCTGAAGAGCAGCTGCTTGAGGCTCATTCCGGCCATCTCGTATGCGAACGACTGATCTCCCAGGGTTGCCAGGTATGCAGGCACCTTGAAGACCAGCCCGCCTCCGTCGAGGGGATCGGCTCCGCGTTGATCGACAAGACTCAGGCGAAACGGGTCCTTCGGAAGGATCCGCTGCATGGCGGCGTAGACCTCCTCCGCCGATGCCTGGATCACCCGGGAGACCTCCAGGGCAAGCGGCGGTTGGCCCAGGAAACGGGCGGCCATCGCCGACGGCCGGGCCTGGGCTGCTTCGACGAGGGCCCGATTGCGAGCCTCCGCGAGCGCGCCATCCACGAACTCCGGCGAGATTCCGGCTTCTTCAGCAGCGGCCCGGACATCCGCGAGGCGATACCCCTCGATCTCCGCCGGGTCGGAGGCATGCCCCCACGGGGCCAGCTTCCGCGAACGCTCTTCGAGGCGACGCGCGGCCTCGGCCTGCAACTCCGCCGCACGGTGCCAGAGTGCTCGCGCCTCCTCTTCGGAGATGCGGGTCTGGTCCTCGCTCATGGAACCCCTACATGGTCGCGTGGCGGCTTCGACTCCACATTCCGTTTAAGAGCCGTTATTCGCTCACTTAGTTCGTCCAGAAACTCGGATAGCATCAGTCCGAACGCACACGCGAACTTGGTCGCCGCCTCGACCGTGAGACGTACTTCCTCCTTTTCCAATCGCCGAACGTGCCTCTCTGACAACCCTGGGATCTCTGTCTGTCTTAGTCGCCGATCGTTTCTCATGTCCAGCAGGGCCAGCGAAATCTTCTCCAGCTCGTACCGGCGGATTTCGACGTCAGCCAAGTACATGGGATCCACCGCCTGCAGCATCTGAGACGGGCCCATATGCACATCAGCGTCGGGCCAGAACAAGTAGGAACCCGCTGAATCGATAACAAAGTTGCTGAGCACTGCCGGCTCAAACCGGCCTACCCGGGGGAGTCTTCGGATCGGGAACTCCCGTACGCTCATGTCCCCAAGGACCACCACGAGAGAGTCGTCAAGGAAATATGCGTCGAGAATTCCCTCCCACGGGGCCGGTCGCTTGAGGGCGATGACCAGACGCTTCACAACCAAGGGGTCCCGGCACACTTGCAGTCGCTGATCCGGCTTATGGAGTCGAAGTGTCGAAGCGAGGCGAAGTACTGCCTGCTCCGGCAGGTCCAGGACAACCAGATAGCGCGTCTCCGTTCCCACCCAGCTCGGGAGCGTGATCCGGTTCGGACCGATCAACTCACTCGCCACAGCCACGACGAGGCTCGGCTCCGGTCCAGCGTGGCTGGTAGCCGAAAACTCTCTCGCCAGAGAGCGGAACTCGGCGTCCGGCAAGCAATCTTCCACCGTCCCACAAAAGGCAACGTGGCTGAAAGGCCTTGCGTCACTCATCCGCTCTGACTCCGCTCCCATTCTGCGAACAACTCGTAAGGAAATACACACGTATCTCCCAAGCGTCCGCGACTCGTGCGTGGAAGTGCGGCGGCAGGTGGTCGCCGGTGTAGAACCACAAGCGACACCCGGGTAGTTGAAACGCCTGAAGCAGCCCCAAAGACTACTTCCAGGTGAGGGCGAGAGCCTCACCCCTTCGGTGGGTAGGGGTCTCGGCCATATGTGCTCTTCTCCCGAATCCTCCCATCACGTCCATGGATCAACAGCTCAGACTGCTGATTCCTTGCGATCTCACGCCCCCTCTCGATCGCTTCCTGCTGCGTGTCAAACACCTTCGTTGCTTTCGGGCTCCCTGCCCGCTTGACTGCCCATCCATCCTTCGTTGGGACAACGTGCTGGTTACGCTTCCTCGTCATGAAGTGTACCTCCTTCTATCTGCCATGACCGGACATACCGGCATGGTAACATACTATATGTGTCCGGTCAAGGCGTTTCTGTATGTCCCTGCCAGTGGGTGTCCAAGCCGCGGCGGTCCGTGCCGTCACGCGGCCTTCCACCAACGGGCCGGCTTCAGGCGCTCGCCGCGGCCACTGACGCGGTCCAGCCAGAGCGCGAGTCGCCTGAGCCGCGTGCCCGCCAGCCATCGCCACACTCGACTCCACAGTTGGCGATAGTCGCGGTTATATGGGCAGACGCGCACGCAGATCGAGCAGTCGGTGTTCTGGTTGGCCCAGAAGCGGAAGCATTTCTCGGCATCGGTGGTCCATTTGCGGATGCCTTGAATGTTCGACCGGTTATGGACCACGGTGGAAGGTTCGCCGCCGTCGATTGCCTTGGCGGGGCACGCGTTCGTGCACGCCCGGCAGATGTCGCACGTCTCCTTCACGCCGAATCGCGCGGGCCGGTCGTGGGCGAGCGGCATGTCGGTGAAGACCTTGCCGAGCCGGACCCGGGGACCGTACTCGGGGGTGATGAGGAGGCCGTGGCGCCCGTACTCGCCCAGCCCCGCCTTGATGGCGAGCGGGATGGCCAGTGCCGAGTCGTTCATGCTGGCCACGGCCTGGTAGCCGAGATTGGTGATGTACTGCGCGATGGCCAGCAGCACGATGGTGTCCCGGGAGTAGGTGGCTCCCGTCGCGGCGCCGCTCAGCGCGGAGGGCGCCGTGCGCAGGAGTTCCCGGTCCATGGATTGCGCGATCACGATCACGTTTCCCAGATCGGTGGAGATCTCCTGCGGCTTCTCGTGCTCGTTCTCGCGGCTGTAGGCATGCGTGTAGAGCCACCGCTCGTCGTTGCCGGTGATCCCCACCAGGTCGGCGCCCAGGGTCTTCGCGGCGTGCTTGATCTCGCGCGCCATCTCCTCGGGAGACGCCACCGGCAGCGCGCTGCCCGGGCCCTCGCGAACGGCGGTGTACGGATCCAGAAACCCTTCGCGGCGGTCGTCGCCGTCACGCAGCTCGGCAAAGATGTCCGTCACATGCCAGGACGCGTTGCGCAGCGCGTAGTCACGCTGGGTGAAGCCGTCGACGGAACGCCAGGTCAGCTTCGGCGTGCGGTACGTCTCGTAGAACATGTCCGAGCGGTGCGTACGCACCTCCGCATCCCAGAACGAACGGCAGAAGATGTCGTCCCTCTGCGAGAAGCGCTGGAAGTCCTCCCGGATATCGAAGCCGGCTTCTTCGTCCGGGACGGCGGGGCCGGTATCGCGCGCGCCACCGGGGTCAACAGGGTCGTCCATCGGGCTCCCGGCACGTCTCCCAGGCGAAGTCGTCGCTCATGCACCAATGCATCGCAAGACGCAACGTACCGATGCACTGCAGGGGCAGCAATCGTTCCAGTGGTGTCCGGCGCCCGTCGCGCTCTCGCCAGGACGCGCCGAGCACCGGTTGCGCCGGTGTCCTCACCTGGATCGGCCAAGCGTGCGTTTCGGGGCACACACGAAACCGTCCTCGTCGAAAGACACACGATCATCACATTGTGACCCCAGCACATCACATAAACGACATAGTACTTGCTGGCATAGACACAGTAATAGTGGTAGCTTTAATGGTGGCTTCCTGCATGCACGGCTTGAGTTCGAATCGAGAGCCGGGGTCACCCAACCGGTTCACCCTGCACTCATCGGCCATCTCCATGAACAGACCACGATTCCTCTGCCGCCTCGGGTTGATCGTCGCGCTCGCAGGCTCCGCCGGCAGGGCGGACGCCCAGTCCGATCCGTCCCCCTGGCGCCTTGGCGTCAGCCTCGGAGGAGGCGCGCTCGTGGGTGTGGTGGCCGAGTACTGGAGCGATGACTTCGGCGTCGAAGCAAGACTGGGAACGGCGACCTTCCGGCAGGTGCTGGTCCGGTTGTCGCCCAAGTGGCGGGTCGGCACCTGGGACGGCGGCGAGGCCACCTGGCGCGCCGGGGTCCAGGTTTCGAGTAGTGTGTTCGAAGTCTTTCACGGGGTCGAGCTGGCCAGGCTGACGGACGGCGGGCACGTGATCGGAGGGAGCTACAATCTTCCACTGTTCGGAGGAACCTGGCGATCGGATGAAGGGCTCGGTGATCCCGATGAAGGCCCCGAAGAAGACGCCGGCGATCCCGCACTTCCATCCTCTTCGGAGGTGCGCGTCATCGCCAATGTTCTCCTGGGAGAGTTCGTCTACCGATATCAGCCCCAGCCCGGCGGCTGACTGACCGGCAGGCACGGCGCCCGGCTGGAGCGCTCCACGGGATTCGGCTCGAAACTTCGTCCGCGGCCATCCTGCCGTGGAGCCTACGCTTCGTCCGGAGCCGCTGCGCGGTAGCCTACCCCCCGCTCCGTGAAGATGTAGGCCGGGGCGGCCGCGCTGTCGCCGAGCTTGGCCCGGAGCTTCTTGACGACCGTGCGGACGCGGTCGGTGTCGTTCGGGTCGCGGCCGCGCCACACCCGGCGGAGTAGCGTCTCCATGGGCACTACACGCCCCGCGTCGAGTGACAGGACTTGCAGCAGGTCGAACTCCTTGACGGTAAGTGCCACCGGGCGGCCGCCGACGCGGACCCGGCGCCGGGCGTAGTCGACGGCCAGATCGCCGCACACGAAGGTCTCGGGCTCCTCGTGGGTCCTGAGCGCCGCGCCGACGCGCGCGAGGAGCTCGGTGTGCGAGAACGGTTTGACGACGTAGTCGGCGGCGCCGCTCGCGAGCGCCCTGGCGATGGTCTCGTCCCGGCCGAAGCCGGAGATGAAGATGACCGGGAGATCGCGGAGTTCCGGCACCTTCTTCATCAACTCGATGCCGTCGGTCCCGGGGAACATCAGGTCGAGGAGGACCAGTCTGGGCCGCTCGGCGCGGATGATGTCGGAGAGGCCGTCCGGTTCGCCTGTCACGACCGGGTCATAGCCGGCCCCGGCGAGAGCGTCCCGCACGTGGCGCAGCGTCCGCGGGTCGTCGTCCACGACCAGGATCCGCGTTTTCTCCCCCTGCTCCCCCGACCGGCGTGGCTGGCCGCCGCGCGGGGCCGCCGCGCCGGAGCCGGGCCCGGCGGCCGGGATCGTGAAGGTGAAGCGCGCCCCCAGGCCCGTCCCTGCGCTCTCGGCCCGGATGCGGCCGCCGTGCGCCTCCACGAGACCCTTGCAGATCGCGAGCCCGAGCCCGTTCCCTCCCGCGAGGCGCCGGCCGTCCCGCCCCGCGAGGTTGGCGCGCATCCGGAAGAGGTTCGGGAGCCGCTCGGCCGGTATTCCCCGGCCCTCGTCCGAGACCGAGATCGCGATGTAGCCGTCCGCGCTGGACGCTTCGACCCGGATGGGAGAGGACGTGGGCGCATGCTGCGCCGCATTCGACAGGAGGTTGTTGAGCACCTGCACGATGCGCCCGCGGTCGGCCATCGCCCGCGGCAGGTCCGGCGGGATGTCGATGAGGACGGCGTGTCGGCCGCCGCCGCTCAGGAAGGTGTTGCGGGCCTGGTCCACCAGCCCGGCGACGTTGCGGGGCTCGGGCGCGACGGTGAGCGTACCCGCCTCGATGCTGCCGGCGTCCAGGAGGTTCGCGATGAGGCCGCGCATGTGGTCGGCCTGCCCGTCGATGATGCGGAAGAACTGAAGCAGTTCGGCCTCGGGCGGGACCGGCACGGCGCCGAGCACCGTCGCCGTCGAGCCCTTGATCGAGGTCAGCGGGGCGCGGAGCTCGTGGCTCACCATGCCGAGGAACGCCGCCCGCTGCCGCTCCAGCTCCTCGAGCGGTGCGAGATCCTGCATCGTCACGACGACCGACACGACATCGCCTCGCTTCGAGCGGATCGGCGTCACGTTGATCAGCGTCCGGACGCTCCGGCCGTCGGGCACCGAGAGCTCGATCTCCTCGGCGCGCAGCGTAGAAGCGCCCTCGAGCTGCCGGGCCAGGGGAAGCTCTGCGAGCGAGGACTCCCGCCCGTCCGCGAACCGCAACGCCACCACCTCGAGGATTTGCTCGCGCGGCTGGCCCGGGGTGCGAAGCCCGTCGACGATTCGCCACGCCTCAGGGTTGAAGGAGACCAAGCGGCCGGTCCTTGCATCGAAGACCGCGACCCCGACCGGCGTGGTCTCGATGAGCGCCTCGAGGTCGGCCCGCGCCCGCTCGACATCGCGGTAGGTGCGCGCGTTTGCGATCGCCGCGGCCGCCTGCGAGGCGAAGAGCACAAGGATCTCCTCGTCCTCGGCCGTGAACGCCTCGCCGTCCTTTTTGTGGCCGAGGTAGAAGTGCCCGAGATGCTCGCCCCGGTGGTGCATCGGGGTTCCCTGCAACGTCCTGGCGGGCCAGGGAGTCGCGGAGAGGCCGAGCGAGCGAAGGTAGCCCGGGAGGTCCGCTACCCGGAGCGGCGCCGAAACGTCCCGCAGGTGCTCGAAGAGCCGCGGCCCGTCGGGCCACTCCATCATCTTCCGGCGGTCCTCCGACGTGAGGCCGGAGGCGAGGAAGTCCCTGACCCGTCCCCGCTCGTCGATCGTCGTGATCACGCCATGGCAGGCACCGGTGAGCGCGCAGGCGCTCTCGACGACTTCGTCGAGCACCGTGGCCAGGTCGAGGCTCTGGCTGATGCGCAGAATCGCCGCGCTCAGGCGGGAGGTACGGTCATCCGAGGCCCGGCTTGCGGGCCCGGTCAGGTCTCGATCGTTCATCAACTCCACCCTTCGGCGCAGGATGGCGCCTGCGCGCGGATATCTTCGGGAAAGGAGTGCGGGGCCGGCCGGGTATCTGCGGACTGCAGGAAGGTAGCACGCCTCGACGTATTAGTCACGATAAGGACGTATGAATACGATATAGGCTCACATATAGATCATGGAAAATCAAGTATATTTAATGGATGTTCCGGCGCTGGCAACCAACCGGCAACGCACTCGCGAAAGCCAGGCGGCGGTCCCACATGGAGTGGAGGAGCTCACGACATGTTTCTCAAATGGAGCGCGATACCTCTGACGATCCTGCTGCTGGTTGGCTGCGGGGGAGACTCGGACATCACGGATCCGCCGCCACCCGTGACGCCACCGCCGCCGGTGACGCCGCCGCCGCCAAACCCCGTGGAGGCGGAGCGGGCTGCGCTGGTGGCCCTCTACGAAGCAACCAATGGTCCGAGCTGGGTCAGCAGCGAGAACTGGCTGACCGACGCTCCGCTCGGGGAGTGGTATGGGGTGGAAGCGGATGCTTCCGGCCGAGTCGTCGGGCTGGATCTCAGCGGCAGCTGGGACAGCGAGGCGGAGCAGTCCATCGTACATGGCCTTTCGGGCCCGATCCCACCCGAACTCGGCACCCTCACCAACCTGACGGATCTGGATCTCGGCTACAATCTCCTCAGCGGCCCGATTCCGCCTGATCTCCAGAACCTCATCAACCTGAGTAGTCTGAATCTGCGGCGGAACGTCCTCACGGGCCCGATCCCGCCCGGGTTCGGCGACCTCCGAATGCTCGAGAGGCTGGATCTCGTCAGCAACAGTCTGTCAGGCGCGATTCCGCCCGAACCATATACAAACCTCATAAGTGACATCAGGACAGTAGGTTAAGCCATGATGGGTGATGCATGTATCACTTCATTTACACAGGTCTGAACGGGAACCCAATCGACCCTATTGGAGGTCCTCGGACGTAGCTGTTCGGCCAAGCCGTGGTCTCGAACTCCTGACGGGTTCGCCTCGATGGCGCCCGAGCAACCGGCGAGCGCCCCCGCTTCCACCTCCATCGGGACAGCGGGCAGAGCGGAGACCGAGACCCGTGGTGTCGGAACGATGGGGTCGGTTGGCCAGCCGCGCAAAGGGATTTCGCGGCACGGCGAGCACCCTCGTCTGGCCTGTCCGGGGGTGGTCCAGCCGCCGCGCTAGTGGAGCAGCGGCAACGCCGATGCAGTATGGCTTGCGCAGGGGGGAGGATGCCGACCGACCGTTCTTCCACGGGCTGGCCGAACAGTTACCCTCGGACCGTTGAGCCGAGTCGGGTGAGCAGGGACCTGACCTTCCCCCGCAACCGGCATCATTCGGATAAACGACGCCCGACCGCCTATGCGGGGGGGCACCGAGCATGGATCGTCGCGGGGACTTAGAGGTGCCCCTTAACTCCCGTCGAGAAACTCGCTGATGCGTTCCTCAAGACTTTCGCCCGCATCTACCTCGCACTCCCAGATCACGAGCACCTGCCAACCCAACTCCAGAAGCTTGGGCACGGTTCTCACGGTCGCGTTCTTGGTTACGCCTCAGCTTGGGTTTCCAGTAGCCACGATTCGTCTTCGGATGGTGGGATCGCTTACAGCGTGGATATCGGGGACGGTCGCCTGCCCGCCAACTCGGACACGTCCTCGGGGTCGGCTCCGGGAAGCATTGGAACAGCTACCCCTCGAAGATCGACTCGGTGTCTAACGTGATGACCGACGCGCGCTCTGTGGCCGCGTTCGACCGCACCGGCGGCGCGTCATGGACAGGGTCTGGAGGGATGAAATGAGCCAACGACCAGTTCCAGCTCGTCATGGATCGGTTCGACAAGATGGAGTCGCGGTTCTACGGGGTGGAGTCCCGGCTGGACGGGGTGGAAGAACGTCCAAGGTGGACGTCCGGCACGACGTCGCAAACCAGTTCTACCAAGAGTCAGGACTGCCAGATACGGGTCAACGGGTGATATCGTGACGTGTACAACCGCCGAGAGATTCGTCAGTGTCGCATCTTGCGCGATCCATATGGGTCTCCATCGTGAGCAGGTAAGGGGCGGACGGAGTGTCGGCCCTCTTCCACCGCTTTCCTGGAGGCTGGAACATGTCGCGCACACCCCGTTTTCTGATGGTGCTCGCCTTCGTCATGCTCTCGGCGGTCGCCAAGCTGACCGCCCAAGAGTCAGGGGACATCGGAGACGCCTTCGATTGCTCAATGGACTGCCACGAGGGGACCATGATAGCCGCAATCATCCATGAAGAAGTGGTCTCCTCTGACGATCTGTGGGCAGTCTACAACCACTGCGTTGAAACGCGTTGCTGACGGGGCTAGCTCTCGCTCACATGACACGGTGAGCGTTTCGCGGATCGCTGCCGCAGTTGCTTCCCTGCTCGTCGGCGTTTCCTGCGGCGAGCCCGATCCGATGGCGGTGCGGGTCGTTCCCTTGGATCCAGTCGCCAGTGCGGAAGCTCCGCTGAGTGACGAGGGCGAAATCGCACTGGCGACCGAGACCACCGCCTGCGTGATCGAATCCTACGAGCACCGGGTCCACTGCATCAACCGGGTTGGGGGCTCACCGAGCGTCTTCGGCCGAGAAGGCCAGGGTCCTGGGGAGTTCCGAGATCTCACGCACATCGTTCGTGGACCCGAAGGCACCGTCGGTGTGATCGACTATGAGCTGGACCGATTGACGCTCTTCGAGCCCTCGGGAGAACGGGTCGCCGAAACACGCATCCCGAGTGGCGTCAACCCGGGGATCTCGTTCGGGTATACGCTGGCGGGTCAGCGGATGGAGTCCCCTTCGCTGGCGTGGAGGCAGTTCGAGCTCGACATCACCACCGGAACGGTGTCTTGGCGGAGGGTATTTCCCTATCGCATGGCTGCTGCGGCCGGATGCAGGCCGGGCGAGGGGCGCGCGCTCCCCGAGGGCAGCGTCCCTAGCCTGCCGCCGAGCTTGGGCCGGGGGTTCATGTTCCCGAATCACGCCATGCTGTTCCCCGGACTCTGCCGGGGGCAGATGCTGTACTTCGCCAGCCGGGACGACCATGAAGGCGTCCTGATTCAGGCGCCGACGTATACTGCGGAGCTTCCGGCACCCAAGGATGTCGAGCGATACCTAGAGGGCTGTGGTCCCGCTCCGCTCGCTTTCCCTGCGACCCCGAGCATGTTTCGCCTGCCATGCTACGAAGCCGAATACCGGCGGACGCCGAAGCGGTATTCGGACACCAACCGAGCGGGGATCGACGGTCAAGGCAGGCTCTGGATCCTCACCAACCGTGATCGCAACGAGTTCTCATACCTCGACATCTATGTCGGCCCCGAGTACGCGCTGACGGTTCGCGTCCGTCACCGGGTGGAGAGGATCGATGTGCTGGGATCGACGCTCGCGGTTCTGGTCGACCGCCCGGTCGGCCCGGATGACCCGGACGACTACCCCGACCGGGGCATCGACTGGTACGACATCGGTGATCTGGAGTTCGCAGTCTCCCCAAACGAGAACGAGTTCTAGGCTCCGAGGCCTCTCCGTGCGGTACGGTGCTGTGGGGTATTTTTCCGTATCCTCCGAACATGGGAGCCTGAATGTCGGATTTCTGGAAGCAAGTCCGTGGCGTTCGCCACGGCGTTTTGCTGCCCTCTACTAGCGGCGCTCATCATCTCGTTTGCACATCGCGACCGGCGCACGCAATGGACCGCCACGCTGGACGACGCATTTCCCTATTGGTTCTAATTTCCTTTCCACGGTCGGGATGACCTTGGGAGTGATCGCATCTTGCCTGTGTTCGGTCACCCCCGTGAGGCCGGGGGTCGTCAGCTTTGGTCCTGACCTGTTGATTTCATGAGCCGTCATTACGAAGCGCTGAATTGGCTAGAACTACTCTCTGGACGAGAGGCTCAACGTCGAGATAAGCGGCAACGTCGCCGAGTACGTCGGACAGTTTGAGCCGGTTCAATGGCGCCCAACACCTCCGTCGATGCTCGTAGCGTCCGGCTGATTTTCCGCTGCCGGGACTCCTCTACCGGCTGGGACCTTGGTCCCGCTCCGGCCCGCGCGGCCTCGTCTTTTCCAGCAACCGCCTCGTCATCTCCACCCGCGCCCTGGCCCCGCGCCGTATGTGCCGGAGTATCCGGTCAAGTCCGTCACCCGCCCGCTCAGCCGCTCGACTTGCCGCCGCAAGGCTTCGACCTGCTCGCGCAACGTTTCGATCTGTCCGCAGTGCCGCCGCTGTTCCGTTTCGTACTGCTC
>CBDDPN010000019.1:0-20941 GCA_965232315.1 Longimicrobiales bacterium | reverse complement strand
AGGGCGAAGTTGAACGACGCGTAGAAGTAGCCCCCTTCGGTCATGCCGTAGGCGACGGTTGTCGAGCACGAACGGGTCGGCGGTCGGCCAGAAGACGGCGTCGGCGGACACGTCGTGGGTCAGGTCGATCCATCTGCCCGCGGACCCGTCGAATACCGCCGAGTAGTCGGAATCCGCCGGCGCGCATCCCGAAGCCAGCGCCAGTACCGCGAGGATGTGAAGTCCGGTTGTTCGCTTCATGATGCCTCCTCCCTGGAAGCGCAAAGAGGGCCGCCATGTCTTCGTGAGCCGAATGGTCTTCATGCCATCTCCCACCCCAATCCGGCCGCCCGAGGCAATGCGGCCCCGGACCGCCCTGCGGCGCAGGATAGCCGGATGCTGGTTGTCCAGGCGAATCCTCTCCAGCGCCCAGTCCCTGGGAGACCTCAATCGGTTGATCATCA
The DNA here is from genome assembly GCA_965232315.1 of Longimicrobiales bacterium. Lineage (GTDB taxonomy): Bacteria > Gemmatimonadota > Gemmatimonadetes > Longimicrobiales > Gaopeijiaceae > BD2-11. The sequence continues at coordinate 20,498 of CBDDPN010000019.1, read as the reverse complement.
CTTGCGAGCCATGGCTCCCGACAGATGCGATATCTCCACCAGGGAAAGGTACGTAAGGCATGCCGGTCCAGCAGCCCGATCGCCCACAGGCTGGCGCAGTGCTGGATGCCGTTCCATCATCCATGGCGTCGCGCACACCGCTCCCGGAGGAACATCCATGCCCCGACCCGCAACACGTGTGACGCTCCTGGCCCTCGCGTTCACCCCGTGGCTGACGACTGCCTGCGGCCCCGAACAGCCGTCGGGGATGGAGGCGGACCTGAACGCGGACCTGCTCGCCGCCGCGGTACGAACGCATATTTCGCCAGCGTCGCTGGAACCGCATGCGCGTGCCATCGTGGAGCACGAACGTCTTTCGGGAAGCGCTGGTGAGAACGCCGCGATCGACTACATCGTGGAGACGCTGCAGCAAGCCGGCGTTCCTGTCGAGGTGCACAGCTTCGAGACCTACGTGTCCGATCCGGTCTCGGCTTCGGTTTCCGTGCCGGACGGACCCTCGTTCCGCGCCATCACCTCATCGTTCTCGGCTTCGGTACGCTCCCTGCGGGCGCCGCTGGTCGACCTGGGAACGCTGGCCGACCTGCCCTCCGTGGAGGTCGGGACGGGCGAGCGCATCGTGCTCGAGGGAGAGGGCATGGACGGTTTCTCCTCCCGGGACCATCCCGACGTTGCCGGAGCGATCGTGATCGTGGACGGGCAGCCCAGAAACCAGCCGGTCGTCGTTCTCGACCGGCTGGGCGCGGCGGGCGTGATCTTCGCGAACACGGAAGAGCGGGTCAACGACCTCATCGTGACCTCCACCTGGGGCACCCCCTCGTTGCTCAACTACCACCGTCTGCCCGACCTGCCGGTCGCCCACGTCACGCGAAGCGCGGCCGATGAGCTGCGCGCCCTGCTCGCCGGGGGCCCCCTGGATGTGGTGCTCTCCGCCGCGACGGACGCGGGCTGGAGGGAGCTGCGGCTGGCCGTGGCCCGCATCCCCGGTCCCCGGCCCGAGAGCCCCTACGTGCTCTTCGGCGGGCACATCGACGGCTGGTACCACGCCGCGACGGACGAGGGCGCGTCCAACGCCGCCATGCTCGACCTGGCGCTCGCCTTCCACGCCGAGCGCGAACGCCTGCGCCGCGGCCTGGTGGTGGCCTGGTGGCCGGGGCACTCGAACGCGCGCTACGGGGGTTCGACCTGGTTCGCCGACCACTTCTTCGAGGAGCTGCGCACACGCGCCGCGGCTTATGTGAACGTGGATGGGATCGGGCAGATGGGCGCGCGCGTGTTCGCGGCCGCGACGACCGCTTCCCTGGGCGAGCTCGCCCGCTTCGCCATGCGACGCGGGGAAGACGCCGACATCCAGCCGTCCCGGCCGGGACGCAACTCGGACCAGTCGTTCAACGGAGTCGGCGTACCGCTGCTGCAGCTCTACCGCAACCGCACCGAGGAAGACGGCGGCTACTGGTGGTGGCATACCCCGGAAGACACCTTCGACAAGATCGACTTCGACATCCTGGAACGGGATACCTACCTCTACGTCCTCGCGCTCTCGGCGCTGCTCGGACGCGAAGTGCTGCCCGTGGATCTGGTGGGCCAGGTCGAGGCGCTGGGCGCCGCCATCACGGCGCGCTCCGAGGCGGGAGAAGGACAGTTCGACCTGTCGCAGGCCACCGGCGCGCAAGCCGAACTCCTCGTGCTTGCACAACAACTGCAGGCAGCGCTCCCCACCGCCACCGGCTCGGCCACGCTCGACATGGCGCTCGTAGACCTGTTGCGGCCGCTCCACCGGGTGTTGTACGTGCCTCTGACCCCGCATCATCCGGACGCCGGAGCCGTCCCGGGTCTGCTTCCCGGCCTCGCCCCCACGGCCACGCTCGCCGGGGAGACTCCCGGAAGCGAGCGCTACCGCCTGGCCATGGCCACCCTGGTTCGCGAGCGCAATCGCCTGCTTGAAGCGATCGCCGAATCCGGCAGCCGTGCCGCCGCCCTGCTCGCGTCGCCGGGGTTCCGTTAGCAGTTGACATGACGCACACTCGCCGCCCTTCCTGGCCGGCTCCGCCGCCGCTGCCGGAGCCGGGGTACTCGGACCGGCCCGCGCCTGGCCTGGAACCCGGACCCGGACCTACACCCGGAGAGCACCGACTCGCGCCCGTACAGCCGGATCGAGCACCAGGTGAGGAACACGAAGCCGGCGACATTCCCGCCCGCCAGCAGCGTCAGTGCGATCCAGTCGATCTGGCCCTGCATGGCCTCTCGCATGGCCAGCGCGTTGCCGAGGATCGGCACGGCGTACACGAAATCCCCGAACGAGGCGGGCGAAAGCGCGAAGATCGCCAGGAAGACGGAGAGAAACACCAGGGGGGCGGTGTACATCCCCGCCTCCCGCTGCGAGCGCGCCCATGTGCCGATGACCATGACGAGCGCCGACACCAGCAGGGCGAGCGCCGCCAGGTTCACGGTCAGCGCCGCCACCTGTGGCAGCGCCAGCGCCAACCCGCCCGTTCCCGCGAAGTCTTCGGGCGCCAGCCCCAGACGGGCCGCCAGCAACATCCCGGCGATCAGCAGGAGCGACGCCACCACCGCGAAGGTCATGATCGCCAGACTCTTGCCGACCACGATGGCGGGGCGCGGCACGGTCGACACCAGCAGCGCCGCAAGGGTGTTCTTCTCCTTCTCCCCGACGGCGATGTAGAGGGCGCGCGCCGCGTTGGTGACGAGCAGAATCACCGCCATGTAGGGCACAAGCAGGCTGAGCGCACCCGCGAAACCGGTGGTGGTGTCGATGAGCACGACATCGAATGGGCGCAGATCGCGCATTCGCAGGCCTCGCTCCGCCATTCTCTCTTCGATGACCCGCTGTCGCACCGCCTCCAGATCCCGACGCACCGCCATCGCCGCGGCCCAGACCGCATTCTCCGTGGACGCCGCCCGGATCCGGTATGCGGCGCCTTCCCGCAAGACGCTCACCCAGGTCCCGTCGCCCTCCGATACCTCCTCCAGCGTTGCCACGCGAACCAGTGGATTGGCGTCGAGCACCCGCCGCAGCACGTCGTCGTCCCCCGGCGCGACCACGGGCACCGGGCCGGCGTCGTCCCCCGCGATGCGGTCGAGGTTGCTGGCCAGCCCCATCAGGAGGGGGAAGAAGACGAGCGCGCTCGCCACCATCCCCCCAATGAGCCGGATGTCGCGCCTCAGGACCCGCATCTCCTTGCCATAGACGAGGAGCGCCTTGCGCACCATCAGGCGTTCCTCCCTGCCTCGGCGCAGGCGTTCCTCCCTTCCTCCGCGCAAGCGTTCCTCCCTTCCTCCGCGCCGATCAGGGAAAAGAAGACATCTTCGAGATCCCCCAACCCGGGTGCGAGCCCTGAGCGAGTCCAGGGTCCCTTCGGTCTTGAGTCTTCCCCGATGGATGATCCCGATTCGATCGGCGAGTTTCTCCGCCTCCCACAGGATGTGGGTCGAAAACAGGACGGTCTTCCCTTCCCTCTGCAGCAACCGGATGTAGTCGATCACCTTCTTGGCCGTGAGCACGTCCAGCCCCGACGTGGGCTCGTCCCAGATGAGGATGTCGGGGTTGGTGACCAGCGCCCGCATGAGCACGGTCTTCTGTTTCATCCCGGTCGAGAAGGTGTCGGTGCGCTCGTCGGCAAACTCGCCCATGTCCAGCAGATCGAAGATGTAGCCGAGGCTATCCTCGATGGCGGCGGAGGTCATGTCGTTCAGACGGCCGAAGAAATGCCCGATTTCGCGCGGGGTGAGGCGTTCGTAGACACGTGTCTCGTACGAGACGAAGCCGATGAGGGCACGGATGGCGGCTTTCTCCGTTCGCACCGAGTGCCCCCGCACCCAAGCCTCCCCGGAGGTGGGGTCCATGAGCGTGCTCAGGATGCGCAGAACCGTTGTCTTCCCGGCGCCGTTGGGTCCCAGAAGGGCGTAGATCTCTCCCGGATCGCAGCTGAGATCCAGGCGGTCCACCGCCAGAATCCGCTTTCTCCCGCGCGACCGGAATTCCTTGCTGAGGGCCTCGGTGCGGATCATTTTGCTTTCTTCATCGCCTCGTCCCCCTGTGCCGGCTTCCCCTGTGCCGCTCATCCCCCCCGACGCGGACCCTTGATCGCGGGCACCGATTGTCGGCAGTATCCAGGGGAAGGCCGTACGAGAAGACCCGGAGAAGCTATATGCGCAGATGGCTTTCCGCGATGTTGCTCGCCGGCGTGGCGTGCGACGGTGGCACCCTCGCCCTCCCCGCCCTCGCGCGTCATCGTGTCCCCGGAGGTGAAGCTGCTGGGTGGAGCCGGGGGCTACCTTTCGCTTTGCCGCGCTGGCGCTCGACGAGTCGGGAACCACCCTCCCCGAGGCGATGGTCTCCTGGTCGGTCACCGACCCCTCGGTGGGCGACGGTGGACGGCACGGGTCAGGTCACGGCTGTCGCCACGGGGACGACCGAGGGTCCGGGCCGCGGCGGGAGACGCGGCGGGAACCGCGGGCCTGGAGGTGTACCTTCCCGCGCCCGTCGCCGAGTACGTGCCCGGAGAGACCTATTTCGGGCGCAACCAGTACGTCGAGTACGTCGCCGGCGACCTGCCGCTGGTGGTGAGCGCGGGGCACGGCGGCGGAGAGGAGCCGGCCGAGATTCCACGCCGCACCTACGGAACCCTGGGGCGGGACTCGTGGACCCAGGAAACCGCCCGAGCGGTTCGGGACTCGATCCATGCCTACTTCGGAGGCGGGCACCCCCACATCATCATCAGCCGGCTTCGGCGTACGCGTCTCGACCCGAACCGGGAAATCGTGGAAGCCGCCCAGGGCAGCGAGTTCGCGGAGCAGGCCTGGCAGGAGTATCACGCCTTCGTCGGGGTGGCTCGCGACCGCGTCGTGGAGGACCACGGACGCGGATTCTATGTGGATCTGCATGGCCACTCGCACCCGCTTCCCCGGGTCGAACTCGGCTATCTCCTCACCGGAAGCGACCTGAGTCGCTCCAACGCGGCACTGAACGCGCCGCGCTTTCCGGAAAAGTCCAGCATCCGCTCGCTCGCTCGCCGGGTCGAAGTCTCCTTCGCCGAAATCGTGCGGGGTCCGGAGAGCCTGGGGGCATTCCTCGCGCGGGAGGGGATCGAGACGGTGCCGAGCCCGATCATCCCCGATCCCGGGGGAGAGCCGTTCTTCAGTGGCGGCTACAGCACCCGTCGCCACGGGTCACGGGCCGGGGGTGTCATCGACGGCGTCCAGCTGGAACTGCACATCCCGGGAATCCGCGACACCCAACGGAACCGCCGGCGCTTTGCAGGCGCGCTGGCCCGCTCGCTGAAGGCCTTCCTCGAAACCCACTACGGGTTCACGTGGGAGTCGGACGCCGGCGCGGAGCGATAAGCCGGCTGGCTCCGGGGCGATAGACGGACCGGCCCCGGGGCGGCTGACGGCCTAGGCTCGGGACCCCGGGCGCGGAAGGCGCGAGAGCGCGGGTCGCGGCCCCGTGCGCTAGACGGGCAATCCCCAATCCACCAGGAGAGACGTGGTGATCGCCGTCACCCAGCCCATCAACACATCTCCCGGATAGTGCACCCCCAGATAGGCGCGCGACGCCCCGATGGCCAGCCCCAGGCACAGAACGACCACGGCGGCCAACGGGGGGAGCGCGAAATAGAGGGGGAACGCGACGGCCAGCCCGGCGGTGGCGTGCCCTGACGGGAAGCTGAAGCGGTCGGGAGGCTCCAGGACGAACGACCCGGTTGGACGCAGCTTCGGACGCGCACGGTTGATGGTTCGCTTCATCACCTGCACGAGCAGATGCGACGCGGTGAGCACCACCAGGCACTTGAGCCCCACTCTTCGCAGGCCCGATGGAAAGCCGAAGGAGAGCGTCATGGTAGTGCCGACCATGGAGGGCCAGTCACCCACATGGGTGATGCACCGCATGAAGAGGTCGAGCCACCGCTTTCTGCGAGCGATGATCACATCCAGGATGCGCTCGTCATAGGCCCTCAACGCTGCCATCATGAGTAGATTCAGCTCCTTGCCGTGTACATGCTTCCCGCGACGACTTCCGCGTACTCCCGCAGCAACCCGTCGATCACCATGGGTCAGGTCCGTGTCCCGGCGAAAGATCGCGCCGTCTCGGCCTCCGACGGGAAGACAAAAGCATCGCCGGAGCCGTACGTTGCCGCCAGTGCCTCCCCTCGCCGGTATCCGGTCAGGCCTACCCCCTCGAGCTTGCGGCGCTCGATATTCTTGCGCATCGGCCCGTCTCCCACCAGCACCCGGTCCGTCGGCCGGGGGGCTTCCGGGCGGATGCGCCGGAAGGCCTCCAGCAGCCCGTCAAGCCGGTAGCCTCATGCGTCTCGGCGCTCACTCTCGTATCGTCAATCGAAGCGCCGGGGGCACTCGCTCCATGCATATCGTCGTTTGCCCTTCGGACAGGTGTTCGCCAAATAGCGAACCTGTAGCAGGCCCAATACCAAACGTGTAGCCCTGCGACGATGTTTCGGCATCGGACCAAGACCATGGAAAAGCTGTTCGAGAAACTGGTGGAGGAGACCCGCGGGCTACAGCCCTGGCGTCGCGTGGTTCACGCCGGCGTGGGACTCGGACTCGCCGGGATCATCGGGCTGGAACTCCTGCCGGCGCCGCTGCTGGCCGTCATTCTGGGGGGAATCGTCACGCTGGCGGTGGTGACGGACGTGCTGAGGCTGCTGTGGCCCGCGTTCAACTACAGGTTTTTCCAGGTGTTCCGTCATCTCATCTCTCCGCGCGAAGCCACCAGGCCGGCGTCGTCCACCTGGTATGTCATCAGTGTCTGCATGGTAATGGCTCTCTTCCCGGCCCGGGTATGGGTGCCGAGCATACTGGTCGTCGCGCTGGCCGACCCCTGCGCGCACGTCTCCGGCCGGCTGTGGGGCCGCGGTGAGCCGGGAGAGCCCTCTCTGCTCGGGAGCGGGGTCTTCTGGCTGGTGGCGACGCTGTGCCTGCTCCCGTTCACCGGACTCGGGTCCGCGGCGCTCGTGGCCCTGGCGGTGACGGCAGTCGAGGGGTCTCCCATCGCCCTGGATGACAATCTGACCGTACCGCTGGCGACCGCGGCGGCACTCACCCTCGCGGGCTAGAGGCGGCACCCGCCCTCGCGGGCCAGCGGGCCTGCACGACAGACGACGGGCGCGGGGACGAAGCAGCCTCGTCCTCCCCGCCCGCGGTCGAGCCGCGCTGGCGGACGGCGCCTCAGGGCACCTGGTTCTCCGGATACAGGACGACCTTCACGTAGCGGTCGTCACGCAGGTACCGCAGCGCGGCCTCCTGCACCTGGTCGGCGGTCCATCCTTCGATGAACTCGTACGTGGTCACGTAACTGTAGTCCATGCCGAGCTGGTCCACGCTCTGAAGGCGACCGAGCCAGTAGCGGTTCTGCTCCAGCTGGGTCTCCCTGGTGCGCCGCTGGGTCTCCCGCACCTTCTCGACGGTTTCCGCATCGGGCCCCTGCTGCTGAAGGCGCTCGATCTCCTCGAAGACCACCGCCCCCAGCTCCTCCGCGCGCTCCGGCGCCGAACCGAAGCTGATGCGCACCGAGTATTCCTGGTCCGGACGGTGGGAGAGCGATCCGCTCACGCCCACGCCGTAGGTTCCACCCAGGTCTTCGCGCAGCAGCTCGCGCAGGCGGATGTCCAGGACATCGGCGAGCGCCGAGATCGCCATCTCCTCCGGCCGCGAATACTCCGCGTCCCCGGCAAAGACGATGCGGGTCTGGCTCTGGGGCTCGAGTCCCTTGCGCACGACCTTCTCGATCACGCCCCCGGGAGGATCGATGCCCACGTCCCGCCAGGTTTCCACGCGTCCCAGACTCGGGAGCCCACCGAGATACCTCTCCACCAGCGGCCGCATCTCCTCCGGCCCAAACGCGCCCACGAAGTAGAAGACGAAGTCGCTCGCGTCTGCGAACCGGTCCTGGTAGAAGGCGAAGGAAGCGTCCAGATCCAGCCGCTCGATCATTTCGTCGTTCGGGGGAAGGGCCCGGGAATGACCCTGGGTCAGGACGAGCGAAACCGTGTCGGCAAGGGCGGCGGCCGGGCTGGCGCCGCGATTGGCGAAGATCCCCGACAGGAACGTCTTGTAGGCCATGAACGCGGTCTCGTCCCTCCTCGGGGCCATGAAGCGCTGGTAGATGAGCTGGAAGGCGGTTTCGACATCGCGCGGAGAGGCGCTGCCGCTGATGCCTTCGGTCAGCGCTCCCACGCTCGCCGAGACGCGCACGTCCTGGCCCGCCAGCTTCTTCTCCAGGGCGAGCTTGTCGAAGTCGCCGACCCCACCCTCCACGACTACCGTCGAAGCCAGGCGTATGCCCTCGAACTCTTCGTCGGAGACCAGCGAGCTGCCCCCGGGACTGGCCGCGGCGAAGAGGATCTCGTCGTCCTTGAAGTCTGTCGGCTTGAGGACCACGCGCACCCCGTTCTCCAGGGTCCAGACCGTAACCCCTGCTTCATCCACCACCTCTTCGCCGACGACCGGAGAGCCATCCGGAATCACGGCTACCAGCGGCGCGTCGACCGCGGCGTCCTCGTAGGGCTCGATGTCCTTGCCGGCCACAGACGCGAACACGCCCTGGATGTCTTCTTCGGTCGGAATCCGCAGGTCCTGCTTCTCGGGGGCGTTGGCCATGACGACGCGGCCCCGCTCCTGCAGCCACTCGACGGCGAGGCCGTTCACTTCCTCCAGCGTGATCGCGGGCAGCAGCGTGTTCGCCAGCTCGAGCTCATCATCGGGGCTCGTGAAGGCAGTGCCGCTGAGGAAGGCCCGGACGTAGCGCCCCGCCAGATTGGCCGACTCCTGGTTCTCGCGCTCGGCGAAACGCCGCTCGAAGGAACGCATCACCTCCGCCTTCTGGCGGTCGAACTCGGTCGCCGTGAACCCGTGCCGCCTCACCCGCTCGGCCTCGGTGAGAAGCGCGTCCAGCCCGCGCGCGAGCCCTCCGTCCGGCACGAGCGCGAGAAGCTGGTACATGTCCAGCGCGCGCACGAAACTCCCGCCGGCCGGGAAGCCGATCAGGAAGGGCGGATCGGCCTGCTGCGTCAGCTCCTCAAGCCGGGCCGCCATCATTCCCTCGTAGAGGCTCTCGGTGATGCTCCGGCGGAAGGCGGCGACGGTACCCCGCGGGGCAACCGGCCGCTTGTACAGCACCGACACCTGCGACTGCAACGCCTCGACATCGGTCGCGATCGCCACGCGCGGCGGGTGGTCGAAGGGCACATCCATCATCGCCCTTGGCCGGGAAGCCGCCGGAGCCGCCAGGCCGGCAAACCGGCTGCGGATCATGCCCTCGATGGCTGCTCCGTCGAAGTCGCCGACCGCAACCACCGACATCAGGTCCGGCCGATACCAGTCGCGGTAGAAGCGCTCGAGCGCCGAAGCGGGAGCCGATTCCAGCACTTCGGTCTGGCCGATGGGGAGGCGGTCCGCATAAAGCGAGCCCTCGAAGAGGATGGGAAGCTGGGCGTCGAACATGCGAGCCTGCGCCCCGCGCCCGAGCCTCCACTCCTCGATCACCACCCCCCGCTCCTTGTCCACCTCCTCAGGATCGAAGAGCACGCCCTGGGCCCAGTCCTGGAGGATCTGGAACGCCGTCTCCAGCACGGTGGGATCGTCCAGGGGGACGCGCAGCATGTAGACGGTCTCGTCGAAGCTGGTGTAGGCGTTGATGTGGGGCCCGAACTGCATCCCGATCGACTCCAGATAGTCGACCAGCTCCTGCTTCTCGAAGTTCTCGGTGCCGTTGAAGGCCATGTGCTCGGTGAAGTGGGCCAGGCCGAGCTGGTCCTCGTCCTCCAGTATGGAGCCGGCGTTCACGACCAGCCGGAATTCGGCGCGATTCTCCGGTGTGCCGTTCTCCCGGACGTAGTAGCGGAGTCCGTTGTCGAGCTGGCCGACGGTCACGGCCGGATCGCCGGGGAGCGGGGTGTCGGGCGGCGGAGTCTGCGCCGACAGCAATCCCGGAGCCAGGAGCACCCCTGCGGTGAGTGCGAAGATCCCGGCGCGCGGTCGGAAGAGGGGGCGGCGGAAAGGCACGGGTTGCGTAGGGTTGTTCATCTTCTTGCTCGTCTGGGACGTCGAATTCCATCCGCGGAGGCGTGGCAGCGTGCAGGACCCATATTGGCAGGGACTCGTTGACACGATAATCGAGGCGCCCGGCAACCGCGACACCATCTCAGGCCCAGGCACGACACCATCCCGGACATTGCCCCGGACAACGCCCAACCCCAATGGGCTGTCAGAGTCGATACGCCTTGGCAAGGATCGGGTCGATTTCCGCGTCATGGGGGTTCACCTTTCAGGAAACCGCCGCTCTACGACCCATCACCGGAGTCCCGCATGAGCACGACCGACTATGACCGAATCGAGGCCGCCATCCGCTACCTGGACAGGCATCGCAAGCGCCAGCCGGAGCTCGCGGAGCTGGCGGCGCACGTCGGTCTCAGCCAGAGCCATCTGCACAGGCTGTTCTCGCGCTGGGCCGGCGTCACACCGAAGCGTTTTCTCGAGTTTCTTACCGTCCAGCATGCGAAGAAGTTGCTCGACGACTCCGAGTCGGTGCTCGCGGCGGCCTACGGCAGCGGGCTCTCCGGCCCAGGCAGGCTGCACGACCACTTTGTGACCGTGGAGGCCGTCACGCCGGGAGAGTACCGGAGCGGAGGCGCAGGGCTGACGATCGGCTTCGGCACCGGAGAATCGCCGTTCGGGCCCGTTTTCGTCGCATGGACCGAGCGCGGTGTCTGCCGGGTCGGGTTCGCGGGTCCCGGGAATGTCGCCGCCGAGAAGGAAACGCTCCGCGGAACCTGGCGGCAAGCGTCGCTCCAGGCCGACGAATCGAAGGCGCAGGCGCTGGCGCATACCATCTTTTCGGCGCCCTTCGACGCGGACGCCGGCCCCCTGACGGTGCATGTGCGCGGGACCAACTTCCAACTCGCCGTGTGGCGCGCCCTCCTGCGCGTGCCTCCCGGGCAGGTCATCACCTATGGCCGCCTGGCCGAAGAGGTCTGCAGCGCGCGGGCGGCGCGGGCAACGGGGAACGCGGTGGGCAGCAACCCGATCGTCTTCCTCATCCCCTGTCACCGGGTGATCCGCGCGGGAGGGGTCACGGGCAACTACGGTGGGGGCGTCACGCGCAAGCGCTGCATGCTCGGTTGGGAGGCGGGCCGTGGGGCCCGTGGTGCATCCGTCTCTTCAGCCCTCTCGGAGACGGATTCGAAGAGGGCGGACAGCCCCTTCCGCCGGTAGTGCGGCCAAGGCACGGGGGTCCCTTCCGCCGGTCGTGCGGCCAGGGCACCAGAGTCCCTTCCGCCGGTCGTGCGCCAAGGGCGCAAAGCGGTTATTCTGGCCCCCCATAATGACAGGCACGCCACCGCACCAGACAGCCGAAGCGTCAACGGCCAGTCCCTCCCCGGGAGCCCGGAGTCGTCTCCGCGGCACCCACAGCAGGCGCCCCAGCACCCAGGTCATGCTGATGACCGGACCGGGGCCGGCTCTCGACCTCACCCGGCACGGCGAGGAAGCATGCGCATTGGAGGCATGAGCCGACGACCATGTCCCCCATGAGGATCGCGACCTGGAACGTCAATTCCATCAGGGCTCGCCGCGAGCGCGTGCTGACCTGGCTGCGCCTCCACCAGCCCGATGTCCTGTGCCTGCAGGAACTGAAGGTGACCGACGACGCTTTCCCTCTGCAGGCGGTCGAGGAGCTGGGCTACTACGCCGCGGTGTTCGGGCAGCGCACCTACAACGGGGTGGCCATCCTGAGCCGCTCGCCGGCGCGCGACGTCGAAGTGGGGATGGGGCCGGGCGACCGTGATCCGCAGGCGCGGCTGGTTGCGGCCACCGTGGACGGCGTCCGGGTGCTGTCGGCCTACGTCCCCAACGGCGCACGCGTGGGGACCGACAAATACGGGTACAAACTCGACTGGCTGCGGCGGTTGAGCGAGCATCTGCAACAGACCGCTTCTCCCTCCGAAGCACTGGTGCTGGCTGGCGACTTCAACGTCGCGCCCCGTGACGAGGACGTGAACCGGCTGGAGGACTGGAAGGACAGCGTCCTGTGCCATTACGCGGCCCGCGACGCACTCGCGCGCATCCGCGCATGGGGACTGCGCGACGTCTTCGAGAAACATCGCCCGGAGGGCGGGATCTACACCTGGTGGGGGTACCAGCGGCTGGCCTTTCCCCGCAACGACGGCCTTCGCATCGACCACATCTACGCCACCGAGGGTCTTGCCGCGCGCTCTTCCGACGCCTTCGTGGACCGGGAGGCGCGCAAGAAGGGTCCGTTCTCGGAGAAGCCGTCGGACCATGCCCCGGTGGTTGCCGAGTTCGACATCTGACGGTCCGCGGCTCAGACGCCTGCCACGAGCCTCCACGCCTGCGCGACCAGAAAACACACGACAAACCCGATCCCCAGCGGCACCAGAGCCGAGACCGTCGTCCACTTCAGGCTCCCGGTCTCCCTGTAGATCGTGTACAGCGTGGTGGAACAGGGGTTGTGGAGCAGGCTGAAGAGCATCAGACACACGGCGGTGAGCAGCGTCCATCCCCCCGCCGCCAGCAGCACGCCCACGTCCGCCGGCGAACTCAGCTCGAACATGACCCCCGCTCCCTCGCCGGCGCCCGCGACGCCCGCCGTCAGCACGGTGAGCATGAGAATCGTGGGAATCACGATCTCATTGGCCGGGATCGCGACCAGGTAGGCCAGCAGGATCACCCCGTTCAGCCCCAGCAGAACGCCCATCGGGTTCGACCAGGTGACGAAGTGCTCCGCCAGGCTGGCGTCGCCCATGGCGATGTTCGAGATGAGCCAGATCACGGCGCCGGCCGGCATGGCGAACACCACCGCGCGCCAGAGCACGATCAGGGTGCGGTCGATGAGCGAGGTGTAGAGCGTCTGCAGGATGCGCGGCGGCCGGTAGGGGGGAAGCTCCAGGCTGAAGGTGGAAGCCTCGCCGCGAAGCAGGGTCCGGGAGAGCAGCCACGAGGTCCCGAGCATGAACACGATGCCCAGCACCGCCACCCCGACCACCGCGGTTGCCGACACCAGGCCGGCAAGATGCGCGGGCGCTACGGCGCCGATGAAGATGGTCGCGATCAGGATCTGCGTGGGCCAGCGGCCGTTGCAAAGGGAGAAGTTGTTGGTGACGATCGCGAGCAGGCGTTCGCGCGGACTGTCGATGACCCGCGCGGCGACCACCCCCGCGGCGTTGCACCCGAACCCCATGCTCATCGTCAGCGCCTGCTTGCCGTGGGCGCCCACCCGGCGAAAGAGTCCGTCCAGGTTGAAGGCCACGCGCGGCAGGTAGCCGAAATCCTCGAGCAGGGTGAAGAGCGGGAAGAAGATGGCCATGGGCGGAAGCATGACGCTCACCACCCAGGCCGTGGCAAGGTAGACGCCGTCGAAGAGGAAGCCCGAAAGCCACCACGGCATGGCGAGCGCCGATCCGGTCCCGACCAGCCAGGGGTGCACCTGGTCGACGAGCAGCGTGGCGAGCAGCGAGGAGGGCACGTTGGCTCCGGCAATGGTGAGCCAGAACACCGCCGTGAGGATGAGCAACATCACCGGGAACCCGGACCAGCGGCTGGTCAGCGCGCGGTCCAGGGTGCGATCCAGGTCGAAGCCGACCCGCCGGAGGCCCCGGACTTCCGAAGCGTGCGCGATCCGTTCGGATTCGCGGTAGAAGCCCGTCATGAGGGAATCGTGGAAGTCCGAGGGCAGCTTCCAGCGCAACTCGGAGGCCTTCTCCAGCACCTGCTCGTACGCGGATCCCGCCGCTGCCGCTGACGGGCGCGTCACCTCCTCGCCCTCCCGCCCCGCGTCGCCGATGTCCCCGCTGCGCACGGCCTCCTGCACGCGCTCATCCGCGTTGAGGAGACGGAGCGATACCCAGCGCGCGTTGGGCAGTCCGGGGAACGCGGCCTCGATCACGGAGACCAGGGCGGAGACCGCGCTCTCCACCTCGGGCGCGTACGAGGCCGCCCGGAAGGGTGACGTCGCCGCGGCGCCTGTCGCCACCTCATGGACCGCGCGCATGAGCTCCTCGATGCCCTCGCCCTGGCGGGCGATGGTCGCGACCACCGGCACGCCCAGTTCGCGCGACAGCCGTTTCTCGTCCGTGGCGATGCCGTGCCGGCGAGCTTCGTCGACCAGGTTGAGACACACCACCACCCGCGACGTGATCTCGAGAATCTGGAGGGCCAGGTTGAGGTTGCGCTCCAGACGGGTGGCGTCCACCACCACCACGGTGACATCGGGCCGTCCAAAGAGGATGAAGTCGCGCGCGACCTCTTCGTCGGTGCTCCCGGCCTGCAGGGAGTAGGTCCCGGGCAGGTCGACGACCTTGACCCGGTGCTCACCGTGCAGGAAGGCGCCCTCCGAGCGCGTGACCGTCTTCCCCGGCCAGTTGCCGGTGTGCTGGCGGAGCCCCGTGAGCGCGTTGAACACGGTGCTCTTCCCGGTGTTCGGGTTGCCCGCCAGCGCCACCAGATAGTCCCACCGGCCCGGCTGAAGCCCGAGCTGCACCAGGCGAGGCTGATGGCCGGCGCCACAACCCCGGCGCTCCCGAGCGGACGTAATCATCAGAGCCCCGCTCCACGCTTCCGTCGCTGCACGGCCTCCTGGCCCCCAACTCCGGGCGCCGGTACCGGTACGACTCCTTCTTTCGCATGTCCGCGCCCTGGGGCAGCCATGACCGGTTCGCCCGCAAGCCCGGGGCTGGCGGCCCGCGGAATCTCATCGGCCGAGAACGCGGACCCGGCCGGCGGCGCGGGTGTGACCTCGACCCAGGTCGCCTGTTCCCGCCGCAGCGCGATGGTCGCACCCCGGATCTCGTAGGCGGTCGGATCGCCGCCCGCTCCGCGCAAGGTCGCGCGCACCGGGGTGCCGGGAACCACGCCCAGATCCAGCAGGCGGCGCCGGGCCGGGCCCTGGCAGGCGGGCACGATGCGATCCACGACGCCGGTCTCGCCGAGTTCAAGTTCGGCCAGCGTGCGGGGCGGTTCGGAGGGCACGATCATGTCCTCGGCCGGCTCCACCGTGACGCCCGCCGCGGCAACCGGATCGAGCAGCCGCACCTTCCCGTGTGCAAGGAAGCGGACACCCACGGGAGAGATCTCGGTGACCTGCACGTCCATGCCGGGGGAGAGTCCCTCCGCCAGCAGCTCCACGTAGATCTCTCGCGGCTCGTCCTCCAGGTGAACGATGCGGGCGCCCGTGCCGGGGCGCAGCTGGGTCAGGGAGATACCCGTGCGGGGCGGCACCTCACCCTGGGCCGTCGGAATGGGATCGCCGTGAGGATCGAAGCGGGGATGGCCCAGGCGCGCCGCCAGCGCCTCCGTTTCCGCATCCGTCATGCGGTGCTCGCGAACCTCCGCCTGCGCGTGCCAGTCGGCCTGCGAGACGCCGGTGCGGTCAGCGAGATACCGCTCCCACAGCCGGTGCATCCGGACCACTCGAAGCGCATAGGACCGGCCCGCATCCGTGAGGGAAACGGCGCTCCCTCGCGCCTCCGCAAGGCCCAGCTCACACAGCCGGGTCACGAGGCGGCCGGCGAGGCCGCGACGAACGCTCAGTCCCCCGGCAACGCTCTCGAGAGTGGACGGAAGGGCCAGGTATTCGCAGTTGAAGAGGTGCTTGAGGGCATCCTCGATCCGAACCCGCTCCGTCATGCGGGCGGCGGCAAGTGTCCGCGCCAGGAGTCCCTTGCCGGGCCACAGCAGGATCAGCGAGGAACCTGCCGTCACGGCGAACACGAGAAGCGCCAACCCTGGATCGATCACGTGGAGGAACCGGCGAAGCGAGACAACTGTTGTAGGCTCGCCTAATTTATAAGTTAGACGCGCCTAAAACTCAACCCGCGCGAATCGGAGCCAAGTACGCGCCAGCGCTGACCCGGGCGCAGCGCCGGGCCGACAGGAGGTAGTGCCCGCCGGGACGTGACCCCGGGAAAGATGTCGGCCAACCGTGGGGGGTCAGCGCCAGAGATGGCGCAGGAAACGCTCCGGAGCGTTCAGGAAATCGCGTGTCAGGTTTACGGGTTCGATCTCGTCGAAGTCCACCTGGCGCACCGGCCGTCCGTCGAAATCGTATATCCTCGCCCGGGGGATGGCCATGAGAATCGGCGAGTGGGTCGCGACAAGAAACTGGGAACCCTGGTCGACCATGTCCCGCATCATCGCCATGAAGCCCAGCTGGCTCTGCGGAGAAAGCGCGGCCTCGGGCTCGTCCAGAAGGTAGAGGCCCCCGGGCACGAACCGTTCCCGGAAGAGCTTGAGGAAGCTCTCTCCATGGGAGTTCGTGTCCAGATCCGCCCCGTACTTGCGCTCGATTGCCGCGATGGAGCCTGCGGCGGGACCGCGCGCGAGTGTCCGGGCCAGCCTGGAGTGGCTCCGGAATCGCTCGTCGACATCGACCAGTTCCTCCTGCAGCTCCCTCCTCAATCGGGCCATGCGCCGGGTGAAGCCGAAGAAATCTTCGGCGCGCAGGAAGAAGCCGCGGTGGGTGCGCTTCTTCCAGGCGAGCCTCATCGCCCTCCCCAGGCGGCGCTGAGGCGCGAGCGTGGGATCCTGATCCGCGCTTCTGCTGCCGACCGTGGGAAGCCTTGTGGCAGCCGCCAGCGCTTCGAGCACCGTGGACTTGCCGGAGCCGTTCTCCCCCACCAACAGCGTAACGGGCACCGCAACCTCGAGGGCTTCGAGCCCTTGAAGAGCCGGGATGTTGAACGGAAATACATCCGCGCGCCCATCCTGCTTCGGGAAGTGAATACGCTCTAGCACGCCGCGGAGTCTCCCATCACCATGCTCGCGCCCGACCTCATGCCTCGTCCGGTGCCCGCAGCGCCTCCAGTTGCTCCAGCGTGCGGGGCCAGTCCTCACGCAACAGCCTGGAAAGCGCGCGGTCGGCCAGAAGCCTGCCTCCCGTCTGACAGCTGGGGCAGTAGTTCGTCTCGCGGCTGGCATAGACGATGCGCTGAATCGGAGTGCCGCACTGGGGGCATGGTTCCCCGAACTTCCCGTGCGCGCCCATCGCAGGATGGAAGGCAGTGACCTTCCGCGGGAACCTGTCGCCCGCTTCCGCACGCAACCGTTCGGTCCACGCCCGCAGCGAGGTGACCGTGGCCTCGTACAGGCGCCGGAGTTCCGCAGTCGACAGCTGGCGCGTGAGTCTCGCGGGCGAGAGTCGCGCCGCAAGCAGAATCTCGTCCGAGTGGGCATTGCCGATACCGCTGAGAATCCGCGGATCGGTGAGGGCGCGTTTGAGCGTGCGATTCTCGCGGACCAGCGCCGCCCGAAAGCCGTCGAAGTCGACCTCCAGAGGTTCGACTCCGCCGGGGTCGAGTCGACGAAGCGCCTCGTCACCCCGGACCACCCACATCGACATCCGCTTCTTCGTCCCCGCCTCGGTGAGGAGGAGCGTTCCGTTGGGGAAGTCCAGAGCTCCCGCCGCGCGCTTCCCGGGAAGAGCCGCCCCCGCAGTGCGCCACTGGAAACGGCCCGAGATCATGAGATGGATCACGGCGTGGAGGTCATCGTCCAGATGCAGCACGATGCGCTTCCCCATTCGCCCGATCGCCCGAACCCGCTTCCCCGCGAGTGCCGAGACCGGGGGATCGAAGGTCCTGAGAAGCGACGGCGAACGAAGGCGGACGCGCTCCACAGGCTGCCCCGTGATGCGGGCGTCGAGCGCGTGCATGTACAGGCGGACCTCGGGAAGTTCGGGCATGCTGAAAGATCGATGATCGCGGCGGCCGAGCGCCAGAGGGAATCGCCGGAGGCCGAGGGCCGCTGGGGGCAGCTTCGTGCGACAGTGGCGGCGGGAGCGCGGGTTGCGCGATCCATCTCAAGTGACGCGTGGCCCAGGGTCATCCGGTCATCCGCTGTTCCCGCGCCGGGCCACGGGCTACCGTCATGGTCCGCGCGAGTCGCCGGGCACGACGCCCGTACCCACCGTCCACTCAAGACCAGGCGTGATCCGATGAACCGCTGTCTCCACCCACCTGCGGCCAGCCACATCCTGATGGCCGCGCTGGCGCTGGCGTTCGTTCAGATCCCCATCCACCTGGGGGCTCAGGAGCCGGTCACCCAGCTCGTGATCCTCGGCACCGGAACCCCCATTGCCGACCCAGACCGGTTCGGTCCTTCGCTCGCGGTGGTGGTCGGGGAGGAATCCTACCTGGTGGACGCGGGAGCGGGCGTCGTGCGCAGAGCGGTCGCCGCGGCCAGAAACGGCATCCCCGCCCTGGCGGCGTCCAACCTGAAGCGCGTCTTCATCACGCACCTGCACACCGACCACACGGTCGGGCTTCCGGACCTCATGTTCACCCCCTGGCAGAACGGGCGCGGGGTGCCCGTGGAGGTCTACGGACCGCCCGGGACGCTGCGCATGACCACGAACATCGAGGAGGCTTGGGTGGAGGACATCCACATGCGCCTCTTCGGCCTGGAGGGGCGCACCGCCCACAACTACCGCGCCGTGACCCGGGAGATCGAGGCGGGAACGATCTACGACGACGGCACCGTCCGCGTGGACGCCATTCCCGTCGACCATACCACCTGGCCCATCGCCTTCGGCTACCGCTTCGTGACCCCGGACCGCACCATCGTCATCTCCGGAGATGCCCGTCCGAGCCCGTCGTTGGCAGAGGCCTGCAACGGTTGCGACGTGCTCGTGCACGAGGTCTACTCGCGAGACTTCTTCGACCGGCACCAGAACCAGACCTACCACGCGGCGGCGCACACCTCGACCGCCGAAGTGGCGGCGCTGGCGCGGGAGGCCCGGCCCGGACTGCTGGTCCTGTACCACCAGCTCTACCGCTCCGCCACCGACGAGGACCTCATCCGCGAGGTGCGCGAGGCAGGCTACACCGGACGTGTGGTGTCGGCTGCGGACCTGGACGTGTACTGAGCGTCGTGCTTCATTGGGACGCGGTCGCGCTTGCCAATCGGTGCTTCCCGGGTGAGTGGCCCGCAAGGCGTCACTCACCGGGAAACAGGCCGTAACCGGATTGCCACCGCGGCCGGATTGCCGGAGATGCGGTTGCCCGGAATTCCGATGCCGGAATAACTTGGGCGGGCGCCCGGTTCCTGCGCTCAAGGCCGGACGCCCCTCGAATGAAGCATTCATGGACGTGGACAGGAGTCGAACATGGTACGTGCGAGTTTGATGATGGCGCTTCTGATCATGTGTTCCGGTTGCGCCCGATGGATTCCGGCCCGCGTCGGCGAAGTGCCGGTGGGGACGGACGTCCGCCTGCGGCTGTCGGACGACGGCGCGGCACAGTTGGAGGAATTGACGGGCAACCGCCAATCCGAAGTATCGGGGCAATTGCTTCAGTGGGGCAGCGAAGTGATGGTTTCGGCCGCGCTGCAGACCGCCGGCGCCGGCGCGAGCAGCAGCAACCTGCGCCAGCGCTTCGTGGTGGATGAAGAGAACATCGTCGGAGTGGACATCCAGGAACTGGACCGCACCCGGACCGGCCTGTTCATCGGGAGTGTTGCGGTGGCGGGGGGTGCGGCGATCGTCTGGATCGTATCGCAGCTGTCCGGGGGCGGTACCGCGGCACCGACCGATCCCCCATCCCCCGGACCCAGCGAGCCTTTCGTGCGCATTCGAATCCCCTAGTTGTCCGCTGGGCGGCGAGACAGCCGGCTTGTATGGTTCCGCGTGCGGAAGGGATTCGCCCCGCACGCGGGCCCGCTCGAAATACCCTCGACTCTCAACCGGGAGGTGAACATGACACGCGCAGGCCTGATCATGGTCCTTCTCCTGGCGGTGACCGGCTGTGCCCGATGGGTGCCGGTCTCGCTTGGAACGGCCCCGACTGGCAGCGACGTGCGCCTGCGCCTTTCGGAGGAAGGCGCTCAAAGGCTTGAGGATCTCACCGGCAGGCGCACCGTCGAGGTCACCGGAGAACTCCTCCAGTGGCAACCCGAAGTCCTGCTGTCCACCGCGCTTGCGAACGCGGGAACTGGCATCGACCCGGGCCTGCGCCAGAGGCTGGTCGTGGATCCGGACGACGTACTGAGCATCGACGTACGCGAAGTCGACCGCACGCGTACCGGGCTGCTGGCGGGTGGGGTAGTGGCGGTCGCGGCGTCCGCGATCGCCTGGGCGGTGGTCAACATCCTCGAGGGCAGCGAAGGCGTGCCCAGTGTCCCGCCGACGGACGTACCCGCGGAACCGTTCGTGCGGCTACGCTTTCCCTAGGTTTCCGCCAACCCGCATCGACATGCGGGCGCCCATCGAGGCCGGGGAACCGCCGAGCGCTCCCTCGCGCTCATCGACCTGCCGTTTCCTGGCGTCCCCATCCGCGGCTGGGAAGCCGCGGGCGCAGACACTCGCCTCCCCGGCACACCCGGAACGGTCACAGCCGCTCCTGGGTGCGCCGGGGAGGCGATGTCAGATACCGATACCTGCCGCAAGCTGATCAGCTACCGCCCTGGTAGAAGGGGTTGCCGGCGATCTCTTCAGAGGAGACCGGCCAGCGCCGGTT